>NZ_CABVPN010000022.1 GCF_902499115.1 Burkholderia diffusa
GATTCTCTCAATATATGGGACGAATCGGGCATCGTCACGTCCATCCGATTTCCAGGTACATAGAAGAACTGAGCAAATCGACGACGCAAGCGAACCCGCACGGAGCATGCCATTTTGATTGCGTTGTCGTCATGCATGACGGCGAGTAATATCCACCGACGGCGTTACACGGGCGTGCCGGGCCGCCTGCCGATCATTCAAATAAACATCGAGAGAAAGGAGTACGAGGTGGATATTCTGCGCAGTCTCCTGGGCATGCTGTTCCTGCTGCTGGTGGCCTATCTGCTGTCGAACAACCGGCGCGCCGTGAGCGGCCGGACCCTGATCGCCGCGCTGCTCACGCAGTTCGCGATCGGCGCGCTGGTGCTGTTCGTGCCGTCGGGCCGCGCGGCGCTCGCGGCGGCCGCGAACGGCGTCAATCGCGTGCTCGACATGGGCAATCACGGCATTGCGTTCGTGTTCGGCGGGCTGGTCGACGCCCGGATGTTCCAGCTGTTCGGCGACGGTGGGTTCGTGTTCGGCCTGCGCGTGCTGCCGATGATCATCTTCGTCACCGCGCTGATCGCGGTGCTGTATTACGTGGGCGTGATGAAGTGGATCGTCGCGATCCTCGGCGCGGGGCTCGCGAAAGTGCTCGGCGTGAGCCGCATCGAGGCGTGCTCGGCCGTCGCGACGATCTTTCTCGGGCAGAGCGAAATGCCCGCACTCGTGAAGCCGTTCGTGCGGCACATGACGGGCGCCGAGATCTTCACGGTGATGGCGAGCGGCATGGCGTCGGTCGCGGGCTCGGTGCTGGTCGGCTACGCCGGTCTCGGCGTGAAGATGGAGTACCTGCTCGCTGCATCGTTCATGGCGGTGCCGGGCGGGCTGCTGTTCGGCAAGCTGCTGTTCCCGACCGTGGAGCCGAGCCGTGTCGTGGTCGACGGGCTCGATTTCGACGACAAGCGGGCCGCCAACGTGATCGAGGCGGCGGCGTCAGGCGCATCGGTGGGCCTGCGGATCGCGATCAATGTCGGCGCGATGCTGATCGCGTTCGTGGGGCTCATCGCGCTGATGAACCTCATCGTCGGCGGCGTGGCCGCGTTCGCGGGCTTTCCGCAGGTGACGCTGCTGGGCATCATCGGCCACCTGTTCGCGCCGCTGGCTTGGATCATCGGCGTGCCGTGGCACGACGCGGCGCTAGCCGGCAACTTCATCGGCGAGAAGCTGATCTTCAACGAGTTCGTCGCGTACGGCGACCTGTCGCCGTATCTGAAGGGTGGCGCGCACGTCGCGGCGGCCGGCCTGCAGGTGCTCGACCCGAAGACGCTCGCGATCGTGTCGTTCGCGCTGTGCGGCTTCGCGAACTTCTCGTCGATCGCCATTCTCGCGGGCGGCTTCAGCGCGGTCGCGCCGGAGCGCCGCTCGGAAGTCGCGCGGCATGGCTTGCGTGCGCTGACGGCCGCGACGTTGTCGAACCTGATGAGTGCGGCGATTGCCGGCCTGTTCTTTTCGCTGCACTGAGCGAGCAAGGAGACGCAACGATGTTTCTGCCGCAGGAGTTCATTCGCCGCAAGCGCGACCGGCAGCCGCTCGATCGCGACGAGATTGCCGCGTTCGTGCGCGGCGTGACCGACGGCAGCGTGACCGAGGGCCAGGTGGCGGCGTTCGCGATGGCTGTGTACTTCAACGACCTGAGCACCGATGAGCGCGTCGCGCTGACGATCGCGCAGCGCGACTCGGGCGACGTGCTCGACTGGCGTGCGCTCGATCTCGGCGGACCGGTGATCGACAAGCATTCGACGGGGGGCGTCGGCGATGTCGTGTCGCTGATGCTCGGGCCGATGGTGGCCGCATGCGGTGGCTATGTGCCGATGATCTCGGGGCGCGGGCTCGGCCATACCGGCGGCACGCTCGACAAGCTCAGTGCGATCCCCGGCTACGACGTGACACCGGACACGGACACGTTTCGTCGTACGGTGCGTGACGTCGGCGTCGCGATCATCGGGCAGACCGCGCGGCTCGCGCCGGCGGACAAGCGCATCTATGCGATTCGCGATGTGACGGCGACCGTCGAGTCCGTCGCGATGATCACCGCGTCGATCCTGTCGAAGAAGCTCGCGGCGGGGCTCGACGGGCTCGTGATGGACGTCAAGGTCGGCTCCGGCGCGTTCATGCCGACCGCCGAGAAGTCGGCCGAGCTGGCACGTAGCATCGTCGACGTCGGAAACGGCGCCGGCATGAAGACGACCGCGATCCTGACCGACATGAACCAGTCGCTCGCGCCGTGCGCGGGCAATGCACTCGAAGTCGCGTGTGCGATCGACTACCTGACGGGCAAGTCGCGACCGGCGCGCCTGCATGACGTCACGATGGCGCTGTCGGCGCAGTTGCTCGTCACCGGCGGGCTGGCGCCCGACGTCGCGCAGGCGCGCACGATGTTGCAGCAGGCGCTCGACTCGGGCGCGGCGGCGGAACGCTTCGCGCGAATGGTGGCGACGCTCGGCGGCCCCGTGGACCTGATCGAAGCGCCCGCGCATCATCTTGCGCGGGCGGATGTGATCGTGCCGGTTCCGTCGCCCGCGAGCGGAGTGGTGAAGCGGGTCGATTGCCGCGCGCTCGGGCTCGCGGTCGTCGCGCTCGGCGGCGGCCGCACGCGCGCGGAGGATGCGATCGACTACCGTGTCGGCCTGACGGCACTCGCGGAGATCGGGCAGCGTGTCGAAGCCGGCCAGCCGCTCGGCTATGTGCATGCCCGCGACGACGCGGCGGCCGCGCGTGCGGTGGACGAGGTGCGGCAAAGCTACGTGCTGGGCGAGACGGGCGAGGCGCACCCGACCATTTACGAGCAGATCGGCTGACCGTGCGCCGATGCCGGCGCGGCGGAACGTGCCGGTGTCGGTGCTCGCCTTACATGACGGGGGAGTATCGTGCCGGCCGGGATGCGTCGTGTCGATGCATCCCCGCACACGACTGGAGGCACCATCGAGATGGAACGAGACGAACTGATCGAACAGGCCAAGGTGGCGCGCGAACGCGCGTATGCGCCGTATTCGCGCTTCAAGGTCGGCGCTGCGCTACAGGCGCGCGACGGAACGGTTTTTCACGGCTGCAACGTCGAGAACGCGTCGTACGGACTGTGCAATTGCGCGGAACGCACGGCGATGTTCGCGGCGATCGCGGCCGGCTATCGTCCGGGGGACTTCACGCGGCTGGCGGTCGTCGGCGATACCGACGGCCCGATCGCGCCGTGCGGCGCGTGCCGTCAGGTGATCATCGAGATCGGCAAGCCCGACATCGAAGTGATCCTGGCCAACCTGAAAGGGGCCGTCGAGGTCACGACGGCCCGCGCGTTGCTGCCGGGCGCGTTCAGCCTGTAACGGAAAAGCTGCGCGCATCACGCGCCGTCACGCGCGTCCCGGATCGGGATCACGGTGCGCGCGCCGCACTGGCGCAGCAGGTCGCGCAGTTCGTTGATGACCGGAAACACCTCGTGATTCCAGTCGGCGCCCTGCCGGTCGTGCGCTTCCTGCTCGCGCTCGACGATCCAGCGATCCTCGCGGAAGATCCGCTCGGTGAACCAGACGAGCAGCGGCCACGCGAGATCGAGCGCGAACGGGATGCCGGGCTTGTGGATCGACAGCAGTCCGAACGTGCGGTTGGTACGCTGTTCCGCATCGAGCGGCACGTAGACGATCCACAGGTCCATCACGAGCGTGCCTTCGCTCGAGCGGATCTGCAGCGTCTGGTACGGGTAGCCGGTGCGAACCGTCATCACGCTCTTGTCGGCCTGGTCGCCGGGCTTCTTGCTCGAGCCGAACACGAGCGCCTCGCCGACCGGCTGCTTGCCTTCCATGCGCGCGAACGTGTAATCGACCTCGACCCAGTCGTCGCCGCGGCGCCGGCCGAGTGCGCGCGCCCGCATCTGCCCCATCTGCTTGCGATGCAGGAACTGATGGTTCATGTCCATCAGGTTCTCGTGCATGAACGAGTAGTGGCACTTGACCTCGCGGCCGAAGCGGCGCGTCTTGAATGCGCGGTCGTCCGCCGATTCGAGCGCGGGGAACGAGCGTTCGTCGGCGAGCGTCGCGTCGCCGGGGAACACGAAGATCAGTCCGTGCGCCTCGCGGCACGGGTACGCCCGCACGCCGTTGGGCAAACGCTCGCGGCCGAGGTAGGGCACGTCGACGCAACGGCCGCTGTCGCACGCATAGGTCCAGCCGTGGTAGCAGCAGCGCAGCGTTTCGCCGCTCACGACGCCCGCATGCAGCGGCACCTGGCGGTGCGCGCAACGATCTTCGAGCGCATACACGGCGCCGGATTCGGTGCGCACGAGGACGATCGGATCGCCGGCGAAGCGCACGCCGAGCGTCTTGCCGCGCTTCAGTTCCCGCGACCACGCGAGCGGATACCAGTGATCGGGATGGATGGGCACGCGGCGCAGGTCGCGCACGACCGCGCCGGTGGACGGTTCTTCGAGGGTGCTGCTGTCAGACAAAGGCACTGCGCGCATGCGTGACGCCTCCTGGCTGGACGGAAGGTCCGGACGCCGCAACAAGCGGCGTGGCTTGGGAGAAGTCTACGCGAAGTTGCACCGCATGTCGGACGCGATGCGGGTTTGCACCGGCACGGCGGGCGCGGTTTGTTTGATGCGGCGCAATCCGGGGCGCGGGCGGCACCCGCGGCATGCGAGGCCGCCCTGCTGCGGCCGCGTGCCGGTCACGAGCGGGCATCGCGCCACAGCACCGGATCGGCGCGGTACAGCGCCGGGAAGTAGTGTTTCAGCCCGGCGACCTTCGGCAGGTCGTTGAACGCGATGTATGGCGCGTCGGGATGCAGTTCGAGGTAGTTCTGGTGATAGGCCTCGGCCGGGTAGAACCCCTTGTAGTCCTCGATACGCGTGACGACCGGCGCCGGAAACACGTGCGCGGTGCCGAGCTGCGCGACGTACGCGGTCGCGACCGCGCGTTGCTGCGCGGTGGTCGGGAAGATTGCCGACCGGTATTGCGACCCTTCGTCTGGGCCTTGCCGGTTGAGTTCGGTCGGATCGTGCGCGACCGAGAAGAACACCTGCAGCAGCCGGCCGTAGGTGATCTGCGTCGGGTCGTAGACGATGCGCACCGATTCCGCGTGCCCCGTCAGCCCGGACCCGACGAGTGCATAGTGCGCGGTTTCGGACGCGCCGCCCGCATAACCGGCCGTGACCTGCTTCACGCCCTTCACATGCTCGAACACGCCCTGCACACCCCAGAAACAGCCGCCGGCAAGCACGGCCGTCTCGTCGTGCGATGCGCCGGGTGTTTCGTCGAGTGTCGGCGCGGGCACGGTGCGCATCGGCTCGGCAGAGTTGACGATGCGCTGGTAGCCGAACACGGCGGCGGCCGCGACGGCGAGGGCGCCGATGCGGCGCAGCATCGCTGCGCGCCGTCGCGGCGTGGAAGCGCGGGTGGGTGTCGGGTTCATGGTGGGCTCCTTCGGAATGCGTTGGGGAAGACGGCGGTCGGGTGTCGGCCTGGCATGCGTTCAACCGAACGTGAATGCGTACGCATCGACACCCGGATCGAGAAACTCGATCGCGAATGTGCGGTCGGCGATGGCGCCCGGCTGACGGACGAGCTGGTACAGGCGCTGCCCGGTGACCGTGCCGTAGCCCTGCGCGTCGACGTCGGTGCCGTGTGCGGCACCGGGCGCCGCGCCGTCGAGCGTCACGCGAAAGCGCACCGGCTTGCCGTTCGCTCCCGGCCCGAGCACGAGGTGCAGGTCGCGCGCATGGAAGCGGTAGACGATCCGGCCGGACGGCGCGGCGAGCGACGCGCGCTCGGCGCCGACCTGCCAGGTGCCGGCGAGGCCCCAGTCGTTCAGGTCGGGGTGGGCGGGCGCGTCGTAGCGGTGTGCCGCGTCGCGCACCACGCCGCCCGGCGACGTGAAGTCGTCCGCGCGCGCATAGCCGACATAGGTTTCGGGCGAGCGGACGTCGGCGCTGTCGGCCGCCGCGAGCGCGCCTTTCGCGGGAACGCCGGCGAGCCCGAGCGGCACGTTCAGCGCTTCCGGATGACCGGCCTCGGCGAGCAGCGACTGGATCGCGCGTTCCGACTGCGCGTATTCGCCTTCGCCGAAGTGGTGGCGGCGCACGCGTCCCTGTGCGTCGACGAAGTAGTGCGCGGGCCAGTATTCGTTGCTGAACGCGCGCCAGATCGTGTAGTGGTTGTCGATCGCGACCGGGAAGTCGATGCCAAGGTCGTGCACGGCCTTTTTCACGTTGCCGATGTCGCGCTCGAACGCGAACTCCGGTGCGTGCACGCCGATCACGACGAGACCGTACGGCGCGTACTTGCGTGCCCAGGCCGTGGTGTACGGCAACGTGCGCAGGCAGTTGATGCACGAGTAGGTCCAGAAGTCGACGAGCACGACCTTGCCGCGCAGGCCGGCCGCGGTCTGCGGCGGCGAATTCAGCCACTGCACGGCGCCGTCGAGCGACGGCAGCGTGCCTTCGACGGGCAGCGCGGCCGGCGCTTGCGGCGCGGGCGTGATCTCCGCCGCGCGCATCATCGCGCCGCCGGACTGCACGGCATCGGCCGTCGCGGCCATCATCGCGCCGCCTGAACCGTTCGAGGTGCGGTCTGCCGAGCCGTCTGCCAGCGAACCCGTCGCGGCCATCGCCGCCGGCGCGCCGTTCGAGCGCCCGCCGAGCCGGTCGACGAGCTTCGTCTCGAGGCCGCCCGTCGTGACGGTCGACAACTGCGCGAGCGCACCCGTATCGAGGCCGAGCGCAATCGCGCCGACGCCGGCCAGCAGCGCGGCGCCGATCCCGCGCTTGATCCATTCGCCCGCGCCGAGCGAGCGCTTCATCGCGGCGAACACCTTGCCGCCGATCACGAGCGCGACGCCGAGCGACGTCGCCGCGCCGGCCGCATACGCAACGAGCAGCAGCGTCGTGCCGACGCTCGCGCCGCGCAGCGCCGCGCCGGTCAGCACGAGCCCGAGGATCGGGCCGGCGCACGGCGCCCACAGCAGGCCGGTGGCGACGCCGAGCAGCAGCGACGACAGCGGGCCGGCCGGGCGGCCGTCGCGCTGCGCGAGGCCGGTGAGGCGGTTGCCTGCGGCGACGAGCGGGCGCGTCAGGTGTTCGGCGAGGCGCGGCATCAGCAGCGTCAGGCCGAATATCGCGAGCAGCACGATGGCAGCCCAGCGGCCGGCCTGGTTGGCCTGCGCGACCCAGCCCCCGCCGACGGCGGCGAGCGTCGCGACGACGGCGAACGTGAGCGCCATGCCGGCCAGCAGCGGCAGGCCGGTGCGCACGAACGGCTGGTCGGCGCGCGCGAACACGAACGGCAGCACGGGCAGGATGCACGGGCTAAGGATCGTGAGCACGCCGCCGAGATAGGCAAGGACGATGAGCAGCATGATGCGTTCTCCAGTCGGTCGGGGATGGGGCCGGATCAGGCGGCGGCCGGGTGGAAGGCGAGCGCGAGCCCGTTCATGCAGTAGCGCAGGTGGGTGGGCGGCGGGCCGTCGTCGAACACGTGGCCGAGATGGCCGCCGCAGCGGCGGCAGTGCACCTCGGTGCGGACCATCCCGAACGACGTGTCGGCGTCGGTCGCGACCGCGTGGTCGAGCGGCTTCCAGAAGCTCGGCCAGCCCGTGTGGCTGTCGAACTTGGTGGCCGACGAGAACAGCGCGAGGCCGCAGCCCGCGCACGCGAACGTGCCGGGGCGGTGCTCGTCGTTCAGCGGGCTGGTGTACGGCCGCTCGGTGCCGGCGTCGCGCAGGATCGCGTACTGGGCGGGCGTGAGCCGGCGATGCCATTCGGCGTCGCTGAGGGTGACCTCGTATGGCGCGGCCATCTTCGGCGCAGCCGTCGACGCGGCGAACGCGCGGCTGACCAGTGTGCGGCGGCCGGCCGACGACAGCGCCGCGAGCGTGGCGAGGCCGGTGGCGCCGGCGAACAGCAGCAGATGTCTGCGGGTGGGCATGATGGGCTCCTGGAAGCAGGTCCTGAAAACATGCGCCCATCGTAGTCAGCGGCCGGTGTCGAAGTCCTCACGGAAAGTTAAATGAATTGTGATGTTTGCCGGAGGAGGCGGCCGCGTCGACGGGATGGTGTCCGGCCAAGCGCCGGCCGGCCAGGGCTCGGTAGTCGGCTGCGCCGGGTTCTGCCGTGACCATGAGCAAGAGGCGTGTCCAACTACGGCCATGCATCAAGTATGCGACTGCTTCCCGGTGTTCGCTGCGGCAGCAATCAGGCGGGATGAGTCCGGCGGCGGTGTGGCGCAGTCAGGTCCCGGTCGGTTGAAACTGCCGGAGGGTTCGCCGTCATAGGAGGCAAACGCGTTGCAAGGTCACTGTGCGCTGATACACGGCTTTATTGAGCCACGGCACGAACACGTACTCGTCGTATGCGTCGCAGCCGATCAGGATCCAGTGGGACAGGACGTTGGACATGATGGGCCTCCTTGATTTCGCTGGCGTCGTTGTGGCGGGGGCCTATGCATCGCGATCGGCATCCGTCGTGCTCACACCCGGTATACCGGGCGAGCCCGGCGCCTATTCCCGAGGCCGCGCGATGCGCTTCATGCGCCGGATGTCGTGCGTCGCCGGAATAAACGGGACCGCTCGGTGGTATGCCGATCAGGCAGCATCACTCAGCGCACGTTTCGACGGGGAGGTTTCGATGAACGACAAGCCCACGCAAACCCGTGACATCCTGCGCGGAGCGCGGCGCGCTCGCGAGGTTCCCGCGAACGCAGACGAGGCCTCGGCGTCACCATCCTTCCGGGAACACGTCGACATGCGCCCGCCGTCGCACGACCGCGCACCGTATCCCGCGCAGCACGCGCACGATGCCGATGCCGGGAAGCCGGCGTCCGCGCATGATGGGCTGCACAAGATGGCGCGGAGGCTGCAACTCGGCTCCGGCATCATGTTGTGGATCTATATTTCCGTTCACATGGTCAATCATGCGCTCGGCATCTGGTCGGTCGACATTGCCGAGCGCGGCCTGCAACTGGCGATCGGTGTCTGGCAAAGCCCGCCCGGAACGATCCTGCTGTACGGCGCGGCCGGCCTGCATTTCGCGCTGGCGCTCCGCACCGTCTACGGCCGCCGGCACTGGGCGCTGCCGCCGGCCGAATGGCTGCGTCTTTGGGCGGGACTCGGCCTGCCGCTGCTGTTGATCCGCCACGTCGTCGGCACACGCGTCGCGACGTCGTTCTACGGCTTCGAACCGAACTACGCACGGGTCGTCGTGGCGCTGCTGACGAGCGGCACGCAGGGCCTGCAGATCGCGCTGCTCGCGCCGGGGTGGGTGCATGGCAGCCTCGGGTTGTGGTTTCATTTGCGCCGGCGTGCGTTTTTCCGTCGCGCGAGGTTTGTGCTGCTGGGGGTGCTCGTACTATTGCCCGTGCTGTCGGCGGCCGGATTCTTGCAGATGACGCGGGCGGTGGTGCCGGGCAGTCTCGCCGTCGCGGCCCCCGACGCGACGCTGGTGGCCCATCGCGCCGCGCTCGACAGCTGGCGGCATCTTCTCGTCGCCGGCTACCTGTCGCTGATCGTCGCTGCGTTCGCCGGCGGGCAGTGGCGAAACCGGTTCGCTGGCGGCGTTTCGCGCGGCGCGCCCCGGGAGCAGTAAGCGGGTGCGCGAACCTGCCGGGTCCGCGCCTGGCCGGCGATCCGCACGAGTCGGCTGCGTCTGCTCGAAGCTCGCGCGGCCGAACATGGCACGCGGCATCTCGACACCGGCCTGCCGCCGGTCACGCCCGTCCCATGATCCGCGTGCCGAGCGAGATGCCGAGTTCGGACAGCGAAGCGTTGTTCGCGAGCTGGGCGGCCGCCCAGCGCGACAGGGCGGCGTCGAACGCGCTTGTGCGCACGCCGGCGCGCAGCGCTTCGGCGAGACCAACCGCGTTCTCCGCCGCCTTCGCGACACCGGCGGCCGTATGCGGTCGCACAAGGCAGGCCGCGTCGCCGAGCAGCACCGCGCGGCCGAACGCCATGCGCTCGACCGCGAGATCGAGGATCGCCTGCGCGAACGGCGCCTGGGTCGCCTCGACGAGCGCGGCGAGCGTTGGCGCGAGCAACCGGCGGCCGGTGTCCACGAGTTCGAGCCGGTTGTCGTCGCGCATTGCGCCGGGCGGCAGCGAGCCGTCGCGCTGCGTGCCGTCCTGCGCGAGAAACAGCGACGGCACGCGATCCTGCTCGAGCCGCCGGTACCAGACCCAGTTCACGCGCCGCTTGCCCGGCTCGATCGCACCGTCGCGTCCGGGCACGAGGTAGGTCAGGAACAGATGCGCGTTGCCTTGCTGGAACGTGAACCGATCGCGCAGCACCTGCAGCACCGAGTCGGGAAGCGTGTGCTCGTCGACGAGCCCGCGCCATGCGACGTAGCCCGCATACGCGGGCCGCGCGTCGGGCAGCAGCTGGGCGCGCACGGCCGAGCGGCCGCCGTCCGCGCCGACCAGCAGGTCGGCATGCTCGACGCGCCCGTCCGCGAAATGCGCGATCACGCGCGCGCCATCCTGTTCGAACCGCTCGAACGATACGCCAGCGTGCACGACGCCGGCGGGCAGCGCGCGCTTCAGCGCGGTGTAGATCACGTTCCACGCGGTCTGCGTTTGCGGCATGTAAAGGCGCTGCACGATCCGGTCGTGCTCGTCGAGATAGATCCGGTCGACCGAATCGACGCCCGCATCGCGCGGCACCGGCACGCCGCCGAATGCGAACGCGCGCTCGATCGGCGGCTGCAGCACGATGCCGCCGCCGCGGCTGTCGAGGTCGTTGGGCGACTGTTCGAATACCTTGACGCGCCATCCGGCCGCGCGCAGCGCGGTCGCCGTGAACAGCCCGCCCACCGATCCGCCGATGACGATCGCCGAAGGGCCCGCAACGTCGCTCATCATTCCGCTCCCGCGATGATTCGTCGCGCGCGCCGACTCGTCCGTTCCCAATGCTTCAGGAAATCGACCGGCAACGCGTTCACGCGCTCCGGCTGTTCTTCGCGCGCCATCTTGCGCTTGTCGTGGCCGGCGGCCGGCCCGCTGCCGGCGTCGATGTAGTGCTGGCGCCGATCGTTCGCGGTGACGGTGCGATGCGTGATCGAAGACGTGTCGGTGGTCATGTGACGGTCCCAGTGCGGTTCGGTCCGCGGGCGCCCGGACGCGGGCGCAAATGCCTTTCGAGGATAGGCGAAGCGACCGGCACACCGGATGAATTGTTCTGAATTCGTCGGGCGGCGCGCGGGGCCGCGCTACACGCGGCGGCGTCGCCGAGCGGCCGCGCCGGACGCGAGCTGCTTGAGCGTAGCGGGTGTGCCGTGGAGAAACGCGTCGACCAGGCGTTCGATTTCGGTGTCGAGATCGTCGGGCACCGGCAACCCGTACACCCACTTGCGAACGCCGAAATAGAAGATGCTCGCGTGCAGGCTCCAGACGAGCTCGATTTCCGCGTTGCGCTGGGCCTCCGTCGCCGGCGTGGCGATGTCGTATTCGTGGCGCAGTTCGCGCAGCACCGGCAGGAACACGCGTTCGCGCAGCCGCGACAGATAGCGCGTGTTGAAGCCCTCGCGGCTGAGCCCCGCGAAGATGAAGGTGCGGATCCATTCGCGCCGCAGGATGGTTTGCGCGTACGCGCGGTAGAACGCGACCAGCCGCTCCTGCAGCGGGACCGTGCGATCCGCGATCATTTTTTCCCAGTCCGGGTTCCACGTGTAGACCTCGTCGTACACGCGATCGATCAGCGCTTCCTTGCTCGGAAAGTACCGGTACAGCAGCGGCTGGGTGACGCCGATCTGCCGCGCCAGCTCGCGCGTGCTGCCGGAAAAGCCGTGCGTCGCGAAGTGCTCGATCGCCTTCTCGACGATTTGCCGTTCGCGCGCTTCCGGCGCGAGGCGCCGGCCCGGCGTGACGGCGTTGCCGTCGGCATCCGTCCCGCGCTCGCGGGCGGGCGTGCTGCGTTTTCTTTCGGTCATGCATCGGCTCCTGATCGCGTGCGCTCTTAAGCTATCGATCGAAAAATAACACGATCGGACCGCGAGGGCCGCTCGGGGCGTGCCTGCCGACGCGATGCGCGAACCGTTGCGCATGTGCCTCGCGTCGCGTCGACCGCGCCGTCCGTCCGGGCGTCCGGGCAGCCAATTCAGGAAAATTCAGGCCCATCGCCATGACATTAAGACGCGCCTTAACTAGTCTTGCTTCCGAACAGCCGTTTGGACCGGACGCCAGTCGGCACCGCCGGGCCGTTCGGCACAACCGGAGCGGAACATGCGTGATCTGATCTCGCCGGACGCAGGCATCGCGTGCGCCGGCGCAACCGTCGCCATCCAGGAGGCCGGGGCATGCCGACGCAGCCGGTAACCGCGGCCGCGGCACCCGATCACGTGCGTGGCGAGGACGTCTTTCTTGCGTCGATCGCCGGCTACGTCGACACGCTCGGCTTCGTCGCGCTGTTCGGCCTGTTTACCGCGCACGTCACCGGCAACTTCATCCTGATCGGCTCGGGGCTGGCCGGCGTCGGGCAAGGGCTCGCGATCAAATGGCTCGCGTTTCCGGCCTTCATCGCCGGTATCGTCGGCGCGCGCGTGCTCGATCACCGGATGCGTTCGCTGGGCCACGGCCCGCGCGCGCGTTCGCTCTATGCGCTTCAGGCCGTGCTGCTGGCCGGGTTCATGCTGGCCGGCGTGATGGCGTCGCCGATCGCCGACGCCGATGCGCCGCGCACGATCCTGTGCGGTCTGCTCGGCGCCGCGGCAATGGGTGTCCAGAATGCGCACGGCCGGCTGACGGCACGCTCGGTCGTCGCCAACACGGTGATGACGGGCAACGTCACGCAGGCGGTGATCGATGCGTTCGACTGGCTCGTGCCGCTTGCCGCGCCGGCCGAACGCGACGCCGCGCGCGCGCGACTGCGGCGCACGCTGCCGCCGGTCGCGGCGTTCGCGCTCGGTGCGGGCGCGGGGGCCGCGGCGTACGTATTCGCCGCCTTCTGGGCGCTGGCGCTGCCGCTCGCGACCTTGTGCTTCCTCGCCTACCGATCCGGCCGGCCCGACGACGGGCCGGCATCACGCTGAATCCGCGCGCGACGCACGGCAGCGCTTACCACTTTCAAGGAGAATTTCGATGATTGCACTGAAGTTGCGACAGGTATTGCGGATGACGGCCGCGTCGACGGCCGTGCTCGGCGCATTGCTGGCGACCGCGCCGGCCCATGCGGACGAGACGCGTCTGCTCGAGACCTCGTCCGCGAAGGTGCCGGCCGTCTCGGTCGGCCCGCAATACGACACGACGCACGTGTGCGTCGCGCCGGAAGACTTCGACCGCTTCACCGACAGCTTCGTCGCCACGTTCGGCGGCAAGAAGTCGCAGCAGGGCGTATTCCAGGTCACGCCGACGCCGAGCCAGACGATGTCGCAGCTCGTGTTCACGCCGTCCGGCACGATCTCGGTGTTCGGCTTCAAGACGCCGATCCCATACCCGTTCTGCGAGGAGCGCACCGGCTACCTCGTCACCGACATGGACGTCGCGATGAAGTCGGCGCGCGCGCATGGCGCGGACGTGGTCGTCGACACGTTCCCCGATCCGATCGGCCGCGACGCGATCATTCGCTGGCCGGGCGGCGTGAACATGCAGCTGTACTGGCACACCCAGGCGCCGCACTACGATCCGCTGCAGACCGTGCCGGAAAATCGCGTGTACGTGTCGCCGGAAAGCGCGAGCAAGCTGGTGCACGACTTCGTCGCGTTCTCGCGCGGCAAGGTCGTGTCCGACGTGCGCAAGGCGCCGGGCATCGAGATCGGCCGGCCGAACGACACGTACCGCCGTATCCGCATCGAGTCGGGCTTCGGCAAGATGACCGTGCTCGCCACCGACGGCCATCTGCCTTATCCGTTCGGGCGCGAGATGACCGGCTACGAAGTGGCGGACCTTGCCGCCACGCTGGAGAAGGCCAAGGCCGCCGGCGTGACCGTTCTGGTACCGACCTTCACGTCGGACGGGCGCGATGCGGCGCTCGTGCAGTTCCCGGGCGGCTATGTCGCCGAGATTCACGCGCGGTCGAAGTGATGGACCGGCGGTCGATGAGGCGGTCGATGAAGCGGGCGTGGCGTGGCGCGTTGCCGGCCGCCATGCTGGTGGGCGGCGTCGCGACGCACGCCGGGACGGCCGCTGGCGCCGAGGAAACCGCGGCGCCGGCATCGACCGCCGCCGCGACGTGCACCGCGACGCGTCCTGCGGTGCTGTTCAACCGCTGGCAGGAAGACTGGTCGGTGCTCGCGAATCCATGCGTGCCGCGCAAGCCGCTCGACGGGCTGAAGTACATCCCGCTCGGCGCCGACCCGTCGACCTACCTGTCGCTCGGCGCGAACCTGCGCGAGCGCTTCGAGCTGAACAACGCGCCGCTGTTCGGGCTCGGCGCCGCCCACGACGACAACTACGTGATCCAGCGCGCGACGGTGCACGCGGATCTGCGCTATGCCGGACATTTCCAGGCGTTCGTCCAGTTCGTCGATGCGCGGCCGTTCGGCAAGGATACGGTCGGCCCGGTCGACAAGGATCAGCTCGACATCGAGCAGGCGTTCGTCGCGTATGTCGACCAGTTGGGCGGCGGCACGTTCAAGACCCGCATCGGCCGGCAGGAGATGGCGTTCGACTTGCAGCGGTTCGTGTCGGTGCGCGACGGCCCGAACGTGCGCCAGGCGTTCGATGCGCTGTGGGCCGATTACGAAATCGGCAAGTGGCGGCTGATCGGCTATGTGACGCGTCCTGTGCAGTATCGCAACGACGCGGTATTCGACGACGTGTCGAACCGGCACCTCAGATTCGACGGCGTGCGCGTCGAGCGCAACGATGTGGGACCCGGTGACCTGTCGGGCTACTGGTCGCGCTATACGCGCGACAACGCGCGCTATCTGGGCGGGGCCGGCACCGAGCGGCGCGACGTGTTCGACATGCGCTACGCCGGCAAGTCTTCCGGGTTCGACTGGGACGCCGAGGCGATGCTGCAGACCGGGCACATCGGGCAGGACACGATCGGTGCGTGGGCGTTCGGCGCGCTGGGCGGCTACACGTTCGCGAAGACGCCGGGCACGCCGCGCATCGGCATCCAGGTCGACGGCGCGTCGGGCGACAAGCATCCCGGCGACGGACGCATGGGCACCTTCAACCCGCTGTTCCCGAACGGCTCTTACTTCACGCTCGCCGGCTATACGGGCTACACCAACCTGATTCACGTGAAGCCGTCGCTGACGTTCAAGCCGGCCGGCAACGTGACAGTGCTGACCGCGGTCGGTTTCCAGTGGCGCGAGACGACGGCCGACGCGATCTACGGGCAAGGGATGCAGGCCGTGCCCGGCACGGCCGGCAAGGGCGGCGCGTGGACGGGCATGTACGCGCAGGCCCGCGTGGACTGGCTCGTCAATGCGAACACGGCGCTGGCGGTCGAGGCGGTGCACTTCCAGCTCGCCGATTCGATTCGCGCGCTGGGCGCGCGCAATGCCGACTATGTCGGCGTGGAGGCGAAGTTCGGCTGGTGACGCGACGTGCCGCGCGGCTCAGTGCTGCGCGCCGGCGAGCGTCTCGACGAAATCGATGAACGCCGTGACGCGCTTCGAGCCGCGCTGATTCGGCAGGTACAGCGCGGTGACGACCGAGCGCGCCGCATCGGGCATGACGTCGTACTGTTCGAAGAGCCTGCGCAAGCGGCCCGACTGGACGTCGGCATCGACCAGCCAGTCGGGCAGCAGTGCGATGCCGGCGCCGTCGAGCACGGCATCGCGCAACACTTCGCTGTGGTTCGATTTCAGGCGCCCGGTGACGAGCACTTTCGTCGTGCCGTGCGCATCCGCAAACGTCCACGCCTGCTGGTCGCCGCCGAAATGAAAGCGCAGGCAGCCGTGATCGACCAGCTCTCCCGGCGCCGATGGCGTGCCGTGTGCATCGAGGTAGTCGTGGCTCGCGACGACATAGCGCTGGAACGTGCCGAGCTGTCGCGCGACGACTTCCGCGGACGGGGCCGCTTCGCCGAGCCGGATCGCGACGTCGATCCGGCCGGTGACGAGATCGACGCGTTCGTCGGTGAGCTGCAGGTCGAGATCGAGCTTCGGATAGCGCGCGAGGAAGGCCGCGACGTGCGGCGCGATGCGGCGCATGCCGTACGCGACCGGCACCGACACGCGCAGCGGCCCGGACGGCTCGTCGCCGCGATCGGCGACCAGTGCGTCGGCTTCCGCGAGTTCCTCGAGCAGCCGCTTCGCGCGTGCGTAGTACACGGAGCCGGCATCGGACAGCGTGACCTGTCGCGTCGTGCGGTTCAGCAGCACGGTGCCGAGCGACGCCTCGAGCGCATCCACCGCGCGCACCACCGACGAGGCCGCGAGATCGAGACGTCGTCCCGCGCTCGAGAAGCCGCCGGCTTCCGCTACTTCCACGAACGCGCGCAGCGCGGAGAACTTGTCCATGTCGTCGCCCTTGTAACTTCGTGACTTCGTGCCTTTGTGCGTATCGCAACGATGCGTTGCGTGCCGTTCGCATTCTATCGCCGGCCCGCAAGCGCTATCTTCAGGACTGGCAATGTACAGGAAGGAGCGTGCGATGAAACCCCTCGAAGTAACGGTGACCTACGATCTCATCTGCCCGTGGTGCTGGATCGCGGAGCACAGGCTCACGGCAGCGATCGACGAAGCAGGCCTGGCCGGCAACGTGAGCGTCCGGTTCGTGCCGTTCGAACTGAACCCGACGATGCCGGCCGGCGGCATCGACCGCAAGGCGTACCGGAGCGCGAAGTTCGGCAGCTGGGCGCGCTCGCAGGCACTCGACGCGCATGTGGCCGAAGCCGGCCGCGCGGCGGGCCTCGTGTTCGATCATGCGCGGATCGCGCGCACGCCGAACACGCGGCTTGCACACCGGCTCGTCTGGTTCGCCCAGCAACGCGGCAGCGCCGTCGCGCTCGTCGATGCGCTGTTCGCCGCGTATTTCCGCGACGGCCGCGATATCGGCGACGCGGACGTGCTGGTCGAGATTGCGACGGGCGCCGGTTTGCCGGGCGACGCGGTGCGTGCGTTCCTCGCGTCCGGCGAAGGGCTCGACGCGGTGGTCGCGCTCGAAGCGGAGGCGGTGCGTGAAGGCGTCGCTTCGGTGCCGTCGACGCGCATCGGCCTGTCGGTCGTCAGTGGCGCGCAGCCGGCTGTCGTGTTTCGCGATGCATTGATTGACGCGCAGCGCGCGCTCGACCAGATCGCCTGAATCTTGGCCGGTGCCGCCGAGGCACGGCTTTCAGAACGATTCATGTCCCGCTCAGGATTATTGCGAACCGGGCCGGTAAGCTCGGTGTCGTGCGCACGTCGCCGGCCGGGCCGGCAAGCCGGCGCGCAATGTCGCAACGTCGATATGCAACCGGGAAACGGACATGAAGAACCTGAATTGGCGCACGCGCGCGGGCGGCATGCTGCTCGTCGCGTGGTGCTTCGGCATCCTCGCATCGGTCGCGCTCGCCGCAGAGCCGGGCGGCGGAGGCCAGGCCCCCGGCTTCTATCGGCAGAAGCTCGGCGATCTGCAGATCGTCGCGCTGTCTGACGGCACGCATCCGTTTCCGATCGATACGGTCTTCCGCGATGTGTCGAAGGCCGAAATCCGGCGCGATCTCGATCGCGCGTTTCTCGAACCGCCGGTACAGGGGTCGATCAATGCGTTCCTGGTCGATACGGGAACGAAGCGGATTCTCGTCGATACCGGCGCCGGCGTGCTGTACGGCGACTGCTGCGGCAAGCTGCTCGCCAACTTGCGTGCGGCAGGCTATGCGCCCGAGCAGATCGACGAAGTGTTGCTCACGCACCTGCACAAGGATCACGTCGGCGGCATCGTGTCGAACGGCAGGATGACCTTTCCGAATGCGGTCGTCCGCGTGAACGAGGTCGAGGCGAATTATTGGCTCGATCCGGACAACAAGGCACAGGCGCCGGCGTTCCTCGCGTCGTTTTTCGATGCGGCGGCCGCGTCGGTCGCGCCGTACGTCGCGGCCGGGCGCTTCAAGACGTTTCGCGGCGAAGCGACGCTCGCCCCCGGCATTCGCGCGGTGCCGATGCCCGGTCATACGCCGGGCCATACGGCCTATCTGATCGAGAGCGGCAACGCCGGGCTGCTCGCGTGGGGCGACATCGTGCACGTCGCGGCGATCCAGTTGCAGGATCCGGACGCGACCGTCCAGTACGACAGCGATGCCGACACGGCGCGCCGCACCCGGCGCGATACGCTGAAGCGCGTCGCGGACAAGCGTTATCTGGTCGGTGCCGCGCACATCGCGTTTCCCGGGCTCGGGCATTTGCGCAGGGATGGGGAGCAGTATGACTGGGTGCCGGTCAATTACGACACGACACCGGTTCGGTGACGCGAAGGCGCGCGGCAGCAGTGACCGCGCGTGACGGAATCAGCGCGACAGTTCGCGCCGCCATGCGCCGGGCGGATGGCCGACGATCCGCGCGAACACGCGGTTCAGGTGGCTCTGGTCCGAGAAGCCGCAGGCGACCGCGATTTCCGCGAGCGTCATGTCGGTCGTCTCGATGAGTTGCCGGGCGCGGATCACGCGCTGTTCGAGCAGCCATTGATGCGGCGTGCGTCCCGTCGTTCGCGAGAACGCACGGATGAAATAGCCGCGCGACAGGTCGCATTCGCTCGCGACCTCCTCGATCGACACGCCGAGATCCGCCTTTTCCATCAGCAGCTCCTTGGCGAGCGCGGCTTTGGCCGGCGAGAGTACGCCCTTGCGCTGCAGGTCGCGCGCGCGCGTATTGCCGTAGCGGCATGCCAGATGCGTGCCGATCGCGAGGCCCATCTGCTCGACGAACAGCGTATTCAGCGCGCCGGGCGCGTCGAGGCTGTCGGCGACGGCGTGCGCGAGATGGCCCAGCACCGCGTCCTGCACGTCGGGCGCGCAGGTCAGCCCGCCGATTTCCGTGCCGTCGTGCTCGCGGCCGAGGCGGTCGAGGTAGCTGTGCGACAGCTCGACGAGCACGAAGTCGAACTTGCCGTACAGGTCGGCGCGGAAATTCCGGGAAAAGTCGCGAATGTAGATCGAGTTGTGCTGAAACTGCCGCTCGGATTTGCCGGCCCCGCCGTAGATCGTGCGCCGGTGCCCGCCATTGAGCGACACGCCGATCAGGAAACCGCGATCGCTGGCCGCCATCTCGATGCGCTCGAATTGCTCGTCGCGCATGCATTTGCGATGGAGCTTCAGGCCGCCGACCGACCTTTCAATATCCTTGGACAGCAGGCTCGACAGACATCCGAGCGTGTCTTTCGGCGGCGCCGCGGGTGGCGCGACGAGGGGGACTTGCATGGCGGAACAATCCTTCGGTTGGGTACGGCGCGAGGGCATTTTTACGCGCAGTTTATACGGTGCGTCCGGCAGCCCCCAAGATAACTTGAATAAATGTCCGCTGGCTGACGAAATGCTTGCCGCGAACCGATCCGTGCCGCGCCGGCCCTGCACGCGCGCGAAGGCGCTATTCCGGTCGATGTTGCCCCATTTGTATTTGCGCGACGCGGGTTCGGGGGCGTGCCCATGCGGAGGTCGCCAGTGCATTTTCCTTCAAGATTTTTATTTATACGGCGTTTACACTCGGCCCACTTTTTGAGATATCGCACCCGGCCCGTAGGGCTGGCCGGGTGCGCACTCCCGCCCCGGTGAACTGCCGTGTTCACATGGCGGTCATCGTGGGGAACCTGGAGGCGGCCATGATCCAGATCGGGACGTTGTCGGTGGATTTCGAGCAGCGAGACATTCGCTGCCACGGCGCGTCGTTGCGTATCGGCGCACGCGCGCTTGACATACTGGAAGTACTGCATCGCGCCAACGGTTCCGTCGTGTCGAAGGACGACATCATGGATGCCGTCTGGCCCGGCCTGATCGTCGAGGAGAACCGCCTGCAGGTCCATGTCGCGACGTTGCGCAAGGCGCTGGGCGCGAACCGCGACCTGATCAAGACGGTGCCGGGCCGCGGTTACCTGCTGATCGCGAATCCCGCCGTCGCACACGAGGCGCCGCCGCGCGCGACCGCGTTGCCGCACGACGCCGTCGTGGCTGCCCGTCCGGTTCCGCTGGTCGGACGTCAGGCCGAGATCGAGCAGATCGTCGCCATGATCGAACGTGCGCCGGTCGTCACGCTGGTCGGTGCGGGCGGCATCGGCAAGACGAGCCTGGCCGAGCGGGTCGCGCACGAACTGCGCAGCCGGTCCGGCGAGCGCGTCCTGTTCGTGGCGCTGGCGAGTGCCGCGACGCGCGACGACGTGCTGCTCGCGATTGCCGCGGAACTGGGACTCGAGACGGACGACTTGCCGGGCATCGACCCGATCGGCGATGCGCTCGCCGCGTCGCCAGGCCTGCTCGTGCTCGACAACGCGGAACACATCGTCGATCTGGTTGCCGACCTCGTCGATACGCTGACGTCGCGCGCCGCATCGCTGCGTGTGCTCGTGACGAGTCGCGAACCGCTTCATATCTCGGTCGAAGCCGTGTTTCGCGTGAGTCCGCTGGCGGTGCCGGACGGCGGTGCATCCGTCGACGAGATCGAGCGCTATTCGGCCGTCGAGCTGTTCCTGGCGCGGATCCGTGCCGCCACGCCCGACTGTGCGGTCGATCCGGACGGCATCCGGCTGATCGGCGACATCTGCCGGCGTCTCGACGGGCTGCCGCTTGCCATCGAGCTGGCTGCCGCGCGCGTCGCGACGCTCGGGCTCGAGATCGTCGCGTCCCGTCTCGACGACAGGCTGAACCTGCTGACGGGCGGGCTGCGCTCGGCGCTGCCGCGCCACCAGACGTTGCGGGCGACGTTCGACTGGAGCTATGTGCTGCTGGATGCGGCCACGCGGTCGCTGTTTCGCCGGATGGCGTGCTTCATCGGCCCGTTTACGTTCGATGCCGCCCGCGAGGTTGCGATGGAGCCCGGCATGTCGGCCGCCGAGATGATCGCGGTGCTCGGCGAACTGGTCGCGAAGTCGCTGGTGACCGTCGAGTTCGACGGCACGCAAGCGCGCTACCGGTTGACGGAATCGACGCGCGCGTATGCGCTCGAAAAGCTGCACAACGAGGGCGAATTCGACGCCATCGCCGAGCGTCATGCGCGCTACGAGCGCGAGCAGGCGGAAGCACGGATGCAGACGCAGGCACAACCCGCGGACCTCGCGAGCCTGCGTCCGGCCGCCGGTGCGCCGGCACCGCGCGAGCCTGTGGCGGCCGAGCCGCAGGCGCTGGAGCTGGAGGCGGACGCGTTGGCGCTCGCGTTGCTGGCGCCGGCGCGGATGCGCGAATGTTCGATACCGGCGCGGCGAGCGCTCGACGCGATCGAGGCCGGGGAGGCCGCGTCCGTCGACGCGGCGCGCGAGATGCGCTTGCGCGCGGCCTATGCGGCGGCGCTGCTGCATACCGATGGCGATACGCATACGGCCGCCGCGATGTGGGACCGGACGCTCCCGCTCGCGGGCCGGATCGGCGACGAGGCATTCGACGCGCGTGCGCTGGTCGGGCTGTGGAACACGATGCTGACGCGCTCCGACATCCACGAATCGTTGCGCTACGCGACGCGCTTCGAGCGCGCCGCCGAGCGGCGGGGCGACCGGTCGCAGCGGCTGCTGGCGAACGCGATGGTCGCGACCTCGCTGCATTACTTCGGCGAGCACGCGCAGGCGCGCGAGCGGCTGGAGGCGGCGACGGACGAGCTGGCCGAGGCCGGCGAACCGTCGTGCGCGGAGGCAGCGCTGGGGATCGACGTCGCGACGCTCGGCCGGACGATGCTGACGCGGCTCGTGTGGATGCAGGGCGATCCGGAATATGCGATGCGACTGGCGGCGCAGGCGGTCGAATGCGCGCGCCGCGCCGGGGCGGGGCTGACGTTGTGCGTCGTGCTCGGCGCCGCGGCCGTGCCGATTGCATTGCACTATGGCGATCACGACGTGATTTCCGACTATCTCGGCACGCTGCGATCGACCGCCGAGGCGAACGGATTCGACATCTGGCTCAGTCACGCGGAATGTCTGGCCGGGCAGTTCGACATGCAGACCGGGCACCCCGGTGCCGGTCTCGCGCGGCTCGAGCCTGCGCTGCGGCGCATCGAAACGAGCGGATTCCGGCGCGCGCTCGCACCGCTGACCGTCGCGTACGCGGAAGGACTGACGCGCACCGGCCGCGCGGCCGAGGCATGCACGAAGCTCGACGCGACGCTCGCGCGCTGCCGCGCGCACGGCGAGCATCTGTTCGTGCCCGAACTGTTGCGCGCCCGAGGGCTCGCGATGCTCGAACAGGCCCGCACCGCCGATGCGGACCTCGCGATCGCCTGCGAAGCCGACGGGCACCGTCATCTGCTGATGGGGATCCATACCGCGAACGGGCAAGGGGCAGCCATGTGGGCGCTGCGCGGCATGCTCGATCTCGCCGATCACCTGATCGAGCGTGGGCGTACCGCGCAGGCTTCGTCGCTGGTGGCCAATCTGACAGGGCATTTCGATCCGCAATCGCGCGCGTTCGATGTTCGCCGGTTGGCGCGCGTGCAGAACTTCGTTCGCCCGGAGACGACGCCGTCGACGGCCCGTACGCGCATGCGGCACGAGGCGGCGGATGCGATGCAGCAGGTGGCGTAACGGCGCGCCGGGCCCGCGCAAGACGCCGCCGCGCCATCGCGCCGCAGCCTGCCGGTCCGATCGTTCAATGTTCAAGGGGGAGTGGATGGTCCGTGTATCGTCAGTCCGGGTGCCTGCCGCGTGCGGCCGTATGCCGGCTTTGGGCGCAAGCAGGAGGCAGGACGGTGCTTAAGGCGACGGAACCCGCGGAATCGGCGGACCTCATCGTATACAACGGCAAGATCGCGACGCAGGACGACCGGCAGTCGTTCGTGACCGCGCTCGCGGTGAAGGACGGCCGGATCCTCGCGGCCGGCAGCGGGCCCGACGTAATGCGCCACGCGCGCGCCGACACGCTTCGCATCGACCTGAACGGCCGCACCGTGATCCCGGGGCTGAACGATTCGCACCTGCACGTGATTCGCGGCGGCCTCAATTTCAACCTGGAACTGCGCTGGGACGGCGTGCCGACGCTGGCCGATGCGCTCGCCATGCTGCGCCGCCAGGTGCTGCGCACGCCCGCGCCGCAGTGGGTGCGCGTCGTCGGCGGCTGGACCGAATTCCAGTTCGCGGAAAAGCGCGGGCCGACGGTGGCCGAACTCAACGCGATCGCGCCCGACACGCCGGTCTTCATCATGCACCTGGGCGACAGCGCGCTTCTGAACGCGGCCGCGCTGCGCGCGATCGGCTATGGCCGCGACACGTCCGATCCGCCCGGCGGCGAAATCCAGCGCGATCGTCTCGGCAGGCCGACCGGCATGCTAATCGCGCGACCGGACATGGCCGTCCTGCACACCGCGCTCGAGAAGGGCCCGAAGCTCGGTCACGACGACCAGATGAATTCGATGCGACACTTCATGCGCGAACTGAACCGCCTCGGCGTGACGAGCGCGATCGACGCCGGCGGCGATTTCCAGGCCTTTCCGGACGACTACGGCGCGATCCTGGCGCTCGCGAAACGCGGCGAACTCACGGTGCGCATCGCATACAGCCTGTTCGTGCAGCATCCCGGACGCGAACTCGACGACTACGCGCGCTGGGTGACGCTGGCGAAGCCCGGCGACGGCGACGCGTTCCTGCGGATGAACGGCGCGGGCGAACTGCTGGTGTACTCCGCGGCCGACTTCGGGAATTTTCTCGAACCGCGCCCCGATCTGCCCGACGTGCTCGAGGCCGAACTGGCCTCGGTGGTGCGGCTGCTGGTGCGGCATCGCTGGCCGTTCCGGCTGCACGCGACCTACGACGAATCGATCGGCCGCTTCCTGAACGTGCTCGAAGCCGTGAACCGCGACATGCCGTTCGACGGGCTGCGCTGGTTCTTCGATCACTGCGAGACGATTTCGGATGCGAACATCGCGCGCATCGCCGCGCTCGGCGGCGGCGTGACGGTCCAGCACCGGATGGCGTTCCAGGGCGAGTACTTCATTGCGCGCTACGGCGCGGAAGCGGCCACGCGCACGCCGCCGATCCGCGCGATGCTGGCGGCCGGGCTGCCGGTCGGCGCGGGCACCGATGCGACGCGCATCGCGAGCTACAACCCGTTCGTGTCGCTGTACTGGATGGTGTCCGGGCGCACCGTCGGCGGCACGGCGCTCTATCCCGAACGCAACCGGCTCAGCCGGATGGAAGCGCTGCGCCGCTACACGGTCGGCAGTGCATGGTTCTCGAACGAGGACGATCGCAAGGGTGCGTTGGTGCCCGGCCAGTATGCGGATTTCGCGGTGCTGACGGACGACTACTTCACGATCGACGAACCGCGGATCAAGTCGCTGTCGTCGGTGCTGACGGTCGTCGACGGCAAGGTCGTGCATGCAGACGACGAGTTCGCGCCGCTCGCGCCGCCGCCGCTGCCGGTCAGCCCCGCATGGTCGCCGGTGGCCGAATTCGGCGGCGCCGGCGGAATCGGCCAACGTCGTCCGGCCGCGTCGGCGCAGCCGCGCGCGGCGGCCGGCGACGGCCCGGACGCCGGTTTCGCGCGCGGTCGCGGGCGTCGTTTCGCGCAGCGCCTTCATGTGGCAGCGATGGAGGCTGTCGAGCAGTGCGAAGCATTCGGTCAACCCGGTCTCGCGTTTTAGGATGGCGTCGGTCAACGGGCAGGCCGGCTACCCTGGCACGTGTCGCGCGATGAATGGATGATTATTCGCCCCCGGCGCGGGGCAGAAGGAGACGAGATGAGTTCTGCGCACACCTGCGCACGGGCCGATGACGAAGTCGCCGGCGTCCGCATTCCCCGGACGCCGATGGCGATCGACGCCGCCGAAGCGGCATGCGCGTCGCTACCGCAGGTGATCACCGATCACGCTTGCCGGGTGTTCGTCCTCGCGTCGCTGGCTGCGCGCCGGGCAGGCGAGACACTCGATGCGGATGCGCTGTACGTGGCCGCGATGTACGCGAACATGGGACTGAGCACCGCGTATGGCCGCTCGACCGAGCGCTACGAGCTCGACAGCGCCGATGCCGCGCAGGCATTCCTGCTGCGCCATCAGACGTCGCAGCGCATGCGCGACGACGTGTGGCGCGCGATCGCACTGCATACGACGCCCGGCGTGGCCGCGCGCATGTCGCCGCTCGCGCGTGCGCTGGCGTCCGCCGTAGCGACCGACCTGATGGCAACCGACTTCGACGCGTATTCGGCCGACGAGCGGCGGGCGTTGCTCGCCGCGTATCCGCGCGGCGACGGGTTCGGTGACGCGTTTCTCGACGCGATCGCACGCGGGGTCGCGCACCGGCCGGCGACGACGTTCGGCACGTGGAGCGCGGATGTGCTCGAGCGGGCCGATCCGGATTTTCACCGGCCGAATTTCTGCGGACGCGTGCTGGGCGCGCGCTGGAAAGACGCCTGAAGGGATTGTTCCGGACGATCCGGCCGGTTTCGTCGGCCGTCGGGGCGGCCCGGCGATTGTCGCGCCGGGCGGCCGCCGGTGCGGGCTCAGGCGGTCCGGCCCGCCACGTCGTGACGCGCGTAGTCGACGTATCCCGCGCGGTCGCCGCCATACCAGCCGACCGTCTTCGGCGTCGCGAGCGGCGCATTCGCCGCGAGGCGTTCGACGAGATCCGGGTTGGCGATGTACGCGCGCGCGAACGCGACGAGATCGGCGTCGCCCGCATCGATCAGCGAATTCGCGGCATCCGGCGCGATGCCGCCGTTGACGATCAGCGTGCCGCCGAAGTGCTTGCGCGTGTTCTCGACGATGCGCGGCAGATCGGGCTCGCCGCTCCAGCCGTTGGTGTCTGCCGCGTGCACGTAGGCGACGCCGGCTTCGTCGAGCATGCGGCCGACGTACGCATACGTCGCATCCGGATTGGCGTCGCGCACGTTGTTGTACTTCGCGTACGGCGAGATGCGCACGCCCACCCGGTCGAGCGGCATCACGCCGCCGACCGCGTCGACGATTTCCTCGAGGAAGCGCGCGCGGTTCGCGACCGAGCCGCCGTAACGATCGTCGCGGCGGTTCAGCGTCGACGACAGGAACTGGTGCGGCAGGTAGCCGTTGGCTGCGTGGATCTCGACGCCGTCGAAGCCGGCTGCCATCGCGCGGACGGCCGCCTGGCGGAATTCGCCGACCGTTGCGGCGACTTCGTCCGTCGTCATCGCGCGCGACGGCGTCGCGTGAATCTTCGTGTAATAGCCGTTCTGCAATTGCGCCCACACCTGCAACTGCTCGAGATCGTCGCTGACGCCGGACGGCGACAGCGGCGCGTCGCCGCCGAGCAGCGCCAGCGAACTGACCCGGCCGCCGTGCCACAGCTGCGCGAAGATGCGACCGCCGTTCGCATGGACCGCGTCCGTGATCTGCTTCCAGCCGGCCGCCTGCTCGTCGGTGACGAGCCCCGGCGTCAGTTCGAACGACGCGGAGGCCGGGCTGACGTTGGTCGCCTCGGTGACGATCAGGCCGGCGGACGCGCGCTGTGCGTAGTATTCGGCCATGAGTCCGGTCGGCTGGCCGCGCGACGGCGCGCGCGAGCGCGTCATCGGCCCCATCACGACACGATTGGGAAGCGGCAGGCCGTGCAGATCGTAGTGGCTGAGCAGGGAAGACATGATGGATTCCTTTTGCGTGGAACAGGGCGGCGGCGCGTATCGTCCGACGGGCCCTGCGGAAAGTTCGGTTGGGATGCCGGTGTCGTGCCGGCAGCGTTCCGGCGCGCGAACGGCCCGGGCGGGATTCGCGGTGAACCGGTGCCGGCGCTGGTTCAGGCTTGTGCGTGGCGTTCGGCGTGCGGACGCCCGATCACGAGGTAGTGAGCAAGCGCAATGATCGGGAACGCGCCGGCGACGGCGGCGACGAGCGGCCAGCCGCCGTGCTCGTACAGCGGGCTCGCGAGCGCGGAGCCGACCGCGCCGCCGACGAAGATGCTCGTCATGTACAGCGCGTTCAGGCGGTTGCGGCTCGCCGCATGCAGCGCATAGATCTCGCGCTGGCCGAGCACCATGTTCATCTGCACTGCGAAATCGAGCACGATGCCCGTGACGACGAGGCCATACAGGCCGGCGCCGTGGATCAGCGCAACCGCGTACGACAGCGTGCCGGCGACCAGCGCGATCAGCGTTGCCCGCACGGTATGGCCGGCATCCGCGAGGCGGCCCGCGACCGGCGCCGACGTCGCACCGATCGCACCGACGAGCGCGAACAGGCCGATGGCCGATTGCGACAGCCCGTAGTGACGCGTCAGCTCGACGGGCACGGCGGTCCAGAACAGGCTGAACGACGCGAACATCAGGCCCTGGTAGAACGCGCGATGGCGCAGCACCGGCATCGTGCGGACCAGATGCAGCAACGAGCCGATCAGTTCGAAGTAGGTCGCGCGATGATCGGGCTGGCGCGACGGGATCGTCAGCGCGAGCACGGCCGTCACGAGCGTCATCAGCACGGCGGCGGCCGCGAACACGAAGCGCCAGCCGAACGCGTCGGCCACCACGCTCGACAGCGGACGCGCGAGCAGGATGCCGAGCAGCAGCCCGCTCATGATCGTGCCGACCACCCGGCCGCGCGAATGATCCGGCGCGAGGTGCGCGGCGAGCGGCACCAGGATCTGGACGGCAACCGAGCTGAAGCCGACCAGCAGCGAAATCGCGAGGAACAGCCCGGGCGTCTGGACGACCGCGGCCGCCGCGAGGCTCGCGATCGACACGACGGCCGTGACGATCATCAGCTTGCGGTTCTCGAGCAGGTCGCCGAGCGGCACGATGAAGAACAGGCCGAGCGCGTAGCCGATCTGCGTCAGCGACACGATGAGGCTCGCGGTTTCGCCGGACATGTGCAGGCTCGGCGCGATGAGTTCGGTGATCGGCTGCGCGTAATACAGGTTCGCGACGATCGCGCCGCAACTGAACGCGAACAGCAGGATGAGGCCCTGCGTGAGCTTGGCCGCGTGCCCGTGGGCCGCAACCGGGGTGGATTCTGCTGACATGGTCGACTCCTTGAAAAGAGATGTCGGGTGCCCGTTCATCGGGCGGGCGTTACGATTGCCGTCGCGGCGAAGCGGAAGCAGCCGCATTGCCGTCAAGATTATTGATCGATCGATAACAAGGGAATACGTCCGGGACGCAATCGAGCATTGCGCGGCACGCAAAGGGGGCGGACCGTGGGCGGGTTCATGCGTGGGCGGCGAGGCCGAGATCGGTCGCGAACCGCGCGCCGGCATCGGCGACACCGCCGCCGGGGTCGGGCAACGGCCGGTCGCGGCACTCGTGGACGACGACATCGTGGCCGATGCAATTCAGCGTGACGGCGGAGGCCAGGCCGGCGATGGAACCGCCGGCGATCGCGATCTTCATGATGCGCCTCTCGAAACGGGCCTCCGGCGCGGATGTCGCGGATCGCGAAGCCCGATGAGAGCAGTCTGGATCGACCGGACTGAATAGTCCTAAACCGCGTCTTAATTCACTTGATTCATGCGGTGCGCGCGGCGGCGCGGACGATCGGTTACAACCGCGGCGGGCTTCAACCGCGCTTGCCCTGCAGCGTCGGAATCTGCGCGAACAGCCCGGCGAGCCAGTCGACGAAGACCTTGAGCTTGACGGGCGTATGCCGATTGGGCGGATACAGGATCGAGATCGGCCGGGGCGGCGTGTTGAAATCGGTCAGTACCTCGCGCAGGCGCCCCGATTGCAGATACGGCTCGACCAGGTAGAGCGAGGTCTTGATCAGGCCGATGCCCGCGACGCCGGCCGCGATGTAGGTGTCGGCGTCGTTGACCGCGACCGTGCCGCACATCTGGATGATCCGCGTTTCGCCGTCGACGACGTAGTCCCAGGACCGGGGACGGCCCGTATCGGCCGAGATGTGGCTGACCGCGACGTGCTGCGCGAGATCGTCCACCGTCTCGGGTGCGCCGCATCGTTCGAGATACGCGGGGGCCGCGCACGTGCAGGTGGTCAGGCTGCCGATCCGTTTCGCAACCAACCCCGAATCGTCGAGCGCGCCGATCCGCACGACGCAATCGACACCCTCGCCGACGAGATCGATCTGGCGATCGGTCACGCCGAGTTCGATCGAGATGCCGGGATGGGCGGCGAGAAACTCGGGCAGGGCGGGCACCATGATCTGCTTGGCCATGGCCGGCGGCAGGTTTACTTTCAGCCGGCCGCGCGGCACGTTGCGCGCCTGCGAGACGGCCGCTTCCATGTCGTCGATCTCGCGCAGCACGCCGACGCAGCGTTCGTAATAGGCCTGCCCGTCCTCGGTCAGCGAAATCCGGCGCGTCGTCCGGTTCAGCAGCCGGCAGCCGAGATGCTGTTCGAGCGTGCTCAGCAGCGCGGACACACGCGGCGTCGTGAGTCCGGTCGTGTCCGACGCGCGCGTGAAGCTGCCCGTCTCGACGATTCGCGTAAACACGCGCATCGAAAGCAAGGTATCCATCGTTCAGAAATCTCCAGCCTGTTTGTCGCCCGCGCCGGTTCGTGCCGGCGCGATTTGTTGTGGTCGTGTGATGCCGCTACGCGTCGATGCGTTTCCTGAGCCCTTCACCGGCAAACGGCATTTCGCGCAGGCGCTGGCCGGTCGCGTCGAAGATCGCGTTGGCGAGCGCGCCCGCGGTCGGCCCCATCGACGCCTCGGCCGCGCCGAGGAACGGTGCGCCCGGACGATTGATCAGATGCACCTTGATGCTTTGCGGTGCGGCGCCGAAGCGGAGAATCGGATAGCTGCTCCAGTCGAAGCTGCGCACGCGTTGCGTATCGTATTTCAATGCCTCGTACAGCGTCCAGCTCGCGGACTGGATGATGCCACCCTCGATCTGGTTGCGAATGCCGTCGGGCGATACGATCTGGCCGGCGTCGACGGCCGCTTCCGCACGTTCGAGCGTCACCTGGCCGGTTTCCGGAACGACCGAGACCTCGACCGCGATCGCGACGTAGGCCATCAGGTTCTTGTATTTGCCGAACGCAAAGCCGACGCCGCGATTGCGTGCACGCGGCGGCCGCGGCCAGCCGAATTTGGTGGCGGCGAGCTGGATCACCTGACTCGCGCGGTGATCCTGCATGTGGCGCAGCCTGAATTCGACCGGATCGACGCCGGCGGCGTGCGCCAGCTCGTCCATGAAGCTTTCGATCGCCCAGACGTTCGTGTGCGCGCCGAGCGAGCGCATCGCCGACGTCTGCAGCGGCATCGTCGGCGAGAAGTTGTTGACGATGTGCATGTTCGGCAGCGCGTACAGCGGGATCGCGTTGCGATCGCCGCCGCCCTCGGGCTGCAGCATCGGCGTCGACGGCGCGGAGACGAACGGCGGCTCGAGCATCCGCGCGGGCAGCAGCCGGCCCGCATTGACGATGCGCTCGTTGTGCGAGCTGCTCCACAGCGCGTAGTTCCAGTCGACGATGCGGCCGCTCGCGTCGAGCGACGCGCTGAGCTCGGTGACCATCGCCGGCGTGAAGTGGTCCCACGTATGTTCCTGCTCGCGCATCCACTGGACGCGAATCGGCTTGCCGGGCATCGCGGCCGCGATCAGCGCCGCATGCGCGGCCGCGTCGTCCGCACCGTTGTGTCCGTAGCAGCCGGAGCCCTCGGTGTGGATGCAGCGCACGTTCGCCTTCGGCATCGACAGCATCTCGGCGAGCGCGTCGCGCAGCGGATACACGCCCTGCGAGTGCGTCCACACGGTCAGCGTGCCGTTCTCGAGATGCGCGACCGAACAGGACGGCCCGATCGAGCCGTGCAGCAGGTAGTTCTTCAAAAACGTGGCGGAGAGCGTCTTCGTCGCCGGCGCGGCTTGCGCATGCGTGTTGGCGATCTCGATGCGCTGTGTCGCGATCCGCTTCAGGTCCGCGTGGACCGTCGCGGGATCGGGCAGCGCCCGGCCGGGCGACCAGCGGCAGCCGGCGGACAGCGCGCGCTGCGCGACGACCGCCTGCCATTCGCCCTGCGCGACGACCGCGAGCATGCTGCCGTTGCGCACGATCCGCACGACACCGGGCATCTTCAGGATCGCGGCTTCGTCGAACGACAGCAGTGTCGCGTCGTACACCGGCGGCATCACGACACGTGCATGCAGCATGCCGGGCAAGTCCATGTCCTGCACGTAGCTGACGCCGCCCGTGACCTTGTTCGGAATGTCCACACGCGGCAGCGACGTGCCGATCACGGCGAACGTGGCCGGCGGTTTCAGCGGCGACGTCGGCGTGGCGTTGCGGTGCAGGTCGACGGTACGCACCGCGTCGGCGTAGCGCATCGTGCGGCCGTCCGGCGCCTTGATGACGGCATCGGCGACGGTCAGCGCGCGCGGATCGACGCCGAACTGCTTCGCGGCGCCGTCGACCAGCAGCCCGCGCACCTGCGCGGCGGCGTTCAGCAACGCGGAGCCGCTGTCCGCCATCGTGTGGCTACCGGCCGTCAGGCCTTCGTCGGGCGACGCGCCGGTGTCGGCGGTCAGGAACGTGATCAGCGAGGGCTTCATGTTCAGCTCCTCGGCGGCCACCTGCAGCAATGCGGTGCGCACGCCGGTGCCGAGCTCGACCTTGCCGGTAAACACGGTGACCTTGCCGTCGGGCGCGATCTTGATCCACGCGTCCAGCAGCGGGTTGGTCTTCAGGCTGCCGGCCAGCGTTTCGGTGGCCTTGGCGACGTGGACGGCGGCGCCTTCGTCCGCGATCACGACCTCGGCGAGCGCGCGCGCGGCCGGCGCGAGGGTGAACGCGACGAAGAGCGCACCGGAAACCATGAAGTGCCGGCGGCCTTCGTCGATGTCGTCGGGTGCGTTCATCAGATTTCCTTATTGATCATGACGGGCGCGGCAGACGGTTCCGGCTCCGGCAGCCCGGCGACCTGGCGCACGGCCGCCAGGATCCGCATGTGGGTGCCGCAACGGCACAGGTTCGGTTCCATGTGCGTGCGCAGCTCGCGTTCGGTCGGCTTCGGGTTGCGTTCGAGCAGCGCCTGCGCGCGCATGATCATGCCCGCGATGCAATAACCGCACTGCGCCGCCTGATGATCGATGAACGCCTGCTGAAGCTTGCCCGGATGCTCGGCGGTGCCGAGGCTTTCGATGGTCCTGACGCGGCGCTCGCCGATCGCGGCGACCGGGATCAGGCACGAGAACATCGGCTTGTCGTCGACGATCACGGTGCACGCGCCGCATTGCCCGAGGCCGCAGCCGAACTTCGCGCCGTGCAGGTGCAGGTCGTTGCGCAGCGCGTAAAGCAGCGGCGTGGACGGATCGATGTCGAGCGTGTGCCGCACGCCATTCACGGTGAGGGTGATCATTGCGTGCGGTCCTCCTTTCTGAGCTTCGCGGCGAGGGTATCGATGCCGCTCCACGCGGGGCGATCGGAGTACGTCTCGCGGATGTATGCGGCGAGGTCCGCGATCTGCGCGTCGTCGTACTGGTCGAGGTAGGACGGCATGTAGTTCAGCGTGTCCTCGCCATGCCAGCCGATCCCGTTGAACATCATCTGGATCGCGTTGCGCGGCGTGTCGGCAGCGATCGCCGTGCTGAACGCGAGCGTCGGCCGCTCGCCGATCGACTGCATCGGCGATGCCGGCCCGTGGCACTGCGCGCACGACGCCTGGAACAACACCGCGCCGCGCTGGCCGGCAGGTGTCGTCGCATGGCGTTCGGCGACGGTCGTCGCGGGCCGTGCGGCGGCCGGCTTCTGGATCGACAGGATATAGGCCGCGATGGCCTCGACATCCTCGACCGGCACCGTCGCGAGATCGCGCGTGACGGGCAGCATCGGCCCGGCGGCCGCGCCATGCTCGCTCGCGCGGCCGGTGCGCAGGTACGTGACCAGTTGCGCTTGCGTCCACGGGTGGACCGCGTTGCCGAGCGTATTGAGCGGCGGGGCTTCCCAGCCGTCGACGATGCCGCCGTCGAACGCCTTGCCTGCTTCCTCGCCGCCGATCGCGTTGAGCGGCGAATGGCACGACGCGCAGTGTCCGAGGCCGTCGACGAGCAGCTTGCCGCGATTCCATTGCGCGGATTGCGACGGGTCCGGCTGGTACGCGCCTTCGCGCAGGAACAGGATGTTCCAGAACGCGACCAGCGGCCGGAAGTTGAGCGGGAAGATCAGGTCGTTCGCCGGCGTCTTCGCTTGAACCGGTTCGCGTGTCATCAGGTACGCGTATGCGGCCGCGATGTCCTGGTCGGACATCCGCGTGAAGTGAATGTACGGAAAGGCCGGGTAGAGCGGATGGCCGTCGCGGGCGATGCCGCTGCGCAGCGCGCGCGCGAAGGCGGCCTGCGACCAGCGGCCGATGCCGGTGTCGGCATCCGGCGTGATGTTGGTCGCGTAGATCGTGCCGAACGGCGTCGCGAGCGGCAGCCCGCCGGCGAACGGCTTGCCGTCCTTCGCGGTGTGGCAGACGACGCAGTCGCCCAGCGCGACCACGCGTGCGCCGGCCTTGATCAGTTGCGGATCGAAGGACGCGCGGGCCGGCGGATCGATCGGCGCGATCGACGGCCGGTACATGATGCCGATCGCGGCCGCCAGGCCGATGATCGCGACGCCTGCCGCGCTGATCCAGAGTCGTTTGTGCTTCATGCGCGCTCCATGCGGACCGGTTCGTCCGGCGTCATTCGACAGGCGGGGCAATGGACGGCGCGTCGGCCGCGTGCGTTCTCGTGACGATTGCACGCGGTACCGCAGATCCGGTTGCCGAGTCGGACGGACCCACATGTGCGGCCCGGCGTGCGTGCGCTCGCGACGGTCGTTCCGGTCGGCACCGCCGGCTGGCGGTGCGGCATCGCCGATCGATTCGGCCATGACGGGCCTGCTCGGCGGCAGCGATTCGCGGCGGAGATCATGTCGTTACTCCAGGGATGGGGGCCGCGCGCGGGCCGTGGCCGGCGCGCTCGTTGGTGGAGGCAGTCTACGCGGGCGCCGACGCCATTTCCTGAAGCTGCGCTGAAACGTTCTGAACGGGCGCACGAACCGTTCCGGCGCTTGCGTTCATGCGTCAGCGCGGCGTGCCGAGACCGAACGTCGCGGCAAGTTGCGGACCCTTGTCGAGCAGCGACGTCACTTCCTCGCGCCGCCGCGTCGACCATTGCGCGAGGCGCGCGATGACGTCGGTCGCGTCAGCCGGCAGCGCTTCGGCGAGCGACACGGCATCGCTCGCCGCCTTCGACGTGCCGGACGCCGTATGGGGGCGCACGGTACAGGCCGCGTCGCCGATCAGCGCGACGCGGCCGTCGACGAAGCCGGGGCTCAATGCGTCGAAAATCGCCTGGTTGAATGGCGCGCGCGTCGCGAGCACCAGTTGCGACAGGGAGGCAGGCAGCCGTTCGACGGCGAGTTGCCGCAGCGTCGCGACGGTGTCGTCGGCAAGCTGCCCCGGATGCACGGACGCGTGATGGACGTTGCCGTTCCGATCGGTCAGGTGGCGGCGCAGCGCGTCGGGATCGGCTTCGTTGCGATACCACAGCCAGTTGAAGCGGCGCGCGCCCGGCGCGAGCGAGCCGTCGAGCGCGGGAATCAGAAACGCCATGAACAGCTCGCCCGGCGCCTTGTGCAGCGTCATGTTCTCGATCAGCGACTCGATCGCGGCGGCGTCGAAATCGGCTTCGTCGACGATGCCGCGCCACGCGAGGTAACCGGCAAACGATGGCGTATAACCGGGGAAGATGCGCGCGCGCAGGTTCGAACCGGAACCGTCGGCGGCAATCAGCACATCCGCGCGGATGCGTTCGTCGTCCACGTGTACGTCGACACCGTCCGCGTCCTGGTCGAAACCGGTGACCGTGCGGCCGTAGTGGATGCGCCCGCGCGGCAGCGTCTCGCACAGGGAGCGATAGACGGCGTCCCACGACGAGAACGGCAGCATTTCGGGTTCGTCGCGCGTGACGATGCCGTCGCGATCGATCCAGCGCCGCCGATGCGTCGGCACGCTGATCATCTGGCGGCAATGGCGTCCATGCTGTTCGAGAAACGACATCATGCGTCGCAGCACTGCCACGCCGCCGCCCTGGCCGCGCAGCGGCGTGCGCGAACGCTCGCAGACCGTGACGTCGTGCCCGATGCAATCGAGCGTCAGCGCGGCCGCGAGGCCTGCGATCGAACCGCCTGCAATGACTATCTTCATCGTGCGTGACTCCCGTGTTCGAAACGCGGTGTGCGTTGCAGGCCGGCTGTCGTGACGCGTGGCGTCGCACGCCAGTCGTCACGGTTCGCCGGATGATGCCATGTCCGTCAACGGGCTGCGCCGAGCGTGCAGGCGTCGTCCGACGCCCACGCAACGCCGGTCGGAACGTTCGCGCTAGATCCTCAGCAGCTTGCCCGCGTTGCCGCCGAGGATCATCGAACGCTGTTCCGCCGTCAGGTCGAGGCGGTCGAGAAAGCGGACCGGTTGCTCGTAACCCATGTCGAAACAGTAGTCGCTGCCGAGCACGAGCCGGTCGACCCCGACGTTCTCCATCAGGAAGTTCAGCACGGGGCCCGAATGAGACACCGTGTCATAGCTGAAGCGCCGCAGATAGCTGCTGGGCTTTTGCGCGAGCCGGCGCGTTTCGGGGCGGGCGGTCCAGCCCGCGTCCAGGCGTCCGAAGAGGATCGGCAACGCGCCGCCCGCGTGCGGCAGCGTGACGTGCAGGGTCGGGTGGCGGTCGAGCACGCCGCCCAGGATCAGGTGCGAGCCCGCGATCGCCGTATCGAACGGATTGCCGAGCAGGTTGCTCAGGTAGAAGTCGCCGAGCCGCGCGCCGCCGACCGTTTGCTGCGGATGCAGGAACACGGGCAGGCCCAGTTGCTCGATGCGCGCGAACACCGGCGCGAACAGCGGATCGTCGAGATCGCGGTTGTCGATGTTGGTGCCCATGTACACCCCGCGCACGCCCGGCAACTGCGCCGCGCGCTCGAGTTCGTCGATCGCATCGGTGGCGTTCAGCATCGGCAGCGTCGCGAGGACGACGAAACGCGTCGGGTGCCGCTGGTAGACGCGCGACGCGGCCGAATTCCAGTCGCGCGCGAGCTTCGCGTTGAACGGCCGGTCGCCCCAGTACGCCATCGGCACGCTGAGCGACAGCGCCTGGACGTCGACGCCGGATGCGTCCATGTCCTTGAGCCGCGCGTCGACGTCGATGAACTTCATCGGCAGGGGCCCGAGGCCGCCGGCGGGCGTCCGGAACGTGAACGACGCATCGTCGCACGTGAACGCGCCGCCGAAGCGCTTGCCTTCGCCGCCGACCAGGTCGCAAAAGCTCTCCGGGTAGTAGTGCGCGTGGATGTCGATCGAACGGGGCCGGTGCGGCGGCACGGCGGCAGGTGCGCTCGCGGTGTCGGCCGCCGATGCGGGGCGTCCGGCGACGGCCGTACCGGCGAGCGCGGCAAACGCGCCGAGCAGGCGGCGCCGCGCCGGCGACATGCAGCAGGTGCAATTCAACATGGTGTCTCTCATGGGGTGTCGATTTTTCGGATCGCGCGGCTCAGCCGCGTTGCGTCATGCCCATTTCGCATGCGACGAGCTGCGTGTCGAACTGCGCGCGCTCTCGTTGCGCACGGGCCGAGCGATCGGTGACGGAGAACAGGACGACGCCGGCGAACGCCGCCGCCATCGAGAACAGTGCCGGATATTCGTACGGATAGACCGCATGCGCATGACCGAGCACCTGCACCCAGACGGTCGGGCTCAGCACGGTCAGCGTGACGGCGGTCGCGAGCCCGGTCAGGCCGCCCAGCACCGCGCCGCGCGTCGTCAGGCCGCGCCAGTAGATCGAGAGCAGCAGCACGGGAAAATTCGAGCTTGCCGCGATCGAGAACGTGAGGCTGACGATGAACGCGATGTTCTGCTTCTCGAACGCGATGCCGAGCAGGATCGCGAGCACGCCGAGTACCAGGGTCGTCCCGCGGGCTACGCGCATTTCCTCACGATCGGACGCCTGACCGCGACGCAGCACGTTCGCATAGAGGTCGTGCGAGATCGCCGACGAACCCGCGAGCGTCAGTCCGGCGACCACGGCCAGAATGGTCGAGAACGCGACCGCGCAGATGAAACCGAGGAACACGTTGCCGCCGACCGCATGCGCGAGATGGATCGCCACCATGTTCGCGCCGCCCGTGATCGCGCCGGACGCGTCGTGGTATTGCGGGTCCGACGCAACGAGCGCGATGGTGCCGAAGCCGATGATGATGATCAGCACGTAACCGGCGCCGACGATGCCGGTCGCATAGAGGATGCTCTTGCGGGCCGCCTTGACGTCGCCGACCGTGAAGAAGCGCATCAGGATGTGCGGCAGGCCCGCCGTGCCGAAGATCAGCGCGAGGCCGAGCGACACGGCCGAGACCGGATCGGATACCAGGCCGCCGGGGCGCATGATCGCCGCGTGTTTCGGATGGACGAGAATCGCCTGCGCGAACAGCGCATCGAGGCTGAAGCCGAAACGGCTCAGCACCATGATCGCCATGAAGGCCGCACCGGCGAGCAGCAGCACGGCCTTGATGATCTGGATCCAGGTCGTCGCCAGCATCCCGCCGAAGAACACGTAGACGACCATCAGCACGCCGACGAACAGCACCGCGACCGTGTAGTTCAGGCCGAACAGCAGCTCGACCAGCTTGCCCGCGCCGACCATCTGCGACACGAGATACAGCAGCACGATGACGATCGAGCTCGAGGCCGCGAACGCGCGGATCGGCCGTTGCCGGAGGCGATAGGACACGACGTCGGCGAGCGTGTACTTGCCGAGGTTGCGCAGCGGCTCGGCGATCAGGAACAGGATGATCGGCCAGCTCGCGAGGAAGCCGACCGAATAGATCAGGCCGTCGTAGCCGCTCGTGAACACCAGCGCGGAGATGCCGAGCAGCGACGCCGCCGACATGTAGTCGCCGGCGATCGCCCAGCCGTTCTGGAACGCGGTGATCTTGCCGCCCGCGGCGTAGTGGTCGGCCACGCTGTGGTTCTTGCGCGCGGCCCAGCGCGTGATGAAAAGCGTCGACGCGACGAACAGCAGGAACATGCCGATCGCGACCGGATTGTGCCCGTGCGCCAGCTTCGCGGGGCCGGCCGCGAATGCCGGCGCCGCGCCGGCGGCGACGACGAAGAAGATCGATGCGAGGAGCAGGCGTTTCATTGATCGCCTCCGTGACGAATGGACGTGACGATCGTGTCGTACACCGAATTGGCCCGATACACGTAAAGCGCGACCAGTGCGAACGTGGCGACGAACATGCCGAACCCGATCGGGATGCCCCATGGCGTAGGCCGGCCCGGCACGATCGGCTGTCCGAGCAGCGTCGGCGAAAACGCCAGCGTCAGGATGAACGCGAAATAGAGGGTGAGCATGACGAGTGTCAGCGACCAGGCGAACAGCCTTCTGCGCCTGACGAGATCGCGAAAGCGGGCATCGCGCAGCAGCGGATGCGTGGCCTGCGCCGGCGCGTCCAGGTCGGGCGCGGTGCCGGCGGCAGCCGGAATGGGGTGGTTCACGGTGTCTCCTTGTGGTTTCGGTATCCGGGCCGGGCAACGGGCAGAGGGCGCCGCGCGTCGCGCACGCCGCGCCCGTGCCCGCTCAGAAACGCGGCGGAACGGCGGTTTCCCGCATCACGACTTCCGGCGTGCGATAGCGCTCGGCCATTGCGCGTTCGGTGTCGTTCTTCAGTTGCGCCTGCATGTAGGCGCCGAGGTGGCGCGCGTGCTGCACGATCGCGGCACCGAATGCCGTGCGCGTTTCGCTGTATTCGCACAGCGCGTCGAGCGTGTCGGTGCGCGTGGCGAGCGCCGTGACGAGCGCGAGCGCATCGCCGGCGGCTTTCGTGACACCCATTCCGCAATGCGGCCGTGCGACGAACGCGGCGTCGCCGAGCAGCGCGATCCGGCCGAACGCCATGTTCGGCACTTCGAGGTCGTAGATCGGCTGGAACAGCGGTTGCGTCGCGCGCGCCACGACCTCGGCGAACTGCGGCGCAAGCAGCGCGTGCGCCGCGTCTTCCAGCTCGGCGAGGACGTCGCGCCGGATCAGCGTCGGTGGAATGCCGCCCGCCCACAGCTTGCCGGTCTCGTCGGTCAGCAGGTTCGGCAGGTCGGACGCTTCGCGAGTCGCGCGATACCAGACGAAGTTGTAGCGGCGCTCGCCGGGTTTCGTGCTGTTGCCCTGGCCGGCGACCGGATAGCCGAGGATCTGCTCGTGCGGCGGCAGGCCGAACGCGAATTTATCGAACAGTGTCGCGTGGGTCGCGTCCGACAGGTCGGCTTCGTCGACCAGCCCGCGCCAGGCGACGTAGCCCGCGTACTGCAACTGCGCATCCGGCAGGAATTTCTCGCGGATCGCGGAGCGGAATCCGTCGGCCGCGATCACGAGATCGGCATGCACGACCGAGCCGTCGGACAGCGTGACCGATGCGCGATCCGGTCCGTCCGTGACATCGGTGACGACGCCGCCCGAGTGGTAATGCTGGTCGGGCAGCGCGGCGCGCAGCACGTGGTACATCTTGCTCCACGCGGTGAGCGTTTGCGGCAGCGTGCGGTCCGACTCCACGGTGCCGTCCGCGGCCAGCGTGATGCGCGATTCGACCTTCACGCCGATCGATTCGTCGATGCGCACGCCGGCGGCGAGCATCACTTCGAACAGCTCCGGGTGCGTGACGATGCCGGCGCCGCGGCCCGAGAGCGCCTCGGGCACGCGTTCGAACACGTCCACGTCCCAGCCGTTGCGCAGCAGCAGATTCGCGGCAAACAGGCCGCCCAGCGAACCGCCGATGATGGCGGCCTTGCGATTCGTCGAAGTGCTGTTGTTCATGTCAGTCTCCGTGGGAGTCACCGGCCGTTGCAGCGGCGGCGGGAAGTGTCAGGCCGGAGACCTCGGCGGCAGGGAAGTTGAGCTCGATCGTCACGCCGGACGGATCCTCGATGAAGACCTGGTGCAGCCCGAGGCTCGGCACCGTGCGGTCGCGCCACGCGACGTTTTCGGCACGCAGCGTGTCCCACATCGCCTCGACGCCGGTCGCGAGGAACGCGATGTGGTCGACGGTTCCGGTGCCCGTTGCGGGAAGATCCTTGTCGCCGAGATAGGCCGCGAGTCCGTCGGGGTTCGCCGGATCGACGCCGATGATGTGGACCGTGCCGTAATCGGCTTCGTCGCCGCCCTTGTAGAGCCATGCGCCGGGAAAGTCGAACGGCGGGCGATAGCCGCGTTTGAAGCCGAGCACACGTTCGTAGAAGCGGCACGATTTCTCGAGATCGAGCGTGCGGATCGAGTAGTGCGCGAGTCTGGAGACTGGCATGGCGGACCTCTTGTTTATCGATGGATAAGTTATCGTTCGATAAATACTAGTCGAAAAAAGCGGTGAGAAAAAGCCGCAATCGAATCGTGTTAACCCTAGGCCCGAAACGGTGCCGGATGCCGGTGCGCGGTGCGCTACGTCGCGATCTCGCCGGCCATGACGTCGTCCGCATAGCACCAGACCGAGCGCTCGCCGGGCTCGATCGAACGCGCCAGTGGGTGAGTCGTTTCGTGGAAGTGACGGCTGGCGTGGCGATTCGGCGACGAGTCGCAGCAGCCGACGTGCCCGCAGGTCAGGCACAGGCGCAAATGCACCCACCGGCTGCCGGACTTCACGCATTCCTCGCAGTAGTCCTTGTCGGTGGTCAGGATGCGTGCTTCACCGAGATGGGTGCAGGTCGTGGCCATCTTCCGCTCCGATGCCGGCGCAGGAGATCGCTCGCGGCGCGGCCGGCGCGAAGCTGCGAGCGGGGTTGGATACGGTTCATTGTGGACGGTCGCGTCGCGAGCGGACCTTAATTCTTGTTAAGCGTGTCGGCCGGAGGGCAGGGAGGACGTACAGTCACGAGTGCGGCCGGTGCGACATCCGGCCGGAATCCGACATGGCGATCTTCGGGAGGCGCTTATGACTCAGTCGCAGCATGTCAAGGTAATCGGCTTGCCGAACAGCAAGGAGGCCTACGCAATCCGCGACTTCCTGAAGCGCCGCGTGCTCGCCCCCTTCGTCATCGCGTCGTCGAAACCGGCAGCCGGAACGTCAGTACGGTGCCGTTCCCGTCGCGCGGCGCGGCTTCGAGCGTGCCGCCATGCGCTTCGACGATCGATCGGCAGATCGCGAGGCCCATTCCCATGCCGTGCGATTTCGTCGTGAAGAACGGATCGAAGATCCGGTTCGCGATCTCGGCATCGATACCGGCGCCGCGGTCGGCGACGGAGACGACCGCGTAACCGTCGCCGACGTGCGACGCGATCTCGAGTTCGCTCGTGGTGGCCAGCCCGTCCATCGCGTCGAGCGCGTTGGTGACCAGGTTCAGGATCACCTGCTGGATCTGGGTGCGATCGGCCATCACGCGGATGTCGTTGCAATGCAGGTCGACGCACAGCGCGACCTGCTTCGCGTCGATTTCGGTCGCGGTGAGGTGCAGCATGTCGCGAATCAGGTCGTCGATCGCGAGCGGCGCCAGCGCGGGTGGTGCCTGGCGCGCGAGCGATCGCAACGCGCGGACGATGTCGGCCGCCCGCACGCCGGATGCACGAATGTCCTCGAGGCTCGCGAGCGCTTCGCCGAGATCGGGCTGCGTGCCGCGCAGCCAGCGCATGCACGCGCCGACGCTCGACACGATGCTCGTTAGCGGCTGATTGATCTCGTGCGCGATCGATGCGGCCAGCTCGCCCATCACCGTCATGTGCGCGGTGCGCGCGAGCTCGGTTCGTGCGTGCCGCAGCGCGGCCTCGGTCTCGAGCCGGCGCGCGTTCTCGTCGATCAGTTCCGCATAGAGCCGGGCGGATTCGAGCGCATTGGCCGCTTGCGGCGCGAGCACTTCCAGCATCGCGATGCGCCGCGGCGAAAACACGCCGTTGGTCAACGCATTCTCGAGATACAGCACGCCGATCAGCGCACCCTGCTTCAACAGCGGCAGGCAGAACAGCGAGCGCGTCGGATGCGCGCGCAGGCTGTCGGCATGGTCGGGCATGCCTTCGCGCTGCGCGTTCGCGAGCACGACCGGCTTGCGGGTCCGGGCGACGGTGTTCAGGATCGACAGCGGGACATCCTGCTCGGTCGGTTCGCCGCGGGCAATATCGACGATCACGTCGCTGCCGACGACGCGCGCGGTCGCCTCGATCGTCAGCCGGTCGTGCCGGGCGAGCAGCAGCAGGCCATAGCGTGCGCCGGCGTACACGATCATGTTGCGCATCAGTGTCTGGATCAGGCGCTCCAGCACGATTTCTTCGGATAGCGAATGGGCCGCGCGCATCGCGAGCGCGAAATCGAGATCTTCGCGCGCGGGCAGGGCAGGGCCGCCCGGCGACGGGTCCATCACGAGGAACGGATGCTGCGCTTCCATCGCCTGCGCCTTGCCGGTCGCGCCCCAGCGCCGGTAGCACGCATGGGCGAGCCGCAATTGGTGGCGCGCGGGACCGGCGAGCCCGAGCGACGTGGCGTGATGCGCGGCCAGTTCGTGCGCGAGCGCCTGTTCGTGCACGAAACCGTGTTCCGCCGCGAGGCTGGCCGACGCCTCGTACTGCTGCATCGCGACGATATGGTCGCCGCGCACGCGCGCGAATTCGGCATCGATCAGCGCGAGCTTGTTGCGGAACGTCGCCGGATTGCGTTCGCTCCACGCGGCGAAGCGGGCGCGTTGCGGCGCATGGCGTTCGAGCAGCCGCTCGGGCGGCGTGGCGCCGCGGTCGCTCGCGATGCCGGCCAGTACGCCGAACAGGTGGAAGTCGGACAGCATGATGTGCGCGGGCGTCGACCACGCGCTCGAAGCGGCTGCCTCGAGCGACGCACGCGCCGCGTCCGCATCGCCGAAAATGAAGGCCGCCTGGCCGGCGAGCACGTCGGTCCAGAACTGCAGGACCGACATCGGCGTCTTCGTCGACGGCCGGGCACGCCAGGTGCCGATCGGCCGATGGTAGCCGAGCTGCAGCGCGTCGATGAATTCGGACTGGGTGGACACGAGATCGACGATGTCGTCGTAACGCGCGCCGCGTGCGATCTGCAGCAGCGGATCGATCTCGTCGCGGATCGCCGGCAGTGCTTCGCCCATCGAGAGCAGATCGCTGACGATATGGTTGCAGCTGTAGCACATCCAACGCAACTCGGCGCTCGCATTGCCCGCCGCTTTCGCATCGCGTGCGCGTTCGAGTGCGTAGGACAGCGGCTGGGTCCAGACGCTCACCTGGTCGAGCGCGATCAGCGTCGCGGAGCGGTAGCGCTCGAAGCCGTGGCGATCGACCAGTGCGAGCGCGACCTTCGCGAATTCGAAGCCGTCTTCATACGCGTCGTGATGCCCGACGATGCTGACGCCGTACCACGCAAGCCCCTGCACCGATGCGGCGGTGATGCCGTGGCGCAGGGTCAGCCGGACCATCGTCGCGAAATGCAGCAACATCAGCCCGCCGCTCGGATAGAACATCGCGGCCTCGAGTGCGGTCAGCAGCGCCATCGTGGCTTCGACGCGCGTATCGGTCATCACGGGCAGGTCGACGAGGTCGCGGATGGCGCGGCCGTCGAGGGCTTCCCGCACGGCGTCGCAGGCCGCCGCGAGATCGGCTTCGGCCGGCTCTGCCGGCAGTTCCACGCCGAGCAGCGCCAGCCCGGCCAGCGCGACGTCGACGGCCTGCCGGTAGCGCGACTCCACCGTGAGCTGCGCGGCCTTCAGCCGGTGCGCCTCTGCACGATCGGCCGGCGTGCGCGTACGCGCCATGAGCTCGTCGATCGCGTCGGATGCCTGCGCGGTTTCGCCGATCGCGAGCAGCAGACCGCTGCGCAGGATGCCGATCCGGCTTGCGAGACCGTAGTGCTGCGACCATGCATGAGGACCGAGCAGCGCTTGCGCGGACGCGAGAAACGACAGCGCGCGATCGCGCGCGGCGGCCGGGGCCGCCGCCTCGGCGGCGGCGACCAGGGCATCCGCGAAAGCGAGCGCGAGCACGCCGTCGAGCGGCGCGGTTTTCGCCTGCTCGATCTGGGTGGCGAGTTCCAGCAGGGATTCGGTCGACCGCGCGTTCGCGCGGCCGAGCATCGCGGCGGCGATCCGGGCGTGGGACTGCGCGCGCTCCGCGCGCCCGGCAAGCGCGTGGACGGCCTCGAGGATGCGGTCGTGAACGAAGCGCCAGCGGTTGCCGGAGAGCGACACGAGGCCCGCCTGGCGCGCGGGGTCCAGCCAGAAACGGAGTTCGGCCCACGTCTTGCCGGCGGCGGCGCACAACAGCGCGTCGTCGGCATCGGTGCCGATATAGGCCAGCAGCGACAGCAGCGTTCTCGATTCAGGCGGCAGCCGCTGCATCCGGATCGCGAGCAGGCTCACGACGTTCTCGGTCGGGTGGTGCGCGTCGATGTCCGACGAACGCCACTGCCACGTTTGCCGCATCGGGTCGTAGCCGAGGAGCTGCTCGTCGATCAGCGTGCGCAGCAGGTGCTGGATGTGGAACGGATTGCCGCCCGTCCTGCGGTGAACGATGTCGCCGAGCCCCGACAGCCGGGCCGGCGCCTCCCCGAGCATGCCGGCCAGCATGTGCGTGACGTCGGGTGCGTCGAGCGGCGCCAGCGTCAAGGCCGACAGGCGGACGGGGTCGAGCTGTTGCAGGAAGCGGCGGAAAGCCGGTGTGTGATCGTGTTGCGGCCCGCTTCGATAACCGGCCACGATGCAGAAATTGGCCGGCGGATCCACCGCGATCGACGCAAGAAACGCGAGCGTCGCGTCGTCTGCCCACTGGATGTCGTCCAGCGCCATGACCAGCGGTTCGGCCGGCGCCGCGAACGCACGGAAGGCATTCACGACGATCTGGCATAGATGAAATTCCGGAATCGCATCGGTATGGTCGAACGCGACGGGCTCGACATCGAGCAGCCACGCAATCTCCGGGAGGATGCCGGACAGCAGGCTGGCCTGACGGCCCACACAGTCGCGCAGCCGCGCGGCGATCGCCGCGATTTCGTCGTCGGGCCTGGCCAGCGCGCTGCCGAACAGCGCGCGCAATGCCTGCAGCACGGGCGCGTAGGGCCGTGCGGGCTGGAATTGATCGACCTTCGCCGACGTGCACCAGGCCGTGCGCAGCGCCGCTCGCGCATGGCGCATGAAGTCCTCCGCCAGTGCGGTCTTGCCGACGCCGGCCGGCCCGTCGATCAGGACGATGGCCGTTTCGCCGGTTCGCGATACGGCCGCCAGCACCGCCTCGAGCCGGCGGGATTCGGCTTCGCGGCCGACCAGCTGATCGGGCGCGCGCAAGCCGGCGAGCGGATCGCTGCCGCCGAGCGCGAACGGCTCGACGCGGCCTGCGGCCAGCCAGTCGCGCCGGATACGTTCGAGATCGTGCTGCACCGTTTCGCAGGACGGGTAGCGATCGGCGGGCTCCTTGGCGATCAGTTTCAGGATCAGGTCGCTCAGGACGGCAGGCAGGTCGTCACGAAAGGTCGTGGCCGTCGCCGGCTGCATGGCGACATGCGCGTGGACCCATTCGGACGTCGACGTGGCCTTGTAAGGCATCGCGCCCGTCAGCAGGCGGAACAGCGTGATGCCGAACGCATACAGGTCGGAACGCTCGTCGACGCATGAGCCGTCGGAGACCTCGGGCGCCGCGTAGGCCGCGAAATCGGTGCGCATCGTACTCGCCACGGTGCGTTCCGTCCGACGGTCCCACGCATGGGCGAACGAGCGGAGCATCACCGTGCCGTCCGGTGCGATGACGAAACTGGCCGGTTGCAGATCGCCATGCAGCCAGCCGCGCCGATGAAGCTCCCCGAGCGTGCGCGCGGCCTGGATCGCCGCGTCGAGAAAGACGTCGAGCGGCAGCCGCCCGTCCGCCAGCGTGTCGAAGCCGCGCACGTCCGGGCGGGGATAGACGAGCACCGGGCCGTCCGCGGCGCGGATCAGCGCAACCGGCATGAGCGCCCACGCCGGCTCCAGCGCTTCGTTCAATGCGTATTCGTGCTCGAATTGCCGGCAGCGCTGGTCGGATTCCCACCCGGTCTGGCACGCGGACCACACCTGCCCCGTTGCTGCGTCGGTCAGGTCGAACCACAGCACGTCGCCCGATCGGACGGCATTCGACAGGCGGGCGTGCGCCAGCCAGTCGGCATCCATTCGCTTCGTGTCGTCCGGGGCGCGCAAGGGTTGGTTCACGGTAGGGGCAGGTTCGGTGGAGCAGGGTGTAACCGGCGCGTCATACGAAATCGGCCGGGCTGGATTGCGCACGTTCGGGCGGCGGCCCGTGCATTGTCCATCAGCCCGACGAACTCTGCAGTACCCCCCGCGCACCATTCCCGACGACCGGGCCGGCCGGTACCCGACTAAACCTATAGATAATGGCCGGCGCGCCTGCCACGCCATACGATAGGTTCAAGCCTCCCGACACGCATCGATGCGTGTCCGGCGGGCCGAACAGGGGGTGTCGCCTCGCGAGGCGGCGCAAGGTGCGGAGCAGCATAAGCGAGTGCGGATCATGTACACGTTCGGGCGGGTGACGGTTTCCCTTGAGTGCCGCGAAGTCTGCGTCGACGGGCAGCCCCGGTATATCGGCGCCCGGGCATTCGAGATTCTCGAGCTGCTGGTGAAGGCGGCCGGCAGGCTCGTGTCGAAGGACGAGATCATGCAAGCGGTGTGGCCGAACACGATCGTGGTCGAGAACAACATCCAGGTGCACGTCTCGACGCTGCGCAAGCTGTTCGGCGGCAAGCACGGGTGGATACGAACCGAATCGGGCCGCGGCTATCGGCTCGCGCCGCCGGCCGACCTGGCCTATGCGGACCGCCAGCCGGACCGGGTCGAGCCGGCGCGCGGCGCCCGCGCGGGCAGCGCCCCGCGCAAATGTCCGCTGATCGGGCGCGAGCAGGAAGCGGCCGAACTGCACGCGCTGCTCGAGCGCGAGGCGCTCGTGACGCTGGTCGGCCCCGGCGGCGTCGGCAAGACGCATCTCGCGCTGGAGGTGGCGACGGCCTGGTCGGCGGTGCGCGGCATCGAGATGGTCCGGATCGATCTTGCCGGCTGGCAGGGCGGCGCGACGCTGGAGTCCGCGGTGCTGGACGCGCTCGACCTGCCGCTCGGCCCGGCCGCCGGGCCGGCCGACGTCGTGCGCGCGATCGCCGCGCAGCGCGTCATGCTGGTGCTCGATAACGCCGAGCAGCATGTCGACGAACTGGCGGACCTCTGCGAAGCGATCGCGGAGGCGAATGCCGGCACGATACTCGTCGTGACCAGCCGCGAACCGCTGCGTGTCGCCGGCGAGCGCGTTTATCGCGTCGGGCCGCTACCCGTGCCGCCGGCCGGCGCGAACCACGGCGAGATCGTCGCGTGCGGTGCGGTGCGCATGTTTCTGGCCCGGGCGCGTGCGATGGGCACCGACATTCCCGCGGATGCGAAGACGCTGGACGCGATCGCGACCATCTGCCGCCGCCTGAGCGGCCTGCCGCTCGCGCTCGAGCTCGGCGCGGCCCGCGTCGCGTTGCTCGGGATCCAGGGGCTGGCAGCCGATCTCGACAAGTCTGTCCTGTCGTTGTCCGGCGGTCTGCGTACGGCGCATCCGCGCCAGCAGAACCTCAGGGCCACCATCGAATGGAGCTATCGGCTGCTCGACGATGCGGAGCGCACGGTGCTGTGCCGCCTCGCGGTGTTTCCGGATGCGTTCCGGCTCGATGCGGCGTGCGCGCTGGCCGCGTGCGACGAACTGGGCGCCGCCCGCGTGCTCGACTGCCTGGTCAGCCTTGCATCGAAATCGCTGCTGGTCGTCCATTCGGTCGGACTCTCGAAGCATTATTCGCTGCTCGAGGTCGTGCGCGCGTATGCGCTCGAGAAGCTGGCGGAGTCAGGCGAAGCTGGTCGCCTGCATGCGCGGTGTGCGTCCTTCGTCGGCGAGGCGCGCGCGGAGACGCTGCCGCCGGCGCAGGCGACGTCCGTGCAACCGCTGCTGGCGGCACGGTCGTGGGCGTGACACACGAGTTGTGCGCGCGTGGCGCGCAGCGGTAATACCGTCCGACGCGGCGTAAGCTGCATGGCGATGTTCTGGATTGACAAAATTTTCAGGTTCTCATTTCATGGCCATTGTTTGCATCATCGATGACGATGCGTCGGTCCGTAAGAGTCTTGCCAGCCTGCTGAAATCGGCTGGCCATACCGCATTGCCGTTCGCGTCGGGCGAGGAATTCCTCGCGGCCGGCCCGCTGGACGACGCGGCTTGCGTGCTGGTCGATCTGAAGATGAAGGGGATGAGCGGTCTCGACGTCCAGCGTCTGCTGGTCCAGCGCAAGGCGGCGCTCCCGGTCATCTTCATGTCGGCGCACGGCGACGACGAGTCGGTCCGTCGCGCGCTTGCGCAAGGCGCGGTCGCGTTCTTGCGCAAGCCGTTTCCATCGGACGATATGCTCAACTTGATCGATCACATCGCATCCGGCGCGCCGCCTGCGTGAGCGGTGGCCCCTTCGACCGGCCGCGCCGCAGGCGGCGCGGCGGTTCCGGTCGGCCTTTTCTTAGTTTATCATTCGATAATGAAGCGGATGCCTACACAGGAAATGCAATGGCGAGCACGCCGGATATGACGTCGATCGGCAACCGGGGCGGGGGCGACTCCGCCCCGATCGTCTATGTAATCGACGACGATGAAACGCTGCGGCGCGCGTTGAGCTCGCTGTTGCGTTCGGCGGGATGGCGTGTCGAGACGTTCGCGTCGTCGCGGGCGTTTCTCGCGTTCGAGCGGCCTGCCGTGCCGAGTTGCCTGATCCTCGACGTGCGTCTCGCCGACGAGAGCGGGCTGGCCCTTCAGGAGGAAGCGGTGCGAGCGGGCCTGAACGTGCCGATCCTGTTCATGACGGGTTACGGCGACGTGGCCACGACGGTCAAGGCGATGAAGGGCGGCGCGCTCGACTTCCTGACGAAGCCGTTCGATGACGATGCGATGCTCGATGCCGTCGGTCACGCACTGGCCCGCGATGGCGAGCGCCTCGCGCGCGACCGTGCGCTGGACGCGGTGCGCGCGGCCTATGCGTCGTTGACGCCACGCGAACGAGAAGTGATGAGCCTGGTGGTCGCTGGCCTGATGAACAAGCAGATCGCAGCGAATCTCGGCCTGCAGGAAATCACGGTGAAGGTGCATCGGGCCCAGGTCATGAAGAAGATGCAGGTCCGCACGCTGCCGGATCTCGTGCGGCAAGCGGAGGCGCTGGGCGTGGGCCCGGCCGGCGCGCGCGACTGAGCGGGACGGCCTGATCGTTCGACGCAACGGCGCCGGCTTCGACGCGGTGCGCCGGGCCGCTACGATGCGGACGACGGCATTCATGCGGCCACTTCGCTGTCGGCATCCGCGGTGTGCGTGACGGCGCGCGCGTCGTGTCGCGCTGCCGGCCCGGCATCGGGGTTGTCGTCGAACGCCGCGACGAGATGTTCGGCGAGCGTTCTGATGCGCGCGGGCAGGTTCCGGCGCGAGTGATAGAGCAGCGATGCGTCGAGGTCTCCGACCTGCCAGTCGGGCAGCAGGCGAACGAGTGCGCCGTCGCGCTCGAGCGGCCGCGCGAGATGCTCCGGAAGCACCGCGAAGCCGGTGCCGCGGGCTGTCGCGAGAATCAGCGCATCGAGGCAGTTCGAGCGGATCGCGCCGGCCAGCCGTATCTCGGCGCTCGCGCCGGTACGCCGGTGCCGCAGCGGCCATACCGAGCCGCTACCCGGTTTGCCGCCGCGCGCATCCATGCGTTCGAGCGCCTGTGGCGAGTCGGTTGCCCCACCTGCGGCGCGATACCGCGGGCTCGCGTAAAGGCCCATCGGGATGCGCCCAAGGCGCCGCTCGATGCACGTCAGGCTCGACGTGCGTTCGGTGACGATCGAGAGATCCGTTTCACCGCTCAGGGCCGCGCTCGGGTGATCGACCCAGTCGACCCGGATTCGTACGAGCGGATGCTGCCGATTGAAATCGGCCAGCACCGGCACCAGGCGATCGACGCCGAACAGGTTCGACACCTCGATCGAGATGTCGCCTTCCATCTCGCTGGCATTGACGTGACAGCAATCCGAAAAGTGCTCGTATTGCTCCAGCAACGCGCGCGCCTGCTCGAGCACGTCTTCGCCGACGCGCGTCAGCGTCACCTTGCGCGTCGTGCGGTGAAACAGCAGCACGCCGAGCGACGTTTCCAGGCACCGGATCGCGCGGCTGATGCAGGGAACGCCGAGCCGATGGGCTTCGGCGGCTTTCGTGAAGCTGCCTTGTTCGGCAACCGTCTTGAGTATCTCGAGTGTTTTCAGGCGATCCATGACACGTCTCGCTTCAGTGGATTCGGACATGACCAATTTATGCGGCACGCTGGCGCCAGGCAACGCAAAAAACGTTAGGTTAGCTTAAGAGCGATATGAAAATACGTGAGGCCGTTTGAACCGAGGCAGCGGGCGCGTTGATGTTTTTTCAGAACCGGTCTTCGCGATTCGCGACGTTCGCCGGTTTCGCTGCAGGCGGTGCCCATCCGCCGCCCAGCGCGCGCACGAGATCGACCGTCGCGATGGCGAGTGCCTGGCGGCTATGAATCAGCTGGCGTTGCGCGGTCAGTGCGTCCCGGTCCGCGTCGATGACCTCGAGATAACTGACGTAGCCGTGCCCGTAACGGTTCAGCGACAACCGCGCGGCTGCTTCGGTGGCGCGGGCCGCGCTGTCGTAGCGCACGATCCGCTCCTTCTGCGCGGCGATGTCGTTGAGCGCATCCTGGACCTCGCGCAACGCGCCCAGCGCGGTGGCGCGATAGTTCGCGTCGGCGAGTGCCGCGCCGGCCGTCGCGGCGGCCACCGCGGCCTCGCGCTTGCCGCCGTCGAACACCGTTTCGGCCACGCTCGCGCCGAGGCCCCACAGGGAACTGTTGCGGTCGAGAAACGTGTGGAGGTCGCGGCTGGCGAATCCGCCCTGGGCGGTCAGCGTCAAGGTCGGCAGCCATGCGGTGCGGGCGACGCCGATTTCGAGCGACGCCGCGTCGACGCGGCGCGCCGCCGCATAGACGTCCGGGCGTTGCGCGAGCAGCGCGGACGGCAGACCGGGCGGCACTTCCGGCACGCGCATGGCGGACGCGGTCGGCGCGACCGTGAAGGCGGTCGGCGAGACACCGGTCAGCACGGCGAGCGCATCGACGAGGTTTTCGCGCAGCCGCCGGCTGTCCGCGAAATCGGCGCGAGCCGTATCGAGATCGGCCGCCGCACGCAGCGCGTCGAGATCGCTTGCCGCGCCGGCCCGCACGCGCGCGGCGATCACGTCGAGCGCGGTGCGTCGCAGCTCGATCGCGCGGGCGAGCGTCGCGAGATCCTGCTCGACGAAATGGAGCGTCAGGTAGTCGCTCGCGACATCCGTCGCGACGCGTAGTCGAACGGCTGCACGATCCGCGTCGGCCTGCAGCACGTTCTGCCTGCCGATCTCCGCATCGCCACGCAGGCGCCCCCACAGATCGACTTCATAGCTGGCGTTGAACGGCACCGACCAGTTGTGCATCGTGCGTTTCGGCAATGCGTTGTCGACCGTGCCGGATACGCGCGAGCGGCTGAACGACGGATCGACGCCGACGGTCGGCGCCAGTGCGGCTTCGCGCACACCGAGCAGCGCCTGCGCCTGGTCGACGCGCGCCGCGGCGGCGCGGATGTCCTGATTGCCGGCGAGCGCGGCATCGACGAGCGCGACGAGTGGCGGATCGCCGAACGATGCAGGCCATTCGACGAGCGACGGTGCGAGTTCGCCAGGCGCATCCGCATGGCGGAACCGGTCGGAGCCGACCGCGACGGGAGCGAGCGGCTGCGGCGCGATCGTGCACGCGCTCAGCAGGCCGGCGGCGAGCAGGGCGGCGAGGCGGGTCATGGCTGCGTGCGGCTGCGTTGCAGCGAGACGATGACCGACAGGCCGGGCCGAATACGCGGCTCGGTCGAGGCCGGGCCGTCCAGCAGGATCTTGACGGGCACCCGCTGCGTGACCTTCGTGAAGTTGCCGGTCGCGTTGTCGGGCGGCAACAGCGAGAATTGCCCGCCGGTCGCGGGCGACAGGCTGTCGACGTGTCCGCTGAAGGTCCGGTCCGGCAGCGCGTCGAAGCGCAACTGCACGACGTCGCCGGTGCGCACATGCCGAAGCTGGGTTTCGCGGAAGTTCGCAACCACCCACGGGTGCGGTTCGACGACCGTGAGAAGCGCCTGACCGGGTGCGACATGCTCGCCGGTCTCGACCGTCTTCTTGCCGACGTAGCCGTCCGACGGCGCCACGACGGTCGTGTACTGAAGCTGCAGCTCCGCATCGCGCAACTCGGCGTCGTTCTGGTTCGACACGGCATCGGCGGCCTGCCGCGCGGCCTGCGCGCTGCGCTGCTGCGCTTCGGCCGCGTCGATGCGCGCGCGGGCGGACTTGCGCGCCGCGTTGGCGGCATCGAATTCCTGCTGCGACAATCCGCGCGGGGTTTCGCGGGTCAGTTCGCGTGCCCGTGCGTAGTCGAGCTCGGCCTTCTCGGCGTCCGCGCGTGCCGACACGAGCGCCGCGTCGGCTTGCTCGACCAGCGCCTTCGCGCGGCTCGCATCGGAGTGCGCTTGTGCGACGCGGGCCCGCTGCAGCGCGACGCGCACGTCGAAATCGCGCGGATCGAGCCGCACGAGCGGGTCGCCCGCATGCACGAACCGGTTGTCGTCCACCAGCACGCGCTCGACCGTGCCGGCCACGCGCGGCGAGATCACGTGCAGGTGGCTTGTCACGTACGCGTCGTCGGTGCCGCGGTCATGCGCGTCGAATTCATAGACCAGCAGCGCGACGAGCAGCAGCGCGCATCCGGCGATCAATACGACCGGCCACTTGCGCGAGCGCGCGGGGGAGGTGGGCGGCACGTCCGGCGAGTTCGGGGTCACGATCGGGATACTCCATGGAACAGACGGGATTCGTCACATCGCGCTATGCTTGCGCGAGCCTTTTGTGCGGGAGCCGCTCGACGATGAACACCACGTTCGCCCCCGGTGGCACGACACCGGCGCCGGCCGCAGCGCCGGCCTCCGACATACCGACGTTTCGTTCGATCGCCGCGATCGCGGCGGTGCTGCTCGGCGCGATCATTTCGACCTTGACGTCGCGCATCACGTCGCTCGGGCTCGCCGACGTGCGCGGCGCGCTCGGCGTCGGTTTCGACGAGGGCGCGTGGATCAACACCGCGTTCATCGCATCGCAGATGTTCGTCGGGCCGCTCGCGATCGCGGCGGCCTTCGTGTTCGGCACGCGTCGCGTGCTGCTGGCGGGTGCCGCGGTATTCCTGGTCGTCGAAAGCGTGCTGCCGCTGTGCACGAATTTCGGCACGTTCATCGTGCTCCAGAGCGTGGCCGGTTTCGCGTCCGGCGTGTTCGTGCCGCTGACCGTCGGGTTCGTCGTCCGCACGCTGCCGCCACGGCTGATTCCGTTCGGCATCGCCGCGTATGCGATGAACCTCGAGATGTCGCTCAACCTCTCGGCGACGCTCGAAGGGTGGTACAGCGAACACCTGAGCTGGCGCTGGCTGTTCTGGCAGAACGCGCTGCTGACCGTGCCGTTCATCGTCTGCCTGATGCTGTCGCTGTCCACAGAGCCGATCAAGCGCCTCGCGTCCGGCATCGACGCGCGCGGCATGCTGCTCGGCGCCGGCGGGTTCGCGTGCCTGTGCGTCGCGCTCGATCAGGGCGAGCGGCTGTTCTGGTTCCAGTCGCCGCTGATCGTCGCGCTGCTGTGCATCGGCATCGTGATGGTGGCCGCGTTCCTGATCCACGAACTGGCATCGCGACGGGCCGGGCTCGATCTCGGCTACCTCGCGCTGCCCAACGTCGCGTTGCTGATCCTGCTCGTCGGCCTCGTGCGCTTTACCGTGCTCAATACGAGCTTCATTCCGTCGGCGTTTCTCGCGAGTACCTACGGGCTGCGCCCGCTGCAGATCGGCGACACGCTGCGCTGGATCGCGATGCCGCAACTGCTGTTCGCGCCGTGCGTGGCGTGGCTGCTGCAACGCGTCGATCCGCGCCGGCTGATCGTGGCTGGCTTTGCGATGGTGGCGGTCGCGTTCGCGCTCGGCGCGCAACTCACGCCCGTCTGGGCCGAACCCGACTTCATCCCGTCGCAACTGCTTCAGGCATTGGGTCAGACGATGGCGCTCACGTCGGTCGTGTTCTTCTTCGGCAAGCACGTGACGGCCGAGCACGCGCTGACGTTCGGCGCCGTCGTGCAGACGACGCGCCTGCTGAGCGGGCAACTCGGCACGACGTCGATCGCGGTGATCCAGCGCATCATGGAGGCTACCCATTCGAATCTCGTCGGTCTGCATGTCACGCTGTCGGATCCGCAAACGCTGGAGCGCTTGCGAGCCGGCGCGGCGGCGCTCGTGTCGCACGGCGCGACCTTCGCGACCGGCGACCAGGCGGCCTATGTGTTGCTCGATCGGGCCGTCCGCGTCCAGGCGACGACGCTCGCACTCGCAGACAATTTCCGTGTCGCGATGACGTTCGCGGCCGCGGGGGCGCTGATCGGCATGCTGCTCAGGCCGGCGCGTGCGTCGTAAGCGCCCGACGCCGGATCGGCGGATATCCCGCATCGACGATCCTGGCGATCGTGCACGCCGCAACGGAATCGCGGTGACCTGAAAAATCCTGAAACGTGCCAAACGACGCGCCGGCGTGGCGGCCGGGCGCGCCGTACGGTGACGCGTGCGCTTACGCTTTCAGAAACGCGAGCAGTTCGGCATTGATCCGGTCTGCGTCGACGACGCACATCCCGTGCGCGCCGCCGGGGATGACCTTGAGCTCCGCGTGCTTCACGATCTTCGCGGACAGGCGAGCCGAATCGTCGATCGGCACGATCTGGTCGTCGTCGCCGTGCAGGATCAGCGTCGGGACGTCGATCTTCTTCAGGTCGTCGGTGTAGTTGACCTCGGAGAATTCCTTGACGCACAGATACTGGCCATGGATGCCGCCCATCATGCCCTGCGCCCAGAACGCGTCGATCGTGCCCTGCGACACCTTGGCATTCGGACGGTTGAAGCCGAAAAACGGCACGGCGAGATCCTTGTAGAACTGCGAACGGTTCTCGGCGACGTTCTTGCGGATCCCGTCGAACACGTCCATCGGCAGGCCGCCGGGATTGGACGCCGATTTCACCATCTGCGGCGGCACGGCGCCGATCAGCACGGCCTTCGACACACGCTTCGTGCCGTGGCGCCCGATGTAGTGCGCGACTTCGCCGCCGCCGGTGGAGTGGCCGACGAGCGTGGCTTCGCGCAGGTCGAGCGCATTCATCAGCGCCGCGAGATCGTCGGCATACGTGTCCATGTCGTTGCCTTGCGACGGCTGGCTCGAGCGGCCGTGACCGCGGCGATCGTGCGCGATCACGCGGTAGCCGTGCTGCACGAGGAACAGCATCTGCGAGTCCCACGCGTCGGCGCACAGCGGCCAGCCGTGCGAGAAGACGACCGGGCGGCCGCTGCCCCAGTCCTTGAAGTAAATCTGCGTACCGTCTTTGGTGGTGATCGTGTTCATCGCATGGGCTCCTTGATGGGCGGAAGCGGTGTGTTTGGGGGCGGCGGCGGCAGCGGCCGGCAGCGCGGCGGCTGCAACGGCGGTCGCGCCGGCAAGCAGCATGTCTCGGCGACGCGCCGAGGGAACGGCGTCGATGTCTGCTGGACGCATGGGAACTCCTTGAACGTGCGGTGGAACGATGCCGCGTTGGATGGATGGTTCGGATCTGCCCGCATGCGGCAATCGCGCCGGCAGCCGGCGTGCGTTCGCGGTCGCGGGCCGGCAGGCGCGCGAAGGCAGCGAACGAACGTCGACAGGAGCCTATCCCGCGGTCATGCGCCATGTACTGAAATCGGGCTGAATTTTCATGAAGCCGGTCGCGGCGCATGCCGCGCAAATGCACCGGCCAGAAAATTTAAGCCCGGAATAAAGACTCTTCAGCGGCGGCTCGCTATCGTCAGCATCAGGTCATCCCGTCGCGGGTCGGTGCCGGTCCGCGTCGGCGGATGGCGATCGCGACGCGGGCGGGTGTGCAACATCCGGACCGCTCGCCACTTGCCTGGGTACGCCGCCATGGACGAATTCAATCGCTGGGAGCACGTGATGACGCTGCTCGACCCGTCGCCGGCCGCGAGTCGGTGTGCGCCGTCGCATCTTCGCGACCCGGACCCCGCGCGCCGTCGCCATCGTGACGACGCGCCGCCCGCGTCGAGCGGCGGCGCGCGCCGCCGGTGCGCGATCGTCGCCGCCGAGCGGCAGACCGATTCGTCGGTGTTGATCTCGTGGAGCGACCCGACGCGCTGCCGCTACGACGAGCAGCGCTGGATCAGCGCAAAGTCTCGCGCCCTCGGGCGCTGCGCGCTGACCGGCATCACGATTCACACAGGCGATGCGATCTACAAGCCGCAATGGCGCGGAGCGAAGCGCCCCGCGAACTACCGGGAGGTGATCCTCGCGTCCGAACTGGAGCGGTTCATCGCCAGGCTGTCCCGTTCATGATCCGTCCGTCGGCCCTGGCTGGCGGCCGCCACTTTTTCACCGCTGAGGAAGAAATCCGCATGAGCACATTCACGACACGCGACGGCGTTTCGATTCACTACAAGGACTGGGGAGCAGGGCGACCGGTCGTGTTCATTCACGGCTGGCCGTTGAATGCGGACATGTGGGATGTCCAGATGCATCATCTCGCGTCGAACGGCTTTCGCTGCATCGCCTACGACCGGCGCGGCTTCGGCCGGTCCGGCCAGCCGTGGACGGGCTACGACTACGATACGCTGGCCGACGACCTCGCGACGCTGATCGAGACGCTCGGGCTGCGCGACGTGACGCTCGTCGGCTTTTCGATGGGCGGCGGCGAAGTGGCCCGCTACATCGGCCGGCACGGCACGCGACACATCGCGAAGGCCGTCCTGATCGGATCGGTGACGCCGCTGGTCGCGCGGCGCGACGACCATCCGGACGGTGTCGACGTGGCCGTGTTCGACGGTATCCGCGCGGGCATCATGGCTGACCGCGCGGCATTCTTCGAGCACTTCTGGCCGCTGTTCACCGGTTCGAACCGGGCCGCTTCGACGATCTCGCGCGCCGCGCTCGACTGGACGTCCTTCATGGCGCTGCAGGGCGGCTTGAAGGGCACGCTCGATTGCGTCGGCGCGTTTTCCGAAACCGATTTCAGGGCGGATCTCGACAAGTTCGACGTGCCGACGCTCGTGATTCACGGCGACGACGACCAGACGGTGCCGCTCGCGCTCACGGGCGCCGCCGCGGCGAAGCGCGTGCCGCACGCGACGCTGAGCGTCTACGAGGGCGGGCCGCATGCGTTGTATCTGACGCACGCGCAACGATTGAACGACGAACTGCTGGCGTTCGCCCGCGCATGACTCGACGGCAGTTGCTGCCGTGACGTGGCGGAGCGGGCCCGGCCGACCGGCCGGCTCACTCCGTCCATTTCGACCCGAGCACCAGGCCGCAGAAATTCGTCCGGCGATAGTCCGGGTCGCACCGCTCGAGCACGTCGGCGCAGACGTTGCCGAACGCAGTCGCGGGGCGATGCGCGGTGCCCGCGGCGAGCGCCTCGAGGAACAGTTCCTTGAAACACGGGCCGCGTGGCCACGCGTTGAGGATCTCGTCACGTTCGGACCAGCTCACTTCGTCGAAATGGCGAGCAAAGAGATCCGTCTCGATGCCCGCGCCGAGCAGCGCCGTCAACGGCGTCATGTACGGGTGAATGCCAAAGGTGGTGTGCAGCGCGATTGCACGCCACACCTCAGCCGCATCGTCGGCAGCGACGCCGTGTCCGCCGAGGAATGCGTGCGCGGCATTCGCACCGTCGATTTCGAAGCGCCGGCGCGAATGCCGGTAGCGCTCCGTCAGTCCGAAGTCATGGAACAGCGCCGCGACGTACAGCAGCTCGGCGTCGAATGCGATGCCGCGACGCAGCCCGATGAGCGACGCGAACGCGAACACGCGCATCGCGTGCCGGAACAGGAGTTCCGGCACGCCGGCGCGCACGGCTGCGGCGGCCTCCCGTGCGATCGGGCCGTCGGGAATCCGGATGCCGGCGATACGGTTGCCCATGGTCGTGTTCCTCGCGGCGTGACGGCAGTCGCTCGACGCTGGCGCCGTGGAACCATCGTCGCGCGTCGCGCCGCTGAATGTCCTGAGCGGCGCCTGAATCGTTCTGAACGGAAAATCCGACCGGCCGTCACGGTCGGAATCGATTTCGCTGCGCCTTGCACGTCGTTGTTACCGGCTTTTTTCTCGGGAGCCATCCGAACCGCTATCTCAATTCACGAGACTGCGAAATCAAGTTCGGTCAATCGGCCGTTTTATCCTACGAAACAGGTTCATGAGTAAACGGCTATTTCATGCATTGAAAATGCAGGTTGCCGTTGTGCGTCGTGCCTTGCCAGTTGGGGCGGGGCACGTTGTCGTGGCGATCGCGGCATTCATCGATTCAAAAAATTTGCTGTTTGAGTTCTGATAATTTGAATCATTTGACCGGGCAAATGCCGTAGCATTGCCGTCAGACCGGTGTCATTTCTGACAGGGCATCGATGAATGCAATCGATTAAAAATTCCCATGATCCGGATTGGAACACTTCACGTTTTTCTCGACAGACGTGAAATTCGCTCGAACGGCAAGCTGCTGCGTATCGGCAGTCGCGCATTCGAAATTCTCGAACTCCTGATTCGTGCGAACGGCGCACTGGTATCGAAAGACGAAATCATGCAGCGCGTGTGGCCGCACACGATCGTGGAGGAAAACAACCTGCAGGTGCATATCGCCGCGTTGCGCAAGGCGCTCGCCGACGACCGGAACCTGATCGTCACGGTGCCGGGGCGCGGCTATCGGCTGGTTGGCGGCCACGCCGAAGGCGCGGCGCCCGCACCTCCCGCGACGTCGCGGCTGACGGCCGCGCCGACCGCGCTCGTCGGCCGCGAGCAGACCGTCGCCGACGTCCTTGCGGCGCTCGACACCGCGCGCGTCGTGACGCTGGTCGGGGCGGGCGGCATCGGCAAGACGCGGGTCGCGCTCGAAGCGGCGATGCGGGCCGAGGCGCGCTTTCCGGATGGCGCCGCGTTCGTGTCGCTGGCCACGGTGGCGAGTCCGCGATTCGTGCCCGACGCACTGGCAGGTGCGTTCGGCATCGTGGAGCCGACCGGATCGCTGACGCTCGAAGCGGTGCTGGCGAGCGTGGCGAACCGCCGGATGTTGCTGGTGCTCGACAATTGCGAGCATCTGCTCGACGCCGCCGCGCAGATCGCGACCGCACTGACCGAATCCGACGCCGGATTGCGCGTCCTCGCGACCAGCCGCGAGGCGCTGCGTATCCAGGGCGAGCGGCTGTGTCCGATTCCGCCGCTCGATGTCCCCGGCGAAGGCGCCGACGATGCTCAGACCCTGAGCGCCAGCGCGGTGCAACTGTTCTCGGCGCGCGCGCGTGCCGCCGATCCCCGCTTTCCGTTCGACGAACGCAGCGTGGCGCTGATGGCGTCGGTGTGCCGTCGTCTCGACGGTCTTCCGCTCGCCATCGAACTGGCAGCAGCCCGCGCGGCCGTGCTCGGCATCGATGTGCTGGCCGCGCATCTCGACGACCATTTCAGGTTGCTGACCGGCGGTTTTCGCACGGCCTTGCCGCGTCATCAGACGCTGCAGGCGATGTACGACTGGAGCTACCGCTTGCTCGGGGACGCGGAGCGCCTGCTGTTGCGGTGGCTCGGCGTGTTCCGCGACAGCTTCTCGATCGACGCGGTGCGGGATATCGTCGGAGCGAAGGGGTTGGCCGATGCGGACCTGCTCGACACGATCGCCGGCCTCGTCTCGAAGTCGCTGCTGAGCCTCGAGAGCGCGCACGGCGCACCGCGCTACCGGCTGCTGACCACGACGCGCGCCTATGCGCTGCAGCAGCTCGAGAACAACGGCGAATGCGCAGCCGCGGCACGCGCGCATGCGAACTACTTCCATACGTTGTTCAGGCTTGCGCCCGGCGGCGGAGGTGACGACGGGCCGCGGGCCGAATCGCGGCTCGACGTGATCCGGCGCGAACTCGGCAATCTGCGCGCGGCGCTCGACTGGGCATTTTCGCCGAATGGCGATCTGGACGTCGGCGTCGCGCTGGCGGCTGTCGCGGTCCCATGCCTGTTCGACCTGTCGCTGGTGGACGAATGTCGCGAACGGGCGCGCGCGGCGCTCGATGCAATGCGGAACATGGACGAGACATGTGCGCGCGAGAATGCGCGCGTGCGCCTGCTGGCCGCCTATGCCGCCGCGCTCGCCCATACCTCGGGGCCGACGCACGTCGTACACGACGCGTGGTCCGAAGTGCACGCGTTCGGGTTCGAAGCGGGCGAGGCCGAGTTGCCGCCGCGCGAATCGTAACGGCGCGCGCCGCCGGCGAATTCAGAACGTTTCAGCCTGAACTCATGACCGGGCCGGCCGGTGCGTCTACATTGCATGCACGGAGACCGTCGGCGATTCGCAGGCGTGCGCGCAGCGGACCGGCTCGCACCGCAGCATCGATGTCACGACGCCACTGAATGCCAGCGCGGGTCGGCAGCGACACATGCGTTGCCGCCGCGACTTCGCGCGTCATCGAACGACCACCGCATGAAACCGGTCCAGTCCGACCTTTCTCGCCACGATTCGTTGCCGGCGGCCGCTCGCCGGATCGGGTAGCGCGCCATGCGATCGCGCGGATTCCCCGCCCGTCGCGCAACGCGCACGCGGCCCGTTCCGGCATGCTGAACCTGTCGGTCACGGTCGCTTACGGCGCGCCGATCGTCGTTGCCGACCTCGTTGCATGGCGGTTGCTCGGGCCAGGCCGTTCGACGACGAAAGCGGTCTGGCGTTGTGCGTCGTTCGCCGCGCTGACCTATGTGCTGTTCGCAACCGGCGTGAGCCCGCTCGCGGTGCCAGCGTCGCCCGACCGGTTCGACCGGCTGGCGATCCAGGCGATCGGTGTCGCGTGGTGGCTGCAGTGCGCGCTGGTGTTCAGCCTGATCCTCGACCATCTGCTGCTGCCGCGCGCGTGGCGCAACCAGCGGCTGTTTCATGACATCGCCGCAGGCGCCGTGTTCGGTGCGGCCGCGGTGGCCGCGCTGGGCTATGTCCTGGGTCTGCCGCTGAGCGGCCTGGTCGCGACCTCGGGCGCGGTGGCCGTGATCCTGGGCCTGGCCGTCCAGAACACGCTGAACGACGTGTTCTCGGGCCTCGTCCTGAATACCACCCAGCCGTTTCGCCTGGGCGATACGGTGGCCATCGGCGAGCTGGAAGGGCGGATCGTCGAAAGCAACTGGCGCGCGACCAAGATGATCAACAGCCTCGGCAACCTGGTCGTCGTGCCGAACAGCACCGCGGCGAAGGCGACGATCGTCAACCTGAGCGAACCGCCGAGCGTGCACGGCGTGACGCTGACGATCGAGATCGATCCGGAAGTGCGGCCGGCCGTCGTCGTCGATGCGCTCGACCGGGCTGCCTCCAGTTCGCTCGACGTGCTGGCCAGCCCCGCGCCGGTTGCGGTCGTCAAGGCATTCAGGACCAACTCCGTCGAATACGAACTCGTCTGTTACGTCGACGCGCTGCAAAAAAAGGTGGCGGTGCGTAACCGGCTCTACGATCTGGCCCACCGGCATCTGGCCGCCGCGGACATCGCGTTGCGCCCGCTTGGCGGAGCGGCCGCGGCGCACCGGCCGGCGTCGCGCGGTCAACGCCTGCTGCGCGCGGTCGAGCTTTTCCGGCAACTCGGTGACGAGGATCTGGCGGTGCTGGCCGACGCGCTGGCGTCACGCGTATTCCACAAAGGGGAGGTGATTTACGCGTCGAATTCCGATACGCGCCTGCTGACGATCGTCGGGTCCGGCGTCGCATCGGTGTTCGTGCCGGGCGCGACGGGCGACATGGAGGTCCGTCGGATGGCGCCCGGCGACGCGATCGGCCAGTCCGTCGTGCTGGCCGGCACGCAACTTCATGCGAGTGTCTATGCCGTGACCGCGGTGACGGCCTATCAGTTGAGCAGCCGCGACCTGACGCCGCTGATCGCGAGGAAGCCGGAACTCGGACGATTGATGTGCGAATCCCTGACCGAACACATCGCGACCGAGGAAAAGATGATGATCCCGCCGGCCGCGAAGGCGCACGCGTCGTTCAACCTGATCGAATGGCTCGAGAAGGAGATGAAGCGCCTGCACGATTCGTTCGGCTGATGCGGCGGGAGATCTTGGGGACACGTTCGACCGACGGGCGCAGCCGACGGGCGGCGGAATCAGGCGAGCGCGGTGAAGCGGTCGACGAGATCGGGGCGAGCGAGCTGATCGACCCACCAGTGCAACGCGCGTCCGGCCTCGTCGCCGCGCCACGCGATATAGCAATGCGTCGTGTCGCGCATGCCGGTCACCTTGCGTGCGACGAGCTTGCCTTGCGCGATCGCGCGTGCCGCGATGCAATCCGGCAGCGTGCCCACCGCGAGTCCTTCGCACTGCGCGGCCAGCTTTGCGGCGAGCGTGGGGACCGCGAGATACGGCTGCCCGGCGTCGACGGCGACCGAGCGTGGCTGCAGTTCGCGAGAGGTATCGCTGATGACGGCGCCGCGATGCTCGATGACCGACGCCATCGACAGCGGTTCGGGCAGCGCCGCGAGCGGATGGGTCGGGGCGACGGCGAACACATGCCTGAGCGTGCCGATCGGCCGCGCGACGATGTCCGGCAGTTCCGGCGGTTCGCCCGCCGCGCCGACGACGAGATCCGCGCGGCGCGAAATCAGCGCATCCCAGGTGCCGCCGAGGACTTCGGTGGACAGGCGCAGCCGCGTGTTCATCTCGAGTCCGTAGAACGCATGCACGTAGGGCCACAACGCCTCGAACGGCAGGATCTCGTCGATGCAGATGCGAACCTCGGTTTCCCAGCCTTGCTGGGCACGCAACGCCTTGAGCTCGAGCTGTTCGGCAGCATGCAGCAGCCGGCGGCCCTCTTCGACGACCACGCGACCCGCGTGCGTGAGCTTCGCGCGGCGCCCGCTCCGGTCGAACAGTGCGACGTCGAGGTCGCTTTCGAGCTTTTGTACGAGATAAGTCAGCGCGGACGGTACGCGGTGCAGGAGCTCCGCGGCTTCGGCGAACGTGCCGGTGCGGTCGATCGCGTCCAGTGCCTCGAGCGCTTCGAATGACAGCTTCATGATGAATTCCACGGGGGCGTCGGCCTGCCATGTTATCGCCAAGCACCGCCGAGTCCAATACGATTCGGAACAATTCGTCCGTGAATCGGAGCCGGGGCACCATCCTGTCCGCGCAGGATTGCCGCTCGCGGTTGCGGCGTCTGATCGGTATTGGTGGTGTGTGCCGTTTCCGGAGCGTCGGTACACGGGGGGAGCCGTGCCGACCGGGGCCGCGTTTCGCGGGTGCTGCGTGTTTTTGCGTACCCGCGTGTCGTCGGCGTCGGCAGATCGGTGGGCCTGCCGATCTGCCTGCGCGAATCCGGTCGATCAGCGTGGGGTACGACGGTGTCTATCGAGGTTTCTTCGCGGCGGCATCGGATGCCTGGGCGCCGGGCAGCGCGCCGAACATGTGCTGGCTGCACTTCGCCTCGTTCCACGCGGTTTTCAGATGAATCCCTCCGAGCATCCGGCGTGCGACCGGCAGGATCTGTTCGCCGGCAAGAATGCCCAGCAGGCCGGCCAGCGCGATCGTGGGCGGAGCAGGCGACGGCACGCCGATCAGGTAGTAGACAGCGCCGGCGAGCATTCCGGCAAGCAGCGATGAAATGTACGGCTTCATGATTCAGAGACAAGTGAATGACAACCGTGTGAAAAATACGGATAACTACCGATCTGGAGACGAGCATGAATTCAATCGATAGCCTAGCAGGTCTTTTCTGATGTGGCCGTTGAATTCTGCGGTTTTTAAGATCTTTTAAGGCCTGAATTTAGGGATTTTATTAATAGAATTGATTAAGTGGCATTACCATCGATTCGCGTGTTGAATGACAACGGCTGGCAGGCGAACCTTCCGGCACAGCGCATTGGGCGCCTCCCGCTTGCCGGCGAGGCAGGCAAATTTTTCTCCGCGTCAAAGGACATGACCGCCATGAGCAATCCGAAGCTTGAAGTACTCACCCCCCATAACAGCCAGCTGATCTTCATCGACCAGCAGCCGCAGATGGCATTCGGCGTGCAGTCGATCGATCGTCAGGCGCTGAAGAACAACGTCGTCGGGCTCGCGAAGGCCGCGAAGGTATTCAACATCCCGACCACGATCACGACGGTGGAATCCGAGAGCTTCTCGGGTCACACCTACCCCGAACTGCTCGACGTGTTCCCGAACCAGAAGACGCTCGAACGCACGTCGATGAACTCGTGGGATGACCAGAAGGTGCGCGACGCGCTGGCCGCGAACGGTCGCAAGAAGGTGGTCGTCTCGGGCCTGTGGACCGAAGTCTGCAATACGACGTTCGCGCTCTGCGCGATGCTCGAAGGCGACTACGAGATCTACATGGTGGCCGATGCATCGGGCGGCACGTCGAAGGACGCGCACGACTTCGCGATGCAACGGATGATCCAGGCCGGCGTGGTGCCGGTGACGTGGCAGCAGGTCCTGCTCGAGTGGCAGCGCGACTGGGCACACCGCGAGACGTATGACGCCGTGATGGCAATCGCGAAGGAACATTCGGGTGCGTACGGCATGGGCGTCGACTACGCGTACACGATGGTCCACAAGGCCGCGCCGCGCACCGCGACGCCGCACGAGTCGATCCCGGCCGTGCCGGCGAAGTAAGCGCGGACAGTCAGCGACTGTCGATGCCGAAGCGGCGTGTTCGATCCGGACGCGCCGCCTCGGCGATGCGTCGACGCGGACGGTGGAACGTGACGATTCACGATGCCGTTCGCCAGGCGTTTGCCAGGACCTAGGGCCTGCATTCCAACCTGTCCGAGAAATTGATCGTATGGAACCTTATCTGGTTTCCCTTGGTGCGGGCTTGCTGATCGGTGTCATTTACAGCGCAATCAAGGTCCGCTCTCCGGCACCGCCGCTGATTGCCCTGGTCGGGCTGCTCGGCATGGTGATCGGCGTGCAGGTCATCCCCACCCTCAAACAGCTCTTTGGCTTCTGACCGAAACGAGGTGATGTATATGACCGCAACCGAGTCCCAACCGGATCTGATCCTTCACAACGGAAGGTTCACGACTCTCGACCGCGCAAACCCCACCGCGACGGCGGTGGCGATCGCCGCGGGCCGCTTCGTCGCGGTCGGCAACGAAGCGGACGTCATGCCGCTGGCCGGCCGTGCGACCAGGGTCGTCGACCTGGGGGGCCGCGCCGTGCTGCCGGGCCTGATCGACAACCACTGCCACGTGATTCGCGGCGGCCTGAATTACAACATGGAGCTGCGCTGGGACGGCGTGCCTTCGCTCGCGGTCGCGATGGACATGCTCAAGCGGCAGGTCGCGATCACGCCCGCGCCGCAGTGGGTGCGCGTGGTCGGCGGCTTCACCGAACATCAGTTCGTCGAGAAGCGCCTGCCGACGATCGACGAACTCAACGCGGCCGCGCCCGATACGCCGGTGTTCATCCTGCACCTGTACGACCGCGCGCTGCTGAACGCGGCCGCGCTGCGCGTGGTCGGCTATACGAAGGACACACCCGAGCCGCCGGGCGGGACGATCCTGCGCGATGCCGCAGGCAACCCGACGGGCCTGCTGCTCGCGAACCCGAACGCGACGATCCTCTACGCGACGCTCGCGAAAGGGCCGAAGCTGCCGTTCGAATACCAGTACAACTCGACGCGCCATTTCATGCGCGAACTGAACCGTCTCGGCGTGACCGGCGTGATCGACGCGGGCGGCGGTTCGCAGAACTACCCCGACGATTACGAAGTGATCCGCAAGCTGCACGATGCGGGCGAGATGACGATCCGGATCGCGTACAACCTGTTCACGCAGAAGCCGAACGCCGAGAAGGAAGACTTCGTGAACTGGACGAAGAGCACCAAGTATCACGACGGCACCGACTATTTCCGCAACAACGGCGCGGGCGAGATGCTGGTGTTCTCGGCGGCGGATTTCGAGGACTTCCGCGTCGCGCGTCCGGACCTGCCCGCGCAGATGGAGGACGATCTCGAAGGTGTCGTGCGCGTGCTCGCGCAGAACCGCTGGCCGTGGCGCATGCACGCGACCTACGACGAAACCATCAGCCGCGCGCTCGACGTGTTCGAGAAGGTCAACAAGGACATCCCGCTGGAAGGGCTGAACTGGTTCTTCGATCACGCGGAGACGATCACCGAAAAATCGATGGATCGTATTGCGGCGCTGGGCGGGGGCATCGCGGTGCAGCACAGGATGGCGTACCAGGGCGAATACTTCGTCGAGCGCTACGGTGCGCAGGCGGCTGAAGCAACGCCGCCCGTCGCGAAGATGCTCGGCAAGGGGCTCAAGGTTTCGGCCGGCACCGACGCGACGCGTGTTGCCTCGTACAACCCGTGGGTGTCGCTCGCGTGGCTGGTGACGGGCAAGACGGTCGGCGGCCTGCGCATGTATCCGCAGCGCAACCTGCTCGATCGCGAGACCGCGCTGCGCATGTGGACCGAATACGTGACGTGGTTCTCGAACGAGGAAGGGAAGAAAGGGCGTGTGGCCGTCGGGCAGCTTGCCGACCTCGTGGTCCCGGATCGCGATTTCTTCGCGTGCGCCGAGGACGACATCGCGGGCACGACCGCATTGCTGACCGTGGTCGGCGGAAAGATCGTATGGGGCGCAGGGCCGTTCGCGTCGCACGACGCGCCGATTCCGCCCGCGATGCCGGACTGGTCGCCCGTGCGCGAGTACGGCGGCTATGGCGGCTGGGGCGCGACGCAGCGCAACGGCGCACCGCTGCAACGGGCGGCGGCCGCAGCGATGTGCGGTTGCGCGAATGCCTGCAACGTGCACCAGCATGCGCACGGGGGGGCATGGGCAAGCGCATTGCCGACGTCCGACGCGAAGGGCTTCTGGGGCGCGTTCGGCTGTTCGTGCTGGGCGATCTGACATGTCGACGCGCACCTTCTACGGCAACCCGGCATGGGTCCGCGTGCTGCTCGCGCAGCCGTGGATCGGTGCGCTGGTACGGCTTGCACTCGTCTCCGCGTTTCTGATCGGCGGCATCAACAAGGCGATGCATTTCGACGAAGCGGTGGCCGAGCAGGCGCATTTCGGCCTGCACCCGGCCGCGCTGTGGGCTGCGCTGGCGATTGTCGTCGAGATCGGTGGTTCGCTCTGCGTGGTGTTTCGCCGCTTCACGTGGCTCGGCGCCGGCAGCCTCGGCATGTTGACGCTCGTCGCGATGGTCGTGGCGAACGATTTCTGGAACCGCACGGGCGTAGAACATTTCATGGCGCTCAACAGCTTCTTCGAGCACTTGGGCCTGATTGCCGCGCTGGTTCTCGTCACGATGGTCGGCGACGCCCCGCGTGTGGACGGGGGCGGTCGCGCCTGAGCGCCAGGGCGGCATGGCGCATCAGGAAGGTCGTTCGATCATGGCGCCCGTTCGCGGCGCCATGACTTGCACTGAGAATCGCGCACGGTTTCGTCGTCGCCCGACCCGACGACCGGCGCGACGACGACGCGTGCCGCGCGCCGGCCGTGGCGCCGTGACTTCACGCCTCCCGGTACGTCCCCTTGGCCTTGGCCGTATGCGTTGCCAGAATGTCCATCAGCGCCGGGCTCAGGCAATCGTAGGGCTCCAGTCCCTTGCCGCGCAGCGTGTCGCGCACGTCCGCCATCAACGACGGCGGCGTGCCGCTCTCGATGATCGACGATACGAACGCGGCGAAGCCGGGGCCGTCCCAGCCGACATCCTGCGACAGTTCGGTATGGATGAAGTCCAGGCCGTAAAACGCATGATCGGCATTTTCGATTCGCCCGAACAGATGCGTGCCGCAGGCGGTGCACGCGTGGCGCTGGATCAGCGCCTTGTCGTCCACGACCCGCAGTTTCTCGCCGTGCGCGGTCACGGTGACCTTGTCGCGCGGCACGACGCCCACGACTGAAAACAGCGCACCAGCCGGTTTCCAGCACTTCGTGCAGCCGCACGCGTGATTGAACGCGACCTGGGCGTCGACCCGAACCTCGACCGGATCCTGCGTGCACAGGCAGCGCAGCGTACCGCCCGCGAATTCGGCGGCTCCCTTCTGAATGCCTTGATCGACAGTGGGATGAATGGCGACGGACATGTTCATGCTCCTCTTCGTTGCTTCCGTTGAACGACGGTTCGGATCGACTTTCCTGCGTGCATCGGATCGGGTGCGTCTTTGCGCCGAGGCTCCATCATCGACCCTTTGAGCGCGCCATGCACGGCTGCAATCCGCTGAAGAATCGATCTGCCTTTCATCGCAACGCACGGATGCGGGAGCCCGCATCCGTGCTCCGGCCGCATGCTGGCTCTCACGCGCTGGCATCAAACTGGGGGGGAGTATATGCGGATACTAGCGGGGAGTATACCCGGCGATCAACCGAGGGCGGCGATCGTCGAGACGGGGCACGCCGAACGGGTGCCACACGGATGCCACGCTCGGGCGTTGCCCAATTTCGTCCGGAGCGCGTGAGCGCGCCTCCGGCAGGTCGAACGTTCGGGGCGGGCCCGGCGCTGCCGGGCCTCGACGACGGTCCCGCTATTTCACTGGCGTGAGGACGGGGGCGCCCTTGTTCTTGATCAGGAACACGACGAATTTTGCCGGCTTCGTGCTGCTGGCGTTTCGTCCGACCGTGTGCACGTCCTCCGGGCCTTCGTGGAACGTGTCGCCGGCATGGAGCGTGACCGTCTTGCCGCCGTTCAGGCCCATCACGATGCTGCCGTCGATCACATAGACGAATGCGTGTGCGTCGTGGCGATGGATGGGGTCGACGCTGCCTGGCGGATAATCCACGACGATCATCTCGACTTCCTTGCCCGGATACTCGGGCAACGGTTCCGTTGTCAGTTGCGTGACCTTGGCTTGCGGTGCGGCGGCGACCGGCTGAACGGGCATCAGCAGCGACAGCGCAAGCGGTGCAAGTGCGAGCACGATGCGTTTCATGTCGTTACTCCAGGTTGGCCTTGTCGAGCCCGAACATCTTGTCGAACGAGCCGGGCACGACGCGGAACGCGACGTTCAGCCGGTTCCAGCAGTTGATCGCACCCACGAGGACGGTGAGATCCGACAGTTCCTTCTCGGAATAATGGGCCCGCACGCGTTCGTAGAGATCGTCCGGCACGCCATGCGACGAGAGATGCGTCAGTGCCTCGGTCCATTCGAGCGCGGCACGCTCGCGCGGCGAAAACAGCGGCGACTCGCGCCAGATCGAGACGTGATGCACGCGCAGTTCACGCTCGCCATGGATCTTCGCCATCTTGATGTGCATGTCGACACAGAACGCGCAGCCGTTGAGCTGCGACGCGCGAATCTCGACGAGCTCGCGCACCGGAACCTCGATCGTCGTCTTCTGAAGCAACGCGTCGAGTTCGACGAGTTTCCTGGTCAGATCCGGCGATTGCTGAAAATAATTGATACGTTGCGTCATGATCCGTTCTCCTGATTGGTGAAAGTGGCACGAGTGGCCGTGCGCATGGCGATGCATCGCACGACCTGCCTGTCAACCATCGTAATCGCGGGTCCAGCGGGCCGGTAGAACCGGGAACGTGCGCACTCTGTTGCCGCTTCGGCACCAATCACGTCGACACGGCGACGACATTGCAGATTCCCTGCCGCGCCATCTTCGAATAGGGGCACAGGCGCTCCGTGTCCCGGACGAGACGCTCCGCGACATGCCGGTTCACGCCCGGCATGCGGATCGTGACGTTGGCGGTCAGCGCATATCCGCCATCGACCGGATCGCGACCAAACGTCACTTCGACAGCGACGGTCGCTTCCCGGATGTCGATCCGGTCGCGTTGCGCGAGCAGGCTCAGCGCGCCGTGAAAGCACGCGGCGTAGCCGGCAGCGAGAAGTTGTTCGGGGTTGGTCCCGCCGCCCGGGCCGCCGAGTTCGGTCGGCAATCGCAGATCGAGGGCGAGACAGCCGTCGTCGGATCGTGCGACGCCCGATGCACGGCCATGACCGGACTGGCCGCCGGATACGGTGACCGTGGTCGTGTAGAGCGCCGCGAATTCTCGTCCGCGGTATTTGTCGAGCAGCGTCAGCGGCGGAGGTTGCAACCTCTCGTTCTCCATATTCCTCCCGGTTGCTTGTATTGATCGGCGCGAGTGTTCCGAGCCCTGCGGATCGGTGCGGCGCGTCGTTTCCCGAAGCGAATCGGCGCAATGGTGCAACGCTTGCCTGCAGGCCGTTCCCCACGACCGCCATCCGAACGATGGCCCCAGCGCTCTTGCATGCTAGGCAAAGACGGATCGTCGGACCAGATCGTTCAGGGATGCATGGTGTTTCCCGCTTCGCACCAATGCGGCGAGAGCGGCGGATGTCGCTCGCATCGAGCGTTCCACGACCGCGGGGACGCAGCCGATTGGTGCCGATGAGGAACGGGAAAGTGTTCCGATGCGGGTCTACCTGCGCGTGAGTGCGGATCCTAGTATGACGGCACGGGAATGCGGGCCGACCTTCGGTTCGCGCATGCAGGCAACCCATCGGTGACGCGACATGCGGCACACCTACGCAATCGGAGGCTCGCGATGGAAACTTTGAATATCGATTGGCCGACGCTTTCGCACGTACCGATTCGGTCGGAGCCCAACATCGACGCTGGCGCGCATCTCGTCAGCGAGCGCGACGGGTATGTGCATCACGGCATCTACGTGGGAGACGGCCTGGTTGTTCACTATGGCGGCTTCGATCGTTCCGCGAGGCGGTGTCCGGTGGAATGCATCCCGTTGCGTCGCTTCGCGGCGGGAAACGGCATCCGTGTTCAGGCGGATCCGGACGCCATCTATACCGGAATCGCTGTCGTCGAGCGGGCCTGGTCGCGCCTCGGCGAGGACCACTATCGGCTCCTGACGAACAACTGCGAGCACTTCTGCAGCTGGTGCGTGTGCGGTGTCGGTCACAGCGGGCAGGTACGCCGCGGCTTGCTGAATCCATGGATCGGCATCCGGACATTGATCGCGCTCGTGAAGGGACGCGCGACGACCATGCTTTCGACCGCGCGGAGGTATGGATTGCGCGTGTCCCGAGCCGGCGTGCCGGCGATCGTCGCATCGGCGTTGTCGGCATGCGCGAACTACGCCGGCATTCACGGCGATGCGGCGATGACCGATCCACAGCATTACGCAACGCAATGGAGCCTGCCGTTCGAGCAAGGACATTGGCCGACCGCGGATTGGGCCGATCAGTTCGGTGACGGCCAGTTGAAGTCCTTGATCGACGAGGCACTCAACAGCAGCCCGACGCTCGATCAGGCGCGTGCACGCGTGGCGGCCGCGCAGGCCTACAGCGAATCCGCGCGAGCGGGGACGATGCCGCGCGTCGACGCCAGCTACGCGCTCACGCGTCAACAGTTTTCCGGAACGGCGCTCGTGCCGCCGCCGTACGGCGGGTCATGGCAGACGGAGAACCGCGGCATCCTGGGCGCTTCGTACGAGCTCGACCTCTGGGGCAAGAAACGCGAGGCGCTGCGCGCGTCGGTGTCCGATCTGCAGGCGAGCCGCGCCGACGCGGAAGCGGTCAGGCTGACGCTCACGACCGCGATCGCGCGTACCTACAACGAATTTGCACGCCTGTTCCTGTTGCACGACATCGCGCAGCGGGAGATCGCCCGGCGCGAGCAGATCGATCGCATCGCCGCGGGCCGAATCGCGACCGGGCTCGATACGCAGGTCGAGCGAGAGACCGCCCGTGCGAATCTCGCGACCAGCCGTGCGTTGCTGAAATCGCTCGACGGCCGGATCCTCGCGGCACGCTACCAGATTGCCGCGCTGGTCGGCGCCGGTCCCGATCGCGGCCTGGGGATCGCGCGACCGACGCTCGGCACCGGCAACGAGGTACACCTGCCCGACAATCTGCCTGCGGATCTCGTGAGCCGGCGCCCCGACATCGTGGCTGCCCGATGGCGTGTCGATGCGCTCGCGCACGGCGTGAAGGAAGCGAAGGCCGAGTTCTATCCGGACATCAACCTGAGCGCCGCGATCGGACTCGATGCGTTCGGCTTCGGCCGTTTCCTGACGGCGGCGAGCCGCACCGCGTCGGTCGGACCGGCCATCCACCTGCCGATCTTCGACGCTGGCGCACTCCGTGCGCAACTGAAGGGGCGCTATGCGGACTTCGATCTCGCCGTCGCGACCTATAACCAGGCGCTCGTCACCGCGCTGAGCGAAGTCGCGACGCAAGTCGCCGACGTGCGTTCGACGGACGCACAGCTGGTCGATGCGCAGACAGCGCAGCAAGCCGCGCTGAAGGCGGCCGCGCTGGCGCTCGTGCAGTACAAGGCCGGTCTCACGAATCAATTGACCGTGTTGAACGCCGACGTCAACGCACTTTCCGCCGATCAGCGCGTCGCGAATCTGCGCATGGACCGCCGCGATCGTCAGATTGCGCTCGCGTCCGCGCTGGGCGGCGGCTTCGTCGACGCGTCATTCGCAGGCGCGGGCACCGCGGCACATGCCGATGCGCGCGTATCGGCCGTGCCCGCTGTCGCCGCGCGCTGAGCGGCGATCCATCGAATCTGCCTGGAGAATTGAAATGAGCGAAATCAATCCGCCGGTACGCAAGCCGGTCGACACACCCCGCGTGAATCGTGATACGTCGCCGTCGGGAGGCGACGATGTCGCAAGCGAAGACGCGACGCGCCGCCGCCGGCTGCTGCTGGCGCTGCTCGGCGTGACGGTCGTGGCGGCGTCGGTTGCCTATACCGCGTACTACCTGACGTTCGCGCGCTACCACGAATCCACCGACGATGCGTACGTCAGCGGCAATCTCGTGCAGCTGACGCCGCAGGTGGCGGGTACCGTCGTTGCCGTGAACGCCGACGATACGCAGATCGTGAAGGCGGGGGAACCCGTCGTCACGCTTGACGCCGCCGATGCGAAAGTCGCGCTCGGCAACGCCGAAGCGGCGCTGGGTCAGACCGTGCGGCAAGTGAGCAGCCTCTACGTGAACGACGATCTGTATGCCGCGAACGTCGCGCAGAAGCAGTCCGATCTCGTGCGAGCCCAGGAGGACCTGCGTCGTCGCGTGGCCGTCGCCGATACGGGAGCCGTGTCGGCCGAGGACATCGCGCACGCGCGCGACACCGTGGCGGCCGCGCGGGCGGCGCTCGACGCCGCGCGTCGACAGGCGGAGGCCAACCGCGCATTGACCGACCGCACGACGATCGATCAGCACCCGAACGTGCAGGCGGCCGCGTCGAAGGTGCGCGACGCGTATCTGGCGTACGCGCGCAACGTACTGCCCGCGCCCGTCACCGGCTATGTCGCGAAGCGCTCGGTTCAGGTCGGCCAGCGCGTATCGCCCGGCATGCCATTGATGGCGATCGTGCCGCTCGACGGCGTGTGGGTCGACGCGAACTACAAGGAAAGCCAGTTGCGCAACATGCGCATCGGTCAACCCGTCACGCTGACGGCCGACGTGTACGGCGGAAAGGTCAGGTATCACGGCCGCGTGGTCGGCTTCTCGGCGGGCACGGGCAGCGCATTCGCGAGCCTGCCCGCGCAGAACGCGACAGGTAACTGGATCAAGATCGTTCAGCGCCTGCCCGCGCGCATCCAGCTCGACCCGAAGGAACTCGACGCGCATCCGCTGCGCATCGGACTGTCGATGGACGTCGACGTGGATACGCGCGACGACACGGGCCCGCAGCTCGGCGCGGCGACGAACACGTCATATCGCACGGACGTGTTTGCCGAATACGGCGCACAGGCGGACGCCGAGATCGAGAAGATCATCGCGCGCAACATCGTCATCGGGCGTGCGGGTACGACGGCGCGTGACGGCGAGCCGACGGCTTCCGCCACGCGCGATGCAAAGGACCCGCGCGACACGACGCGGCGCGCGAGTTGAACCGTCGACCCGGATACGCGTTGCAGTCGCGTTCCGGTCGATTCAATCATCCGACTGGCCGGAACGATGTGCCGGCGCGGTCGACCTTCGGAGTGTGAGCAAGATGAATTCCTCGACTCAACCCGCGCCGCCACCGCTGACGGGCGGAAAGCTGGTGCTGGCGACGCTCGCCGTCGCGCTCGCGACGTTCATGAACGTGCTCGATTCGTCGATCGCCAACGTCGCGATTCCGACCATCTCCGGAAACCTCGGCGTATCCGTCGACGAAGGCACGTGGGTGATCACGCTGTTCTCGGCGGCCAATGCCGTCGCAATTCCGCTGACCGGATGGCTCACGCAGCGCGTCGGGCAGATCAGGTTGTTCGTGGCCGCGATCGTGCTGTTCGTGTTCTCGTCGTGGCTGTGCGGCATCGCGCCGAACCTGCTCGTGCTGCTCGCCGCGCGCGTATTGCAGGGCGCCGTCGCGGGGCCGCTGATTCCGCTTTCGCAGGCGATCCTGCTGGGTTCGTATTCGAAGGAGAAGAGCTCGACCGCGCTCGCGCTCTGGTCGATGACCGCGACGGTCGGCCCGATCGCCGGTCCCGCGCTGGGCGGCTGGATCACCGACAGCTACAGCTGGTCGTGGATCTTCTACATCAACATTCCGGTCGGCCTGTTCGCGGCCGGCGTGACGTGGATGATCTATCGCGACCGTGAGACGCAGGTGCGCAAGCTGCCCATCGACAAAGTCGGCCTGATGTCGCTGGTCGTATGGGTCGCGACGCTGCAGATCATGCTCGACAAGGGCAAGGATCTCGACTGGTTCAGCTCGCCCGTGATCTGCTCGCTTGCCGTGATTGCGGCCGTCAGCTTCCTGTTCTTCCTGATCTGGGAGTTCACGGCGCGCAACCCGATCGTGGACATTCGCCTGTTCGCGGTGCGCAACTTCCGCGGCGGCACGATCGCGATCTCGGTCGCATACGCGGTATTCTTCTCGAACCTCGTGATCCTGCCGCAATGGATTCAGGGCTATCTCGGCTATCGATCGGTGGACGCCGGACTCGTGACGGCGCCGCTCGGGATCTTCGCCGTGCTGCTCGCACCGTTGATGGCGAAGATCATGCCGAAGTCCGACGCGCGGGTGCTCGCGACGCTGGCCTTCGTGGGTTTCGCGGGCGTGTTCTTCATGCGCTCGCGTTACACGACGGGCGTCGACCCCTACACGCTGGTGCTGCCGACCCTGTTGCAGGGTATTCCGATGGCGCTCTTTTTCACGCCGCTTACCGCGATCATTCTGTCGGGCCTCGCGCCCGACCGGATTCCGGCCGCCGCCGGGCTGTCGAATTTCGTGCGTGTGTTCGCGGGCGGCGTCGGCACCTCGCTGATCGCGACCGGATGGAACGACCGGACGATCCTGCATCATGCGCGGCTCGCCGAGCAATCGAGCGTGAACAACCCCGCTTACACGAGTGCCGTCACGCAGCTCCAGGCGACGCTAGGCGGCGGCGTCGATCAGGCGTCGGCGTTTTTCGAACGCACGCTGAATGCACAGGCTGCGATGCTCGCGCTGAACGACATCTTCTGGTTGTCGTCGATCATCTTCATCGTGATCATTCCGCTGGTTTGGCTCACCCGGCCGGGCAAGTGCGGCGGCGGCGGGATCGCGGCAGGCGGTCACTGAACGAGCCCGCTGGCGTCGCGCGGTGGCGATCGCTCGCACGCCGCCGAGCCGGGATGCGCCAAACCCTTGAGGATCGATGTCGGCATGGTGTCCGTCAAAATGATGGACACCATGCGGTCGCATTCGGCGGACCGGGCGGGTCGTTGCAGGAAGCGGCCACACCTTGCGTCAAACGCTTCGTCAAACTGATCAAGCCGTCCGCGGCCAACCAGTGCCTTCGTCGTCACGGAAACGCGCCGGATGGCGTTCCAAGCGTGCTGACGTCGAACGTCCGTTACGCCGATCTCACTGTCTGTGTCGGGGAATGCGCCCGCCAGGCGCGCAACGGCGGAAGGAACGCTTTATCCGTTACGCGATCGACAGATCGTCTTGCCCCGGGTTCGAGACAAGCGGCGCAGTCGCCGCATGGCGCAACTGTGGTCGGGAGAGGGTGTCAGGTCCGCCGAGGATGTGACCAAGAAGAGGCGTGAAACCCGGCTAGCGTGGGTCGCGATGCCGAGGTCCGGCACTCGCTGCGTGAGCCGATGGAGGCGCCATGGAGGTGTTGTCCGTCGTCAGGCGAATCGGCGGCCCGACAGGCCGCCAACGGTGCGATACCGCGCTGCCCGGGAACCCGGGCGCGCCACGGCGTCAATACGTGAAGGCGTTCCGCTCCTCCGGGGCGATTGCCGCGTCGTTCATCGCGACCATCGGTTCCACGTCGAAGCCCGCGACGCGCCATGCATCGATACCGCCGGTGAGCGGTAACGCGAGCTTGACACCGGACAGGCGCAACTGCCTGGCCACCGACACGGCGGACGTTTCGTGCGGGCACGCACAATAGATGACGAGCGTCCGGTTCGTGCCATAGCGCTCCATGATCTGGCGCGGCTTGCGTTCATCGCCGATCACCGCGCCCGGGATGACGAACGGATCGAGCATTCTTCGCTCGGCGGAACGGATATCGATCACGGCCGGCCGCGGATTGCTCGCGAGCAACGCATGCAGTTCACCCGCGCTGATCCGCGCTTTCCCGAGCGCGCTTGCCAGCATCCGTCGGCGGCAGTGGCGATACGGAAGATACAACGCCGGTGCGATGCCGATCACGATGAGCACATGCCAGCCAAGACGAGTGACGAGGGCGAAGACCGCGTCGATCTGCGAGGCGAACAGTGTGCCGACGGCCAGACCGATCGACGCCCACAGCGCAATGCCGATGCAGTCATGCAAGATAAAGGCGCGCAACCTGACGGCCATCGCGCCGCATAGCGGAACGGCCACGAGTGACAGGCCGGGTACGAACCGCGCGATCACGAGCACGCGAACGCCCCAACGCCCGAAGAAGCGCTCCGTCGTCCTGACGCACGCGTCGCGCGACGGTGTCAGTTTGCAGACGGTGTGAAGCGTGCGCTTGCCGTACCGCTTTCCACCCTGGTACCAGACCAGGTCGCCGAGCAGGCCGCCAACCACGGCGGCGGCCAGTATCGTCGAGAAATGCAGCAGCGTCGACGACGCGACATGGGTCACGAGCGCGATGCCTGCGCCTACCGTGACCAAGGTCGGAATGGCAGGCAGCGGCAGGCCGAGCGACGACCCGAGAACGTTCAGGAATACGATCAACGTGCCGTACCGCGCGATCATTTCATGCGACATCATGGTGCTCTCCTTGAGGCGGGCGCATGCGCGATCTCGACGATCGGTCATGGCTCCGCCTGAAGCGGTCCTGCAAGGGCGGTTCCGCGAGTCGGGAACAGAGCAGGCGGGCCGCTGGTCACGCGTCGCCGGCACGCGGCCGACCGCCCGGCTCACCCGCGGCTGGCGTCGATACGGGTTACCCGGCGACGGACGATTCCTTCTCAGGCGGCAGTTGTTCCGCGGGAGAAGCATGCTTGCCGAGGCTGCCGGCTTCGTCCACGTCGTGCCGATAGCGGTGCACGTCTCGCGTGACGAAGCCGATTTCCCGGCTCGGAATCTCGAACCACTCCGGGTGTCCGAACGAACGGCGAATATCCTCGAGACCGCTCGCCCAATGCTCGCGCATCGTGTCCTTGCTGAACTCATAGTCCTTGTAGTGCCCCTCGAACGTCTTGTTCTTGTAGATCAGGTGCACCACGTTCACGGCACTGCCATCCGCCGTTTTCTGAGCTTCCCGCAGCAGCGGGTGGGCAAGCCGCACGTGTTCCGGAATGTGTTCGAGCAGCGCCTTGATCATCTGCGCATGTTTCTGGTTCTGCGACATGAACGCGGTGATCGCGCGCGTGCGGCTCGAATACTGAATGTCCTTGGTGCGTTCGCTGACATCGAGGAAGTTGCCCGGCAACTTGCCGCGCGAGCTCCACAGATCGAGCTGGAAGACGAGCGTGTCCTTGTGCTGGCTTTCGCGGATGATCTCGGTGAGCGGCGTATTGGAAACGAGGCCACCGTCCCAGTAGAACTCGCCATCGATCTCGACGGCCGGAAAGCCCGGCGGCAGCGCGCCGGACGCGATGAAATGCTCCGGCGCCAGGCGCATTTTCGTATTGTCGAAATAGACGAGATTGCCCGTTCGCACATTGACCGCTCCGACGGAAACGCGAATGTTTCCGTCGTTGATGCGGTCGAAGTTGGCGTACCGCAGGAGCGTTTCACGCAACGCCGACGTGTCGTAGTAGCTGACCTGATCAGGACGCTTTGCGCCGAATCCGGCGAAAGGCACGTGCGTGCGCGGCGAGAAGAATCCGTTCTGGCCTTCCATCAGCGTTCGCGTGGCGGCCCATGCGCTCGACCACCTGCGCCCCACGTCGGCAAGCCCGGGCCACGCCGACATGCACGCGCCGACGTGAGCGAGCGGATCGCCCGGCTGACTGATGGTGTTCCAGAAGCCGCGGAGCGCGTCCGTGCGGTCCGCCGGCGCATTGCCGGCGATGATCGCCGTATTCAGCGCGCCGATCGATATGCCGGCGATTCGCGTCGGCTCCACGCCGACTTCGGCCATGCCTTCATACACGCCGGCCTGATAGGAGCCGAGTGCGCCGCCACCCTGCAGCACGAGTCCGATTTCGTCATACGCGGGCAGCTTGATGCGATGGGGCTGCTTCAGCTTGTTACGCTGGCTCGAATACATGGTGTCCTCCTTACTGCATGAACCAGCCGTGGCTGACGACGATCGATTGTCCGGTGAGCGCGTTCGACTCGAAGCCGGCCAGGAACGCAACCGTGTGCGCGACATCGGCCGCCGACGTGAATTCGCCGTCGACGGTCTCTCTCAACATCACGTCCTTGACGACCTGCTGTTCGGAGATGCCCAGCGCTTTCGCCTGCTCCGGAATCTGCTTGTCGACCAGCGGCGTCCTGACGAAGCCCGGGCACACGACATTGGCGCGTACGCCGCGTGGCCCGCCTTCCTTCGCGACGACGCGCGCGAGACCGAGCAGCCCGTGCTTCGCGGTCACGTAGGCGGACTTCAGCGGCGAGGCCTCGTGCGAATGCACCGAGCCCATGTAGATCACCGTGCCGCCCTTGTTCGACGCGTACATGTGCCTGATGACGGCACGCGTCGTCAGAAATGCACCGTCCAGGTGAATGGCCAGCATCTTCTTCCAGTCGGAAAATGCGTAGTCCTCGATCCGGTTGACGATCTGGATGCCGGCGTTCGACACGAGCACGTCGATTCCGCCCAGCCGCTTCACCGTCTCGGCCACGCCCGCATCGACGGCTTCCTCGCTGGTGACGTCCATCGCGATCGCCAACGCCTTCCCGCCGCTCGCGACGATGTCGTCCGCAACCTTGCGCGCGGCCGCGAGGTTCAGATCGGCGATCACGACCGTGGCACCGTCCGCTGCTAGCTTGCGTGCGCACAGATCGCCGATACCGCTTGCCGCGCCCGTCACGAGCGCGACCTTGTCATTCAGTGCCATACGTCCTCCGGAGGTTTACTGGTTGACCGCGAGCTTCAGCGACGCGGCGGGGGCGAGGTAGTCATGGGCCACTTCGCCGATATCGAGCGTGAGATGTGCGATGACGTGGCGCGCGCCGATCACCTTGCGAACCGGCAGGTCGGCAACCGACGCGAGCGCATGCGGATGCAGTTCGAGCGCGGCAGGCCCCTCCCATGCGCCGATCACGTCGACATCGCGCAGGAAGAAGCGCACCAGTTCGCAGATGCGCGCGGTGCCGTCGACGTGCGGAATGACCTTGAGCAGATAGTTGGGCGTGCCGGCGAGCTTGCGGCGCTCGGCTTCCGTGTCGAGCGCGCGGTACTTGTAACCCATCGTTCCGGTGGCGATGCGCTGCGTGCCGTAGTCGAGCGTGCCGAGCAGCGTGTCCTTGCCGTCGACGCAGAGCCGCGGCGACGCCAGTTTCTTGGGAAATCCCCAGATTTCCCGTCCGGCGGCGATGGGGCCTTCGTCGTCGAGGTACATCGCATGCGTGAAATTGGCTCGCGTGCCGTCCTCGTCCAGAACGGAGATCACCTGACCACTTTCGGTGTAGTCACCGAATCCCGACGAATCGGGCATCCGGATGAACTCGTAATGGACGACGGCCTGGTCGACCGTCAGAGGTTCCGGGACGACGGCCCGGAGGGCGTCCATGTCCGTCTCGTACGAGATGATGAAATACTCCCGATTGACGAAGCGGAAGGGCGGACGCGGATACGCCGGGTTGTGCACGGGCATCGCGAATGCGTTGCTGCGGATATCTTCTTCTGTCACGGATCGTTCCTCGGTTGATGAGGTGCTGGGTCACACCCATGGCAACAGCCTTGGCTGCCGCGGCCAATGACGCGCGACGACGCGACGCGGCGCAGACGGCCGCGCGGGTCGCACGTTGCACTTGCGGTGTCGTGTCCGTTTCCCGGAGGGGATCGGGCATGCATGCACGGCCACCGTCATCGCCAAGCGTAGGCGATGTGCTCGTGCGGCAGTAGCGTCGCGACGGACCTCATCATGTTGTCTCGGCGACAACAATCGACGAACGGAGGATGGCGAAACGCAAGACGTGTGACGCGCTACAGCGCGATGATGGTGCGGCTCGACGGATCGCGAGCATGTTCGCCGAGCATCGCTTTCAGATCGCGCTCGATCGTGCTGCACAGCGTTGAAATGGGCACGTCGTTGGCGCCGCCTTCGAACGGGTTCTCCGTGCTTTCGCCAACCTGCTCGAGCGAGGTGTACATCCAGGAAACGGCGACGCTGCACGGCACGACCAGCCAGACCATGTTGCCGTGCATGAAACCGCTGACGCTATCGTTCAACCGGTTGAATTCGTTCAGAAGACCGAACGGAAGCGACAGGCAGAAGAACCGGACGAACAGGGAGCTGACGGTCGCATACTGACGCGGGTAGGGAAAGTTCTTGAAGCGTTCCGATCTTGCCTGGAGATCGATGAAATCGCCGACGGTTTTCTGAAGCTCCATGTAAAAGTTCGAATTCAGATGGCCGGACATGTGAAGCGTCCGGAGCGAAGTGCCCTGCAGGCTCAGCACGAACGTTGCGATGCAAGCCGAGGAGAGCGACTGTTCGGTTTCGGTCGAGGAGAGGTACTTCGGCAACAATTCGCTGATGTCCTTTTCCCACTCCGGAACACGATAGAACCGGCGGTACTCTGCGTTGTAGCGTTTGTTCGTGCTTTCCCAGATGCGCGGGCGGCGCAGGTCGTAGCGCAGCGCGGTCAGCCACGCCAGGTGGCGATCGACGAGTGTTCGGGCGATCTCGTCATCGGTGACGAAGTCGCGGACGAATTGGCCCCAGCGCCGGCTCGTGCTCAGGATATCCGTCCAGATGTCCAGCGCGTCCATTGCGCGGTTGTAGGTTTGAACGTTCTTGAAGCCGACGATGAACGACGTGGCAGTTCCGAGCAGAACCACGATCGTCAGGGGGATCGACAGCCACGTAACGGAGAAAAACTTGTACAGGACAACCGGAACGGAACCGAAAACGAGCAACTCGTAAATTTTCCAGCGCGTCCAGATCAGGAACTCCGACAGTTTGTACGATTTCCCCATGTGCATTTTATTTGCCTCATCGTTGAGTCAGGTGGGTGACGAAGACGGCGTTCGAGTCGCGTGCGATCGTTCGTCGACATCATGCCCGCGATCGATCAGTGCGGCGTGTGATGGATTGGTGCCGAAGCGGCAACATCGTGAGCACGACTGCGGATCTACTGCGCAATGCCGTGTCGACCTAGGATGACTTCGCGCGGCGAGTTGCCGCCATCGACATCAACCGAGGGCAATGATCATGTCGCAGAAGATCCTGATAGTGGGTGCCGGTTTTGCCGGCGTGTGGGGCGCACTGGGCGCGGCGCGCGTGCTGGATGGTGCCGGTGTGACGAGCGGCGACGTCGAGATCACGTTGATCTCCCCGAAACCGGAACTGCAGATCCGGCCGCGGCTGTACGAAAGCGAGCCGCAGCGGATGGCCGCACCGTTGCTGCCGCTGCTCGATGCGGTCGGCGTGAAGTTTCTCGAAGGCAGCGTCGAGGAGATTTCCGTCCGCGAGAAGACGGTCAGTGTCGCATGCGCCAACGGCCAGCGACGTCTGCTCGCGTATGACAGGCTGTTGTTGACCAGCGGCAGCAGGTTGAGCAAGCCGCCGGTGCCGGGGCTCGCGGAACACGCGTTTTCGGTCGATCGTATCGAGGACGCCGTCGCGCTCGACGACCACTTCGCGGCGCTCGCGAAACTGCCGGAATCGCCGGCACGCAATACTGTCGCGGTGGTCGGCTGCGGCTTTACGGGTATCGAGGTTGCCACCGAGTTGCCCAAGCGTTTGCGCGAGTGGTTTGGCCCGCAAACGAAGGGGCGTGTCGTCGTGATCGGCGCGCAGGACGACATCGGTCCCGATCTCGGCCCGAATCCTCGGCCGTATGTCGCCGAAGCATTCGCGTCGCTGGGCGTCGAGGCCGTGCTCGGATCGCGCGTCGTGTCGGTCGCGGCCGACGGCGTGCGTACCGCGTCGGGCATGCACATCGAGTCCATGACCGTGATCTGGGCGGGCGGAATGCTTGCGAGCCCGCTGACGTCGCAAGTCTCGTCGCACCTGGACCCGCTCGGGCGCGTCGAGGTCACACCGGATCTTCGCGTGGCGGAAGCGCCGCACGTATTCGTCGCGGGAGACGTGGCGCGGGCGCGCAGCGACGATGACGGGCACTATGCATTGATGTCGTGCCAGCACGCGATCGTGATGGGGCAATTCGGCGGGCACAACGTCGCGGCGGATCTGATCGGCGTGCCGACACTGGAATACCGGCAGCCGTTCTATGCGACATGCGTCGACCTGGGCGATTGGGGGGCCGTGTACTCGGAAGGCTGGGATCGGCAGATCAAACTGACGCATGCCGAAGGAAAGGCGCGCAAGCAGATGATCAACACGCAATGGATCTATCCGCCGGCACCGAATCGTGCCGAGGCACTGGCGGCCGGTAACCCGCAGGCGTCGTTCGATTGACCGGTCGCCCCCCGCGCGCGCGTCGCGAGATGCGCGGCGGGGGCATGCCGCTGCGGCAACGAACGCCGTCGGCGGACGACGCGCTGTCGCGGCGCGACAGGCGCCGGGTCAGTCGACGACGGTCACGATATTGACGGTGCCTTGCCGTGCCATCTTCGCATATGGGCACAAGCGTTCCGCGGTTCGAACCATTTCTTCCGCGACGTTTCGATCGACGCCCGGCATCCGTACCCGAACGTCGATGAGCAACGCATAGCCGCCGTCCATGGGATCGCGGCCGAATGAAACCTGCACTTCCACGGCGGTATCGGGGGTTTCCATATCGGCGCGTTTCTCGAGCAGATTGAGCGCGCCGTGGAAGCACGCGGCGAAGCCGGCCGCGAACAATTGCTCCGGATTGGTCCCGTTGCCGGGCCCGCCAAACTCGGTGGGCAGGCGCAAGTCGACGGCGAGATTTCCGTCGTCCGAGCGGACGACGCCGGATGCGCGGCCGTGTCCCGTCTCGCCACCGGACACGGTGACGGTCGTGGTGTAAAGCGGTTGAAAATCCCGGCCTCGATACCTGTCGAGGAGGGAAAGCGGCGGGGCTTGCAGCTTGTTGTCATCCATGATGCGTGCTCGAATTCAGCGACACGCTTCGACCTCGGTCATTCGATCGTCGAAACGTCTTGCGAAGGGGCCGGAACGCCGGGGCAAGTAGCGTCGTCAAGGAATGACGGGCACGGAGGATCGTCCGAGGAATGCGGCAATCTTCCGGTGCAGCCCGATTCCCGGTTCGTCTACGGGAGAAAGACGCTTCCATGCTAGAGGCGCGCGCGGGATGGCGGTATGGCCGTTCCGGGCGATTGTATGTTTCCCGTTGGACACCAATCGGGAACGCGGCACGAATTTCAATCAGGCGCCCGGCGGCAGCGGTTGCCGGCACGCAAGGCCGCACGCGATTGGTGCACGCCGCGCGTCAGCGGCCCAGGCACGCGCGCAGCGCTCGTGCGTGACGTTGCGCTTCGTCCGCGTCGGCGATGTTCGCGAACCCGATGATGAGGCCGCGTGGCGTTTGCTGCGTGTGGCTGTTCGTGTACCAGATCGACAGCGGCAGGACCGCGAGCCCGGCTTCGCGGGCGCGCGCGGCGACGGTGACATCGTCGACCGGCCCCTCGGGCCCCGCCGTGAACCGCACCGCGAACTGGATGCCGCCAGGCGGCAGGTCGACGATCAGCCGCTTGCCGAACGCCTGCCGCAATGCGTGCACGATCAGCGTGCGGCGCTCGCCATACAGCGTGCGCATGCGCTTCAGGTGCCGGGCGAAGTGACCCTGTTCGATGAAATCCGCCAGGGCCGCCTGCAGGAGCGCCGGCGAGCCTGCGTTCATGCTGCAGGCCACGCGTTCGACACGCTCCACCGCACGCTCCGGCACGACTGCGTACGCGAGCCGCAAGCCGGGATACATCGCCTTGCTGAAGGTACTGCAATAGATCACGCGATCGCGCCGGTCGAGACTCTTCAGCGCCTGCAGCGGGCGGCCCAGATAGCGGAACTCGCTGTCGTAGTCGTCCTCGACGATCCACCCGGACGTCTTTTCGGCCCAGTCCAGCAGCGCGATGCGGCGGGACAGCGACAGCGTATGCCCGAGCGGGCTCTGATGCGACGGCGTCACGAGCGCGAAGCGCGCGTGCGCGTCCAGCTGCAGGCCGCGCTCGACGTCGATTCCCTCGGCATCCACCGGCACCGGGACGAGGTGCACGCCCGTCTCGGAGAGGAAACTGCGTGCGAGCAGATAGCCGGGGTCCTCGAACCAGACGCGGTCGTTCGGACGCGCGAGGCTGCGCAGCACGAGTTCCAGCGTGGCGCGGTAGCCGCTGGTGATGAACACCTGTTCCGGCACGCAGGTGACGCCGCGCGACAGCCCCAGATAGGTGGCGATGTGTTCGCGCAGCGGCCTGTAACCGGCCGGATTCGGGTAGCCCAGCAGCGCACGATCCCCGCTGCGCGCGCGCAGCGACACGAGGCGGTGCCAGACCTTGCGCGGAAAGGCGTCGAGGGCAGGGACCCCGGGCTGCAACGGGCGCGGCTCGCCGCTCATCGCGACGGCGATCGGTTGCGCGCGCCGCGGAGGCGGGCTGTCGCGCGACATGCCCGGTACCTGAAGCGCGTCGGCGCTGTCGACGTGCGCCGCCGATTCGTCGTCATGCGCGGGGGTCGCCCGCAGCAGCGATTTCGGCAAGGACGGCGAGACGAACGTGCCTGCCGCGCCGCGCATTTGCAGATATCCCTCGTCGACCAGGATCGTGTAAGCCTGTTCGACGGTGCCGCGCGCCGTGTTCAATTGCGTCGCCAGACCGCGTAACGCCGGCACGCGATCGCCCGGACGCAGGTGGCCCGCGGCGATCGCGGTTCTGAACCGCTCACAGATCTGCAGATAGATCGGCAACTGATGCTGCCGGTCGATTTCGATGGTCAGCATGGAGGATTGCGCAGACATGACGGCCTCGTGGGTAACGGAACAGACACGGCATGGACCAGTCCGATCGACGATTCTTGGCACTGATGGATAGGACATGATTCTTCCACAATTGCTCCACGCGATGCGACGGTCATCACCGCCTTCAGCGGATCCGGCACCCGTCATGTCCCCTCGCATTCACATGCAATCCATTCGTCAGGAGATTTTGCGATGAAGATCGTTGTCATCGGCGGTTCGGGCCTGATCGGCTCGCGTGTCGTCACGCTGCTCGAGGAAGCCGGCCATCGGGCGGTTGCCGCATCGCCGCGCACCGGTGTCAATACCATCACGGGCGAGGGCCTGACCGATGCATTGACGGACGCGGACGTGGTCGTGGACGTGGCGAACGCACCGTCATGGGAACCGCAGGCGGTCCTGGACTTCTTCCGCACGTCGGCACGCAATCTCGGCAAGGCCGAAGTGGCCGCGGGCGTGCGCCATCACGTCGCGCTGTCGATCGTCGGTTGCGACCGGATGCCGGAGAACGGCTATTTCGCGGCCAAGGTCGCGCAGGAGCAGGCGATCGAGGCGGCGGGCGTACCGTACACGATCGTGCGCGCGACGCAATTCATGGAATTCATCGGCGGCATCGCGGATTTCGGCACGGTTGACGGCACCGTGCGCATCGGCGACGGACTGTTCCAGCCGATCGCCGCGGAAGACGTGTCGGCACTCGTCGCGCAGGCCGCGCTCGCCGGGCCGCAGAACGGCACGATCGAGATCGCGGGTCCGGATCGCGCGCCGTTCGCGGAGATCGTCGCGCGCTACCTGAAGTCGGTCGGCGACACGCGCGCGGTGGTGACCGATCGCGACGCCCGCTACTACGGCGGCCGCGTCGAGGAAACGTCGCTGGTGCCGCTCGGGGACGCGCGGCTGGGCCGCATCGGTCTCGACCAGTGGCTGGCACGAAGCTGATTCACGTTCGCACGTATGCGATACGCCGGCGCATGCCGGCGACGAGTCGATCCGTGTGAGCAGCACGTGTGGGGGCAGCGGAAATGAATCATTCGGAAACATCGGAACACGGCGCGCGTCGCGACCTGGCCAGTCGCGCCGATGCACTGTCGGCGAGCTTCGGTGCGAGCTATGCAGGCATCCTTGCATTCGTTGCCGTGGCGAGCGAGGGGAGTTTCACCAAGGCCGCCGAACTGCTCGGCGTCGGGCGGCCGGCCGTGAGCCGGAACGTCCAGAAGCTGGAGGCCCAACTGAGCACGCGGCTGTTCCAGCGGACCACGCGCACGACCGAGCTGACTTGCGAGGGCCGGCGCTTCTTCGAGAATTGCCATCAGGGCGTGGCGCAGATCGTCGAAGCCATGAACGACATGCTGGAATTGCGGCAGGGGCCGCCGCGCGGCCTCATCCGCATCAGCTCGGCAGTGGGATTCGGCAGGAAGATCGTGGCGCCGCTGCTGGAAAAGTTCGCGCACGCCTATCCGGACATCATCATCGATCTGCTGCTCGACGACCGGCCCGTCGATCTGGTGTCCGAGCGGATCGACGTGTCGTTCCGTAACGGCCGCATCGAGGACTCCAGCATCATCGCCCGGCAACTGATTCCGATGCAGATGGCGCTCTGCGCGGCGCCGTCGTATGTGGCGAGGCACGGTCTCCCGCAGAGCGTCGAGGACCTCGACCGGCACGAGTGCATCAATTTCCGGTTTGCGAGCGGGCGCCTGTTCGAATGGGAGTTCAACGTGGACGGCCGCGTGCAGAAGTACCTGCCGACGTCGCGCCTCACGTTCAACGACGCTGATCTGGTGTTGCGCTCGGTGCTGAACGGATCGGGCATCGCGCAGATGGCGGGCTACCAGATCCGCGACCATCTCGCGTCGAACGAACTCGTTGTCGCGCTGGCGAAGCACGTGCCGGAGGATCGCGGTCACTACATCTGCTATCTGAGCCGGCAACACCTTCCGACGCGCATCCGGATCTTCGTCGACTTCATGACCGAGCAGATTCGCGCGCTCGATCTGAACTGCATGACGCGGTTCAATCCGGAAGTGCCGGTGTTGTCGTCGGCCGCGTCGGCCGCGTCGGCGGGGCTGGCGGCTTGACGCAGCTCCACGCGCGTTCGTCCGCAATCCAGTCGCCAAACAGCTGGATCCTTTGTTGCTGTTCGGTTCCGCCCGGATACGCGAAGTAATAGCCCATCCCCGTCGGCAACGAGGTGTCGAACGGCATCACGAGCCGGTGCGCCGCCACGCTCTCGTTCACCAGCGTCCTGTCGCCCCCAGGGGCGTCGACGTCGTCTCCAAGGACGCACGCCCCCTGTTCGGACTGAATTCCGCTACCGGCCTTATTTGCGTCGCGCGTGCTCGTTTAGGCGTCGCTTCAGTAGCATCGGTACGCGGACCTGATGCGATGCCAGGCCCACGTACCGCTGATTCGATCGGTCATGCGTGCGCGCGGATATCCCGCGTTGCCGAACCAGACCAGCCGCCGGCATGCCCGGCTCGGCCTGCAAGCGAGCCCGCGACGGTCAATGCAGCTCGCTGAAGCGCGGATCGATATACGCGTCGACGTCCTGCGACTGTTTGTACACGGCATTGCGCACGTTGAACGCATTCGCGTTGCGGGTCGACCCGTAGATCGAGTCGAGCCCGTCGCCCTTGCGGAACGCTTGCTTCGCGGCCGCCGCGTCGAGCAGGTGCGTGCCTTTCAGCAGCGGGAGATATTGCGCCGGCGTGAGGCCCACGCGCGCCGACATGATCTTCACCGCATCGGCCTGCGTCTTCGGGTCGTTGATATAGGCGACGCAGCGATACCAGACCTTGACCACCTTCGCCCAGTCAGCCCGACGCGCGGCGAGGCTCGCCGGCGCGACCGTGATCGCATCGTAGATCAGCCCCGGCGCATCCGCCGACGTGAAGATTGCCCGTGCGCCGGGTGCGCGCTTCAACGCCTCGCCCGCGTTCGGCTGCCATGCGGCCACCGCGGCGATGTCGGTCGACGAACCGAGCACCTGCGGCAGTTCGTTCGTCTTCGCATTCACGAGCGTGACGTCGCCGTCCTTGAGCCCGTGCTTCTGCAGCGCGGTTTCGAGCAGCAGGTGATCGACGAGGCCGAGCTCGACGCCAACCTTCTTGCCCTTCAGGCCTTCGACGGTGCGCAGCGGCGGCTTCGCGACGATCATGTCGTTGCCGGCCGAATAGTCGGTCAACAGGATCATGACGTTCTTCGCGCCGGCCGCGCCGGTGACGAGCGCATCGCCGTTGGTCGCCGCGACCGCGTCGAGCTTGCCGGCGGAAAACGCGTCGAGCGAGGCCGAATAATCGAACCATTCGAAGTCGACGTCGACGCCGGCTTCCTTGAACCAGCCCTTGTCGAGCGCGACCTGGAACGCGACCCAGCCCGGCCAGTCGCTGTAGCCGATTTTCAGCGGCGCCGCCGCGTGCACGGCGGGCGCTGCCAGCAGCGCGGCTGCCGCGACGGCGGCGCCGAATGCGTGACGGATTGGACGGAAGAAATGGAAGAAGCGGAGGGACGGCAGGCGGCGGAACGCCAGGGCGGGACGGGTCATCGTTGTTCTCCAGGAGACCGGGATCGGGATCGTCGATTCGGACCGTGCCTGTGCGCGGTCCGGCCGCGTGGCCGGTTCCTGCGGATGCGGAACGAGAAGCGGCCACGGAGAGGCGGGACGGCCGTTGCCATCGCCAATCTCCCGGGCTTTTGTCCCGCCGTGTAGCGCGCGTGCATCCGGTCTCGCGATCGGACGAACCCGCGCCGGGCTGCTCTCGGACCAGACGTTCGATGAACCGGAACCCTAGCACCCCTAAGATGCGACGCCGCCGCACCTCTCGGCATCATGCCGAGCGAGAAGCGTGCCAATGACGCGCGGCAACGCGATTCAACGGCGGCGGACGGTGCGCTGAAGTTCGATGAAGCGGGCGGAGAACAGCGCGCTCAATGCGCGCCGGAGCAGGTCGAGCTTGTTCATGAAGAGTGGGGTATCGAGTGAGGATGCACCTGTTCAGCAATGCCCATGCCATCGCGGATCGCGCGGTGCGCGCGTGCGCGATGCGCACTGCGCCGGTGCGCGATCGCGTGCGCATGGTGCGTCGCACGCCCGCCGCGAGGGCAAGCCGCCGCCGCCGAATCGTTCATGCCGTGCGTCATCGGGCCGTCGTGCCGCGTCGTGCCGTGATTGCGCGGCGGCTGGCACGCAACTCGCTTTATCGACACCCGAGAGGTGCGAAGCAATTTGCATCATCTTCAGGATCGCTAGGGTTCCGGTCGTGCGGCGTTCGCGCCGCGCGATGACTGGTCCGAGAGCAATCCGGTCTTGCCTTTGCCTCGATTCGAGGAAACGGCGAGGCTCCACGGAGGGATAAAAGCCCGGGAGGTCGCGATGTCGTTCGGTCGCCCTCTCACGCCTTTTGTCCAACCGACCACGGAGCCGCCATGTCGCCGAGCCCCCAAGCCGTCCCCGTCCTTGTGCCACCGCCACACGTCGCGTGGGAAACGCTGATCCCCGCAGGAACCCACTGGTCCGGCATCCTGCGCCGCGGCCTCGCACTGCGCATCGTCGATGTCGACGGCGGCGCGAACCTGTCCGCCGTCTTTCATCGCCAGGAAGACCCGCTCGAACGCTACAACATGGCCGACACGCTGAAGGCGCAGCACACCGCGCACCTCACGCGCGGCCATGCGCTGTATACGGACATGGGGCGCGTGATCGCGTCGATCACGGCCGACACGCTCGGCTGGCACGACCCGCTCGGCGGTGTCGGCGATGCGCGGTTGTTCGCGCACAAGTACGGCACGACCTCGTACCAGGCCGATCGCAACGCGATGATCCGCAACGGTCGCGACAGCCTCGTGCTCGAGCTCGCGAAATACGGACTGTCGGCGCGCGATCTCGCCGCGAACGTCAACTTCTTCAGCAGGCTCGACGCGCGCGACGACGGCACGCTCGATTTCATCGCCGGCCACTCGCCGGCCGGCAGCGCGCTCGACCTGCGCTTCGAGATGAACACGCTGGCGGCGTTCTCGACCGCGCCGCATCCGCTCGATCCGCGTGCGGACTACGCACCGAAGCCCGTGAAGTTGATCGCGTACCGCGCGTATCCGGCGGACGGCGCCGCGCCCGACGACGACCCGTGCCGCCGCGCATGCGCGGAGAACATGCGCGGCTTCGCCAACACCGACCGTCTGTTCGCGTAAGGAGCCCTTCAATGCCGATCATCGAAAGCCGTCTCCACCCGCGCGACGCGATCCACGACACCACGCTGAAAGCCGGCGAACCGTGGCTGCACGACCTGAAACGCGGACAGGTCTTCCGCATCCTCGACCTGGAAGGCAACCAGGCGGTCGACACGTTGTTCTATCGCACCGACGACATCGAGGAGCGCTACAGCGCGCAGGACACGATTCGCGCGCAGCGCAACCTGTACCTGAGCGCGGGCAGCGTGCTGCTGTCCAGCCGGGGCAACCCGATGGTGACGATCGTCGCCGATACCTGCGGCCGCCACGACACGCTCGGCGGCGCGTGTGCGGCCGAGAGCAATACCGTGCGCTATGCGCTCGACAAGCGTTACATGCACAACTGCCGCGACAGCTTCCTCAACGCGATTGCGCACTGCACGTGCGGCGCGGGCACGCGGCTCGGCAAGCGCGACCTTGTCGGCAACGTCAACTTCTTCATGAACGTGCCAGTGACGCCGCTCGGCGGGCTCACGTTCGAGGACGGCATTTCCGCGCCCGGCAAGTACGTGGAGATGCGCGCGGAGATGGACGTCACCGTGCTGATCTCGAACTGCCCGCAACTCAACAATCCGTGCAACGGCTACAACCCGACGCCCGTGCGCCTCACGATCTGGGAGGCTCAATGAACTACACCCACGCTCACGCTCGTTCGCGGGAGGCAACATGAGGTTCGCCAAGGTCCTCGTCGCGAACCGCGGCGAAATCGCGTGCCGCGTGATCCGCACGCTCAAGCGGCTCGGCATCGCGTCGGTCGCGATTTATTCGGATGCCGATCGCGACGCGCGTCACGTGGCGCTCGCCGACGAAGCGGTGCATGTCGGGCCCGCGCCGGCGGCCGACAGCTACCTGAACGTCGCGGCGATCCTTGCTGCCGCACGCGAGACCGGCGCGCAGGCCGTGCATCCCGGCTACGGCTTCCTGTCCGAGCATGCCGGTTTCGCCGATGCATGCGAGGCAGCGGGCCTGCGCTTCATCGGGCCGCGCGGCGATCACATGCGTGCATTCGGCCTCAAGCACACCGCGCGCGCGCTCGCCGCCGCGCAGGGCGTCGCGCTGCTGCCGGGCACGGGCCTGCTCGATGACGTGGCGACGGCGCTCGCCGAAGCCGACGCAATCGGTTATCCCGTGATGCTGAAAAGCACCGCCGGTGGCGGCGGGATCGGCATGTCGCTCTGCCGCGATGCCGCGCAGCTCGAGGCGGCCTTCGAATCCGTCGTGCGGCTCGGCAACGCGAACTTCGCGCATGCGGGGGTCTATCTCGAGAAGTTCGTCGAACACGCGCGGCACATCGAAGTGCAGATCTTCGGCGACGGGCTGGGCGGCGCGATCGCGCTCGGCGAGCGCGATTGCTCCGTGCAGCGCCGCAACCAGAAGGTGATCGAGGAAACGCCCGCGCCGGACCTGAGCGGCGCCGAGCGCGATGCGCTGCATGCGAGCGCGGTGCGGCTCGCCCGCGTGGTCGGCTACGCATCGGCCGGCACCGTCGAATTCGTGTTCGACGCGAACGCGCGGCAGTTCTATTTCCTCGAGGTGAATACGCGGCTGCAGGTCGAACATTGCGTGACCGAAGCGGTGACGGGCATCGATCTCGTGGAATGGATGATCCTGCAGGCCGAAGGCGACCTGCCGCCGCTCGACACGCTCGCCGTCGCGCCGCGCGGCGCGAGCATCCAGGTGCGGCTCTATGCGGAGGATCCGCACAAGCAGTTCCAGCCGAGCGCGGGGTTGCTCACGCACGTCGCGTTTCCGGACGACGTGCGCGTCGACGGCTGGATCGAAGCGGGCACCGAGATCAGCGCGCATTACGATCCGCTGCTCGCGAAGCTGATCGTGCGCGGCGATACGCGGCGCGACGCGCTGGCCGCATTGCAGGCCGCGCTCGCGCGTACCGAGCTGTACGGGATCGAGACCAACCTCGACTACTTGCGCGCCGTCGTCGGCTCGGACACGTTCGCGCGCGGCGCGCCGACGACGGCATTCCTGTCGCGCTTCGCGTTCGCGCCGCACACGATCGACGTGCTCGACGGTGGCGTGCAGACCACCGTGCAGCAAGCCCCCGGGCGCGTCGGCTACTGGAGCGTCGGCGTGCCGCCGTCCGGTCCGATGGACGATCGCGCGTTCGATCTCGCGAACGCGCTGCTCGGCAACGCGCGCGACGCGGCGGGGCTGGAATTCACGATGGTCGGCGCGACGCTGCGCTTCAACACGGCGACGCTGTTCGTGCTCGGCGGCGCGCCGCTCGCGGCCACGCTCGATGGCGAGCACGCGCCGTTCTGGCAGGTGCTGCGCGCGCGGCCCGGCGCGGTGCTGAAGCTCGGCGGCGTGATGGGCGCGGGCGTGCGCGCATGTCTTGCCGTGAAGGGCGGGCTGCAAGTGCCCGACTATCTCGGCAGCAAGGCGACCTTCACGCTCGGCCAGTTCGGCGGCCACGCGGGGCGCGCGCTGCGCAAGGGCGACGTGCTGCATCTGCACGCGGACGCGGGGCGCGGCGACGCGGGCGCGACGCTGGCCGCGGCCGACGTTCCCGCGCTGACGCATGCCTGGACGCTCGGCGTGCTCGACGGGCCGCACGGCGCGCCCGATTTCTTCACGCCCGACGACATCGTGATGCTCTACGGCACGCAGTGGACGGTCCATTACAACTCCAGCCGCACCGGCGTGCGGCTGATCGGCCCGAAGCCGCAATGGGCTCGCGTGGACGGCGGCGAGGCAGGCCTGCATCCGTCGAACATCCACGACAACGCGTATGCGATCGGTGCGGTCGATTTCACCGGCGACATGCCGGTGATCCTGGGCCCCGACGGTCCGAGCCTCGGCGGCTTCGTGTGCCCGGTGACGGTCGTGCGCGACGAGTTGTGGAAGCTCGGGCAGTTGCGCCCGGGCGATACCGTGCAGTTCGTGCGCGCCCGCGTGTCGCCCGCGCCTGCCGCCGCCTCGATCGCGATCGCGCCCGCGGCATCCGCTGGCGCGCCGGACGATTGCGTGCTGCATCGCGACCCGTCGGCCGGCGGCGGCATCGGCGTGGTGTACCGGCGCTCGGGCGATCGCAACGTGCTGGTCGAATACGGGCCGCTCGTGCTCGACCTGAACCTGCGCTTTCGCGTGCACGCGCTGATGTGCTGGCTCGACGCGCACCGGCTGCCCGGCATGCTCGACCTGACGCCGGGGATACGTTCGCTGCAGGTGCAGTTCGACGCGCGGACGCTGCCGCTCGCCACGCTGCTCGCGCATTTGCAGGCCGCCGAGCGCGAATTGCCCGACGTGGCCGACATGCGCGTGCCGAACCGCGTCGTGCATCTGCCGCTGTCGTGGGACGACCCGTCGACGCGCGTCGCGATCGAGCGCTACATGCAGTCGGTGCGGCCCGATGCGCCGTGGTGCCCGAGCAATATCGAGTTCATCCGGCGCATCAACGGCCTGGCGAGTATCGACGACGTGAAGCGCATCGTGTTCGACGCGCGCTATCTGGTGATGGGGCTCGGCGACGTCTACCTCGGTGCACCGGTCGCGACGCCGATCGATCCGCGGCACCGGCTGGTGACCACGAAGTACAACCCCGCGCGCACCTGGACGCCGGAGAACGCGGTCGGCATCGGCGGCGCGTACCTGTGCGTGTACGGGATGGAAGGGCCCGGCGGCTACCAGTTCGTCGGCCGGACCGTGCAGATGTGGAACCGCCACCGCACCACGCGCGAATTCGAGGCCGGCAAGCCCTGGCTGCTGCGCTTCTTCGACGAGATCCGCTTTTACGAAGTCAGCGAGGCGGAGCTGACCGCGCTGCGCGCGGATTTCATCGCGGGCCGCGCGGCGCTGAGGATCGAGGAATCCGTGTTCGATCTGGGCGCATACAACCGCTTTCTGCGCGACGAGGCGGATTCGATCGCGACGTTCAAGGACGCGCAGCAAACCGCGTTCGAAGCCGAGCGTGAGCGATGGCGGGCGGCCGGGCACGCGGAATACGTCGGCGACGCGGAGCAGGGCGACGCGCAGGCGGCGCGGGCAGCGGGCGCGCTCGACGACACGCAGCGGGCGATTGCCGCGGACGTGTCGGGCAGCGTGTGGAAGGTGCTGGTCGCGGCTGGCGAGCGCGTGACCGAAGGGCAGGTCGTCGCGATCGTCGAGTCGATGAAGATGGAGGTGGTGGTGACGGCAACGGAAGACGGCACGATCGAGACGATCGATTGTGCGCCGGGCGCGGCGGTGGTGGCTGGCCAGCGGCTGATGGTGATGAAGGCGGGCGCCGCCGAGGAGGTCGCATGAGCACGGCGGAACGTTCCATCCTGCCCGGGCTGCGCTCGATTGCCGCGCTGCGCGCGCGCTACGTGGCGGGCGACCTGACGCCGCATGCGCTCGTCGACGCGATCGCCGCGCATTTCGACGCCGGCGACCCGCATCATGCGTGGATCCGTCCGCTGACGCGCGCGGAGATGACGCGGTATGCCGACGCGCTCGCCGGGCGCGACGTCGCGTCGTTGCCGCTTTACGGCGTGCCGTTCGCGATCAAGGACAACATCGACCTCGCCGGCATACCGACGACGGCGGCCTGCCCGGCGTATGCGTACACGCCGGCGCGCAGCGCGCCCGTCGTCGAGCGGCTGATCGCGGCCGGTGCGATTCCGGTCGGCAAGACCAATCTCGACCAGTTCGCGACGGGGCTCTCGGGACAGCGCTCGCCTTACGGCGCGTGCGGCAACGCGCTCGATCCGCGCTATGCGTCGGGCGGGTCGAGTTCCGGGTCGGCGGTGGCGGTCGCACTCGGCGTCGCGACGTTCTCGCTCGGCACCGACACAGCCGGTTCCGGGCGCGTGCCGGCCGCGTTTCACGGCCTCGTCGGGCTCAAGCCGACCCGCGGTGTGGTGAGTACGCTCGGCGTCGTGCCGGCCTGCCGGTCGCTCGATTGCGTGTCGGTGTTCGCGCACTCGCCGGCCGATGCGCGGGCGGTATTCGATGTCGCGCATGGCGTGATCGAAGGCGACCCTTACGGGCGCGCATGGCAGCCGCCAGCGGGCGCGGGCGAACTGCGCGCGCATCCGGCGCGGTCGCTCGCGCAGGTGCGTTTCGGCGCGCCGCGCGCCGATCAGCTCGAATTCTTCGGTGACGAATCGTATCGCGCGGCCTGGGGCGCGGCGCTCGAACGCCTGCGCGCGACCGGCGCGGGCGTCGTCGAGATCGATTTCAGCCCGTTCCTGGCGGTCGCGCGGCTGCTGTACGACGGCCCGTGGGTTGCCGAGCGGCTCGCCGCGATCGGCGCATTCGCCGCGCGGGAACCCGATGCGCTGCATCCGGTCATCCGCGAAATCGTCGGCGGCGCGTCGCGCTTCAGCGCGGCCGATGCGTTCGCGGCATTCGACCGGCTCGCGACGCTGCGCGTCGAGGCGGCGCGCGCATGGGATGGGCTCGACGCGATCGTCATGCCGACCTCGGCGACGACCGCGACCGTCGACGCGCTCGAAGCCGATCCGATCGGCGTCAACTCGCGCTTCGGCTACTACACGAATTTCGTCAACCTGCTCGACCTGTCGGCAATCGCCGTGCCGGCCGGCACGTGCGAAAGCGGGCGGCATGCGGGTTTGCCGTTCGGGATCACGTTCGTCGGCCGCGCAAACGACGATGCGCGGCTGCTCGATCTCGCCCAGGCGTGGACCGGCGGCGCCGTCGCTGCCGGCGATGCGGCCGTCCGGGATGCCGGGTCGCCAGCGCAGGCGGCATCAGCCTCCGACGCGTCGTCCGCTGTCGTGCGCGTGGCCGTCGTCGGCGCGCATCTGCGTGGCGAGCCGTTGAATGGGCAGCTCACGCAGCGGGGCGCGCACTTCGTCGCCGCGACGACGACGGCTGCCGCCTATCGACTCTATGCGCTGTCCGCGGCGGCCTGCGGTGGCGTCGCCAAGCCTGGCCTCGTGCGCGTGCCGGACGGCGGCGCGCCGATCGCGGTCGAGATCTGGGAGATGCCCGTCGACGCATACGGCAGCTTCGTCGCCGGGATTGCGGCGCCGCTCGGCATCGGCACGCTGATGCTCGCGGACGGCTCGCGGGTGCAGGGCTTCCTGTGTGAAAGCGCGGCGCTCGACGATGCGCAGGACATCACGCGCTTCGGCGGCTGGCGCGCATACCGCGCTCAGGCCGCCAGCGGCGCGTTGCAATGAACGTCCGGTCGTGCGTTGCTCCGGCACCCGCGCGACCGGCACCCGAAACGATACGGAGATTCCCATGTCAACGACCCGCAACACGACCGGCTGGCTCGCCGTTCGACGCGAGCTGACGGCGCGCGGCAAATGGACGCTCGGCCTGGCGTCCTTTCTGCTGCCGTTCGCCGTCTGGTGCCTGATTAGCTATGTGCCGTTCGTCTGGCATCCGCAAATGCGCATCACGAATCCGGGAAGCGTCGACTATTTCCAGACCGGCATGCAGATCGACCGCGACGTGTTCGACGACGAGCTCGCGCATGCGCGTGCGACGCACGCGGCCGTGCCCGAGGGCGTGCGCGCGAACCCGGTGTACCTGCCTGCGCCGCACCAGGTGCTGCGCGCGTTCTACACGGCGTTCACGACGCCGCCCGCATCGCGTGATGGCGTGTGGCTGCACGAGAGCCTCTGGCACAGCATCCGGATCATCTTCTGGGGCTTCGTGATCTCGTCCGCGATCGGCGTGCCGCTCGGCATCGTCTGCGGCACCTTCAGCGCGCTCGCGCGGCTGCAGGAGCCGTTCCTGGAGTTCTTCCGCTATCTGCCTGCGCCCGCATTCGGCGCGCTGATGGTCGCGATCCTCGGCATTTACGACGCGCCGAAGGTCGCGATCATCGTGATCGGCACGCTGTTCCAGCAGGTGCTGATCATTGCGAACACGACGCGCAAGCTCGAATACGGGCTGTTCGAGGCCGCGATGACGCTCGGCACGAAGAAGCTTCAGCTGCTCACGCACGTCGTGATTCCGGGGGTGCTGCCGGATCTGTATCGCGACCAGCGGATCCTGCTCGGCTGGGCGTGGACCTACCTGATCGTGGCCGAACTCGTCGGCACGAGCTCGGGCATCACGTGGTACATCAGCCAGCAGGCGCGCTACCAGCATTTCGACAACGTATACGCGGCAATCCTGATGATCGGGATCATCGGCCTCGGCACCGACATCGCGCTCGGACTGCTCGGCCGCAAGCTGTTTCCGTGGGACCGCACGCTGAAGGCGTGACGCCCGTTGACGCGCATCCATCGACCGATTTCCGTAGAGGGCATGATGCAGAATCCGCAAGCCGTTCCCGATTACCTGATTCAATCCGACGCGGTGCGCGAGCGCTTCGCGCGACTCAAAGCCCGCGACGTGATTCTCGACGTGCGGCATGTCGGCAAGCGTTTCGCGACGCCGCAGGGCGAGTGCGTCGCACTCGACGACATCAGCTTCCGCACCCACCGGCGCGAGTTCGTGTGCGTGATCGGTCCGTCCGGCTGCGGCAAGTCGACGCTGATTCGCATCCTGGCGGGGCTCGAGGCGCAGACGAGCGGCGAGGTGCTGCTGGACGGCAAGCCCGTGCAGGGGCCGGGCGCCGATCGCGGAATGGTATTCCAGGGCTATACGCTGTTTCCGTGGCTCACCGTGAAGAAGAACGTGATGTTCGGCCTCCGAATGAATGGCAGCAGCGGCGGCGAAGCCGAGCGTGAGGCGCTGCAGTGGCTCGACCTGGTCGGACTGACGCGTTTCGCCGACGTGTATCCGCATCAGTTGTCGGGTGGCATGAAGCAGCGCGTGGCGATCGCCCGCGCGCTCGCGAACCGTCCGCGCATCCTGCTGATGGACGAGCCGTTCGGCGCGCTCGACGCGCAGACGCGTGCGCGGATGCAGACACACCTGCTCGACATCTGGCGCAATATCGACGTGACGATCCTGTTCATCACGCACGATCTCGACGAGGCGATCTTCCTCGCGGACCGGATTCTCGTGCTCAAGGCGAACCCGGGCGGCGTGCAGGAACTGATCGAGGTGCCGGTGGCGCGGCCGCGGGACTATTCGCAGGTCAATACGCCCGAATTCATCGCGACGAAGGCGCGGCTCGAAGCGCTGATCCATCCGAAGGAGGAGGCGGCGGACGATGAGGGTGTGAAGCCGCACATGATCCGGATGACGGACGTTTCGGATAATGTCGAGTAACGGGAGTGGTTATGGTTCGGCGTTTTTATTCATTGTGTCTGGTGGCGTGCAGGGCGAAATAATGCCGTTGCGCGCGCCCGGCACATCTGCGGGGTGATCCCCGGCGACACCGGGCCGCTCGGCCGCAACGACAGCCGGCTCTTTGCCGGCCTGTCGCCGGGCGACCAGCTCCGCCTGCGCGAAACGGCGCTGGCGCTGCGTGCCGAAGCGAGCGTTCTGTTCATCCGGTTCGCGTTGAAGGATGCCGGCATCGTCGCGCCGATCGAACCGGAGGTGCGCGATGCCGCGACACCGGTGCCGTCCGACGACGACCTGCTCCATCCACAGTGCCGGCCGATGCCGGACCACTACTGGCGCAGCGATGTGCTGGCCGCGGGCGCCACCACGTGTACGGCCGATTTCGCCGTACTGGATCGCGATGGTGCCGTGTCCGGCTATTTCCGCTGGGAGACGTCGATCGAGATCGCCGGAGGCGGGGCGGATTCGTAGCAGCCCGATTTCAGGCCGTCGTCGGGCCGCGACGGCAACGTCAACCTGGCGCCCGATACCGGTTTCCCGGCGATCTTCCGCGCGAATGCCGCGTTCAAGCAGGATGCCGAACCGTTTGGTTCGCGGGCCGCACGCGTTTCATGGACGGCCCGCCAGCGTTAGTTTCGCTCCTGTTCCAGCCAGCGTCGTTGCGATGCATAGAGATGCGTGCGCATGGCCGCCTGGGCCATCAGCACCTCGCCGTTTTCCAGCGCGTGAAGAATGGACTCGTGTTCGTCGAACGCCTTGGCCCATGTCTGCCTGCTTTCGGTGCGCGCGCTGACGCGCGACGAGATCGGACTGTGGCGTCCGTCGAACAGTTCGCCCACCAGCCTGACCAGCACCGAATTGCCGGTCATCGCTGCAATCGCGACGTGAAATTCGCGATCGTGCTGCAGCGGGGAACGGCCTTCCGCGATGGCGGACCGCATTGCATCGACCGCGCGGCGCACGGGCGCCAGCCGTTCGGGCGTCGCGTGTGCGCATGCGAGTTCGACGACGCTGCCTTCGAGTGCGGCGCGGGCGCTTGTCAGTTCGATCGGGTTTTCGCCCAGCGGTGTCGCCGCGGTATTCGACGCCTTCGCTGGAGGGCACACGAACACGCCGGAGCCCATCCGGACTTCGACGATGCCTTCGATTTCCAGCGCGATGAGCGCCTCTCGAACCGACGGGCGTGACACGCCCAGCTGCTGAGCCAGATCCCGCTCGGGCGGCAGGCGTTCTCCGTCGGCGAACCGCCCCGCATCGATGAGCGAACGAATCTGGTCGGCGATGCGCTGATACAGGCGGCGTGTATCCACCTGTTTGAACTGGTCCAGCAACGCTCCCCCTTGCCGCATACCGCGGATGTCTGTTCCGAAGCGATCAGTCTACTGCACTTTGAATGGCCTGACCAATTCACGCCAAGTCGATCACGTCGCTCGATGTCGCAGGGAGCTCGATGGACAAATTGGCCTTACCAAGTTGCCCGTCCAGTCGGGTTCTTGTCGATTCCGCTTCACGCGCAATGAAAAAGCGGCAAGTCGGAGGTAGCCGAGCCTTCCGATGCGCGCTTTGTCACCATGCCTTCTAGGGATTTCCCCAAATATCCGGCAATTGGCTTGACCAATACTGGCCAGACCAATAGCATGTGTTTGGTCAGGCCAATTTGGTGGTGCCGCGCGCCACATCGTCCTGTTTCACCCATTACAGAGATACCGATGAGAACCGTCATTTGTGAAGAACCCGGTCGTCTGGTCGTTGCCGAGCGCCCGGTGCCGGCCGTGGGCCCCGACGATGTCCTGATCCGCGTGAAGCGGGTTGGTGTATGCGGCACCGACATGCATATCTTCACCGGCAACCAGCCGTACCTCGCCTATCCCAGGGTGATGGGGCACGAGCTGGCCGGCGTCGTCGAGACGGCGCCAGCGGGCGCACGCGTCAAGGCCGGCGACCAGGTCTACGTGATGCCGTATCTGTCGTGCGGTACGTGTGTCGCGTGCCGTGCGGGCAAGACCAATTGCTGCACCCGGATCCAGGTGCTGGGCGTGCACGCCGACGGCGGCATGGTCGAATACCTCGCCGTTCCGCAGGCCTTCGTGTTCGCGGCCAACGGCGTCACGCTCGACCAGGCCGCGATGATCGAATTCCTCGCGATCGGCGCGCACGCGGTCGCGCGTGCCGAGGTCCGGGCCGGGCAACGCGTGCTGGTTGTCGGCGCGGGCCCGATCGGCATGGCCGCGCTGATCTTCGCCATGCTGCGCGGCGCGCAGGTCAGCGTGCTCGACGGCCGCGCGGACCGGCTGGCGGTCTGCGCGGCGGCGCTGGGCGCACACGCCACCGTGCCGCTCGACACGAGCGGGGCCGGCGCCGATGTCGAGTGCCTCGCGGCGCTCACCGACGGCGAATTCTTCGATGTCGTGTTCGACGCCACCGGCAATCTCGTCGCAATGGAGCGCGGCCTGGACTTCGTCGCGCACGGCGGGAAGTACGTGCTGATCTCGCTCGTGAAGGGCCGCATTTCGTTCTCCGACCCGGAATTCCACAAGCGCGAGACGACGCTGCTCGCGAGCCGCAACGCGACGCCGGCCGATTTCGAAACCGTGCTCGACGCAATGCGTGCGGGGCGGGTGCCGACCGACGCGCTGAAGACGCACGCGCTGACGCTCGCGGACTTGCCCGTCCGGTTCGCGGAACTCCTCGAACCGGACGCCGGCGTGATCAAGGCACTCGTCGAATGCTGAACGCGGAGCGCGAACCGATGGGCAACCCGATCCTGCAGTTCGGCACCAGCCGCTTCCTCCAGGCGCACGTCGACCTGTTCGTGTCGGAAGCGCTGGCAGCCAGCCGCGCACTCGGTGCGATCACCGTGGTGCAGACGACGTCGAGCGCGGAAAGCCGTGCCCGCATCGATGCGTTGCGCGCGACCGGGCGCTACCCGGTGCGGATTCGCGGCCGGCGGCACGGCGAGACGATCGATCGCGAGGTCGACTGCACGGCGATCACGGAAGCGTTGCATGCGGCGGACGACTGGGCGCGGTTGCGCGAGAGCGTCGCATGCGAGGTCCGGGCCATCGTGTCCAACACCGGCGACAGCGGCTATGCGCCGTTCGACGACGACGGGGCGGATCTGCTTGCCGGCCACCGCGCGCCGCGCGGTTTCGCGGCGAAGCTCGCGGTGCTGCTGCACGAGCGTTTCCGCGCGGGCGGGGCACCCGTCACGCTGCTGCCGTGCGAACTCGTCGCGCGCAACGGCGACACGCTGCGCGACCTGGTGGTTGCCGTCGCGCGGGGCTGGCGCGCGGACGCGGCTTTCGTCGATTACCTGATCGACGGCTGCGTGTGGGTCAACTCGCTCGTCGACCGGATCGTGTCGGAGCCGATTCACCCGGTCGGCGCGATCGCCGAACCGTATGCGTTGTGGGCGGTGCGGCGCACGGCGGGGATGACGCTGCCGTGCGAGCACCCCGACATCGTCGTGACCGACGATCTCGAACGCTACGAGCGCCTGAAGCTGCTGCTGCTCAATCTCGGGCATACGGTACTCGCCGAACAATGGCGCACGCGCGGCGGCTCGCCTGACATGACGGTGGGCGCGGCGATGGGCGATCCCGCGTACCGCGCACCGCTCGAGGCGGTATGGAGCGAAGAGGTGATGCCGGTGTTCGATGCGCTCGGCGAGCGCGACGCGGCGCTGGCCTACCTCGATGACGTGCGCGAACGCTTCCTGAACCCGTTCCTCGCGCATCGGCTGGCCGATATCGCGGGCAATCACGACATGAAGAAGACACGGCGCCTGCGCCCGGTGGTCGAGATGGCGCGCATGCTGAAGCTATCGGTCGCGCAGCCGTACCTGATCGCGGCGCTCGGGTGAGCGGGCGTCCGGGCCGGCATCCAGCGAAGTGAAATCAAATGAAATGGAATGGAGACACGCAACGATGACGACACGCATTATCGATGTGCTGGTACGTGACATTCGCTTTCCAACGTCCAGGAGCATGGACGGCTCGGATGCAATGAACGGCAACTCCGACTATTCGGCAACCTACGTGACGCTCGTCACCGATGCCGGCGACGGCCTTCGCGGGCACGGGCTCACGTTTACGATCGGCCGCGGCAACGACCTGTGTGTCGACGCGGCGCACGCGCTCGCGAAGCTGTTCGTGATCGGCCGGTCGCTCGACGAGATCACGGCCGATTTCGGCGCGTACTGGCACGAAATGGTCGCGGGCGACTGCCAGTTGCGCTGGGTCGGCCCGGAGAAGGGCGTGGTGCATCTCGCGACGGCCGCGCTGATCAACGCGATCTGGGATCTCTGGGCGAAAACGGCGCGCAAGCCGGTCTGGAAATTCCTGGTCGACATGCCGCCCGAACAACTCGTGAACTGCATCGACTTCACGTACATCGACGACGTGCTGACGCGCGACGAGGCCGTCGCGTTGCTGCGCCGGGCCGCACCCGGCAAGGTGCAGCGCGAGCGGGAGATGCGCGAGCACGGCTTTCCCGGCTACACGACCGCGGCCGGCTGGCTCGGTTATTCGGAGGAGAAGATGCGTGCGCTCGCACGCGCCGCCGTGGCCGACGGATGGACCCACCTGAAGCAGAAGGTCGGCGCGGATCTCGAGCAGGACGTGCGGCGTGCGCGCATCCTGCGCGAAGAACTCGGTTGGGAGCGCAAGCTGATGATGGACGCGAACCAGAACTGGGGCGTCGACGAGGCGATCGCGAACATGCGGGTGCTCGCGCGGTTCGATCCGTGGTGGATCGAGGAGCCCACCAGCCCGGACGACATTCTTGGTCATGCGGCGATCCGCCAGCGGATCGGGCCGATCGGTGTCGCGACCGGCGAGCATGCGCACAACCGCGTGATGTTCAAGCAGTTCTTCCAGGCCGGCGCGCTCGATTTCTGCCAGCTCGATCCCGCGCGGCTCGGCGGGCTCAACGAAGTACTCGCCGTCGTGCTGATGGCGGCGAAGTTCGGCGTGCCGGTGTGCCCGCACGGCGGCGGCGTTGGCCTGTGCCAGTACTCGCAGAACATCGTGATGTTCGACTATATCGCGGTGTCGGGCTCGCTGGAGCGGCGCGTGCTCGAATACGTCGACCATCTTCACGAGCATTTCGAGGCGCCGATCGTGATTCGCCGTGGGCGCTACATGCCGCAGGAGGCGCCTGGTTACGGCGTCACGATGAAGCCGGCTTCGCTCGATGCATTCGCGTACCCGGACGGGCCCGAATGGCGAGCGTAGTCGAACGGGCATCACGACAAGAACCATATCGGAGACAACGATGAACGACGATTCGCAGCAATCGCAGCACCTTGCCAGGGCGGTCAGGAAGGCCGCCGTCCGGCTCTTGCCGTTCCTCACGCTGATGTACGCGCTCGCCTTCATCGATCGCGCGAACGTCGGCTTCGCGAAGCTCGCCTATCAGGCCGACACGGGCTTGAGCGATGCGGCATTCGCATTCGGCGCCGGCATTTTCTTCATCGGTTATGCATTGTTCGAGGTGCCGAGCAATCTCGTCATGAATCGCATCGGCGCGCGCGTGTGGATGAGCCGGATCATGGTGACGTGGGGCTTCGTCTCGGCGTCGATGATGTTCGCGCATACGCCGACGCAGTTCTATACGATCCGCTTCCTGCTCGGCGCGGCGGAGGCCGGGTTCTTTCCAGGCATCATCCTGTATCTGACCTACTGGTTTCCTGCGAAGGGGCGCGCCCGCGCGCTCGGACTGTTCTACTTCGGCGTGCCCGTCGCGATGCTGATCGGCAATCCGCTGTCGGGCTTCCTGCTGCAGATGCATGACATGTTCGGTCTGCGGAACTGGCAATGGATGTATCTGGTCGAGGGGCTGATGGCGACCGTGGTTGGCGTGATCGCGTTCTTCTACCTGACGAGCCGGCCGAAAGACGCGCGCTGGCTGACCGACGACGAGAAGCGCGCATTGTGCGACACGCTCGACGCGGAAGAGCGCGCGAAATCGCGGCACCTGTCCGCAGCCGTGTTCGGCGTGCTGAAGGACCGTCGCGTGCTGACCTTCATTGCCGCGTACTTCTGCATCCAGATCGGCAATGCGCCGCTCGCGTTCTATCTGCCGTCGAAATTCGCCGCGACGATGGGCACCCAGATCGATGGAAAGATCGGGTTGCTGCTGATGATTCCGTGGCTGTGCACGATTGCGGCGATGATCGTCGCGACGCGATTCGCGGATCGCCACGACAACCATCTGCAGGTCGCGACCGGCATGCTGACGGTCGGGATTCTCGCATTCGCATCGATATCCGTGATCAACACGCCGGTGCTGGCGCTGCTCGCCTTCTGCATCGCGATCCCAGGGCTGGTTGCGTGCCAGCCGGTGTTCTGGTGCCTGCCGACGCGTTATCTCGGCGGGACGGGCGCGGCGAGCGGCATTGCGTTCATCGTGTCGATCGGCAATCTCGGCGGCTTCGTGTCGCCGCAGATCAAGGCGTTCGCGGACGCGGCATCGCACGATTCGCGCACGGGCTTCGTGGTGGTTGCGGCGTTGTGCTTCGTCAGCGTGCTGCTGCTGCGCTCGCTGCGCGGCATGGGGCACGCGGGCGCGGAAAGCGGGCCGGGCGGCGTGCAGGCCGGTTCGCATCGCTGAAGCGTTCGCCGGCGCCGCAAGGCGGCCTGCCGGCGCGGAACCACCCATCTTGAATCCAGGATTACCGTCATGTCTTTTCCCCCTACCGGGCCGGTTGCGATCCGACTCCATCCGAACGACGATGTCGTGATCGCGACGCGCCAGCTCGTGTCCGGCGACCTGATCGCGTCCGAGGCGCTCGCCGTGTCCGGCCTGATTCCGCCGGGCCACAAGGTGGCCGTGCGCGACATCGCGAAGGGCGAGCCGGTCAGGCGCTACAACCAGATCATCGGCGTCGCGCGCGAGACGATCGCGCGCGGTCAGCATGTGCACGTGCACAATCTCGGCATGGCCGAGTTTGCGCGCGAGCACGCGTTCGGCGCTGCCGCGAGTCCGACACGTCTCGACGACACACCGGCGACCTTCCTGGGTATTCGTCGTGACGACGGACGGATCGCGACGCGCAACTACATCGGCATACTGACTAGCGTCAATTGCTCCGCCACGGTGGCGCGTGCGATCGCCGATCATTTCCGGCGAGAGGTGAACCCGCGGGCGCTGGCCGACTATCCGGACATCGACGGCGTGATCGCGCTCACGCACGGGCTCGGCTGCGGGATCGATTCGCGGGGAGACGGAATCGCGATCCTTCGGCGCACGCTGGCGGGCTACGCCGCGCATCCGAATTTCCACTCGGTGCTGTTCATCGGTCTCGGTTGCGAGACCAACCAGATCGGCGACGTGCTGCGCGAAGGCGGGCATGCGGATGCTGCGCGCCTGCACCACTTCATGATCCAGGAGAGCGGCGGCACGCGCAGGACGATCGAGCGCGGCATCGCGATGGTCACGGACATGCTCGCGGACGCGAACCGTGCGGTGCGGGTCGCGATGCCGGCGGCGCATCTCGTGGTGGGGCTGCAGTGCGGCGGCTCGGACGGCTACTCGGGCATCTCGGCGAATCCCGCGCTGGGGGCGGCCGTCGACCGACTGGTACGGCAGGGCGGTACGGCGATCCTTTCCGAGACGCCCGAAATCTACGGCGCCGAGCATCTGCTCACCCGGCGTGCCGTCAGCCGCGACGTCGGCGAAAAGCTGCTCGCGCGCATCGCGTGGTGGGAAGCCTATTGCGCACGTCACGGCGCCGCGCTGGACAACAATCCGTCGGCCGGCAACAAGGCGGGCGGGCTCACGACGATCCTCGAGAAATCGCTCGGCGCGATCGCGAAGGCCGGAACCACGAATCTCGTCGACGTATACGAATATGCGCAGCGTATCGATGCGCGTGGCCTCGTTTTCATGGATTCGCCCGGCTACGACCCGATGTCGGCGACGGGGCAAGTCGCGTCGGGCGCGAACCTGATTTGCTTCACGACGGGGCGGGGTTCGGCTTACGGCTGTGCGCCGGCGCCGTCGTTGAAACTTGCAACGAATACCGCGCTGTGGGTGCGTCAGGAAGACGACATCGATATCGATTGCGGCGGGGTGATCGACGGTACGTCGAGTGTCGACCAGCTCGGCGCCGCGATCTTCCAGCACATGCTCGACTGCGCGTCCGGCAATCGCTCGAAAAGCGAGCTGCACGGCTACGGCCAGAACGAATTCGTGCCCTGGCAGGTTGGCGTGATCACCTGATCGCGTTTTGCTCGTTGCGGTGTGGCCCGGATGACGGTGTCGCGCGCGCTGCGAGCACTGACGGCCGAACGCGTGCTGACCCTCACCCTGTCGGCACATACGATCACGCTCGAGGCCCTGATTCCCGGCAGGGAGTGGCGCATAATGTTTCGAGGTCGACCCTTGGCTGGAAGAGGGTTTTATGCGCTGCACAATATGCGGGTCCGAGAATCCTCCCGGTGCGAGGTTCTGCCAGGAATGCCAGGCCGTGCTGTCCCGCACGTGTCCGCAATGCGGGCATGAGGCGGCGCCCGCGGCCCGCTTCTGCAGCCATTGCGGAACGTCGCTGACACCACCCGCCGCCGCGCCGTCGTTTTCCCGACCGTCGGGCCGCGAACCGCCACCCACCCCGATTCATTACACACCCGATCATCTTGCCGAGCGCATCCGTGCCGAACACGCGGCCATGGAAGCGCGCGGCGAGCCCGCCGGCGAGCGCAAGACCGTTACCGCGCTGTTCGCCGACATGGCCGGGTCGACCGCGCTGATCCACGATCTCGATCCCGAAGTGGCGCATCGCCTGATCGTCCCCGTGGTCGAGCTGATGATGGAAGCGGTCCACTACTACGAGGGATACGTCGCGAAATCGCTCGGCGACGGCATCCTCGCGTTGTTCGGCGCACCGATCGCCCACGAAGACCATGCGCAGCGCGCGCTGTTCGCCGCATTGCGCATGCAGCAGGCGATGCGGCAGCATGGCGACCGCATTCGTCTGCAGGAAGGCATTCCTCTGCAGATTCGCGTCGGCGTTCATACGGGCGAAGTCGTCGTCCGTTCCATCCGCACCGTCGACCTGCACACCGAATACGATCCGCTCGGGCATACGATCCACATCGCGTCGCGGATCGAGGGCATCGCCACGCCCACGTCGATTCTCGTCAGCGAGTCCACCCATAAGCTCGCCGAAGGCTATTTCGAGTTCAAGGCGCTGGGCGCGACACAACTCAAGGGCATTCCCGCGCCGCTGTGCGTATACGAGGTGCTTGGCCTGGGCGCTTTGCGCACGCGCCTGCAACTGGCGGCACATCGCGGTCTCGCGCGCTTCGTCGGTCGCGAGACGGAAATGGAGCATCTGAACCGTGCGCTGGAGGCCATGAGGTCGGGGCACGGGCGCGTCGTCGGTGTCGTGGGGGAGGCGGGCGTCGGGAAGTCTCGTCTGTTCCACGAGTTCAAGGAGCGCTCGCGACGTGGCGCGCTGGTGCTGGAGACGTTCTCGGTCTCGCACGGCAAGGCGTTTCCCAATTTACCGCTCATCGAACTCCTGAAGAACTATTTCCAGATCACGACGCAGGACGACGAGCGGCGCTGCCGGGAGAAGGTGATCGGCAAGGCGCTCGCGCTCGAGCGCAGTTTCGAGGACCTCGTGCCCTACGTCCTCTATCTGCTTGGAATCGGCGAGGGCGGGTCGGTACTCGTCGACATGGATCCGCAAATCCGGCGCGACCGCACCTTCGACGCGATCAGGCAGCTTCTCGTGCGAGAGAGCTGGAATCAGCCGGTCCATTTGCTGTTCGAGGATCTGCAATGGCTCGACCGCGAAACGGAAGCGTTTCTCACCTACCTGGTCGACCACGTGCCCGACGCACGCATCCTGCTTCTCGTGAACTACCGGCCCGAATATCAGCCCGCATGGGCCGGCGCGGATCATTGCAGCAGGATCCGGCTCGAACCGCTTGGCCCGTCCGATGCGCAAGGACTGCTCGCGGTGCTGCTCGGCGAGGATCGCACGCTCGTGCCGCTCAAGCAGCTCATTCTGGAGAAGACGGAGGGCAACCCGTTCTTCATGGAGGAAGTGGTCCAGACGCTCGTGGAAGAGCAATCGCTGCTCGGCGATGCCGGGCGTTATCACATCGTCGAGACCCCGACGACGCTGCACATTCCCACCACCGTGCAGGGCGTGCTGGCCGCGCGTATCGACCGGCTTCCCATCGAGGAAAAGGAGCTGCTGCAGGCGCTCGCGGTGATTGGCCACGAATTCCCGTTCAGTCTGATCCGGCAAATTTGCGGTGAGGCGCCGGCGCGCGACGACGAACTGCGTCGTCTGCTTGCCCACCTGGAAGAAGCGGAGTTCATCTTCGAGCGCCCGGCCTTTCCCGAAGTCAATTACTCGTTCAAGCACGCGCTGACCCAGGAAGTGGCCGGGCGCTCGTTGCTTACGGAGCGGCGCACCACGCTGCACGAGCGCACCGCGCAGGCGATCGAGATGCTGTTCCCGACGCGCATCGCCGATTACTGCAGCGAACTTGCGCACCACTACGGTCAGAGCGGAAACATTCCCAAGGCAGTCGAATACCTGCATCGCGCGGCACAGCAGGCGCTGCGCCATGCCGCCCATCACGATGCGATGAATCACCTTGGAGCGGCGCTTGCGTTGCTGAAGGGCCTGCCGGACACACCCATGCGTGCGCATTGGGAACTGACGGTGCTGCTTTCCCTCGGGCCCGTCCTGATGGACGTGCGCGGGTATGGCGCGACGGAGGTTGGCACGACCTATACGCGTGCGCTCGATTTGTGCGAGCGCACGGGCGAGGCATCGCAGCGCTTTGCGACGCAGCTGGGATTGCGGATGTACCACCTGGTGCGCGGCGAGTACGCTCTCGCGACCGATCTCGGCAAGCAGATGCTCGTAACCGCAAGGAATGCGAATGATCCAGGTCTCCTCGTCGAGGCGCACAGTGCACTGGGCTCGTGCTTTTTCCTGCAGGGCGATTTCGGCACGGCTCGCACACACCTGGAACAGGCCCTTGCGATCTACGATCCGGAGCAGCATCAGGCGCACGTCTTCGCACATGGAGTGGATCCCGGTATCCGGGCGCTCAGTTTCCTCGTGCTGACCTTGTGGATTCAGGGGTATCCCGACCAGGCGCTCAAGCGCAGCGTTGAAGCACTTGCGCTCGCACGGCATCTTTCTTATGGGCCGTCTCTGGCGTTCAGCCTGACCTACACGGCGCACTTGCATCAACTGAGGCGGGAGCCGATGCTTGCCGCCGAGCGCGCGGACGCGGTCATTGCCGTGTCGACCGAGCACGGATTGCCGTACTGGCTCGCCTGGGGAACGCTTCTGCGAGGCTGGGCGATGAGCGCGCAAGGAGACATCCAGGGCGGCATCGCGCAGATGCGGCTGGGCCTCGACGCGCAGCGGGCAGCGGGCGGCGAAGATCAGCGGCCTTATTGTCTTGCGTTGCTCGCCGACAGTTACTGGCGCGCGGGTGACGAGCGGGCCGCCCTGGACATGCTGGAAGAGGCGACGACGATCGTCGAGCACTCCGGCGAGCATTGCTACGAGGCCGAGCTGTACCGGCTCACGGGAATCTATCTGGCCGGCGCGGCGAGCAAGGAGGGGGCTGCCGCCACACGTGATGACGAAGCGGTTGACTGTTTTCATCGGGCGATCGCGCGCGCGCGCCGGCAGGGTGCCAGAGCGCTGGAATTGCGAGCAGCATCGGACCTCGCTCGGCTACTGCAACGACAGGGGAAGATCGTCGAGGCAAGGCAGGCGCTGTCCGAGGTGTACGCCTGGTTCACGGAAGGATTCGACACGTGCGATCTGCGAGAGGCGAAAGCGCTGCTGGATGCCTTGGACGGGCGCGCAGAATGAATGGGCCTGCGACGCACGACGACGTATCGCGTGACGACGCACCGTCCATGACCTGCCGTTGTTCCGTATAGCGAAGAACTGGGGAGACGGACATGACGATTACGCACACACGACGCCGCAACGATCTGCCGCGCAAACCGATCGCGCTGGCCTTGCAGGGGGGCGGGATGCACGGTGCCTTCACCTGGGGCGTGCTTGACCGGCTGCTCGAAGACGGCAGGCTCGAAATAGAGGGTGTCAGTGCAACCAGTGCCGGCGCGATGAACGCCGCCGTACTCGCGTACGGGCTGCAACAAGGCGGCGAAGACGGCGCGCGTCAGGCACTGCACGACTTCTGGCAGGCGGTCGCACGATCGGCGGAGCACTACAACCCGCTGCGCTGGGTGCCGTGGCTGAAGGGTACGCACAGCTTCGGGCTCGATCATTCGCCGCTCTATGCGTTCGCCGACATGATGCTGCGCGTCTTTTCGCCGTATCAGTTCAATCCGAACAACCTGAATCCGCTGCGCGAAGTGCTCGAAAGCCACGTCGATTTCGACGCACTGCGCAAGCACTGTCCGATCCGGTTGTACCTGTGCGCTACCAACGTCGAGACGGGGAAGATACGCATCTTCACGGGCGAGGACGTCAGTGCGGACGCGGTGCTGGCCTCGGCATGCGTGCCGACACTGTTCCAGGCGGTCTCGATCGATGGCGAATATTTCTGGGACGGCGGCTACATGGGCAATCCGGCCATCTATCCGCTCATCTACAATTGCGCGACGCGCGACGTCGTGATCGTGCACATCAATCCGCTCGTGCGACGCGGCGTGCCGATCACGGCCGCGGAAATCCTCAATCGCATCAGCGAGATCAGTTTCAATTCGTCGCTGATGCGCGAGATGCGGGCGATCGCGTTCGTCACCGACCTGATCCAGCAGGGCACGATCGATCGCGGCGAGATGAAGGAAATGCTGATCCATTCGATTCGCGCCGACGACGCCATGTGCGCGTTGAGCGTATCGAGCAAGTACAACGCGGATTGGGCATTTCTCAGCGAACTGCATGACCACGGTCGGCGCGAAGCCGACGCATGGCTTGCGCATCACTACGGAAACATCGGGCAGCGGTCGAGTATCGACATCCGCAGGGAGTTTCTCTGAACGCATCGCGGTAATGTCGGCATGGGGCGATCATGCGCAGACGCCCCGGGCCAAGGAGCGAACGTGAGCCGGATGCAGGAGCGGTTCGTCGCGTTGTGGTCGTGCAGCGGCGGGGCAGATGCCGAGGGTGTCTATCGGATGCTGGCGCGATGCTATGCGGAGCCGGCGCGCCATTACCACACGCTCGTCCACGTGCGGCGATGCTTGCGCCAGTTCGACCTGGCACGCGAGTCGATTCCCGAACCGGACGCCGTCGAACTCGCGCTCTGGTTCCATGACGTGATCTTCGTGCCCGGCGCGAAGGACAACGAGCAGAACAGCGCGGACTGGTTCCGGCGCCGGGCGGGCGAGCGAATCCGCGCCTGCGACCACATTTGCGCGATGATTCTCGCGACGACCCACTCGGGTATTGCCGCAGGACTGGATACCCGTTTCGTCTGCGACATCGACCTGGCCGTGCTCGGTGCTTCCCGCAGCCGGTTTCGCGAAGACGGCCGGCGTCTGCGGGCGGAGCGTCCCGATCTTGACGACCGGGCCTACGACCTTCATGAGCGAACCATTCTGCGCGGGCTGCTCGTGCGTCCGCGCATCTATCTGACGGACTTCTTCTACACGCGTTGCGAGATGCAGGCCCGCAGGAATTTGAGCTGGCGGCTCGGTTTGCCGGTTTCCGAATCGGAATGAAGAACGGCTGCGCCGACGTGATGATCGATCGAAGCGGTGCTCGAGCCCGGGCGATTGCCGTCTGAATTTTTGGGGGCCGGAATGAAGCGTCGCGCCGGTATTGCCCGTCAGCCCGCTCGCTACCCAAACTTAAACGAAATGTGACCCCTTCCCGCTGCAAAATTTTGCACAATGGCGGCAGCGCGGCGTTGCTGCCGCGATTCGCCCTCGCTGGCCGGTCTTTCGGCCCTGGGCAGACCAGAACCCGTCTTTCGACTTCCGGAACCACTACGACGTGCCGCCGCCGACCGCCATGGACCACCCCAAACGCATCCTGATCGTCGAGGACGATGCCGACATCGCCGACGTGCTGAGCCTGCACCTGCGCGACGAGCGCTACGAAGTGGTTCACAGCGCGGACGGCACGGAAGGGCTGCGCCTGCTCGAACAGGGCAACTGGGACGCACTGATCCTCGACCTGATGCTGCCCGGCGTCGACGGCCTGGAAATCTGCCGGCGCGCGCGCGCGATGGCGCGCTACACGCCGATCATCATCACGAGCGCACGCTCGAGCGAGGTGCACCGAATCCTCGGCCTCGAGCTCGGCGCCGACGACTACCTCGCGAAGCCGTTCTCGGTGCTCGAACTCGTCGCGCGGGTCAAGGCGTTGCTGCGGCGCGTCGACGCGCTCGCGCGCGATTCGCGGATCGACGCGGGCACGCTCGACGTGGCCGGGCTGTCGATCGACCCGATCGCGCGCGAAGCTGCCGTCAATGGCGCGCGCATCGACCTCACGCCGCGCGAGTTCGACCTGCTGTATTTCTTCGCGCGGCATCCGGGCAAGGTGTTCTCGCGGATGGACCTGCTCAATGCCGTGTGGGGCTACCAGCACGAAGGCTATGAACACACGGTGAACACCCACATCAACCGGTTGCGCGCGAAGATCGAGGCCGATCCGGCCGAACCCGTGCGCATCCTCACCGTGTGGGGACGCGGCTACAAGCTCGCCGCGCCGGATCAGCGGGACACGTGATGAAGCTGACCCTCACCCAGCGGCTGTCGCTCGTGTTCTCGGTCCTGCTGCTCGCGTGCTCGGGGGCGTCGGCATGGCTGCAGATCCGCGCGAACGACATGCGCGAGAAGGAAGTCGTGCAGGGCCTGTCGCGCGATCTCGCCGCGCATATCGCGAGCAGCACGCCGCTGATGGACGCGAACGGGCTGCGCCCGGACGCCGTGCGCTCGTTGTTCGGCCAGCTGATGGGCGTGAATCCGAGCGTCGAGGTGTACCTGCTCGACAACGCGGGGCACATCCAGGGTGACGACGCGCCGCCCGGCCACGTGAAGCGCGACCGCGTCGATCTGGCGCCGGTGCAGCGCTTCATCGCGGGCGATCCGCTGCCGATCCTCGGCGACGATCCGCGCAGCCCCGACGCGCGCAAGGTGTTCAGCGCCGCGCCGCTGCAGCGTGCGGGACAGCCGCCGTCCGGCTACATCTACGTGGTGCTGCTCGGCGAAGCGCACGACCGGCTGGCCGCGCGCGTCGACGCCGGCAACGTGCTGCGCACGACGCTGTGGTCGATGGCGCTTGTCGCGCTGCTCGGCCTGCTCGCGGGCCTGACCGCGTTCAGTTTCATCACGAGCCCGCTGCGCCGGTTGACCGATGCGATGCGCCGCTTCGACGCGAACGCGGCGCCCGACACGCAGCCGCCGGTGCCACGTTCGCCGCCCGGGCGGCGCGGCGACGACATCGCGGTGCTCGAATCCGCGTTCGCGCAGATGGCCGACCGGATCGGCGACCAGTGGCGCGCGCTGACGCGTCAGGACCAGCAGCGGCGCGAACTGATCACGAACATCTCGCACGACCTGCGCACGCCGCTGACGTCGCTGCACGGCTACCTCGAAACGCTGTCGCTGAAGTCCGACGCGCTCGCGGAGTCCGAGCGCCGCCGCTACCTGTCGATCGCGCTCGCGCAGAGCACGAAGGTCGGCCGCCTCGCGCAGGCGCTGTTCGAGCTCGCGCGGCTCGAATCGGGCGGCGTGCAGGCCGAGCGCGAGCCGTTCTCGCTCGTCGATCTCGTGCAGGACGTATTCGAGAAGTTCGAACTCGCCGCGCAGTCGCGCGGCGTCACGCTGCATGCGCGCATCCCGCCGCGCGTGCCGGTCGTGTCGGCCGATCTCGGGATGATCGAGCGCGTGCTGACCAACCTGCTCGACAACGCATTGCGGCACACGCCGCAGCACGGCGAAGTCGAAGTGGCGCTGACGCCGCAGGGAGACCGCGTGGTGGTGACCGTGTCGGATACCGGCGAAGGGATTCCGCCGGCGCGGCGCGAAGGGCTGTTCCAGCGGCCGCAACGGCCGATGAGCGGCGGTGCGGCGACGAGTGGCGGGCTCGGGCTGCTGATCGTGCACCGGATGCTCGCGCTCAACGGCAGCGGGATCCGGCTCGTCGACCGGGAGGGGCGTGGCGCGGTGTTCGAGTTCGCGCTGACGGTCGCGCAGCCGGCGGCCGGAGAGGCGCGCTGAAACGGACCGGCGCCGTCGTCGCGTTTTCCGCCGATCGGCATGCGTGGAATGGTGGACGGCCGACGCCGACCCATCGGCCGTCCACGGCAGTTGGCGCCGCGTGCGGCGTGGCAGGAGGCGCTACGTATCGATGCCCGGGCCGGTCTGGCCGATCGTGCGGGCACGTTTGAACCACGCGACTTGCGACCGGCAGAACGCGAGATTTGCGCGAACGATGGCCGACGGATGCCGATGTGACGGATACGGCAGGTTCACCTGATGTTCGGGCTCGCGCTCGCTCGTGCGTAGCGTCTACGCGCCGCGCTTGCGCCGCACGTCGCTCGGCGTCGTGCCGGTCCAGCGCTTGAACGCGTGGCGGAATCCCACCGCGTCGCTGAAGCCGAGCGTCAGCGCGATGTCCTCGGTGCTGAGCGTGGTGGTGCTCAGGTAGTCGATCGCGAGCGCCTTGCGCACGCTCGTCAGCAACTCGCTGTACGACGTGCCTTCGGCGTCGAGCTTGCGGCGCAATGTGCGCGACGTCATGCACAGGGTGTCGGCGATCGCGTCGATGTCCGGAAACTGCCCGGGCGTGCGCGTGAGTTCATGGTAGACGCGCCGCGTGACGCCCGCCTGGCTGCGCAATTCGTCGAGCAGGCGCGCGCAGTGCGACGACACCTGCGCGGCGGTGATCGGGTTCGCGAGCTGCGGCGCGCGCGTGAGCCACGCGGCCGGGTAGCTCAACACATGGTGCGGCTGGTCGAACGCGATCGGGCATTCGAGCGCATCGGACAGCAGCGCCGCATGCGGCGGTCGCGGCTGCGCGAACTGCGCGCGGGCCGGCACGCACCACGCGCCCATCACGTCCTTGATGATCGTCACGTGCAGCGCGAATTGCATGTCGATCAGGAAGCGGTAGAGCGGCAGGTCCGGCTCCGGCAGTGCGGCTTCATGCGGATCCGGGAACAGCCACGACGCGGTGTCGCCCTGTTCGACCCACCGGATCGCGAGCATCCCGTTCGCGAGCTGGTGATATTTGACTGCCGAATCGAATGCATGCGCGAGCGATTCCGAACACAGCATCGCGTAGCCGTACATTCCGTAGCTCGACGCATGCAGCCGGCGGCCGACGCGCACGCCGAGATCGGTGCCGTCATAGCGGCCGATCGCGTTGCGCGCGGCGGTCAGGAACTGCAGTTGCGATGTGAGCGTGAACGGGTCGGTGACGGCGTCCGGCGACAGGCCGGTGCCATCGAGCACGGCGGTCGGGTCGAGGCCGAGTTCCTGGGCGACACCGACCAGCACGGCCAGCTTGGCCGGCGAGAAGCGCTTCTCGCGCAACGCGTGGGCGAGCGGGGCGTCCGGCAGCGGGGCGGCGCCGGCGGCCGTCGGGGTCAAGAGCGCACTGCGCGGCATGGCTGGTTCTGCGTCCGATTCGATACCGTTCCGGGTTCGCGATTTTGCGCCGGAACGCGCGGGCGCGCCATAGGGTTCACCCTGATGCACATGGCCTTGCACGGCCCGACAACGGCAAACCGACGCGCGAGCGCTAGCCGTGGCTGGCGGTGCGCCGCGCGTCCGCGTGTCCGTTTCGATCATCTTTTCGACCGCCCGGATCATTTTCAAAGCACCGTTGGCGGGCGATAGTCGTCGGTCAGGCGACGGCCCATGCGCATCCGGTGCGCGGGCCGCCGTGCGAACGGCGCTGCCTGGCGCCGTCCCCCGAGGAGCAGGACATGACGAAGAGACACTGGATCGGCTCGTACGGCTCGATCCCCGCCGAGATCGATGCCGATCGCCATCCTTCCGTAACCGCGCTGCTGGACGAAGCGATGCGCCGCTTTGCCGATCGCCCCGCGTTCCGTGCATTCGGCCGCACGCTGACCTACGCCGACGTCGACCGCCTGTCGGCCGCGCTCGCCGCATACCTGCAGCAGGTCGTGGGCGTGCGCAAGGGCGACCGCGTGGCCGTGATGCTGCCCAACGTGCTCGCGTTTCCGGTGACGTTCGTCGCGCTCGCGCGGATCGGCGCGATCCAGGTCAACGTGAATCCGTTCTACACCGCGCACGAGCTCGAACACCAGCTGAACGACGCGGGCGTCGAAGTGGCCGTGGTGTGCGGCGGATCGATGGGCACGTTCGCCGACGTGGTCGGCAAGACACGCATGCGAACCGTGCTGAGCGTCGGGCGCGGCGATCTCGGCGTCGTCGATGCGCCGGCCGGCGCGTGCGACGCGCTGCCGCCCGGCTCGATCCCGCTCGCGGACGCGATCGCCGCCGGCGAATCGCTCGCCTTCGAGCCGGTCGCGCTCGGCAGCGCCGATCTGCTGCTGCTGCAGTACACGGGCGGCACGACCGGGCTGTCGAAGGGTGCCGCGCTGTCGCACCGCAACCTCGTCGCGAACATCGAGCAGTTCGCGGCGATCGTACCTGCCGCGCGTCAGCCGGGCGAGGAGGTCGTCGTTACCGCGATCCCGCTGTATCACATCTTCGCGCTGACCGTGAACTTCCTGTCCTACTTCGCGATCGGCGCGGAGAACTGGCTCGTCGCGAACCCGCGCGACATGGACGGCTTCATCGACGTGCTGAAGGCGGCGCGGCCGTCGGTGTTCGTCGGCGTCAACACGCTGTATGCGGGGCTCGCGGGCCATCCGCGGCTGAAGGAAGTGGACTGGTCGCGGCTGAAGCTGTCGGCCGGCGGCGGCGCGGCGGTGATCGACGTGATCTCCGCGCGCTGGAAGGCGGTGACGGGCAACTTCATCCGCGAAGGGTACGGGCTGTCGGAAACGTCGCCGGTGGTCACCTTCAACCCGCAGTCGATCGACGCGTTCACGGGCACGACGGGCTTGCCGCTGCCGTCGACCGACGTGAAGCTGCTCGACGACCAGGATCGCGAGGTGGCGATCGGCGAAGCAGGCGAGATCTGCGTGCAGGGGCCGCAGGTGATGGGCGGCTACTGGCAGAAGCCGGAAGCGAACGCGGCGGCGTTCACCGCCGACGGCTACTTCCGCACCGGCGACATCGGCGTGTTCGACGCGGCCGGCTTCCTGAAGATCGTCGACCGCAAGAAGGACATGATCATCGTGTCGGGCTTCAACGTGTACCCGAACGAGGTGGAAGCCGCAGCCACGTCGCTGGCGGGCGTGGCCGAATGCGCATGCATCGGCGTGCCGGACGAGCGCACGGGCGAGGCCGTCAAGCTGTTCGTGGTGCTTGCGCCGGATGCGGCCGTCACCGAAGCGGAGATCGTCGCGCACTGCCGCGAGAACCTCGCGGCCTACAAGGTGCCGAAGCTGATCCGCCTGGTCGATCGGCTGCCGAAGTCGACGGTCGGCAAGATCCTGCGCCGGGAACTCAGCCGCGCCGACTGATGGCGCCGAAGCGCCGCGCGCCCGTCGGCGCGCGGGCCGGCACGCCGAAAGCCCCGAAGGCCCCGAAGGCCCGGTCCGGGCCGCTCAAGTACAATGCGAGCGGTTCGACCGACGGGGACGCGATGACCGGTTCAGACTCACCTTCCGCCCGGCCCGGGCAGGCGCTACCGTCGCCGAGCGCGACGGTGCCGATCTCGCTCGTCAACGGTTTTCTGGCGAGCGCCGGCGCGCGCCGCGACGTGGTCGAGCGCTACCTGCGCGGGGCCGGCATCCCGCTCGAGCTGCTCGGCGAGCCGCATGCGCGCGTGACGGAAGAGCAGTTCTCGACGCTGTACCGCACGCTCGCGATCGACCTCGACGACGAGATGCCCGGCATCTTCTCGCGCCCGCTGCGCGGCGGCACGCTGAAGTACCTGTGCCTGAGCCTGCTCGATGCGCGCAACCTCGAAACGGCGCTGCACCGTTTCGGCCAGTTCTTCCATATCCTGCTCGACGACTTCTTCGTCGAATCGAAGCGCGATGGTCTGGTCGCGCAGGTGCTGCTGCGGCCGAACCCGGCCGTCGGCCCGATCGGCGCGCTCGGCCAGGAATTGATGCTCAAGCTCGTGCACGGCGTGTGTTCCTGGCTGATCGGGCAGAAGATCCCGCTGCTGAAGATCGAGTTCGCGTGCCCGCGGCCGCGCCACGCGGTCGAGCACCTGTACTTCTTCACCGGTTCCGTGCAGTTCGACTGCGAACGCACGCTGATGCGCTTCAGCGCCGACTACCTCGACGCGCCGATCCGGCAGAGCAAGCGCAACCTGCGCAAGTTCCTCGCGCGCGCGCCCGGCGACTGGATCTTCGAATCGTTCAGCGAACAGCTCGTGTGCCATCGCGTGCGGCAATACCTGTCGGCGGCGCTGCCCGACCTGCCGGTGATCGACCAGGCGGCCGAGCATCTGCATTGTTCGGTGCGCACGCTGAGCCGCCACCTGGCCTCGGAAGGCACGACGTTCCAGGCGCTCAAGGATGAACTGCGGCGCGACATCGCGATCCAGCGGCTCACCGATACGCTCGACACGATCGCCGCGATCGGCGCCGATATCGGCTTCGACGATCCGAGCGCGTTCCATCGCGCGTTCCGCCACTGGACGGGCAGCACGCCGGGGACTTACCGGCGGCGCACGTAGTGCGGTTTTTTCGAACCCGATTTCAATCCCGCTCCCATAACCGGCATCCTTCGCGCGCTCCCATGGACGGCTCCCCGTCGTCACGCGTCATCATGCGTGCGGCATGCAGTTGCGCTTTTCGTATCGGGAATGGCGCACCGCGAAGATCGTCCACATCGCGTCGTTCGCCGTCACGAGCGGGCGGCGTCGCGTCGCGCTCGACGAATTCGACGGACAGGGCGAGCGCGTGAGGATGGCAAGGGCATCGCGAATGCCGTAGCTGTAATGCGTCCATGCCCCGGCGTTGATCAGCACCGCATCCTGGCGTTCCTCGAAAGCGCGATGAATGCGCTCGCACATCGCGCCTTCGCCGTTCGTCTGGAACGATTCCACCTGTACACCCAGTTCCTCCGCCAGCCCTTGCAGCCGTGCATCGATCTGCGCGAGCGTGATCGTCCCGTACTGTGCGGGGTCGCGCTTGCCGAACATGTTGTGATTGATGCCGTGCAGCATCAGGATCTTCTTCATGCGAATCTCCATCGCGTGTTCAATCAAAGGGCACGGCCAGCCGATCGATCACCGAGCTGGTCTCGGGGCGTACGCCGCGCCACCATGCGAACGCTTCGGCCGCCTGCTCGACCAGCATGCCGACACCATCCGCAATTCCGTGCACGCCTGCGTTTTTCGCGAGCCGCAGAAACGGCGTCAGACGCTTGCCGTATGCAAGTTCGTAGGCGGTGCCGGTCGGACTGAACACGCTCGGCGGGACCGGCGGCAGGTCGCCGGTCAGGCTCGCCGACGTCGCATTGACGACCAGGTCGAAACGCCCCATCCGTGCGAGGTCCGCGTAGCCGCCGGCAACGAGCGGACCGCGTCCGGCAACCTGCGCGACCAGGGCGCGCGCCTTGTCGACGTCGCGATTCGCGATGACCAGTTCAGCCGGTCCGGCTTCGAGGAACGGCAAAAGCGCGCCGCGTGCCGCGCCGCCCGCACCGAGCATCAGGACACGCTTGCCGGCCATCGGCAGATTGAGGTTCGCCTCGATATCGCGAACCAGGCCGATGCCGTCGAAGTTGTCGGCCAGGATGCGGCCGCCGTCGAACTTGAGCGCGTTGGCCGCGCCCGCGAGCTGCGCCCGCTCGCTGCGTTCGTCCGACATCGCGAACGCGTCGAGCTTGAACGGCGCAGTGACGTTGATGCCCTTGCCGCCGCCTTCGAAAAAGGCACGAACCGCGGCTGCGAAAGCGCCTGCCGGCTCGACGGGCCCCTCGATGGGCGTATAGCTGATGTCCTGACGCGTCTGCTGCGCGAAGAGGCCGTGTATCAGTGGGGATTTCGTGTGCCCGATCGGATTGCCGATCACCGCGTATGGGTCGGTCATCATTGGCTCGCTTTTGAATAGAGGACGCCGTCGGCCTGCATTGCGTCGATTTCGGCCGAATCGAATCCGAGGGAGCGCGCGACTTCCGCGTTGTGTTGTCCGAGATCGGGCGCGACGTCGCGAATCGTCGTATCGCAATCGGAAAACCGGAACGGCAGGTTGGGCAGGCGCAGCGTCCCGTAGCGCGGATGCTGTTGCTCGACGACCATGCCTCTCGCCTGGATCTGCGGATCGTTCAATACCTCGTCGATGCGCTGCACCTTCGCGCACGGAACGTCGATGCCGTCGAGCAGTTCGAGCACCGACGCGACGGAACGCGCGGCCACCCACGGCTCGACCACCGACAGAATCTCCGTGCGGTGCGCGTTGCGCCCGGTGCTGTCGTGAAACCGTGTGTCGGCGCCGAAGTCCGACGGGCCGCCGTGCGTCGCGATCAGCCCGGCGAAGCGTTTCCACGCGTCGTCGACTTGTGCGGCGATCACGAGATCGCCGTCCGCGGCACGGAACACGCCATAGAGTGTCGAGGTCGGCATGTCGTGCCCGGTCTGCTCGGGCAGCACGCCGTGCAGCGTGTAGCACTGCACCGCATATTCGTGCATCGATACCAGCGTGTCGTACAGCGCCATGTCGATGTGTTGCCCGCGGCCGCTCTTCACGCGCCCCAGCAGCGCGGCGTTGATCGCCGCGACCGCATGAATGCCGGTGTACATGTCGCCGAGCGAGATGCGCAGCAGCGGCGGCCGCTCGCCCGGCGTGCCCACCATCTGCATGATTCCGCTCCTGGCTTCCGCGATCAGCCCGAAGCCTGCGCGATGCGCGTCCGGACCGGTGTGCCCGTACGCCGAAATCGAACAGTAGACGAGGCCCGGATTGCGCGCCGACAATTCGGCATAGCCGAGCCCGAGCTTGTCCAGTGCGCCCGGCCGATAGTTCTCGATGAACACGTCGGCGGAGTCGCACAGCCGCTGCATGAACGCCTTGCCGCGCGCGTCCTTCATGTTGACGCTCACGCCGCGCTTGCCCATGTTGAGCTGCAGGAAGTAGCCGCTTTGCTGGTCGTCGAGCACGGTCGCGTGCTGGCGTCCGGCGTCGCCCGATCCGGGGCGCTCGACCTTGATGACTTCGGCGCCGAGCGCCGCGAGACAGCGCCCGACATACGGACCGGCAAGGAAGTGGCTGTAGTCGACGACGCGAATACCTTCGAGTGGGCGAGCCTGCATTACAGTGCCTCCGGGCGGCGCGGCACCATCAGGCGATGCTCGCCGCGTTGAACGACCTGATCGTCCTGATTGATCAGCTCCGACGGCAGCACGACGATGCCCCAATCCGGGCGGCTCTTGCTGGCCCGCATCGAGCCGACGCGGAACTTCACGTGCAGCACGTCGCCGACCTTGATCGGCAGCAGGAAATCCCAGCTCCAGCCGAGCGACATGCCCGGCAGAAAGCGATAGTCGCTCTGCGTCTTCAGGCCGTCGGCGATGGACAAGCCGAACAGCCCGTGCGCGACGAGGCACCCGAAATGGCTCGCGTTGGCGTATTCCTCGTCCACGTGGACGGGCGTATGGTCGCCGGTGAGGTCGGCGTACGCGAGAATGCGCTCCTTGGTCACGATGTAGCTCGGGCTCGTGCAGGTGTCACCCTCGCGGGCGTCGTCCCAGTATTTCTCGACGATCGTCATGGTCATGCCTCCGCGCGCGGGTTGATCGCCAGTGCCTGCGCCACGCAGGAAGCCGGCCTGGCCTGAATCAGTTCGACGGCGAGCCCGTCGGGCAGGCGAAGCCAGTTCCGCCCTTGCGGCATTTCCGACACGCCGAACCGTTGTGCCGCGGCCAGCGCGGCTTCCAGGTCTTCGCACATCACGCCGAGATGCGCGAGCCGGCCTTCCGGGCCATCGTGTTCCGGCGCGTGGATGAACTGCAGGCCGCCGAGCGTCCAGTACTGCCGCGGCGCGTCGAGCGTGCCGTCCACTTCGCGCAGGGTCATGCCGAGCACTTCCTCGAAGAAGCGGATGTGCCAGCGGATGTCCTTCACCCAGATCGCAACGTGTTCGAGATAGGCTTTCGTGGCATTCATGCGGCGGCCTCCTGCCGTTGGCGATCGGCCATCGCGCGTTCCAGCCCCTTGATGCAGGCGACGAGCGTTGCATTGACCGGGGTCGGCACGCCGTAGCGCTGCCCCCAGCGCACGACCGAACCGTTGATGAAGTCGATTTCGGTGATCGAGCCCTTCTCGAGGCTTTGCAGCATCGACGTCTTGAAGGTCGCGGGGAGCCCCTCGGCGGCGAGCGTCCAGGCCTGTTCCGGATCGGTCATCGACAGCTTGACGCCGGCCGCCTGCGCCGCCGAGATCGCCTCGGCCACGGCCGCGAGCGACGTCGCCTTCAGCAGCGGCTCATCGTAAAGCTGCCCGTAGGTGAGGCCGGTAAGGCCGGTCAGCGCACCCGTCGCGACATTCACCAGCAGCTTGTCCCACATGGTGCCGACGATGTTGTCGCTGATCGTCGTGGCGAGGCCGGCGGCATCGAACGCGGCGGCGATTGCCTGCACGCGCGGTGTGATGCGGCCGTCGAGTTCGCCGATATAGGTGTACTTGCCGATCACGCCGGATTCGATATGGCCCGCGCCGCGCAGCACGCCGCCGACGTAGGTCTTGCCCGCGAGGACGCGCTCGCGGCCGACGACGTCGATCAGGATGTCCTCGTGTCCGAGGCCGTTCTGCAGCGACAGCACGGCGGTATCCGGACCCACCAGCGATTGGGCGCCGCGGATGGCCGCGTCGGTTTGGAACGACTTGACCAGCACCACCACCAGGTCGGCCACGCCGACATCGGCAGCCTGAGTCGTCGCGTGGACGCGTACGTGGCGGGTGCCGCCCGCGTCGTCGACGCGCAGGCCGTCACGGCGCATCGCATCGACGTGTGCAGGCGAGCGGTCGATCAGCCAGGTCTCGTGGCCGCCTTGGGTAAGGGTGGCGCCGATCGCGCAGCCCAGCGCGCCAGCGCCCAGAATTGCTATTTTCAATGGCTTCTCCTTGACGTATGGCATCACGATAGGAGTCGCCGCTCATGCCGACAATGCAATGGATACAATGACATCATTGCCACGGACAATAACGCCACGATGCCCGCCGACCTGCCCGACCTGAAGCTGCTTCAGCTTTTCGATCTCCTGTACGACGTGCGCAGCGTCACGCGCGTCGCCGAGCAACTGGGCCAGAGCCAGCCGACGGTCAGCATCTGGCTGGGGCACTTGAGGGAACACCTGCACGATCCGCTCTTCATCCGGACACCCGGCGGCATGGCGCCGACACCGCAAGCCGACGCGCTGATCGGGCCATGCCGGGAAATTCTCGAATCGCTTCGGCGCTTCACCGCATGGGAGATCGCATTCGATCCAGCGACGGCCCAGCGACGCTTTCGTATCTGCATGACCGACGCGAGCCACATCACGCTGCTTCCAAGGCTGCTGGCCCATGTCCGGGCGCAGGCGCCCGGCGTCCGGCTGGAAGTCGCACGGATCGACGGCAATACGGAACGCGTGCTCGAATCCGGCGAAGCCGATCTCGCGATCGGGTATGTGCCGTGGCTGGGTGGCGGCATTTATCAGCAGAAGCTGTACGACCAGGACTGGGTATGTCTGGCCAACCGGCATCATCCGAGGATTCGCGGCCGCCTCGGGGCCAAGCAGTATCGTTCCGAAGGACATGTCGCCATCACCGCGGGAACCGGGGCGCAACTCCTCGAACAGGCGCTGCGGCAGGCGCGCATCGAGCGAGACGTGGTGCTGGAGTTGCCGGGTTTTCTGGGTCTGGGTGCGATCGTCCAGACGACCGACCTGATCACGACGCTACCCCGTCATATCGGCCAGACACTGGCTCAGGCGAGTGATCTGGCGGTTCATGCGTGTCCGATCCCGGTCGACGGGTTTGCGGTACGGCAGCATTGGCATGCGCGATATCACCATGAGGCAGGCAACCGGTGGCTGCGCGGCGTCGTGATTCAACTGTTCGGTGCATCGCAGTGACCTGCGGCTCTGGCGTTCGCGAGGGACGCCAGACGGGCCGGCACCTGGCTGGATGCAAAACGTCCGTCGAGCGGTATTTTTCGACGTTTTGCGTCGAAGTTCGATGCGGTTGAGATTTTTTTAGTCGCATCGAGGCGATATGATTTCTCCAGCCCCAACATAGTCGGCCAAACCATGAAGCGCGCCAGCATCGCTGCGACGCGGCCCCGCAAGCACGAGAGAGTTGTATGCCGGACACGCCAATCGTCATCGTTGAACACGCCCGCAGGCGAACCGCTCAAGTCCGGGCCGGCGACGTCCCCGCCGCCTTGCAGGATGGTCCCAAGTGGGTGTGCAGGATCGTCCCGGAGCACGCGCAGCAGTCCCGCGAAGGGCACCGGTCCGCTGCAAGCGCGGCTGAAGTGCTCGGCCGACTGAAGCCTGCGAACGTCGTTTTGACGGACCCTGTCCCGAGCGCCGGCGGCTGGCTGGCGCGTGCTTCGACCGACGGGGCCGGCCGGTGTCGCGCCTATGCGCATCTCGGGGCGGACCGGGTTCTCGAGATGGTCGGCATGCCGGCCGTCGGCCCGTGGCTCGACGAGCACGACACCTGGTGGCCCGGCGCGTACGAGTTGCCGCTGCTCGAACAGTTGTCCGCGAACGCGTCGCCTCTGCGCGACCTGCTCGGTGCGACTGCATCCGCCCATCTGATGATGAGCCTGACCGAAGTCGACGGCACTGCACTCGTGACCGAATCGGACGATGGCATCGAGCGTCCGTTCCGAATTCCCGCGGGTGTGGATACGATCCATTTCGCACCAGTACGTATCTGCGGGCCAGCGGCGCAGTGGCGCGAAACGCTCGTTACCGCGTTCGACCGTGTCCGGCATCTGGTCGGGCTCAGATCGGCGCGCCCTTTCTATCTTTGACGCAAGCACCCGTTTCCGGCAGGCCACGCCATGACCGACGCACTCGACTCCTTCGACCGCAAGATCCTGAATATCGTCCAGCGCGATTGCACCGCGACTGCGGATGCCATTGCCGAACGAATCGGCCTGTCCACGTCGGCCGTGCAAAAGCGGCTGAAGCGCATGCGCACCGAAAAGATCATTTCGGCGGAAATCGCGGTGGTCGATCGCGCGGCGGTCGGCAGGCCGATGACGTTCATCGCGGCGATCGAGATCGAACGCGAAAACTACGAGACGGTCGCCCGGTTCCGCGAGTGGTCGAAGGCGCATGACGAAATCCAGCAGATCTACTACGTGACCGGCTCCGTCGACCTGATCGCGATCATCACCGCGCACGACGTCGAGGCGTACGACCGGCTGTCCGCGCGGATCATGCAGAGCAATCCGATGATCCGCCGGATCAACACGAATGTCGTGCTGAGCGCGGTCAAGGTCGGGCTGTTCGTGCCGGTCGACAAGGACGGCGACGACGAACCGTCGGCCACCTGACGTACTCGTTTCGCGCGGGACGGGCGATCCGTCCGTCCCGCATTACAAACCGCAACGGATGATGACTTGAATCGGGCGAAACGCCTAATTTGAAAATCGATTCGCATAACTAACCTGTGTCGTGTCGTCAATGAACAGGAGAAGATCAAGATGGAACTCAAACTGGCACTGGTCGGTTTCGGCGGAGTCAATCAGGGACTCGTCGATTTGCTCAAAAAGAAGCGTGCGATGCTGGGTGCGGCGGGACTCGACGTATTGGTGACGACGGTCGCCGACCTGCGGCTCGGGATCGCGACGAATCCTCGCGGTATCGCGCTGGACGTCCTCGACGAAACCGCTCGGCGGGGTGTCGATGCCGAAGCGCTGCGTCGCGATCCCGGCACGCTGGTGTCGCCGGACGTCAGCCTCGGCGCGGTGCTGAAGGCCATCGCGTCGGAACACGTGGATGTCGTCATCGAGGCGACCTTCACCGATCCGAACACCGGTGAGCCCGCGCTGTCGCATTGCCGTACCGCGCTCGAATGCGGCAAGCACGTAATCACGACCAACAAGGGGCCGATCGCGCTCGCGCAGCCGGCACTGGCGCGGATCGCCGCGCAATCGGGTGCTTGTGTGATGTACGAGGGCACGGTGATGAGCGGCACGCCGGTGCTGCGGCAACTAGCGACCTCGCTGCGCGGCTGCGACATCCACGGCTTCGCCGGCATCCTGAACGGCACGTCGAATTACGTGCTCGGTGAGGTCGAGGCCGGCGCGAGCTTCGATGCGGCGATCCGGGATGCGCAGCAGCGCGGCTATGCGGAGGCGAACCCGGCGGCTGACGTCAACGGTTCGGACGTACAGCTGAAGGTCGTCATTCTGGCGAACGCATTGTGGAATGCCGGCCTCAAGCGTGGCGACGTGACGTGCCGCGGCATCGTGGAACTGACGGAGCACGACGTGCGCGCAGCGGCGGCGGAGCGCACGTCCTGGCGGTTGATCGGATCCGCCATCCGCCATCCGGACGGCACCGTTACCGCGAGCGTCGAACCGCGCAAGCTGCCGGCCGGCCATCCGCTGCTTGCCGCGAGCGGCGTGACGAATGCGATCACGTTCGACACCGACGTGCTCGGCGGCGTGACGATCAGCGGGCCGGGTGCAGGCCGCGAGGAAACGGCGTTCGCGATCCTCTCCGACCTGATCGAACTGGCGGACAGGATTGGCGCAGCCTCGCACGAGGTGACGGCATGAGCGCGCGCGATGCGGTGATGAGCGACTGCACGGCAGCCGGCGTAGCCGATGTTCGGTCGCCGTATGACGGCTCGATCGTCGGCCAGGTTCGTCTGTCGCGAGCCGATGCGGCGCCGGTCCTCGTCGAGCGCGCGCTCGACGGCGCGCGCGCGGCCGCAACCATGCCGCGCAGCCAGCGGGCCGACATCCTGTTTCGCGCAGCCGCGAGCGTCGAGGCACAAGCGGAGACATTCGCACGCACGATCGCGCTCGAAGCGGGCAAGCCGCTGCGGCAGGCCCGCAAGGAAGTCGCGCGCTGCGTGAACACGCTGCGCCTGTCGGGCGAGGAAGCGAAACGACTCAACGGCGAGACGATCCCGTTCGACGGGTATCCCGGCTCGGAGGATCGCAGCGGCTACTACACGCTGGAGCCGCTGGGCGTGATTCTCGCGATCACGCCCTTCAACGACCCGTTGAACCTCGTCGCACACAAGCTCGGGCCGGCGATCGCGACCGGCAATGCGGTCATCCTGAAGCCCTCGTTGCTCGCACCTCTGTCCGCACAGGCGCTCGTCGAGGTTCTGTGGGATGCCGGTGCGCCGCGCGCCGCGCTGCAGATCGTGCACGGCGGCGCGGATATCGCGTCCGCTCTGGTGCGCGACCGGCGGATCCGGATGGTGACCTTTACCGGTGGCCCGCAGACCGGCGAGGCCATCACGCGCGATGCGGGACTCAAGAAGATGGCGATGGACCTGGGCGGAAATGCGCCGGTGATCGTCATGGCCGACTGCGACCTGAAGGATGCCGCCGAATCGTGCGTGTCGGGCGCGTTCTGGGCGGCGGGACAGAACTGCATCGGCACGCAGCGGATCTTCGTCGCCGAGGCCGCGTACGAGCCGTTCGTGCGGTATTTCGTGGAACTGACCGGCAGGATGGTCGTCGGCGATCCGCTGGACGATGCGACCGACATGGGGCCGATGATCGGCGAGGAGCAGGCGACGCGCATCGAGCGCTGGGTCGACGAAGCAGTCGCGGGCGGTGCGACGGTGCTGACCGGCCATCGGCGGCGCGGGGCGCTGTATGAACCGACGGTGCTCGCGGATGTGCCGCACGACGCGCGTGTCTGGACCGACGAGGTATTCGCGCCGGTCGTGACCATCGAGAAATTCACCGACCTGCAGCAGGCGCTCGACGCGGCCAACGCGTCGGAGAGCTGCCTGCATGCAGGCGTGTTCACCAACCGCCTGGAGGTGGCGCTCGGCGCGGCCGAGCGCCTGCAGGCGGGCGGCGTGATGATCAACGATTCGTCCGATTACCGCTTCGACGGCATGCCGTTCGGCGGATTCAAGCATGGGTCGCTGGGTCGCGAAGGCGTTCGATTCGCGATGACGGAAATGACGCAGCCGAAGGTGGTCTGCTTCAGGCGCAACCGGCGGCTGTCGAGCTGATGCGCAAGCGCGGGCCCCTCGCGGGCCGGCGCGGCGCGAACCGGAGCGGTGTGAGCAACGTATCGAAGAAGGAGTCGAGGATGCCAGCAGCAATTCCTGCATGCAAACCGGCGGCGGACGCGCTGGTGGTCGAGGATATTCACAAGTCGTTCGGCGGTGTCGAGGTGCTGAAGGGCATCTCGCTGACCGCGAAGAATCATGAGGTCGTGTCGATCCTCGGCAGCAGCGGGTCGGGAAAAAGTACGTTCCTCAGGTGCATCAACTTGCTGGAAATGCCCGACCGTGGCCGGATCTGCGTGAATGGCGAAACGCTCGCGCTGAAACGGGCAGGCCGCGACGGCGCGCTCGTCGCGGCCGACGCGCGGCAGGTGATGCGCGTGCGCCGCAAGCTTGCGATGGTGTTCCAGCAGTTCAACCTCTGGGCGCACATGACCGTGCTGCAGAACGTGATGTTCGTGCCGGTGCGCGTGCTCGGCGTGCCGAAGCGCGACGCCCGCGACAAGGCGATCGCGATGCTCGAACGGGTCGGGCTCGCCGGCAAGTGCGAACACTATCCGAACCAGCTGTCGGGCGGCCAGCAGCAGCGCGTCGCGATTGCACGAGCGCTCGCGACCGACCCCGACGTGATGCTGTTCGACGAGCCGACATCGGCGCTCGATCCGGAGCTCGTCGGCGAAGTATTGAAGGTGATGCGCTCGCTGGCGGACGAGGGGCGCACGATGCTCGTCGTCACGCACGAGATGGGATTTGCGCGCGAAGTCGCGAACCGCGTCGTGTTCGTTCACCAGGGACGAATCGAGGAAGACGGCAGTCCCGACGAGGTATTCGCGAGCCAGAAATCGCCGCGTTTCCAGAAGTTTCTGTCCAGCATCATCTGATGCGGATTCAACGTCAACCGGAGGGGGAAATCATGAAAAAGCTGCTTCAGTCGCTGTGCGTGGGCGCGGCATTGTTCGGTTCGGTCGCGCATGCCGAGCAGGTCGTGCGGGTCGGCACGCTCGCCGATTACGCGCCGTTCGAATACAAGGATGCATCCGGCAAGCTGCAGGGCATGGAGATCGACATCGGCAAGAAGATGTGCGACACGATGAAGGTCAAGTGCCAGTGGGTGACGATGGATTTCGACGCGCTGATTCCTGCACTCAAGGCGAAGCAGATCGATGCGGTGCTCGCGCAAATGTCGAAGACGCCGGAGCGTGAGCAGTCGGTGGACTTCACGCGCATTTTCACGACGGCGCCCGTGCAGCTCGTCGCGAAGCAGGGCTCGGGCATCACGGACAACGCCGCCACCCTGCGTGGCAAGACGATCGGCGTTCAGACGGCATCGACGCACGAATCCTATCTGCGCCGCCGCCTGCCGGCGAGCAAGTCGGGGATCAACGTGAAGGTCTATCAGACGCTCGACGAGGCGTGGCTCGATCTCGCGGCCGGGCGCGTCGATGCGGTATTTGCCGACAACACGGTCGCGTACGACTGGTTGACGAAGGCCGGCAGGAAGGAGGGTTTCGACTTCGTCGGCAAGCCGATCGCCGATGCGGAGATCTTTGGCGACGGTACGGCGATCGCGGTACGCAAGGGCGACGCGCCGTTGAAGGCGCTGTTCGACAAGGGCATCGCGCAGGTGCAGGCGGACGGCACGTTCGCCGCGGCCAACAAGCGCTATTTCCCGTTCAGCATCGCGCCGCAATAACCGCGCATCGGCACCGCGCGGGCGCCGGACGGCGGCCTGCGCGATCCGCGTCTTACACGGAGCGACATGACGATGGACATCTTGATGAACTACGGGGCGCAGATCGCGGCTGGCGCGCTCGTCACGCTGGAGCTTGCGGTCGCCGCGCTGTGCGTCGGCATGCTGCTCGGCATCGCCGGTGCGTCGGCAAAACTGTCGAGCCTGGGGTGGCTCAGGCATGCGACCTATGCGCTGACCAATTTCCTGCGCGGCATTCCCGAGTTCCTGATCCTGTTGATCTGCTACTTCGGGCTGTCGCATCTGCTCAACGCGCAATTCGATGGCGCCATTGTCATCAGCCCGTTCTCCGCCGGCGTGATCGCGCTCGCCGTGGTGTTCGGCGCCTATTCGTCGGAGATGTTCCGCGGCGCGTTCATCGCGGTGCCGGCCGGACAGATCGAGGCCGCGCGCGCGTACGGGATGACACGCCTGCAGACACTGTGGTACGTGCGGCTGCCGCAGGCGTGGCGCATCTGCCTGCCGAGCCTGAACAACATGTGGCAGAACCTGCTGAAGGACACGTCGCTGGTGTCGATCGTCGGGCTCGAGGACATGTTGCGCAAGGCGAACATCGCCGCGCAGTTCACCAAGCAGCCGTTCGTCTTCTACGTGACGGTCGGAATCGTCTATTTCGGCTTTCTCGCCGCATCCAACCCCGTGTTCGCGTGGCTCGAGCGCATCGCGGGCCGCGGTTACGCAAAACGCACCTGAAGAGGGCCATGTGATGAACGACTTTCTTTCCCTCATCGCGCAGTCCGGCCCGGACGTCGCGCGCGGCATATGGATCACGCTCGAGCTGCTGGTGCTGTCATGCACCCTTGCGTTCGCGCTCGCGGTGCCGCTGGCTGTCGCGCGCACGTCGGCGTGCCGGTGGTTGTCGACACCGAGCCGCCTGTTCATGTCGGTGTTTCGCGGCACGCCGCTGCTGGTGCAGATTTTCGTGCTGTATTACGGGCTCGCGCAGTTCTCGATCGTGCGTGCGTCGCCGCTGTGGCTGCTGGTCGGCGGATCGTTCTCGTGTGCGTTGTGCGCGCTGACGCTCAATCTCGCGGCCTACATGGCGGAAGACATCCGGGGCGGGATCGCCGGCGTCCCCGCCGGCGAGAAGGAAGCCGCGCTCGCATTCGGGATGAGCCGCTTCATGCTCACCTGGTTCGTGATCGTGCCGCGCGCGATCGGCATCGTCGCACCGACGCTCGGCAACGAGATCGTGCTGCAGCTGAAGTCCACCGCGCTTGCCAGCACGATCACCGTGCTCGACCTGACCGGTGTCGCGCGACGCATCTCCATCGAAACCTATACGACCGACGCGTTGATGCTGGCCGGCATCGTGTACGTCGGTATCACGGCTGTGCTTTCGACCGCGCTCAAACGCGTCGAAGGTCTGCTGAATCGCCATCTGGGCAGCGTGCGTGCCTGACGGGCGCCGCATGAACGCGACACAACGAACGATCCGAGGACGACATGGGATACAAGCTTGAAACGCTGGCGCTCGCCGCTGACCGCGACGTGACCGACGAGAAGTCGGTCGCGCCGGCGATCCACTATTCGGCGGTATTCAAGGCAGCCGGCAGCGAGGAATTCGCGGAGATGTCGAGCGTGCCGCAGCATCCGCGCAACTACACCCGCTACGGCAATCCGGTTCACGAGCGCGTGAAGGCGATCATGGCGGAGCTCGAGGGCACCGAGACCGCGCTCGTCACGGCATCCGGAATGGGCGCGATCGCGACCGCGATCCTCAGTGTCGTGAAGGCCGGCGATCATGTGGTCGGCCAGACGCGTCATTACATGAGCACCACGAAGCTGCTCGACGACATGCTGCGCCGGTTCGGCGTCGAGGTGACGTTCGTCGACCAGACGGACGTGGCCGCGTTCGATCGCGCGATCCGGCCGAACACACGGCTGATCGTGCTCGAGTCGCCGGTCAATCCGCTGCTGCTCGTGACCGACATCGCCGCGGTGACCGAAATCGCAAGAGCCCGCGGCATCCTCACGCTCGCGGACAACACGTTCGCGTCGCCGATCAATCAGCAACCGCACCGGCTCGGTGTCGACATCGTCGTGCACAGCGCGACCAAGTATCTGGGCGGCCATCACGACCTGACGGGCGGCGTGATCTGCACGAGCCGCGTGCTCGCCGAGCAGATCTGGCATACGCACATCACGCTCGGGGCGGTGCTGTCGCCGATGGACGCGTGGCTGCTGCTGCGCGGGCTGCGCACGCTGCCGATGCGCGTCGAGCGGATCAACGCGAACGCTCAGGCGCTCGCCGAATTCCTCGAAGCGCACGAGAAGATCGAGCGCGTGTTCTATCCGGGCCTGCGCAGCCATCCGCAGCATGGGCTCGCATGCCGGCAGATGCGCGGTTTCGGCGGCGTGGTTGCGTTCGGTGTGCGGGGAAGCTACGGCGAAGCGCAGCGCTTTGTCGAGGCGCTGCGCTTGCCGCTGAATGCAGGCAATCTCGGCGGCGTCGATTCGCTCGCGATCCATACGGCGTCCATGTGGGCGGGCACGATGTCGGCGGAGCAGATGCGCGCTGCCGACATCCCGCTCAATTTCATCCGCTATTCGGTTGGCATCGAGCACATCGACGACCTGAAAAGCGATATCGCGCAGGCATTGGAGCAGATCTGACACGGACCCGCGCGCACGCTCGATCGAAGCCCCACGCGCGTCGCGCCGGCCTTTGAATCGATTCGCGCACGAGATGCGTGAATTGCAACGACGGAGCACGGACTATGCATGACATCACGGTACTCGACGGCGGCATGGGCCGCGAACTGGCACGGATGGGCGCGCCGTTCAGACAGCCGGAATGGTCGGCGCTCGCACTGATGGAAGCGCCGCATTACGTCGGCCTTGCGCACGACGCATTCATCGCGGCGGGTGCTGACGTGATCACCGCGAACAGCTATGCGGTCGTGCCGTTCCATATCGGCGAGGAGCGGTTCCGTCGCGACGGTGTCGCGCTCGCGGCACTTGCCGGGCAACTCGCGCGGCAAGCGGCAGACCGCGCAGCGCGGCCCGTGCGCGTCGCAGGATCGCTTCCGCCGACCGGCGGTTCCTACCGACCCGACCTGTTCGACGCAGCGCGCGCGGATGCGATCCTGGCGACGCTCGTCGATGGGCTCGATCCATATGTCGACCTGTGGCTGGCCGAGACGCAGAGCCTGACGGACGAGATCGGCGCGGTCCGGCGTGCGCTCGATGCGAATCCGAAACCGCTCTGGGTCTCGTTCACGCTGCGCGACGACGTCGACGCAGGCGCCACGCCGGTACTGCGATCGGGACAGACGCTCGACGAAGCGATCGACGCCGCCGTGTCCGCGCGCGCGACCGCGCTGCTGTTCAACTGCAGCCAGCCGGAAGTGATGGGTGCGGCGATCGAGACGGCGCAGCGCACGCTCGAGAGAGCGGGAACGTCGCTCGTGATCGGCGCGTATGCGAACGCGTTTCCGCCTCAGCGCGCCGATGCGCGCGCGAACGAGGAACTCGACGGCCTGCGCGGCGACATCGATCCGCCCGGCTATGCAAGATGGGCAGAGCAGTGGCTTGCGCTGGGCGCGCGGATCGTCGGCGGGTGTTGCGGAATCGGCCCCGGCCACATCGCGGCATTGCGCGACGCGGTCGATGCGCGCGGCGCCGGGTACACCGGATTCGGACAATGAAGATCGACGGCCTGGACCAGAAGATAATCGACGCGTTGTGTGTCGATGCGCGGATTCCGCTCGCGGTATTGGCCGACAGGATCGGTCTGTCCAGGCAGGCGGTCCGGAACCGGATCGACCGGCTCGAAGCGCTGAACATCATTGCCGGCTATACGGTGCGGCTCGCAGTGCCCGACGATGTCGTGCCGGTGCGCGCCGTGATGCTGGTGTATCGCAAGGACCGGATGCGCGGCGCCGACGTGCTCGCCGCGCTCGAGCGGATCGCCGAGGTGCGCGATTGCGCGGTCCTCAGCGGCGAGGTCGATTTGCTGGTGCAGATCGAGGCGGCCACACACGAGCGCATCAGCGACATCTGGGCAACGATCAGCGCGCTGGACGGCGTGCAAAACATGACGACCAGTTTCGTGCTCGACTCCGTTGTCCACAAGCGCTGACTAAACCGGCGCAATGGGAAAAGGGCAGGTGGGGAGCTGCTCGTCGCCCGGTTCGGCGTGCGTGTCGGCGTATCGAAGCCACGCGGCGCCGGAGCGGCTTGCTGCCCGCTCCACGCGCGTGGCCGTACTCAGGCTTTCAGTGCACCGAAGATTTCATTGAGCATCGACTTCGCGTCGCCGAACAACATGCGGTTGTTGTCCTTGTAGAACAGCGGATTGTCGACGCCCGCATAGCCGGACGCCATGCTGCGCTTCATCACGATCGACGTCTTCGCTTTCCACACTTCCAGCACCGGCATGCCGGCGATCGGGCTCGACGGATCGTCCTGCGCGGCCGGGTTCACGATGTCGTTCGCGCCGATCACCATCGACACGTCGGCCTCGGGGAAGTCGCCGTTGATCTCGTCCATCTCCAGCACGATGTCGTACGGCACCTTCGCTTCCGCCAGCAGCACGTTCATGTGCCCCGGCATGCGGCCCGCAACCGGATGGATCGCAAAACGCACGTCGACGCCCTTCTCGCGCAGCAGCTTCGTCAGCTCGAACACCGTGTGCTGGGCCTGCGCAACGGCCATCCCATAGCCGGGTACGATGATCACGCGCTTCGCTTCGCGCAGCAGCTCGGCCGTCTCCGCCGCGCTCACCGCGACCGCCTCGCCGGCCGGCTGCGCCGCGCCGCCGCCTGCTGCCGCCGGTGCGCCCGCGCCGCTGCCGAAGCCGCCCGCGATCACGCTGATGAAGTTGCGGTTCATCGCGCGGCACATGATGTACGACAGGATCGCACCGGACGAGCCCACCAGCGCGCCGATCACGATCAGCAGGTCGTTGCCGAGCATGAAGCCGGTGGCCGCCGCCGCCCACCCCGAGTAGCTGTTGAGCATCGACACCACGACCGGCATGTCCGCGCCGCCGATCGCCATCACCATGTGCACGCCGAACAGCAGCGAGATCACGGTCATCACGACGAGCGGCAGCATGCCGTCCTGGATCGTCTCGGCATGCAGGAACGCGCGGCCGTAGTAGATCACGATCAGCAGCGCGGCCAGGTTCATCCAGTGCCGCGCCGGCAGCAGCAGCGGCTTGCCGCCGATCTTGCCCGACAGCTTGCCGAACGCGATGATCGAGCCCGCGAAGGTGACGGCACCGATCAGGATGCCGACATAAATCTCGACCTCATGAATGGCCTTCTCCGCGCCGGTGAATTGCAGCGACGTGTCGATGTAGCTCGCGAAGCCGACCAGGCAGGCCGCGAGGCCGACCAGGCTGTGCATCAGCGCGACCAGTTCCGGCATCTGCGTCATCTGCACTTTCTTCGCGGCGTACAGGCCGACCGCGCCGCCGACGACGAGCGCGGCGATCACGTACGGAATGCCCGCGGCCGACACGCGCGGCCCGGCCACGGTGGCCAGGACGGCGATCAGCATGCCGATCATGCCGAGCAGGTTGCCGCGGCGCGCGGTTTCGGGGTTCGCGAGGCCGCCGAGGCTCAGGATGAACAGGATCGCGGCGCCGATATAGGAGACGGTAGTCAGGTTGGAAGTCATTGTTGTCGTCCCCTTATTTGCGGAACATCGCCAGCATGCGGCGCGTGACCGCGAAGCCGCCGAACATGTTGACGGCCGTGAGCGTGAGCGCGCCCACCGCCAGGCCGAGGATCAGCCCGGACGGGCGGTCGCCCGCGTTGGCCAGTTCGTCCAGCGGCGGCGCGACCTGCACGAGCGCGCCGATCGCGATGATCGACGAGATCGCGTTGGTCACGCTCATCAGCGGCGTGTGCAGCGACGGCGTGACGTTCCAGATCACCATGTAGCCGACGAAGCACGCGAGCACGAATACCGTGAAGTGCGACAGGAAGCTGGCCGGCGCGAACTGGCCGACCAGCAGGAATGCCAGCGCGCCGATCGCGAATACGATCGCGAGCGCCTTGGCCGACATCGGCTCGCCGCTGTGGCCGTGGCCTTTCGACTTCGCCGGGGCGGCCGCCGCGGGTGCGGCTGCCGGGGGCTTGGGCGCGACGGCCGCCTGCTTGATCGGCGGCGGCGGCCAGGTGACGTTGCCTTCCTTGATCACGGTGAGGCCTCGGATCGCGTCGTCGTCGAAGTCGACGTTGATCGTGCCGTCCTTGGCCTTGCACAGCTCCTCGATCACGCGCAGCAGGTTCGTCGCATACAGCGTCGACGACTGCCGCGACAGGCGCGACGCGAGATCGGTGTAGCCAACGATCGTCACGCCATGGCGCACGACCGCCTCGCCGGGCACGGTGAGCTCGCAGTTGCCGCCCTGCTCGGCGGCCATGTCGACGATCACGCTGCCGGGCTTCATCGACTGCACCATCTCGGCGGTGATTAGCTTCGGCGCCGGCTTGCCGGGGATCAGCGCGGTGGTGATGATGATGTCGGCATCCTTCGCCTGTTGCGCGTACATCGCGCGCTGCGCCTGCTGGAAGCCCTCGCTCATCACCTTCGCGTAGCCGCCGCCGCCCGAGCCTTCCTCTTCGTAGTCGACCTTGACGAACTCGCCGCCCAGCGACTTGACCTGATCGGCCACCTCGGCGCGCGTGTCGTTCGCGCGCACGATCGCGCCGAGACTCGCGGCGGTGCCGATCGCGGCCAGCCCGGCCACGCCGGCGCCGGCGATGAACACTTTGGCCGGCGGGATCTTGCCGGCTGCCGTGACCTGGCCGTTCAGGAAGCGGCCGAACGCATGCGCGGCCTCGATCACGGCGCGATAGCCGCTGATGCTGGCCATCGACGTGAGCGCGTCCATCTTCTGCGCGCGCGACAGCGTGCGCGGCAGCGAATCGATCGCCAGCACCGTGGCGCGCTTCGCGGCCAGCTGCTGCATCAACTCGGGGTTCTGCGCGGGCCACACGAAGCCGATCAGCGTGCCGCCCTCGCGCATCAGCGCGACTTCGTCGGCGCTCGGCGGGCGGACCTTGAACACGATATCGCTGCCGGACCAGAGCTCGGCGGCGGTGGCGGCGATGCTCGCACCGGCCGCGCGATATGCGTCGTCGTCAAAGTTCGCGCCGGCCCCGGCGCCGCTTTGGACGGCCACCGTAAAACCCAGCTTGATCAGTTTCTCGACCACTTCGGGGACGGACGCAACGCGCCGCTCCTGAGTGGCTGTCTCCAGAGGAATCCCAATCTGTAATGTCATAGTATGAAAGATGGGTGATAGATCGGTGATGGCCATCGCGAAGCGCTCGGGCCGGTGCGTCAAGGTACCAGAATCATGTGCGTGTTTAGTGGAGTGCGTGACGGTCTGCGTCAAAAATAGAACGACCGTTCGCTGAATGCGGATAGAGTATGCCGCATAACGATGAGGCTATCGGGGACACAAATGCGTCGAACGCGTTTTCCGGTGTTCTGTTGCGTTTTATCCACGCGCGGGCGATATCGCGTCGGCCGAATGGATGTTGACGATGCGATCGGATCACCGCTTCCACGGTGCGGCGCAGCCGCGCGACGGGACTGCGTGAGCTTCCCATAACCGGCTTCCTGCGCGGTTTCCCATGGCCGGCTCCCCATTGGCGATTCCGACCGACCGGCTGGTCAATGGCCGGCTGCTTGTCGCAGGCGAATTCGTTGGTATCACGCGTCGATCGTCGGATCAATTCAGCAGGCACCAGATCGCGAGGAACGGCGCGTGGCCGGAGCGCATCGCGTGCAGTGCGCCAGGCGCATTGTGGATGCCGCCGCCGATCCCGGGATCGAACCACGCGCCGTTTCGCTGCCGGAATTCGCCGGCCGTCATGAGCACGTACGCTTCCTCCGGTGCGTGACCATGATCCGGATATCTGACGTCGGGCATCATCAACGAGAAGCCGAGCTGGATGTCGTCACGGCTTTCCGCGCCGCCGGGCCCGCAGATCATCCCGTTCACGTGCCCGTCGATGTAGTTCGGGCTGCCGTCCTTGCCGGACGTGCGACGCGACCATCCGATCGCGGGTTCAAGCGACTTGATCAGCCGTGCGACGGTGGCGAACGTCGGGCTGACGCCCGCGACCGACTCGAGCGCCGGGTCGAGCCATTCGCATGCGGGGTATCGCACCGGGAGCCGCGTTCCGTCGTCCGACGGGGTCCGCAGCCGTGCGAATACTTGCGGCGCGAATGCGCGCGCGGCGGGTGGAAGCTTGTCCGACTCGAACAGATCGCCGGCGACCCGGACGAAATCCGCGATGTCTTTCGGGCGTACACTCATCCTGGTTTCTGCTCCCGCGCTCGCTTGGCCTGATGACACGAAAGTCTACGCAGAAACCTGCCGGCCCGGACAGCGAAAAAGGGCGGCCGATTTGGCACCGGCCGCCATGTGCCCGCCGCGACTTCCGTCCATCCCGAGGCGCCTTCGGCGACTTTCCATCATCAACGCCCGGTCTTCGGCTTCGCCGGCGATTCGAGTCGCCAGCCAACCCATCCGGCCGGCACGCGGATTGCGCGTCGTTTGTGCCGCAATCGGCATCCGAACCCGCCACCCGGGCGCCCGTTTCCGCCATCGCCGCGCGCATCGCGTGGCCGGTTTTGTCACCATGTGGGCCGGATATGACAATGGAAAACCGCCGGCACGGCATTACGATGGGCCACGACGTCGCCTGGCGCTGGCCGGTTTTGCCGCAGCCGCCCGGGCCGCGCGCCTCATTCACCGCCTGATTTGGAACATCGACCATGAGCTATAACGCCCCTGTCAAGGACATGCTGTTCGTGCTGAAGGAACTCGCGGGCATCGACACCGTCGCGCAGTTGCCGGGCTTCGAGGAAGCCGGCTACGACACCGCGCAGGCCGTGCTCGACGAATCCGCGAAATTCTGCGGTGAAGTGCTGGCGCCGCTGAATGTCGAGGGCGACCGCAACCCGAGCAGCTGGAAGGACGGCGTCGTGACGGCGACGCCCGGCTTCGGCGCCGCGTTCCGCCAGTTCGTCGAAGGCGGCTGGCAAGGTTTGCAGCACCCGGCCGAATATGACGGCCAGGGGCTGCCGAAGCTGATCGCGACGCCGTGCATCGAGATGCTGAATGCGTCGAACCTGTCGTTCGCGCTGTGTCCGCTGCTCACCGACGGCGCGATCGAGGCGCTGCTGACGGCCGGCACCGACGAACAGAAGCAACGCTACGTGCCGAAGCTGATCTCGGGCGAATGGACCGGCACGATGAACCTGACCGAGCCGCAGGCCGGCTCCGACCTGGCGCTGGTGCGCTCGCGCGCCGAGCCGCAGGGCGACGGCACGTACAAGGTGTTCGGCACGAAGATCTTCATCACGTGGGGCGAGCACGACATGGCGGACAACATCGTCCACCTGGTGCTGGCGCGCACGCCGAACGCGCCGGAAGGCGTGAAGGGCATTTCGCTGTTCATCGTGCCGAAGTTCCTGGTCAACGAAGACGGTTCGCTCGGCGCTCGCAACGACGTGCACTGCGTGTCGATCGAGCACAAGCTCGGGATCAAGGCGAGCCCGACCGCGGTGCTGCAATACGGCGACCACGGCGGTGCGGTCGGCTATCTGGTCGGCGAGGAGAATCGCGGCCTCGAATACATGTTCATCATGATGAACGCGGCGCGCTTCGGCGTCGGGATGCAGGGGATCGGCGTGGCCGACCGTGCGTACCAGAAGGCCGCGGCATTCGCGAAGGAGCGTGTGCAGAGCCGCCCGGTCGACGGGTCGGCGAAGCAGTCGGTGACGATCATCCATCACCCGGACGTGCGCCGCATGCTCGGCACGATGCGCGCGCTGACCGAAGGCGCGCGGGCGCTGGCCTATGTGGCAGCCGCGCACAGCGACATTGCCCACCGCCATTCGGACGAGGCGACGCGCACGCGTCATCAGGCAATCTACGAATATCTGGTGCCGGTCGTGAAGGGCTGGAGCACGGAGATGGTGAACGACGTGGCGAGCCTGGGCGTGCAGGTGCATGGCGGGATGGGCTTCATCGAGGAAACCGGCGCCGCGCAGTACTACCGCGACGCGCGAATCCTCGCGATCTACGAAGGCACGACCGCGATCCAGGCGAACGACCTGGTCGGCCGCAAGACGATGCGCGACGGCGGCGCGGTGGCGAAGGCGCTGATCGCGGAGATCGGCGAGACCGTCGCGGCGCTCGGCAAGGTGGACGGCGCTGCGGCCGCGTCGATGAGGGCGCAGCTCGAGAAAGGCGCGCGCTCGCTGTCGACGGTGGTCGACTACGTGGTCGCGAACGTGAAGCAGGATCCGAACGCGGTGTTCGCGGGCAGCGTGCCGTACCTGAAGCTGGCCGGCGTGGTGCTGTGCGGATGGCAGATGGCGCGCGCACTGCTGGCGGCGCACGCGAACCGCGCGAGCGACACGGCGTTCTTCGATGCGAAGATCGCGATCGCACAATGCTACGCGGAACACGTTCTCGTGCAGGCAGGCGGGCTCGAAGCGTCGATCGTCGGCGCGAAGGGTAGCGAGAGCGTGCTCGCGTTGACGGAAGACCAGTTCTGACCGTAACGGTCGGGGCGCAGGAGGAGACAGGATTTTGACCACACAGGACTTGCTCGCGCAATACGGCCCGCGCGAATCGATGGAATACGACGTCGTGATCGTCGGCGGCGGCCCCGCCGGGCTGTCGGCGGCGATCCGGCTCAAGCAGCTGGCCGCCGAGAAAGGCACCGAGATCGGCGTGTGCGTGCTCGAGAAGGGCTCCGAGATCGGCGCGCACATCCTGTCGGGCGCGGTGATGGACCCGCGCGCGATCACCGAACTGTTCCCCGACTGGAAGGAACAGGGCGCGCCGCTCACCGTCGAGGTGACGGAGGACCGCTTCCTGTTCCTGTCGGAAAAGAGCGCGATCACGACGCCGAACTGGGCGCTGCCGGCCAACTTCCAGAACCACGGCAACTACGTGATCTCGCTGGGCAACGTCACGCGCTGGCTCGGCCAGCAGGCGGAAGCGCTGGGCGTCGAGATCTTCCCGGGCTTCCCGGCTGCGGAGATCCTGTACAACGACGACGGCTCCGTGAAAGGTGTCGCGACCGGCAACATGGGCGTGGGCAAGGACGGCGAGCCGACCGAGAACTTCCAGCTCGGCATGGAGCTGCACGCGAAGTACACGCTGTTCGCCGAAGGCTGCCGCGGCCACCTCGGCCGGCAGCTGATCTCGAAGTTCAAGCTCGACGCGAACGCCGATCCGCAGGCGTACGGAATCGGCATCAAGGAACTGTGGGAAATCGATCCCGCGAAGCACAAGCCGGGCCTCGTGATCCACACGGCCGGCTGGCCGCTGAAGTCGGACACCTACGGCGGCTCGTTCCTGTATCACATGGACAACAACCAGGTCGTGGTCGGCTTCGTGGTGGGCCTGGGCTACACGAACCCGTATCTGTCGCCGTTCGAGGAATTCCAGCGCTACAAGACGCACCCGTCGATCCGCGCGTTCCTGGAAGGCGGCAAGCGCGTGTCGTACGGCGCGCGGGCGATCACGGCCGGCGGCCTGCTGTCGCTGCCGAAGACGGTGTTCCCGGGCGGCGCGCTGATCGGCGACGACGCGGGCTTCCTGAACGCATCGCGGATCAAGGGCAGCCATGCGGCGATCAAGACGGGCATGCTGGCGGCGGACGCCGCGTTCGACGCGCTGCAGGCCGGCCGCCAGAGCGACGAGCTCAACGCGTATCCGGACGCCTTCAAGCAGTCGTGGCTGCATACGGAGCTGTACCGTGCACGCAACTTCAAGCAGTGGATGGCGAAGGGCCTGTACCTGGGCACGCTGATGGTCGGGCTCGAGCAGAAGGTGAT
>NZ_CABVPN010000023.1 GCF_902499115.1 Burkholderia diffusa
CGAACTCGACGTGCACTGCATCGTCGACAACTACGGCAGTCACAAGCATCCGAAGGTCAAGGCGTGGCTGGCGGCACACCCCCGCTGGCATATGCATTTCATTCCCACCTACAGTTCGTGGCTCAACCAGGTCGAACGCTTCTTTGCGCTGATCACCGACAAAGCGATCCGTAGAGGCTCGTTCGGCTCGGTCAAACAACTGGTCAAGCGAATCGATCAATTCGTCTCCCACTACAACGAAAACTGCAAACCGTTCGTCTGGACCGCCTCAGCCGATTCCATCCTCGAAAAGCTGCATCGACTTTGCTCGCGAATCAGCGGAACAGGACACTAGGTCCCCCTCCATGCATCGCTAAGCATTGCTTTCAGAGTCTCGATCGAATCATAAAATCTCTTCTCCTGCTTGCGCTTCTCACCGGTAGCGAGAAACTCGCTCGTACCACTACCGATTCCGACGACATTTCTCCAGCATTGATTCGGAAGGGAGGCTAGATCGCTAGAGTGGAACGCGCGCAAATGTCGAATTGATCGTATGCGAGTGCTCCGAGGATGAGTTCATCAACTTGTACGACCGGAAACGGCCCCATTCGAGCCTGGCGGATCAGACGCCGAATGAGGCATACGTCGCGACGTTGCCTGCGACCAATTCGGCAGTATGATTGCCTCGGATGCTCCACTTAGAAATCTCAGAAAACGGTCCGAACGAGCGAGACCACCTCTCCCCACGACGGAACGTCGAAGGGTGCATCGCCGTCGTCCGACACCCGCGCCTGTCGGACGAAGCTCACGCATGCCACGTCGCCATGCCTGTTATGAGCTGGAAACGACACCCCGTCGCTTAACCCGTACATGCGACTTCCGATTCGAAGTTCGCGCTGTTCGGTTGTCGCGAAGATGCGATCGCACCAGATAATCGGCGTCAACGACGACATCGCGTGCAGCGCGATCGGATCAATCATCAGATAAGCCCGCTCCCGATAACGGGATAGCCACGCCTCCGGATAGTTCGACAATATGCGGCCAATCTTCAGTGTCCCGCCAGTCATTCGACAATCCTGGTAACAGACATGGTCAAATCCCGCGAGATGCCCGATGTCGATTAACATCCGGCGCAGTTCATCCACGCAAGTGCAACTGCCAATCTCGAACACCATCTCGAGCATTCGTTCGCTGCACCGACACGATGCAGACTCGCGACACTCGTCGGCCCGTTGAATGACGCGATCTCTGGCTTCTCTCATAATTTTTTAGAATTACTTATTGATTTAAGGTTATGAATCGATTCGATTGATCCTCAAGGCACTTGCTATCCGCCGATACCTGCCGGCAGGTCAGAACACCCGCGTCGCAGACGGGGGGCACACATGCTGTTTCAGGTAGGCGATCGCATCATTGATGGTCAGCACGTGCTGCTCCCCGCCCCTCATTCGCAACGACACCTCGCCGGCCAGCATCTCCTTCCGTCCGGCCACCGCAACGATCGGCGCCGCCAGTTCCCGCGCGTCAAAGATCTTGCGCGGCAGGCGCTCGGAACGGAAATCCCTCAGAACCCGACAGCCGAGGTCTTCGAAGGCAAACGCCGTGTTGTCGGCAAATGCACGTTCATCCTGCCCGATGTTCGCAACGACGATTTGATCGGGTGCCAGCCACGTCGGGAGCCACCCCTCGTAGTGTTCCAGGAGGATGCCGATGAACCGTTCGAGGCTCCCCAGTACAGCGTGGTGCAACATGACGGGCGTCGCTTTCGCGCCGTCCTCTGCGACATATGCAGCACCAAGCCGCTCGGGCAAGACGAAGTCGAGCTGGATCGTTCCGCACTGCCACTTCCGTCCTTGGCGGTCGAGCAGATGAAATTCGAGTTTGGGGCCGTAGAATGCCCCTTCCGCGGGCAGGATCGCGAAATCCAGGCCTGCCGCTCGCGCAGCGGACGCCAGCATCGCTTCGGCACGATCCCACACTGCATCGTCGCCGGCCCGGACCGCCGGCCTCGTCGACAAAGCTACATCGAATTCTCCAAACCCGAAGTCCGCATAGATCGTCTTCAGCAACACGCAGAATCGTGCGACCTCAACTTCGACCTGATCCGGCATGCAAAGAACATGTGCATCGTCCTGAGTGAACGCACGGGCGCGCATAAGACCATGCAGCGCCCCGGACGGTTCGGCTCGATGGACCGCCCCGAATTCCGAATATCGAATTGGGAGATCGCGGTACGAGCGAGAGCCTTTTTTAAAGATCTGCACGTGGCACGGGCAGCTCATCGGTTTGAGACAGTATGGGTTGTTATCGCTCTCGAGAGAAAACATGTTTCGCCCGAACTTCTCCCAATGACCGCTCTGTTCCCAAAGACTGCGCGAGACAATCTGAGGGGTCCGCACTTCGGAAAAGCCGGCCTGGCGCATGCGGGCGCGAATATATTCCTCGACGACCCGATATAGAACCATTCCACGCGGATGCCAGAAAATGGAGCCTGGACTTTCATCCTGCTGATGAAACAGATCCAGTTTGTTACCAAGCACTCGGTGGTCGAATTCGTCCATCATGTTCTCCGTTGACATTTGGTACCGGTCGAACGGAGCATTAAAAAAGCCCCGTCCGTTTCCGGCGGGGCTTGGGGATCGCTTGAGGCACTGACCTACGACGTGCAACCTCCCCCCGGCCCGCCATTGGCGGTCGTGGTGGTGGTCGTGGTAGTCGTGACGAAAAGTGCGTTCATGCGACTAATCTAGTCAACCGGCTAACGTCTGTCAATGTGGCATTCAAATCTAATTTCATTTTTCGATACCTCTTGATTCATTAAGAACCACAAAACCGTAAAGACAATGAAAGACCAAGTAGGAGTAAACAAAAGTGCGCCGAAGTAAATACAGGGAAGCTTTGTTCATGAATCAGATAGCGTGTGACGACAGCAAATCGATACTCGTTGGAGCCAGTCCCTCAACATTTGGCTTGCATTGCATCGCGTCCGGCACGGATCCACACCACTCAGCCACCGGATCACTGCTCCGCGAAAGTTGCACGAAGCGTGCGAGTTCCAACTGCGTTGTCAACCAACGCCAAAACGCCTGCATGAGCAGGATCGTCTCTTTGCTCCGGCCACAGCCGTAGACTTGCTGGGTGTTGGTTCGGGATACGCCACGAACCTCGGACTGCACAACTGCCGCGGGTGTGTGAATCGCGAAATAGTGCAGATCTCGCGTTTGTGCTGGAGTCGCTCTATAGGCCGAGAGCGCCGGAAAAGAAACGAAGTCGCCGACAAAAATTGTGCGAAATTTGATTTAATTGGAATTTCATCGCACATTTTTCTCGATGGTATGTTTTTAATCGCGCAAAACCATAAGTTTCCGCCCTTTATTCAAAAACAAAATATTTAGACCGCGAACATCTTTTCCGAGAAACAACAACCGATGATTCCGTCCCGGCCCCCATCCCCCTCCCCGTACCGGCAATCGTCAATCAAACTGTACCGGTACCGTACAGACAACCGTCGCTACACTGGCTCCATCCCAGTCTCGAACACGAATGGAGAATCCGCGATGGACTTCCTCACCCTCAGCGCATTGCCCGCCGGCATGCTGTTCGCGCTCGTCACGTCGATCACGCCCGGCCCGAACAACACGATGCTGCTCGCCTCCGGCGTCAATTTCGGTTTCCGCCGCACGATGCCGCACCTGTTCGGCATCAGCATCGGCGTCGCGATCCTGATGCTGTGCGTCGGCTTCGGTCTCGGCGAGGCGTTCCGGCGCGTGCCGGTCCTGTACACGATCCTCGAAATCGCGAGCGTCGCGTACCTGCTGTACCTCGCATGGCGCATCGGCACGTCCGGCGAAGTGAAGGCGCAGGGCGCCAAGCCGCGGCCAATGACGTTCCTCGAAGCCGCCGCGTTCCAGTGGGTCAATCCGAAGGCATGGATGATGGTGCTGACCGCCGCGACAACGATCCGCCTGTCCGCCGACTACGGGATGAACGCCGCGTGGATGGCCGTCGTGTTCATCCTGATCGGCTTTCCGTGCATCAGCCTGTGGGCCGCGTTCGGCCAGGGCCTGCGCCGCTTTCTGTCGAACCGCCGCGCGCTGCGCATCTTCAATGTGACGATGGCCGTGCTGCTGATCCTGTCGCTATACCCGCTCGTCGCGCATCTGCTCCCGCAGTAAGCGCTCACAAGCGCCCCCGTTGAGCTTCACGCCATGCAGGCGTACCCTTTCGGTACGGGCGCGTGCAGCCGCTTCGCCGGTTGCACCGCTGTTCTGCATGGAGATGCCGATGAAGCCGATGCTGAAAGCCGGCGAGCACATCGAGGGCATGCACTGGGTCGCCGAGTACCACCCGCTCACGCACGAGATCCGCGTGCTGCGCGAAAACATCGAAGTGGGTACGTACTGCGCGCCGTCCACGCTGTTCGGCGACGAGGAAGAGATGGGCGCCGCGAACCTTGCCGATCACCGCAGCCAGGAGGCCGCGCTGCGCGCGTATCTGCGCAACTTCGTCAAGGAACACGACGCGGAGGAGTAGCGGCGCGACGGCCGTAAAGTGGACGGGCCGCCGACGCGGCCCGGTCTGCCGTTGCGTGTCGGCCGCCGGCTCACGACCTTTCGCAACCAGCAAAAGGCCGGCGCATCGCCCCGGCCCCGATCCCGCTCAATGCCCGAGCGACTCGATCTTGCCGCTCGACTGCGCGACGCCGTGCGGCTGGGCCATCTGCTTGATCAGCAACGCAAGGCACGCAAGCAAGCCCGCGACCGCGATCGTCGCGAACACGCCGGCGAACGAGAAGTGCCGGCGCGTCAGTTCGGCAACGAGGAACGACCCGGCGATCCCGCCGAAGCGGCCGACACCGAGCATCCACGCCACGCCCGTGCCGCGCCCTTCGGTCGGATAGAACGCGGCGGCAAGCGCCGGCATCGACGATTGCGCGGTGTTCATCAGCACGCCGGCGATGAACACGACCAGCACGAGCAGCCCCACGTTTCCGGCCGCCTGCCCGATCGCATACACGCTGATCGCGGTCAGCGCGTAGCACACGGCGATCACGCGATTCGCGTTGAAGCGGTCCATCAGCACGCCGCACAGCACCGCGCCGACACCGCCGAGCGGGAACAGCGCAGAAATCAGCGTCGCGCTCTTCGGCGTGAGACCGGCATCCTTCAGCAGGATCGGCATCCAGTTGATCGACGCGTAGAAGATCACGAGGCCCATGAAGTACGCGAGCCACAGCATCACCGAGCCGACGACATACGAGCGCGACAGCACGACGCCTATCCCCTTGCCGCCCGTCTGCGGCGCGGATTCGGTCATTGCGAACGAGCCGGCGTTCAGCGCATCGCGCGAGATCCGCGAAAGCGTCGCGCGGATCCGGTCGATGCTCTGGCCTTGCGCGACCATGAAACGCACCGATTCGGGCATCTTCAGCAGCAACAGCACGCCGAGCAACAGCGGCGTCACGCCGCCGAGCATCAGCACGCTGCGCCAGCCGAAATGCGGGATCATCCACGCGGCGAGAAAGCCGCCGAACGCGGCGCCGAGCGGGAAGCCGCAGAACATCAGGTTGATCACGGTCGCGCGGCGCTTGTCCGGGCAGAACTCGCCCATCATCGTGACCGCGTTCGGCATCGCGGCACCAAGGCCGACACCGGTGACGAAGCGCAGCACCGTCAGGTGCCCGATGGTGTTGGAGAACGCCGACACGAAACATGCGACGCCGAACAGGAACACCGAGCCGAGCAGCAGCGAACGGCGCCCGACGCGGTCGGACAGCGGGCCCGACACGAGCGCGCCGCACGCAAGGCCGAACAGCGCGGCACTCAGCACGGGTGCGAGATCGGGTTTGGTGAGGTTCCATTCGCCGAGCAGCGAGGGCGCGATGAAGCCGATCGCGGCCGTATCGAAGCCGTCGAGCAGCACGATCACGAAACACATCAGGAATACGAGCCACTGGAAGCCGCCGAACGGCTGCTCATTGATGAAGGTCTGGACATCGACCACGGGTGCGCGATTCATCGCGAGTCTCCTGTTTAAACAACGCGGCCTGATGGCCGCGTCTTTCCTTGTTTGCGCGCCGATTCGCCGCCGGCGCGTCATGCGTCGTCGACACCTGCCGGCAGCGGCAGGTGTCGCGATCGGGTCACGTCCGGCGCAAGCCGGCCGTGTTATTCAGCCGCACCTAGGCGGCCCCATCCTGTTCCTTGAAGATCTTGTCGGCGAGATGGAACGCGGAATTCGCGGCCGGCACGCCGCAGTAGATCGCGGTCTGCAGCAGCACTTCCTTGATCTCGTCGCGCGTCACGCCGTTGTTGCGCGCGGCACGCAGGTGCAGCGCGAGTTCCTCGCCGCGGTTCAGCGCGACCATCATCGCGATGGTCAGCAGGCTGCGCGTATGGCGCGGCAGGCCCTCGCGCGTCCAGATCTCGCCCCATGCATAGCGCGTGATCAGGTTCTGGAATTCGTCGGTCACTTCGGTGCGGTTCTGGATCGAACGGTCGACGTGCGCGTCGCCGAGCACCGCGCGACGCACCTTCATCCCCGCTTCGTAACGTTGCTGGTCGTCCATCGTCGGTGCCTCACGCGGTCAGGAAGTCGAGCAGCGCGCGGTTGAAGCCGTCGGTGCACTCGATGTTCGAAATGTGCGCGGCGTCGAATTCGACGTGACGCGCGCCGGGAATCGCGCCGGCCAGCGCACGGCCCTGGTCGGGCGGCGTCGACATGTCCTTCGCGCCGGTCACGACGAGCACCGGCAGCGCAATGCCCTTCACTTCCTCGCGCAGGTCGGCCGCGTTCAACGCGTCGCAGTTCGCCGCGTAACCGTCCTTGTCGGTATGCACGAAGGTGTCGCGGATCGCGTCGAACAGGCGCGGCTCACGATCGACGAACGCGTCGGTGAACCAGCGCGGCAGCACGGCGTCGGCCAGCGCGGCCATCCCTTCCGCACGCGCCTTCTGCGCGCGCGGCGCCCATACTTCCGGCGAGCCGATCTTCGCGGCGGTGTTCGACAGCACGGCGCGCACGATGCGCGACGGGAAGCGCGCGGCGAGCGCGGCACCGGTCAGGCCGCCCATCGAAATCCCGCAGAAGTACGCGCGATCGATGCCGACGTGGTCGAGCAGGCCGATCACGTCGCCCGCGAGCTGGTCGATCGTGTACGAGCCGGCCGGTGCTTCGGAATGGCCGTGGCCGCGCGTGTCGTAGCGCAGGATGTTGAAGTGCTGCGTGAGCGGGCGAATCTGCGGTGCCCACATCTGCAGGTCGGCGCCGAGCGAGTTCGAGAAGACGAGCCACGGCGCGTCGTCGCGCGCGGCACGGTCGATCCGGTAATGCAGTTTCACGCCGTTGACAGTGGCGAAAGGCATCAGTGTTCTCCTGGTTGTGTCGTGCCCGCGTGCAGCGCGAGCACAGCGTCGACGTAGGCCTGCGCCTCGCCGACATAATGTGCGGGATCGAGCAGCCGCGCGAGCGCGTCGCGCGACAGATGGGCGGATACGGCCGGATCGGCGGCAAGCACGTCGAACAGCGTCGCGCCGGTGCGCACGGCTTCCTTCGACGCATGCTCGACGACATGATGCGCATCGAGGCGCCCGATCCGGTCGCCGAGTGCGAGCATCACGGCTTCGCCGAGGATCAGCCCGTGCGTCAGGTCGAGGTTCGCGGCGAGGCGTTCGGTGTTCACGTCGAGGCCCGCGACGATCTGCGCGATCTGCGCGAGCGCGCCGCCGGTCAGGCGCGCGAGGTCGGGCAGCGCATCCCATTCGGCCTGCCAGCCGCCGAGCGCGCGCTCGTGCTCCTGGACCATCCCGGCAAACACGGTCGCGACGAGGTTCGGCGCGCGCACCGCGGCGGTCAGCACGGCCGCACAGCCGACGGGGTTGCGTTTGTGCGGCATCGTCGACGAGCCGCCCTTGCCGGCGGCTGCCGGTTCGCCGAGCTCGCCGACTTCGGTCTGCATCTGCAGCGACACGTCGCGCGCGATCTTGCCGAGCGTGCCGGTCAGCATCCCGAAGCACGACGCGGCTTCCGCGATGCGGTCGCGCTGCGTATGCCACGGCACGGCCGGCAGTGCCAGCTTCAGGTCGGCCGCGAGCGCGGCGCTCACGCCGGCCGCCTGCTCGCGCAAGCTCGCCAGCGTGCCGGCGGCGCCGCCGAACTGCAGCACCAGCGCGCGCTCGCGCAATTCGGCGAAGCGCGCGCGATGGCGCAGCAGTGCGTCGAGCCATTGCGCGAATTTCAGGCCGAGCGTGATCGGCAGCGCCTGCTGCAGCCACGTGCGGCCGATCATCGGCGTCGCGCGATGGGCGCGCGCGAGCACCGCGAGCGACGCGCACGCTTCGTCGAGCAGCGGCTCGAGCACGTCGAGCGTGTCGCGCAGCTGCAGCACCGTCGCGGTATCGATGATGTCCTGGCTCGTCGCGCCCCAGTGCACGAACTTCGCGGCCTCGGGGTCGTCGGCCTTCACCTGGGCGGTGAGCTGCTTGACGAGCGGAATGGCGAGATTGCCGCCGAGCGCCGCGCCGTGCGCGAGCGCGTCGGCGTCGAGCCGGCCGGCGTCGCACGCGCGTTCGATCGGCGCGACCGCGGCGGCGGGAATTACCTGCCGCGCGGCGAGCGCACGCGCAAGCGCGGCTTCGACGTCGAGCATCCGCTGGATCGTCGCGCGCGGCGACCAGATCCGGTTGAGCGGCTCGGTGCCGCAAATGAGAGAGGTCAGGCGGGCGCTGTCTTCGAGCATGGCATCAGATTGGGGAAACGGCGTGCGCCTATTGTCTACCCAAGCGTGCCAACGTGCGCGCGATCGCGCGCGCCGGCACGCTTGCCGTTCAGGCCGCGGCCTTGCGCGTCGCGTCGATCAGCGGCACGCCGGTCAGCTTCTGCAGTTCGTCGAACGACAGGTCGGTGAAGATCTCGCTCACCGCGAGGCCGTCCGCCGTCACGTCGAGCACGGCGAGATCCGTATAGATACGGCTCACGCATTGCACGCCGGTGACCGGGTACGAGCACTGCGCGACGATCTTGCTCTCGCCCTGCTTCGTCAGGTGCTCCATCATCACGAACACCTGCTTCGCGCCGATCGCGAGGTCCATCGCGCCGCCGACGGCCGGAATCGCATCGGGCGCACCCGTATGCCAGTTCGCGAGGTCGCCGTTCGCCGACACCTGGAACGCGCCGAGCACGCAGTAGTCGAGGTGGCCGCCGCGCATCATCGCGAACGAATCCGAGTGGTGGAAATAGGCGCCGCCGGTGAGCAGCGTCACGTGCTGCTTGCCGGCGTTGATCAGCTCGTCGTCTTCCTCGCCGGGCGCGGGCGCCGGGCCCATGCCGAGCAGGCCGTTCTCGCTGTGCAGGAAGATCTCCTTGCTCGGATCGAGGTGGTTCGCCACCAGCGTCGGCACGCCGATGCCAAGGTTCACGTAAGCGCCTTCGGGGATGTCCTGGGCGACGCGCTTGGCCATTTCATCGCGGGTAAGTCGTTTCATTTCGGGTCTCCTCAGGCTGTCAGGCGGCTTGCGATGCACGTTCGGCGGCCAGCTCGGCCGCATGCGCGGCTTGCGGCACTTCGACGACGCGCTGCACGAAAATGCCCGGCGTCACGATGTGTTCCGGGTTCAGCCCGCCGAGCGGTACGACTTCCGACACCTGCACGATCGCGACCTTCGCGGCGCTGGCCATGATCGGCCCGAAGTTGCGCGCGGTCTTGCGATACACGAGGTTGCCCCAGCGATCGCCCTTGTACGCCTTCACCAGCGCGAAATCGGCGTGGATCGGCGTCTCGAACACGTACGACTTGCCGTCGATCACGCGCGTTTCCTTGCCTTCCGCGAGCTTCGTGCCGAAGCCCGTCGGCGTGAAGAAGCCGCCGATGCCGGCGCCCGCCGCGCGGATGCGCTCCGCGAGGTTGCCCTGCGGCACGAGCTCCAGCTCGATTTCGCCCGCACGGTACAGCGCGTCGAACACCTGCGAGTCGCTCTGGCGCGGGAACGAGCAGATGATCTTGCGCACCCGCTTCGCCTTGAGCAGCGCCGCGAGACCCGTCTCGCCGTTGCCCGCGTTGTTGTTGACGATCGTCAGGCCGCGCGCGCCCTGCTCGATCAGCGCGTCGATCAGTTCGGACGGCATGCCTGCCGTACCGAAACCGCCGATCATGATGGTCGCGCCGTCGTGGACGTCCGCGACCGCCGATTGAAGCGATTCGAAAATCTTGTTGACCATGTCTCTTCCTGATACGAACCCGCGGCACGATGCGCGGCCTGTCGAGGGGACACGCGCGTGTCGCGTGCCGCGTCGAAGGCCGTCGTCGACCTTCGGCATTTGTTCGCTATTCGAACCCATATTCGATTAGCGAACGATGGGCCGATCATAGAGTCGCGCACAGCGCGTTGTCAAGGCGGGATCCCTCGGGGGGTGTCTGGTCGTCGAACGGCAGGCCGACGTAGTTTTCGGCGAGCGATTGCGCGGCGGCCCGCGAGCGCGTCACGTACTTCAGCTCGGCAAACTTCAGGCGATTGACGAACGGCGAGTCCTCCGGCGACGAGTGCAGCATGTTCGTCATGAAGTACGAGAAATGCTCGGCGCGCCACACGCGTTCGAGACAGGTCGCCGAATAGCGCTCGAGCGGCGTCGCGTCGCCGCTGCGATAACGCGCGCCGAGCGCGCGGGACAGCGCGCGGACGTCGGCCACCGCGAGGTTCATCCCCTTCGCGCCGGTCGGCGGCACGATGTGCGCGGCATCGCCCGCGAGGAACAGGCGGCCGTGCTGCATCGTCTCCGACACGAAACTGCGCATCGGCGTCACGCTCTTCTGCGTGATCCGGCCCTCGGTCGGCGTCCAGCCGGTGTCGTTCGAAAAGCGCGTGTGCAGTTCGTCCCAGATCCGCGCGTCGGACCATTCCGCGAGGTCTTCGTCGGGCTTGCACTGCAGGTAGAGGCGCGTGACCGTCGGCGAACGCATCGAGAACAGTGCGAAGCCGTTGTCGTGATGGGCGTAGACGAGCTCGTCGAGCGACGGCGCCGCGTCGGCGAGGATGCCGAGCCACGCGAACGGATAGACGCGCTCGAACGTGTTCAGCCGCTCGGCGGGAATCGTCTGCCGTGCGATGCCGTGGAAGCCGTCGCAGCCGGCGATGTAGTCGCAGTCGATGCGGTCCGCGCGGCCGTCCGCATGCTTGAACGTGACGAACGGGTGCTCGCTTTCGATATCGTGCAGCGCGACTTCGCTGACTTCGAAATGCATCTGGTGCCCATGCGCGTCGCCGGCCGCGATCAGGTCGCGCACGACTTCATGCTGGCTATAGACGGTGATCGCGCGCCCGCCGGTGAGCGCGCTCAGGTCGATGCGATGGCGCTGACCGGAGAACAGCAGCTCGATGCCGTGATGTTCGAGCCCTTCGCGGCGCATCCGCTCGCCGAGGCCGGCTTCGTTCAGCGTGTCGACGGTGCCCTGCTCCAGCACGCCGGCGCGGATGCGGTTCTCGCAATATTCGCGCGAACGCGCTTCGATGAGGATGGAATCGACGCCTTGCAGGCGCAGCAGATGGGAAAGCAAAAGGCCGGACGGACCGGCGCCGATGATGGCGACCTGGGTGCGCATTGTTCGTCTCCTGAACATTGGTTCGAATAATTGAACCCATTTGAGCGCTTTCCCGACTATGCGGCAACGCGATTTTGGAGATAAGTTGTATACGTTTCCCGGATACCGGCCTCACGATGGATGCGCTCGATCTGAACCTGATTCCCTACCTCGTCGCGCTCGACGACACGCGCAACGTCAGCCGCGCCGGCGACCTGCTCGGCGTGAGCCAGCCGCGCGTGAGCACCGCGCTCGGCCGCCTGCGCGAGTATTTCGGCGATCCGTTGTTCGTGCGCACGTCGCGCGGCATGGAGCCGACGCCGCGCGCGCTCGCGCTGCTGCCGGCCGCGCGCGATGCGCTCGCGCAGATCGAGCGCGGCCTCGTCGCGCCGCATGACTTCGATCCGGCGGCGAGCACGCATACGTTCTCGATCGCGCTGTCGGACGTCGGCGAGATCGTGTTCCTGCCGAAGCTGCTGCAGGCGTTCGCGACGCGCGCGCCGCATGCGAACCTGCGCTCGGTCTCGCTCGCGCACGACGAAGTCGGCCGCGGCCTCGAAGCCGGCTCGATCGATCTCGCGGTCGGCTACTTCCCCGATCTCGACGGCAACAACTTCTTCCAGCAGCGTCTGTTCACGCACCGGTTCGTCTGCCTGATGCGGCGCGGCCATCCGCTCGAACAGGCGCGCCCGTTCACGGCCGAGCAGTTCCTCGCGTGCGGGCATGCGGTGGTGCGCGCCGAGGGGCGCAGCCAGGAGGTGCTCGAGAAATACCTCGCGAAGCAGCGCATGCACCGCCGTGCGGTGCTCGAGACGCCGCACTTCATGAGCCTGCCGTTCATCCTGAGCCGCACTGACCTGATCGCGACGGTGCCGCACGCGATCGGCTATGCCTATGCGGCCGAGCATGCGTTCATCGTGCCGGTCGAGCCGCCGTTGCCGCTGCCGCGCTTCGACCTGAAGCAGCACTGGCACCGCAAGTTCCACAACGATCCGCGCACGGCGTGGCTGCGCGGCGTCGTCGCGTCGTTGTTCAACGACGAGCAGGACGAATGGCCGAAGTGATGCAGGGTGTGCGACAGGCCGCACGCACGACCCGCGAAAGCATGAAACAATGCCCGGATATCCGCGCCGCCGCAGGCGGCCGCATTCGATGGAGTGACTAGATGGGTAAAAAATCCGCGCGGCCCGAGCCGGCCGCATCCCGGCCGAGTCGGGAAGAAGCCGAGGATGCCGTTCGCGTGCTGCTGCGCTGGGCCGGCGACGATCCCGCCCGCGAAGGCCTGCTCGACACACCGGCACGCGTCGTGCGCGCATATGAACAGTTCTTCGCCGGCTATGCGCTGGAGCCGCGCGACATCCTCGCGCGCACGTTCAGCGAAGTCGACGGCTACGACGAAATGATCGTGCTGAAGGACATCCGCTTCGAGAGCTACTGCGAGCACCACATGGTGCCGATCATCGGCCGCGCGCACGTCGCGTATCTGCCGAACCATCGCGTCGTCGGCATCTCCAAGCTCGCGCGCCTCGTCGACGCGTTCGCGAAGCGCCTGCAGATCCAGGAAAAGATGACCGTGCAGATCGCCGACACGCTGTTCGACGTGCTGCAGCCGAAGGGCGTCGGCGTGATCCTCGAAGCCGCGCATCAGTGCATCTCGACGCGCGGCGTGCACAAGCCGGGCGTCGAGATGGTCACGTCGCGCATGCTCGGCACGTTCCGCACCGATCCGTCCACGCGGCGCGAATTCCTGTCGATCGTCGCGAATCCATCTTCAGTCAACCTGACGAATACGTAATGCAGTCCACGAAGCAAGCGGCAGACGCGCCGGTCGTGCTCGTGACCGGCGCCGCGCGCCGGGCCGGGCGCGCGTTCGCCGAGTATTTCGCCGCGCACGGCTATCGCACCGCGGTGCACTACGACCGTTCGGCCGATGCCGCGCAGGCGGCGGCCCGCGCGATCGCCGAGAGCGGGCACGATTCGGTCGCGCTGCAGGCCGACCTGTCGGATGCCGGGCAGATCACCGCGCTGATCGACCAGGTGTATGCGCGCTTCGGCCGCCTCGACGTGCTGGTCAACAACGCGTCAGTGTTCTGGCAGGACCATTTCCCGAGCTTCGACCTCGCGGCATTCGACCAGGCATGGGCCGTCAACTGCCGCGCGCCGATCCTGCTCACGCGTGCATTCTACGAACGGGCCCGCGCGGCCGGCACGCAGGGCGTCGTCGTCAACGTGGTCGACCAGAAGATCAAGGAAAACTTCCACCGCGACCATTTCAGCTACACGGTCGCGAAGGCCGCGCTCGGCAACCTCACGCAGATGCTCGCGCTGTCGTCGTCGCCGGTGCTGCGCGTGAACGCGGTGTTCCCCGGGCTGATGCTGCCGAGCGACGACCAGACGCAGGCCGACTTCGAACACGCGAGCCGCGCTTCGACGCCGCTCGCGCGCATCGCCGGCCCCGACGACGTCGCGGGCGCGATCCTGCTGCTGACGGGCAGCGCGTACAACGGTGTGGATTTCGTCGTCGATGCGGGGCAGAACCTGATCCGCGTCGACCAGGACGTGCTGTACAAGCATCGCTCACCGGCCGGCAAACACTGACGAACGGTATGTTCGGCGGTAGCCGTGTGTGCCCTTCGCACACCTTGTGTGCGGACATCGGCGCACGCCTGCACCTGCGCTGCGCGAACGACCATTGCGCCGTTCGCGCGCCGCGTCACGGCTTCTCGGCGCTACCGCCTTCGCGGACCTTGCCCTGCGCGACGCTCGTGCCGGGCGGCACGCTGTGCGTAAGCCACACGTTGCCGCCGATCACCGAGCCGCGCCCGATCGTCACGCGGCCGAGAATCGTCGCGCCCGCGTAGATCACCACGTCGTCCTCGACGATCGGATGCCGCGCGTTGCCCTTCACCAGCGCGCCGTCACCATCCGCCGGGAAGCTCTTTGCGCCGAGCGTGACGGCCTGGTACACGCGCACGCGCTCGCCGATGATCGCGGTTTCGCCGATCACGACGCCGGTGCCATGGTCGATGAAGAAGCTCGGGCCGATCTGCGCGCCCGGGTGAATGTCGATGCCGGTGGCCGAGTGCGCGATTTCATTGATGAAACGCGCGAGCAGCGGCACACCGAGTTGGTGCAGAGCGTGCGCGAGCCGATGGTGCATCATCGCGAGCACACCGGGGTAGCACAGCAGGATCTCGGTGATGTGCTGCGCGGCCGGGTCGCCCGCGTAGGCAGCCTGGATGTCGCTGACCAGCAGCGCGCGAACCGCCGGCAACTGCCGGCCGAACTCGCGCGCGATCTCGAACGCGCGCTCGTCGAGTTCGGCGAACGGCGTGTCCGCATGCTCGGGCAGGAACGGCAGCGCGCGGCGGATCTGTTCCGAGAGGATCCGCAGCGTGCTTTCGAGCGTGTGGCCGACGTAGTAGTCGACGCTTTCATCGGTCAGATCCGGCGCGCCGTAGTGCGTCGGAAACATCGACGCGCGCAGGCCGGTGACGATCTTGCAGATCGCGTCGCGCGACGGCAGCTCGCGGATGCCGCGCGGATGACGCGTGCGATGAAGTTCCTCGCGCGATTCGCGCAAGCCGGCAACGATTTCTTCGAGGCCCCACTGACGGGCGGGTGATGTCGACATATGCCAATGCAGGCGGCCGCGCTCGATCGCACGGCCGCAAATAAAGTGACGGGTTCCAGAAGATTACCGCGTTTTCGATCGGCAGCGGCACGTCGGGGGATCGGCCGGACGGACGATGCCACCGCCGCGCGACACCGTCAGATCGTAATACTGCTCGCGTCGATCCAGCGCACGGCCCAGTCGCGCGCGTGCGCGATCGCGTCGCCTTCGTCGTTGAACTGGAGCTCGGTCGGAAAAAAACGGTTCGCGACGAGTTCCCCGTCGCTCGATCTGGAGATCACGACGTAGGGTTTGAACGACCCGTCGCTGGCGCGCGCGGGCGCGCAATTCAACAGATAACCGCGGTGCGTGAAAGCAGTAGTCGCTTGCATGAATCCGCCACCTCTAGTCCCTTGATTTGTTGTTCACTACCCGTCTTAAGGGTGCTGCGGTGCCCCCGGTGCGGGCAGAGGCGGCAAGACCTCATCCCCTGTCGCCGCTTCGCAGGAAATGAATCATACTCTGTAGAAAACCGGTGTTCTAGCCGAAATAAATCATGACAAATCAGCGCGCGCCACACCACCGCGGCGATCGCTCGCGCGCCGTTTTCCCGTCTTGCCCGGAACGGGATTTGCTTCGATCCGGAGCGCTTCGCCGCCAGGAGAGCCGTGATGGGAACGTCAGCTCAAGCGCACACCGCGCATCCGCGCAGCATCGAACTCGACAACGACGACACGCACGACAGCACCGTCGACACCGACGGCAAGAATCGCGAGGCCGCGCGTCTCGCGAGCGGCCGCGCCTTCTCGCCCGACCAGATCACGGGCAGCAACGCGTCGCTCGTCAACGCGATGCCCGAGGCCGGCGACGGCTTCGCCGGCTTCGACAGCCGGCCGGGCGGCAACCATCCGGCGTTCGCGCTGCGTGACGGCTACATGGTGATCGAGAAGGGGTTCGACGCGCCGTCGCACGCGGGCGACGCGCTGTACGGCCCGGTTCACCGGATGTACGGCAGCGCGTACTGGCCCGGTCATGGACGCCGGCCGGAACGGGTGATCGAAATCACGGCCGTGCCGCGGTGACGCGCGCGGCGTTTGAATCGATCGTTCGTTTGACGGGTCGAGGCGAGGCCGACGGCCGATGGCGGCGGAGCGACGTGCGGGTTCGCGCGCCGGTCCTCCGAATCGGTGCTGGAATCGATATCGGCGCCGGGTTCGGGTCGACAGTCGGATTTCGCGACATCGATGCATCGGCGTTGATCGAAGTCACGTCGTCGCGATACGGATGATATTCAATGCACACTCGCGACGACCGGCACGTCGCTGCAGAGTCCCTGCCGTTGGTTTACCCTGCCTCGCAGCGACGCACGGCCTGCTCGGCCGTTCGGCCGACTTTCGTTCAACCCGCCACTTGGAGACACCATGTACAAGCGCATTCTGGTTGCCATCGACGGCAGCGACACCGCCCGCCATGCGTTCGATGCCGCCCTCGCGCTCGCGAAGGAGCACGGTGCCGAACTGCAACCGCTCTACGTCGTCGAGAACGCCGCGATCTACTACAACGTGCCGGGCTACGATCCGTCCGTGCTGCGCGACCAGCTCATCGCGCAAGGCAATGCGCTCGCGGCGGAGTTCAAGAAGCTGATGCAGGCGGCAGGCGTGAAGGGCGAAACGCTGACGAGCGAGGCGTCGTCGCTCACCGACGTGTCGACGCTGATCCTCGACGGTGCGAAGGCGTTCGGCGCCGACCTCCTCGTGCTCGGCACGCACGGCCGACGCGGGTTCCGCCGCCTCGTGCTCGGCAGCATCGCCGAACAGTGCGTGCGGCATGCGACGCTGCCCGTGCTGCTGATCCCGGCCGCCGCGCATACGGACGATCAGGAAGACTGAGCGGCACCGGCATCAGCATCAGCGTGCGCGTCGCGGCGCGCATACGCAACGGCATGCTTGCGTGCCGCTACGATGCCCGCGACATGTGCGCGCGGTCGCGACGTTTTGTCACCCGACAGCGGCAACTTGCGGTGGGACAATAATTCGGTCGATTCAACGCTGGAGCAAACGATCATGTTGACGCCCGTCGCCACACGTCCCGCCGCCTCGTCCCACGCAGGCAACTGGGCTCCCCGTCAGGCCCCGCACTGCTCGTCGTGCGCAATGCGGCACCTGTGCATGCCGCAGGGCCTCGCACCCGAAGCGCTCAGCCGCCTCGAATCGGTCATCTGCGCGGCGCGCCCGGTCAAGCGCGGCGAAGCGCTGTTCCGCGAAGGCGACACCTTCGACAACCTGTACGCCGTGCGCTCGGGTTCACTGAAAACCGTCGCCACGCGCCACGACGGCCGCGAGCAGGTCACCGGTCTGCACCTCGCGGGCGAAGCGCTCGGCCTCGACGGCATCTGCGACGACACGCACCCGCGCACCGCGGTTGCGCTGGAAGACAGCTCGGTCTGCGTGATTCCGTACAGCGCGCTCAAGTCGCTGTGCTCGGAAGCCGGCACGATGCAGTTGCGCATGCACAAGCTGATGAGCGAGCAGATCGTGCGCGAAACGTCACAAACCATGCTGCTCGGCTCGCTGAACGCCGAAGAGCGCGTCGCCGCGTTCCTGCTCGACGTGTCGTCGCGCTACCTGAAGCGCGGCTACTCGCCGTCGGAATTCAACCTGCGCATGACGCGCGAAGACATCGGCAGTTACCTCGGCATGACGCTCGAAACGGTCAGCCGCACGCTGTCGAAGTTCCAGAAGCGCGGCCTGATCGAAATGCACGGCCGCCTCGTACAGATCGTCGATTTCGACGGCCTGCACCACGTCTGACCCCGCGCGGCGCGTAGCCTGCGCGCCGCCGCCCGCCACCGTCCGCCGCGCCCGCTTCGATCAGTCGAGAAACAGCGCGGCGCGCGCCTTCAGCGCCGCGCTGAAATCGTCGAGCCAGCCGATCGACAGGCGCCAGCTCTGCCAGTACAGGTCGATGTCGACGGTCCGCCCGCGCGACATGTCGACCAGTTCGCCCGCCGCCAGCTGGCGATCGACCATCCGGTCCGGGCACATCCCCCATCCCAGCCCCGTTTCGCATGCACGCAGGTAACCCGCGACGTGCGGGATCCAGTGTTGCGGCGGATCGAGATCCGCGCGCGTCACGCGCCGGATGAAGCGCGCCTGCAAACCGTCCTTCGGATTGAACATGACGCACGGCGCACGGCGCAGCGCATCGCGCGTGATGCCCGCGCCGAAATAGCGGTCGTAAAACGCCGGCGAACACACCGCGCGATAGCGGATGCGCCCCAGCCGCGTCGACCGGCATCCCTGGATCGGTTCAGCCTGCGCGGTCACCGCGCCCTGCACGCTGCCGTCGCGAATGCGCGCGGCCGTGTAGTCCTGGTCGTCTATCACGAGGTCGAGCAAGGTCTCGCGCTCGGTGCAGAACGGCCCGACCGCATCGATGAACCAGGTCGCGACGCTGTCGTCGTTGACGGCCACGCGCAGCATCGGCCATGCGCTCGCGATCTGGCCCGGCAGTGCAGGCATCCGGCCGCCCAGTTCGGCCTCGAGCAACTGCACGCGCTCCGTATGCCGGCAGAGCAACGCGCCCGACGTCGTCGCGACGCACGGCTGCCCGCGCTTGACGAGCACGCTGCCGACGCGCTCTTCCAATAGTTTCACGCGCTGCGATACCGCCGACGGCGTGACGTTCAGCTCCCTGGCCGCCCGTTCGAACGAACCGTGCCGGATCACCGCCGCGAGAGCGTCGAGCAATGCGTAGTCGAGCATTAGATTTCCTTAATCTGCATTAGGTGAATTAGCTTCTCTTATGTTCTGGCTGACCGCAGACTAGCGCCAACCGATTCACCCGTCTACTCCTTCACCGCTCCCCATCATGAACTGGATCGCTTTTTCCCACGGCGCCGCCCTGTGCGGGTCGCTCATCGTCACCATCGGCGCGCAGAACGCGTTCGTGCTCCGGCAAGGCATCATGCGCTCGCATGTCGGCAAGATCGTGCTGCTGTGCGCGCTGTCCGACATGATCCTGATCGGCGCGGGCGTCGGCGGCGCGTCAGTCCTCGTCGAACGCTATCCGACCTTCGTCCACGTCGTGCTGTACATCGGCCTCGCGTATCTCGCGTGGTTCGGCATCAACGCGCTGCGCCGCGCGTTCAAGCCGGGACACGAAACGCTCGACGTGCGCGGCGACGCCGTCGCGCCGCCGCCGCAGAGCGCGGTCGCGATCGTGCTGATGACGCTCGCATTCACGTGGCTCAACCCGCATGTGTATCTCGATACGTTCCTGCTGATCGGCACCGCCGGCGCGCGCGAGCCGGAAGGCTCGCGGCTGGCGTTCGCGATCGGCGCGATGTCGGTCAGCGTCGTGTGGTTCCTCGGGCTTGGATATGGCGCGCGGCTGCTTGCGCCGTGGTTCCGCAAGGCTGTTGCGTGGCGTGTACTCGATGGCGCGATCGGCAGCATGGTGCTGTTTCTGGCGGCCGTGCAGTTGCGGTAACGGATTAGAGCGCCGATCGATCACGGGTGGCAACGTTGCCGCCCGTTTTTCGTTCCGCTCCGTCGAAGTGACGTGATACGCCGGTCTCCGCCGGTCTCTCCCCCAGACGCTGCAAGATTCAGTTCCCGATCGAACGCAGCCGTACCGATCATCCACCTGGCGGACGGCACATCCGCTGTCCTCTGCAATTCCTCCGTCTTCATGACCGCGCGCCCGCTGCGCGATTCCGCTCGATCGGCGAGAATGTTCCGGCGTCCGCGACAACGGCGCAAGCGCTTCGCCCGCTCGCCTTCACGTCGCATTCATCCCGGCCAATCCTGTCGTCTCATCCCGTCACCCCCAGATTCCGGAGAGCAAAATGGCACTACGTACCCTCGGCACGTCGGACATCCAGGTTTCCCCGCTCGCCTTCGGCGGCAACGTCTTCGGCTGGACCGTCGACGAAAACGCATCGTTCGAGCTGCTCGACGCGCTCGCCGATACCGGCATCAACTTCATCGACACGGCCGACGTCTATTCGGCCTGGGCGCCCGGCAACAGCGGCGGCGAATCGGAAACGATCATCGGCAAGTGGCTCAAGCGTTCCGGCAAGCGCGACCAGGTCGTGCTCGCGACCAAGGTCGGCCTGCTCGCGGCGCGCGCCGGCCTGACGAAGGACAACATCCTGAAGGCCGCCGACGATTCACTGCGCCGCCTGCAGACCGACTACATCGACCTGTATTTCTCGCACCGCGATCTCGCCGACACGGCCTCGCTCGAAGAAACGCTCTCCGCTTACCAGACGCTGATCGACGCGGGCAAGGTGCGCATCATCGGCGCGTCGAACTACAGCAGTGCACGCCTGCGCGAGGCCGCCGACGTCAGCAAGCGCAACGGGCTGCCCGCGTATCAGGTGATCCAGCCGGAATACAACCTGATCGACCGCGCCGAGTATGAGCGCGATCTCGAGCCGGTCGTGCGCGACCTGAGGCTTGGCGTCGTCAACTACTACGCGCTCGCGAGCGGCTTCCTGTCGGGCAAGTACCGCAGCGAGGCCGACCTGAAGAAGAGCGTGCGCGGCGATCGCGTCGCCGGTTATCTCGATGCGCGCGGCCTGCGCATTCTCGCGGCGCTCGACGACGTGTCGGCGAAGCACGGCACGCAACCGGCCGCGATCGCGCTCGCGTGGCAGATCGCGCGACCGACGATCACCGCACCGATTGCGAGCGCGACGTCGCTCGCGCAGCTCGCATTGCTCGGAGAAGCGATCCGCGTGCGGCTCGACGATGAAGATATCCGCAAGATCGACGCAGCCAGCGCGGTCTGAAGTCTTGGGCAACAGGTCGGCGGCTCGAATCGCCGCGGCTTGCGGTTCTCGCCGCCGGCCTGAATCGCATTCGACACGCAAGCACGCATGTCTGCACCGCGCAGGTAGCGCGAGAGCGAAGTGCGCGGTGTCGAAGAAACGATCCGGCGACACACGGTTCGAATTCAGTAATACGAAACAACTTCAGCGATACGACGTCCGCGCTGAACCGAGCAATATTGCCTGAATGCGCGCCCGCGTTTTGCCTGACGCGGCCGTATCCGTTGGCTGATACGGACATCCCGCCGCGCCCCGCCAACCATCCTTCCCCAATAATCTTCCTTGACACCCTATCTTTCGATATATATCTTTCGATATGTTTTACGACACATAGGACACGATCATGCGACACGCCCCCTCCCGCGGCCATGCCCGATGCGACGGTCATGGTGCGCATGCCGGCCCTGACTGGTACGCCAGCGTCTGGCAAGCAATCGGCCGCCATCGGCGCGGTCACGACCCATTCGGCGGCGGCCCGTTTGGTGGCCGCGGCGGACGCGGCGGCTTTGGCGATTTCGGCGACGACGGCATGCCGCGCGGCCGCCAGTTCAGCTCCGACGATCTCCAGCTGCTGCTGCTCGCGCTGGTCGCCGAGCAACCGAGCCACGGTTACGAACTGATCAAGGCGCTCGACACGCGCTCGAACGGTTTCTACAGCCCGAGCCCCGGCATGGTGTATCCGGCGCTCACGTATCTCGAGGAAGTCGGCTTCGTCGTGTCGCAGGCGGAAGGCAACCGCAAGCGCTACGCGCTGACCGACGCCGGCCGCGCGCACCTCGATGCGCAGCGCGAGCGCGTCGACACCCTGTTCGCGCGCCTCACGCATCTCGCACGCAAGATGGAATTCATGCGCCGCGCGTTCGCCGGTGAATCGGCAGGCGGCGAAACGCAGGACGAAACGCAGCCCGGCTGGCTGCCGGAGTTCGTCGAAGCCCGTCTCGCGCTGAAGCGCGCACTGCTCCACAAGAGCGCCGCCAACGCCGACGAACAGCGGCGTATCGCGGCGATCATGCGCCGCGCGACGGCCGAAATCGAAGGCGGCACCGGCGCGTGACCCGCGCCGCCCGTCCACACCCAAGGAGAACGGATCGATGCAGAACCTATCCGAACGCGCCGTTACCCGCGTGCGCCATACGCTGAAGTTCCGCCTGCTGCAGGTCGTGCGCGTGCATGCGGTGACGCCGCACCTGCTGCGTGTCACCCTCGGCGGCCCCGACCTCGCGGACTTCGAATCGTCTTCGTTCGACGATCACGTGAAGGTGTTTTTCCCGCCGCCCGGCGCCGACCGGCCCGCGATGCCGACGCTCGGCGCGAATGGCCCGGAGTTTCCCGAAGGCCAACCGAAGCCGGTCGCACGCGATTTCACGCCGCGCCGCTTCGATCGCGCCGCGTGCGAACTCGATCTGGAATTCGTGCTGAACCATCCCGGCCCCGCATCGCAGTGGGCGGCCCAGGCACGCGTCGGCCAATGGCTCGGTATCGGCGGCCCGCGCGGTTCGTTCGTGGTCCCGATCAATTTCGACTGGCATCTGCTGATCGGCGACGATACGGCGCTGCCGGCCATCGCGCGCCGCCTCGAGCAATTGCCGGCCGGCTCGCGTGCGGCAGTCGTGCTGGAAGTCGCGGATCGCACCGCGCAGATCGCGTTCGATACGCGAGCCGACGTGCATGAGATCTGGCGCTTTCGCGCCGAAGCCGACGCGGCGGACGGCGACGTGCTGCTGAATGCGGTGCGCGAATTGCCGCTGCCATCCTCCGGCGACGGTTACGTGTGGGCGGCCGGCGAAGCGCAGTCGATGCGTGCGGTGCGGCAGCACCTGACTGGCGAGCGTGGCGTCGACAAGTCGCGCATCCGCGCGGCGGCATACTGGAAACGCGGCGCAGCGGCCGTGCACGAAACGCTGGAAGACTGACGCGAACGGGAGCCCGAACATCGGCGGGCTTGGCATCGGCGGGGCGGCTGGTATATATCTATGTCTGCGACGCCGCTGTCGGGCGACAGCCGCCGCAGCCCGCCCAGGAGCGCCCGTTCATGACAAAAGAAAGCCACGCTTCGCCTTTCCGTCATAACCTGAAGATCGCCGGCTATTGCGGCCTGGCGGTCGTCGTCCTCGCGCTGTTCGTTGCGATGTGCGCGATCCTGAAGGAAAGCGCACTCGAACGTGACGCCGCACAGCACCCGGGCGAGACGCCCGAACTGCACGAAGCGGGCGGCGGCCCGTCCGCTTCGGCTGAAGCGGCCAAGACGCCCGGTTGACGGCGTCCGGCCCGTACTTCTCCCGCGTAGTTCTCCCGCTCAGGGCGCTCGCTCGCGCCCCATCATCACCGCATGCACGACGTCGCCGATCCGTTCGAGCAGCTCGACGATGCGTTGTCCGTACAGATGCGCGGCCAGCGCGCCGGCGGTGCCGACCAGCACGCCGCCGGCCATGTCGAACGGCCAGTGCACGCCCGCATACACGCGCCCCCAAGCAATCACCACGGCCATCGCGGCCATCACGAACCCGCTCAGCCGCGTGCTGCCGGCGAGCATCATGCCGACCGCGAGACTCCACGCGAACGTCATGTGATCGCTCGGAAACGAGCTGTCCGGCGCATGCGGAATCAGTTGCGTGCCGACACCGGCCATGAACGGCCGCGGTGAAAACCAGAAATGCCCGATCACCTGCGCGAGCGCCAGCGCCACGCACGTGCCGACGCCGGCTTCGATCGCCTGGCGGCGCGTCGGGCGCTCGCCGAAGATCCAGGTCAGCAGCAGCATCGCGGGCAGCGCATAGACCAGCCAGTCGGCGGCGAAGATCGCGACGCGAGCAACACCGGGGGGCGGCACGGCGCCGGCATTGACGGCGGAAAACAGGGTGAGATTGAGGTTCTGCATGAATGCGGTTGCCTGGGGCGTAACGATTGGACCGGGCGTGCCGGCCGGGTGGAACGATGCTAGTGCTCACTCGCTTAAGTAACGCTTAATGCGTCGGACGGCCGATGATCAGGACCGGGCGTGCACGTCGCGCGCGAACGCGCTTAGAGCCCGCACTGCAACACAAGTTCACACAATTGTCACATTTCCGCGCGACCGTCTCCCGTAAAAGCTCACCCACCATCCCGTAAAGGCTCACTTTTTTCACATCGTGGCGTCATCGACGCCTGAGAATATCGGAGCGCCCCATGCGCTCAATGCCGCTCGCACCGTTCGCCTCAATATTTGCGTTGCAAATCATTCGAAATCGGCAACAATTAATTCCAGATGCGGCATCGCACAACGGCAACGCACAGGCATAGGATTACGAGCTTACGAGCACTCATCCACGAAGCGATCAACAACAAGGAGTCCGCATGAAACCCAGCGATGTCCGATCGAAAGCGTTTGCGATGCCGTTGACCAGCCCCGCCTTTCCGATGGGCCCGTACCGTTTCGTCGATCGTGAGTTTCTGATCATCACGTATCGCACCGATCCGGATCGTCTGCGTGAAATCGTGCCCGAGCCACTGCAGGTCATCGAGCCGCTCGTCCATTACGAATTCATTCGCATGGCCGATTCGACCGGCTTCGGCGACTACACGGAAAGCGGCCAGGTGATCCCCGTCGAGTACAACGGCCAGGCCGGCGGCTACACGCTCGCGATGTATCTCGACGATCACCCGCCGATCGCCGGCGGCCGCGAGCTGTGGGGTTTCCCGAAGAAACTCGCGTCGCCCACGCTGCACGTGAACACCGATCACATCCTGGGCACGCTCGACTACGGCAAGGTGCGCGTCGCGACCGGCACGATGGGCTACAAGCACAAGGAACTCGACATCGACGAGCAGACGAAGCGTCTCGCCGGCCCGAACTTCCTGCTCAAGATCATCCCGCACGTCGACGGCACCGCACGCGTATGCGAACTGGTGCGCTACTACATGCAGGACATCAAGATGAAGGGTGCGTGGACGGGCCCCGCCTCGCTCGAACTGGCACCGCACGCACTCGCGCCGGTGGCCGACCTGCCGGTACTCGAGATCGTCGAAGCGCGCCACCTCGTCGCGGATTTGACACTCGGCCTCGGCGAAGTCGTCTACGATTACCTCGCTCAGTAACCTCGGTAACACGTCCGCAGTCCTTTCTCCCTGTCAATCCTTTCACCACGGGAAATTCGAAATGAGCAACCTGAATGGCAAGACCGCAGTCGTCACGGGCGCCGCAAGCGGCATCGGCAAGGAAATCGCACTCGAGCTCGCGAAGGTGGGCGCAGCGGTCGCGATCGCCGACCTGAACCAGGACGGCGCAAATGCGGTCGCCGACGAGATCAACAAGGCAGGCGGCAAGGCGATCGGCGTCGCGATGGACGTGACCAGCGAGGAAGCGGTCAACAGCGGTATCGACAAGGTGGCCGAAACGTTCGGCTCGGTCGACATCCTCGTGTCGAACGCGGGCATCCAGATCGTCAACCCGATCGAAAACTATTCGTTCGCCGACTGGAAGAAGATGCAGGCGATCCACGTCGACGGCGCGTTCCTGACGACCAAGGCCGCGCTCAAGCACATGTACAAGGACGATCGCGGCGGCGTCGTGATCTACATGGGCTCGGTGCACTCGCACGAAGCGTCGCCGCTGAAGTCGGCGTACGTGACGGCCAAGCACGGGCTGCTCGGTCTCGCGCGCGTGCTGGCGAAGGAAGGCGCGAAGCACAACGTGCGCTCGCACGTCGTGTGTCCGGGCTTCGTGCGCACACCGCTGGTCGACAAGCAGATTCCGGAGCAGGCGAAGGAACTCGGGATCAGCGAAGAGGAAGTGGTGAAGAAGGTGATGCTCGGCAACACGGTCGACGGCGTGTTCACGACGGTGCAGGACGTCGCGCAGACGGTGCTGTTCCTGTCGGCGTTCCCGAGCGCCGCGCTCACGGGCCAGTCGTTCGTCGTCAGCCACGGCTGGTTCATGCAGTAACGTCCTCGCCTCCCTGACGGGGGGCGATTCCCGCACCACATCCATTCTCACGACTCACGATGGCGCACCGTCGCTCGACGGTATGCCATCCGTCTCCGCCATCTACGGCGGGATTTCTCGGAGCAACTGATGAAACCGCACGCGCGTACAGAAAAGCAGGCCGTCGATGCGGCGGACCTGCAACACGAAGCCGGCGCGCCGGCCGCTGCGCGGTCGCTGCCATACGAAACGATCGCGCTCGTCCTGCAGGGCGGCGGCGCGCTCGGCGCGTATCAGGCCGGCGTGTTCGAAGGGCTGCACGAAGCCGGCGTTCCGCTCGACTGGATCGCCGGCATCTCGATCGGCGCGCTCAACACCGCGCTGATCGCCGGCAATGCGCCCGAACATCGTGTCGAACGGCTGCGCGAATTCTGGGAAACGATCTGCCAGCCGGCATTCTTTCCCGCAATTCCGGCCGCATTCGAGTTCGCGCTGTTCAACAGCATCGACCAGATCCGCACGTTCTTCACCGCGTCGCAGGCCGCGAGCGCGATGATGCAGGGCCAGCAGGGCTTCTTCGTGCCGCGCTTGCCGCCGCCGCTGCCGGGCGTGTCCGATCATCCGGAAAAGATCAGCTGGTACGACACGTCGCAGCTGCGCGCGACGCTGCTCAGGCTGTGCGATTTCGACCGGATCAACTCGGGCGAGACGCGCGTGTCGGTCGGCGCGGTCAACGTCGGCACGGGCAACTTCGTGTACTTCGACAACTCGCGCATCCGCCTCGCGCCCGAGCACTTCATGGCGTCCGGCGCGCTGCCGCCCGCGTTCCCGCCGGTCGAGATCGACGGCGAATACTACTGGGACGGCGGCGTCGTGTCGAACACGCCGCTGATGGAAGTGCTGAGCGCGCGTCCGCGACGCGACACGCTCGCGTTCCAGGTCGACCTGTGGAGCGCACGCGGGCCGCTGCCGCGCACGATGGCCGACGTCGCGGAACGCACGAAAGACGTGCAGTATTCGAGCCGCACACGTTTCGTCACCGACACGCTGCAGCGCGAACAGCGCTACCGCAACGTGCTGCGCCACGTGCTCGAGCAGGTGCCGGAGGAGCAGCGCAAGAGCGACCCGTGGTGCGTCGAGGCTGAAGCGATGTCGAGCGGGAAGAAGTACAACATCCAGCACCTGATCTATCAGCAGAAGGCGTACGAGCACCACTACAAGGACTATCAGTTCGGTCTGTCGACGATGCGCGACCACTGGAGCGCGGGTCTCGACGACATCCGCAAGACGCTCGCGGTCAAGGACGGCCTCGCGCTGCCCGCCAACGACGCAGGCTTCGTCACGCACGACATTCACCGCCGCCGGTAATGCCGCGTGCGACGGACCGGCGCGCTGCCTGCGCCGGTCCACCCTCCTTTCCGATTCGACATGCCGATTTTCATTGCACTGTTCGCGCTCATCGCCGTGGGATGGGGCGCGGTTCATCTGTTTCACGTCATCGCCGCGCAGTTCGGCCAGCCGGTCGCGATCGCGGCCGCCTTGTTCGCCGCCGCGATCCTGATCGCGCTGATCGCGTGGTGGATCAAGCGCCGTCGCGACATCGCACCGAACGCGAAGGAACAAGGCTGGACCCACGTCGTGCATCGCGAGTGGGGCGACGTGCGCGTGTCCGCGACGCAGGGGCTGCTGTGGCTGTCGCACGACGGTGCGGACGGCCGCTATACGTTGTCGCAGCTCGACGGCTGCGAAGCCGAGCCGATCGACGGCCGCTGGCATCTGGTCGTGCGTGTGCGTGACGCCGCACGCGGTGAATGGAAGCTGCCGATGATGGACAAGCACGATGCGCGGCGCTGGGCGCGCGTGCTGATGCTCGCGAGGGACAGCCGGCTGTAACGGGCCACTACCGCGTGCCGACGCCGGCACGGCCGCGCACGACGCATGACGCCCGCTGCTTTCTAGCGCGCGCCGAGCGCCCATAACGCGTCGAGCACGTGCTGGGTCGACCGCTCGACCGGGCCGGCCCGATGGGCGATGCCCAGTTCGCGCCACAACGCCGGACGCAGCGGCCGCATGACGATACGTGCATCCGGCAACGGGGCACCCGCCTCGTGCGGCAGCAGCGTCGCGCCGTAGCCTGCAGCGACCAGACTCTTGATCGCATCGTTGTAGTTGAGTTCGATGCGCGGCTCGGGGCGGTGGCCACCGAGCGCGAACCATTCCGCGGTGAGCCGCGACAGGCGGGTAGTCGCATCGTTAAGAATCAGCGGACGCGCGGCCAGATAGGCCGGCGTCACACGCGCCGGAAGCCGCCAGGCCGCAGGTAGAAAGGCCAGCACCGGATCGCGCCGCCACGCGCGGATCGAGAGCCCCGCGACCGCCGGCTGTGGCAACGCCACCAGTCCGACGTCGAGCGTGCCCTGCGCAATGCGCGCCAGTGTGTCGTGCGACGTGAGCACGGCGATCTGAACATCGATGTCCGGATGCCGCTCGCGCAGCCGGGCCACCGCCTGCGGCAACAGATGGGCGATCGCCCCGGTCGATGCGCCGAGACGCACGCGCCCGGTCAGCCCCTGCACTTGTCGCTCCACGTCGTCGAGAGTCGACTCGACCTCGGCCAGCAGACGGCGCGCCCGCTCCACCAGCACCGCACCGATGGTCGACGGCTGCACGTTGCCGCGTGTGCGCGACAGCAACGGCGCACCGATGCGGCTTTCGAGCTCGGCGACATGAAGGCTGACCGTCGGCGGCGCAAGATGAAGCAGTTGCGCGGCGGCCACGAAGGATCCCTGGTCGGCGATCGCGACCAGCGTACGCAGTCGATCCAGACTGATCTCGCGCATTCCCACCTCTCGTTCAGGAAATCTGAATTTCGCAATCAGGAAATTCAACTTTTCCTATTCTAGGCGTTCGATGGACGATACGGCTTTCCCGACGTCCGAAGCGAGAAACGCGACCATCATGAGCCTCTCCACTGTCTACATCGACGGCGACCAAGGTACGACCGGACTGCTGATCCACGAGCGCCTGCGGGATCGCACCGATCTGCGGCTCCTCACGCTGCCGGATGCCGAGCGCAAGAACCCCGCGCGGCGCAGCGAAGCGATCAACGCATCCGATATCGCGATTCTGTGCCTGCCCGACGCCGCCGCGCGCGAAGCAGTCGGCTTCATCCGGAATCCGGCGGTACGCGTGATCGACGCGAGCTCGGCCCATCGCACCGATCCGGAATGGGTCTACGGTTTTCCCGAGATGGTCCACGGACATGCGCAGACGATCGCGCACGCGCGGCGCGTCACCAATCCGGGCTGCTATCCGACGGGCGCGATCAGCCTGCTCCGGCCGCTGCAACAAGCTGGCCTGCTGCCACGCGACTACCCGGCGAGCATCCATGCCGTGTCCGGTTACTCGGGCGGCGGCCGGACCGCCGTCGACGAATTCGAATCGAACGGGGCCGCACGCACGAAACCGCTGCAGGTCTACGGCCTCGCGCTCGCGCACAAGCACGTGCCCGAGATCCAGCTGCACGCGGGGCTCGCGCATCGTCCGCTGTTCGTGCCGGCTTACGGCGCCTATCGGCAAGGCATCGTGCTGACCGTGCCGATCGAGCTGCGCCTTCTCCCGGCCGGCGTGACCGGTGAGTTGCTGCATGCGTGTCTCGCGCACCATTACGCCGACGCGCGCCACGTCGAGGTCACGCCGCTCGCGGATACGCGCACGATCACGCATCTCGATCCGCAAGCGCTGAACGGTACGAACGACCTGCGGCTTGGCGTGTTCGTGAATGCCGAGCACGGCCAGGTGCTGCTGTCCGCCGTGTTCGACAATCTCGGCAAAGGGGCATCCGGCGCGGCCGTGCAGAACCTCGATCTGATGCTCGGTGCGGCGAAAGCGGCGTAAGCCCCAGGCGGCCAACATCATCGGCCGGCCCGGCGCATCGCGGCCGCCGGTGCGTCGGTGCGTCGGTGCGTCGGTGCGTCGGTGCGTCGGTGCGTCGGTGCGTCGGTGCGTCGGTGCGTCGGTGCCTGCGGCACGCTACCGGCTCGCGACGCGGTTGCGAGCCGTCAACGGGCCTTGGCCGACGCTTCTTACATGCCCCCGTAAAAGCTCACCTTTGGCCGATTTCAGGCCGCATCGTCACCCGCCGCGGCATTCAACCCGGCAAGCGCCTCCGCGAGAAAATCGACGCACACGCGCACTTTCGCCGAAGCCGCGACGCGTTCCGGATACACAGCCCAGATGTTCGCCGGCTGAATCACGTCCGACAGCACGCGACGCAGCGCGCCGCGTTCGATCAGTGGCCCCGCTTCCCAGATCGAGCGCAGCACGATCCCGCGCCCGGCCAGCGCCCATTGCACGGCCACCTCGCCGTGGTTCGTCGACAGCGCGCCGCCGACCTTCACCGTTGCCGTTTCTCCGCGCAGGTTCAGCCGCCAGACGCCGAACGGATGGTCGCGCTCCTTGATCGCGAGGCAGTCGTGCGATGCGAGATCCGCGAGCGTGCGCGGCGTGCCGCGCCGTGCGAGATAGTCGGGCGACGCGCACAGCACGCGATAGTTCACGGCAAGGCGGCGAGCGATCAGGTGATCGGCGATCTCGTCGCCGATGCGCACGTCGAGGTCGTAGCCTTCGCCCGCGACGTCGACGAGCCGGTCGAACAGATCGAGCCGCACGTTCAGCTGCGGATAACGCGCGGAGAAGTCGAGCAACGCCGGCGCGACGACATGACGGCCGAAGCCGAAGCTGCTCGATATGCGCAGCGTGCCGCGCGGCACCGTGCGCGTGGTCGACACGTCCTCGACGAGATGGTCGACGTCATCGAGAATCTTCTCGGCACGCGCGAACACGCGTTCGCCGGCCTCCGTGACCGTCACGCGGCGCGTCGAGCGATGCAGCAGCCGCGTGCCGAGCTGCGCCTCGAGCAGCGCGATGCGCTTGCTCACATATGCGGGCGATACCGCGAGCTGCTCGGCCGCCGCGCTGAAGCTCGTCAGGCGGACGACCAGGCTGAAGACGCGCAGGTCGTCGAGATTCGGCGATTTGTTCACGATTCGTGGAAAGTCGATTAACCTTTCGCACGATTTTAATCTGAATGGAAATAAATAAAATGGCGTCGTGTACCGCTGCGCACGCTGCCGGCGGCCCGATCAGCCAAGGAGGCTTGCATGAGCGACAAGACGTACAAGATTGCCGTCATCCCCGGTGACGGCATCGGCCGTGAAGTGATGCCCGAGGGCCTGCGCGTGCTCGACGCCGTGACGGCGCGCTTCGGCATCCGTTTCCAGTTCGAGCAGATCGACTGGGCGAGTTGCGACTACTACGCCCAGCACGGCAAGATGATGCCGGACGACTGGAAGGCCCGGCTCACGGGCATGGATGCGATCCTGTTCGGTGCGGTCGGCTGGCCCGCGACGGTGCCCGATCACATTTCGCTGTGGGGTTCGCTGCTGAAATTCCGCCGCGAATTCGACCAGTACATCAACCTGCGGCCCGCGCGCCTGTTCGACGGCGTGCCGTCGCCGCTCGCCGGCCGCAAAGCAGGCGACATCGACTTCATGATCGTGCGCGAGAACACCGAAGGCGAATATTCGTCGGTCGGCGGCACGATGTTCGAAGGCACCGAGCGCGAAGTGGTGATGCAGCAATCGATCTTCACGCGCCACGGCACGGAGCGCGTGCTGAAGTTCGCGTTCGAGCTCGCGCAGCGCCGCGCGAAGCGCCTGACCGTCGCGACGAAGAGCAACGGCATCGCGATCAGCATGCCGTGGTGGGACGCACGCGCGGCCGAGATGGGCGAACGCTATCCCGAGATCGCCGTCGACAAGCAGCACATCGACATCCTGTGCGCGCGCTTCGTGCTGCAGCCTGACCGCTTCGACGTCGTCGTCGCGTCGAACCTGTTCGGCGACATCCTGTCCGACCTCGGGCCGGCCTGCACGGGCACGATCGGCATCGCGCCGTCGGCGAACCTGAACCCGGATCGCACGTTTCCGTCGCTGTTCGAACCGGTGCACGGCTCCGCGCCGGACATTGCGGGCCAGTACGTCGCGAACCCGATCGCGATGATCTGGTCGGCGGCGATGATGCTCGACTTCCTCGGCAACGGCGCGGGTCGCGAACGCGCGGCGCACGATGCGATCGTCGCGGCGATCGAGGACGTGCTGCGCACCGGGCCGCGCACGCGCGATCTCGGCGGTCAGGTGGGGACGCAGGAAGTGGGCGAGGCGATCGCGGCGCGGATCGCCGGCTGACGGAACGTCCGAAGGCGCGCGGCTCGGAAGTGTTCGATCGATGTCATGCTCAAGGGTGAGCAGCACGACTGACTGCCGCGCACCTTCGCCGATTTCGACGCGCACGCCTGTATGCGTGCATGTCGATGACGAACGGTGAGTTGGATCGCACATCGATACACACCGATTGAATCTCACCACCATGCGTGTATGCAGCAAGTGCGCCGCCGATGTCGCATTCGATCCGCATGCGAGCAACGCTTCGCTCAGTGCAACCGGACCGTTTCCTGCGAAGATTGATCGGTGAGATGCAGGGCGTGAAGAATCACACCGTCCCGCACGAAATGCCTCCTCTCCCGAAAACGCTCACCTCAACCCGCGGCTCCCGTATTCCCTCACCGTTGAGCACAGGCGTCACGCTCGATGCACAATCGAGCGCGTCCACGCGACGCCATCGTGCTACGTCACAGCCCAAGATCGGACAGACCGGGATGATCGTCCGGACGGCGACCGAGAGGCCAGTGGTACAGGCGATCCGCTTCGCGAATCGGCAGGTCGTTGATGCTCGCGTGGCGATGCGCCATCAAGCCGTTTTCGTCGAACTCCCAGTTTTCGTTCCCGTATGAGCGGAACCAGTTGCCGGCGTCGTCATGCCATTCGTATGCGAATCGCACCGCGATGCGATTGCCGCCGAACGCCCACAGCTCCTTGATCAGCCGGTAGTCGAGCTCGCGCGTCCATTTCCGCTGCAGCAGTCCGACGATCTCGTCGCGGCCCGTCACGAACTCCGCGCGATTGCGCCACCGGCTCTGCGGCGTATAGGCAAGCGAGACGCGCTGCGGGTCGCGCGTGTTCCACGCATCCTCCGCGGCACGCACTTTCTGGCGCGCCGTATCGAGCGTGAAGGGCGGAACGGGCGGACGAATTTCCGGGGAAGCGGACATGGGATGCTCCTGTTCAAGGTTGGGGCTGCGCACGAACGCAGCCGGTTGGGACACGTTACTTCGACGCTCGAGACACCGTTTCGAGCAAGAGCTCGGCGGTTGCGCGCGCGTCGCGCGCCGCAGTCGCTTCGCCGCTGACGAGCGCGACGCCGATCGCGCCGTCGATCAGCACCAGCCATTGGCGCGCGATGCGGGCCAGGCCGCGGCGCTCGATGCCGGCGTCGTCGGCATACGCGTCGAGCCGCTCGCGCACGAACGCGAGCAAGCGCGCCTTGTGCATACGCGCGACGACGCGTATCGGATCGTCGGCGTCGGCAATCTCGCCGGACGCGTTCAGGAACGCGCAGCCGTGAAAATCGGGTTGCGAGAACCAGTCGCGCAGCACATCGAACATGCCGAGCAAGTGCGCACGCGGCGACTTGCCGCGCGCCAGCGTGGCATCGACGAACCAGCGCATCCAGCGCTCGTCGCGCCGCTCGAGGGCGGCGACAACCAGCGCCTCCTTCGATTCGAACTGCGAATAAAAGCTCTTTCGCGCGGCACCGGATCGCTTCACGATCGCATCGACACCCGTGGCGTGGATGCCGCCCGAGTAGATCAGCGCTTCGGCCGCGTCGAGCAGTCGATCGCGAACGGCCGGTTCGCCGGAGAAGTCATCATGTGTGTTCATGGGTTTGCGGTAGAACGATCGTTCTCCAACGTCAACACCCATGTGAAAAGGCCCTGCCGTCGGAAGGGCCGAACGCCGCATGGTTTCGGTGGCGGGCAGCGCATCGCAGGCGGCGTTTACGACATTTTTTCTTGAAGCTGGCGCAGGGTGCTCACTACACTTCGGTCACCCCGTCTGGCCGAAAGGACATCATGCAGCGACCGGAATCCGCACGCGCCAAGCGTGCCTATGCAGCTTATGCGAAGCGGCTCGATGGCCGCGTCGTCGTACGGCGTTTCGATCCGTGCAGCGATTCGTATGAATCGCTGACCGCGTTGCTGCATCGCGCGTACGCGCCGCTCGGCGCCGCAGGCTTCAACTGTCCCGGTGTCGACCAGCCGGCGTCGGAGACGCGCGAACGCATGCTCACCGGCGAGTGTTTCGTCGCGCTCGGTAACGGGCATCTGGTCGCGACGATCACGATGCAGCCGCACGACCCCGATTCGCGGTGCGATCCGTACCGCAGCCGACGCGTCGCGACGCTCGGCCAGTTGGCCGTCGATCCGGTCTGGCAGGATCGCGGCATCGGCCGAGCGCTGCTCGCGTTCGCGCAACGGCGGGCGGCCGCGCGTGGCGCGACGCACCTCGCGCTTGACGCGCCGCATGCGGCTGTCCGGCTCGTCGACTTCTATCGACGCGAAGGGTTTCAGTTGATCGACGTGATGCGGTTTGCAGGACACAGCTATGACAGCGCGATCCTGTGCAAGGCCGTTGGCGTGTCGGACGGGAGGATACCTGCATCCGACATGACGTCGATCGATGTCACGCGGCGTGCCGGAGCGGCGTCATGAAACACGAAGCTGACGACGATCGTGCGCGGCTCGCACTGAAGCATGCCCGCACACGGGCAGCGCTGCGCATGCGCGGGCTGGTGAAGCTGACGGTCGTCACGATCGCGGTCACGCAACTTCTGACGCTCGTGTTCGAGGCCCTGCTCGTCGCGGTCGGCTACGCGCCGGAAGCCGCGACGTTGCTGCTGTTCCGCTTCGTCACGTGCGCGCTCGTCAGCTTCTGGCTTCAGGCGGACGCATCCCGCGTGTATCGGCATGCGGCGAAGCGCGGGCTCGTGACGATGTCCGGTGAGCATGGCGAACTGATCGAGATCGCACCGCAATGCCCAAAACGCTGGCTCGTCGTGTTGAATCTGCAACTCGAACCGCGATGGTTGAACGGTGAGCGGATCAGATAGCGGGCAGCGCACCAATCAATGCGGTCTGGCAGGCGGACAGGTGAGTTCGCACGTCGTTGATCGGCTCACGCATCAAGAAGGCGCCGTGACGGCGTTGCGTGGTGACGTGCTGTCACGAAAGCACGGCAAGACCGTGGCCAGGCAGGCGGTGCGACAGGGCGGCGCTATTCAGGCGCGGCAAACGAAACGGAAGGGCAGGAAGAGACACTCGCGCCGAGCGACGCGATAGTGCGGGCGGGAGCGCGACGCTGACGGGTGAGATGCATGCGTGATTGCATGTCATCGATACGCGCTGCGGCAGCGAAGCGCGATCGCCCTCATATCGTCAAGAAGAAACGCCGTGCCGTCGTTGAATTCCTCGCCTGCGCGTCACACGACGGCACGATCGAGGCCATCATTCGGCACGCAAACAGCTCCCGAATAATCTCACCTCACGCGTTCTTCGAAGCAGCCCTGCCTAGACAAACGCTCATGCCGACACGAACGGGGCACTCGGCAAACGCGCCGAGCCGCCCCGCCGGCACTCAGACCGTCCAGTCGAGGATCACCTTACCGCTTTCACCGGACAGCATCGCGGCGAAGCCTTGTTCGTAATCGTCGGCTGCAAAACGATGCGTGATGATCGGCGACAGATCGAGGCCGCTTTGCAGCATCGCGACCATCTTGTACCAGGTCTCGAACATCTCGCGCCCGTAGATGCCCTTGATCTCTAGCCCCTTGAAGATCACCTGGTTCCAGTCGATCGCCGTCTGCGCGGGCGGAATGCCGAGCAGCGCAACCTTGCCGCCGTGATTCATCGCCTCGAGCATGCTGGTGAACGCGCTCGGCACGCCCGACATCTCGAGGCCGACGTCGAAGCCTTCCGTCATGTGCAGGTCGGCCATCACGTCGCGCAGCGACTCGCGTGCGACGTTGACCGCGCGCGTCGCGCCCATCTTGCGCGCGAGTTCGAGCCGGTAGTCGTTGATATCGGTGATCACGACGTTGCGCGCGCCGACGTGCTTCGCGATCGCGACGGCCATGATGCCGATCGGGCCCGCGCCCGTGATCAGCACGTCCTCGCCGACGAGATTGAACGACAGCGCCGTATGCGTCGCGTTGCCGAACGGATCGAAGATCGACGCGAGATCGTCGGAGATCTCGGGCGGAATCTTGAACGCGTTGAACGCGGGAATCGCCAGATACTCGGCGAACGCGCCCTCTCGATTCACGCCGACGCCGACCGTGTTGCGGCACAGATGCCGGCGGCCGGCACGACAGTTGCGACAGAAGCCGCACGTGATGTGGCCTTCGCCGGACACGCGGTCGCCGATCGCGAAGCCGCGCACTTCCTGCCCCATCTCGACGATCTCCCCGACGTATTCGTGGCCGACGTGCATGGGTACGGGAATCGTCTTCTGCGCCCAGTCGTCCCACTTCCAGATATGGATGTCGGTGCCGCAGATCGCCGTGCGGCGAATCTTGATCAGCACGTCGTTGTGTCCGACCTCGGGGCGCTTCACGCGCGTGAGCGTGAGGCCCGGGCCGCGCTCGAGCTTTGCCAGTGCTTTCATGGTCGCGCCTCCGTCAGACGATGCCGAGCGACTTGCCGACGCGCACGAACGCGGCGACCGTCTGATCGATCTGTTCAGGCGTATGCGCGGCGCTCATCTGCGTGCGGATGCGTGCGCGACCGCGCGGCACGACCGGGAACGAGAAGCCGATCACGTAGACGCCTTCTTCGAGCAACTTGTCGGCCATGTTGGTCGCAAGCTGCGCGTCGCCGAGCATCACCGGGATGATCGGATGCGCACCGGGCACGAGCGTGAAACCCGCGGCGGTCATCTGCTCGCGGAAACGCACGCCGTTCTCGCGCACGCGTTCGCGCAGCTTCGCCCCTTCCTCGCTGCCGAGCAGTTCCAGCACCTTCAGCGACGCCGCGGCAATGCTCGGCGTCAGCGTGTTCGAGAACAGGTACGGACGCGAACGCTGGCGCAGCAATTCGACGACCTCGCGGCGGGCCGCGACATAGCCGCCCGATGCGCCGCCCAACGCCTTGCCGAGCGTGCCGGTAATGATGTCGATGCGACCATCGACGCCGCAGTGCTCGGGCGTGCCGCGGCCATGCGCGCCGATGAAGCCGACCGCGTGCGAATCGTCGACCATCACGAGCGCGCCGTAACGATCGGCGAGGTCACAGATGCCTTTCAGGTCGGCGATGATGCCGTCCATCGAGAACACGCCGTCGGTCGCGATCAGCTTGTGGCGCGCGCCCGCTGCGTCGGCTTCCTTCAGCTTCGCCTCGAGATCGGAGAGATCGTTGTTCTTGTAACGGAAACGCTTCGCCTTGCAGAGGCGGATACCGTCGATGATGCTCGCGTGGTTCAGCTCGTCGCTGATCACTGCGTCGTTCTCGTCGAGCAGCGTCTCGAACAGGCCGCCGTTCGCATCGAAGCAGCTCGAATAGAGGATGCTGTCTTCCGTGCCGAGAAACGACGCCAACGCGCTTTCGAGTTGCTTGTGCACGGTTTGCGTGCCGCAGATGAAGCGCACCGACGCCATGCCGAAGCCGTCCTGGTCGAGACCGGCCTGCGCCGCGGCGATCAGGCGCCGATCGTTCGCCAGACCGAGATAATTGTTCGCGCAGAAATTCAGCACGCCGGCACCGCTGGCGAGCCGCACGGCCGCCGCTTGGGGACTCGCGATCTCGCGCTCGGTCTTGTAAAAACCGTCCGCGCGGATCTGGTCGAGCGTCCCGCGCACCTGGGCGAGAAAGGCATCACGCATCGCAAAGCTCCTGACAGGGATTCGCAATCCGCCGCGCGCCGCTCGTGGCGGCTGCGCAACGGCCTGCTACTGTTATAGTCGGTCGTTCGGTTGACCGCATTTATCCGATATTCCGAACTAGAATTCGAAATACCGAACAACTCTAAGCGAACGGAAACCAAATGGCAAGTTCCTCCGCGTCGCGGCGCACGCCTGCCGGCGCCGCACCGCAGCCGCCGGGCGTGACGCCGCCGCGCGTCGGCGAGCAGATCCAGCGACTGCGCAACGAGCGCAAGCTGACCCTCGACGACCTGTCGCGCGCAGCCGGCGTATCGAAGTCGATGCTCTCCGAGATCGAGCGCGACAAGGCCAATCCGACGATCGCGGTCGCATGGCGGCTCACGAATGCGCTCGGCATCACGCTCGACGAGCTGTTCTCGCAGCCGAAAGCGCCGGAGACGATCCGCGTGGATGGCCCGCACGACATCCCGACGCTCGCCGGCCACGACGGCCGCTATCAGTTGCGCGTATGGGGCCCGATCGACCTGGCCGGCAAGTTCGAGTGGTACGAACTGACGCTGCCGGGCGGCGGCGCGCTCGTGTCGAACGCGCACGAACCCGGCACGCGCGAGCACCTCACCGTGCTCCAGGGCGCGATGGAAATCGAAGCCGCGGCGGCGAGCCGACGCCTGAAAGCGGGCGATACCGCGCGCTACCCGGCCGACACGCCTCACGCCATCCGCAATCCCGGCAAGGCGGAAGCGCGCGCACTACTGATCGTGATTCATCGCTGACGATGCGAATAGCTGGCCGAAAGGCCAGTTGCGGAAAACACTGTATGTTTGTACAGTATACGGACATTCCGCCATGCATTGGCCGGGGCCGCCGCACCGAGGCGCCCGCTCCGGTCGACAGGAGCCTGCGATGACAGAAGAACAAGATTTGGCCGCGCTCAGCTTCAAGGCTGCCGCGCACGACCTCGAGTTGATTGTGCGCCATATAGCCGGGCGCTACATCCATCAGCGCGTCCCGCTGTCGTGGCGCCTGCTGCACGCCATCGAAGCCGAGGCACTCGCGGATCTCGGGTTTGCCAGTCGGCACGAAGCCGGCATGCGCCAGCTGTTCGAACGGCCGTCGGACATGACTTTTCCCGAAACGGATGATCCGATCGATTTCGGACGATCGAATGCGCTACCCGCTGTCTTCTCGTTCGCGGTTCTCGCGTATGAAGCGGCGGCCAGATCGCAGGAAGCGGCACCCAGCGAGCGCATTCATCGCCCATCCAAGGCGTGGGGTGACTGACATCAGGCCCTGGCCGTTCGGCACGGCGGCCGGCTCCCGCATCCTGCTGCCCGCCACGTTGCGGATAGGGCTACCATATACGCAACTAACGGAATAAACAACATGCCCCTTCCCACCCCCTCCGACACGCCCGCACGCCCGGAAGAAAAGGATCTGTTCGACCGTGGTGCGTCCGACTGGATCATCTCGCCCGAAGCCGCGTTCGACGCGTGGCTTGCCATGCAGGACTACCGCCGTTCGTCGGCCGACGTCTATCGCGCACAATGGGGCGCCTTTCTCGCGTGGCTACGTGCACATCAGAAAAACCTGGCCACGGTCGATACCGCAACGATCGCGAATTTCGTCAGCGAGCTTCCCATACGGAAAACGCAGCGAATGCGCTATTTGAGGCTGATCGAACGCGTGCTCGACCACATCCGGCGCACCGAGCTCGCGTCCACCAACCCGGCCCGCTTCATTGCTCAGGATGGCGAAGCGGATTGGCGTCAGGCACGCGACAACGAGCCGACCGGTTTCCTGACACCGGCCGAACGCGCGAAGTTGCTGGCCTACCTGTTTTCGCCGATTGGCGTATCTGGCTCCGCATACTGGAAGGAGCGGCGAGACCGCGCGCTCGTCGCCGCATTTCTCGGGGCCGGCGTGAAAACCGGCGAAGCACGCGCGCTTACGATTAGTTGCATCAATGCAAGCGGAACGTCGCTGCAGATCCCGTCGACACATCCCGATTTCGCGCGCGAAACCCATCTGGCCTCGTTCGCGATCGCGTTGCTCGAAGCATGGCTCGTGGAACGCAAGCGCCAGGAGATTCCGGGCGAGCTCGTGTTTCCGGCATCGCACGCCGGGCGGCCGATGCACAAGGCGACGATGCTGCGCGCGATCGATGCAATCGTTGAATCCGCGGGGCTCACGTCGTCACGCACCGCGCGCGCGAGCCCGCAAACGCTGCGCAACACTTACGCTGCCGAACTGTTCGAGCACGACGTGCCGCCCGAGCGGGTCGGCAAATGGCTCGGCTTCATGCGGCCGATCTCGTCGAACCGCCTTCATCGCGCATGGAAAAACTGGCGCGATGATCTCGCGAATGGTGACGCGTCCGAGCAGGACGAAACTCACTGATGCCGAGCCGGCTGCTCACGCGGCATGATCCGTGAGCAGCCTTGTGCGGCGTAGCCTCACCGTTTCACAGCTCCCGGAAAACCTCACCTCACGCGTCCCGAATCTCCTCACCTGTGCGATCCCCGTGCCGGGCGACACGTCAGACGCGTGTAAAGCGCGCGACCGCTTCGAATCGGGAAGGCCAGGGCCCCGACGCATGTTCGCATTCGGGGCAAGACACTTCGAACCCGTCGTCGCCCTGCGACAATTCCGGTTCGCCGTCGCAGTGCGGGCACTGGGTCGGCACCGGAATCTCATGGTCCAGTGACGTCCCGATCGCGGAAAACGCATCCGCATCGAGCTGACCTGCATCGGCCAAGCGCCGGATCAGCGCGGAAATCTCCGGATTCATCCCGCGGCTCGCGCGCAGCGTATTCACGTCGCGTGTCGCACGGTCCAATTCGTCGCTCTGGGTGCGCAGCTGTTCCTCGAGCCGGTCCGCGCGGGCCTTGGCCGAACTCAGTTGCTGAAGAAAATCGAATTCCTTGCGCTGCACGTCGCGCAGGCCGCTCTGGTAACTCGACGCCATGCTGCGCAGCGAGTCCAGCTCGACCAGCATCGGTTTGACGCGGCGCTCGGCTTCGGCCACGGCATCCTTGATCTGCTGCGCATAGTGTTCGGTACGCTGCTGCAATTCGGCCTGGAGCGTGTCGATGCGGTCGCGCAGCGTCGCATTCTGCGTCTGCTCCGCATCGACGCGGGCAGCCATGACAGCCAGTTCCTTTTCAAGTCGAGCGACTGTGGTGAGCAGCGTCGCCTCGTTTGCCGAACCGTGCGTCGATTGCGAGGCCAGCTGCACCTCGAGCTCGGTCATACGCGCCTGCAGTTGCTCATTGCGGGTTTCGCTGCGCGTCAGTGCGCCCTCTAGGGTTTCCTGGCGAACCGTGGCGTCGCGCAGCCGCTGTTCCGCATCGGCCATGCCGGCGCGAACCTGTTCGCGATCGACATCGAGGCTTTCCCTGGCCGCTTTCAACGCCTCTTCATATAGCGCGCCAAGCAATGAGCCTGCCTTTTCCTCGACCGCTCTCGGGATCGCCGCACCGTCGAGCCGGATTTTCGAGGCGGAACGGATTCGTTCCCAGAAATGATCGATGTCCTTCGGAATGTCGCTGGCGCTGCCGGTCTGGGTCAGGTCGCGAACGTTGGCAGCCGATGGTCGGATACCGAGATCGAAGAACAACCGCTTGCACGCATGCAGCGACAACTCCTGGCGGCGCGCGCCGCTCGCACGAAGCGATTCCAGTTCTTCTCGGATGACTCCACGCATTTCATCCAGCGTCATGGGAGGACTCGCAGACATTGACATGTTGAGATCATAACGAAATACGTATTTTTTGATACTTGTTTTCGCACAGCGTGGTGAATTTACATCGCTGTGCACAGAAATCTGGGCTGTGAGCCAATCCGGACGAACCAGCACTTCGATTCCGTGAAACAAAGCGAAGAAAACAAGGCAAGCCTTTGTTCTGGAAGCGTTTTCGGGTAGGCCCCGAAAAAGTGCATTTGTTTCACATGCCAGGCGTCATCGTAGCCGGCCGGTGTTCTGGGGTTGGGGTCTCTGTGGAAAACTCGATGACGGATGTCTTGAGAGTATTAGAAGTAAACACCCTTGAACCCTTAGTTAAAAACGTTAACGCCACGGCACAGCCTTATGTAGCAAGGCTTTCCGGCTGACAAGGTGAAGTTTTACGGGAACCAAGGTGATCTTCTGCGGGAGCTGAAGTGATGGGATTCAGGGATCTGCGTGAGCCGATGCGGGAAAGGTCGTGAGCGGATTCGGGATCACAGTGAAACATGAGATTTCCCAATGGTGAGGTTTTTCGGGGCCACACAGCCACGGAACCCATGCTGTGCCTGAACGCACAGTTTTCTGCCTGTGCAGACATAGGTGAGCATTTGCGGGACCTTCTTCGCGCCCCCATTCTGCCCATCTTTTGGGCAGTTTTCGGGAAAGGTGAGGTTTCACGGGACTCCACAGCGATTTGCTGTGAGGATTTCCGGGAATCGACCGTCATTTTGCACAGCAAAAGTGCCCTGTGGAGCCTGTGAGGCCCAAAAGGTGAGGCTTTTCGGGAGCGAAATGCGGGTTTTCCTGCCCGGATGCCGATAAGGTGAGCTTTTTCGGGGCATGGGTCACAGGCCGTCGGATGTCTTACAGGTGAGGTTTTTCAGGAGCGCTATTTGCTCAAGAATTGGTCAAAGGTGAGGCTTTCCGGGATCCGGAGCGGGGCGAATTCGCTGAAAAGCCCACCGGGACTGGCGGAAATCTGATTTTCCCTGTGCCACTTTTTGGCACAGGTGAGATTTTTCGGGAATCGGCACACGGCTGTCGCGTCCGCCCGAACACCGTGAAGGTGAGGTTTTTCGGGAGATGGTCGCCGGACACAGCGGAACGCCTGACGCACATAAGTATCGGATGTCATTGACATTTTTGATACCGCGGCGGTTACGGTGAGATTTTTCGGGAGTCGCTTCCGCGTCCGTTGGAATGCCGTTTTTGTCGTCAAGGTGAGGTTTTTCGGGAGCCTCTGGCTGCTGATCCCGCGTGTGCCGGGGATTCGTCGATATCAGGGTCACAGAATTTCGAGCCGATAAGGTGAGAATTTTCGGGACTGAATGGTTTCTGTGCGCTGTACAATGCGCGCCCGGGCCGTTGAAACGGTTTCGATCGACGTCGCGGAGTCCCTCTTCGGCGCGGGTTTCCGGGCACCGGTCGCGGTCGCGATCGCCCCGTCAGTCGAGCCTGTACATGCATACAGGGCGTTGCGGGCCTGTCCGCTCGATGCCGTGACAGCCAGTGGCGACCCTGTGACGAGGACCCGGAAGTGCAGTCGTAAAATTACGACAAATCGAAAGGTGAGCCGATACGGGAGCAAATTTCGCACGTATCGAGCACAGGCAAAAATCTGTGAATCCGCGCATCCCGCGACACGTCTGGACGAGTCCGAAACGCTTTAAATCCGGACCGGTGAGGGTTTTCGGGAGAGGGTTGGGGTGAGTGCCGTTTTGCACGTGCGCTTCACCGGCTATGGTGAGCATGTCGTTCTGGACGCATATCACCACAGGCGCTATCCTTCCGTGAAACTTCTCCTCCGACCTGACGCATGGCCACGAAGCGCGCCAAGAAAACCGATGTGGATGTGGTGAGTGCCAGTTCAGCCGAATTGCGTAAGGCCGTCGAGGCGATCGCAATTCAGCCGAAGAGCGGCAAGATCACGCTCCTGACCCGCAAGCTGTTCAACGTCCTGCTCGCCGTCGCGCAGCAGGCCGACGACTCGGGCGATACCTATCGCGCGCTGCTGTCGGACATCGTCGCCAACTCCGCCTTCGATTCGAACGACACCGCGCTGGTGAAGGAACACCTGCGCCGTATGGTGTCCGTCCAGGTCGAATGGAGCTCGGGGACGTCGAGCCAGAAGCCGGGCCGCAAGTGGGGGATCTCGACACTGATCGCCGATGCCGAAATTCTTGAGGATCCGGCCACGCGCCGCGTGTGGGTCGAATTTTCATTTGCACCGAAGATCAAGAAGAAGCTGCTCGACCCGGTCCAGTACGCGCGTCTGAGCCTGCAGTTCCAGAGCCAGCTGCGCAGCAGCGCTGGTCTTGCGCTCTACGAAATCTGCGTGCGTTACCTGACGAACCCGAGCCATCTGACGATGCGCGAGCCGTGGGAATGGTGGCGTCCGATCCTGTCGGGCACGCCCGATACGGAAGCCGGCGACGAGGCGAAGCGCGAGTACAAGTACTTCAAGCGGGACTACCTGCGTCCGGCGATCGCAGAGGTCAATGCGGTCACCAACATTTTCGTCGAGCTGATCGAGCATCGGGAAGGGCGGCGGGTCGCGGAGATCCAGTTCCGCGTGACCGAGCGCAAGCAGCCGATGCTCGCGCTCGACGAGCATCCGAACGTGTTCGACAGCACGCTGGTCGACCGGATGGTGAAGCTCGGGATTCCGCTCAAGGAAGCGCAGACGCTCTACGCGGACAGCGAGGAGAACCGGATTCGCGCCGCGCTGCAGATGACCGAGCAGCGGATGCGCAGCACGACGCTGCCGCCGGTGCGCAGTGCGCCCGCGTTGTTCAAGGACGCGCTGAAGAAGGGTTATGCGCCGCCGGTCGAGTCCGTCGACGCGCTGCCTTCCGGCGCGCCTGCCGCGAAGGCCGTCTCGGCGCAGCCGGACGATCTGAAGGCACGTCTGTTGAGCGAATTCGCGGCGTTCCGCCGCAAGGAAGCGAAGGTGTTGTACGAGGAGCAGGGCGACGCGGAGCGCGAAGTGGCGCGCGAGTCGTTCGAGTCGGAAGTGTTGCCGACGATGGGCTCGCACCTGCGCGACGACTGGCGCAAGCGCGGTCTCGATTCGAAGCTGGCCGAGACGGCCTTTTTCGACTGGCTTGCCCAGAAAACCTGGGGCGAGCCGACCGACGGCGACCTGCTGTCGTTCACGCTGAATCAATCCCGGGCCGCCTGAGGCCCGTTCAGGCCCCTCTGACGGGCCGTCGCCGGCCGCCCGCCCGTCCGGCGGGCCCGGCGCCTCGCCAGGCCCTGGCGGCCATTTCCATCAGTCCGACAACAGCATCCGCTCGAGTTGCTCGAGGATCGCGTCGCGCTTGTCCTTCGGGAGGCCGCGCAGGCGCAGTTCGATGCGGTCTTCGCCATACGACTTCAGGTCGCCGACCGACTTGCCGCCGAGCTTGATCTCGAGACGCTGCGCATAGCGCTGGCGGCCCGCCGGCTTCGGCGTTTCCTGTGCCGCGACGCGGCCCTTGACGATGTCCGACACCTGGCGCGTGCTGAGATCGTCGGACACGATCTTGTTGATCAGCCGCAGCGTCGCCTCGGTGCCGCGCGCATTGTGATAACGGCCGACCTGATACGCCATGTTCGAACCGAAGCGATCGGGGCGTGCGACCATCTCCTGCATCACGCTTTCCGGCAGCTTGCCGATCGACAGCGCAACCGCTACCGTCGACTCGTCGAGGCCGAGATGCTCGGACAGTTCCTTCTGACTCTGGAAATGTTTGTCGTCGAGGAAGCGGCGCCATACGACGGCGTTGTCGAACACCGTCTGCGAATCGCGTTGCACGTTCAGGTCGTAGCCGAGCTTGTAGCTCTGGATTCCGATCGGCACGTCGATCACGATCGCCTTCACCGACTCCTTGTTCGCTTCCTTCAACGCACGCACACGACGGCCGCCGTCGCTGACGAAATACGAACCCGGATTGTCGTAGTCCGGAATCACATGGATCGCCTGCTGCTGCCCTTGCTTCGCGATGTTGACCGCAAGTTCGGCAATCGACGACTTCAGATAGAAGTGCCGCGGGTTGAACGGACTATGCTTGATCGCCTTCAGCGACAGCTCGATCACCTGGCCGGGCGCATAACGATTCTCGAGGCGCCACGCGCGATATTGCGGCGACTCGTCGGTCGGCGGATCGAGCAGGACGTCCGGCGGCGGCGCGATGTCCTTCTTGGCGGACTTCGTCGGGGCCGGCGTGGCCGTCTCGGATTTGACGATGCCATCGATGGCATTCAGCCGATCAAGCGCCGTGCGCTTCTCGCTCGTCGTGATATCCGGGCGCGCCTGGAATCCTTTTGCAAATTGGGAGGGTTTCATGCGACTCCTTTATGCGCATAAAGTCAGGGCAGCATGGCGACGATTTCGTCGGCACATGCGCGGATTTCCGCAGCGGCCAGCTTGGCGCCGCGATCGTTCATCTGCAGCACGGTCTGACCGAGCGCCATCGCCTGCTTGTACGCTTCCCGGGTCGGGATTTGCGTCTTCAGCAACGGGAAGCCGAGTTCCTCGAGTGCGCGCTTGAGCTCGCGGGTCAGCATGCGCTTCTCTTCCGTCTTGTTCAGCAGGAAGACGGCGCGGAGGTCCTCGTTCATCACCTGCGCCTGCTGGATCAGCTTGACCAGCCCAACGCTCGACCAGTAATCGGCCGGCGACGACGAAGTCGGGATCACGGCGATCGATGCGGCCAGCAGCACCACGCCGGAGACCTTCTCGGTGATCGACGGCGGGCAATCGACGACGATGATGTCGTAGTCGTTGATGAACTTCTTGATTTCGCGATGGATCTGGCCGCCTGCTTCGGCGAGGTTGACGACCGGGAACGGGATGCCGGCGTCGCTGTCACCGGATGCGCTCGACCAGTGAACCAAAGTGTTTTGACCGTCTGCGTCGATGACGAGGACGCGCTTCCCTTTCTCATGGAATGCCGCGCCGAGGTGCATGGCAATCGTGCTTTTGCCGACGCCACCTTTTTGTTGAGTGACTGCAATGATTTCCGCGGCCAATTTTCACTCCTGTTTTTGGTCGTTGGAATTCTACAGGACGATATTTATATTTCAATGAAATTGTCGTTCGCCGACTACGCGTTAGCCATTCGGGCTATTGGTTTATGCGCATAAACGAGCGGGTGATGCCGGATGGCTGGCACCGGTGGACGCGAGGTTGCTGCGTTGGAGGATGAACGGAGATAGTCGTGACGACAGGCGGCTTCGGTCTCACGTTCGGCACGCTGATCGGCGCAATGTATCGGTGCTGCCCTTTCGATCATTGAAGGGGGCTGCTGCCGTGGTGTCGGGGAGTTTGTGCGCATAAACTTCGGCGGTATTGGAGAGCATCGGCGAGTCTGAGTCCTCGCTCGCGCGCCCCACTCCGATGACGAACGCCGCGCGGCTCAGGCCGATGCGGTGCATACATGCCATGTTCAGTGACGAAGCGTGCTGGCCGTCCCCCACTGTGTTTATGCGCATAAACGATCGAGCGGCTCGGCCGATATCAACGGTCGCACGGTCGGCAGACATGCATAAAGACAACCGTACGGCGATGCCCCGGACGCCATCGCATATTGCGCTGATGATCGTTCGGGGCCATCGAAGTGTCCGGGCCGACCGCGATATCAGCGGTCGTCTCCACCCAGGCACGCGATAGCTTTATGCGCATAAACCCAGCGACGGTTACATGCGGTGGCTCTGTGTCGGCGGCGGCAACACGGCATGACGATGAGCTTATCCCCCGGGCTATTCGCCGACGAAGAAGGCCTCGGAAATTTCCGAGGCAACGCACTTTATGCGCATAAACGCGTCAAGCGGGCTGCGCGCTCGTCGGCGCAACGCACGCTTTCTGCACGCCACACCGAGACTCCAATCCCCTTCCTCCCGTGTGCCGACACCCCGCCGAAACACCCGCAACCAGACTGGCTACAATACTGGCCTTTCTCATGCAGGCCCGAACGATGATCACGATCTACCACAACCCCCGCTGCTCGAAGTCCCGCGAGACACTTGCACTGATCGAGACGCTGAACACCACTGGCACGCCGGTGAACGTCGTCGAGTACCTGAAGACGCCGCCGACGGTCGAGGAACTGGAAGCGCTGCATCGTCAGCTTGGGCGCCCGGTGCGCGACATGCTTCGCGAAGGCGAGGAGCCGTACAAGACGCTGGATCTGGCCCGTGCGAATCTGACGGACGCGGAGGCCTACGAGGCGATTGCGGCGCATCCGATTTTGCTGCAGCGTCCGATCGTCGTGTATCGAGGCAAGGCAGCCATCGGTCGCCCGCCCGAGTCGGTGCGGGCGCTGTTCGAATAATTTTAGTTCGACGTATTTTTCTTATCGAATCATCCCGGTGCGAGCGCGCCGGGATCGACCGACAGCATTCGCAACCGCCAACCACATCTGACGCCGCGCAGCGGACAGCCCGTATTCGACGCGCGCCCCGCGAGCTGCCTCGAGCGTCGACCTACGACGTCAACAACGACATCGCCAACTGCAAAGCGCAACCTCAGACCGACATCGGCAACTTAGCCCTCCCGCCCGTCGCCCGACGATTCATCCCGATCACCCCCCGCTTCATCCCCAGTCCCCCGCCCCGCCGCCGCATGCGCCGCCGTTCGCAGCAGCGCGATCTGCTCGCGATATGCGCGGCATCCACTGCAAGCCGGCAGATGCACGTGCACCTGCATGCGCTCATGGAGCGTCAACGCTCGGTCGAGCGCATCCGAGAGCAGTCGCGTCACGTCTTTACATTTCCCCAGCAGCATCTTCGGTCGTCAGTCCTTTTTCGCTCAGGCAGGTGCGCAGGCGCGTGCGCGCCCGATACAGCAGCACGCTGCAATGATTCGTCGTCAACGTAAGTTCGCTGCAGATGTCGTCAATCTCGACGTCGAGGAATTCGCGCATCATGAACACGCGTCCGATGTGTTCCGGCAGATGGTCGAGGCAGGCCTGGAACAGTGTCCAGAACTGCTGTTGCAGCAACAGCGTTTCGGGGCCCGCCCACGGTCGCGGCTTCGTGTGCGGGGCCCAGTGCCCGTTTTCCTTGAACAACTCGCGCTCGAGCACGGATTCGCCGTCGAGCTCCGCATCGAGCGCGGACAGACTGACCGTCCGCTGCCGTGCACGCAGAACGTCGATCAGCTTGTTGCGCAGGATGCCGAATACCCAGGTCTTGTGGGCCGACCGTCCCGCGAACTCGCCCGCATGCGTCCACGCAGCGGTCAGCGCTTCCTGCACGGCATCCTCGGCCGCATCGGCATCGCGTAGCTGGAGTCGTGCGAAGCGCAACAGGTCGCGGCGCAGTTGCGCGAGATAGGCAGGGTCGTCGTATGCGGACGGCATGGCGGATCGGGAGCCTTACGAAGCGGAGGCGATCGTGTGCGCGCCACCGGGCGGGCGCATCGCGGTGCGAGCAGCTTACTGGGCGAGACGCCGCGCCGCAATGGATGTTCCGTCACGAATTCATGAAGCCGGTCGGCGCGCTGCGCTATGCTTTCCGGAGCCCCGCGTCGCGCGTTGCGAAATCGCGACGCGGGCGTTCTGTAACATCAGATCATAACGATCAAGTTATCCACAATTTCTGTGGAAAACCTTGTGGAAAGTCGGCTGGTTTGCCCCGTGGGACGGCTCGCGGGCTGGCTTGCCTATAAACAGACCTTTTTTGCCTGTTCGGAATCAATCGATCCGATTCCTCACTCACCGGAAGGAGAAAGCCATGTCCTATCGTGTTGCAGTCGTCGTCGGCAGCCTGCGTCGCGGTTCCTGGAACCGCGCGCTCGCGCATGCCGCAATCTCGCTCGCCCCCGCCGATTTCTCTTTCGAATTCGTCGAGATCGGCGAACTGCCGCTGTACAGCCAGGACTACGACACGGATTTTCCGGAAGTCGCGAAGCGCTTCAAGCAGTCGATCGAAGCGGCCGACGCACTGCTGTTCGTCACGCCCGAATACAACCGTTCGATCCCGGGCGTGCTGAAGAACGCGCTCGACTGGGGCTCGCGCCCGTGGGGGCACAACTCGTGGTCCGGCAAGCCGGGCGCCGTGCTGGGCACGTCGCCGGGCGCGGTCGGTACCGCGCTCGCGCAGCAGCACCTGCGCAACGTGCTCGCGTATCTCGACGTGAAGATGCTCGGGCAGCCGGAAATGTTCATCAAGCATGACCCGGCGCGCATCGACGACGAGGGGCAGATCGTCAGCGAGGACACCCGCAAGTTCCTGCAGGGTTTCGTCGATCGCTACGTCGACTGGGTGCGCGTGCTGAAGGCGGCCTGATCGCCGTCCCCTTCCCGCGGCCGGCGCGGGCCCGCATGCGGCGGGTCAGGCGCCGGCGTGCCGCGCATCGCGTGCTTCGCGAATGCCGAGCAGGATCTCGTCGAGCAGTGCGATGTCGAACGGCTTCGACAGCACGCGCACGTTGACGGTACGCGTGCGGTCGAGTTCCTCCGCGTATCCCGTGACCAGGATCACGGGCAGCTTCCCCGGCCGCTTGTCGATCGCTTCGGCGAGATCGATGCCGTTCAGGCGGCCCGGCATGTGGATATCCGAGATCACCAGATCGAATGCGTCGTTCGCGGCCGCGCCCTCGATCAGGCGCAACGCGTCGTCGGCGGTGGGTGCGTAGGTGACGCGGTGCCCGAGTAGCGTCAGCAGCGCTTCGGTGCCGGCTGCGACTTCACTGTTGTCCTCCACCAGCAGCACATGCAGGCCCGCCAGCGCGCCGGCGTCGTGCGAGACGGGCTGCGACCGCGGGACGATGTCCTCGACGCGTGCGCGCGGCAGGTAAAGGCGCACCGACGTCCCGGCGCCGACTGCGCTGTCGATCGTCGCTAGGCCGCCCGAGCGCTCGCAGAACGCGAACACTTGCGGCAGCCCGAGCCCCGTTCCCATTCCCTGCGCCTTCGTCGTGAACAGCGGCTCGAACGCGCGCGCGAGCACGTCGGGCGCCATGCCCGAGCCCGTATCGTCGAGCGAGATCTGAACGAAGTCGCCGATCAGCGGAAAGCCGTCCTCGCGGCGCAGCGTCACGTTGCGCGCGCCGACCGTGAAGCGGCCGCCGACCGTCATCGCATCGCGCGCGTTGACGGCGAGATTGATCACCGCGAGCTCGAGCTCCGCGACATCGACCCGGATCGGCCAGATGCCGGGCTCGATCGCGACGACCAGCGACGACTTCGAACCGAGCGACGTCTTCAGCAGTTCGCGGCACGTGCCGAGCCACTGGCCGACGTCGATCGTTTCGTTGTGCAGCGGCTGCTTGCGCGCGACGCCGAGCAACTGGCGCGTGAGCGACTGGCCGTTCTTCAGCGCGCGTTCGATCGCGCCGAGTTCCTTGTCGAGATGCTGGACGCCGCGTCGCCGCGCGATCTGCACGTTGCTCGAGATGATCATCAGCAGGTTGTTGAAGTCATGCGCGACGCTGCCGACCAGGTTGCCGAGCGCCTGCATCTTGCGCGACTGCCGGTATGCCGATTCGATCGAGCGCCGCATCGACGCTTCGGCCTGCCAGCGGTCCCAGGCTTCCTCTTCCGCCTTCAACCGCTTCAGCGACAGCCAGATCACCGACCACAGCGCGATCGACGGCGCGAACATCGAGATGAACAGCACGCTCAGGTGTTCGTACCATTCATGCCAGATCGCGGAGGTGCGGTACGCACACGTCACGTACACGGGGTAGCTGCCGACCTGGCGGTACGCGACGATCTCGCTGCTGGCGCCGTCGTGGCGCACGCGCACGACGCCCGCGCGCGGATCGTTGCGCGCGTTGCCGAACGTGGCCGTGAGATCGGTATGCGCGAGCGATGGCGGCGGTGGATACGACGCGATCACCGCGCCGTCGGAGCGCGCGAGCGCCATCGTCATCGGCGTGGCCGCACCGCCGAGCAGGTCGCGGTAGAACGCATTGAAATACGAAGACTTCAGCGCGATCGACACCATCCCGGCGAACGAACCGTCGCTGTGGCGTCGCGCGACGCCCGTGTTGAATACGGGGATGTTCTCGAGCTTGAGCGGCCCCATCATCAGCTTCGAGATGTGCTCGATCACCTTGCCGTCGCGGATGCCGGCGAAGTCGTCGCGGTACGCAATCGACGCATAGGGCGCCGGATAGTAGAGGCTGTTCGCGAGCAGCATCCCGCTCGCACCGAAGATCGACACCGCGGCCACCTGCGGATAGCCGCCGCCGATCGTGTTCAACGCTTCGTGGATGTCGGATTCGTGGCGGCGCACGGTGGCGTCGTCCATGTCCTGCACGAGGTCGACGATGCGCGCATCGAGCGTCTCGCTCAGGTCGAACACCTTGAGCGCATGCTCCTCGGCGACGCGCACGGTGCGCATCGTCACGTCGCTCGCCGCGGCCTCGCGTGCCGTCAGGTCGTTGTACGCCATGACCGACACGTAGATGCACGGCAGCACGATCGCCGCGACCAGCAGCACGATCAGTGTCACGCGCCGGACAGCGAAATCGTGCTCGGGTGCGCCGGACGCATAGCTGCCGTCGTCCTGCCAGTCGTCGGTGGGCGGGGAGGCGGGTGTGCGGGAGTCGGCGGGACGTTCGGACGTCATTGAGGAATGCGGGCCAGGCTGAGATGTTCAATCATAAACGAGTTGCGCTTGCTCGCCGTACCGGCGCACGGATGTGCAACCTGATGATTCCGACAGGTGCGAAATGAAAGTTTGAAAACGCTATGAATCCGGCAGCGCAAACGTACACAAAGAAAAATTTTGCGTGCTTATCTTGAAAATGGCCGCGACTGTTTTCGGAATGCCGCGCGATCGAACCGATTCTGTTCGAAATGGTGAAAATGGCGAGTTGCACTGCCCTCGGTTTACTCAGAGAATCGCGCCTTGCTTTCCCTATGACAGATATATGCGCCCGCCGGCGTTCGCGGCGCGGTGTGTCGCGTGCCTCGCGCCGCGACGCCCACGCGCGGCCGCACGGTGGGGCCCACGCTTGATTGCATGGCGCCTCAAGAATTGCGCCGCGCAGTCGTTAACGCGAGAGAGACCATTCCGTATACCGCTTCGCCGCCATGCCTTTGCCGATCGTGATCGCCGACGACTCCTTGCTCGCTCGCAAACTTCTGACAAAGGCACTGCCGGGAGACTGGGACGTCGACGTCGCGTATGCGGCGAATGGTCGCGAGGCTCTGGCGCTCTATCGTGACGGCAAAGCTTCCGTGATGTTTCTGGACCTGACGATGCCCGACATGAACGGCTATCAGGTGCTCGAGACACTGCGCCACGAAGATCTGAACACGTTCGTGATCGTGGTATCCGCCGATATTCAGCCGCAGGCGCAAGCACGCGTGCGCGAGCTGGGCGCGATCGCATTCGTTGCCAAGCCCGTGACGTCGGAGGCGTTGCTGCCCATTCTCAAGGAGTATGGGTTGTATGCCTGAATCGGTGTTCACGGCGGAGCAACGCGACGCGTTGCAGGAGATCGCCAACCTCGCGATGGGCCGCGCCGCCGCACGGCTCGCGCTCCTGCTCGGGCATTTCATCGAGCTCTCGGTCCCGCGCGTGCGCGTCGTGAAGGCTGCCGATGCGGGCGACGCGCTGCGCGAGATGACGGGCATCCACGAGAACGTGACGGCCGTGCGCCAGGGATTCCGTTCCGACATCAAGGGCGAGGCGATCGTGCTGTGCCGCAGCGCGGGCGTCGCGCGGCTCATGTCGCTGATGGACCGCACGTTCGGCGACGGCGTGTACGCCGGCATGGCCACGCAGGACGAACTCGTGTTCGACGTCGCGAACGTGCTGATGAGCGCGTGCGTCGCGTCGATTCTCGACGAACTCGGCCGCAAGCCCGTGTTCTTCCCGCCGGGGCTGCTCGGCGCGAACGTGTCGTTCGACGACGTGTTCCAGCCGACCGCGCTCGCATGGAGCGTCGCGCTGCTGCTCGAAGTGAACTTCGGCCTCGAGGATCACGCATTCCGCGCACATTTCGTGATGCTGATGGCCGAGGATTCGATCCGGCTGATGGGCGACGCGCTCGACGCGTTGCTGTCCGCGCTATGACCGCTACCCCGATCACCACCGCCGCGTCGCTGAGCGACCTCGTGATCGAACGGGTCGGCTTCGGCTTGTTCGTGCTCGACCGCACGATGAACGTGCTGATGTGGAATCGCTTCATGCAGGACCACAGCGGTATCCCGGCTGCCGACGTGATCGGCCGCAACCTGTTCGACCGCTTTCCGGAACTGCCGCGCGCATGGCTCGAACGCAAGCTCGAGAGCGTGTTCCAGCTCGGCAGTTTCGCATTCAGCTCGTGGGAGCAGCGGCCCTACCTGTTTCGCTTCGAACACGACCGGCCGATCACCGGCGGCGTCGACTACATGCAGCAGGACTGCACGTTCATGCCGCTCACGCGTGGCCGCGAAGTCGAGGCCGTGTGCGTGACGATCTCGGACGTCACGCACGTGAGCGTGATGCAGCGCGAGCGCGAGGAGGCGGTCGCGAAGCTGCGCGAGCATGCGAATCGCGACGGTCTTACCGGCATCGCGAACCGTCGTTTCTTCGAGGCGCGGCTCGGCGACGAGTTCGCGCGCTGGCAGCGCTACGGCGGTGACCTGTCGGTGCTGCTATTCGACCTCGACCACTTCAAGACGATCAACGACCGGTTCGGGCATGCGGCCGGCGACGCGGTATTGCGCGAGACGGCGCGCCGCGTCGCTTCGATCGTGCGCGCGCAGGATACGTTCGGCCGCTTCGGGGGCGAGGAATTCGCGCTGCTGCTGCCGTGCACGAATCTCGACGAGGCGATGCGGGTGGCCGACAAGGTGCGCGACGCGATCGGCAGCACGCCGGTCGATGCGGAAGGCGTCAGCGTGCCGGTGACGGCGAGCGTCGGCTGCGCGTGCGCGACGGCGGGCGCGTTGGCGTTCGACACGCTCGTCAACGAGGCCGACACCGCGCTCTATCGCGCGAAGCGGCTCGGGCGCGATCGGTCGGTCGCCTACGCGTAACCGCCGCGCCGCCGCTTCACGCGTGCGATCCGCGCCGTTCAGCTTTTCGCGATATCCACGAGCACGCCGGCCAGCACGGCCGGCTGCGACATGAACGGCGAATGGCTGCTGTCGAGCTGGTGCACGTGCGTCGGATTACCGGGCACGAACGCGTCGGCTTCGTCGATGAAGCGCTGCTGCAGCGCGGGCAGGATCACGCGATCCGCCAGGCACTTGATGTAGTGGCGATCGATCGCGCCCCAGCGCGCGGTGGTCGTCGGGATCGCGGTCGCGAACGGCGCGGCCGGCACGTCGCAGGTCATCAGGTTCGCCACCGCCTCGAAGTCGGCCTGCGGGACGTCGTCGTACAGCGCGCGCTTCGCGAGCGCGCGATACGCGGCATCGCCGCTGCGCGGATCGATCCGCAGCGCGCCCGCGACGCGTGGGCTCGCGAGCATCAGCGGGCCCAGCATTTCGCCCTTGTTTTCGGGCGCACGCACGTAGTCGAGGCCCGGCACGCCCGACGCGGGCATGAACGCCGCGAGATAGACGATCTTCGCGATTTTCTCCGGCGCGCGCTCCGCCGCGGCCGTGATCGCGAGGCCGCCCATGCTGTGGCCGACGAGCACGACCTTGCCGTGCCCGAGCGCGTATGCGTCGTCGACCGCCTGCATCACCTGTGTCGCGTAATCGTCGAGCGTGGTATTCGCCACCGGCGACGGCTCGGCGCCGAATGCGTCCTCGTCGAGCGGCCGTTCGAGATACGACGCGGGAAAGCGGGCGTTGACGCCGTGCGCGGGCAGGTCGCGCGCGATCGACAGGTAGCCGCGCGCGGCCAGCGCGGCCGCGACGTGCGCGTAGCACCACGCACCATGCCACGCGCCGTGCACAAGCACGAAAACGGGATGGCCGGATTGCGCGGCAGCGGTTACATTCGTCTCCATGGTGTCCGTGTCTTTTTCGAGAGAGGTGTTCATCTTAGACGAAGCCGCGCGCGTCCAAGCATGAACGCGCGGCCCGACCGTGCGCGTGCGCGTGCCCGGATCGGCTGCCGCGATGCGGCCCTTTTGTCTCGTTCAGGCCACAATTCGTCCTGATCTGATTTGAATTTGCGCCGAAGCGCGCTAATTTGACGCTTTGCTTCCGATTGCGCCCCATGAACGTCGACTACCTCTTCTACCGGCGGCCGGACAAGCCTGGCCCCTATTCGCTCGACGACCTGGGCGAGATCGCGCCGCCGATCGGCCCTGGCGACGTGGTGCGCGCGGGGATCGCGCGCGTGTTCGAGCAGATCGACTGGCAGGAGTCGCCCGACGTGCCGGGCGCGTGGTTCGGCACCGGCGGCCCGTCGTTCCAGTTTACGGCGGACCCCGACGGGCGCGTGACGAGCTTCATGGGCTCGCGCCTCGAACGCCGCTCGATGCTGCAGCTGACCCGTGAAATGGGGCTCATTGCGCTCGATCTGCAGCGCGACATCGTCTACGGCTGACGGGCGGCGCGACGCCGCTCTCGGGCGCGCCCGGCCACGCAGGCCCGAGCCCCCTGACGGCCTGCCGGGCGCGGCGCGTCTCCGCCCTTCGAACTTCAAAGATTGCTATACTTTCGCCCAATTCCGGCATCCGGCCGGTAATTTGTGCCTGTCTGCGTCGATCGTTCGCATATCTCGCACGCATTTGACGCCCTGACCAACCCAGCCGGGCATGGCTTCTTCAATCGCCCCGCGTGGGTGTCTCCGTGGAGCTCGTCTTGGCCGTTTCCAATCTCGTCGTGGACGAACAAGAAACCGACGCCGCTGCCGTCACATCGGGCAGTTCTTTCTATCTGGCGATGCGCATCCTGCCGGCGGTGCAGCGCGACGCGATGTTCCAGGTCTACGCGTTCTGCCGCGCGGTCGACGACATCGCCGACAGCGACTTGCCGCGCGCCGAGCGCAACGCGGGCCTCGATCGCTGGCGCGCGGACATCGACGCGTGCTTCGCCGGCCAGCCGCCGCGCCATCTGGTCGCGCTCGAGCGCGAGATCCGCGCATTCGACCTGAAGCGCGAGGACTTCCACGCGATGATCGACGGGATGGCGATGGACGCCGCCGAGGACATCTGCGCACCGGACGAATCGACGCTCGACCTGTTCTGCGATCGCGTGGCGAGTGCGGCCGGCCGTCTGTCGGTGAGGATTTTCGGGATCCCGGAGGCGGAAGGCATCGAGCTGTCGCACCACCTCGGCCGCGCGCTGCAGCTGACGAACATCCTGCGCGACATCGACGACGACGCGGCGATCAACCGCTGCTACCTGCCGCGCGAGCTGCTCGCGCGCGAAGGCATCGCGATCACCGATCCGGCGACGATCGTGCGCGACCCGGCGCTGCCGCGCGTGTGCGCAACGCTCGTCGAGCGTGCGCTCGAGCATTTCCGCGCGGCGGACGCCGTGATGGATCGCTGCACGCGCGCGCAGGTCAAGGCGCCGCGCATCATGTCAGGCGCGTACCGCTGCATTCTGGAAGCCGCGATCGCGCGTGGCTTCGCCGCCCCGCGCGTGCCGCTGCGCAAGCCGAAGGCGCGCATGCTGATGATCGCCGCGCGCTACGCGCTGTTCTGAGCCAATGCCCAGAACCGTCCACGTGATCGGTGCAGGACTCGCGGGCCTGTCGGCCGCCGTCGAGCTGCAACGCCGCGGGCGGCGCATCGTGCTGCACGACGCGCATGCGCATGCTGGCGGCCGCTGCCGCTCGTGGTTCGACGAGACGCTGAACACGACGCTCGACGGCGGGCTGCACCAGGTCTTCGCGGGGCAGTCCGCGACGCAGCGCTACCTGCGCGCGATCGGCGCGGCCGATCAGCTCACGGGGCCCGCACTGCCTGAATATCCGGTGATCGACGTCGCGTCGCAGCAGCGCTGGACGCTGCGCTTCGGCAACGGGCGCTGGCCGTCGTGGCTGTTCGATGCCGCGTCGCGTGCGCCGGGCACCACGCCGGTCGACTACCTCGCGCTGGCGTCGCTCGCGTTCGCGCGCACCGGGCGCTCACTCGCACAGACGATGCGATGCGACGGCGTGCTGTGGGATCGTTGGCTGCGGCCGTATTTCCTCGGGGTGCTGAACGTCGAACCGCGCCACGCGAGCGCCGAGCTCGCGCGCGCGGCACTGTGCGGCATGTTTGCCGCGGGCGGCCCCGGTTGGCGCCCGCTCGTCGCGCGCCACGGCCTCGGCAGCGCATTCGTCGAACCGGCGCTGCGGATGCTGCAGCACGGCGGCGCGCAGATCCGCCTGAACTCGCGGCTCGATGCGTTCGAATTCGGCGCGCACGGCAACGCGGTCGATGCGGTCGCGATCGGCGGCGAGCGTGTCGATCTCGCGCCGGGCGACGCGGTCGTGCTGGCTGTGCCGCCCGAGGTCGCGCAGCCGCTCGTCCCGGATCTCACCGCGCCCGACACGTTCAGCGCGGTCGTGACCGCGTATTTCGCGGTTGATACACCGGCGGGCAGCCCGCTGCAGACGGCCGTCGTCAACGGCATCGTCGACGCGGTGCGCGCAGGCGATGGTCCGCTCGCGGCGACGATCCGCGACGCGGGCCGTTGGCTCGACATGCCGCGCGATGCGCTCGCGCGGCGCATCTGGGAAGACGTCGCGCGCGTGACCGGCGCGAACCCGGAAACCCTCCCCGCGTGGCAGCTCGTCGTCGAGCCGCGCGCGGGGTTTGCGGCGGTGCCGTCGCAGGAAATGAAACGTCCGGCCGTGCGTACGCGCTGGACCAATCTCGTGCTGGCGGGTGACTGGATTGCCACCGGCTTGCCCGCCACGATCGAGGGCGCGATCCGTTCCGGCCAACTGGCCGCGGACGTGCTCCAGACACAATAAGAGAGGGACCGATGAACGATCTCACCGATATGGCTAACCTGTCCGCCGGCACCGTGCCGGCCGGACTCGACGCGGCTGTCGCCAGCGCGACCGACGCGCTGCTGGCCGCGCAGAACGCGGACGGACACTGGGTCTACGAACTCGAAGCCGATTCGACGATTCCCGCCGAATACATACTGCTCGTCCACTATCTCGGCGAGACGCCGAACCTCGAGCTCGAACAGAAGATCGGCCGCTATCTGCGTCGCATCCAGCAGGCCGACGGCGGCTGGCCGCTGTTCACCGACGGCGCGCCGAACATCAGCGCGAGCGTGAAGGCGTATTTCGCGCTGAAGGTGATTGGCGACGACGAGAACGCCGAGCACATGCAGCGTGCGCGCCGCGCGATCCACGCGATGGGCGGCGCCGAGATGTCGAACGTGTTCACGCGGATCCAGCTCGCGCTGTACGGTGCGATTCCGTGGCGCGCGGTGCCGATGATGCCGGTCGAAATCATGCTGCTGCCGCAATGGTTCCCGTTCCACCTGTCGAAGGTGTCGTACTGGGCACGGACCGTGATCGTGCCGCTGCTGGTGCTGAACGCGAAGCGTCCGATCGCGAAGAACCCGCGCGGCGTGCGCATCGACGAGTTGTTCATCGACCCGCCCGTCAACGCCGGCCTGCTGCCGCGCCAGGGCCACCAGAGCCCTGGCTGGTTCGCGTTCTTCCGCGTGGTCGACCACGCGCTGCGCGCGGTCGACGGCCTGTTCCCGAGCTACACGCGCGAACGCGCGATCCGCCAGGCCGTGTCGTTCGTCGACGAGCGCCTGAACGGCGAGGACGGCCTTGGCGCGATCTATCCGGCGATGGCCAACGCGGTGATGATGTACGACGTGCTCGGCTATGCGGAAGATCATCCGAACCGCGCGATCGCGCGCAAGTCGATCGAGAAGCTGCTCGTCGTGCACGAGGACGAAGCGTATTGCCAGCCGTGCCTGTCGCCGGTGTGGGACACGTCGCTTGTCGCGCATGCGCTGCTCGAAACCGGTGACGCGCGTGCCGAGGAGGCCGTGCTGCGCGGCCTCGACTGGCTGCGCCCGCTGCAGATCCTCGACGTGCGCGGCGACTGGATCTCGCGCCGACCGAACGTGCGGCCGGGCGGCTGGGCGTTCCAGTATGCGAACGCGCACTATCCGGACGTCGACGACACGGCGGTGGTCGTGATGGCGATGGACCGTGCGCAGAAGCTCAAGCAGACGGATACGTATCGCGAATCGATGGCGCGCGCGCGCGAATGGGTCGTCGGCATGCAGAGCAGCGACGGCGGCTGGGGCGCGTTCGAACCGGAAAACACGCAGTACTACCTGAACAACATCCCGTTCTCGGATCACGGCGCGCTGCTCGATCCGCCGACCTCGGACGTATCGGGCCGCTGCCTGTCGATGCTGTCGCAACTTGGCGAGAGTGCGCTGAACAGCGAGCCGGCCCGTCGCGCGCTCGACTACATGCTGAAGGAGCAGGAACCGGACGGCAGCTGGTACGGCCGCTGGGGGATGAACTACGTGTACGGCACGTGGACGGCCCTGTGCTCGCTGAACGCGGCCGGCCTGACGCCGGACGATCCGCGCGTGAAGCGCGGCGCGCAGTGGCTGCTGTCGATCCAGAACAAGGACGGCGGCTGGGGCGAGGACGGTGACAGCTACAAGCTGAATTACCGCGGCTTCGAGCAGGCGCCGAGCACCGCGTCGCAGACGGCCTGGGCGCTGCTCGGCCTGATGGCGGCGGGCGAGGTGAACAACCCGGCCGTTGCACGCGGCGTCGACTACCTGATCGCGCAGCAGAACGAAGAAGGCCTGTGGGACGAGACGCGCTTCACGGCGACCGGCTTCCCGCGCGTGTTCTACCTGCGCTATCACGGGTATCGCAAGTTCTTCCCGCTGTGGGCGCTCGCGCGCTATCGCAACCTGAAGCGCGCCAATGCGACGCGCGTGACGGTCGGGATGTAACGCGTGGCACCGGCGCAGCACAACGGCACGTTGCCCGTCATCGCAGTCACGGGGATGGCATTCGAGGCACGCATCGCGCGCGGTCACGGCGTCGAGGCCGTGTTCGCGGCGCGGGCCGACCGGCTCGAGCGCGCGCTGGCAGAGGCGACCGCGCGCGGTTGCGCGGGCATCGTGAGCTTCGGCACGGCGGGCGGGCTCGCACCCGATCTCGCGCCGGGCGCGCTCGTGATCGCGGACGCGATCGACGGGCCGTTCGGCCGCGTGCAGACCGATCCGGGCTGGAGCGCGCGGCTCGTCGCCGCGCTGCACGACACGCCGGTGTGGGCGCGCGTCACGCGCGGCACGATGGCGGCAGTCGGCGCGCCGGTGGTCAGCGAGCAGGAAAAGGCGTCGCTGCATCGCACGAAGGGCACGCTTGCCGTCGACATGGAATCGCATATCGCCGCGGCCTTCGCGGCGTCGCGCGGCGTGCCGTTCGCGGTGTGCCGCGCGATCGTCGACCCTGCGTGGCGCACGCTGCCGCGCGCGGCGACGGCCGGCCTGCGCGACGACGGCAGCACGGCCATTCTGCCGATCCTGAGCGAGCTGCTGAAGCAGCCGTCGCAGCTTGGCCCGTTGCTGCAGGTCGCGGGCGATGCGCGCGCGGCGCGCACGACGCTGATCCAGGCGCGGCACGCGTTCGAACGTGCGGGCGCGATGCGGATCGTCTGACCGGCGCTCGCCGCGTTCGGCTTCTCCTCTCCCCCTTCCCTTTTTCGTTTTCCGGACACGCAAAAAAAAGAGCGCTGCATGATGCAGCGCTCTTCGGCTTGCGGGCGGATGCCGTGCGCGTTACTGCGCGGCCGGACCGCTCGCGGGCACCGTCGGCATCGCCGGCGCGATCGGCGCGCCGTTGGCGGCCGGCGCGGTCGTCGCCCCGACCGACGCAGCCGCAGGCGCCGCTGCAGGCGCACTCGAAGGCGCGCTCGCAGGCATACTCGCAGGCGTACTCGCAGGCGTACTCGCAGGCGTCGCGCCGTCCGCACCCGGATCGTCATACTTCGGCAACCCCGGCGCAGCCGGCGCGTTGTTCGGTGCGGCACCCTCGCCCGGATCCTCGTAGTTCGGCAACCCCGGCACGGCCGGCGTGGCCGCCGGCACGGCGCCCGATTCACCCGGCTCGGTGTAGGTCGGCAGCGTGCCCGACGACGACTGGCTGCGATACGTCAGCGACTTGCGCTGCTGCAGGTATGCGTCGCGCACGAACGAATACGGATCGAGCGCGGCCTGCTTCAGCAGGTCGGTTGCGCCGAGCAGGTCCGAACGCGCGCTGATGAACTGCGCGATGTACATCGGATTGCGCACGGCCGGCTCGATGTAGTTGAGCAGGTTGAAGCGAACGTCCACCGCGCGGCCGACGCCATCGCGGATCGTGCTCGGCCCGAACACGGGCAGCACGAGGTACGGGCCGGACGGCACGCCCCAGCGCGCCATCGTCAGCCCGAAATCCTGATGATGCTTCGGCAGCCCGGCCGGTGTCGCGATGTCGATCAGGCCGCCGACGCCGAACACCGAGTTCATCGCCACGCGCATCAGATCCTCGGTTGCATCGGTGATGCGGAGCTGCAGCAGGTTGTTCGCGATGTTGCCGAGATCGCCGAGGTTCGAGAAGAAGTTGCTGATCGCGGTGCGCACGGGCGTCGGCGTGACCTTCTGGTACCCCTTCGCGATCGGCTGGGCGATGTTCGTGTCGACGGTGTCGTTGAACTTGTACATCGCCCGGTTCATCGGCTCGAGCGGGTCATTGGGGTTGCGGTTCGGTCCCGTCGCGCAGCCGGACAGCACTGCGGTGGCGGCAACGGTCGCCGCAATGATTCGCACCTTATTCATTGATTCCTTGCGATTGGTTCTTGGCGCGTTTGACGCGCGGTTTGCCCATCAGGACGGGCTGGAACACCACGGCGCCGATCAGCGTGCAGGTCAACGCCAGCGCGAGCAGCTTGCCCATGCTCGACGTGCCCGGATGATGCGACAGCCACAGGCTGCCAAAGGCGGTTGCCGTCGTCGCGGCGCTGAACAGCACCGCGTGCGTGAGGCTCGAATGCAGCAGGCCCGTCTGGCCCCCGCGCCATGCCATCACGAAGTACACCTTGAACGCGACGCCGACGCCGAGCATCAGCGGCAGCGCGATGATGTTCGCGAAGTTCAGCGACATGCCGAGCACGACGCACATCTCGAGCGTGACGAGCCCCGACACGAGCAGCGGCACCAGCGTGCGCAGCACGTCGCCGAAGCGTCGCAGCGTGATCCACAGCAGGATCGTGATCGACAGGATCGACCACAGCGCCGCATGCAGGAACGCGTTGATGATCGTGTCGGCCGAATGCAGGATCGAGATCGGGCCGCCGATCGCGCCCGGCTCGGCGGCCTTCACCGCCTTCGCGAAGCGGCGCAGCATCGTGTCGTCGTTCGGATCGACGCCCGTCGGCACCTTCGGCGAAATCTGCACGAGCGCGTGGCCATCCGGCGCGATCCAGTCGCGCACGAGCTGCGGCGGCAGCGATTCGCGCGTGATGTCCTGCGGTTGCAGCAGCGTCGCGAGCTGATTGAGCGCGATGCGCAGCGTGTCGGAGAACGCGCGTTCGGCGCGGTCGCGCGTCGCGGCATCCGCGGCGGCGAGCTTCGCGAGCGATGCCGACAGATGCTGCGCGGCGGCCGCGCCCGGGCCCGGGTGATCTTCGGCCGCGTAGCTCAGCAGGTCCGACACGCGCTTGAGCGCGGCGACGCGCTGCGCGTCGGTCGCGGGCGGCGCGGCCGGCTGCGTCAGCGCGGGCAGCAGGTCGCTCGCGGCGGCGGCGATCGCCGCACGCTTGGCCGGCTGGTCGGCCGGCACGAAGGTCGACAGCGTCGTCGTGCGGCCCACTTCCGGCAGCGCGTCGAGGCGCTTCGCGGCCGCGTCGGCCTCGGCGAGCGACGGCGCGAGCAGCGTGACGTCGTTGACGGCCGCTTCCGGCGAATCCTTCAGCGCGAGCAATGTCGCCATCGATTCGCTGTTCGGATCCTTCAGATGCAGCGGATTGAAGTCGAAGTGCAGGAACGCGAGCAGCGGCAGCGCGCCGATCACGACCACGAGCGTGCCGATCAGGATCGGCTTGCGATGGCGATCGAGGTAGTCGTCGACCGGCGCGAGCCACGGGAAGCCCGGCGTCTTCGATTCGCCCGGCGGCGCGAACAGGCGCAGCAGCGCCGGCAGCAGCGTGAGCGTGGTGAGCAGCGCGACGAACATCCCGACGCCTGCGATCAGGCCGAGTTCGGACACGCCGCGATAGGCGGTGGGGATGAACGAGAAGAAGCTCGCCGCGACGGCCGCGGTGGCCAGCGCGAGCGGCATGCCCATCGAGTGCGCGGCGCCGATCAGCGCGTGATCGATGCGCGGATCGCGGAAGCGTTCCTCGCGGTACTTCACACCGTACTGGATCGAGAAATCGACGCCGAGGCCGACGAACAGCACCATGAACGCGACCGAGATCATGTTCAGCGAACCGACCATCGCAAGGCCGAGCGCCGCGGTCACGACGAGGCCGACGAACAGCGTGACGAGCACCGAGCCGATCATCCGCTTCGAGCGCAGCGCGAGCCACAGGATCACGAGCACGGCGAGGAGCGTGAGCGCGCCGTTGAGCGCGGCGCCGTCTTCGACCGACGCGAATTCGTCGTCGGCGAGCGGTTGTTCGCCGGTCAGCCGCACGACCGCGCCGTAGCGTTGCTCGAGGCCGAGCGCTTTCGCCGTGTCGCGGATCACCTGGGTCGTCTCGGCACCGGCCTTCAGCGCACCGTAGTTGACGACCGGCTGCACCGTGACGAACGCGCGGGCCGGCTGGCGCGCGGCATCGCTGTCGACCAGCCCGCGCCACGAGAACGCGGCGGGCTTGCCGGCCAGCACGTCGTCGACCGTCGCGGCGCTGCGCGCGAGCAGCTTCGCCATCGCGGGCAGCTTCACCTGGCCGGTCAGGAGCGGCTGGCCGAGCGTGGTGGACAGCGTGGTCGCGAGCCCGGTCAGGCTCGGGTTCTTCGCGAGTTCGTTGACGAGCGGCCGCGCGCTCGCGAGCTGTGTCGTCGTGTCCGACACTTCCTGCGGCGACAGGAACAGCAGCCCGTTGTGCTCGAAGAACGGGCCGCCACCGGGTTCGGCGACCTGGCCGATGCGGCCGGCGTCGGCCTGCTTCTGCAGGGCTTCGGTGAGCGTATGCGCGGCGGCGGTTGCGAATTCGGGTGCCGGGGCCTCGACCACCGCGAGGATCGTGCCGTTGCGTTGCGGGAAGGCCTTGTCGACGGCCTGGCCGAGCGCGGCCCACTGGGGTTCGGCATCGACGAGCTTGCTGATGTCCGTGTTGATCTTGAAGTGCTGCGCGACGTAGACGCCGCTGAAGACGGCGACGACGAGCGACAGCACGACGACCCAGACGGGGCGGCGTACCGACCATGCGACGAGTCGGACAATGAGAGATGTCACCATGTGGCGGCGGGGAGGGGCTGGCAAGGACAAAACAACGAGTATACCGGCGCAACGTGGCGTCGGTCGCGACGTTGGAGCGTAAAGGGGCGGGAAGGATATTTGCTCCGCAGCGCAGGAATCGGCGCGCGGGGCCCGGCGATTTGTATGGGGATGCTTACATAATCGACTGGCGTCGCGCCGCGACGGGGCCTGTGACAAAAGGGGTTGAAAGGTAACAGTCGGTCACCGCGCGGCAGGCCGGCCGCCAGGCCGCTATACTTCGACCCACCGGCCAATGCCACCGATGCAATTCGCCGGCTGTTTTTTCTCATCGAGTGCGATATCCGTATGAAACGTCATCTCTTTGCTTTCGTCGCGGCGGCCGCCGTGTCGGTTTCCGCTTTCGCGCAGAGCGCGCCCGTCGACATCGTCCGTAATGCGGTCGAAGGCACCGTCAACGCGATGAAGGCCGATCCGGGCGCGCGCGGCGGCGACATGGCGAAAGTCACGCAAGTCGTCGAGCAGCGCTTCCTGCCCGCGACGAACTTCGAACGCACGACCCGCATCGCGGTCGGCGATGCCTGGAAGCAGGCGACGCCGCAACAGCAGCAGGAGCTGTACAAGCAGTTCAAGCTGCTGATGACGCGCACCTATGCCGCGTCGCTCGCGCAGCTCGGCGGCCAGGACGCGAAGTTCTCGTTCAAGGCCGGCGGCGCGTCGGGCGCCGATGCGCTGGTGCAGTCGACGGTCACGACGCCGGGCGACAGCCAGTCGGTCGGCTACCGCCTCGGCAAGGTCGGTAGCGACTGGAAAATCTACGACATCGACATGTCGGGCGCGTGGCTGATCCAGGTCTACCAGGGCCAGTTCAAGAGCCAGCTCGCGTCGGGCGGCATCGACGGCCTGATCGCGTATCTGCAGAAGCACAACTCGCGGACGAACTGATCGCCGCCAGTCGGCCGGCTGTTCAGCATGTCGGCATGCATCAAGGGCGCCCTCGGGCGCCCTTTTCGTTGCGGGTTCGCGGTGGCGGCGTCATGTTCGGCACGACGCAACGCCGGTGTCGGGGGGGCTACCGCCGCCGATGCTCGACCGCGAACTTGATCAGCTCCGCCTGCCCCTCGATCTCGAGCTTGCGCTTCAGATTGAGCCGGTGCGTTTCCACCGTGCGCACCGAGAGCCCCGTCTGCTGCGCGATCTGCTTGCTCGACAGCCCCTCGGCCAGCGCATCGAGGATGTCGCGTTCGCGCGGCGTCAGGCGGTCGAGCGGCGACGCGGTCGCGCTCGCCTGGATCATCCGCGCGGCGAGCCCTTCGCTGAAGAACGTCTGCCCCGTGAGCACCGCGCCGATCGCGCGCACGATCTCGCTCGCGGGTGAATCCTTCAGCAGATAGCCGCTCGCGCCGGCGCGCACGGCCTGCGTCACATATTCGACGTTGTCGTGCATCGACAGCATCAGCACGCGAATCCCCGGAAAGCGCTCGTGAAAGACGCCGGCGAGTGTGATGCCGTTCATCCCGTTCATGCCGACGTCCATCAGCGCGAGATCGGGCTCGAGCGACGCGGCGAGCGCGAGCGCCTCGTCCGCGTTGCCGGCTTCGCCGACCACGGACAGGTCGGCCGCCTCGAGCCGCATCCGCAGGCCGTCGCGCACCAGCGGGTGATCGTCGACAAGCAGCAGTCGGGCGGCGGGCCGGGCGATGTCGGGGGCGCTCATGGGCAAAGGTCTCCGGTTACGGGGCGCGTGGTCAGGCGGCGCGCAGCGGCACGCGCGCGGCCACGACGGTGTGGCCGACCTGCGACGTGATCGTCAATGTGCCGCCGAGCGCGTCGAGGCGCTCGCGCATGTTGCGCAGCCCGATGCCGCGGCGCGCGTCGGTCTGCGACCGCTCGGCATCGAAGCCGCAGCCGTTGTCGGCGATGGTCAGCGTGGCGGAATGCGCGCCGACGTCGAGCGTGACGGCCGCGCGCGACGCCTGAGCATGATGCACGATGTTGCTGAGCGCTTCCTGCGCGATCCGGAACAGCGCCGTATTGACCGGCGCGGGCAACGGCCGCGCGCCGCTGTGCGCCACCTGCGTATAGCCGATGTCGATGCCGCTTTCCGCGCCGAGTTCGCGCACGAGCTGCTCGAGCGCGGCCGCGAGGCCGAGATCGTCGAGCATCGCCGGGCGCAGCGCATGCGAGATGCGCCGCACTTCGCGCAGCGTGTCGCCGAGACGTCCGACGCCCGACGCGAGCGCCTGCTCGGCTTCGGGCATGCGCGTCGCACCGCGCTCGAAGCGCGCGAGCGCGGATTCGAGCATCAGCTTCGCGGACACCATCATCTGGCTGATCCCGTCATGCAGTTCGCGCGACAGCCGCTCGCGCTCCTGTTCCTGCGATTCGACGACACGCTGCGCGAGCTGCTTGAGCTTCGCGTCGGCGCTGCGCGACTCGCTGACGTTCAGCACCAGCGCGCAGACGGCGATCGCCGCCGCGCCGGTCAGCGCGATCGCGGTGAGCCAGCTCATCGTCCGCTCGATGTTCGCGGACGCGCGCGCGTCGATGCGTTGCAACGCGTTGTCGACGTCGTCGAGATAGATGCCGGTGCCGACCATCCAGCCCCAGCGTTCGAGCGCGACGACGTAGCCGAGCTTTGGCGCGAGCTTGCCCGTCGACGGCCGCTGCCACGTGTAGCGCACGTAGCCGCCGCCGTGCGACGCGGCGCCGATCAGCTGCTGGATCGTCAGCGCGCCCTGCGGGTCGCGCATCGACCAGTAGTTGTGGCCGACGCGCTCGGGCTCGCGCGGATGCATCAGCGCATTGCCGTGCAGGTCATATACGAAGAAATAGCCGTCGGGGCCGAAATCCATCTTCTGCAGCATCGCGAGCGCCTGGGTGCGCAGCAGCGCGTCGTCGCGCGCATTGCGGCCGCTCGCGTCGTACAGCGGCATGATCGCGCTCGTCGCGAGCTCGACGTAATGCTTCAGCTCGACTTCCTTGCTCGACAGGTAGGCGGTCTGGATCGTCGCATGCTGCGTGCGCGCGAGCGACGTCGCCTGCTGGCGCACGCCGAAGCCGATGCCGGCGATCGCGAGCAGGAATGGCACGATGGCCAGGAGGAAAATCTTTGCCTTGAGTCTCATGGTGGTGTGAAGCGGGCGCGGGCCGGCCGGCACATGTGTCGCGCGGCGGCGAGCCGACATTGTCGGCGATTTCGCCCGGGGTCGGCGGGGCGGCGGCCTGCCGTGGCTCAGGCGCGCCGCGGCGTGCGATCCAGGCTCTCGGCCGTCTGCACGACGACCCGGTTGCGCCCGCGTTCCTTGGCCCGGTACAGCGCGTCGTCGGCGAGCTTCAGCGCGGCCTGGATGCTGTCGTCGCGTTCCGGGTAGCAGGTCGTCACGCCGATGCTCGCGGTCAGGCGGTCGGACGAGCCCGTGGCGTGCCGGATGCCGAGATCGAGGATGCCGGTGCGGATCGCTTCGGCGATCGTCACGGCGCCGGGCGTGTCGACGTCGGGCAGCACGACGACGAATTCCTCGCCGCCGTAGCGGGCCGCATAGTCTGCCGGGCGCCGCAGGCAGCCCGCGATGCAGCGGCCGACCGCGGCGAGCGCGTCGTCGCCGGCCTGGTGGCCTTGCGTGTCGTTGTAGCGCTTGAAGTGATCGACGTCGACGAACAGCAGCGACAGCGCGTGTTGCGAGCGTGCCGCGCGGCGCCATTCGCGCGCGAGCGTGACGTCGAGCATCCGGCGGTTGTCGAGGCCGGTGAGGCCGTCGGTGCGCGCGAGCGCCTGCAGTTCGGTTTCCGCACGGTGCCGCTTGCGCAGCTGCACGTCGAGCAGCAGCGACAAGCTGGCGAAGCCGAGCGCGAGCATGACCATCGCCGAACCGATCGGGATCGCACGGTCGTACCACGCTGCGTAAGTGTCGGCTTCCGAGCGCGCGACCATGATGATCAGCGGCACGTTTTCGAGATGCCGGAACACGTACAGGCGCCGCACGCCGTCGATCGACGCGGTATCGGCGAAGCTGCCCTCGTTCGCGGTCATGAAGTGCCGGAACGTGCTGGCCTTGCTGATGTCGCGGCCGACGATCGCCGGATCGTACGGCTTGCGCGCGACCATCCGGCCGTCGGTGTTGATCAGCGCGACGGAGCCGCGATCGCCGAGCGCCAGGCGCGAGAACAGGTTCTGGAAATATTCGAGCCGGATCGACATCACGGCGACGCCGCCGAATGACCCGTCGGGCCGCGTGATACGCCGGCTGAGCGCGATGCTCAGCGAGCCGCCGCGCAGTCGGGAATGGTACGGATCGCTGATGTACAGGCCGACGTCCGGGTGGTCGCGGTGCACCGTGAAATACGGTTCGTTGGCGAAGTTGGCCTTGCGAGGCACATCGCTCATGCCGTCGACCGCGATGTCACCGTTCGCGTCGAGCACGTAGATGCCGCCGAGATATTTGGCCGTCGTCGCGCGGTCGAACAGCACCTGGCGGCGCAGCGACAGCGGCAGCCTGGCGACTTCGGGATCGTTCGAGCCGTCGACGACCGCCTGTAGCGACAGCGAATAGATCTCGATGTTGCGCTCGATGTCCCACGACGCCATCAGCGCGATGTTCTGCTGGGTGGTGCGCGCGATATCGCGTGCGTCGATACGGCCTTCGTACAGCACGATGGCGCACAGCAGCAACAGGAGCAGCGCGATCAGCAGCCCTGAATAGAAGATCAGGTGCGGCAGCAGGAACCGGCGAAATTGCGCGGCGATGCGGCCCGTCAGACCGGATTCGCTGGGCATTGCGTAGTCGGTTTCTGCCATGGTCCGTGGATCGATGGGCATCTGCGCCAGGCGGCGGGCCGATGCGATTGTTCGTATGATTTGCCGGCGGCGATCCGGTATGCGGTCTCCGATGCGCATGCCGCCCGATCGACCGGAGAACGGGAGCCGATCATCGATGATTGCGGCCAGATAAACCGCAAAAATCACTCCGTTCACCGGAAGATTTGGCCGCGATCCGACGATCCGACGATCCGACGAATCGGGCGGCGCGGATTGATCCGAGTATAACGCGCGTATTCGTATGCGCGGAGAATGTTGCGGACCGTTGATCCGGATCAACTTATCGCCGTGGCCGACACTTGCCAATCGCGCGTGGAGCGTTGCGGCGCAAGGCTTTGCGCCAGGGGCAGGAGCGGCGCGAATTCCACGCTGGCCGGTTTTACTGCTTTAACGGCCGGTGAAGCAGGAACTTGAGGTCATGCGATACGGACCGATTATCCATTTCGGTATCCGCATGAATTCGCAGATGAAAAACGGGCGGCCACGATGGCCGCCCGTTTCGCGAAACCGCATGCGGGAAAGCCCGCATGCCAAGGGTTTACGCGCCGTGCTGCTGCGCCTTGTACGCGAGCCGGAACCGATGCAGCAGCGGCTCGGTATAGCCGCTCGGCTGCGACGTGCCCTGCAGGGCCAGCGCGCACGCGGCCTTGAATGCCGTCGACTGGTCATAGCCGGGCGCCATGGGGCGATAGTTCGGGTCGCCGGCATTCTGCTGATCGACGACGCGCGCCATCCGCTTGAACACGTCGAGCACGAACGCCTCGGTGATCACGCCGTGGCGCAGCCAGTTCGCGATGTGCTGGCTCGAGATGCGCAGCGTCGCGCGGTCTTCCATCAGGCCGACGTCGTGAATGTCCGGTACCTTCGAGCAACCGACGCCCTGTTCGACCCAGCGCACGACGTAGCCGAGGATGCCCTGCGCGTTGTTCTCGACTTCGCTCAGGATCTCGGCCTCGCTCCACTCGGCGCGTTCGACGACCGGCACGGTCAGCAGGCCTTCGAGCAGCGCGTCGCGTTCGCTGGCGTACGGCGTCTTCTCGAGTTCCTGCTGGACAGCCTGCACGTCGACGAGGTGGTAGTGCAGCGCGTGCAGCGTCGCGGCGGTCGGGGACGGCACCCACGCGGTGTTCGCGCCGGCGCGCGGATGCGCGATCTTCTGCTCGAGCATCGCATGCATCAGGTCCGGCATCGCCCACATGCCCTTGCCGATCTGCGCGCGGCCGCGCAGGCCGGCCGACAGGCCCGCGAGCACGTTGTTGCGCTCGTACGACTGGATCCATGCCGACGACTTCATGTCGCCCTTGCGGATCATCGGGCCGGCTTCCATCGCGGTGTGCATCTCGTCGCCGGTGCGATCGAGGAAGCCGGTGTTGATGAACGCGACGCGCGCGGCGGCGGCGGCGATACAGGCGGCGAGGTTCACGCTCGTGCGGCGCTCCTCGTCCATGATGCCCATCTTCAGCGTGTTGCGCGGCAGGCCGTACAGGTCCTCGATGCGCGCGAACAGCGTGTCGGCGAACGCGACTTCGACCGGGCCGTGCATCTTCGGCTTCACGATGTAGATCGAGCCCGTGCGCGAGTTGCGCTTCGCCTTCAGGTCATGCAGCGAGCACAGCACCGTGACGACGCCGTCGAGGATGCCTTCCGGAATCTCGTTGCCGTCGCGGTCGAGCACCGCGCCGTTGGTCATCAGGTGGCCCACGTTGCGCACGAACAGCAGCGAGCGGCCGTGCAGCGTCAGCGTGCCGCCGGCCGGCGTCGTGTATTCGCGATCGGCGTTCAGGCGGCGCGTGAAGGTCTTGCCGCCCTTCGCGACTTCCTCGACCAGCGTGCCCTGCATCAGGCCGAGCCAGTTGCGATACAGCTGGACCTTGTCGTCGGCGTCGACCGCCGCGACCGAATCCTCGCAGTCGATGATCGTGCTGACCGCGGCTTCGAGCACGACGTCCTTCACGTTCGCGAGATCGGCGCGGCCGATGGGGGTCGACGCATCGATCTGGATCTCGAGGTGCAGGCCGTTGTGCTTCAGCAGGATCGCGGACGGTGCGCCTGCCGCGCCTTGATAGCCGACGAACTGCGCCGGCTGCGCGAGATGCACGACACCCTTGCCGGTTTCGACGGCGAGCTGGCCGTCCTCCACGCGATAGCGCAGTGCGTCGCGGTGCGAGCCGCTCGCGAGCGGCGCCGCGTTGTCGAGCACTTCACGCGCGTAGTCGATCACGCGCTGGCCGCGCGTCGGGTTGTAGGCCGTGGTGCGTTCGGCGCCGCCGTCCTCCGGCAGCGCGTCGGTGCCGTACAGCGCGTCGTACAGGCTGCCCCAGCGTGCGTTCGCGGCGTTCAGCGCATAGCGCGCGTTCGACAGCGGCACGACGAGCTGCGGGCCGGCCTGCGTCGCGATCTCGCTGTCGACGTGCGCGGTGGCTGCCGCGACGTTCGACGGGACCGGCACGAGATAGCCGATCTGTTCGAGGAACGCGCGATACGCGGCATGGTCGCGCACCGGGCCGGGGTGCGCGCGATGCCACGCGTCGAGTTCCTGCTGCAGGCGGTCGCGTTCCGCGAGCAGTTCGCGGTTGCGCGGCGCGAGGTCGTGCACCAGGGCCGAGAAACCGCTCCAGAATGCGGTCTTGTCGATACCGGTGCCCGGCAGTGCTTCGTTTTCAATGAACTGGCTCAGCGCTGGCGCGACTTGCAGTCCTGCTTGGTCGATCATCGTGATTCCTCCCGGGGAATGAAAAACGCGCGCGGATCAGGCCGCGACGCTTTGTGTGCCGGCGCGGGCGATCTGCGCATCCTGTTCGGAATTTACGCCAGACACACCGATCGCGCCCGCAATGCGGCCTTCCACCGTCACCGGCACGCCGCCTTCGAGCAACCCCGTCAGCGGCACGCTCAGAAACGCCGTGCGGCCACCGTTGATCATATCCTCATACGCCTTCGTCTCGCGACGGCCGAGCGCCGCCGCGCGCGCCTTGTCCTGCGCGATGCAGGCGCTGGCCGCCGATGCACCGTCGAGGCGTGCGAACGCGAGCAGGTGCCCGCCGTCGTCGACGATGGCGATCGACACGGCCCAGCCGTGACGCTCGGCTTCCGCGCGGGCGGCGGCGAGCATGCGGTCGACGTCGGCGAGTTCGAGTTCGGGCTTCGTTTTCATGGCGTTCCTCCGGAATCAGCGGTCAGTTGACGAGTCGGTTGTCGACGAGCTCTATCCAGTGGCGCACGCGCGTGCGGCCCGCGCCGTTCAGGTGAGTCTGGCAGCCGATGTTGGCCGTGACAATCAGGTCCGGCCGTGCGGCTTCGAGCGCGTCGAGCTTGTTGTCGCGCAGTTTGGTGGCGAGTTCGGGCTGCGTCAGCGCATAGGTGCCGGCGGAGCCGCAGCACAGGTGGCCGTCGGCGACATTCGTCAGATCGAAGCCGAGCCGCGTCAGGATGCTCTCCACCGCGCCGCCGAGCCGCTGCGCATGCTGCAGCGTGCACGGGCAATGAACCGCGACGCGACGCTGCGTCGCATCGGCCAGCGCGTCGAGCGGCTCGGCCGCGATCACTTCCGCGAGGTCGCGCGCGAGCGCGCTGACGCGCCGCGCCTTGTCGGCATAGACGGGGTCGGAGCGCAGCAGGTCGCCGTATTCCTTCACGAACGCGCCGCAGCCGCTCGCCGTCAGCACGATCGCTTCCGCGCCGGCCGCGATCGCGGGCCACCATGCATCGATGTTGCGGCGTGCGCGTGCGAGCCCGGCATCCTGCGCGTTCAGGTGATATTCGGTCGCGCCGCAGCAGCCGGCCTCGCGCGCGGGCGTCACGCTGATGCCGAGCCGGTCGAGCACGCGCGCGGCGGCCGCGTTCGTGTTCGGCGACAGCGAAGGCTGCACGCAGCCTTCCAGCATCAGCACGCGCCGGGCGTGGCGCACGGGCGGGCGCGGCATGGCGGCGGGCACGGTGGCCGGGATCTTGTCCTGCAGCGTGCCGGGCAGCAGCGGGCGCAGCGCGCGGCCGGCCTTCAGCAGCGCGGCGAAGGTCGCCGGCCGCGGCACGACGTGACGCAGGCCGGCGCGCAGCAGGCGCTCGCGCGCCGGACGCCGCGCGCGTTTCTCGGCTTCCGCGCGGCCGATGTCGAGCAGCGTGTGATAGCGCACGCCGGACGGACAGGTCGTTTCGCAGTTGCGGCAGGTCAGGCAGCGGTCGAGATGCTGCTGCGTGCGCTCGCCGCACGGTTCGCCTTCGAGCATTTGCTTGATCAGGTAGATGCGTCCGCGCGGCCCGTCGAGCTCGTTGCCGAGCACCTGGTAGGTCGGGCAGGTCGCATTGCAGAAGCCGCAGTGCACGCACGCGCGCAGGATCGCTTCCGCTTCGTCGGCCCGGTCGAGGGCCTTGCTGGCTTCGCTGAGATTGGTTTGCATCGGCGGTTCGAAGTCGGGTTGGCGTCAGACGTCCGCGTACAGGCGGCCGGGATTGAAAATCGCATGCGGATCGAGCTGCGCCTTCAGCTGGCGATGCACGCGCAGCAGCGCGGGCGGCAACGGCTGGAACGGCTCGGACGTCGTGCCGGCCGTGAAGCAGGTCGCGTGGCCGCCCCACTGCGCGGCGAACCGCTGCACGTCGGCCGGTGCGGCGTCGGTTTTCAGCCAGCGCTGCGCGCCGCCCCAGTCGACGAGCACCGCGTCGGCGAGCGGGTCGAGCGGCGCGGCGGCCGGCACCGACACGCGCCACAGCGGGCGGGGATCGTCGAAGAACGGCAGCGACAGGTCGCGCAGCCGCGCCCAGAACCCGTCGTCGCGATCGTCCATGCGCTCGCCGCCGATCGTGTCGCGCGCGGCCTTCACCGAGCCCTCGCCGCCTTCGAGGCGCACGCGCAGCACGCCGTCCGCGTGGCAGGCGCCCGCGAGCGGCAGCCCCGCGCGCCGCCACCCGGCGACGCGTTGCACGGCTTCGCCCGCAGTGAGCGGCAACGCGAGATCGCCGGTCGCGCGCGGCTTCGGCAGCACCTTCAGCGACACCTCCGTCACGACGCCGAGGCAGCCGAAGCTGCCCGCGAGCAGCCGCGACACGTCGTAGCCCGCGACGTTCTTCATCACCTCGCCGCCGAAACGCAGATGTTTCGCGTGGCCGGTGATCACGCGGCAGCCGAGCACAAAGTCGCGCACCGCGCCGGCCCACGGGCGGCGCGGCCCCGATAGCGCGGCCGCGAACATCCCGCCGACGGTGGCCGCGCCGCCGAACGTCGGCGGCTCGCACGGCAGCATCTGGCCCGCCGCGTCGAGCATCGCGTCGAGTTCGGCGAGCGGCGTGCCCGCGCGCGCGGTGATGACGAGTTCGGTCGGGTCGTACGCGACGATGCCGCGATGCGTGCGCACGTCGAGCGTGCGGCCTTCGACGGCGCGGCCGACGAACGCCTTCGTGCCCGCGCCGCGAATGTGCAGCGGCTGGCGATCGTGGATCGCGGCGTCGACCTGGGCGACGAGCGCCGCGCTGTCGTCGATCGATTCGGGTTCGCGTTCGCGTCGCATCAGAAGCGCTCCAGTTCGGGAAACGGCAGCTTGCCGTGATGGACGTGCATCGCGCCGAACTCCGCGCAGCGATGCAGCGTCGGGATGTTCTTGCCGGGATTGAGCAGGCGCCGCGGATCGAACGCGGCCTTCACCGCGTGGAAGAACGTGATTTCGTCGGCGTTGAACTGCACGCACATCTGGTTGATCTTCTCGCGCCCGACGCCGTGTTCGCCGGTGATGCTGCCGCCCACGGCGACGCACAGCTCCAGGATCTTGCCGCCGAGCGCCTCCGCGCGGTCGAGCTCGCCGGGACGGTTCGCGTCGAACAGGATCAGCGGATGCATGTTGCCGTCGCCCGCATGGAACACGTTCGCGACCGGCAGCGCGTATTCGGCCGAGAGCGCGGCGATCCCTTCGAGCACGCGCGGCAGTTCGCGGCGCGGGATCGTGCCGTCCATGCAGTAGTAGTCGGGCGACATGCGGCCGACCGCCGGGAACGCGTTCTTGCGGCCGGCCCAGAAACGCTGACGCTCCGCTTCGTCGCGCGCGACGCGGATTTCCGACGCGCCGGCCTCACGCAGCAGCGCGGCGACGCGTTCGGCGTCTTCGTCGACATCGGTCGCCGCGCCGTCGAGTTCGCACAGCAGGATCGCCTGCGCGTCGACCGGATAGCCCGCGTGGATGAAGTCTTCGGCCGCACGGATCGCGAGGTTGTCCATCATCTCGAGCCCGCCGGGGATCACGCCCGCGCCGATGATCCGCGCGACCGCCGCACCGGCTTCGGCGACGTCGTCGAAGCTCGCCATCAACACCTTCACGCTCGGCGGCTTCGGCAGCAGCTTGACCGTCACCTCGGTGACGATGCCCAGCATCCCCTCCGAGCCGGTGAACAGCGCGAGCAGGTCGAAGCCGGGGGCGTCGAGCGCGTCGGCGCCGAACGTGAGCGTGTCGCCGTCGATCGTCAGGATCTCGACCTTCAGGATGTTGTGCACCGTCAGCCCGTATTTGAGGCAATGCACGCCGCCCGCGTTTTCGGCGACGTTGCCGCCGATCGAGCACGCGATCTGCGACGACGGATCGGGCGCGTAGTAGAGGCCGTGCGGCGCGGCCGCTTGCGAGATCGCGAGGTTGCGCACGCCGGGCTGCACGCGCGCGATGCCGGCATCGGGGTCGATGTCGAGAATCTTGTTGAACTTCGACATGACGAGCAGGAGGCCCTTTTCGAGCGGCATCGCGCCGCCCGACAGGCCCGTGCCCGCGCCCCGCGCGACCACCGGCACGCTGTGCGCGGCCGCGACGCGCAGCACCGCGCGCACCTGCTCGACCGTGTCGGGCAGCACGACCGCGAGCGGCACCGTGCGGTATGCGGCGAGGCCGTCGCATTCGAACGGCTTGAGCGCCTCGCGCTCGTGCAGCACGTCGAGGCCGGGCGCAGCCGCGTGCAGTGCGGCAACGAGTGTGTCGCGGTCGACGGTCGCCAGCGGGCCGTCGATCCGTTCGTCGTAGGTGAAACTCATCGTGTGTCTCCGTCTCCACCCTCTTCATCATGCAGGCGGCCGCGGCATGCGCGGCGCACCGGATGGACGGCATTCTTGGCGGGCGGAGGGGGTATGTCCAGACGTCGCCAGCGTGGTCATACCAGTTTTTCGAGACGTGCCTGTCGAGGGGCATCGATCGAGGGGAAAAACCCAATTCAAACAAGGGATTGTGAGAAAATCAACGACATTCGCCCAAAGTGGTCATACCAGTATGGAAAAGCAGGATCGACAAGCGCCGGCGCGCAATGTCGCCGACGTCGTTGCCGAGCGGATCGAGCAACTGATCGTCGACGGCGTGCTCAAGGCCGGGCAGGCGCTGCCGTCCGAGCGGCGGCTCACCGAGAAGCTCGGCGTGTCGCGCACGGCCGTGCGCGAAGGGATGAAGCTGCTGCGCGCGCGCGGGATCATCGACACGACGCACGGCAAGGGCTCGTTCGTCGCGAGCCTGACCCCGCAGCGCGAGGTTTCGCCGATGATGCATCTGCTCGGCTCGCAGCCGCGCACGCTGTACGACCTGTTCGAAGTGCGCGGGATGCTCGAGACCGAAGCCGCGCGGCTCGCCGCGCTGCGCGGCACGCCCGCCGACTTCATCCTGATCAAGCGCCGATACGAGGAAATGACCGCGGCCGACGCGCAGGATCTCGACCCGGCCGCGCGCGCGAAGCTCGACCATGCGTTCCATCTCGCGATCTGCGAGGCGTCGCACAATCCGGTGCTCGTCAACACGCTGCAGTCGCTGACGGATCTGCTGCTCAGTTCCGTGTTCGCGTCGGTGAACAATCTCTATCACCGCGAGCCGCTGAAAAAGCAGATCGATCGGCAGCATGCGCGGCTCTACAACGCGGTGACCGGGCGGTTGCCCGACCAGGCGCGCAAGGCCGCAAGCGAGCATATCCGGCAGTGCGTCGATTATCTGCGCGAGATCGAAGCGGAGGAGCAGCGGCTCGTGCGCTCGACGCTGCGCCTCGAAGGATGGACCTGAGCCGCTTGAACCGGCGTGGCCGCTGGCGCCGTGACGTGCATCAGGCATATTGCGCTGGTCGCGCGGTCTCATGGATCAATATGTCACAATGTGACCCATTTGATGCGTGGCCCGACACGACCCGTTTCGCCCTTGCGCGACACGCGCCTTCGCGGTTGACCGTGACGCGCCGCCAATCCTTGAAGGAGGACGCTGCATGTCGATTCCGACGCGTGGCGACGGGCCGGAGGCCCGCGCCGTCCAGATCCTGCATCGCCCCGTCTGCGACCTGCTCGGCTGTGCATGGCCGATCGTGCTCGCGGGCATGGGCGGCGTCGCGCGAGCGGAACTCGCGAGTGCGGTGAGCGCCGCCGGCGGGTTCGGTTTTCTCGGGATGGTGCGCGAGCCGGTCGCGCTGATCCGGCGCGAGGTCGAACGGGTGCGCGCGGCCACCGAGCGGCCATTCGGCGTCAACCTGATTCCCGCGTCGACGCCGACCGAATTGCTCAATGCGCAGATCGATGCGTGTATCGAGTTGCGTGTGCCCGTGGTTGCGTTGTTCTGGGATGTGATGCCGGGCGTCGTGCAGCGTCTGCGCGATGCGGGCGTGCGGGTGGTTCATCAGGTGGGCTCGCTCGACGATGCGCGCGCGGCCGAGGCGGCCGGGGCGCAGGCGCTGATCGCTCAGGGGCGCGAGGCTGGCGGCCACGTGCGTGGTGATCGGCCGTTGGCCGAGTTGTTGCCTGAAGTGATTCGCGCGACGCGGTTGCCGGTGCTCGCGGCGGGCGGGATCGTCGACGGCGCCGACGTGGCCGCCGCGATGGCGCTCGGTGCGCAGGGGGCGGTGATGGGTACGGCGTTCATCGCGACGCACGAATCGTTCGCGCATGCGTATCACCAGCAGCGGATCGTCGATGCGCGTGAAGGCGACACGCTGTTGACCGATATCTTTCACATCAACTGGCCGCGCGGCGCGCGGGTGCGCGTGCTGCCGTCGAGTGTCACGCGTGGCGAGCGCGGTGATCCGTTCAGTGATGCGCGCGTGGTGATCGGCGACGAGGAAGGGCGGCCCATTTATCTGTTCAGCACCGACTCGCCGTTGCGTACGATGACCGGTGATTTCGAGGCGATGGCGTTGTATGCGGGCACGGGGGCCGGGCGAATTCGAGCGATCGAGTCGGCCGGCGAGGTGCTGCACCGGATCGTGTGCGATGCGGCGGCGATCGTCGAGACAAGCGCGGCTTCATCGGCTGTTGAGGTGGATGAGGCGCGTGCGGCGTTGCTCACGGCGCTCGATGAATTGCTGGAGGCGGAGCGGGCGGGGGCGCGCGTTGCATCCGAGACTGCGGCAGCGGTTACTGAGGATGCCGAACTCCACCGGCTGATCGCGCATATTCGGCAGGACGAGGCGCACTGGTGCAGCGTGCTGGTCGACGCGATTCGGACGCTCGGTGCAATGCCGACGCGTGCGACCGGTTCATTCTATGAAAAGGCGATGGCGATCGATGATCTGGCCGAGCGGATGGCGTTTCTGAACCGCGGGCAACGCTGGGTCGTGCGCAAACTGCAGACGCTGCTGCCGACGCTGGCCGATCCGGATATTCATCACGCGCTGTCGTTGATGCTGGTCGCGCACGAGAAGAATATCGGCGCGGTGGATGCGCGGTTGAGGGAGAAGGGGGCGGGGAGCGTGTAGGGGAGGGGCAATGAATCGGCCCGCGTCGCTCTGACGCGCGCCGCTGTGGGCAAGCGATGCTGGCGTCAACGACGTTTTTCCCTCGTTTCAGGCGGGATGACGCTATTCGAGGGTTCTCAGTCAAATGCGCCTTCCGGGATCTCAGTCATTGCTTCGTCATACCGAAGCCGCCGAGCTTCTCTTTTACCTCGGCGGCAATTGCGCATAAAAAAGGTTCATCGCGGAATTTCGGGGAACGCCGGGGAGGAACGTCGGTGTTCGGCCACCAAGGGACTGTCGCGACTGCCGTCCCATGACATTCGAACGGCGACTGGTCTCCGCTAAGCGTCATTAAGGCTCGAAAAGATCTGTCTGACCGGCAGGGTCCGGCTGCCCGCAGAGATTAGGCTGGCTTTCGGCGAGCCGAATTAGCGTTGCTGCGTGCCGGACTGATTCGCAGCCTGGCGCTGCGAGGCCATTTGTTCCGCTTGCAATCGGGCTTCAGCCTTCTGCAGCCGCGCCGGGTACTCTACATCGTCAGGGATGGGGTTGTAGCCGGCGCGTTCAAGGTTGGTGAGTTCGGCACGCACTTGTGCGCGCGTGAGCGGCGCGACAGTCTGGGCGAACGAAGCAACGGAAATGAGGCAAGCAAGGCAAGTGCAGCCGCCACGAAAATCTGTTTCATCACATACCTATTTTTTTGGCGTCGGTTCATCTGAAGTACTGCTAGAAGCGTCAAAGTATATGCGCCAAAATCTAAGTATTTACCCGTATTCTAACAACAGTACATTGCGAAGCGCACAATTCTCGCGCCTGACAGTCCTCAAATGGAGCGCAGGAAGGCAGCAGACACGCCCAGCCGAAGGTCCGAAGAAAGGTTGCGCGACCGCGCGATCTCCTTGGTGAGCTGCATCACCGTGCGGCACGCCAGCGTCAGTTCGCCGTGGGGCGACATGGCCAGCGCAATGAAGCGCGACACGGTCGGCTCAACCACCATTGACGCCTGCAACCGACATTCCTTTTCAAGATTGGCAATCGCGTAAGGTCCGAGCAATGCGTAGATGCCGCCGTCTGCCACGATGTGTCCCTGCAGACTCAACGAGTCGGCTTCTGCCGCGAAATTCAGGCAGACCCGGTGTTCCCCCGCGATTTGTTCGAGCCGATCGCGCCAGCTATTGGGGCGACAGAAAAAGACGAGGGGAATTCCGTCGAGCCTGGAAAAAGCAACCGTGGAGTCTTTGGTCAAAGGATCGCCTTCCGCGCCGACCAGGTAGGTCGCCGCCTCGACCAGATACTCGTCCCCGTTTTTCGGCGTCGGGCTATTTCGGAAAAGGATCGCAAGGTCAACACTTCCGTTTTCCAACCACGTATCCAACACCGCCCCTTGGCCCTCTCGCACCTGCAACTGCACCAAGGGAAAGCGCTCTCGAAGACGATGGTACAAGGTGCTGACCAGCGGATGAGCGGTGGACGGCAAGATTCCGAGTCTGACCACGCCGATTGGCTCACTCGCCGAACTGCGGATGTCGTTGGACAACTGCTCCGTGCTGGCAAGCCACGTCCTGACGCGCGGCGCAATCCGCGCTCCCAAATCGGTCAACACCACGCCGCGCCCTGTGCGTTGAAACAAACGACCGCCGCAGTACTGCTCAAGCTCGACGATCTGACGACTGATATGCGGCTGGCTGGTCCCGTATGCCACGGCCGCCTTGCTCAAGCTGCCGAGTTCCGCCGCGTCGATAAACAGCTTCCAAGCCGCGTAGTCCACTGCCAAGCCTCAATAAGATATGTCAAATAAGTATAGCTGAAATGTGCGATTAGGCAGTTCCCGCATAAATCGGTCATCCCTACACTGCAACGCATGCACCGTTGTTCCAGCTTGATGCGAAACGAGCAGCGGGCTCTCCTCTCGGAAAGAGGAGTGGAAAAGCTCACATTTGGAGACGTTATGAAAGCGATCGATCTGCGCGGTTTGGTCCCGGCACCCGTTACCCCCTTCACCCGCGATGGAGCGGTGGACCACGCAGCAATTCAACGACTGGGTTCCTGGCTCGGCAGCATCGAAGGCGTTAAAGGTCTGACGGTGCTCGGCCACGCTGGCGAAGGCACGTTCATGACGCAGAAAGAACAGGCCCAAGTCATTGAAAGCTTCGTGAAGTCCGTCGATGGCAAGATCCCGGTCATCGCCGGTATCACGCTCGAAGGTACGCAAGTCGCCGTGGACGAAGCGAAGCGCGCTGTCGAGGCGGGCGCGTCGGCCGGTCTGGTGTATCCGTCGCACGGCTGGCTGCGCTTCGGCTACCAGAAGGGTGCACCGCAAGACCGCTACCGTGCGATCTACGAAGGCAGCGGCCTGCCGCTCATCCTGTTCCAGTACCCGGATGCCACCAAGGCGACCTACAACCTCGAAACGCAGCTGGAAATCGCCGCACAACCGGGCGTCTTTGCGATGAAAAACGGCGTGCGCAATATGCGTCGCTGGGACGTTGAGATCCCCATCATCCGCCGCGAGCGCCCGGACCTGCAAATCCTGACCTGCCACGACGAGTATCTGCTCCACACGATGTTCGACGTCGACGGCGCGCTCGTCGGCTACGGCGGACTGGCTCCCGAGCCGCTCATCGAACTGATCAAGGCAGGCAAGGCGAAAGACTATCAGGCCGCGCGCGCGATCCATGATCGCCTGTTGCCGGTGACGCGCAACGTGTACCACCGTGGCTCGCACATGGAAGGCACCGTGGCACTCAAGCACGGTCTCGTGGCGCGCGGCATCCTCGAGCACGCCACGGTGCGTTCGCCGTTGCTGCCGCTCGCAGAAGGCGCGGACGTTGAAATCGCAGACGCGCTTCGTTCGGCAGGCCTCGTTGACTGACGCAGGCGCGGCGCATTCATAGCCGTTATGACGCTAGCGAAGCGCCGCCCCGCTTCGCTATCAGCGCTGAGCACCAACAGCGACCCGCGAGACTCATTTCGCTCGTCGCCATAACAGGATCGGGAAACGACCGCAAAAAGCACCGACTTCGCGAAAAAACACGAAAGGAACGCGAACGGTGCTTCAAAACAAGAAGAAAACCGAAGGCCCATAAAATGCAGCTATTCAGGAGACAGCATGAATACCCCTTCGACCGCCTACGGCGTCGGCCCTGGTCAATCCCTGAGCGAAACGCGTCCCGTGAGCGAGCAACTGCGTGCTGCGAACCTGCTGTTCCGCATCGAAAACGTGCCGTTCTGCAAGTGGCACACCAAAGCACGTATCGTCATGGGCAGCGCGACGCTCTTTGACGCATTCGACGCACTTTCGCTTGCTTTTGTCCTGCCTGTACTGCTGGGGCTTTGGCATCTTTCTCCGGGCCAGATCGGCGTGCTGATCGCCTCCGGCTATCTTGGCCAGGTCGTAGGCGCGTTGGTCTTCGGTTGGCTTGCCGAGCGCTTGGGGCGTGTGCCGAGCGCCACAATCACTGTGGGCGTCATGTCAGCCATGAGCGTGGTATGCGCCTTCGCCGGCAGCTTCCATATGCTGTTTCTGATGCGCTTCCTGCAGGGCATCGGCGTGGGAGGAGAAGTGCCCGTGGCCGCCACGTACATCAACGAGCTGTCTCAAGCGCATGGCCGGGGGCGTTTCTTCATTCTGTACGAACTCATTTTCCCGTTGGGTCTGCTCGCGGCAGCGCAGCTCGGTGCGTTCATTGTCCCCACCTTCGGTTGGGAATATATGTTCCTGATCGGGGGGATTCCTGGCATCGTCGTAGCGATCCTGATCGCACGCCTTCCGGAATCGCCGCGGTGGCTCATATCACGTGGTCGTTTCGATAAAGCTGAACGCATCATCGAGCGGCTAGAGTCAAGCACGACGAAGCGCAACCTTGATACGCAGACGCAGAAGGCCGAGGTCGACGAGCGCGTGGTGGGCCTGCTGAACGGTCTCCAGTCCAGGCAGAAAGGAACTTGGAAAGAACTCTTCTCGCCGTTTTACCGAGGACGCACCATCGTCGTGTGGTTACTTTGGGCGAGTTCCTATTTCGTGGCCAATGGCATCAACAACTGGCTGCCAAGCCTCTACAAGACGGTCTACCATCTGTCGCTGCAAGAGTCGCTTCATATGGCGTCCATCTCGAACGTCCTGAGCACATGCGGGGTGCTTGCTTGCGCGTTGCTGATTGATCGGGTAGGGCGCCGCCGCTGGGCCATGGCCTGCTTCATCGTCAGTGGAATCCTGCTCGCCACTCTGGGCATTCATGGCGCAGGCAGCGCATGGTCCGTGATGTTCCTGGGTTCGTCGGCCTACGCTGTGATGGCGACCACGACTGTACTTCTGTACCTGTACACCCCTGAAATCTATCCGACCCGCATGCGTGCGATCGGTACTGGTCTCGCAACGTCCTGGCTGCGAGCCGCTTCTGCTGCCGCGCCCGCGATCGTCGGCGTCGTATTGACCGGGAAAGGCATCGCTGCGGTATTCATCATGTTTGCCGTGGTCAGTGTTGTGGGCTTCTTCGTCGCCACACGAATGGTGGAGACGACCAATCGCGCGCTCGAAGAGATTTCCCCGTAACCACTTGCATCATGACGGCTCCTTCTCCTGGGATGACTCAGGGGAAGGAGCCCCCTCACTCGTCACACCGTTAGCTTCAGCGACATGCTAGCAAGAAGCGTCATTGCTTCAAAGGCTATCCATCAGTACTACTACGGGATGCCACAAGAAGAAGTCGTTCACAAGAATATGAATGGAGACAACCGAAATGGAAAAGACAAATCGGGTCAAGGTCCGGCTTCGTGCGCGGAAAGTTGTAGGTACGCTTGGGATGACGGCAATTTTCGGTTCAGCTCTGGCATTGACGCCTGACGATGCACACGCAGATAGCGGCTCGCAGGTCCAGCTTTATGGGCTCGTTGGTACCTACGTCGGGAGTGTCAAACGTAGCGACACGCCTCAGTCTGCGGTACTGATGGGGAGCGGAGGACTGACCACTTCGTTCTGGGGCGTCCGCGGCAAGGAAGACCTCGGCGGCGGCCTCAGCGCCATCTTTGCCCTTGAGAGCTTTTTCCAGCCGCAAAACGGCGCGCAGGGCCGCAACGCGACAGACCCGTTCTGGTCGCGCAATGCCTACGTGGGCTTTAACGGGGATTTCGGCCAGGTGACCTTCGGGCGGCAGCGGAACCCGACCTATACAGCAGAATCCCTCGTCAATCCATTCGGATCATCAGTCGTCTTTTCACCGCTCGTCGTCCAGACGTTCGTGGCCAATTATGGCGGCACGATCATCGGCGACACGGTGTGGAATAACACCGCCAAATACACGACCCCAAACTTCAAGGGTTTCGGCGCGACAGTCATCTACGGCCTTGGCGGCGTTGCGGGTTCGCCTGGCATCGGTAACCTCGGGGTTCACTTGACTTATCAAGGGCACGGTCTCACGGCCGTGCTGTCCGGCCAGCGCGTGCGGTATACCGCAGCAGGGCCGCTCGGCGCGCAGTACGCATATCTCGCGGGTGCAGCCTACGACTTCAAGCTCGTGACGCTCTACGGGGCCTGGGCGATGACAAGTGACGTGAGTACGCCGACAGGCAGCCACACGTACGAAGCAGGGTTGTCGATCCCTTTCTCACCGGCCGACTTCCTGCTTGCAGAGTGGGCACGTACGCAACGGTCCGGACCTACTCATGCGACCAACAGCTTTCGCAACACCGCCTCTCTCGGTTACGACCACCTGCTCTCCAAACGGACGGACATTTACGCGATTTACACTTACGACAAGCTGAGCGCCCGTCCCACCGGCAATACGTTTGCGGTCGGCGTTCGTCATACGTTCTAACTCCGAACCCAGTCTGCATTACCCGCAAGATTGGACTCAGCGCACCATTCCACCCGGTCCGTGAGACGTTCGGGAGGAGAGAGCCGCTTTGATGAGCCTGCTCTGGGATGCGGTGTGCTTGGTGCGCACCAACTCTGCCGGCCAATGCCGCTTGTACTCTCGAAAGCGGCCGTTTTCATTACGTGAGCCTGAACGGCAACTCCGGGTCGGCAAGCGACGTCCACGGAAATCCACGAAGAACCATAAAAAAGCCCGCCGAAGCGGGCAATCCTCTCGATGAAGAGGGGGAGATCCGAATCCGCGATCGGCGGTCAGGGCGCGTTCACCCTTTGGTCGCCCCGAACGTCAGCCCCGCGACGAAATGCTTCTGCATCGCGAAGAACATCGCGACCGACGGCAACGCAGCGAGAATCGACCCGGCCGAGACAAGGTTCCACGACGTCGTCCATTGCCCCTTCAGCGCCGCGACCCCCGCCGTGATCGGCGCGGCCTCGTCGCCTTGCGTGAGACACAGCGCCCAGAAGTAATCGTTCCACACGAACGTGAACACGAGAATCGCAAGCGCGGCCAACGCCGGCCGGATCAACGGCAACACGATCCGCCAGAACACCGTCCACTCGCCGGCCCCTTCGATCCGTGCCGCCTCGATCAGCTCGAACGGCAACTGCTTGATGAAATTCCGCAGAAACAGCGTGCAGAACCCCGTCTGAAACGCGACGTGAAAGAGAATCAACGCCTCGACCGTATTGAATACTCCAAGCCTGAGCGACAAATCACGCACGGGAATCATCAACACCTGCACGGGCACGAAATTCCCCGCGACGAACGTCCCGAACAACGCGGTATTCCCGCGAAACCGGTAAGTCGCCAGCGCGAACCCGGCCATCGCGGCAAGCGCGATCGACCCGAGCACCGACGGCACCGTGATCTGCACGCTGTTCCAGAAGTAATGCAGCATCGGCGACGTGGTCAGCGCGTCGCGATAGTTCTCGATCATCGAGAAGTGCCGCGGCCAGCCCCAGTAGTGACCTTCGACCAGTTCCTCGGTCGAGCGCACCGACGTGACGAACACCGCGATCATCGGCAGCAGCCAGATCAGCAGCGCAACGGGCAGCGACAACTTGTACAGCCTGCGCGAGACAGGCTTCCATTGAGCAACGGGAGTCGGAAACATGATGGCCACCGGTCAGGTTATTGCTCGTTGCGCAGCATGCGGCGCAACTGGAACACGATGTAGACGAGCATGATCGCGAACAGCACGACCGCGATCGACGCGGAATAGCCGAGCCGGTAGTACTTGATCGCCTGGTCGTACATGTAATACGCGAGCACGGTCGAGCTCTCGAACGGGCCGCCGCTCGTCATCACCGAGATCAGGTCGAAGCTGCGCAACGCGCCGATCACCGTGACGACGATCGCCATGAACGTGGTCGGCCGCAACTGCGGCAGCACCACGTGCCACAACAGCGCGAAGCCGCGCGCGCCTTCCATCCGCGCGGCTTCGATCTGCTCCGGGTTCACCGACGTGAGGCCGGTGAGGTACAGGATCATGCAGTACGCGGTTTGCGGCCACAGCGCGGCGAACACGATGCCGAACGTCGCATAGCGCGCATCGCCGAGCACCGGGATGCCGTGTCCGGCGATCAGCGCGAGCAGCCCGAAGGTCGGATCGTAGAACCACGAGAAGATCAGGCCGACGACCACGCCGGACAACACGAACGGTGCGAAGAACAGCGACTTCACGAGCCGGATGCCGGCGACCGCCTGGTTCAGGTACAGCGCGAGCGCGAGGCCGAGCGGCGGCGCGAGCATGAACAGCGCGAGCCAGATCACGTTGTTGCGCAGCGCGGTGTAGAACGTCGGCGCGTGCAGCAGCTCGGCGTAGTTCGCGAGACCAACGAACGTGCGCTCGGTCATCCCGTCCCAGTTGCAGAGGCTCAGCCACAGCGTGGACAGGATCGGCCAGACCACATAGACGGCAACCATTGCGCACGCGGGCGCCAGAAAGAACCACGCGGCGCGCCGTTGCCGCCGCGCGGTTGGCGACGGCCGGCGCGCGCGCAGTGCGGCGGGCGACCTGCCGGCCGGCGGCGCGGCAGGCGTTTCGACGGGTCTGGACGTGATCGGACTGGACACGGCAAGCCTCCTGGGCGGACGCGGCGGCACTGTGCCGCCGCAGGGGTCACGCGGTTACTTCTTGTAGATCCGCTTGCGGGTCTGCTCGAGCTGCGCGAGCACGGTATCGAGCTGCGCGGGATTGGCAAGGAACTGCTGCATCCCCTTCATCCCTTCGTCGGCCATTTCCTTCGTCATGTCGCGGTCGTAGAACTGCGCGACGCCGCCCCGCGTGTCGGCGAGGATCCGGAAGCCGATCCGCGAGATCGGATCGGCCGGCTCCGGCGACTTGCTGTTGGCCGACAGCGAGCCGAGCCCTTCCGCGAGCTTCGCGCCCATTTCAGGCGTTTCGACGAACGCGAGGAACGTGTGCGCGTCGGCCTTGTTCTTCGCCTTGGTCGGGATGTGCAGCGATTCGACCGGGCCATCCTCGGCGGTCGGCACCTTCGGGTCGATGATCGGGAAGCGGTAATAGCCCATTTCCTGCTTCACGTTCGGCGGAAAGCCCGCGGCGATGAAGGTGCCCATCAGCATCATCGCGGCCTTGCCCTGGAACAGGAACGGCTGCGCGCCGTCGAGATCGTAGGACAGCGCGTTGTCGATGAAATAACCCGAATCGATCAGCGATTTCCACGTCGTGTAGACCTTCTTCACGCGCGGGTCGGTGTACGGCACGTCGCCGGCCATCAACTGCTGGTGGAACGCATTGCCGTTCAGGCGCAGGTCGAGATAGTCGAACCAGCCGGCGAGGGTCCATGCGTCGCGGCCGCCGACCGCGATCGGCGTGATGCCGGCCGCCTTCAGCTTCTTGCACGCATCGAGAAACTGGTCCCACGTCTTCGGCTCGTCGGCGATGCCGACCTTGCGGAACAGGTCCTTGCGGTAGAACAGCCCCCACGAGTAATAGACGGTCGGCGCCGCGTACTGCTTGCCGTTGTACGACGATGCGTCGCGCGTCGACGCGTACATCGCGCCCCAGCCGTTCTTCGCCCAGTCGCCGCTCAGGTCCTCGAACAGCCCGCGCTTCGCGTAGTACGCCATCCGCTCGCCCGCGTGCCAGTTCACGACGTCGGGTGCGACGGTCGTGAGCCACGCGGGAAGCTGCACCTTGTACGCTTCCTCGTCGACGAAGGTGGGCTTCACCTCGATGTCAGGATGGGCCTTGTGGAACGCCTCGAGCGTCGACTGCCAGACCGCACGCTGGCTGGCGCCCTTGAACGCGATGTTGATCGTCAGCGTGCCGGCATCGGCGGGCGCCGTCGTGCCGAGCGATGCCAGTGCGACAGCGGCGGCCGTGGCGAGCCGGGTGGCGACGCGAAGGGGGCGATGTGTCATACGTGTCTCCTGTTCTGGGTGTCGTTGTGCGTCACCGGCGCATCGTGACGCCGGTGACGGTTGTTACGAACGGCTTCGATACGCGGCCACGTCCTGCGGCCCAACGTGCGCCGTGCCGAGCACGAACGCGGACGGCGGCACCGCGTCGATCGTGTGCGGCGCGTCGCCATAGTTGAAAACGTAGGTCAGGCCGCCGCGCCGGCTCACGCGCACGCCGTCGCCGAGCGGCGTCGGTGTCAGGCCGGCTTCGGCCGCGACATCGGCGAACAGCCGGACGGTGGTCGCATCGTCGAACAGCGCGGCCCAGTAGTGCAGCGTGCCGTGCGACACGCAGGCCGGATGGCCGTCGGCGAAGCGCGCACGCACGACGCTGCGTGCGTCGTCGTGAAGCTCGACGAAGTCACGCCAGTGGCGTGCCTCGCCAGCGAGCGGCGAGCCGTCGCGCAGCGTGCCGTCGATCCGCTCGGTCACGTTCGGCCGCAGCGATTCGACGCGCCATACGCGCATTGGCAGGATCGAGGCGAGCGGGCCGGGCGGCAGCGTCGGCGGAATCTGCAGGTCGATGGTCTTCGAACCGGTGCGCGGGCCGAACACCGCGTGCGCGCCCGACGCGGCGAGCCGCGCCGCGAAGTCGTCCGGCACGATCGGCAGCGGCGGCACGACGACAAGCCGGTAGCCGTCGAGCGGGGCGTGTGCCGACACGATGTCGACATCGAGGCCGAGCGAGCGCAGCGCCGAGTAGTACTCGAATGCGAAACGCGGGTAGTGGAAATCGGCGCCTTGCGGCTGCACTTCGAGCAGCCACTTCGCTTCGTAGTCGAACACGAGCGCGACGGGCGCACGCACGGCCCCGTTCGCATCGGCATCCGCGCCGGCGCCGAGCACCGCGGCGATTTCATGCGCGACCCGTTGCGCCTCGCGGCCGCCTTCGTCGAGCTTGTCGTCGGGCGTGTGCAGGCCCGCGTGCATCTGCTCCTGCGCGAACGGCGCCTGGCGCCAGCGGAAGTACGACACGCAGCCGGCGCCGTGCGCGAACGCCTCCCAGCTCCACAGGCGCACCATGCCCGGCAGCGGCGCGGGGTTCCAATGCGCCCAGTTCACGGGCCCCGGTTGCTGCTCCATCACCCAGAACGGCAGCTTCGACATGCCGCGATAGAGGTCGTGATTGAACGACGCGAAATCCGGGTGGCCGGTGCGCAGCCAGCGCGCCTTCACGTCGGGCGCGAACCATTGCTCCTCGAGCGCGCCGAGCGGGTAGCTGTCCCACGTCGCGACGTCGAGGTCGCGCGCGACTTCGTAGTGGTCGAACTCGGTGAAGAGCTGCATGAAGTTGTGCGCGACGGCGCGGCCCGGCGAATGCGCGCGGATCACGTCGACCTGCATCCGGTGATAGCGTGCGACTTCGTCCGACGCGAAGCGCCGGTAGTCGAGGCGGTGCGACGGATGCGCTTCGGTCACGGTGCCGACCGGCGCGTCGACTTCGTCGAAGTGGCGATACTCCATGCTCCAGAACACGGTGCCCCACGCGCGGTTCAGCGCGTCGATCGTCCCGTAGCGCGCCTTCAGCCATTCGCGGAAGCGCAGGAGCGCGGCCGGCGAGTAGCTGACGACCGTCTGGTGGCAGCCGAGTTCGTTGTCGGTCTGCCAGTAGCGCACGGCCGGATGGCGGCCGTAGCGTTCGGCCACCGCGGTGCAGATCCGGCGCGACGCTTCCAGATAGGTCGGCGACGAGAAGTCGTAATGGCGGCGCGAGCCGAACTTGCGCGGCAGGCCGTCCGCGCCGATCGCGAGGATCTCGGGATGACGGTCGACGAGCCACTTCGGCGGCGTCGCGGTGGGCGTGCACATCACGATCTCGAGCCCGGCCGCGCCGAGCACGTCGACCGCGCGATCGAGCCAGCCCCAGTCGAATTCGCCGGGCGACGGCTCGATGCGGCTCCACGCGAATTCGGCGATCCGCACCTGCGCGATGCCGAGTGCCTTCATCCGGCGGGCGTCGCCGTCCCACATCGATTCCGGCCAGTGTTCCGGGTAGTAACAGACTCCGAGGCGCATGCCCGATCCTTATGCGTAGTGGTGGACGGGAAGTTCGGCGCACGCGGGCACCGCGCGGCCGTCTTCGGTGAAGAGATGGCAGGCCGCGGCCGGCGCATGCGCGTGCACGCGCTCGCCGCTGCGCACGGCCGCGTCGCCGGGCACTTTCGCGATCAGCGGCGTGCCGCCGGGCTGATCGAGGTGCACGTAGGTCTGCTCGCCGAGACGTTCGACGAGCACGACGTCGCGCGCGAGCGTCGTCGCGTCGAGCGCGGCGCCGAGCGTCAGATGTTCGGGGCGGATGCCGAGCGTGACGGCGGCACCGGGCGCGAGCGCGGCGCCGTCGCGCGGCAGCGTGAAGGTTTCGCCGGACGGCACGACGGTGACGGTCGTGCGCCGCGCGTCGCATGCGGCGACGACGGCCGGCAGGAAGTTCATTCGCGGCGAGCCGATGAAGCCGGCGACGAAGCGGCTCACCGGATGGTGATAGAGCTCGAGCGGCGCGCCGACCTGGGCGATGCTGCCGTGCCGCGCGGTGTCCGCGCCGGCATGCAGCAGCACGATCTTGTCGGCGAGCGTCATCGCTTCGGTCTGGTCGTGCGTCACGTACACGACGCTCGCGTGCTCGAACTGCCGGTGCAGTTTCGCGATCTCGACGCGGGTCTGACCGCGCAGCGCCGCGTCGAGGTTCGACAGCGGCTCGTCGAACAGGAACACGCCGGGCTCGCGCACGATTGCACGGCCGATCGCGACGCGCTGCCGCTGCCCGCCCGACAGCGCCTTCGGCTTGCGCTCGAGCAGCGTATCGAGCTGCAGGATCCGCGCGGCGTCGCGCACCTTCCGGTCGATCTCGGTCTTCGGCACGCGCGCGAGCTTCAGCCCGAATGCCATGTTCTCGTAGACCGTCATGTGCGGAAACAGCGCGTAGCTCTGGAACACCATCGCGACGCCGCGTTCGGCGGCCGGCACGTCGTCGACGCGGCGGCCGTCGATCGAGAGCTCGCCGTCGCTCAGGTCCTCGAGGCCCGCGATCATCCGCAGCAGGGTCGACTTGCCGCAGCCAGACGGACCGAGGAACACGCAGAACTCGTGCGCGCCGATCTCCAGATCGACGTCGCGAATGACCGGCGCGTGCTCGCCATAGGCTTTCTGCACGCGCCGCATCGAGATGCTCGCCATTGTCTCCGCTCCATGTTTTAATGCGCTTTCATCGATGCTTAAGCGCTTAATCATCGCGATCAAAAAAAGAGCCGATAGCGATCGCGGCCGAGTCGCGCCCGTTACGGGGGCGGCAAGGTGTGCGGCGATGATGCGCCGCTTCGATGAGCGAAGCAAATACTGGATCAACGTCTCATATAGTGAGCAATGGATGGCGACACTCGATGAAGTGGCCCGCCGCGCCGGCGTGACGGCCGCGACGGTGTCGAACGTGCTGCGCAATCGCGGCCGGGTTGGCGATGAGACCCGCGCGCGGGTGCTCGAAGCGGTGCAGGCGCTCGGCTACCGGCCGCATTTGGCCGCGCGGGCGCTGGCGGAAGGGCGCGCGCCGACGGTCGCGCTGATGGTGTCGAGCATCGCGAACCCGTTTTATCCGGAGTTCGCGCTCGCGGTCGAGCGCGCGGTGCGCCGCAACGGGCAGTTCCTGATCGTCTGCAATACGAATGAAGACCCGCTGCAGGGGCGCGCGTATCTCGACCAGATCGCCGGTACGATCTCCGAAGGCATCCTCGTGACGAACGCGAACCTGCACCTGCCGGATCTCGCCGATGTTGCGCGGCGCGGCGTGCCGGTCGTGCTGTGTCTGTGGGAGCGGCCCGATGCGCCGCCGGAAGGGTTGCCGTGCGTCGCGGTGGATTTCCGCGAGGCGGGGCGGATCGCGACGCGGCATCTGGTCGAACTCGGGCATCGCGAGATCGGCGTGATCGTCGGCGGGTCGGCAAACGGCGTGCAGGCCGCGCGCTACGACGGCTTCGTCGATGTGATGCGCGAAGCCGGGCTGGACGCGTCACGCGTCGGCGCCGGGCACGATTCGATCGAAGGCGGCGTGCACGCGGCGGGGCAGTTGCTGGACGTGCATCCCGGGCTGACCGCGCTGGTCGCGACCAACGATCTCCCCGCGATCGGCGCGCTGCACGCAGCGGCCGATCGCGGCAGGCGCGTGCCCGACGACCTGTCGATCGTCGGCATTACCGATATTCATCTGGCGAGCGATACGCGGCCTACGTTGACGACGGTCGCGATCCCGACTGGCGAGGCGGCGGGGCTCGCGGTCGAGCTGCTCAATGCATTGCGCGAGGCGGGCGGGCAGATCGACGATGCGTCGCGCGTGCGAACGGCGTCGGCCCCGCGGCTGGTGGTGCGCGGTACGACAGGCCGTGTATCGAGTGAGAGCGCGACGCGGTAGATGTCGCGCGGGGCGGCGTGGAGCACTTCGAGGTTCCCGCCGCAACCGGCGCGGCCCGGCGCGCAGCCGCGTGCGGTGTGGAACACGGCAGACGCGGCGCCGGCCTCAACCGCCTTCGACGAGCCGCATCACGATGCTTCTGGCCGATTCGAGGTGCGCGACCGTCATCGAACGGGCGGCGCGCGCATTGCGCGCGCGGCACGCCTGCAGGATCTCCTCGTGCTCGACCTGGAACGACGGCGTATCCGCGAGCAGCGTGGTCTGCAAGCGCTCGTAGCGTTCGACCTGGCTGCGCAGCTCCCCGATCGACTTCAACTGCCGCGCGTTGCCGCAGCACGAATACAGCAACGCGTGGAATTCGCGGTTCAGTTCTCCCTGCCGGCGCGGCACGGTCGCGTCGCCGAGCAGGCGATGAACGAGTTCGGCGCGCGCGAGCGTCTCGTCGTCGAGCCGTTTTACGCTCCGGTAGATCGCATCGCCTTCGAGCAGCGCGCGCAGATCGTAGATTTCCTGCACGTCCGACGGGCTCAGCATGCGCACGACGGCGCCGCGATTCCTGAAGATATCCAGCAATCCTTCGCGTTCCAGACGCTGGATGGCCTCGCGCATCGGAATCCGGCTGATGCCGAACCGGTCGGCCAGGTCGCGTTCGACGAGCCGTTCGCCGGCTTCCAGCTCGCCGTTGACGATCATGTCCCGCAGCGATGCGGCCACCGCGTCCGCCGTGGAGTCGAGTTTGGCTTCCATGCCTGCGTGTTCCTCATTTCATTTTGGAATAATGGTATACCAAATGGAATTCCGGTGCCAAAATGGCGGCCATTGGCGGGCTTCATGAAATGAAATCGGGCCTGGTCCAAACAACCGACATCACTGGAGAGCGAGATGGCGTCTGGCGAACACAAGTATCGAGTTGCAGTGCAGTGGACGGGCAACCGCGGCACCGGCACGTCGGGGTATCGCGAGTATGGCCGCGATCATGTGATCCGCGCCGGTTCGAAGCCCGACATTCCCGGTTCGTCGGATGCAGCCTTCCGCGGCGACGCGTCGCGCTGGAACCCGGAAGACCTGCTGCTGGCGTCGGCATCGGCGTGCCACAAGCTCTGGTATCTGCATCTGTGCGCCGAGGCCGGCATCCGCGTGCTCGCGTATGTCGACAACGCGGAAGGGACGATGCTCGATAGCCCCGAGCAGGGGCGCTTCACCGAAATCGTGCTGCGCCCGCACGTGACCATCCAGGCCGGTGACGATCGCGAGCGGGCGGAACACCTGCATCACGATGCGCACGCGAAGTGCTATATCGCGAATTCGGTCAACTTCCCGATCCGCTGCGAACCGGTGATCGAGTTTGCAGCCGCGTGACGCGTTGGCGATGGAAAGCACGATGAAGCTTTTCTACGACTCAAGCAATGACCGCATGGCGCAGCACTTCGTGCTCGAAGAAGTCAACGCGGGCGGGCCACACACCCCGTCGCCGCGTCACAGCGCGACGCCGTAAACCTCCCGCGCAGCCACCCGAATCGCGTCGGCCATCACCTCGACGGCCGGCGAATGCAGCCGGTCGGTGCGCGTGATGATTCCGAAATCGTCCATCCGGCAGTCCATCTCCAGCGGCAGCACCGTGACGATCCCGTGTCGCGCGTAGTACCGCGCGACATCCTCCGCGAGCACCGCGATCATGTCGCTCTGCTCGATCAATTGCGTGATGAACAGCAGCGCGGCCGTCTCGACGACGTTCGCCGGCGGCGCGAGGCTCGCGCGCTGGAACACGAGCTCGAACCGATGGCGCAGCACGCTGCCGGCCGGCGGCATCACCCACGCGGCGCGCTGCACGTCGGCGAGCGACAGCGGCGCCTGCGCGAGCAGCGGATGGCCGGGCCGCACCACCGCAGCGACCGGCTCGCCGGTCAGCGGCTCGTAGCGCAGGTGCAGCTTGTCGTGTTCGGCGGACAGCCGGCCGAGCACGATGTCGAGCTTGTCCTGCGCGAGGTGTTCGAGCAGCGCGTTGCTCGTGTCGATCGCGACGGACACCCGCACGTTCGCATGCGTCCCCTTCACGGCTGCGACGGCTGGCGGCACGAGCCGCAATCCCGGCGACGTGATCGCGCCCACCGCCACGTGCCCGAGATGGCCGGCCTTCAGCGCGGCCAGTTCCTCGCGCGCCTGGTCGAGGCTGCCGAGCGCCGCGCGCGCGTGGCGGATCAGCGCGTCGCCGTACAGCGTCGGCCGCATCCCGCGCGGCAGCCGCTCGAACAGCACGGCGCCGATCGACTCCTCGAGCTCGCGCAGCAGCTTCGACGCGGCCGGCTGCGTCATGTTCAGCGCGGCCGCCGCGCGGTGAATGCTGCCTTCGTCGGCGAGCGCGACGACCAGCAGCAACTGGCGCGTCTTCAGGCGATTGCGGTTTCCCCACGGGCTGGCTTCGGTCATCGTACGGGTTTATATCGATATCGGAATCGATATCGTAATCGCCTAAAACGTCATTAGCGAGTTATCAAAATTCTGCCTAGACTGCGCCGGTATCCCGTCACCACAGGACTGACGATGTCGGCAACAAAACCCAGGCTGCGCTCCACCCAATGGTTCGGCACGAACGACAAGAACGGCTTCATGTACCGGAGCTGGATGAAGAACCAGGGCATTCCCGATCACGAATTCGACGGCCGGCCGATCATCGGCATCTGCAACACGTGGTCCGAACTGACGCCGTGCAACGCACACTTTCGCAAGCTCGCCGAGCACGTGAAGCGCGGGATCTCGGAAGCCGGTGGCTTCCCGGTCGAGTTCCCGGTGTTCTCGAACGGCGAATCGAACCTGCGGCCGTCCGCGATGCTCACGCGCAATCTTGCCTCGATGGACGTCGAGGAAGCGATCCGCGGCAACCCGATCGACGCAGTCGTGCTGCTCGCCGGCTGCGACAAGACGACACCGGCGCTGCTGATGGGCGCGGCGAGCTGCGACGTGCCGGCGATCGTCGTATCGGGCGGCCCGATGCTGAACGGCAAGCTCGAAGGCAAGAACATCGGCTCGGGCACGGCCGTGTGGCAGCTGCATGAAGCGCTGAAGGCCGGCGAGATCGACCTGCATCACTTCCTGTCGGCCGAAGCCGGCATGTCGCGCTCGGCCGGCACCTGCAACACGATGGGCACCGCGTCGACGATGGCGTGCATGGCCGAGGCGCTCGGCGTCGCGCTGCCGCACAACGCGGCGATTCCGGCCGTCGATTCGCGCCGCTACGTGCTCGCGCACATGTCCGGCATTCGCATCGTCGAGATGGCCCTCGAAGGGCTCGTGCTGTCGAAGGTGCTGACGCGCGCCGCGTTCGAGAACGCGATCCGCGCGAACGCGGCGATCGGCGGCTCGACCAACGCGGTGATCCACCTGAAGGCGATCGCGGGCCGCATCGGCGTGCCGCTGGAACTGGAAGACTGGATGCGCATCGGCCGCGGCACGCCGACGATCGTCGACCTGATGCCGTCGGGACGCTTCCTGATGGAGGAGTTCTATTACGCGGGCGGGCTGCCGGCCGTGCTGCGCCGGCTCGGCGAAGGCGGGCTGCTGCCGCATCCGGACGCGCTGACGGTCAACGGCAAGTCGCTGTGGGACAACGTGCGCGAAGCGCCGAACTACGACGACGAAGTGATCCGCCCGCTCGACCGGCCGCTGATCGCAGACGGCGGAATCTGCATCCTGCGCGGCAATCTCGCGCCGCGCGGTGCGGTGCTGAAGCCGTCGGCGGCGAGCCCCGAGCTGCTGAAGCATCGCGGCCGCGCGGTGGTGTTCGAGAACCTCGAGCACTACAAGGCGACGATCAACGACGAAGCGCTCGACATCGATGCGAGCTCGGTGATGGTGCTGAAGAACTGCGGACCGCGCGGGTATCCGGGGATGGCCGAGGTCGGCAACATGGGGCTGCCGCCGAAGCTGCTGCGCCAGGGCGTGAAGGACATGGTGCGGATCTCGGATGCGCGGATGAGCGGCACCGCGTATGGCACGGTCGTGCTGCACGTGGCGCCGGAAGCGGCTGCCGGCGGGCCGCTCGCCGCCGTGCGCAACGGCGACTGGATCGAGCTAGATTGCGAAGCCGGCACGCTGCACCTGGATATTACGGATGACGAACTGCAGCGCCGCCTGTCGGACGTCGATCCGACCGCGGCACCGGGCGTGGCCGGGCAGCTCGGCAAGGGCGGTTACGCACGGCTGTATATCGATCACGTGCTGCAGGCCGACGAGGGGTGCGACCTCGACTTCCTGGTCGGTACGCGCGGCGCGGACGTGCCGAGCCATTCGCATTGAGCGGCGGGCAGGTGCAAATCGACAAGGGCGGCGGCGGGGCCTGAGGGAAGCAGGGTGATGCGCTGGATGTGGTCGAGCGCTCAGGAAGGCGCAGCGTAAGGGCTAAGGCGCAAACGCAGACCGACCGCGATGCATGGGACGTACGCAAGCGCCAGAGCGCTAACGCAGACCGACAGGAGACAAGATGACGACGCAGTACACGCCCGCGCACATCGCGGCGGAACAGTCCGATTCGCCGGCAGCCGTCGACGAACGGCAACTGACGCGGCTGCTCACGCGCAAGCTGGTGCCGTTCCTCGCGCTGATTTACGTGGTCGCCTACGTCGACCGTACCGTCGTCGGCTTCGCGAAGCTGCACATGAACGCGGCGATCGGCCTCGGCGATGCCGCGTACGGACTCGGTGCCGGCCTGTTCTTCATCGGCTACTTCCTGTGCGAGGTGCCGAGCAACCTCGCGCTCGGACGCTTCGGCGCGCGCGTGTGGTTCGCGCGCATCCTCGCGACGTGGGGCGTGATCACGATGGCGATGGCGCTCGTGCAGGGGCCGACCAGCTTCTACGTGCTGCGCTTTCTGCTTGGTGCTGCCGAAGCCGGCCTCTATCCCGGCATCCTGTACTTCCTCACGCAATGGTTCCCGATGCGCGACCGTGCCCGCGTGATCGGCCTGCTCGTGCTCGCGCAGCCGCTCGCCGGCATCGTGACGGGCCCGCTCGCCGGCTGGCTGCTGTCCACGCACGGGCTGTTCGGCCTGTCGGACTGGCAGACGCTGTTCGTCGTGAGCGGCCTGCCGGCCGTGCTGCTCGCATGGCCCACGCTGCGGCTGCTTCCGGAGTCGCCCGCGCATGCGCGCTGGCTGGACGACGACGAACGCCGCTGGATCGCACGGCAGCTCGCCGCCGACCGCGACACGTATCGCCCCGATTCGCACGGCAATCCGCTCGCCGCATTGCGCGACCGCCGCGTGCTGCTGCTCGCCGCGCTGTTCCTGCCGTTTCCGCTGTGCATCTACGGGCTTTCGCTGTGGCTGCCGACGATCATCCACGCATTCGGCACCGGCGATGCGGCGACCGGGCTGCTGTCCGCGGTGCCGTACCTGTTCGCGGTGGTCGGCCTGCTCGTCGTGCCGCGCCATTCGGATCGCAAGCGCGAGCGCTACTGGCACATCGTCGTCGTGTCGGCCGCCGCCGCGGTGACGATGGCCGCGAGCGCGTGGGTGCGGCAACCGGCGCTGCAGTTCATGTTCATCTGCCTGACCGCGTTCTCGCTCTATTCGATCCAGGCCGTCGTGTGGGCGCTGCCCGGCGAATTCCTGACCGGCACGAGCGCGGCGGTCGGTATCGCGGCGATCAATTCGCTCGCGAATCTCGGCGGCTACTTCGGACCTTACGGGATCGGGCTGATCAAGGCATCGACCGGCAGCCTCGCGGCCGGCCTGTATTTTCTCGCGGCCACGCTGCTGTTCGCGGTGCTGATGACGTTCGTGGTCCGCGCCGCGCTGCGCACGCCCGAGCCGGCCGCGGGCGCGTTCGCCGGCGAATCCTGAACGCATTGTTTTCCGGCTGAACGCCGTTTCGACTGACGCAGGACCGAACCATGACATCGAGCAGCACACCGCGCTATCGCGGCATCTTCCCCGTCGTCCCGACGACGTTTACCGACACCGGCGAGCTCGACCTCGCGAGCCAGAAGCGCGCGGTCGATTTCATGATCGACGCCGGCTCGGACGGCCTGTGCATTCTCGCGAACTTCTCCGAGCAATTCGCGGTCACCGACGACGAGCGCGACGTGCTCACGCGCACGATCCTCGAGCACGTCGCCGGCCGCGTGCCGGTGATCGTCACGACATCGCATTACAGCACGCAGGTCTGCGCGGCGCGCAGCCTGCGCGCACAGCAGCTCGGCGCGGCGATGGTGATGGCGATGCCGCCGTACCACGGCGCGACGTTCCGCGTGCCCGAAGCGCAGATCTTCGATTTCTATGCGCGCGTGTCGGATGCGATCGACATCCCGATCATGATCCAGGACGCGCCCGCGAGCGGCACCGCGCTGTCCGCGCCGTTCCTTGCGCGGATGGCGCGCGAGATCGAGCAGGTCGCGTACTTCAAGATCGAGACGCCCGGTGCGGCGAACAAGCTGCGCGAGCTGATCCGGCTCGGCGGCGACGCGATCGAAGGGCCGTGGGACGGCGAGGAAGCGATCACGCTGCTCGCCGACCTGCATGCGGGCGCGACCGGCGCAATGACGGGCGGCGGGTTTCCGGACGGCATCCGGCCGATCCTCGAAGCGTTCCGCGAAGGGCGACACGACGATGCGTTCGCGCGCTACCAGGCGTGGCTGCCGCTGATCAATCACGAGAACCGCCAGTCCGGGATCCTGACCGCGAAGGCGCTGATGCGCGAAGGCGGAGTGATCGCGTGCGAGCGGCCGCGGCATCCGATGCCGGAACTGCACCCTGACACGCGTGCGGAGCTGATCGCGATCGCACGCCGGCTCGATCCGCTCGTGCTGCGCTGGGCGCGCTGAGCGAATGGCGAAGGAGAAACGCAAATGAGCAAGGTGATTTCGCTGGGCGTGATAGGGATCGGCAAGATCGCGCGCGACCAGCATCTGCCGGCGATCGCCGCCGAGCCGGGCTTCGTGTTGACCGCCTGCGCGAGCCGTCACGCGGAGGTCAACGGGGTACGCAATTATCCGGATCTGACCGCGCTGCTGGCCGCCGAGCGCGAGCTCGACGCCGTGTCGCTGTGCGCGCCGCCACAGGTGCGCTACGCGCAGGCACGCGCCGCGCTCGAAGCCGGCAAGCACGTGATGCTCGAGAAGCCGCCGGGCGCGACGCTCGGCGAAGTGGCTGCGCTGGACGCGCTCGCGCGCGAACGCGGCCTCACGCTGTTCGCGACCTGGCATTCGCGCTGCGCGAGCGCGGTCGAACCGGCGCGGGCATGGCTCGCGACGCGCACGATCCGCGCGGTGCAGGTGCGCTGGAAGGAAGACGTGCGACGCTGGCATCCGGGGCAGCAGTGGATCTGGGAGCCGGGCGGCCTCGGTGTGTTCGATCCAGGCATCAACGCGCTGTCGATCGTCACGCGGATCCTGCCGCGCGAACTCGTGCTGCGCGAAGCGACGCTCTATGTGCCGAGCGACGCGCAGATGCCGATCGCGGCCGAACTCGATTGCGCGGATACGGACGGCGTGCCGGTGCGTGCGGAATTCGACTGGCGCCACGGCCCGGTCGAGCAGTGGGAGATCGCGGTCGACACGTCGGACGGCGTGCTCGCGATCAGCCGCGGCGGCGCGCAGTTGTCGATCGACGGCGCGCCGGTCGAGATCGGGCCGGAGCGCGAGTATCCGGCGCTGTATGCGCATTTCCGCGCGCTGATCGCGCGCGGCGAAAGCGACGTCGACGTACGGCCGTTGCGGCTCGTCGCCGACGCGTTTCTGTTCGGGCGGCGCGTCGGGACCGACGCGTTCGGCCGCTGACACCGTGCCGGCGCACGCCACAGCGAGCGCGACCCGGCGCGATGAGTATTGAAGACCCCAGCCAATAGACAAGGAGACACCGCATGAACCGAACCAACCGAACGATTCGCCGGCACACCCTGCGCGCGCTGCTGGCCGCGCTTTGCATCGCGCCGCTCGGCATGCACGGCGCCGCGCATGCCGACGCGCCGCTGAAGATCGGCTTCCTGGTGAAGATGCCCGAGCAGGCATGGTTCATCAACGAGCAGAACGCGGCGTCCGCACTGGGCCAGAAGGAAAACTTCTCGGTCGTGAAGATCGGCACGCCGGATGGCGAGAAGGTGCTGGCCGCGATCGACAACCTAAACTCGCAAGGCGCGCAGGGTTTCGTGATCTGTGCACCCGACGTGCGCCTCGGGCCGGCGATCGCCGCGCGCGCGAAGCGCTACAACATGAAGTTCGTGACGGTTGACGACCAGCTCGTCGACTCGACCGGCAAGCCGCTCACGAACGTGCCGCACCTGGGGATGTCGGCGACCAAGATCGGCAACCAGGTCGGCCAGGCGATCGCCGACGAGATGAAGCGACGCGGCTGGAAGCCTGAGGAAGTCGGCGCGTTGCGCATCACCAATTACGAGTTGCCGACGGCGAAGCTGCGCACCGACGGTGCGACGCAGGCGTTGCTCGCGAACGGCTTCCGCAAGGAGAACATCTTCGACGCGCCGCAGAAGACGACCGATGACAGCGGTGGCCTGGAGGCGGCCTTCCCGGTGCTCTCACGCCATCCGAACGTGAAGAAATGGGTGGTCTTCGCGCTGAACGAGGAAACCGTGCTCGGCGCGGTGCGCGCGACCGAACAGCTGCACATCCCGGCGGCCGACGTGATCGGCGTCGGCATCAACGGCGCGGGCGAGGCATTCGCCGAATTCCAGAAGAAGGAACCGACCGGCTTCTACGGGACGATCGCGGTCAGCTCGACGAACCACGGCAAGGACAGCACGCAGAACCTCGTCGACTGGATCCGTAACGGCAAGACGCCGCCCGCCGACACGCAGACGAGCGGCAAGCTGATGACGCGCGCGAACTGGAAGGCCGTGCGCGCCGAGCTCGGCATCTGAGCGTGCGGGGCGACGACGCGATGACGATGCAGACGATGACGGCCGTGTCCGACAACGACGACGCGGCCACCTCCGGCGGCGCGCTGCTCGCGCTCGACGGCATCACGGTGACGTTCCCGGGCGTGCGCGCGCTCGATGGCGTGTCGCTGTCGGTGCGCGCGGGCGAAGTGCACGGGCTGATGGGCGAGAACGGCGCGGGCAAGTCGACGCTGCTGAAGGTGCTGTCCGGCGTGAACCAGCCGCAGGCCGGCACGCTGACGCTGAACGGCACGGTGCAGCACTTCGCGTCGACGCGCGCGGCGCTCGAGGCCGGCATCGCGATCATCTACCAGGAGCTGCATCTGGTGCCCGAGCTGACGGTCGCGGAGAACCTGATGCTCGGTCAGTTGCCGAGCCGGCTCGGCGTGGTCGACGAACGTGCGCTTGCCGTGCGCGCGCTCGATGCGCTGGAGCGGCTCGGCGAGCACATCGATCCGGGCATTCCGGTGAAGTATCTGTCGATCGGCCAGCGCCAGATGATCGAGATCGGCAAGGCGCTGATGCGCGACGCGCGCGTGATCGCGTTCGACGAACCGACCAGCTCGCTGTCCGCGCGCGAAACCAAGCAGCTGTTCCGCATCATCCGCGCGCTGCGCGCGGAAGGCCGCGCGATCATCTACGTCACGCACCGGATGGAGGAAGTGTATGAACTGTGCGACCGCGTGACCGTGTTTCGCGACGGCCGCCGCATCGACACGTTCGAATCCGTCGCCGATCTCGATCGCGACCGGCTGATCGGCTGCATGGTCGGCCGTTCGATCGAGGACGTGTACGGCTACCGGCCGCGCACGGCCGGCGACGTGCTGATCGAGGCGAAAGGGCTGGCGGGGCCCGGGTTATCCGAGCCCGTGTCGTTCGCCGCGCGGCGCGGCGAGATCGTCGGCTTCTTCGGGCTCGTCGGCGCGGGCCGTTCGGAGCTGATGAAGCTGCTGTACGGCGCCGCGCGCCCGAGTGCGGGGCACGTCGAGCTGAACGGGCGTCGCGTCGCGTTCGCAAGCCCGCGCGACGCGGTGCGTGCCGGCATCGCGCTGTGCCCGGAAGACCGCAAGCAGGAGGGCATCGTCGCGATCGCGTCGGTGGCCGACAACCTGAACATCAGCGCGCGCCGGCATTTCAGCCCGGCGCGCGTGCTGCTCGACGCACGGCGTGAACGCGAGCTCGCGCAACGCTACATCGAGCGGCTGGCGATCAAGACCCGCGACGGCGAGACGCCGATCGGCGCGCTGTCGGGCGGCAACCAGCAGAAAGTCGTCCTCGCGCGCTGGCTGGCCGAGCGCATCGACGTGTTCCTGATGGACGAGCCGACGCGCGGCATCGATGTCGGCGCGCGCGCGGAAATCTACAACCTGTTCTACGAGCTCGCGGAAGCGGGCCGCACGGTGATCATCGTGTCGAGCGACCTGGCCGAGGTGATCGGCGTGTCGGACCGGATCGTCGTGATGAAGGAAGGACGGATCGCGGGCGAGGTCGCGAAGGCGCAGGCGACGCCCGACGCGCTGATCAAGCTCGCGCTGCCGCGCTAGCGCCCCGCAACGATCAACCGGATGCAAATGAAATGAGCCAGGCAATGCAACCCCAACGCACTTCCCCGTCCCCCGATGCCGCCGCCGTGCCCGCACGCGCGCGCGGCGGCGTGTGGCAGCTGATCAACCGTTCCGGCATCGTGATGGTGTTTTTCGTGCTGTTCGCGACGCTGTCGCTGACCGTGCCGGACTTCTTCACGCCGCGCAACATCCAGGGCCTGCTGCTGTCGGTCACGCTGATCGGCTCGATCGCGGTGACGATGATGTTCGTGCTCGCGCTCGGCGAGGTCGACCTGTCGGTCGCGTCGATCGTCGCGTTCTCGGGCGTCGTCGCGTCGACGCTGATCACCGCGACGCACAGCGTCGTGCTCGGCATCGCGGCCGGCGTGCTCGCGGGCGGTGCGGTCGGGCTCGTCAACGGCGTGCTGATCGCGCGCTGGCGGATCAATTCCCTGATCGTCACGCTCGCGATGATGGAAGTCGTGCGCGGGCTCGCGTTCATCACGTCGAACGGCGACGCGGTGATGATTTCGGAGGAGCGCTTCTTCGAGCTCGGCGGCGGGTCGTTCCTCGGCATCTCGTATCCGATCTGGAGCAACATCGTCGGCTTCGTCGTGTTCGGCTTCCTCTTGCGCAAGACGGTGTTCGGCAAGAACGTGCTGGCCGTCGGCGGCAACGGCGAGGCCGCGCTGCTCGCGGGGCTGCCGGTGATGCGCATCAAGATCGCGGTGTTCGTGCTGCAGGGGCTCGTGACCGGCTTCGCCGGCGTGATGCTTGCGTCGCGGATGAGCCTCGGCGATCCGAAAACGTCCGTCGGCCTCGAGCTCGGCGTGATCTCCGCGTGCGTGCTCGGCGGCGTGTCGCTGACGGGCGGCGTCGCGACGATTTCCGGCGTGCTGGTCGGCGTGCTGATCATGGGTTCCGTGCAGGACGCGATGAGCCTGCTGAACGTGCCGACCTTTTACCAATATCTGATACGCGGCGGAATTCTGTTGCTCGCGGTGCTGTTCGACCAGTATCGTCGCAACCAGCGGCGCGCGATGAAGATCTGACCCTGACGAACGCGCGGCCGCCCGCGAAGGCGACAGACATCGGGAGACGGCATGCAACAGATTCATCCGGGCGCGGCGGCGCTGCTGGTCGACAGCCGCAATACGCTCGGCGAAGGCGCGACGTGGTGCGACGCGACGCACGCGCTGTACTGGACGGACATCGAAGGCGCGCGGCTGTGGCGCTGCCGCGCGGACGGCTCGGACCTCGCGCAGTGGCCGATGCCTGAACGGCTCGCGTGCTTCGCGCTGACGAACGAGCCGAATGTGCTGCTCGTCGGGCTCGCGACGCATCTTGCGTTCTTCGATCTGCGCAGCGGCGAATTCACGCGGATCGTCGACGTCGAACCCGATCTGCCGACGCGCCTGAACGACGGCCGCTGCGATCCGTTCGGCGCGTTCGTGTTCGGGATGAAGGACGAAGGCGGCGACCCGCCGCGCGCGGTCGGCGGCTTCTACCGGCTCAATCCGGACCTCACGCTCGACCGGCTTGCGTTGCCGGCGGCGGCGATCGCGAACAGCATCGCGTTCTCGCCGGACGGCACGAAGATGACCTTCTGCGATTCGATGGTGCGCGAGATTCGCGTCTGCGATTACGGCGCGGGCGGCGACGTGGCCAATGTGCGGCCGTTCGCGCGACTGACCGATGCGGACGGCGACCCGGACGGCTCGACGATGGATCGCGACGGCGGCCTGTGGAACGCGCAGTGGGGCGGCCGGCGGGTGGTGCGCTACGGGCCGGACGGCGTCGAGACGGACCGCGTTACCGTGCCGACAGCGCAGCCGAGCTGCGTGACGCTCGACGCCGAAGGCCGGCTTTATGTGACGAGCGCCCATGTCGGGTTGAGCGATGACGCGCTGGCGAGCGATGCGCACGCCGGCGGCGTATTCGTCGCCCGGACGCGCTACATGGGGCTGCCGACGGCGCGATTCGCGGGGGCGCCGCGCGGCTGACCGCGTATCGGATCCCGTTCATGGGATGCGTCTGACGCGGCGAGCCAGGCGATCAGGCGCGCGGTCTGCCGCGCATGCGCGAGCGCACGGTGGCAGTCCGGCTTGCCGGAGCACGCCGTTCGCGCCCCGACGTGCTGGTAAGATGGCCCGCAATTCCATCCCGCCCGCACCATGAGTTCCGCACCGACCAAGCCCGCGAACCCGAAAAACGCCGCGAAGAACGCCGCCCGTGCGACGGGCGACAAGCCGAAGGCCCGCGTGCCGCAGCGCCTGACCTACGTGGTCGGCAGTCTCGAACGGCTGCTGCGCCGCCACATGACCGACGCGCTCGCGCCGCTCGGCATCACGCTCGCGCAATACACGGCGCTGTCGGTGCTCGAGGCGCGCGGTGCGTCGTCGAACGCGCAGCTGGCGGAGCGCTCGTTCATCACGCCGCAATCGGCGAACGAGGTCATGAGCGTGATGGCCGCCCGCGGTTTCGTCACGCGCGAAGCCGACCCGTCGCATGGCCGCATCATCCTGCTGACGCTGACCGACGAAGGCGCGGCGATGCTGCGCGAATGCGAAGCCGTGCTGCGTCCGCTCGAGACGCGAATGCTCGGCGACGTCTCCATCGACGACGCCACGCACGTGCAGCGCGCGCTCGAACTGTTCGTACGCAACCTGCGCGGCTGACCCTTTCCCCGAACTTCCACGACACGGGCCCGTGCGGCCCGTGTTCGCTTTCCCGCCTGCTCGCCGGTCGCCTGACCGTTCCCCGATTCCATCGTTGCCGCCACTTTCCGCTCCGGGTTTACACCGGCGCTCGTGCCGCTTGCAATATCAGGTAGCCTGATATTAAATGAAGCCGTCCGCAGCAGGAATGCTGCGCACCGAATCGCACAGGAACGAACGACAGGAACCGACATGAGCAAGTACGACAACCGCTGGCAGACCGTTGAAGTGAAGGTGGAGGCCGGCATCGCGTGGGTCACGCTGAACCGCCCCGAGAAGCGCAACGCAATGAGCCCGACGCTGAACCGGGAGATGCTGGAAGTCCTCGACGCGGTCGAATTCGACGACGAGGCAAAGGTGCTGGTGCTGACCGGCGCGGGCGCCGCGTGGACGGCCGGCATGGATCTGAAGGAATATTTCCGCGAGATCGACGGCGGCTCCGACGCGCTGCAGGAAAAGGTGCGGCGCGACGCGTCGGAGTGGCAGTGGCGCCGCCTGCGGATGTACAACAAGCCGACCATCGCGATGGTGAACGGCTGGTGCTTCGGCGGCGGATTCTCGCCGCTCGTCGCGTGCGACCTTGCGATCGCGGCGGACGAAGCGGTGTTCGGCCTGTCGGAAATCAACTGGGGCATCCCGCCGGGCAACCTCGTCAGCAAGGCGATGGCGGACACGGTCGGGCATCGCCGCGCGCTGCACTACATCATGACCGGCGACACGTTCACCGGTGCGGAGGCCGCCGAAATGGGCCTCGTGAACAGCAGCGTGCCGCTGGCCGGCCTGCGCGACGCGACGATCGCGCTCGCCGCGCGGCTGATGGACAAGAACCCGGTCGTGCTGCGCGCGGCGAAGCACGGCTTCAAGCGTTCGCGCGAACTCACGTGGGAGCAGTGCGAGGATTACCTGTATGCGAAGCTCGACCAGGCGCAGCTGCGCGATCCGGAGCGCGGCCGCGAGCAGGGGCTGAAGCAGTTCCTCGACGACAAGACGATCAAGCCGGGCCTGCAGGCATACAAGCGCTGATACAAGCGCCGACGCAATCGACAGAGACAGGCAAGGCAGGAGACGACATGACCGACAGACGGATGCTGATCGCCGGCGAGTGGTGTACCGCCCGCGACGGCCGAACCTTCGACCGATTCAACCCCGCGACGGGCGCGCTCGCGTCGCGCGCGCCGGCGTCCGGCGTGGCCGACGCCGACGCGGCGATCGATGCCGCGCACCGCGCGTTCCCCGCATGGGCGGCGCTCGCGCCGACCGAGCGGCGCCGCCGGCTGCTGAAGGCGGCCGACCTGATGGACGCGCGCATCGACGCGTTCATCGCGACCGGCGTGGCCGAAACCGGCGCGACACCCGGCTGGCTCGGCTTCAACGTGACGCTCGCGGCGAACATGCTGCGCGAGGCCGCGTCGATGACGACGCAGATCGACGGCGACGTGATTCCGTCCGACGTGCCCGGCAATCTCGCGCTCGCGATGCGCGTGCCGTGCGGCGTCGTGCTCGGCATCGCGCCGTGGAACGCGCCGGTGATCCTCGGCACACGCGCGCTGGCGATGCCGCTCGCGTGCGGCAATACGGTCGTGCTGAAGGCGTCCGAAGCGTGCCCGGGCGTGCACGCGCTGATCGGCGCGGTGCTGGATGACGCCGGGCTCGGCGCGGGTGTGGTCAACGTGATCACGCACGCGGCGGCCGACGCACCCGAACTCGTCGAGCGGCTGATCGCGCATCCGCACGTGAAGCGGATCAACTTCACCGGGTCCACGCACGTCGGGCGCATCATCGCGCGCCATGCGGCCGCGCACCTGAAACCCGTGCTGCTGGAACTCGGCGGCAAGGCGCCGGTGCTCGTGCTCGACGATGCCGATCTCGATGCGGCCGTCGACGCGATCGCGTTCGGCGCGTTCTTCAACCAGGGGCAGATCTGCATGTCGACCGAGCGCGTGATCGCCGCGCGGCCGGTCGCCGATGCGCTCGTCGAACGGCTGACCGACAAGGCGCGCACGCTGGTCGCCGGCGATCCGCTGGCGGGCCATGCGCTCGGCGCGATGGTCGATGCGGCCGCGGCCGCGCGTGCCGCGTCGCTCGTCGAGGATGCGCGTGCGCACGGCGCGCGCCTGCCGCTCGGCTGCCGGATCGAGGGTGCGACGATGCAGCCCGCGATCGTCGACGGCGTCACGCGCGACATGCGGCTTTATCGCGAGGAATCGTTCGCGCCGGTGGTGGCGATCCTGCGCGCGGACAGCGACGACGAAGCGGTCGCGCTCGCGAACGACAGCGAGTTCGGGCTGTCGGCGAGCGTGTTCAGCCGCGACATCGCACGCGCGATGACGGTCGCGCGCCGGATCGAATCGGGGATCTGCCACGTCAACGGGCCGACCGTGCACGACGAGGCGCAGATGCCGTTCGGCGGCACGAAGGCGAGCGGCTACGGCCGCTTCGGCAGCCGCGCGTCGATCGCCGAATTCACCGAGCTGCGCTGGATCACCGTGCAGACCACACCGCGTCACTACCCGATATGAGCGAGCCGACGATGAATGTTGCGACGCCCGCGAGCGGGCCGGCGAACGACACGGGCGGCGTGCGCTATCGCGCGGCGGCCGTCGCGGTCGGCTCGGCCGAGATTCGTCGCGCGGAAAACGGCACGTGGTACCTGCGCTCGCGCGAACCGCTCGGCGACTATCCGACGCGCCTGACCGACTGCCTCGTGCGCGGCGCGCACGCGCATCCCGACCGCGTGCTCGCCGCGCGGCGCGGCGCCGACGGCCGCTGGATCGAGATCACTTACGCGCAGATGCTCGAACGCGCCCGCGCGCTCGGCCAGGGCCTCGTCGATCTCGGGCTGTCGGTCGAGCGGCCGCTCGCGGTGCTGTCCGGCAACGATCTCGAGCATCTGCAGCTGATGTTCGCGGCGATGCTGGCCGGCGTGCCCTATGCGCCGATCTCGCCCGCGTATTCGCTGGTGTCGACCGACTACGGCAAGCTGCGTCACACGCTCGGCGTGCTGCGGCCGGGCGCGGTGTTCGTCGCCGAACGCGCGCCGTTTGCGCGTGCCCTCGACGCGACGCTGCCGGCCGATGCGGCGCTGATCGTCGCGAACGATGCGGATGCGGAAACCGACGCGGCGGGCAGCGTCGTGCCGCTGTCGCGCCTGCTCGCGACCGTCCCGCGTACGATCGACGCGATCCATGAAGCAATCGGCCCCGATCATCTCGCGAAGATCCTGTTCACGTCGGGTTCGACGAAGCTGCCGAAGGCGGTGCCGACCACGCACCGGATGCTGTGCAGCAACCAGCAGATGCTGCGCCAGACGATGCCCGAGCTGACGCGCGAACCGCCGGTGCTGGTCGACTGGCTGCCGTGGAATCACACGTTCGGCGGCAGTCACAACCTCGGCATCGCGCTGTACAACGGCGGCACGCTGTACATCGACGACGGCCGCCCGATGCCGGGCCGCTTCGACGAAACCGTGCGCAACCTGCGCGAGATCGCGCCGACGATCTACTTCAACGTGCCGAAGGGCTGGGAAGAGCTGACGGCCGCGCTCGAGCGCGATGCCGTGCTGCGCGACACGTTTTTCTCGCGCGTGAAGCTGTATTTCTTCGGCGGCGCGGGGCTGTCGCAGGCCGCGTGGGACCGGCTCGACCGCGTGACCGACGCGCATTGCGGCGAGCGCATCCGGATCATGGCCGGCCTCGGGATGACGGAGGCGTCGCCGTCGTGCCTGTTCACGACCGGGCCGCTGATGCGCGCCGGCTATATCGGCCTGCCCGCGCCCGGCTGCGACGCGAAGCTCGTGCCGTGCGGCGGCAAGCTCGAACTGCGCTTCAAGGGGCCGAACGTGATGCGCGGCTACTGGCATGCCGACGTCGATCCGCGCGACGTGTTCGACGACGAGGGGTATTACCGCAGCGGCGACGCGGGCGTCTTTGCCGATCCGGCGCGGCCTGAACTCGGGCTGCTGTTCGACGGCCGGCTGACCGAGGATTTCAAGCTGAGCAGCGGCACGTTCGTCAGCGTCGGGCCGTTGCGGGCGAACGCGGTGTCGAGCGGCGCGCCGTACGTGCAGGACGTGGTCGTCACCGGGATCAATCGCGACGACATCGGGCTGCTGGTGTTTCCGCGCATCGACGCGTGCCGTGCGCTGGCGGGGCTCGCAGCCGATGCATCGGTTTCCGACGTGCTGCGCGCGCCGGCCGTGCGCGCGGCGTTCGCAGCATGGCTCACCGGGCTGAACCGGCATGCAAGCGGCGGTTCGACGTTCGTCGCGCGCATCCGGCTGATCGACACGCCGCCGTCGCTCGATCTCGGTGAAGTGACCGACAAGGGTTCGCTGAACCAGGCGGCCGTGCAGAAGCATCGCGCGGCGACGATCGACGCGCTGTACGACCCGGCGCGACGCGATCCCGACGTGATCTACGCGTAAGCAGAAGCAAACCGAAGCAAGCAGGAACAACGACCTGCCGGCCACGATACCGGCAGGCATTCTTGCGGCCAGTGAATCAGGCTGCCTGATAAGGTCGGCCGGTACGGGCCGACCGACTACAAGACATGGGACTGGAGACACGATGAACACTTACGTTGCCGAAAAACCCACGGTCGCGACCACGCTCGCGCTGTGTTTCGCGATCGCACTCCTCGAAGGGCTCGACCTGCAGTCGGTCGGCGTCGCCGCGCCCCGCATGGCGCGCGAATTCGGGCTTTCCGTGTCGGAGATGGGCATCGCGTTCAGCGCGGGCACCTTCGGGCTGCTGCCGGGCGCGATGCTCGGCGGGTGGCTCGCCGACCGGATCGGACGCAAGCGCGTGCTGATCGCGTCGACCGTGCTGTTCGGACTGCTGTCGATCGCCACCGCGCAGGTATCGACCTTCGCGATGCTCGTCGTCGTGCGCGTGCTGACCGGCATCGGCCTTGGCGGCGCGATGCCGAACCTGATCGCGTTGTCGTCCGAGGCGGTCGAGCCGCGCTCGCGCAGCAGCGCGGTGGCGACGATGTACTGCGGCATCCCGTTCGGCGGCGTGATCGCGTCGCTGATCGGCGTGCTGCTCGCCGGCGATACCGAATGGCGGCACATCTTCTACGTCGGCGGCGTGGGGCCGCTGCTGCTCGTGCCGCTGCTGGCGTTGTTCCTGCCGGAATCGCGCGCGTATCTCGACGTCGCCGGCACGCCGGCCGCGCGCACCAGCGTCGCGCGCACGCTGTTCGGCGACGGCCGCACGACATCGACGGTCGCGCTGTGGGTCAGCTACTTCTGCACGCTGATCGTCCTCTACTTCCTGTTGAACTGGCTGCCTTCGCTGATGGCCTCGCGCGGGCTCGATCGCGCGCACGTCGGCCTCGTGCAGATCGCGTTCAACGTCGGCGCGGGGCTCGGCGCGCTCGGCATCGGCGCGGCGCTCGACCGGATGCGCGCGTCGCGCGTGGTTGGCGGCATGTATGTCGGGATCGTGCTGTCGCTCACCGCGCTCGCGGCCGCGCCCGGTTTCGCGTCGCTCGCGGCGGCCGCGTTCGCGGCGGGGATGTTCGTGGTCGGCGGGCAGTCGGTGCTGTATGCGCTCGCGGCGATCTATTACCCGACCGCGATGCGCGGCACCGGCGTCGGCGCGGCGGTGGCAGTCGGCCGGCTCGGTTCCGTCGTCGGGCCGCTCGCGGCCGCGACGCTGCTGGCCGCCGGCCGCAGCGCGCCCGTCGTGATCGGCGCGAGCATCCCCGTCACGCTCGTCGCGGCCGTCGCCGCGCTGGCGCTGATTCGCCGCCCGCAAGCGAGCGACTGACGTTTCGTTTTTATCCATGCGCGCCGTCAGAGCGCGCAATTCATCAAGGTCTGGAGACGCAACGAAATGAAGACGAAGACAAGGAACGGCCTGCTGGCCGCCGGCGCGTGCTGCGCGCTGGCCGCGCCGGTTGCGCACGCGCAGTCGAGCGTGACGCTGTACGGGATCATCGACACCGGCGTCGAGTTCGTGTCGCACGCAAACGCCGCCGGCGACCACGTCGTGCGCATGCCGGGCGTGACGGGCGAGCTGCCGTCGCGCTGGGGCCTGCGCGGCACCGAGGATCTCGGCGGCGGCTACCAGGCGGTATTCACGCTCGAAAGCGGCTTCAACGTGCGCGGCGGCGATCTCGGGCAGGGCGGCAGGCTGTTCGGGCGGCAGGCGTTCGTCGGGCTGAAGAGCGGCTTCGGCACGCTCGCGTTCGGCCGCCAGTACACGATGACCTATCTCGCGCTGCAGGGCGCGGACATCATCGGCCCCGACATCTACGGGCTCGGCTCGTTCGACGCATACGTGCCGAACGGCCGCGCCGACAACGCGGTGACCTACGTCGGCACGTATCGCGGCGTGACGCTCGGCGCCGCGTATTCGTTCGGCCGCGACGGCGCCGGCACCGGCAACTCGCCGGGGCAGGGCACGTGCGCGGGGCAGGTGCCGGGCGATGCCGTCCAGTGCCGCAACTGGTCGGTGATGCTCAAGTACGACAGCGCGTATTTCGGTGCGGCGGCGTCGTACGAGGAGCAGCGCGGCGGCACCGGCGCGGCCGCGAATTTCTTCGACGGCGTCGCGCCCGTCCCCTTCACCAGCAGCGGCGGCAAGGACGCGCGCACGCACGTGAGCGCGTATGCGCAGGCGGCCGGCGCGAAGATCGGCGCGGGCTGGATCGGGCGGCGCGTGTCGACCGGTTCGCCGGCCGCGCCCGGCGCGCATTCGGACCTGTTCTTCGTCGGTGCGTCGTATGCGATCAAGCCCGACTTCGTCGTCGATGGCGAGGGTTACCGGATCGTCAACAGCGCGCACGACACGCGCGCGACGATGGCCACGCTGCGTGCGACCTATCTGCTGACCAAGCGCACGGCTGTCTACGCGCAATCGTCGTATCTGTGGAACAGCGCGCATGCACGCTACGCGGTCAGCGGCGGCGGGCCCGGCACGACGCCCGGCGCGGGGATGGGGCAGCTCGGCGCGATGGTCGGCGTGCGGCACATGTTCTGATCCGGCAGCCTGACGAACGGGAGCTATCTTGAACAGAAAATCTGCATTCCTTTGCATTGCACCGCTGTCGGCGGCGGCCATGCTCGCCGGGTGCGGCGGCGACGATTCGGTCAGCGCCACGCCGACGCACCTGAGCGCCGCGACGCCGGCCGCGATGACGCAGACCTGCGACGCGCTTGCCGCGAAGCTGTCGTATGCGAACACGTCGTTCACGTCGGTGACGACCGCGGCCGCCGGTGCGCTGACGGTGGCCGGCAAGCCGATCGCCGAGCACTGCGTGATCGACGGGAAGATGAATGAGCGCGTGAGCGCGGTCGACGGCAAGACCTATGCGATCGGCTTCGAAATGCGCTTGCCGAAAGCGTGGAACGGCCGCTTCTTCTACCAGGCGAACGGCGGGCTCGACGGCAACGTCGTGACCGCGACCGGCGAGATCGGCGGCGGCGGACCGCTGACCGACGCCCTGAACATGGGCTTCGCGGTGATCAGCTCGGATTCCGGGCACAGCGCCGCGCAGAACCCGCTGTTCGGACTCGACCCGCAGGCGCGCATCGACTACGGCTACGGCGCGGTCGACGCGCTCACGCCGATGGCGAAGCAGGTGATCCGGCTTGCATACGGCAAGGCGCCCGACCGCAGCTATTTCGGCGGCTGCTCGAACGGCGGCCGTCATGCGATGGTCACGGCGGTGCGCAACCCGGCCGACTACGACGGCATCATCGCGGGCGACCCGGGCTTCCATCTGCCGAAGGCGGCGATCGGCGAGATGTACGGCGCGCAGCAGTTCGCGAAGATCGCGTCGGCGACCGGCTCGAACGGGCTGCCGGACATCCGTAGCGGCTTCAACGATGCGGAGCGGCAGTTCGTCGGCGCGAAGATCCTCGAGAAATGCGATGCGCTCGACGGCGCTGCCGACGGGATGGTGCAGGACGTCGCCGCATGCCAGGCGCATTTCAGCGTCGAGACGGACATCCCGACCTGCGCGAACGGAACGCGTACCGGCACCTGCCTGACGATCGCGCAGAAGAGCGCGCTCGAGAACGTGTTCGCGGGCGCGCGCAACAGCGCGGGCACGGCGCTCTATGCGAGCTTTCCGTACGATCCGGGCATTGCCGGCGGCGGCTGGGCCGCGTGGAAGCAGTCGAATTCGATCACGCTCGACCCGGCCGCGATGGCGTTCACGTTCATGACGCCGCCGAAAACCGCCGCGACGCTCGCGAACCTCGCCGGCTTCGCGCTCGGCTTCGACATGGACAACGACGCGCCGGCGATCTTCGCGACGAACGGCCCATACACGCAATCCGCGTGGTCGTTCATGACGCCGCCCGACGAGACCAACCTGTCCGCGCTGAAGTCGCGCGGCGCGAAGCTGCTGGTCTATCACGGCACCGGCGACCCGGTCTTCTCGTACAACGACACGAGCGACTGGTACGGGCGGCTCGCGCAGGTGAACGGCGGCGACGCGTCGGACTTCGCGCGCTTCTATCCCGTGCCGGGCATGAACCACTGCTCCGGCGGGCCGGCAGCCGACCAGTTCGACATGCTGACGCCGCTCGTCGCGTGGGTCGAGCAGGGGCAGGCGCCCAAGGCGATCGTCGCCGCGGCGCGCGACACGACGAACGCGGTGCCGAATGCGGACGTGCCGACGTCGTGGGGAACGGGGCGCACGCGTCCGCTGTGTCCGTATCCGCAGGTCGCGCGCTACAACGGGTCGGGCGACGTGAACTCGGCGGCGAGCTTCAGTTGTCGCTGACGTAGCGGGCGTGTGAATGTACCGCTGCGCGGGTGCATCGGTGCATTCACCGTCGTTTTGCAGGGGACGTGGCGATCGTGCGGGCCTGAACGGAAGCGGCGATGCGCCGCGCGCGACGATGGCGTTTGCCGCCGGACGCCGCATCCGGGGATACTATGGCGCTTTTCCATCGGCGCGACGCGTCCTGATCGACGTTGCCCGCCAGGTATCCTTCCTCTGATTCGACCATGCAAACCGTTGCGGTACTCGACTTCGAAACAACCGGGCTTTCCCCGAACATGGGAGACAGGGCGACCGAGATCGCCGTGATTCTGCTGCGCGACGGCGAGATCGTCGACCGCTACCAGAGCCTGATGAACGCGGGGCGCCGCATTCCGTCCGACGTCGTCGCGCTCACCGGAATCACGAACGAGATGATTGCGTCGGCGCCGCCGGTGTCGAAGGTCATGAAGGAAGCCGCCGCATTCGTCGGAAGCCACCCCGTCGTCGCGCACAACGCCGGCTTCGACAAGCGATTCTGGCAGGCCGAACTGGGCATGCTCGGCATGGCGGCCGAGCATGCGTTCGCGTGCACGATGCTCGTCGCGCGGCGCATCTACCCGCATGCGCAAAGTCACCGGCTGTCGAGCCTCGCCGACATGCTGCGGCTGCCGAAGGCAGGCCGTGCGCACCGCGCGATGGTCGACGCGGAGATCGCGAGCCATCTGTGGTGCCGGATGCAGCGCGACATCGGCGAGACTTACGGGCTGCGACAAGTCGATCACGGGCTCATGTCGCGATTGCAGGCGACGAGCAAGGCCAAGGTCGCGACGTTTTTCGGATCATTGGCCGCCGACCGGCGCTGACGTCGATCGTCACTCGCCGATCTCCACCGGCACCTCGAGCCCGACCTTCACGCGGCTCATGCTCACCAGCGTCTTGAACCGCTTCACGTTGTTGTTCGCGAAGAACAGCTCGCGCGTGAGCGCGTGGTGCTGATGGCCGGTCGGTGCGTGCTATTTCGCGGAAGTGGCGCGGCGCGCGTTAAAGGCGGTGTAACGGCCGTCAGGCCGCCGGAACAGGGCGGCTGTCACGAAGCGGTTACGCTTCGGCCGCCCGCTTGCCCGGCGCGTCGGACGTGCTCGTGCGATCGAGGATCGCCAGCACTTCGCGCGCGGTGTTCTCCGAATGGCTGCGCAGCACCTGCGGCAGCTGCGTGTGGTCGGGATCGGCGAGCGCGGCCATGATGGCTTCGTGCTCGTGCAGCGATTCGGCCCAGCGCAGCGTGTCCGCGTTCGCGGCGCCGCGTGCGCGGTGCACCTTCGACATCAGCGACGCATAAATGCCCGACATCACCGGGTTGCCCGCCGCGTCGACGATCATCTGATGAATCTGCTGGTTCAGCCGGAAATATTCGACACGCTTGCCGGCCTCGTGGCACTCCACCATCCGCCGGTGCTTCGCCTGCAACGCGGTGAGCGTCGACGCGGCGATGCGCTTGCGCAGCAACTCTCCCGCCATCGCCTCGAGCCCGTGCAGCAGCTCGAACGTCGACACGAGATCGTCGACGTCGATCGGTGCGACGCGATAGCCGATGTACTGGCGATGCGTGACGGCGCCTTCCGCGACGAGGACCTTCAGCGCTTCGCGCAGCGGCGTCTTCGACACGTCGAACGCGAGGCTCAGTTCCTTTTCGTCGATCCGAGCGCCGGGCGGCAATTCGCCTTCGTCGATCATCACGCGCAGGCGCGCGGCGATCTCCGCGGCCATGCCGCGGGTGCGCAGAAGCAGGGGATTGCGGGGTGTCTGGCTCATGATGGGGCAAGCTTATCACGATATCGGGGCTTACCCTGCACCATCTTAGTTATACAACAAATTCAATGAAACCAAGTGTTTATGCTAACGGTAATTATAAATTTCTAATCCTATACTCGGCTCCACGTTGCGCGACGTCCTGACCATCCTCGTTCACTCCTGGAGTCCGTCCATGTCTTCAACCTCCGGTGTCGCCGCCATGACGGTCGGCAAATCCGCCGTCCGCTGGAAGATATTCGTCGTCATGCTGAGCCTCATCGCGATCAACTACGTCGATCGCGCGTCGCTGTCCGTCGCCATGCCTTACATCTCGCAAGAGTTCAACATCGGGCCGGCGATGGAGGGTCTGATCCTCAGTTCGTTCTTCTGGACCTATGCGGTGATGCAGATCCCGGGCGGGATGCTGGCCGACCGGTTCAAGCCGCGCATCGTGATCGCGACGGCAACCGTGTTCTGGGGCTTCTTCCAGGCGATCGCCGCGCTGTGCACGAACGCGCCGTCGCTGTTGCTCACGCGCCTCGGCCTCGGCGCGTCCGAAGCGCCGATCTATCCGGCCGGCGGCAAGCTCAACGCGATCTGGATGACGCAGACCGAGCGCGGTCGCGGCGCCACGCTGCTCGACGGCGGCGCGCCGCTCGGCGCGGCCCTGGGCGCGGTGCTGATCGCCGGGCTGATCGCGCTGCTCGGCTCGTGGCGGCTCGCGTTTGCGGTCGCCGGTGTCGGCACCGTGCTGGCCGGTTTCCTCGCGTGGTACTACATCCGCAATACGCCGCGCGAGCATCCGGGCGTCAACGATCTCGAAGCCGACTACATCGAGGCGTCGCACGCGAGTGATCTCGCGGCCGAGCCGGCCAATGCGTCGGGCCGCTCGCGCGACTTCTTCAAGTACCGCTCGGTGTGGTGCATGTTCTTCGGCTGGATGTGCTTCAACAGCGTGTTCTACGGGCTGCTCACGTGGATGCCGAACTACCTGCACAAGGTGCACGGCTTCGACATCAAGCAGATGGGCGGCTCGACCTTCATCATCTTTTTCTGCGGCTTCGTCGGCGAGCTGCTCGGCGGCTGGATCGCCGACAAGTGGAAGGCCGCGGGCGGCCGTCCGAACGTCGTGATGCGCACGCTGTTCGGCATCGCGGCCGTGATCGCGACCGTGTCGATCTTTTCGGTCGCCTACGTGAAGAGCCCGGTCGTGTGCGTCGCGCTGCTGTCGTCGACCCTGTTCTTCCTGCGTTGGTGCGGGCTGTACTGGTGCATTCCGTCGTCGCTCGGCACGCGCAACAAGATCGGCTTCCTCGGCGGCTTCATGAACCTCGGCGGCAACATCGGCGGCATCACCGTGCCGATCGTCGTCGGCACGATCGTGCAGTTCACCGGTTCCTATTTCCTTGCGCTGATGGTGTTCGCGGCGGCCGGCGTCGGCCTGCTCGTGTGCTCCAGCGCGATCGACTACGAAAACAAGCTCCCGGTCTGACCAACCGCTTTCACTGCATCGACTGCATTCACTGGTAGAGAGAAACCCATCATGAAGAAACGTACCCTGCTCGGCATGCTCACCCCGTCGTCCAACACGTCGCTCGAGCCGCTGACGAGCGCGATGGTCGCCGGCCTGCCGGGCGTGTCCGCGCACTTCGCGCGCTTCCCCGTCACCGAGATCTCGCTGACGGGCCAGGCGCTCGGCCAGTTCGACGACGACAATATCATCCAGGCCGCGAGGCTGCTCGCCGACGCGAAGGTCGACGTGATCGCGTGGAACGGCACGTCGTCCGGCTGGCTCGGCTTCGAGGCCGACGAGCGGCTGTGCCAGCGCATCACCGAGGCGACGGGGATTCCCGCCACGACCTCCGTGCTCGCGCTCAACGAGATCCTGAAGAAGACCCACGCGCACGAGTTCGGCCTCGTTACGCCGTACCTCGACGACGTGCAGACGAAGATCGTCGACAACTACCGCCGCTCGGGGCTGAACTGCATCGCCGAGCGCCACCTGAATCTCAAGGTCAATTTCTCGTTCTCCGAAGTGACCGGCGACCAGATCAGCGGGATGGTGCGCGAAGTCGCGAAGGCCGGCCCGCGCGCGATCTCGATCTTCTGCACGAACCTGAACGCCGCGCACCTGGTGCCGGCGCTCGAGGAAGAGACGGGCATTCCGATCTACGACACGATCTCGACCGTCGTGTGGAAGTCGCTGCAGCTCGCCGACTACGACACGCGGCAGGTGAAGGGCTGGGGGCGTCTCTTCAGCGACGTGATCTGAGGCGCGCGCCATGTCGAACGATCTCGATTTCGTGATCCGTCACGCGGACGTCGTGACGGCGGCGGACCGGTTCTCGTGCGACATCGGCATCCGCGCGGGGCGCGTGGCCATGCTCGGCCACGGGCTCCCGCGCGCGCCGCGCGAGCTCGACGCGACCGGGATGCTGGTGATGCCGGGCGGCGTCGATGCGCATTGCCATCTCGACCAGCCGATGCCCGACGGGCTGAAGATGGCCGACGACTTCCTGTCCGGCACGCGCTCCGCGCTGTGCGGCGGCACGACCACCGTGGTGCCGTTCGCCGCGCAGGCGAAGGGGCAGTCGCTGCAGGCGGCCGTCGACGACTATCACCGGCGCGCGCAAGGGCGCGCGCTGATCGACTACGGCTTTCACCTGATCGTCGCCGATCCGACGCCGCACGTGCTGGCCGAGGAACTGCCGCGGCTGATCGCGAACGGCTACACGTCGTTCAAGGTGTACATGACCTACGACGACCTGAAGCTGAACGACCGGCAGATGCTCGACGTGTTGTCGGTCGCGCGCGAGCACGGCGCGCTCGTGATGGTGCATGCGGAGAACTCGGACTGCATCGGCTGGCTGACCGAGCGGCTGCTCGGCGACGGCCACGTCGCGCCGCATTTCCACGCGCATGCGCGGCCGGCGGTGGTCGAGCGCGAGGCGACGCATCGCGCGATCGCGTTCGCGGAACTCGTCGATGTGCCCATCCTGATCGTGCATGTGTCGGGTGCCGAGGCGATCGAGCAGATCCGCTGGGGGCAATCGCGCGGGTTGCCGATCCTGGCCGAAACCTGCCCGCAGTACCTGTACCTGACGGCAGCCGATCTCGGCCATGGCGGTCACGACGGGTACGAAGGCGCGAAGTGCGTGTGCAGCCCGCCGCCGCGCGATCCGGCGAACCAGCAGGCCGTGTGGAAGGCGTTGAAGCAGGGCGTGTTCTCGGTATTCTCGTCCGATCACGCGCCGTTCAACTACGACGATCCGTGCGGCAAGCATCCGGGTGGGCATGCCGTGGCGTTCGACCATATCCCGAACGGAATTCCGGGGCTCGAGACGCGCTTGCCGCTGCTGTTCGACGGCGTGCGCAAGGGTCACTTGTCGCTGCACCAGTTCGTCGAGCTGACGTCGCTGCGGCCCGCGAAGCTGTACGGGCTGTATCCGCGCAAGGGGACGATCGCGGTCGGCGCCGATGCGGATATCGTCGTGTGGGACCCGGACAAGCGCGTGCGGATCGCGAATGCGTCGCTGCATCATGCTGTCGACTACACGCCTTATGAAGGGATCGAGGTGACGGGCTGGCCGCGTCATTGCCTGTCGCGCGGCGAACTGCTCGTCGAGGATGGCCGGCTGCTCGCCGCAGAGCCGGGGCGCGGGCAGTTCCTGCCGGCCGGCAAACCGTGTCTCGACTGACTTCACGGCAATTTGATGTGCAGCTCCGCCGGCAACGGCGGTTGCGCATTTCCACAGGAGCAAGCATGAGCGTTTCCCACGCAATGCGCGGCATCGCGGCCGCCGCGATCGTCGCCGGGTCGTGCGGCGGCCCGGCGCTGGCCGCGGGCGGCGGGCCGCAGGACCTGCCGAGCGTCGTGCCCGAAGCGGTCGGCGTCGATTCCGCGCCGCTCGTGCGGATGTCCGAATGGCTGCGCCGCGACCGGATGGACGTGCGCAGCCTCGTCGTCGTGAAGGACGGCAAGATCGTGTTCGAGCGCTACGGCGACGGCCTCACGCGCGACAACAACTACGAGCTGTATTCGGTGACGAAGACGATCACCGCGCTGCTCGCCGGCATCCTCGACGGCGAGGGCAAGCTCGACCCGTCGACCAAGGTCGCGCCGCTGATCGCGGCCGCGCGGCCCGATCTCGCGAGCGAACTCGCGGACAAGCAGGACATCGAGCTGCGGCATCTGATGTCGATGTCGAGCGGCTTGCGCTACACGACGCGCGAAGGCACCGATCCGCTGTATTACGACGCGCCCGACCGGTTGCGCGTCGCGGTGACGAGCCGGGCCGCGCAGCCGCCCGGCACGCATTTCGACTACATCGACGTGAACCCGGTGCTGGTCGGCACGGCCGTGTCGATCGCCGCGCGGGAGCGCGAGGACGACTTCGCGCGCAAGCGGCTGTTCGAGCCGCTCGGCTTCGCGCATTACCGCTGGAGCGGCGCCGACGGCACCGGCGCGGTGGCGGGCGGCTGGGGCCTGCGGCTGCGCGCCGTCGACATGGCGAAGATCGGCATGCTGCTGCTCGACAACGGCCGCTGGAACGGCAAGCAGATCGTGCCGGCCGGCTGGGTCCGGCAGATGACCACGCCGTCGCCGGCCGCGGCCGACTACGGCTATTACTGCTGGATCAGCCACGTCGTCGAACACGGCACGCCGGAATTCGGTGCGATGGGCTTCAAGGGGCAGTTCATCACGGTGCTGCCCGCGCAGCGTGCGGTCATCGTGATGACGAGCCTGCTGCCGACCGACGGCGGCTTGCGCGACGCGACCTATCTGAACCTGTATCGGCGGATGGTCGGCGACTACATCCTGCCGGCGCTTGCGCCCGCGCAGCCGCCGGTCGAGCGCGCGGAAACCACGCAGGCGCTGCGCGACGAACTCGCGCGCAGCCGTCGCACGAAAGGCGTGCCCGGGACCGCCGCCGCGTTCAACGATGCGCCGGAGATTTGATGAGGATTGCAAATTTCATTGACCGTTTGTCCATGTGGCGTCGCGATGGGCGGCGCCCGGCGGCGCCTTTCATGCGACGGCTGCTCGCGCGGGTTGCGGCGCTGCTGATCGGCGGCGGCGCGCTGGCGTCGGCGCCGGTGCCATCCGTGGCGCACGCGGCCGATGCGCTGCCGCCGCTGCATGAAACCGGCATCGCGGCGGCTGCGCCGGAAGACGTCGGCGTGGATTCGCGCAAGCTCGTCGAGCTGTCGCGCTGGATCCGCGAGCAGAAGCTCGACGTGTACAGCCTGCTCGTCGTGAAGGACGGCAAGCTGATCTTCGAGCGCTACGGTGCGAACGCGTCGCGCGATTCGACCTACGAGCTGTATTCGGTGACGAAGGCCGTGACGTCGCTCGTCGCGGGCATCCTGGTCGATCGCGGTGCCGTGCATCTCGACGAGCCGGTGGCCGCGCGGCTCGCCGCGTGGCGCCCCGATCTCGGCGACGCGCTCGCGGACAAGCGCGGCATCGAGCTGAAGCACGTGCTGTCGATGTCGAGCGGCCTGCATTACGACTTCAGCCCGAAGGACGATCCGATCTACTACACCGCGCCGGACCGGCTGAAGCTCGCCGCGTCGGCCGCGCCGAAGGTGGCGCCCGGCGCCGCGTTCGAGTACACCGACGTGAATCCGATCCTCGCATCGGCGATGTTGAGCGCGTCGGCCGGCGAGCCCGTCGAGCGCTATGCGCAGGCGCACCTGTTCGGCCCGCTCGACATGAAGCGCGCAGCATGGGAGCGCGCGGACCGCACGGGGCTCGTATCGGCCGGCTGGGGGCTGCGGCTGCGCGCGGTCGACATGGCGAAGATCGGCATGCTCGTGCTCGACGGCGGGCGCTGGCAGGGGCGCCAGGTCGTGCCGCAGGCGTGGATCGCGCAGATGACGTCGCCGCGCGTGTCGCCGCATTTCGGCTACTACTGGTGGATCAACAACATCGTCGAGCGCGAGCCCGAATTCGACGCGATGGGCTTCAAGGGGCAATTCATCACGGTGCTGCCGAAGCGCAACACGGTGATCGTGATGACCGGCGTGCTGCCGGTGGACGGCGGCCTGCGCGACGCGGAGAACGTGAAGCTGTTCCGGCGGATGGTGAGCGGCTACATCCTGCCGGCGCTCGATGGCGCCGCCGCGTCGGGGCAGCGGGTCGGCGGCGGCGATCCGCGTGCGGCGCTGCGCGACGAGCTTGCAGCGAGCGCGCGCACCGCAGGCGTGCCCGGCACGCAGGTCGATCCGACGGATTTGCCGAAGTAGCGCCGGGCGCGCGTTCGGCTTGCCGCTGCGGGCGAGCCGAGCGGCCGCCGCATCACGTCACGCCAGTTCGCCCAGGCATGCGTCGAACCGCGCGACGAGCGTATCGACGTCGTCGGTCGTCGTCTGCGGGCACACGAGCATCATGTTGTGGAACGGCGTGATGAGCACGCCGCGGTTCAGCAGGTACAGATGCACGATGTGCTCGAGCTCGCTGTCGAGCTGCTCGCCCGCGATCGTGCCGTTGCGCGGCGGCACGGGCGTGAACTGGAACTCGGTGCGCGCGCCGATGCGCGTCACGCACCATGGCAGCCCGTGTTTCGCGATCGCCCGTTCGAGCCCGGTCGCGAGCCGCGCGGCCAGTTCGAACATGTGCGCATACGCGGCATCGGTCGCGACTTCGGCGAGCGTCGCGCGCATCGCGTGCATGGCCAGCATGTTCGCGGTGAGCGTCGTGCCGATCCCGGAATGGCCGGGCGGCGCGTTCAGCTTCGCCTCTTTCGCGCGCTCCGCGAATTCGGCGCTGAACCCGTAGACCGCGCACGGCACGCCGCCCGCGATCGGCTTGCCGACCACCAGCGCGTCCGGTTCGAGACCGTGCGCGGCCGCGTAGCCGCCGGGGCCGCTGCTGATCGTGTGCGTTTCGTCGATCACGAGCAGCGTGCCGTAGCGGCGCGTCAGTGCGCGTGCGGCTTCCCAGAAGCCCGGATCGGGCAGCACCATCCCGATGTTCGTCATCGCCGGCTCGGCGAGCACGCACGCGACGTCGCCGTTCTTCAGCGCCGCCTCGAGCGCGTCGAGATCGTTGAACTCGACGACGCGCGTGTTCGCGAGCAGATCGTAGGACTGCCCGAGCAGGCTGTCGCGCTGCACCGGGCGGCCGTCCACGAGGTCGACGAACACGTCGTCGACCGTGCCGTGATAGCAGCCGTTGAACACGACGATCGTGTTGCGGCCGGTGGCCGCGCGCGCCCAGCGCAGCACGAAGCGGTTCGCGTCGCTCGCGCTCAACGCGAATTGCCAGACGGGTAGCTTGAAGCGGCGCGCGAGTTCTCGCGAGACCCACGCGGCGTCCTCGCTCGGCAGCATCGTCGTGTAGCCGCGCGTCGCCTGTTCGGCAAGTGCACGCGCGACCGGCTCGGGCGCATGGCCGAACATCGCGCCGGTGTCGCCAAGACAGAAGTCCGCGTAGCGATGACCGTCGACGTCGGTGAACGTCGCGCCGCGCGCTTCCTTCACGACCAGCGAGAACGGCGTCGACCAGTCCTGCATCCAGTGCAACGGCACGCCGAACAGCAAATGCTCGGACGCTTCCGCGGACAACGCGCGGGAGATCGGCATGGCTTCGGTGAATGCACGGCGCTCGCGATCGAACAGCGCGCGGGCGCGGATGAGGTCGACTCCGTGGCGGGTCTGCAATTGAGGCTCCTGTGACGGGTTTGCATGGACGGGTGATGCCTTCGAGAGCTTGTCATATTCCATGCGCGCGGTCGATTCGGGCCTGACCGCGTACCCATCAGACGTCGAGTTTCTGCGCATAAAGATACGACGACATATGTCTTTTCTCTGTCACTGAGAAGTGAGTGTGCGCACACATTCTGGCGAAGGCAGCTTTGAAATGAGGTAAGCGACAGATGCATCCTCGATTTCGATCACGGCGAGGCTTTGCCTTGTGGTGCGACGACGTATGAATGGAGGGCCGCCGCCTGGCGTGTTGATACCCCAACCATTGAAGGAATGCCCACGGCCGCAAACCGCTGCCGTTCGCCTTCGTCCGTCCGATCGCCTTCGCCGCAGCAGAGGTGTCGCGCCGCGATTTCATCGGCTGGACCGGCGCACTCGCAGGCGGTGCTGTGCTCGGCGGACTGTTCGCGGCCACACGAGCATTTGCTGCCGGCACCGTGCCCAACGCGGCGGTTGACCTGACGAACGTGACGATCGCCGGGCAGGCTGTCAACACGGCGATCATCGACAAGCGATGACGTAACGGCGTGGAGAGGCATTCGCGTGCGACCGGCCAAGGGCGCGCGAACGCGACGCGTCATGCCAGCGTTTTGACCATGTGGTGTTCGTCGTAGAAGCGGCCGTCGACGAACAGCGAACGCGGTTCCGTGCCGAACCGGACGAACCCCCGCGACGCGTACACCCGTTCCGCGGCGCCGTTGATTTCATTCACGCACAGGACCAGTTGCATGCACTGCCACGCTTGCGCTGCGTGCGCGGTCGCGTTGTCGAGCAGCGATTGCGCGATGCCGCGCCCGCGATACGCGGGGTCGACGAACACGCCCCAGATCGTCGCCTTGTGCGCGACCTTGGCACGCGCATCGCGGCGCACGCCCGTGATGCCGACGAGCGTTGCGTCGTCGAACGCGCCGAACACGGCGCGCTCGTGGGTTGGGGTGATGCGCGTCGCGAATTCATCGACCGGGACGCGTGCTTCTTCGTCGCGGGTCGGCAGGAACGAGGTCGGCGACGTGTCGACCGCGCGGAGGCGGACGGACTGGAACTGCGCCGCGTCGGCGGCGTCGAGCAGGCGGATCGTGATCATCGGTCGGGATTGTCGTTGGTGTGCCGGGATATCGGAATCTGCGGCGCGATGCGCGGCAGGGTGTCGACAATGCTAAGCGGAAACGCACGCACTCGTTTGCCCGATCGGCACGCGTGATGAAGGGCGCCGATGCGCGAAGGGCGCTGGAGATGACGCGTGGAGAATGAATGAGCGTTCGCGATGCCTGCGGGCAATCGCGCACTCGGCGTCGAAGGGATGCGAGCGGAAACGAACCGGATGCGGACATGTCGGCCGCAGCGTTCGATGCGAGCCCGACCGCGGCCGGTGCGCGACGTGAGGCGCGTGACGGCGCAGTGCCGTACGCGACAAGCGTGCCGCGCTGATGGAAGGAGCGGGGATGAAGCAATGCGCGCCCGTGCGTTGCGCCGAAGCGGCGCACGGCGTCGGACGCGTGAAATGCGGACGCGACGTGAGGTGTCCGCGATGCACCCGATCAGCTCAGGTGCACGCGACCCAGATCAATAACGCGACAGCTGATTGCCGTTGATCTGGACGCGATCGCCCGGGCGCAGGTTGCCTGGCGACTGCACGTCGAACGAGCGCGTCGAGCCGTCGCTGACCTGCACGTCGATCCGGTAGCTGCTCGGCGGTTGGGCCGCGCCCATCTGCTGGCCGATCTGGTTGCCGGCGACGGCGCCGCCGAGCGCGCCGATCACGGTGGCAGCATCGCGGCCGTGGCCGCGGCCGAACTGGTTGCCCACCAGGCCGCCGACCAGCGCACCGACGACGGTGCCGGCGACGCCCGACGTGCCGATCGAGCCGCTGACCGGCTGGATGTTCGTGACGGTGCCGTATTGCGTGCCGTAGCCGTTGCCGTATTGGCCGGCGTAAGGCTGCGGGTTGCCGTATTGGTCGTACTGCGGGGCCTGGCTCGGATATGCCGGCTGCTGCGACTGCACGTAGCCGGGTTGCGAATACGCGGGCTGCGCGTAACCGGGCGTCGCGTACTGTTGCTGCGGATAGCCCGGTTGCGCGCCGTAGTAGCCCGGCGCGACACAGGCGGTCAGCGGAAGCGCCGCCACGGCGACGAGCGAGGCGAACAGAACGGTCTTCGTGGAAGGCATGCGCATCATGATGTTTCCTGCATCGGCAACGTGTTCGCCGACGAATTCCCGGACGGGTGGCGAACTCGGCGTGAGTATAAGGAAAGGGCGGATGCGCGTCCGGTGCGGCCGGGTAACAACGTGTAAAGTCTGTTGCCGCGCAAATCGCGGCCGGGCGAGGCGGCGCGCTACGCCCGGCCGCGACCGTGCCGAGGCACGCTTGTCGGCAATGCGGGCACCGTCCCGGCGATCGCACCCGATCGCCGCGCCAGGCGCGACGGGGCGGCCCGTCCGTATATCGCGAAATCGAATGCGCGGCATCGCGACATTTAATTGGCCACTGGCCATCGCGTCCGATATCGTGACCGCATTCCCTGCCAACGGCCGGGCCGTGCCGGCCGCGGTCCTTTCGGCCATCCGAGCCGGCGTCGCGCAGCGACCGCCCCACACGTTCCGAGTCATGACCGATCGCTTCTTCACCAACGCCGTCGATGCCGGCGGCCAGCCCGTCAACCTCGCCGTCCATGACGGCCGCTTCGTCGCGATCGGGGCCGATTGCACCGCCGCGCCCGGCGCGGAAACGATCGACCTCGGCGGGCGCGTCGTGCTGCCCGGCTTCGTCGACGGCCACATCCATCTCGACAAGAGCTTCGTCGGCGACCGCTGGGTGCCGCACGAACCGGTCGGCTCGCTGCGCGAGCGGCTCGCGGTCGAGAAGCGCCAGCTCGCGGCCGCTCCGCCGATCGTCGAGCGCGCGAATGCGCTGATCGCGCAGGCCGCCGCGTTCGGCACGATCGCGATGCGCAGCCACGTCGACGTCGACGCGACGACCGGCCTGTCGAACCTGCAGGCCGTGATGGCCGCGCGCGAACAATGGCGCGGGGTCGTCGACATCGAACTGGTTGCGTTCCCGCAGGCCGGCGTGGTGACGTGCCCGGGCACCGCCGCGATCCTCGATGCGGCCGTGCGCGAGGGCGCCGACGTGGTCGGCGGGATCGACCCGACGACGCTCGACGGCGACGCGGACGGCCAACTCGACATCGTGTTCGGCATCGCCGAGAAGCGCGGCGCGAAGATCGACATCCACCTGCACGAACCGGGCGAGACCGGCATCGCGCAACTGTTGCGGATCGCGGCGCGCACGCGCGCGGCGGGCCTCGGTGGCCGCGTGAACGTGAGCCACGCGTATGCGCTCGGCCAGGTCGATCATGGCGAGGTCGAGCGTGCGGCCGCGGCACTCGCCGGCGCCGGCGTGTCGATCCTGACCAATGCGCCGGGCGACTGCGCATTCCCGCCGGTGCGGCAGCTGCGCGATGCGGGCGTGCACGTGTTCGCCGGCAACGACAACATTCGCGATGCGTGGTGGCCGTACGGCAACGGCGACATGCTGCAGCGCGCGATGATGGTCGGCTACCGCTCGGGTTTCTACACCGACGACGCGCTCGCCATCGCGCTCGACATGGCGACGCATGCCGGCGCGCGCGCGATCGGCAAGGCCGACTACGGCATCGCGGTTGGCTGCGAAGCGAGCTTCGTCGCGGTGCGCGCGCCGAATGCGGCGGCCGCCGTCGCCGGCGTGCCGGCCGAACGCTGGGTGTTCCGCCGCGGCGAAAGCGATACCGGTGCGCCGTTCGCGCCGGCACAACGTTTCACGCGATAACGACCTGACCGCCGTCGCGGTGCGTGCATCGTGAAGGCCCTGCACTGACCGACCACACAGGAACCGACATGACGAACCTGCTGATCCGCAACGTCCGCATGCATGCAGACGAAGCGCTCGACATCCTGATCGAAGGCGAGCGCATCGCGCGCGTCGGCCCGTCACTCGACGCACCCGCCGGCTGCGCGATCGAGGACGGTGCGCGCGCGCGCGCGCTGCCCGGCCTCGTCGAAGGCCACACGCACCTCGACAAGACCCACTGGGGAATGCCGTGGTATCGCAACGCGGTGGGGCCGCGCCTGGTCGACCGCATCGAGAACGAACGCAACTACCGCGCGACGAGCGGCCACGATGCAGGCGCCGCGTCGCTCGCGCTGTCGCGCGCGTTCCTCGCGGCCGGCACGACGCGCATCCGGACGCACGTGGATGTCGACACCGAGGCCGGGCTGCGGCATCTGCACGGCGTGCTCGCGACGCGCGAGACGCTGCGCGGCCAGGTGGAGATCCAGATCGTCGCATTTCCGCAGTCGGGCGTGCTGAAGCGGCCGGGCACCGATGCGCTGTTGTCCGAAGCCCTCGCCGCCGGTGCCGATCTGCTCGGCGGCCTCGATCCGTGCGCGATCGAAGGCGATCCGGTCGAGGCGGTGGACGTGCTGTTCGGGATCGCCGAGCGTCACGGTCGCGGGCTCGACCTGCACCTGCACGAGCGCGGGTCGATGGGCGCGTACTCGCTCGACCTCATCCTGCAGCGCACTGCCGCGCTTGGCATGCAGGGCAAGGTCACGATCAGTCACGGGTTCTGTCTCGGCGATATCACCGAACGCGAGCGCGACGCGCTGCTCGCGCGGATGGCCGAACTCGGCGTCGCGATCGTCACGACCGCGCCGGCCGCGGTGCCGGTGCCGCCGGTCGCCGCGTGCCGTGCGGCCGGCGTGACCGTGATCGGCGGCAACGACGGCGTGCGCGATACGTGGACGCCGTACGGGTCGCCCGACATGCTCGAACGCGCGATGCTGATCGGCATGCGCAACGATTTCCGCCGTGACGACGCACTCGAAGTCGCGCTCGATTGCGTGACGCACGGCGCGGCACGCGGTTGCGGCTTCGCCGACTACGGTCTGGAGGTGGGCAAGCGTGCGGACGTCGTGCTCGTCGATGCGCTGACGTTCGCCGAGGCCGTCGTCGCGCGGCCGACGCGGCGGCTTGTCGTGTCGTCGGGGAAGATCGTCGCGCGCAACGGCGCCCCGGTATGATCCGGTTTTCAGCCGGATTTCCCGGGAGACGACGATGCGACGCACGACAGCGGCACGGGCCGCACGATGGATGACGGCGGCTCTGGTCGCCGCGAGCGCCGCGCATGCGGTGGCGGCCGGCCCGACCGACGCGCAGCAGGAAGCCAACCGGCGGACGGTGCTCGCCTTCTACGAAAAAGGCCTGAACGAGAAAGATGCGGACGCCGCGCTCGCGTACGTCGGCGATCGTTACGTGCAGCACAACCCGAACGCGGCCGACGGCCGCGACGGCTTTCGCCAATTCATTGCATTCCTGCGTGACAAATATCCGCAGTCGCACAGCGAGATCAAGCGCTCGTTCGTCGACGGCGACTACGTGATCCTGCACGTGCATGCGGTGCGCGAACCCGGCACACGCGGCAGCGCGATCATGGACATCTTCAAGCTCGAGAACGGCAAGATCGTCGAGCACTGGGACGTGAACCAGCCGGTGCCGGAGCAGGCGGCGAACGGGAACACGATGTTCTGACGCGCGTGCCTTCCCCGGTCACGCGGTTGCTCGGCTGATGCCGACCGGCATCGCCGCGCTCATTCCTCCTCCTGCTCCAGCATCGCCGCGAGCGCCTTCGTCAGTTCGCTGACCATCGGATCGGCCGTCGGCCGATGCAGGATCGCGATGTCCATGTTCTCGATCGGCGCGAAGCCGCCGCGTTGCTCGGTCAGCACCACGTGCTCGTCGGTCACCACGCGCGCGGGCAGCACGCTGATGCCGAGCCCGTCCGCGACGGCCGCCTGGATGCCGCTCAGGCTCGACGTCGTGAAGCTGATCCGCCAGCGGCGGCCGCGTTCCTCGATCGCCTTGATCATGTCGTCGCGATAGAGCCCGCGCGGCGGGAACACGACGATCGGCACCGGATCGAGCTCGATCGTCGGATGTTGTGCGCTGTCGATCCAGCGCAGCTTCTCCGGCCAGCGCACCACCGCCTCGCGACTGTCGCGCCGTTGCTTGATCAGCACCAGATCGAGCTCGCCGCGATCGTAGGCCGCGCAGATATCGCGGCTCAACCCGCACATCACCTCAAGCTTCACCTGCGGATGATCGCGCTTGAAGGCGGCGAGCGCATGGGTCGTGCGGCCCGCCGCGAAATCGTCGGGCACGCCGAGCCGGATCGTCAGCGCGACGGTCGCGCCCGACAGCGCTTCCAGCATCTCGTCGTTCAGCGCGATCATGCGCCGGGCGTAGCTGAGCACCGTCACGCCGGCGTCAGTCGGCCGCACGTCGCGCGTGCCGCGGTCGAGCAGGCGATGCCCGGCGATCTCCTCCAGCCGCCGCACCTTCTGGCTGACCGTCGACTGCGTTGAATGCAGGCGCGCGGACGCGGTCGTGAAGCTGCCGCAGTCGGCGACCATCACGAGCGCGCGCAACAGGTCGAGGTCGAACAAAGGTCTATTCATTTCTGCACTTTTCTGGCGTCGAGCATTTCATTTACAAATACATGCGACGACTTTTAACATGGCCCGAGCCCGTGGGCAATCGCGGTTTCGCCGGACCCGGCGCCGGAGGCGCTGCCGCGCGGCGCGGCCGATCGCGGTGCACGGCAATCATGTGGAGGCGGCGCACGCGGACATGAACGCCGATCACATGAATCGGTTCGACCGTAACATCAACGCGGTATAGGTCAGAACCCGGTCCGGGTAAATCGCGAGGGGTGATTCCCGATCGTCCCGGCTTGTGGATATTCAATCAAATGCACTCTCCGCCGACTGTGCGCATTACCGGGTAAACGCGTGAACGCTCGCGAATTTCCGGTAAATTCTTATATTTTGCATGTTACATCGCTCTTTCAGCGCGAATTCTCCATGCAATTCCAGCCCGTGGGCTCCACGTTCATTCGCTCGGCTTGCGCTCGAATATCGTGCAGTCTAGACTGCATCGCAGTTTCATCGAAGTCCCAGTCTTTCGCGCACCGTGCCGGGCCTGCCGGCACGACGCTCCCCAACGGACGCCCGGCGCTCGCCCGCCGCGTCGAGACCACAAGGACACACCATGAACCGCACTGCAAAGCTCGTCGTTTCCGCGCTGGCGTTCGCGCCGCTCGTCGCGTTCGCGCAGGACACGGCGACGATCCGCTGGGGCATCGATCCCACCTACCCGCCGTTCGAGGCGAAGCAGCCCGACGGCTCGCTCGCCGGTTTCGACATCGACCTGCGCAACGCGATCTGCGAGCAGTTGCGCGCGAAATGCGTGTGGGTCGAGCAGGGCTTCGACGGGATGATTCCGGCGCTGCGCGCGCGCAAGTTCGACGTGATCATGTCCGCGATGACGGCCACCGACGAGCGACTCAAGCAAATCGACTTCTCGAACAAGCTGTACGCGTCGCCGGGTGCGCTCGTCGCGCCGGCCGGTTCGAAGCTGCTGCCGACCGCCGCGTCGCTCGCCGGCAAGCGCATCGGGATCGACCAGGGCACGACGCAGGAGGCGTACGCGAAGGCCGAATGGGCGACCAAGGGCGTGACGATCGTGTCGTACCAGAACCAGGACCAGGTGTATCAGGATCTGGTGAACGGCCGCCTCGACGCGACCTTCCAGGACAAGACGCAGGCCGGCTACTCGTTCCTGAAGACGCCGCGCGGCAAGGGCTACGCGTTCGCGGGCCCCGACGTGACCGACGTGCGCATCACCGGCTACGGCGTCGCGATGGGCGTGCGCAAGGGCGACGCCGAGATGAAGAAGCGGCTGAACGACGCGATCGTCGCGATCCGCGCGAACGGCACGTACCAGAAGATCGCCGCGAAATACTTCGACTTCGACATCTACGGCGCGAAGCAGTGAGCGTCGCACCGTGAATCCGTGATTCATTCCATCGACAGGCAAACCATGACGAGTATCCAGGAGCGCGTCGCGCAAGCCGTGACGCCCGAGCTGATCGCCGCCTTCCGTGAGGAAGGCGCGGTCTGCATCAAGGGCATCTTCTCGCCCGACGAAGTGGCCGCGCTGCGTGCCGGCATCGACGCGAACCTCGCGCAGCCCAGCGCGCGCGCGAAGGTCGCGAGCCGGCCCGACGACCCGGGCTGGTTCTTCGAGGACTTCTGCAACTGGCAGCACAACGACGCGTACCGCGACTTCATCGTACGCTCGCCCGCACCGTCGGTGGCCGCCGCGCTGATGGGCACGCAGACGGTGCGGCTGCATCACGACCACCTGCTCGTGAAGGAGCCCGGCACGCGGCAGCGCACGCCGTGGCACCAGGACCAGCCGTACTACAACATCGAAGGCGACGACAACGTCAGCATGTGGATTCCGGTCGATCCGGTGCCGCTCGAATCGACGCTGGAATTCGTCGCGGGTTCGCACCAGGGGCCGTGGCTGATGCCGCGCACGTTCATGGACAAGGAGGCGAAGTGGTTCCCGGAAGGCAGCCTCGCCGACCTGCCCGACATCGAAGCCGACCGCGCGGCGTTCCCGATCCGCCACTGGGCGCTCGAGCCCGGCGACATGGTGTGCTTCCGGATGCTCACGCTGCATGCATCGGGCGGCACGCAGAACCGCCGGCGCGCGTTCTCGATCCGCTTCGTCGGCGACGACATCCGTCACGCGCCGCGCCGCTGGAAGACGTCGCCCGATTTCCCGGGGCTCGCGGACGAACTGCCGGACGGCGCGCCGCTCGAGCATGCGCTGTTTCCGGTCGTGTGGTCGCGTGGCGCGGGGCAGGTCGGGGCGATCTGAGCGTGAGCGACGCAGAGCGACGCCATCGGGTGAGATCACGCGTGCGGCGTCCGTTTTGCGATGAAGCGGCCGCCGCGCGTGGTCGTTTTCGAGTGTCGGGGAAGGTTCAGGTCTGGTGCCGCCCGGCGCCCGGCTTGAAGCGCGAGCCGAGCCGGTAGCGGTTGCCCGGATGCAGGAAGTGCACGAACGTGACTGGCAGTCCGTTCGTCCAGGTGCGGCGCGTGAGCGTGAGGCACGGCTCGTCGGCGCGCATGTCGAGCAGCCGCGCCTGTTCGCCGGTCGGCAGCGACGCGTCGACCACGTGTTCGATCTCCAGTTCGTAGTGCGACACGTTGTTGAACAGGTATTCGGACGGCGGCTCGGCCTGGAAATCCTGGTCGATGAATTCTGGCGCGGCGGCCGGGTTCACGTAGCGATCCTCGAGCTGGATCGGGCGGCCGTTTTCCTCGTGCACGCACACCACGTGAAAGACCGGCGTGTTGACCGCGAGCCCGAACGCGGCCGCGACGTCGAATGATGCAGGCTCGCGCGACTGGCTGAGCACGCGGCAGCGGTACTCGTGGCCGCGCGCGCGGATCTCGTCGCGGATATGCGCGATCATCAGCAAGTTCGACTGCGGCTTCACCTCGGCGACGAAGGTGCCGACGCCCGCGATGCGCTTCAGCACGCCTTCCTCGGTCAGCTCGCGCAGCGCGCGGTTGACCGTCATGCGCGCGACGCCGAACTGCGCGGCAAGATCGAGTTCGGACGGAATGCGGTCCCCCGGGCGCCAGTCGCCCGCATCGACATGCTGGCGGACGAGCGTCTTGATCTGCTGGAACGGTGCGGTGGTCTTCGTGACCATCGGGGGATCCTCGGGGAAAGGCAACCGCGAAATTCTATCCCGGATCAGGTCGCGGACAGTTCGCGAACGTCGGCCGTCGGCGCCGAACCGAACGCGTCGCTCAATGCATGGCCGATCAATTGCCGCGCGGCCGCTTCGGGCGTCGACAGCGCGCCGCTCGACTTCAACTGGTCGAATTTCTCGCGCATCGGGAAGTTCGCTTCGCTGGTGGAGCGGATCGTCGCCTGCATGCCCGTATCGACGACGCCCGGCGCGACGCTGCAGATCCGCAGCGCGCGGTTCGCGTCGAGCGCGACGGCGCGCGCGTGATGATCGAGCGCCGCCTTGGTCGCGCAGTAGACGCTCCAGCCCGCATACGCGTTGCGCGCGGCGCCGCTCGACACGTGCAGGATCCGGCATTCGGTCGGCGCCGCTGCCGCCTGCACGAGCGCGGCCGACAGCATCAGCGGCGCCGCGACGTTCACGCCGACCGCGCGCGCGACGAGCGTCGGATCCTGCGCGTCGAGCGGGCCGATCGGATCGACGATGCCCGCGTTGTTGAAGAGCAGCACGATCGACGCGCCGTCGACGAAGCGGCGCAGCGTGTCGCCGGCGAGCCACGTCGCGATGGCCGACGTGTCCGACAGGTCGAGCTCGATTTCGGCGAAACGGCCGCCGGCCTGCGCGGCGAGCGACGGATGACGGCTGCGCGACACACCGAGCACGGCGATGCCTTCCTGCAGCAATTGTTCGGTGAGCGACGCTCCGAGGCCGCGCGTGTGTCCGGTGACGATGGCGCGCACGGGCGGCGCTGAGATGGATGCAGTCATGGCGGTGAACGAGTGAACGGATGAACCGTGTTGACGCGTGGCGCACATGCGTGGCGGCACGGCGTGCGGGACGGGCGATGCGCGGTGCTGGCGTGGCGCGCGAAGTCGGCCGCGTGCGGCACCGCATCCCCAGGTGAACGCGTATCGTACCGCCGGCCCGCGCGACGCGCAAACGCGGGGCGACGCCGCGCGCAGGCGCGGTGCGTGAATTCGCGACGTCGAACGCATGCGCCGCCGCGCACCGCCGCGTGGCCGATACGTTGGACGAAAGCGGGCTGCGGCAAGTCCGCACGCCATGGCCGCGAGTGGCGCCGGGCGCCACGTCGCGAGCTATCATATGGCTCGCTCGTTCGCGACGCCGGACGGGGCGCGACCGTTTCCCTTCACTTGCTGCACGCTGCGACGCATCCATGAACACCACGCCGGACATGCCCACGCCACGCGCCCTGCGCGAACTTACGCCTCTCGAGGCCCGCATTCTCGGGGTGCTCGTCGAGAAGCAGCACACCGTGCCCGACACCTATCCGCTCTCGCTGAATGCGCTGACCTCGGGCTGCAACCAGAAAACCGCGCGCTCGCCGGTGATGAACGTCAGCGAGGACGAAGTCACGAGCGCGCTCGACGGGCTCAAGCATCTGAGCCTCGTGATGGAAGGGAGCAGCAGCCGCGTGCCGCGTTTCGAGCACAACATGAACCGTGTGCTCGGGATTCCGAGCCAGGCGATCGCGCTGCTGACGATCCTGCTGCTGCGCGGCCCGCAGACGGCCGCCGAACTGCGCCTGAACAGCGCACGCCTGCATGGCTTCGCGGACATCTCGTCGGTCGAGGCGTTCCTCGACGAACTGGCGGCGCGTGCGCAGCCGCTCGTCATCCGGCTGCCGCGCGCGCCCGGTGCGCGCGAGAATCGCTGGATGCACCTGATGTGCGGCGAGGTGAACATCGCCGAATTCGCCGGTTCGGATGCGGGCGCCGGCGCGGACTCCGTTCCGCCGTCCGAGTTCGAGGCGCTGAAGGCCGAACAGAAGCGGCTTGCGGATGAGGTGGCGCGGCTGAACGCGCTCGTTCAGCGCATGGCGACCGAACTCGGGATCGACGTCGACACCCCAGGCGACGCCGGCTGACCGCCCGAGCCAACTCGACACCGGCGCGGCCGAGGGCGCGCCGGGTGACGAACGCGCCTCCCGGCATCGCTCGAATCCGCGCTACCAGCGGCACCCCGTCTTCTCGGACGCATCGACGTCCTGCGCCCACGCGAAGTCGGTCTTCTTGCCGGTGCGCGCATTGGTGTACGTCATCGAATAGACGATCGCACCCTGGCTCATCATTTCGTATTCACCGTTGATCTTGCCGTCGACCATTTCCCACCACGTCGTCGTGAACTGGTACGGGCGGCCTTCCGCGAGTTCTTCCTGATCCACGTGCTTGAACAGCAGCGGAATCGCCGCCTTCGATTTCGCGTAGCGGACGACACCACCTTGCCACTTCGCCACGTCGTCGTAATACGTGCGTGACCCTGAACCAAGAAATAGTTCGGTTCAAAAGTAGAGAAATTCGGCATGATGTGTCCAAGCAGACACGAAGGCCATGCCATGAAGACGAGCAAGTTTACGGAAGAGCAGATCGCATTTGCACTGAAGCAAGCCGAGCTGGGTACGAAGGTCGAAGAGATCTGTCGCAAGCTCGGAATCACCGAGACGACTTTCTACATATATGGACTGCTCCCAATAGCAAACGGAAGTTGACGGACACGGAAGTCGATTGCGTACATATATCCGGCGTC
>NZ_CABVPN010000024.1 GCF_902499115.1 Burkholderia diffusa
ACATCTCAGCGCAGCGTTTACAACCATTCCTTCCCCAAAACAAAAATGCCGTTCAGTCGCTTAACTGAACGGCATTAGGCCCGAAGGCCGGTTTTTTCATACCGCATGCCGTGAGCGGCGCTTGCGCGCCGCGCGACATCAGAAGCGGTGGATCATGCCGACGCCGGCAGCGATCTGGTTCTGCTTCGAACCCGCGCCCACGCCGTCGCCGATCGACGTCGTTGCATTGACGATGCCGCCGGTCAGGCCGCTGATCGTGTTGCCGCTGGCGTGCTGGTACGCTTCAACCGCGTACAGGCCCGTGCGCTTCGACAGGCTGTAGTACTGCGACAGCGTGACCTGATGGTACTTGGCCGAGCTCGAGACGCCGTTCGATTCGGTCGCACGCGTGTACGAGTAGCCTGCCGCGAAGTCCCACTGCGGCGCTGCCTTCCAGTGCAGCACGGCGCCTGCCGTGTTGAAGATCGCCGTATTGCGGAATGCCGACTGCGTGCCCGGGATGTACTGGACGTTCGAGTACGACACCGAGATGTCCCACGCCGGCGTGAACTGGTAACCGGCCGTCACGGCGACGCGTTGCTGCGACTGTGCCGTCTTGTAGCCGCCGTTGATCGACGACACGGCCTGTTCCGCACCGTTGCCGCTCGAATCCAGACCGTTTTGCGCGGTCGAGTTCGCGCCCCACACGCCGCCGCCGAGCGTCGCGTTGTTGATGCGCTGATAGCCGACCGCGATGCCTGCCGGACCGTTCAGGTACTGGATCGCCGCGCTCCAGGTCGAGCCGCGGTTGAAGCTGCCCGCCACGCCGCCGAGCGAGTACGAACCGCCGACCGTGAAGCCGTAGAACTTCGGCGACATATAGACGAGCGAGTTGTTCGTGCGATAGTTGGTGTCCAGCGAGTCGATATCGCCCGGGTGCGCGCCGTAGTAACCGGTCAGCCAGGTCGTCGGGCTATACGGCGACAGCAGCGTGTAATACGCGGTGTACTGGCGGCCGGCCGTCAGCGTACCGTACGTCGCGTTGGTCAGACCCACCCACGCCTGACGCGTGAAGATGCCGTTCGTCCATTGCGACGAGCCGTTGTTCGCGTTGAAGCCGGCTTCCAACTGGAAAATCGCCTTCGTGCCGCCGCCGAGATCTTCGCTGCCCTTCAGGCCGAAGCGGCTGCCTGCCCAAATGCCGGTGGCCATCTGCACCTTCGAGTGACCACCCGAAACCGCGCTGGTAGCCGACGAGTTGTTCTGCCAAGCGATAGCGTTATCGACGATACCGTACAGGGTAACGCTGCTCTGGGCGTGGGCGGCGGTAGCGGCTGCGAGACCCACTGCCGTCATGGCGAAAGCGACGCGCTTTTTCATTGATTCTCCGTCCTCAAAGAATGATTTCTTTTCTGGTGTGGTTTTATGACTGACACATGTGCGAGTACATGCCGGTGCGATTCTGACGGATTACCAATCGTTTCCCAACATGTGCAGTCGGTCATCGTATGATCGACGCAACGCAGGGGTTCACCAAACGGTTACATAACACCTGAAAACGCTTACGCGGTGGGCCTCTCCGGCATTTCCCGGTGAAAACCCTAGCTTTACATTTTTACTGGTGCATCGCGACCGTCCAATGTCGTCAGACGCCTTCGGCAACAACCTTCTTACAAAAGCGCGACCTCGGCTGGTGCCGCGATTCACGCCGCCGCGCAGGATCGCTGACATTCATGACACCCACGTTTCGGGAAGCGAAATCGTGTAAACGTTTCAGTCCGTGTGGGGAGAATCAGACGGGAGTGGCCCGGCGAACGCGGGCCGAGGGCGATGCCCGCGCCTGTCGCGCCGGCATCGTGCAGCGCAACTCAGCGCGCGGACGCCTGCCCGATCCGCGTGTTCACCGCGTCGACGAGCGCGTTCATGCGCGCACGGATCGCCGCGTTCGAGCCGACGAGCGCGAGCGACGACGCCATGATCCGGTAGATCCGCTTGCGCGGCACCTTCGCCGGCCTCGCCGGATCGAGCCACGCGTCATGGCCGGCCAGCAGTTCGAGCGTTTCGAGGCCGATCATGATGGGCCACAGGCACGCGAGCCGCAGACGCACGAAGCGGCGCGGAATCGCCAGCGTGTACCGGCACGCGTCGCGATACTGATCGAGCGCCACGCGCAGCAGGTCGACCAGCACGCCGCGCGCGCGCGCCGACGCGTCGGGCGACATCAGGTCGGTGACGCCCACGCGGTGCGCGGCCAGCACGTCGTCCGGCAGGTAGCAGCGGCCAATCCGCAGGTCCTTCGCGCAGTCGCGCAGGATGTTGGTCATCTGCAGCGCCTTGCCGAAACGAATGCCCTTCTCGCGCATGTCCGCCAGGTCCCAACCGCGCGCAGCGCGCGTGTGCGCACCGGTCATGTCGGTCCAGAATTCGCCGACGCAGCCGGCGACCAGATAGGTGTAGCGATCGAGCATGTCGCGGTCCGGCAACGACGCGACCTCCCCCGACTGTTCGTCGGGGAACGTGCGCAGGTCGAACTCCATCCCCGACGTCAGCGTCGCGACGACCTTGCGGATCGATGCGCGATCCGCCTCCGGCTGCGCGCGCAGCAGCGCGAGCATCGGCTGCATCGAGCCGAGCAGCACGTGCTCGTGCGAATCCGTCTGCATCCGCGTCACCTCCTCAAGCGCACGCGACAGCGCTGCGCCGTCGCCGAGCCGCTCGACCTCGTCGCGCAGGTCGGTCAGCAGCGCCGCACGGCGATCGGGCGCGACGAGCGCCGTGTCGGCGATCGTGTCGGCCGCGCGCGCGAGCAGATAGGCCAGGCCGACCGGGTCGCGCATGCCTTCGGGCAGCACGCGCAGCGTCAGGTAGAAGGAGCGGGAAACGTTCTTCAGCAGGTCGCCGAGCAGATAGGCGGGATCGGTATGAGTCGTCATGGGTCGGTAAAAATCGGCCGGCGCGGGCCCCGGACGCACGCTGTCGCCGGGTGCCCGCGCCGGCCCGCGAGTCGCCGCATCGTCGCGCGCGAGCAGGCGTCGGCCCGGCCCGGCGATGCAAAAGTCCCGCAAGTTTAGTGCATCCGGCGCGCCGGCTCCCGGCGACGGCCGGATCGCGCCGCACGCACGGTTGCGCTATCAGGCCATCCCGTGCGTTTTGAGCGGAAACGAAAAAGAAAGGCACGAGTAATACATATGTAATTATCCGATGCGACGATCGCGTCCCGTTCGATCCCGCGCGGCCCGCAGAGACAGGCCGCACCCGCCGGAACGACCGCCCTTTCACCGACTTCCGTTTCGAAGGTTCTCCACCATGCTCTTCACGCGCCCGACCGCCCTGCGCTGCATCCCGCTCGCCTGTGCCGCCGCCCTCCTGCTCGCCGCCTGCGGCGGTGACGACGTGTCGGCATCCGATCCGACGCAGCCGATCTCCGCGAAGGTCCAGGTGGTCGGTCATCGCGGCGCGAGCGCGCTGCGCCCCGAACACACGCTCGCGTCGTACCGCAAGGCGATCGAGGACGGCGCGGACGTGATCGAACCCGATCTCGTCTCGACTCGCGACGGCGTACTCGTCGCGCGCCACGAGAATGAAATCTCCGGCACGACGAACGTGTCGACCTTGCCGCAGTTCGCGAGCCGAAAGGCGACCAAGACGATCGACGGCGCGCAGCTGACCGGCTGGTTCACCGAGGACTTCACGCTTGCCGAGTTGAAGACGCTGCGTGCCCGCGAGCGCATTCCGCAGGTCCGCCCGGCGAACACCGCGTACAACGACCAGTTCGAGATTCCGACCTTCGACGAGATCGTCGCGCTCGCGAAACAGATGGCCGCGCAGACCGGCCGCACGATCCACCTGTATCCGGAAACCAAGCACCCGACTTACTTCCAGTCGGTCGGCCTGCCGCTCGAGGACCGTCTCGTCGATGCCCTGCTGAAGGATCCGTACACGGCACGCACGGCGACCGTCTACATCCAGTCGTTCGAAGTGGCGAACCTGAAGACGATCCGCAACCGGATCAAGACGAGCCAGCCGAACTGGAAGCTCGTGCAGTTGATGGACGAAGCCGATCAGCGTCCGTACGACTTCGTGAAGGCGAACGACAAGCGCACCTACGGTGACCTGTCGACGCGCGACGGAATGCGCGAGATCGCGTCCTATGCGAACGGCGTCGGCCCGTACAAGACATCGATCATCGCGGTCGCCGCCGATGGCACGCTGCAGCAGCCGACGCCGTACGTGCGCTACGCGCACGAAGCCGGCCTCGTCGTGCATCCGTACACGTTCCGTCCGGAGAACAACTTCCTGCCCGCGTCGCTGAAGGACGGCGGCACGCCGGCCACGCGCAACACCGCGGGCTCGGTGCGCGAGATCCAGGCGTACCTGCGCGCGGGCATCGACGGCTTCTTCACCGACGATCCGGCCGTCGGCCGCACGGCCGTCGACACGTTCAAGCGCTGAGTGGACTGAACGCGCCGGATGCGATGCGCCGCTGAGCGCGCGGCAACCGGGCGCGGCGCATGTCGTGCCGCACGCCGGTTGCCGCGTCGCGGTCAGATCACGCGGAAGTGGTGCGTGCCGTCGCGCTTCAGCTGGTCGACCAGCCCGTATTCCCAGTCGAGATACGCCTGCATCGCGGCGGCCGCGTTGTCCGTGCCTTCATACGGGCGCCGGTAGCGGTCGACGCGCGGCGACGCCAGATGCGTCTCGCCGTGCTCGAGCGGCAGCCCCGCGTCGATCCACGCGGCCGTGCCGCCGGTCAGCACCGTGATCGCCGCGGAAGCCGGCAGCAACGCGCGCGCGTCGTCCGCCGCGAACCGCGCGAGCAGGCTCGACCCACACGTGAACACATAGCGCTTCGCCGGCGGGATCGCGGCGAGCGCGTCGCGCAACTGCGCACGCACGACGAACCACGCGCCGGGGATATGGCGCTTCACGTAGTTCGCGCTGGTCGTCACGTCGACGATCGCGACCTCGCCCGCGGCCGCTTCCTTCAGCCAGCCCGCAAGCGTCGCGGGCGACACCTCGGTCACCTGCGGCGTCGCCGGCACGTCGCGCGGCGGCTGGCCGCGCTCGGTGAAGGCCGCCGTGCCGGCCGGCTCGATCACGCGCACGTCCCAGCCCATCTGCGCGAGCCACGACGCGGTCATGTCCGCGCGCACGCCGTCGTCGTCGGCGAGCACGATTCGCGCGCCGCGCACGGGCGCGTGATGGTCGGTCTCCTGCACGAGCTGGCCACCCGGCGTGCCCAGGAAGCCTGGCAGATGGCCGGCCTCGTATTCCTCCGGCGTGCGCACGTCGAAGCGGTACAGCGTGCGGCCCGGCTCGTCGAGCGCCGCGACGTCCGCGAGCGCGATGCGCGGCACGCCGGCGCGCTCGGCCACCGCGCGCGCGGCGCGGCGGGCTTCCTCACGCTGCGCGGGTTCGACGTCGCCGGGAAAGCGTCGCGTGGCGCCGTGCTCGAGCGTCTGGCCCGCGAGCGTCCAGCCGATCGTGCCGTTGCGCAGTGCCGCGACCGGGTTCGGCAGCCCTGCGTTCACGAGCGATTGCGTGCCGATGATGCTGCGCGTGCGGCCCGCGCAGTTCACCACGACCCGGGTTGCGGGGTTCGGCGCGAGCGCGCGCACGCGCAGCACGAGTTCCGCCCCCGGCACGCTCGTCGATGTCGGGATGTTCATCGTCTGGTATTCGTCGAAGCGGCGCGCGTCGACGATCACGACGTCGGCCTTCTCGTCGATCAGCGCCTGCACTTCCTGCGCGGACAGCGACGGCGTATGGCGCTCGGCCTCGACCCACTCGCCGAACGACTTGCTCGGCACGTTCACGTCGATGAACAGCTCGCCGCCCGCGGCGAGCCAGCCCGCGAGACCGCCGTCGAGCAGCCGCACGTCGGTATAGCCGAGCTGCGCGAGCTTCGCGGCCGCGCGCGGCGCGAGATCCTCGCCGCCGGCTTCGCCGAACACGACGATCGGCGTGTCGCGGCGCGGAATGCGCGTCCACGCGTCGAGTTCGAGCTTCGACAGCGGAAAGTTGGCAGCCCAAAGCGGATGGCCCTGCGCGTATGGATCTTCCTCGCGCACGTCGATCAGCGCGAGCTCGTCGCGGGCCAGGAGGCGCGCGCGTACGTCCTGGTACGACGCGACGGGGAAACGGGAAGTGGAATCAACGGATTGCGTCACGATGTCTCTGTCGGATTCTGTTGAAGTCGGTGAAAAAAGCAAACGGAAAACGGATGAAGCCCGAGGCCGCGGGCGTGCGCTCGCAACGGAACGCCCGCGACTTTCGGCGTCACACGTTCGAATAGCCGGACACGAACGGCTTCACGGTGCCGTCGTCCAGGAACACCGCGCGCTCGACCTTGCCGATGTTCGCGCCGTACACGTGGATGCTGATCGATACCTGGTCGGCGAACGCGTTGGTCACGCGATGAACGTCGCCGATGCTCGGCGACACGGCCTCGACGTCGCCCGGCCGCAGTTGCACCGCAGCGCCCGACGGCACCGGCCTGCCGGTCGCGTCGAACCGGTACGGCTGCGAAAACTCGCCGCCGCGCAGCATGCCGATCAGCCCCCACACCGTGTGATTGTGGATCGGCGTCGTCTGGCCAGGCCCCCACACGAAGCTGACGACGGAGAACCGATCGTCGGGATCGAGATGCAGCAGGTACTGGCGGTAGCGCTCGGGATCGGGCTGCGCGAACGCGTCGGGCAGCCAGTCGTCGTGCGCGACGAGCGCGGCAAGCAGCGCGCCGCCCTCGTCGAGAATGCGCGCCTCGTTCGCGCCGGACGCGAGCAGCGCGCCCAGGCCGTCGACGAACGGACGCAGCGGCGTCTGATGCAACGAAAGCGTACTCATCGGCTGCCTCCTCGAATATGATGCCGAATATGATGAATCGTCATGATCACCCGAAAGATCATGCAGAACAAACATGAAAATTAGCGATATCGACGCTTTTGCAGCGGTCGTCCGCTGCCAGACGCTGAGCCAGGCCGCGGCCGAGCTCGGGATGACGCAGCCGGCGATCACACGGCGCGTGCAGAATCTCGAGGAAGCGCTCGGCGCGACGCTGCTCGACCGCAACACGAAACCGCCGCGCCCGACCGACATCGGCCTGCAGGTGTTCGCGCAGTGCCGCGCGATCCTGCGCGAGGTCGATGCGCTGCGCGAACTGACGGCCGGCCAGCGGCCGCCCGCCGGCAAATTCCGCGTCGGCCTCACGCAAGGGCTTGGCGAACTGATGCTGCCCGGCCTGATCGCGCGGATCGCCGGGCAATGGCCGTCGCTCGCCACGCAGGTCACGACCGCCTGGGGCGGCATGCTCGTCGAGCGCGTCGCGCGCCGCGAACTCGATGCGGCGCTGGTGTTTCTGGCCCGCGAGATGGTGCTGCCGCCGCACGTCGAGGGCGAACGGCTGCTGGCCACCCGGCTCGTCGCGGTCGGCCGCAAGGGCGACTGGCCGCGCCGCAGCTACCGACTCGCCGACTGCCATGCGCGCGGCTGGGTGCTCAATCCCGACGGCTGCGGCTTTCGCGCGGGCCTGCGCCGCGCGCTCGACGCGCAGGGGCTGCCGATGCCCGTCACGCTCGACACCCATGGTCGCGACCTGCAATTGCAGAGCGTCGCGAACGGCATCGGCATCGGGCTGATGCCGATGCCGCTCGTCGAAGGCAGCCCGCTGCGCGATGCGGTCGACATCGTGCCGCTCGCCGATTTCAAGCCGCAGATCGATCTGTGGCTGCTGCACCGGCAGGACGCCGCACGCTTCGCGGCGCCGCTCGCGGCCGTGGGCGCGCATGCGCGCGCGGCATTCGCACTGCCCGCGGATGCCGCCGCGCACGACGAAGCCGCCTGAGCTTGACCAAGGCCTGCGACGCCGGCACCGCGCTGTCCCGTTTGCGCCGGCCGTCATGCGGCCCCGCTCACGCATCGCTTCGACCGGAAGCCGGTGCGCCGCGTGACGTCCCGCCAGCCTCCGCGCTGGCGTTCTCGGTTGCGCTTCGCGCCGCGGCGTCGAGCGCAGCACGCCCGGCGGCGACCGCGATCGTATCGTCCTGCGGCGTATGCACGCGGCTGCACAGCACGTCGCGATAATGACGTTCGAGCGGATTGTGGCGGCTCAGCCCGTGATTGCCCGACAGCTTCAACGCGTGCTCGACCGTGCGGATCGCCTGCTCCGTCACGATTCGCTTGACGAGGCCGCTCGTCGTCACCGTCGGTGCGTCGCCCGAATCGGTGCGCGCGATGTGCTCGTCGAGCAGCACGCGGTTCGTGTGCAACCACCCTTCGATCTCGCCGACGGCCTCCTGCATGCGCGGCAGCGTCGCGAGCGGTGCCCCGAGCCCGCTCGGCGCGCGCGTCGTCGCGAACTCGAGCAGCCAGTCGCGTGATGCGCGCGCCACCGCATCGTAGAGGCTGCCGAGCAACGCAACCATCCACGCCTGCTGGTCAGCCTGCGCGTCGATATCCGCATGGCTCGCGGCCGATACGGCCCACGCATCGGGCCCGCGCACGTCCACCGCATGATCGGCTGGCAGCCGCACGTCGTCGAACACGACCTCGTGGCTGCCCGATGCGCGCAGGCCCAGGTGGTTCCAGCTTTCGATCACGCGGATGCCTGCGTCGTCCTCCACATCGCGCTCGCGCGGCACGAGGAATACGCCGACACGCGGCTCGGGTTCGTCGGTGCGTGCCCATACGGCGAGCCAGCGCAGCGCCGGAATGCCGGTGCTGTACAGCTTGTGGCCGGACAGGCGCCAGCCGTCGCCGTCGCGACGCGCAATCGTTTCGGGCAGGCCGCCGCGCGACGGCGAACCGAGCGCCGGTTCGACGCGCAACGCGTTGATCAGCGCGCCTTCAGCCACCGCACTGTCGAACACTGCACGCCGCACGTGCGCGGGCCAGCGGTTGTCCGCGCGGCCGAGCGCGCGATGCTGCAGATTCGTCATCGTCAGCACCAGTACCAGCGCAGTCGCGGGATCGGCGCGCGCGACGGCGGCCACGATCCGGCTCGCCTGCGCCAGCGTCGCGCCCGCGCCGCCATGCTCGCGCGGCACGACCTGCGCGATCAGCCCGGCGCGATGCAGTCGCGCGAAGTTCTCGTGCGGGAAGCGGCCGTCGACGTCGTTGCGGGCGGCGTCCGCGGCGAGTTCGGGCGCAAGACGCTCGAGCAGCGCCGCGACGCGCGCATCGTCGGCAGGCAGATGGCGCAGCGACGACTGCGGCGGTAGCGGCGAGGAAGCAGCAAGTCTGGCGGACATCGGTACGGGTTCCCTCGGTGACTGGATAGCGGGGTAACGCAACGGCGGCAATGGCGGAGATCGATTGGCGGACGGCGCGGCGGCGCGTGAAGCCGCCGGCGATCGGTTGCGGTTGCGCACTCGCCTGCCGGTTCGCGGACGTTTGCCGCGCATGCCTGCGCACGCATCGGCATTCGAACCGGACCGCACATCCCGGACCGCATGCGGATCCGGTTCCTGCTCGGCGCGAAAGCCCCGCTCCCTTTCAATACCATCGCGAGCCCACAGCGTATGCGCAATGCACACGCGGCCAAACCATGCAAATCTGATATTCAATTCGGGATTGATTATTTCCATTCCGCATGATCCCGGCGGTAATCTGAGCTCCATTCCCGCCCCCGCCGGCCGTTGCTGGATGCGTGGGGCCGTCCTTGCATCGGAGACCCAGATGAGCGTCGAATTCATCGGCATGATCCAGAGCCAGAAGCAGTCGGAAATCCATCCGCCCGCCGGCCCCGTCGTCGACCCCGATTACGTGCGCGACTTCGCCCGCGCACATGAAACGGCCGGCTTCGACCGGATCCTCGTCCCGCACCACTCGACCGGCCCGTCCGCGACGCTGACGATCGCGTTCGCCGCCGCCGCGACCGAGCGCATCCACTTCATGCTCGCGCATCGGCCGGGCTTCACCGCGCCGACGCTCGCCGCGCGGCAGATCGCGACGCTCGATCAGTTCAGCCGCGGCCGGCTCGCCGTGCACTTCATCTCCGGCGGCTCGGACAGCGAGCAGCAGCGCGACGGCGACTTCCTCGACCACGACGCACGCTACGCACGCACCGACGAATATCTCGGCATCCTGCGCCGCATCTGGACTGAAACGCAGCCGTTCGATCACGACGGCGCGCACTACCGCTTCACGCAGGGCTTTTCGGAAGTGAAGCCGTTTCAGCAGCCGCACGTGCCGATCTACTTCGGCGGCGCCTCGGAAGCGGCGCTGGAAGTCGCCGGCAAGCACGCGGACGTTTATGCGCTGTGGGGCGAATCGCTCGACCAGGTGCGCGACCTGACGACCCGCGTGCGCGCCGAAGCCGCGAAGCACGGCCGGCAGGTGCGCTTCTCCGTGTCGTTCCGGCCGATCCTCGCGGCGACCGAAGACGAAGCGTGGGCGCGCGCGCACCGGATCCTCGACGAAACGCGCCGGGTGCGCGAAGCGGCCGGCCTCGGCACCGGCGGCCCGCAGCAAAGCGAAGGCGCGCGGCGCCTGCTTGCCGCGGCCGAACGCGGCTCGCGCGTCGACAAGCGGCTGTGGACCGAGATCGCGAAGCTCACCGGCGCACGCTCGAATTCGACCGCGCTGGTCGGCACGCCCGAACAGGTCGCCGACGCGCTGCTCGACTACTACGATCTCGGCGTGACGACGTTCCTGATCCGCGGCTTCGATCCGCTCGAAGACGCGATCGACTACGGTCGCGAACTGATTCCGCGCGTGCGCAGCGCCGTCGCGGCACGCGACGCGGCGCGCCGCGCGGCCTGACCCAAAGGGAGACGCCGACCATGTCCGCCGTCCTGGCTTCGTCATCGCCCGCACGCACCGCGTCGGGCCTCGTCCTCGCCGACACGCCGCGCCAGCATTTCTGGTTCGACCCGCCCGCGCCGCGCGTCGACGTCGCCGCCGAGCGCCGCCACCGGCAGGAGCGGCTCGCGGCCGCGTTCCGCCTGTTCGCGCGCTTCGGCTTCGCGTCGGGCCTCGCCGGCCACATCACCGCGCGCGACCCCGAACTGCCCGACCACTTCTGGGTGAATCCGCTCGGCGTGCATTTCTCGCGGATCAAGGTATCGGACCTGCTGCTCGTCAACGCACGCGGCGAAACCGCGATCGGCAACCGGCCGCTGAACAAGGCCGCGTTCGCGATCCACGCGGCGATTCACGACGCGCATCCGCACATCGTCGCCGCCGCGCACACGCATTCGACCTACGGCAAGGCGTGGTCGACGCTCGGCCGCCCGCTCGATCCACTGACGCAGGACGCGTGCGTGTTCTACGAGGATCACGCGCTGTTCGACGACTTCACGGGCATGGTCGTCGACACGAGCGAAGGCGCACGGATCGCGGGCGCGCTCGCGAAGCCCGACGGCACCACGCACAAGGGCGTGATCCTGAAGAACCACGGCATCCTGACGGCCGGCCCGACGGTCGAGGCCGCCGCGTGGTGGTACATCGCGCTCGACAACGCCGCGCACACGCAGTTGCTGGCCGAAGCGGCCGGCGCGCCGCAACCGATCGATCACGCGACCGCGCGACACACGCACGGCCAGATCGGTGGCCCTGACGGCGCATTGCACGCGTTCGACAGCCTGTTCGCAGGCGTCGTCGCCGACGAACCCGACCTGCTCGACTGAACGCCCTTGCGCACGACCGGAACCGGAGACCACACGATGACCGATACCACCGCCCCCGCGCCGACCAGCGCCCATGACGACAAGCGCCGCCGGCTGCTGCGCGCGGCCGGCGCCGCCGCGCTCGCCGCGCCGGCGATCACGCTGGGCCGCAACGCATGGTCCGCGCCACCGCTGAAGAAGCTCACGTTCGCGTGGAACCAGAACGCGTTCTGCCTGACGCCGATCGTCGTCGCGCAGGAGAACGGCTTCTTCGAGAAGAACGGACTGAAGGTCGAGCTGATCAATTACAGCGGATCGACCGATCAGTTGCTCGAATCGATCGCGACCGGCAAGGCCGACGCGGCGGTCGGGATGATCCACCGCTGGCTGAAGCCGCTCGAAGCCGGCTTCGACGTGAAGATCATCGGCAGCTCGCACGGCGGCTGCGTGCGGCTGCTCGGCGCGAAGACGGCCGGCGTGACGACGCTGCAGGCGCTGAAGGGCAAGACGGTCGGCGTCAGCGATCTCGCGGCGCCCGGCAAGCACTTCTTCTCGATCCTGCTCGCGAAGAACGGCATCGATCCCGAACGCGACATCACGTGGCGGCAGTATCCGGCCGATCTGCTCGGCGTCGCGGTCGACAAGGGCGAGATCCAGGCGATCGCCGACGGCGACCCGAATCTCTATCTCCTCGAGAAGCGCAGCAACGGCGCGTATACGGAACTCGCGACGAACCTGTCCGGCGAATACGCGCGCAAGGTGTGCTGCGTGATCGGCGCGCGCGGCGACCTCGTGCGCAACGACCGGCCGGCGGCCGCCGCGTGAGCCATGCGTTTGACGGCCCCGGCGGCCCGCTGCCGGTGCTCGACGACGTCACGCTGTCGGTCGCGGCCGGCGAATTCGTCGCGCTGCTCGGCCCGAGCGGCTGCGGAAAATCGACGCTGCTGCGGCTCGTCGCGGGCCTCGACGCCGCGCGACAAGGCGCAATCGTGCAGGACGGCGTGCCGATCGAAAGGCCCGATCCGTCGCGCATCGTCGTGTTCCAGGATCCGACGCTCTACCCGTGGCGCCGCGTGCGCGCGAACGTCGCGCTCGGCCTCGAGGCGCGTGGCGTGGCGTGGCGCGCACCGCGCAGCATCGCGTCGACGATGCGCTCGCGCGCGTCGGCCTTCAGGAATTCTCGAACGTGTTTCCGCATCAGCTGTCGGGCGGGATGGCGCAGCGTGTCGCGCTCGCCCGCGCGCTCGTCAACGATCCGCGCCTGCTGATCCTCGACGAGCCGCTTGGCAAGCTCGATTCGCTGACGCAGTTGACGATGCAGGCCGAGTTGACCGCGCTGTGGCAACGCGACGGGTTCTCCGCGCTGCTCGTCACGCACGATGTCGAGGAAGCGCTGTTTCTCGCGCAACGCGTGATCGTGTTCGGGCCGCGTCCCGCGCGGATCGTCGCGGAACTGCGTGTCGACCTGCCCTATCCGCGCCATCGCGGCGACCCGCGTCTCGCCGAACTGCGCCACGAAGCGCTGCGGCATCTCGGACTCGATTCGAGCTGGTAGATGCCGGGTGCCTCCAGCGGGATGGCCCGCGCACGGCAAAGGCCGCGCCGATGAATGCACCGCCGTTCGCCGACTGGGCGCTCCTGTTCCTGCAACTGCTGTATCGCGCGCAGATCGCGTTCGCCCGGGCACTGCATGCGGCCGGCCTGACCGGGGACGCCGACGGACAGGCTGCGTGGCCCTGGGCGCATCGGATCGCCCTTGAAACGCTGCGCATCGATGCCGGGCTCACGCGACAGCTTGCGTTCGCCTGCGCGGCAACCGCGCTCGCCGTAGCGCTGGTCTGCATCGCGCTCGTTTCGCGCAAGTGGCGAGCGGCGTCGGCAATCGCCGCATTGGCGGTCGCGTGGTTCGCGCCGTGGCCACCGGCGTCGCTGTGGCTCGCGCCCGCGGTGCCGACCAGTTTCCAGCGCAACCCCGCGCCGCTTTCCGTCGCCAACGTGATGCGCGGTGCGCACCTGTATGCGCGGCATTGCGCGGCGTGTCACGGCGCGGACGGCCGCGGCGAAGGACCGCTCGCGGCAACGCTCGCGCATTGGCCGCCGACCTTCGCGGGCGCGCTGCTCGCCCGCCGGCTCGAAGGCGAACTGTACTGGCGCGTGCGGCACGGTACGCACGACGCGCGCGGCGCGTCGTCGATGCCGGGCTTTGCCGCGACGCTCGGCCCCGGCGACACGTGGGCCGTGCTCGCTTACCTGAAGGCGCTGTCGGCCGGCAGCGGCGCGCAGGCGGAAGGTGCGTGGCCCGTGCCCGTTCCGCTGCCTACGCTCGACGTGCGTTGCGGCGGCGCCGCGCCGCAGCCGCTCGAGCGCTGGCGCGAAGGCCAGCGCGTGCGCATCGTTGCGCTCGCGCCGGGCAGCGCGCCGCCGACGGAGGATCCGCGCTGGCAGACGCTGCTCGTCACCGCCGACGACACGCCCGCGCCACCGGCCACCGGCTCGCGCGCGAACTGCGTCGCGTCGACGCCCGGCGCATGGCAAGCGTTCGCGACGATCGCTGGCGTGTCGCCCGAGACGTTCGGCGGCACGCAACTGCTTGCCGACCGGCGCGGCTGGCTACGGGCGCGCGCGTTGCCTGGCAGCGCGGGCTGGTCGGCCGATGATTTGTTGTGCCGCTCGGATGCGACCGCACGGCCTTCCGCCGCCCCCGCGAACGTCGATCCGCTGACCGCGCTGCTGCTGCGTGTGGACGCTGAACCGGTGCGCGACGTGCAGGCCGGGCTTGCGCATTGAATCTCTGAACCGTTTCCTCCAATCGACCGAACTTCACGATGAATCCGACCCGACGCCACTTCCTCGCGCAAGCGAGCGCCCTCGCCGCCGCCACCGTCGGCGTGGCTCCGACCGCATTGCACGCGCAATCGGGCACGCGACCGCTGCTGCGTGCCGGCGACCAAAAGGGCGGGCTGCGCGCGCTGCTCGAAGCGGCCGGCGAACTGAACGGCCTCGCTTACGACATCGCATGGACCGAATTCCCGGCCGCCGCGCCACTGGCCGAAGCGCTGAACGCGGCGGCCGTCGACTGCGGACCGATCGGCGACGCGCCGGTGATCTTCGCGCTCGCATCGGGTGCGCGCATCAAGGTGATCGGCGCGAACCGGTCCGACCCGTACGGCACCGCCTTGCTCGTGCGGCCCGATGCGACGCTGAAGGACGCCGCCGACCTGAAAGGCAAGCGCATTGGCACCACGCGCGGCTCGATCGGCCATTTCGTCACGCTGAAGGCGCTCGAAGCCGCAGCCCTGCCGCCCGATGCCGTATCGTTCCGCTTTCTGCCGCCGGCCGACACGATGCTTGCGCTCGCAACCGGTTCGATCGACGCGTGGGCGACGTGGGAACCCTATACCGCGCTCGCCGAAACGAGCGGCCGCGCACGCGTGCTCGTCAACGGCCGCGGCCTGTGGTCGGGCCTCAGCTACGTCGCGGCGACCGACGCGGCGATCGCGTCGAAGCGCGACGTGCTGCGCGACTTCCTGCAACGCGTCGTGCGCGCGCAGGCCTGGTCGTACCGGCACGTCGACGCGTATTCCGCGACGCTCGCGCGCATCGTCGGCATCCCGCCGGCTGCCGCGAAGCTGCAGTTCGAGCGCCGCAACACGCGGTGGCTGCCGATCGACGCGACGGTGATCGCCGGGCAACAACGCACGGCCGACTTCTACCTGAAGGCCGGGCTGCTGCGCCAGCCGCTCGACGTGCGCACGACCTTCGACCTCGGCTTTCCGCTGGCGTGACCGGCCGCGCGGCGCGGCGGCCTGCAACCGCCCAAACGGCTTTCGCATGATCTGGCACAATCGCGATTCGACCATCCCGCCTTCGTCAGCCAGCGTCATGCCAGCCATCTCCGAACTCTTCGTCTACCCGATCAAATCCTGCGCCGGCATCGCGCTGTCGCGCGCACAGCTGCTCGAAACGGGCCTCGCGTACGACCGCCACTGGCTGATCACCACCCCGGACGGGATGATGATCACGCAGCGCACGCACCCGCGCCTCGCGCTGATCCGCACCGCGCTCGAGCACGATGCGCTGGTGCTGAATGCGCCGGGCATGCCCGAGATCCGTACGCCGCTCGACGGCGATGCAACACCCGCCACGCCGAAGATGGCCGCGACGGTCTGGCGCGACACCGTCGACGCGATCGACACGGGCGCCGAGACGGCCGCGTGGCTCACCGAATTCCTCGGCATGCCGTTGAAGCTCGCGCGCTTCGGTGCCGAGTCGCGCCGTGGCTGCAACCGCAAATGGACCGGCGACATCGACACGCACACGCAGTTCGCGGACGGCTACCCGCTGCTCGTGATCGGCCAGTCGTCGCTCGACGACCTGAACGCGAAGCTCGTCGCGAAAGGCGCGCCGGCGATTCCGATGAACCGCTTCCGCCCGAACATCGTCGTGTCGGATCTCGATGCGTACGAAGAGGATTTCGTCGAGCATCTCGACGCGGAAGGCGCGACGCGCGTGCGGTTGCGCCTCGTGAAGCTGTGCACGCGCTGCCCGATGCCGACGATCGACCAGGTGACCGGCGCGCCGGATCCGGCATGGCCGCACGAGCCGACCGACACGATGCAGACCTATCGCGCGCATCCGAACTACGACGACGCGCTGACATTCGGCATCAACGCAATCGTCGTCGAAGGCGCGGGCGCGTGGCTCGAAGTCGGGCAGTCGCTCGAAGCGGAGATCGGGTTCGGCGACTGAGCGGATCGGTCGAAGCGGCGGACGGCATATCGTTTCCGTCGCCGCCCTCCGCCGCCATTCACCTCGGTTGCGTCGATTGCCGAGCCTGCTACCGCGCCGCCCGAACCGTCGGCAGCATCACCGTCACGATCAGCCCGCCGCCCGCCGCATCGGAGAGCGTCACGCTGCCCTGATGCACGCGCGCGATTTCCCGCACGATCGACAACCCGAGCCCGGTGCCTTCGACCGTCTGCGTCTTGCTGCCACGATGGAAGCGCTCGAACACCGCGTCGCGCTCACCGGCCGGAATGCCCGGCCCGTTGTCGATCACGTCGAGCCGCGCATGCTCGCCGTCGCGCGACACGCGCACCGTGATTACCGCGCGGTCGCCCGAATAACGGATCGCGTTGTCGATCAGGTTGCCGATCATTTCGCCGAGCAGGTCCGGTTGACCGTGCACGTCGACGTCGGCCTCGTGCTCGAAGCCGAGATCGATGTCGCGCGCCCGCGCCACCGGGGACCAGTCGAGCGTCACGCTGCGCGCCAGCCGATGCAACGCGACCGGCTGGTGGGCGACCGCAAGGCCGCTGTCCGAATCGAGCCGCGACAGCGACAGCAGCTGCTGGATGATCTTCGCGGCCTGCCGCACCGCACCGTTCACGCGCCGCAAGTGCACATTCACGCGCGGCTGCTCGTCCGGCCGCAATGCCAGTTCGACGCCGGCCTGCACCGCCGCGAGCGGCGTCTTCAGCTGATGGGCCGCGTCCGCGAAGAAACGCCGCCGCGCGACCTGCATCTGCTGCGTGCGGCCGATGTACTGGTTGATCGACTCGACGAGCGGCGCGAGCTCGCTCGGCATGCCGCCGGTGTCGAGCGGCGTCGGATCGCCGTCGGTACGCGCGGCGACCTTCGCGGACAACCGGTTCAATGGCCGCAGCCCGCGCCCGACGCCGAGCCACACGATCCCGAGCGCGAGCACGACAAGCAGTCCTTCCTGCAGCAGCGAGCCCATCAGGATTTCGCGCGCGAGCGCCTGGCGTCCCTCGATCGTTTCGCCGACCATCACCCACACGATGCGCGTCTGCGCGGTCGGCACGTCGTGCACCGGCACGCGCAACGCGGCCATGCGCAGCTGCTCGCCGCGATAGACGACGTTGTAGTAGCGCGTGACGAACAGCGCGCCGTCACCCGGCGGCAGCGGCAGGTCCGGATAGCCGGTGATCGTGTGGCCGTTGTCCTCGCGGATCAGGTAGTAGATCTTGCCGCCGTCGCCCGACTCGAACATCTCGAGCGCGAGATACGGCAGGTCGACCTCGATCTCACCGTCGTTGAGCCGAACGCCTTCGCGGATCGACTTCAGCGACGACGACAGCGTGCGGTCGAACGCGACGTGCGCGGCGCTCATCGCGCGCTGGTACGTGAGCCACGAGTCGAGCGCGAGCAGCCCGAGCAGCGGCAGCAGCAGCCACAGCGCGACTTGCGTGCGCAGGTTCGGTCGGCGGATCATCATGTCTCCCGCCGGGCCGCCCCAGGCACGGCATGCGCCCCCTCGGAAGGCAGCGGACGTGTCGATCCGGCATTGCGCTTCAGCGCGCACTCCGGTCCCGTGCAAAGCCAGCGAGCGTGGGATGGGTTCATCCGGCGGCCTTCGCTTCGAGCAGATACCCGAGCCCCCGCAGCGTGACGATCGCGACGCCGGTGTTTTCCAGCTTCTTGCGCAGCCGGTACACGTAGATCTCGATCGCGTCCGCGTTGACCGACTCGTCGAGCCCGAAGATTTTCTCCGACAGCGTCTCCTTGTTGATCGCGCGACCGTTGCGCAGGATCAGCACCTCCAGCACCGAGCGCTCGCGCGGCGTGAGCGGCAGCGCTTCGCCGGCGAGGTGGAAGCTGCGGTCGATACTGTCATACGAAAGCGGCCCGCATGCGACCCGCGAATGCTCGTGGCCGAGGCTGCGCCGGATCAGCGCGCGGGCACGCGCCTCCAGCTCGGTCAGTTCGAACGGCTTCGCGAGATAGTCGTCGGCCCCGAGATCGAGCCCCTTCACGCGGTCCTCGACCGAGCCGTGCGCGGTCAGGATCAGCACCGGCACGGGATTGCGGCGCGCGCGCAACCGCCGCAGCACCTCGAGCCCGTCGAGCTTCGGCAGCCCGAGATCGAGGATCACCAGCGCGTAGTCCTGCGTGCGCAGCACGTGATCCGCCGCCTCCCCGTCCGCCATGTGATCGACCGCGAAGCGCGCGGCGCTCAGCGCGTCGTTCAGCGACTGCGCCAAGTTCGGGTTGTCTTCTACGAGCAGCACACGCATGGGGACCTCGGGAAATCCATGACACAAAGGACGCTATTGTGAACCGAAATGAAAGCAGGCTGAAAGTGCCTCGCAATTAACATCCGCGTCACTCGAACAACACACACGCATCACTGGAGGAAGACATGCCGTTTGCACCGAAGCAGCTCACCGCCGCGCTGGCGATCGTCCTGGGCACCGCCGCCGGCGCCGCCGTCGCGCAGGTCCCGGCCGGGTATCCGGGTAACTACCAAGGCGTCGTCGACGCCGCGAAGAAGGAAGGCAAGCTGATCGTCTACTCGACGACTGACACGGGCCTCGTGCGCCCGCTGATCAAGGACTTCGAAAGCCTGTACGGCGTGAAGGTCGAATACAACGACATGAACAGCACCGAGCTGTACAACCGCTACATCAGCGAGAACGCGGCGAGCAGCACGAGTGCCGACGTGCTGTGGAGCTCCGCGATGGACCTGCAGGTCAAGCTCGTCAACGACGGCCTGATGGCGTCGTACGATTCGCCCGAAAGCGCGAACGTGCCGCAATGGGCGCAATACCAGAAGCAGGCGTACGGCACGACGTTCGAGCCGCTCGCGATCGTCTACAACAAGCGCCTGATCCCCGAGAACGAGGTGCCGAAGACGCGCGCCGACCTGATCAAGCTGCTCACCACGCAGGCCGACAAGTTCAAGGGCAAGGTCACGACCTACGACATCGAAAAGTCGGGCGTCGGCTTCAACTACCTGACGCAGGATGCGCACGTGAACGAGAAGGTCACGTGGGAGCTCGTGAAGGCGATCGGCGCGACCGGCCCGAAGCTGCAGTCGAGCACCGGCGCGATGATGGAACGCATTTCGTCCGGAGAGAACCTGATCGGCTACAACATCATCGGCTCGTATGCGTACGCGAAGGCGAAGAAGGACAAGTCGATCGGCTACGTGTTTCCGAAGGACTACACACAAGTCGTGAGCCGCCTGGCCACGATCTCGAAGAAGGCGAAGAACCCGAACGCCGCGAAGCTGTGGGTCGACTACCTGCTGTCGCAGCGCGGCCAGACGCTGATCGCGAATCAGGCGAACCTGTACGCGATCCGTGCGGACGTGACCGGCGAAACGTCGGCCGCGAGTCTCACGAAGGAACTCGGCGATTCGCTGAAGCCGATCCAGATCGGCACCGGCCTGCTCGTCTATCTCGACCAGTCGAAGCGGCTTGCGTTCCTGAAGCAATGGCAGCAGGCGATCAAGCGCTGATCCGCTGAGCAGCTGATCACGGGCCGCCCGCGGCGCATCGCGCGGGCGCCCCCTTCCCCTTACCGACTTCCTAGAGGCGGCCATCCGGATGGCCGCAGGGGCGAACTCATGCTTTCAACCAGCACACGGGCAACGGCGCCGGCCGTTCCGCCCACCACCGGCCCGGGCGGCGCGATCCCCGCGCTGCCGGCCGACAGCCTGCAGCCGCTCGCCGGCATGCTGCGCTGGATCGTCGTCGCGGTGCTCACCGTCGCGGTCGCGCTGCCGCTCGGCTTCATCCTGTTCCAGAGCCTGTTGTCCGCGCCGTTCTTCGATGCGAACAAGACGCTCGGCATCGAAGGCTTCCGCTTCATCTTCACCGACCCGGACTTCTGGTCGGCCGTAAAGAACTCGTTCATCATCGCCGGCGGGATGCTGTTCATCTCGATCCCGCTCGGCGGCATTCTCGCGTTCCTGATGGTGCGCACCGACCTGCCCGGCCGCCGCTGGCTCGAACCGCTGCTCCTCACGCCCGTGTTCGTGTCGCCGATGGTGCTCGCGTTCGGCTACGTGGTCGCCGCCGGCCCGGTCGGCTTCTACTCGGTATGGTTCAAGGAACTGTTCGGGGTGCAGAACGTACCCTGGAACGTCTACTCGATCTTCGCGATCACGGTGATCGTCGGCCTCACGCACGTTCCGCACGTGTACCTGTACTCGTCGGCCGCGCTGCGCAACCTCGGCTCGGACGTCGAGGAAGCCGCGCGCGTGACGGGTGCCCGCCCGTTCCGCGTCGCGCTCGACGTGAGCCTGCCGATGACGATGCCCGCACTGCTGTTCGCCGGCGTGCTCGTGTTCTTCCTCGGCTTCGAGGTGTTCGGGCTGCCGCTCGTGCTCGGCGACCCAGAAGGCCACCTCGTGCTCGCGACCTACCTGTACAAGCTGACCAACAAGCTCGGCGTGCCGTCGTATCACCTGATGGCCGCGGTCGCGGTGTGCATCGTCGCGATCACGTTCCCGCTCGTGCTGCTGCAGCGCCGCCTGCTGAAGACCGCGAACCGTTTCGTCACCGTGAAGGGCAAGGCCGGCCGCGCGACGGTGTTGCCGCTCGGCGTATGGCGCTGGGTTGCGCTCGCGATCGTCGCGCTGTGGCTGATGCTGACGGTGATCGTGCCGATCTCCGGCATCTTGTTGCGCGCATTCGTGACCAACTGGGGCGAAGGCGTCGCGCTCGCCGAAGTGCTGACGCTGTCGAACTTCATCGAGCTGTTCGAGCAGGACAACCTCGTGCGCGCGATCATCAACACGCTCGGCATCGGCGTGATCGGCGGCGCGCTCGCGATCGGCTTCTACTCGCTCGTCGCGTTCGCCGGCCATCGCCGCCCCGACTGGGCGACCAAGCTGCTCGACTACCTCGTGCTGCTGCCGCGTGCGGTGCCCGGCCTGCTCGCCGGTCTCGCGTTCCTTTGGATCTTCCTGTTCGTCCCGGGCCTGCGCGAGCTGAAGAACTCGATGTGGAGCATCTGGATCGCGTACACGGTCGTGTGGCTCGCATACGGGATGCGGCTCATTCAAAGCGCGCTGCTGCAGGTCGGCCCCGAGCTCGAGGAAGCCGGCCGCAGCGTCGGCGCGACGCGCAGCCGCGTGTCGCTCGACGTGACGCTGCCGCTCGTGCGTTTCGGCCTGCTCGCCGCGTGGCTCCTGATCTTCATGATCTTCGAGCGCGAATACTCGACCGCCGTCTACCTGCTGTCGCCCGGCACCGAAGTGATCGGCGCGCTGCTCGTGTCGCTATGGGCGACCGGCGCCGTCGACCAGGTTGCCGCGCTCTCTGTCATCAACATCGCGATGGTCGGCGCCGGTCTCGGCGTGGCCCTGCGCTTCGGAGTGAAACTTCATGGATAAGCTCATCGTCGACGACCTGCATCTCAGCTACGGCGCCAACCCGATCCTCAAGGGCGTGTCGTTCGAACTGAAGGCTGGCGAAGTCGTGTGCCTGCTCGGCGCATCGGGCAGCGGCAAGACCACGCTGCTGCGCGCTGTGGCCGGCCTCGAACAGCCGTCCGACGGCCGCATCCAGCTCGACGACCGCGTGTTCTTCGACGGCGCGCAGCGCGTCGATCTGCCGGTCGAACAGCGTTCGCTCGGCCTCGTGTTCCAGTCGTACGCGCTGTGGCCGCACCGCACCGTGGCCGAGAACGTCGGCTACGGGCTCAAGCTGCGGCGCGTCGCGCCCGCCGAACAGAAACGCCGCGTGCAGACCGCGCTCGACCAGCTCGGCCTCGGCCATCTCGCGGAACGCTTTCCGCATCAGCTGTCGGGCGGCCAGCAGCAGCGCGTCGCGATCGCACGCGCGCTCGTCTACAACCCGCCGGTGATTCTGCTCGACGAGCCGCTGTCGAACCTCGACGCGAAGCTGCGCGAGGAAGCGCGTGCATGGCTGCGCGAGCTGATCGTGTCGCTCGGGCTGTCGGCGCTTTGCGTGACCCACGACCAGACCGAGGCGATGGCGATGTCCGACCGCATCCTGCTGCTGCGCAACGGGCGCATCGAACAGGAAGGCACGCCGGCCGAGCTGTACGGCGCGCCGCGCTCGCTGTACACGGCCGAGTTCATGGGCAGCAACAACCGCATCGACGCACGCGTCGCGGCCGTCGCCGGCGAACGCGTGACGCTCGCCGGCGACGGCTGGGAACTGCAGGCGCTGGCCCGCGACACGTTCGCACCGGGCCAGGACGTGCAGGCCGTGATCCGCCTCGAACGCGTGCAGGTCGCCGACGGCCCGGGCGCGAACCGGCTGCAGGCCGATCTCGTCACGTCGATGTATCTCGGCGATCGCTGGGAATACCTGTTCCATTGCGGCGAAATGCGCCTGCGCGCGTTCGGCCACGTGCCGCGCGCGGCAGGCAAGCACTGGATCGAATTCCCGACCAACGACTGCTGGGCGTTCGCGAAAGCGGGCTGACCCGCGCGGCGGCCTGCGCGCCGTCGCGCACGTCGAGCAAGGCAATGACCGGCTGGCCCGGCGAACGCTTTCCGGCGTTGGCCGCGACCGCGTCACACCTGTTTCACCCAACCCACAATAAACCAGGAGACACCGTCAATGAAATTTCGTGCAGCACTCCTCAACAGCACGGCCGCCGCGGCCTGCATCGCCGCGCCGGCCGTGCACGCGCAGTCGTCGGTCACGATGTACGGGATCATGGATGCCGGCATCGAATACACGAACCATGCGGCACCGGAAGGCGGCAGTTCCGTCAAGCTGAAGTCGGGCAACAAGAATACGTCGCGCTGGGGCCTGCGCGGCGTCGAGGATCTCGGCGGCGGGCTGAAGGCCGTGTTCCGCCTCGAAAGCGGCATCGATCTCGCGAATGGAGCGTTCGACGACGGCCCCGACTCGATCTTCGCGCGCCGCGCGACGGTCGGCCTGAAAGGCAAATGGGGCGAGCTGACGCTCGGCCGCAACTACACCGTCACGTACGACTACATGCTGCCGTTCGACCCGATGGGTTACGCGCAGAACTACTCGTGGGCGACGTCGTCGATGGCGACGGGTGGCCGCAAGGACGGCATGTTCACGCGCTCGTCGAACGCGGTGCGCTACGACGGTGAATTCAGCGGCGTGAAGTTCGGCGCGATGTACGGCTTCGGCAACGTGCCGGGCAGCGTGAAGACCAGTTCGAAATACGACTTCGCGCTCGGCTACGAGACCGGCCCGTTCGCGGCAGTGTTGACGTTCGACCGGCAGAACGGCGCGGCCGACAGCGTCACGCCGGCCGATACCGTCAACTACATCCAGGGCATCCACGCGGGCCTGAGCTACGACTTCGGCAACCTGAAAACGATGGCCGGCTATCGCAACTACAAGCGCACGTTTCGCACCACTGCGGCGAACCAGTTGAGCGACACGTACTGGGTCGGCGGGTCGTACCAGTTCACACCGACGTTCTCGCTGATCGCCGCTGTCTATCACCAGAACGTCAAGGGCGGCACCGATGCAGATCCGACGTTGGTGTCGGTGCGCGCGAATTACGCGCTGTCGAAGCGCACGGTGCTGTATGCGGCAGGCGCGTTTGCGATCGCGAAGCATGACCAGAAGGTCGGCGTTTCGCGCGATTTCGCGGGCTACGGCACGACGCAGGTCGGCGTGACGGCGGGGATTCAGCAGCGGTTCTGAGTCTGACGGCGGGCGGCGGCGCAGACGTTGCGCGCCGCGTCGCCGGGCCTCGACTGGCCGCCCCGCCCCTGGTTGTTGCACGAAACGCAGCCGGCGGTCGTCGGGCGTCGCTTTCGCCGCGGCAACCAGCAGCGCCTGCGCGCTGCTCCCCCACAGACAGTCGAGCACGACATCCGCGCCTGTGCGGAAATGTGGCTCGAGCGCCCGCGCCGAGCAATGACGGGGCGCTCGCCGGCGCCCGTTACGACTGCTGCTTTCACGGTGGCTCCTTCAATCGGGGATCTCGATCGACGGTTCCGGTGCGCGTCAGCGTGCGTTCAGCCACGCGCGCAGCGCCGGATCGCGAACTTCCAGCACGTCGAACAGGCCAAGCGCGCGTAAGGCGGGCAATGCATCGATCGTGTCGACTTCCGCGCGCGCCCGGTCGGCGGGCGCGGCGTTCGGGTCGGTCAGCACCCGCGCGTTGACCAGGAACGCACCAACCGTGCCCTTGCGGATCGTCGTTCCGTCGGCCTCGATCCGGTCGGCATGGTCGGGAAGCATCTGTTCGGCTCGCATCGTGTCGTACTCCGGTTGTCATCGATGGTCGCAGTGTAGGCGTGCGAATCCGGCCGATCTCCGGTATAACGGCCATTCGATACCGATATCCGGCCATGTCCGATCCACTCCTGCCCGCCCGATTCGTCACGTCCGACGACGGCCCGTTCGTCGTCGCTGCCGTCATGTCGCAACGCGACCCGCGCGTGACGCCATCCCACTCGCATGCGCGCGGGCAGCTCGTCGGCGCGCTGAGCGGGCTGCTGACGATCGGCCTCGACGATCAGGACTGGGTCGTGCCGGCGATCCACGCGATCTGGATTCCGCCGCACTGCCGGCATTCGTTGCGTTCGTTCGGGCCGATTGCCGGCTGGTCGGCGTTCGTCGCCGAAGCGCGCTGCGCGGTACTGCCGGACACCCCGCGCGCGATCCGCACGACGCCGCTGCTGCGCGAAGCCGTGCAGCGCGCGGCGAGTTGGGGGAATGCGGACCTGGATGCCGCGCAGACGCGGATCGCCGATGTGATCCTCGATGAAATCGCGTCGTCGGAGGTCGAGGCGCTGGGGCTGGTGCGGCCGCGGGATCCGCAGCTGATGAGGATCACCGATGCGCTTGCCGCGGATCTCGCGGACAACCGGCGGCTCGAGGAATGGGCCGAATGGGCCGGGATCAGCGCGCGAACGATGAGCCGTCGCTTCGTCGCGGAGACGGGGCTCACGTTCGCCCGGTGGCGTCAGCAGGCCAGGCTGCTGCGGGCGCTGGAGAGCATTGCCGACGGCGTGCCGGTGACGACGATTGCGCTCGATCTCGGGTACGACAATGTGAGCGCGTTCATCGACATGTTCAAGCGTGCGTTGGGGACGACGCCGGGGAGGTATATGGAAACAGGGCGACGCGGAGACGAATGAGCGCGGCCCTTGGCAAATGGGAAACCATGGGACGGAAGGCAAGCGTCCGGTAGACGGAAAACGCCTGCCGCCGCCATTCGTCAATACGTCCCATCCCCCTTCTTCGCCGCCTCGCCGCCGTTCCCCTTGAATCGCGCCGCCAGTCGCTCCGCACTCCGCGCCAGCAGAGTTGTATCCACGCCGACCGCAACAAACAACGCCCCAGCCTCGAGATACCGACGCGCCGCCGCCTCGTCCGCGCTGAGAATGCCCGGCGCCTTCCCTGCCGCCTTGATCGCCCGGATCGCACCGTCGATCGCAGCCTGCACATCGGGATGCCCCGGATTGCCGAGATGCCCGAGATCGGCAGCGAGGTCCGCCGGCCCGATGAACACGCCATCGACGCCGTCGACCCGCGCAATCGCGTCGATCGCATCGAGCCCGGCGCGCGTCTCGACCTGTACGAGCACGGCCATCTCGTCGTTCGCGCGATGCAGGTAGTCCCCAACGCGATTCCACCGCGACGCGCGCGCAAGCGCACTACCGACCCCGCGAATCCCGTGCGGCGGATAACGCGTCGCGGCCACCGCCGCGCACGCTTCATCGGCACTCTGCACCATCGGCACGAGTAAGGTCTGCGCGCCGAGGTCGAGCACCTGCTTGACGATCACCGGATCGTTCCACGGCACCCGCACGACCGCATGTGACGGATACGGCGCGATCGCCTGCAACTGCGCGAGAATCGTCGGCACCGTGTTCGGCGCATGCTCGCCGTCGATCAGCAGCCAGTCGAACCCGGCGCCGGCGACGACTTCGGCGCTGTACGGATTCGCGAGCCCGAGCCACAGCCCGATCTGCGCATCGCCGCGCGCGAGCGCGCGCTTGAAGACATTCGGCGGAATCTGCATCGCGCGCCCCTCACTCGAAATGGCACTGGATCGTCCCGAGCGGACCGTAGTCGACGCTGAACGTGTCGCCCGGCCGCGCCGCGCACGGTCGCGTGAACGAGCCGCCCAGCACGATCTGCCCCGGCTCGAGCGCGACGCCGAAACGCGCCAGCCGATTGGCGAGCCACGCGACGCCATTGGCCGGATGGTTCAACACGCCGGCCGCGACCCCCGTTTCCTCGACCACGCCGTTGCGCGACATGATCGCCGCGACCCAGCGCAGGTCGACGTCCTGCGGCCGCACCGGGCGCCCGCCGATCACGACGCCCGCATTGGCCGCGTTGTCGGCGATCGTGTCGAACACCTTGCGCGGCCGCTTCGTGTCGGGGTCGATCGATTGGCTGCGTGCGTCGATGATCTCGAGCGCGGGCACCACGTAGTCGACCGCGTCGTACACGTCGAAGATCGTGCAGTTCGGGCCGGCAAGCCGCTTGCCGAGCACGAATGCGAGTTCGACCTCGACGCGCGGCACGATGAAGCGCCCGGTCGGAATCGTGCCGCCGTCATCGAAGAACATGTCGTCGAGCAGCGCACCGTAATCGGGTTCGTCGATCTGCGACGTGTTCTGCATCGCCTTCGACGTAAGGCCGATCTTGTGCCCTTTCAGCGTGCGGCCTTCCGCAAGCTTGAGGTTCACCCACGCGCGCTGGATCGCATAGGCGTCGTCGATCGTGATGTCGGGATGGTCGAGCGAGATCTGGCGGATCTGCGTGCGCGCGCGCTCGGCGTCGTGCAGGCGTCGGGCGAGCTGATCGATGAGGGCAGGTTCGAGCATGGTCGGATCGGGAATGGGGTTCAGCCGGCCCGCTTGTAGCGGGCATGGATGTTGTTGTGCTTGTACGAGCCGCTTTCGCTGAACTCGGTGAGCTCCATCGACAACGCGAGGTAACGTTTCGCGTACAGTTCGGCGAAATGCGCCTTGATCGCGTCGAACAACGCGTCGCACGCGACCTTCTTGGTTTCGTCGCTGCGACCCGAGGCGATCTTCAGCGTTACGTGGACGAACGCGTCGTCCTCGGTGCCGTCGGCGACGCAGTAGTCCTGCAGCTCGATCGCGCGCGAGCGGATGCCGCCCGTGGGGAACACGCCGCCCTGCGCGATCAGCGTCGCGTTGATCGTGCGCAGCAGCGCGGGAATGCGCGCGTCGTCGCGGATATTCGCGGTGTACTCGACGACGATGTGTGGCATGGCAACGCTCCTGATAGGTGATGAGGCGCTCAGGCGAGCGGGAAGATCGCGTTGATCTGCCCGGTGCCGGAGCTCGCGAAATAGTCGGTGACGATCTCGACGGGCTTGTCGTAGCGATCCCAGCCGAGCAGGCCGAGCAGCATCGCCGTGTCGTGCATGCCGCCTTCGCCGTGGCAATGCGTGTTGTATTCGGGCAGCATCGCGCAGAAGGTCCTGAAATCGCCCTGCTTCCACAGCTCGACCACGCGCAGGTCGACCTGCCGGAAGAATTCGCGGCTGATCTGGTGGATCGATTCCTCGGGGCTGCCGTTGTCGTTGAAGCGGTGCGACAGCGAACCGCTCGCGAGGAATGCGACATTCGAATCGCTCTTGCCGATCGCCTCGAGCAGCGCCTCGCCGAAGCGCCGGCTTTCGTCGAGCGTGTGCCACATGCACCAGCCCGCGATCGACACGACCTTGAAGTGCTGATCGCCGTTCATGTAACGCATCGGCACGAGCGTGCCGTATTCGAGTTCGAGGCTGTCGATCTCGTGCGCACGCGTCGCGATGCCGCGCGCGCTGGCCGTCTCGGCGATCAGGCGGCCGAGCGCCGGGTTGCCCGGATACGCGTACTCCATGTCGCGGATGAAATGCGGCAGTTCGTTGCTGGTATACGTGCCCGCGAACCGCGCATTGCAGTTCACGTGATAGCCGGCGTTGACGAGCCAGTGCACGTCCGACACGACGATCGTGTCGACGCCGAGCGCGCGGCAGCGCTCACCGATCAACTGATGGCCGCGGATCGCCGCTTCGCGGCAGCCATGATGCCTGCCGGGCAACTCCGACAGGTACATCGACGGCACGTGCGTGATCTTCGCGGCGAGGGACAGTTTGCCCATCGTTAAGTCTCCGTATCGTTCTGGCGTTCTGGCGGCGTTCCTGCGGCGGAACGACCCGCGCCAGTTACACGCCCCAGCGGGGGATGTGATGCGAACCCATCGAGATGCACACGTTCTTGATCTCCGCGAACACCTCGAAGCTGTACTCGCCGCCCTCGCGGCCGGTGCCCGACTCCTTCACCCCGCCGAACGGCTGGCGCAGGTCGCGCACGTTCTGGCTGTTCACGAACACCATCCCGGCCTCGATACCGCGCGCGAGGCGATGCACCTTGCCGACGTCCTGCGTCCAGATGTACGACGCAAGCCCGTAGGACGTGTCGTTGGCGAGCCGCAGACCTTCTTCCTCGTCCTCGAACGGGATCAGGCACGCGACCGGTCCGAAGATTTCCTCTTGCGCGATGCGCATCCGGTTGTCGACGTCCGCGAACACGGTCGGGCGCACGAAGTTGCCGTTGCGCAGATGCTCGGCGAGACCGGCCGGCTTGTCCGCGCCGCCGGCCACCACGTGCGCGCCTTCCTGCTCGCCGATCCGGATATACCCGGTCACCTTCTCCCAGTGCTGGCGCGTGATCATCGCGCCGAGCTGCGTCGCCGGATCGGACGGGTCGCCGACCACCAGATTGTTCGCGCGGCGCGCGAATTCCTGCACGAAGCGATCGTAGATCGTGCGCTGCACGAAGATCCGCGAGCCTGCGGTACAACGCTCACCGTTGATCGAGAAGATCGTGAACAGCGACGCGTCGAGCGCGCGGTCGAAATCGGCATCGTCGAAAATCAGCACCGGCGACTTGCCGCCAAGCTCCATCGAATACTTCTTCAGGCCCGCGCGCTCCATGATCCGCTTGCCCGTGACCGTGCCGCCCGTGAACGACACCGCGCGCACGTCCGGATGGCGCACCAGCGCGTCGCCTGCGGTCGCGCCGTAGCCCTGCACGACGTTCAGCACACCCGGCGGAATGCCAGCCTCGAGCGCGAGCCGGCCGAGCTGGTCGGCCGTCAGCGGCGACAGCTCCGACATCTTCAGGACGGCCGTGTTGCCGAGCGCGAGACACGGCGCCGTCTTCCACGTCGCGGTCATGAACGGCACGTTCCACGGCGACACCAGCGCGCACACGCCGACCGGCTGGTACAGCGTGTAGTTCAGCATCTGGTCGTCGACCGGATACGTGCGGCCGTTCATCTGCACGCACACTTCCGCGAAGAAGTTGAAGTTCTCGGACGCGCGCGGAATCAGCTGCTTGCTCGTCTGTGCGATCGGCAGGCCCGTGTCCTGCGTCTCGAGCGCGGCGAGCATCGGCACGTTCTTCTCGATCAGCTCGCCGAGCTTGCGCATCAGCTTCGCGCGCTCCTTGGCGGGTGTGTTCGCCCATTTCGGGAACGCTTCCTTCGCCGCGCGCACGGCCGCGTCGACTTCGGCTTCGCCGGCCGATGCGACGTCGGTGATCACGTCGCCCGTCGCGGGATTCAGCGTCGTGAAGGTCTCGCGGCTCTCGACTTCGCGGCCGTCGATCCAGTGCTTGATGGTCATGTGCTCTCCTTCCTTGGGCGACGGGCTCAGCCGGCGCGATAGTAGTCTGCTTCGCCGATGATCGTGTTCACGAGCCGGCCGATCCCTTCGATTTCGGTCACCACCTCGTCGCCCGGCTTCGTGTCGGCCAACCCTTCCGGCGTGCCGGTCAGGATCAGGTCGCCCGGCGAGAGCGTCATGAAACCGCTGATGTGCTCGATCAGCGCGGGTACGTCGAAGATCATGTCGCGCGTGCTGCCGCGCTGCGTCTCCCGGCCGTTCACCGTCGTGCGCAGCATGAGGCCGCCCGCATCGCCGATCTCGTCGCGGCTGACGAGCCAGGGCCCGAGCGGCGTGCAGGTGTCGCGGTTCTTCACGCGCAGGTTCGGGCGGTAGTAGTTTTCGAGGTAATCGCGGATCGCGTAGTCGTTCGCGACCGAGTAGCCGGCAACGTAGTCGATTGCCCGCGCCCGGCTCACGTTGCGCGCCGGGCGGCCGATCACGACGGCCAGCTCGCACTCGTAGTGCATGTGCGTCGCGTCCGCCGGGCGCACGGTGCGCGACCGATGACCGATGAACGTGTTCGGCCCCTTCAGGAAAATCAGCGGCTCGCTCGGTGCCTTGAACGCGAGTTCCTTTGCGTGGTCCGCGTAGTTGAGGCCGAGCGCGAACGTCGTGCGCGGCGCGACGGGCGGCAGCCACGTCACCGCGTCCTCGGCGAGCACGCGCCCAGTGTCGAGGCGGATCGCGCCGTCGCTGGCCGGTTCGGCCGCATGCAGTGCGCCGTTGTAGATCACGCGCGCCGTCTTCATCGTGCTTCCTCCGCAATCAACGTATGCCGCAACGTGCCGATGCCGGCAGCGGTAATCTCCACCACGCTTCCCGCGCGGGCAAGCGGTGCGCCACCCGCGACGCCGAGCAGCAGCACGTCGCCCGCGTCGAACGACATGAACGCCGTCACGTCGGCAATCAGTTCGCGCACCGGGCGGATCAGTGTGGCGGTCGATGCGGACACCGCGGTGCTGCCGTCGATCCGTACCGTCAGGCCGATCGCGTCGATGTCGCCGAGCGCAGTAGCCGGCACGATCGCCGGGCCCAACGGGCAGAAACCGTCGCGACATTTGAAGCGCACGGCCGGACGGTAGTAATCGCGGTGCGGAACCGACACGTCGCTCGCGAGCGTGAAGCCGTGCACGTGGTCGAGCGCCTGCGCGGCCGGCACGCGCGTCGCGCGCCGCGAGAACACGACGGCCACCGACGCGCCGATCTCCAACGCATCGATGCCCGCCGGCACCACGACGGCCGCGCCGTCGGCTGCGTGCGTGTTGGCCGGTTTGATGTAAAGGATCGGTGCCTGCGGCGGACGGCCGTAAGGCGGCGCGTGAACGGCGTCGCCGAGCGCGTCGAGTGCGGCGCGCTCGTTGAGCAGCGCACCGTAGACGGTACCGATGGCGACCGGCAGCGGCGGCGCCGCGGCGGTCATGCAGGACAGCTCCATGCGTCATTCCCCTGCCGCGCGTCGCGGCGCATCGTCAATACTTAACATCTTAAGTAAACAATCGAACGCTCGCAACCTCGATTACCCTGAAACACGAAATTCATTCCCACCGGCTGTTAAGATTGATGCGTCCCCGTCCTCTGCCCCTCTACCCACCCCGATGAACCGTACGCTCGACCATCGCAACCTGGCCATGCTGCTGCTCGAGGCCCGCGAAACCCTGATGTGCCTGTTCCGGCCCATTCTCAAGGAATTCGCGCTGACCGAACAGCAATGGCGGATCATTCGCGTGCTCGACGGCGAGCCGGCGCACGCGCTCGAAGCGGGACAGATCGCGCGCCGCTGCTGCATCCTGAGCCCAAGCCTCACGGGCGTGCTGGAACGCATGGAGCGCGACGGCCTGATTACGCGCACCCGCGCGCAGGAAGATCAGCGCCGGCTGCTGGTGAGCCTGACGCCGCAAAGCAGGAAACTGGTCACGGAAATCGGTCCGCGCATCGACGAGCAATATCGTCAGCTTGAAGCGCGTTTCGGCCAGGACGGCCTGGACGACATCTACCGGGCGCTCGACCGGCTGATCGAACTCGGCAGCGCGTCGTAGGGCCTGCCGCCGCCGGACCGCCGCGAGCGGCGACGAACCGGCCCCCGGGAATCGGCAGGCCCCGCATCGCGCGGGCCGTCAGTGCAGCGCGCCGCGCATCAGTTCGGTCACCGCGACGCCGCGCGACGTGCGCATGCATTCCTCGACGTAATCGATGAACGGCAGCGGCTCGAAATCGATTTCGTCGCGCACGCGGTGGTTGTCGAACACGCGATCGACCATCGCGAACTCCGCGCACCGCTGCAACGCGCGGCCGATCACGCGTTCGAGCGCCGGATCGGACCGCCCCAGCACATCGCGCACCACGAGCGGCAGTTCGGCCGGCGCACAGGCCGCGTAGCGCGGCGCGCCCGTCATGCCGGCCGCCTCGTCCATCGCGCGCACGATCTGCGCGACCTGCGGCGCCTCGTCGCCGGCCGACACGTGGTACACGTCGTGCATCAGCGTCGGCTTCACGGCCAGCAGCATCGTCGCGCGTGCGACATCGTCGACCGACACGATGTCGATGCGCGTCATCGGCCGCGCAGTAAAGCGCCGCGCCGCGTGCGCGACGCGGAACATCCAGAACGAATTCGGTGCGGGCCGCGTGCCGAGCACCGTATGACCGACGACGTGCGACGGACGCACGACGACGAGCGGCAGCCCGAGCGCGCGCAGGCGCTGCTCCGTTTCGGCCTTCGCTTGCAGGTAGTCCGCCGCGAGCACCGCGCCGTGCAACCCGTCGCCGCCCTGCGCCGCGTCGCCCGCCGACGCCTCGTACACGATCCCGCCGCGGCCCGCGTGCGCATAGGCGGTGCCGACGTACACGAAACGCTGCAGCTGCGGCGCGTGCGCGAACCGCTCGGCAAAGCGCAGCGAATCGGCGATGTCGGCCTGCAGATGCGAACCGTCGGCCGGCGACGCATGGCCCGCGCAATGGATCACGTGCGTCGCGCCGGCGAGACGCGACGCGTCGGTGCCCTGCCACACGTCGCCGAGCGCACCGACGACCACGTTCGCGTCGCCGAGACGCGATGCCCAGTACGGCGCGAGCCCCGCGCGCAACGCCGCTTCGCGCAGACGCGCGACCGCGTGGGCGCGATGCTCCGCACGAACGACACACACGATGCGCTCGAGCAACCCGGCGTTGACGAGCGCCGTCAGCACGGTGCTGCCGATGAAGCCGGTGGCGCCGGTGAGCACCAGCCGTCCGACGTTGGCCGCCGCGACCGGTGCGCTGGCCGGCGACACGAGGCTCGTGCGCCAGTTGAGCGACAACGCGGTTTTCCAGATCAGCACGATAGTCTCCTTCGAAGAATCGGCCGGACGCCGCGGCCGCCCCGGATCGCGGAGCGGCGCACGGCTGTCGGCCGGGCCGGGGCCGACGCTCGCCCCGGTTATCCCGATCGGGCTGCGGCCCGCGATCGCGTCGATCGCGTCTCTGGCACGAGGCGGCGGCGGCCCGCCACGGACAGGCGTCCGCGGCGCAGGATCGGAAGATCCAAGTGTGGGGCCTGATCGCCCGCAAGTCTGTCCTGAAAGTTTCGTGAAAGTGTGCGGATTTGTATGCGAATGTCGGAGTGTGTCGTACCGGCCGGGCGGTCAAATCATCGAAACGTCCGGTCGGGCAGCATGCGAGGGCTTCCGTGGCAGGATGGTCGATGCGCGTCGGGCCCTCGCTTCGACGCGACACTTCGACGCGGCCTCTCCCGGGTCATCGCATGTCCGGGACACGCCAGGTTCCGGTCGCGGCGCGCGGATCATGCTGCGCTTGCGTTTGCGCGCTCCGCCACGATCGTGGCGGATCGTCAGACGTCGTTTCATCGGGAAACGCCTATTGGTGCAATTCGGATTTATTGCGGATTATCACTTGCGTTTCACGGCAGTCTATCTAGACTGGTCAAACCAAAACGGTCGAATGTGTCATTTTTTCAGGAGACGATCCAATGCGCCTCACTATTCGGATTAATGGCAGCGAGTCGGCAACCCGTCACTCCTTCGCGGTGCTCTGGGTCGATACCGATGAGGGGCTGTGGTCACGCGAGGCACACCAGGGGATCGATCTTCCGAGCTGGGGCAAGGTCCGGGACGTGGAAGGCGCAATGGCCCTCTGCGCGGCCGACAGCGGGAATGCCGTATGCCAGTTGAAGGGGCTGTCGTTCAGCGCGACGCAGCGCGAACAAGGTCCGGCTGTGCTCGCCGGCGAGCACCCCGACGGCGCATGGCGACTGCAGGCGGTCGATCGTTCCACGGCGGAGTCGGAATATCATGAATTTATTTCCGTCGCGCGATAGGTATTTTTGACGGCAATCCTCTGCGGTTTTCGGGTTTATTCCAGTTTCCGCGATATTCATTTAGATATTCACGAATAACGGCGCCTCTCTTCGAGGCGCCTTTTTATTTTCCGGACCCTTAATTAATCGGGGCCGGGTTAATCGAACCGCGGCGGCGGTAACAACGCTCCGCCCATCCCTCCCGGCTCCGTCGGCACAAGTACGTCAGGCCGCATTGCCATTTCGCCGCGCTCCCCTTCTTCGGACCGTGCCCGGGCGGAAACGCAAACCTTTTATGGGGCCGAAACATACTTTCCCCACATGATGTTTACTCATTTATTACAATCGCATTATTCCAACTGACTTGCCGCCGTCCGGCGGCCCGACCCGGCCCTTGCATGAGCGTGAAAAAGAAGACCCATCCCGCCGATCCATACGCCGCCGCGACCAAGCATCCGATGCTCACGTCGCGCCTGCCGATGTGGCGCTCGAAGCTGGTCGTGATCATGGTGTCCCTCGGTTTCGCCGCGCTGATCGGACGCGCCTTCTGGGTGCAGGTCGCGAACCAGGATTTCTACGTCGGGCAAGGCCAGAAGCGCTACCAGCGCACGATCGAGCTCGACGCGATGCGCGGGCGCATCGTCGACCGCAACGGCGCGATGCTCGCGGTCAGCCTGTCGACGTATGAAATCTGGGCGAATCCGAAACAAGTCGCCGAAATCGACTATCCGCAGATCGCGAAGCTGCTCGACATGCCGCTCGCGGAAGTGAAGCGCCGCCTGCGCAACGACCGCACGTTCGTGCTGCTCAAGCGGCAGATCGACGCCGACACCGCGAGCCGGCTCGACAAGCTCGAGATCGACGGCATCACGCAGATCGCCGACTCGAAGCGCTTCTATCCGGAGGGCGAATCGGCCGCGCACGTAGTCGGCTTCACCAACGTCGAGGACAAGGGCCAGGAAGGCGTCGAGCTCGCGGCAAACGGGCGGCTGTCGGGTACCTCCGGGCAGCGCGAGGTGATCCGCGACCGGCTCGGCCGCATCGTGTCCGACACGCGTCCGCTCGTGCCCGCGCAGCACGGCGCGACGATCGAACTGACGATCGACCGGCGGATCCAGCAGCTCGCGTTCAGCCAGCTCAAGGCTGCGGTGCTCGAGAACAACGCGATAGCCGGCAGCGTGGTCGTGCTCGACGCGCAAAACGGCGAAATCCTCGCGCTCGCGAACTACCCGACCTTCGACCCGAACGACCGCGCCCGGCTGACGGGCCAGCAGCTGCGCAACCGCGCGGTGATCGACACGTTCGAGCCGGGTTCGACGATCAAACCGCTCGTCGTCGCGCTGTCGATCGACGAGCGCAAGGTCACGCCGAACACGATCATCAACACATCGCCCGGCACCTACAAGATCGGCCCGGCCGTGATCCACGACACGTCGAACCACGGCTCGCTGACCGTCTCGCAGGCGCTGCAGAAGTCGAGCAACGTCGCGCTCGCGAAGCTGGCGCTGAACCTGCCCGCCGAAACGATCTGGAACAAGTACCAGGAATACGGGATCGGCCGCGCGCCGGAGCTGACATTCCCGGGCGTCGCGTCGGGCCGCCTGCGCGGCTACAAGCGCTGGCGGCCGATCGAGCAGGCGACGATGGCGTACGGCTACGGGCTGTCGATGTCGCTGCTGCAGATCGCGCAGACCTACACCGCCTACGCGGGCGACGGCACGCTGCACCCGGTGTCGCTGCTGAAGAACGGCTCCGACCCGCAGACGATCAATGCCCATCGCGGCCACCGCGTGACGTCGCCGCAAACCGCGGCGGCGATCCGCGCGATGCTCGAGTCGGCCGTCGGCGAAGGCGGCACGGGGCGCCGCGCGCGCGTCGACGGCTACCGGATCGGCGGCAAGACGGGCACGGCGCGCAAGCAGGTCGGCGCGACCTATGCGAAGGGCAAGTACCGCGCATTGTTCGCGGGGATGGCGCCGATGAGCAACCCGCGCCTGATCGTCGCGGTGATGATCGACGAGCCACGCGGCAAGGGCTATTACGGCGGCACGGTGGCCGGCCCGGTGTTCTCGTCGGTCACGAGCGGCTCGCTGCAGTTGCTCGGCGTGCCGCCCGACGCACCGGTCGAGCCGACGCCGAATGCGCCGGTCAAGGCCGCACCGCAGAAGACCGTCGCGGCGCCGAAGACCACGGCGCAATCGAAGACGGCGGGCGAGCAGAAAGCATCGGCCCCCGTGAAAACGGCCGCGCAATCCGGCGCGGCCGTACCGGCGAAGGCGGCGGCAGGCTGAAGCCGCCAGGGCGCACTCGGCGCCGCGCGAGGCGAAAAGGTCGACTGTTCGCTGTGCCGAATTCCCGGCACGCCCGCTTTCCGCTGGCCGACACTATCCCGCCACCCGCGCGACCCCGGCCGCGCGACCGTCAGTGCGCGTGCGCATCCGCCACCGGCTTCACCATCCTGCCGAGCACGTGCTCGGTCATTCCGCGCGCGAGTTCGCTCTCGCCCATGAACACGGTGCCGACACCCTCGCTCGACAGCAACGCGGCCTCGTCGCTGCTGTTCGTGCACAGCACGACCTCCAGCATCGGGTTCAGTGTGCGCGAGATCTCGACGATCTGCCGCACGTCGAATACGTCCGGCAGCGTGACGACCAGCATCCCGGCGCGCGCGATATGCGCCTGCACGAGCACGACCGGCTCGATCGCGTCGCCCGACACGGCGGCGACGCCGTCCGCGCGCAGCTTTTCGACGAGCTCGCGATTCTGCTCGACGACGACATACGCGATGCCGCGCTCGTCCAGCGCATGCGCGATCCGCGTGCCGACCTTGCCGTAGCCGACGATCACGACCTGCCCGGTCAGGTGCGTCTGCGGCGTCGACATCGGCAGCGCGGCGAGCGGATCGTCACGTGCCTCGAGCTTGCGCGCGAATGCCGAATGCTTGCGGATCCACGCGAGCGCCGGATCGATCATCGCGAACAGCAGCGTGTTCATCGCGATCGAGATCAGCGCGACCGCGAGGATCAGGCTCTGCCCTTCGGCCGACAGCAGCCCGAGCGCACGACCGAGCCCCGCGAGAATGAACGAGAATTCGCCGATCTGCGCGAGGCCCGCGCCGACCGTCAGCGCGGTGTTCAGCGGATAGCGGAACGCGATCACGAGCGCGACCGCCGCGAGCGTCTTGCCGATCAGGACGATCGCCGCGACTTCGATCACGTGCAGCGGCTCGGTGAGCAGCACCGTCGGATCGAACAGCATCCCGACCGAAATGAAGAACAGCACCGAGAACGCGTCGCGCAGCGGCAGCGTCTCGTCGGCCGCGCGCCGGCTGAACTCCGACTCGCGCATCATCATCCCGGCGAAGAACGCGCCGAGCGCGAACGACACGTCGAACAGCTTCGCCGCGCCGTACGCGATGCCGACCGCCGCGGCGATCATGCACAGCGTGAACAGCTCGCGCGAACCGGTGCGCGCGACGAGCCACAGGATGCGCGGGAACACGCGCTTGCCGACCACGAGCATCAGTGCGATGAACGCGGCGACCTTCAGCATCGTGACGCCGAGCGTGCCCCACACGCTACCGCCGGCCGCGTGCGCATCGCCGGGCGGCGTGCCGCCGAGCAGCCCCGCGACGGGCGGCAGCAGCACGAGCACCAGCACCATCACGAGATCCTCGACGACGAGCCAGCCGACCGCGATGCGCCCGTTCACCGTCTCGACGAGCCCGCGCCCCTCGAGCGCCCGCAGCAGCACGACCGTGCTCGCGACCGACAGCGCGAGCCCGAACACGAGCGCCGCACCGAGGCTCCAGCCCCACGTGAGCGCGAGCCCGCCGCCGAGCAACGTTGCGACGGTAATCTGGACGACGGCCCCCGGCAGTGCGATCTTGCGCACTGCGAGCAGATCGCCGAGCGAGAAATGCAGGCCGACACCGAACATCAGCAGCATCACGCCGACTTCCGCGAGCTGCTGCGCCAGCGACAGGTCGCCGACGAAACCGGGCGTGCCGGGGCCGATCACGATCCCGGCGAGCAGATAGCCGACGAGCGGCGGCATTTTCAGCAGTGACGCGAGGTAACCGAAGATCATCGCGAGACCGAAACCGGCCGCGAGCAACGCAATCAGGCTGACGTCATGGGGCATCCCCCCCTCCCGAGTTCTTGTAACTATTTAGTAAGGTTCAAGAATGGAAGGATAAGGGATGAGATGGAAAAATGGCGGGCCACCGCGAAATATTCACGCGGTGGCCCGCCATTGCGGGGGTACTACCCCGGGCAGTCGGAACGCGCCCCACGCGCCGGCCGGCGGCGCGAGGCGGATCGATCGGGCGGCGACCGGCGTCCCGCCGCGTGCGTCAGCGCGACGCCTGCGGGAACCGCGCGCCCGGCGGCGGCTCCGGCCGCGTCGACGGCGTGCTCTTGCGCACCTTCGCGACCTGCGCGGCCGTGATCGCCGTGCCCGTATTGCCCCAGCTCGTGCGCACGAAGTTCGACACGTCCGCGACTTCCTGGTCCGACAGGCGCCAGCCGAACGGGGGCATCGTGAAGGTCGACGGTGCAGTGTGCGTCCCCTGCAGCGCGCTGCCCTCCAGCACGACGTGGATCAGCGACGTCGGATCCTCGCCCTGCACGACCGGGTTGCCGGCGAGCGCCGGGAACACGCGCGTGTAGCCGTGGCCGTCGCTGCGGTGGCACGCCATGCAGTTGTCACGATAGACGGCGGCGCCCGGCTTGCTCGCGTCGCCGGTCTGCAGCGCCTTCGCCGCGGCCGCGTCGTACATGTGCGGCTGCTCGCCCTGCACGCGCGGCGGCAGCGTCTTGAGGTAGCGCGCGATCGCGGTCAGGTCGTCGTCGCTCAAGTGCTGCATGCTGTGGCCGACCACGTCCGTCATCCCGCCGAACGCGGCCGTGCGCAGCGTGCGGCCGGTCTTCAGGAACTGCACGATCTCGGATTCGCTCCACGTGCCGAGCCCGGTGCGCGGCTCGCCGCGCAGGCTCGTCGGCACCCAGCCGTCGATCGCCGCGCCGCCGGCCAGGAAGTCGAGGCCGCCCGCATCGGTCAGCGCGCGCTCCTGCATCGTCGCCGCACGCGGCGTGTGGCACGCGCCGCAATGACCGAGACCCTGCACGAGATACGCGCCGCGCGCGACCACCGGATCGGTGTACGACGCCGCATCGAACGGCTTCGGCGCCGGCGCGAACATCTTGCGCCAGAACATCAGCGGCCAGCGCATCGACAGAGGCCACACGATGTCGACCGCGCGGTTTTCGCGTTCGACCGGCGTGACGCCGTGCATGAAGTACGCATACAGCGCCTTCACGTCGTCGTCGCTCAGGCGCGCGTAGGACGGGTACGGCATCGCCGGGTACATCGTGTCGCCGTTCTTGCGGACGCCCTCGCGCACCGCGCGCGTGAAGTCGTCGAGCGTCCAGCCGCCGAGGCCCGTCTTCGGGTCCGGCGTGATGTTGGTCGAATAGATCGCGCCGATCGGCGTGTCGAACTTCAGCCCGCCCGCGAACGGCTTGCCGCCGCTCGCAGTGTGGCACGCGATGCAGTCGCCCGCGCGGGCAAGATATTCGCCGCGCTTGACGAGGTTCGCGTCGGCCGATTGTGCCGCCGGTGCCGCCGTCGGGCCCGAAGCCGCAGCCGGCCCCGCCGGTTGCGCGAAGGCCGCCCCGCCCGCGAGACCGAACGCCGCCCATGCCGTGCCGATCGCCAGTGCGCGCCGCAGCGGGGAAATTCGGCGCGCGGCGTTGTGGTGGTTCACTGTCCTCTTCATGCGGTCACCAGCGGAGCGGGATTTTTCAGGTATTGCTCGCGGATCGCGCGTGCCGACCAGTAGGCCAGCGCCGCGATGATCCCGGTCGGGTTGTAGCCGATGCCTTGCGGCAGCGCCGACGCGCCCATCACGAACACGTTGTGCACGTCCCAGCATTGCAGGTAGCGGTTCAGCACGCTCGTCTTCGGATCGGTGCCCATGATCGCGCCGCCCACCAGGTGCGTCGTCTGGTATGCGCGCGAATCGAAGTGCTTGCCGAACTCGCGCGTCGACACGCCGATCGCCTTCGGCCCCATCGCCTCCGCGATCTTCTTCATCTGCCCGGTCACGTACTGCGCCATCTTGATGTCGTTGTCCTTCCAGTCGAAGGTCATCCGCAAGAGCGGCTGGCCGTACGAATCGCGATAGGTCGGATCGAGGTCGAGGTAGACATCGCGGTACGACATGTTCGTGCCGTGCGCATCCATCGAGATCGTGTGCGCATAGTTGTCCTTCACGGCCTTCTTCCACGCGGCGCCCCATTGCGGCGTGCCCGGCGGCGTCGCAATGCCGCTGATCGGCTTCACGCCGGCCTGGTTCACCCACAGCGGCGAACCGCCGACGAAGCCGAGCGGGCCATGGTCGAAGTTGTCCGCGTTGAAGTCGTCCACCGCGACGCCGTTGCCGCCCGCGCCGATGAACGGGTTCGTGAAGGTGTCCTTGTCGAAGAACGCCTTGATCGTCGACAGGTTCTGGTACGCGAAATTGCGGCCCACCACGCCTTCGCCCGAGATCGGGTCGTACGGCTTGCCGATACCCGACAGCAGCAGCAGGTGCACGTTGTGATACTGGAACGCCGCGACGATCACGAGATCGGCCGGCTGGTGCACTTCACGGCCGGCCGGGTCGACGTAGGTGACACCCGTCGCACGCTTCTTCGTGTCGTCGAGGTCCACGCGCAACACGTGGCACTTCGAGCGCAGCTCGAAGTTCGGCGCCTGCTTCAGCGCCGGCAGGATGTTCAGGTTCGGCGACGCCTTCGAGTACATGTAGCACGCGTAGCCGCTGCAGTAGCCGCAGAAGTTGCACGGGCCCATCTGCACGCCGTACGGGTTGGTGTATGGGCCCGACGTATTCGCCGACGGCAGCCGGTACGGATGCAGGCCGAGCGACCTGGCCGCGTCGAAGAAGCGCTGCGCCGAATAGGTGTTGAGCTGCGCGGGCAGCGGGAAGTTGTCGCTGCGGTTCGCTTCGAACACGTTGCCGTCGCCGACCACCTTGCCGCCGACCTTGTACGCCTGCCCCGACGTGCCGAACACCTTCTCGGCGAAGTCGAAATGCGGCTCGAGCTCGTCGTAGGTCACGCCCGTGTCCTGGATCGTCATCCCTTCCGGGATGAACTTCTTGCCGTAGCGCTCTTCGTAGTGGCTGCGCAGGCGCAGCTCTTCCGGCGTGATCCGGAAATGCACGCCCGACCAGTGCAGCCCCGCGCCGCCGACGCCCTCTCCCGGCAGGAACGCGGCGAGCTGCCGGTACGGCAGCGCGGTGTCCTGCACGCCGTGGCGGATCGACACGGTCGTCTTCGACAGGTCGAGGAACAGCTTCTTGCGGACGTTGTAGGTCAGCTCGTCGATCGTGTTCGGATACGCGCCGTCCGGGTAGGTGTCGCGATACTCGCCGCGCTCGAGCGCGACGACGTTCAGGCCCGCTTCGGTCAGTTCCTTCGCGAGAATCGCGCCGGTCCAGCCGAAGCCGACGATCACCGCATCGACATGCGGCTTTTTCTCTGCGGCCATCAGCTGCGCTCCCCGTTGATCGAGACGGGGCCGTACGGGTACGGCTTGCCGTTCTGGTTGACGAAATCCATGAAGTCGGCGCGCGCGCCCGGAAAACCGATCATCTTCCACGCGGCCATGTCGTGATTGCCGCCGTGCACCGGATCGCAGAAGTAGCCTTCGCGCGTGTTCTGCAGCAACTGGCCGAAGAACACGGCGGACGGCACGTCGTCGATCTGCGCGCCGCCTTTTTCGAGTTCGCCGAGCACGGTGTCGCGAGTCGGCGCGTCGAGATCGGCGAACACCTTGCCATGGGCCTTTTCGCAATAGCGGTTGACCGCCGCGATGCCGAGCCGGTAGATGTCGCGTGGCACGAGCTTGAGCTGGTAGCCGAGCTCGGGCACGCCCTGCTGGAACGGCCCCTGCATGTACCACGTCGCGCCGTGTGCGTACGGGGTTTCCATCTGGCGGTCGATGAATTCGGGCACGCCGGATTCGAGCGCGCCGGGGCCTTCGGTGTCGGCCGGGATCAACCGGTCGACGGCGGCCTGGACGAACGCCCACTCCTTCGCATCGAAGAAGGTCGGCTTGTACGGCGCACGTTCGGCGCCGGCCGACGCGGTGGAGGCATTGCCGGCCGTGGTCGAGGACGACGACGAGCGCAGGTCGCAACCGGCGACCGACGCGATCGGCACGAGCGCGACCGACGTGCGCAGGAAGCGGCGACGCGAATTGGGTTTGTCGGGTGGCGTGGACATGGTCGGATGGTGATCGTTGTGGAACGTGGTTCGGGGCCCGCATTCCGCATGCGGCATGCCCGGCACGGCAGCCTTGCCGCGCGCGGCCGGCCGTCCTGTTCTTGCGGCGTTGCGAACAACCTCGATGCGGGCGCACGCCACGCGCTGCGCGGTGGCGCCGTCATGCAGCCGCGCAGCGCGCCGGTTCCGGCGCGCTGCGGGTTCGACCTCTTCGCGGGTCTGATCATCGGGCAGATACCGGCTTACCGCCCGCATCCGCCCTTCATCGCCATGGCCCTGTTCAACTTAGACGCCGCGCTGGCCGACGGCAAGCGCATCGTGCACGACCCTCATTCCGGGCCCGACGACAAACGCCGCGAATTATAAATGGAACCGGTTCCATTTCCAAAGGGTTCAATGCAATTCATTACATCGAAAACCGCAATAATGAGGAAATCGTTTTCCGGAATGCGCAAGAGCCGTGGCGCGGGTCGTGTCGACGCTCACCACGGTAGCGCGATGCGCGGGCTTCGCCCACTCCGCGCGTTCGATCGCGACGTCGCGACGGGCGTCAGGGCTCCACGCGCTGCAAACTGGCTGCCGCGCGAGGCGCGACGCTCATCACGACCACAGCATCGACGCGATCGACAACGAGAGCGCCACGCACAGCGGCGAGTAACACAGGCTGTCCATCCGCGCAAAACGCGACCCGCGCACCCGCTTGAAGAAGCCGACGTAGCGGAAATCGCCGACCGCGCGCACCGCGAAGATCAATGCGAGCGCAACGATCGCGAGCGCGATCGCGCCGGGATACAGGTTCGGCCACAGCCAGCCGGCGCGCGACGCCACCGCGCATGCGCCGGCCAGCAACGCCGTCGCGACGGCGAGCGTGCCGAACATGGTCGGCCGCAGGAGCGGTACCCCATCCTGTTCCGGAATGGCCGCACGCTTGCCGAACCGTCCGCCGAACGCCCAGTAGACGTGAACGATTGCAATCGCACAAAGCGTCGGCACGCTGAAATACGCGCCGCTCATCTCGGTAAGGTTCCTTGTCTCATCGTGTCGTGATCCAGCCGGAACGGCTCCGGCAGCACGCGGCTCCGTTCCGCGCAACACGAGACGATACCCAAACCACGTGCCGCATGCATTGCGACGTCCGGTCGCAATACGCCACGCCGCGTGCTGCGATGCAATGCGCGCGCACCGTCGCACCGGCCGCCGCTTGACTTCCCTCCGGGCACCACTACCCTTTTATTCCAGTACGGCACTCGAACCGTGCATGCGCAGCGGTCGCATACGTGCCGTTCGCCGGCGCGCTCGGGCACGACAACAATGACGAATACCCATGGAGGCGACTCATGCTGATCGGTGTGCCGAAGGAGATCAAGAATCACGAGTACCGCGTCGGCCTCACGCCGGCCGGCACACGCGAACTCACGCGTCATGGCCACGGCGTGCTCGTGCAGCGCGGCGCGGGCACCGCGATCGGTCTGCACGACGACGACTACACGGCCGCAGGCGCGACACTGTGCGACGACGCGCGCGACGTCTTCGCGCGCGCCGACATGATCATCAAGGTCAAGGAGCCGCAGGCGGCCGAGTGCGCGATGCTGCGGCGCGGACAGATTCTTTATACGTATCTGCATCTCGCGCCCGATCCCCAGCAGGCGGCCGCGCTGGTGAAGTCCGGCGCGGTGTGCATCGCGTACGAGACCGTGACGGGCCCCGGCGGCGGGCTGCCACTGCTCGCGCCGATGAGCGAGGTCGCCGGACGCATGTCGATCCAGGTCGCGGCGACGCACCTCGAAAGCCCGCGGGGCGGCCGCGGCGTGCTGATGGCCGGCGTGCCCGGCGTGCCGGCCGCGCACGTCGTGGTGCTCGGCGCAGGCGTGGTGGGCACCGGTGCGCTGCAGATGGCGGTCGGCCTTGGCGCACGCGTCACCGTGCTCGACACGAACGTGGGCCGGCTGCGCCAGCTCGACCTGGTCTTCGCGAACCGGATCGCGACCGTCTGCTCGAACGCGCACACGATCGACGAAGCCGTGCGCGACGCCGACGTCGTGATCGGCGCGGTGCTCGTGCCGGGCGCGTCGGCGCCGCGGCTGGTCACGCGCGACATGATCGCGACGATGCGCACGGGTGCCGTCGTCGTCGACGTCGCGATCGACCAGGGCGGCTGCTTCGAGACATCGCATGCAACGACACATGCGCAGCCGACCTTCGTCGTCGACGGCGTCGTGCACTACTGCGTCGCGAACATGCCCGGCGCGGTCGCGCGCACGTCGACGTTCGCGTTGAACAATGCGACGCTCGGCCATGCGCTCGCGCTCGCCAACAAGGGCTGGAAACGCGCGATGGCCGACGATCCCCATCTGCGCGCGGGCCTCAACGTGTGCGACGGCCGCATCACCTACGAGGCCGTCGCGCTGGCGCTCGGCCTGCCGTACGTGCCAGCGGAAGACGTGCTGGCCTGACTTCGGCGTGCGCCGTCACGCGCCCTTCGGGCGCCCGCGCTTCGACGCGCCGCTTGCGCGCATCGTGCGCGCCAGCAGCGGCCGCAGTTGCGCGAGCGTGCGCGTGTTGAGCACGTCGTGCCGCGTGAGCCAACCACGCCGCGCCTGGCCGATGCCGTATTCGAGGTTGTCCAGATCGTCGGCGCAACGTGCGTCCGAGCCGATCGCCACGGCGACACCGGCTTTCGCGGCCTCGCGGCACCAGACGTCCGGCAGATCGAGCCGTCGCGGGTCGCAATCGAGTTCGACGAAGCAGCGGCGCGCGGCGGCTGCGGCGAGCACACGCGGCACGTCGAGTTCACATGCGTCGCGTTCGCCGAGCAGCCGGCCGGTCGGATGCGCGAGGATCGTGAAATACGGATGATCCATCGCACGCAGGATTCGCCCGGTCTGCGCGTCGCCTGTCAGGTCGAAGCCGTCGCGCACCGCGCCGACGACGAGGTCGAGGCGCCCAAGCACGTCGTCGGGCACGTCGAGACTGCCGTCTTCGCGAATGCCGGCCTCGACGCCCTTCAACAGCACGAAGTCGTCGAATGACGCGTTGAGGCGGTCGATCTCGTCGATCTGCCGCACGAGCCAGTCGCCATCCGCTCGGCCACCTTGCGTATCCGGTGCGCGATCGGTGACGGCCAGATACGCGAGCCCGCGGGCCCGGGCCGCATCCGCCATTGCGCGCAGGCTGTCGCGCCCGGCCGACGCCCTGGTATGCGCATGCAGATCGCCATGAACGTGCCTGCGCTCGACCAGCGCCGGCAGCGTGCCCGCGCGCGACGCGTCGATCTCGCCGCGGTCCTCGCGCAACTCGGGCGGCACCCAGTGAAGACCGATCGCCTCGTAGACGGATGCCTCCGTCGCGCCCGCGATCCGCTCGTCGCCGCGGAATACGCCGTATTCGTTGATCTTCAGGCCGCCGGCCTGCGCGATCCTGCGCAGGGCGATGTTGTGCGCCTTCGATCCCGTGAAATAGACGAGCGCGGCACCGAACGCGTCGGCATCGACGACGCGCAGGTCCACCTGCAGCCCGTTGCCGAGCATGACGCTCGAACGCGTCTTGCCGTTCGCGAGCACGCGCGCGACTTCACCGTAGCCGACGAACGCATCGGCCACCGCGGCCGGATCGCGCGCCGTCACGAGGATGTCGAGGTCGCCGACCGTCTCGCGGTTGCGGCGAAAACTGCCCGCCGGCACCGCTTCCCCGACGCCGGCCACCTTGCGCAGACGCTCGAGCAACGGCATCAGCGATTGCGCGGCATCCGGCAGCAGGAAGCGTTGCGGCTCGCGCTTCAGGCGGTCGTCGATCGCGTCGAGGAGATGGGCTTCGGTCTTCGCGCCGAAACCCGGCAGCGCGCGCACGTGCCCGCTCTTCGCTTCGACGCGTAGCTGTTCGAGCGACTCGACGTGCAGTGCGTCATGCAGCGCCTTGACTCGTTTCGCGCCGAGCCCCGGCACGTCGAGCAGTTCGACGATCGCGCGCGGCAGCGCATGGCGTAGCGTTTGCTGCAGTTCGCAGGTGCCGGTCGAGGCGATCTCGCGCAGCTTAGCCGCGAGATCGGCACCGATCGATGGAATCCGGCCGAGATCGCCGCCGCTCGCGAGCATCGCCGGAATGTCGCGCCCGTAATCGGCAATCGTCCGCGCCGCGTTGCGATAGGCGCGCACCCTGAACGGGTTGGCGCCCTGGATCTCGAGCATATCGGCGATTTCGGCGAAGACGGCCGCACACTCGGCATTGTGGATCGGCATGGTCGGCGTGGCTCCCTCCCACGTGGATGGCGCCGTGCGCTGGTGCGGCGACCTCTGCCCGCCCGGCGCCGCATGTCGACGACGGCGGGCGCCCGTTGATCATCCTGCACCGATTGCCCGTGTCATGTCGCGCGAGGCATGCGGTCTGCGCGGCTCCTGCGCCGATACATCAGAGCGATGCGCGCGGCGTCGTCGCGTAGCGACGCTCGTACAGGGACTGGCAATGCGTGCAACGCTCGGCAGTCGGGCGCGCGAGCAGCCGCGCGTAGCCGACCGGCGCATCGCAATCGATGCATTCGCCGTAGCTGCCGTCGCGGATGCGCTGCTGCGCGCGCCCGATCGCACGCAACTCGGCCAGCTTCATTCCGATCAGCGCGTGATCCATGTCGACGAACAGATCGGCGTTCGCCTCGTCGCCCTCGTCCGGCGCCGCGCCGGCGAGCTCCGCATAGGACTCCGACGCGCGCTGGTCCTCGCTCGTCCGGATGTTCGCCCGCAACGCCAACTCGCTCTCGGTCAGGCGCCGCTGCAGCGTCTGCCGTTGTTCTCGATCGAGCGCCATCGCCGTCTCTCCTTTTCCGGGTTCCGCGCAAAGCGCATGCGGCGCGCGGTTGTCGCGCCGGTGCGCGGCGGGCCGGAACGCCCGGCTCGCCGCGCCCGGATGCGCGCCCGGCCGCACGAAGCGCCGGACGCATTCGACGCAGCATAAACCCAATGCACACGCATGTGTTGACCGTCGTCAGCGCCCGCACCATGCGCGCGAAAAACCGGGGACCGACGCGATAATCCCGCACGCGCGCATTCGTCTGACGCAGCCGCCGTTGAGGTCGATCAATCCCCTGTAAAAAGTTGCGACGTAGATTGAAAGCATGCGCGGTGAATCCGCGGCTTTCCGGGAGAACGTCATGTTGTTCGGCGTCGTCATCTGGGTGGCCCTTGCGGCCCTGTTCCCGACGATGGTCGTGCCGACGATCCAGCACGCCATCCAGCCGTCGAGCGCGCAAGCCGCGCCCGATGCCAGCCCCGCCGTCACGCCCACCGCGTCGCCGGCGGCCGCTCAGCCGCCGTCGGACGGTTGACGCGCGGTTTCAGGTGCGCCGTTGCGTGGAGCATCGCATCGACGACGAAGGAACCGCGCATAATACTTCGCAATCCTGTTCATCAAAATGCATTACGCCCGACGAAACCACGAACGACCGTCATCAGGATGATCTTCATGTCGAACCAGAAGCTCCAGTTCTGCATGTAGAACAGATCGAACTTCACACGCGCGGCCATCGCCTCGACCTTGCGCGTCTCGCCGCGATAGCCGTTCACCTGCGCCCATCCCGTGATCCCCGGCCGTACGCGATAGCGATACATGTAGCAGTCGACCAGTTGCCGGTAGAAGTCGTCGTGTTCGATCGCATGCGGACGCGGGCCAACCACCGACATCTGGCCGAACAACACGTTGAAGAACTGGGGCAGCTCGTCGAGCGACGTGCGCCGCAGGAACGCGCCGACAGGCGTGATGCGCGCGTCGTTGCGCGATGCCTGCCGTACGACACCGGGCTGTGCGCGATGCACGCGCATCGTCCTGAATTTGAGGATGTGAAACTCGCGACCGTCGGCACCCTTGCGGCGCTGCCTGAACAAGACAGGCCCCGGCGACGACAGCTTCACGGCGACCGCCAGCACCGCAAGCAGCGGCAGCAGCGGGATCAGCACGGCGACCGCGAACATCCGGTCGAACGCGAACTTCGCCCACAGTTCCGGAGCGGAACGCGGCGTGGTCGCGAGGTTGATTGCCGGCATGCCGAGCACATCGGTCGCGGATCGCTCGACGACCGCCATCTGCCGCACGTCAGGCAACAGTCGCAACTCGACGAACTCGTCGCGCAATTCGCGCACGATGCGCTGAATGCGCGACTCGTGCGACATCGGCAGCGTAAGCCACACTTCGTCGATCTCGCCGCCGCGGATCATGCGCCGCAGCGCGCCCCAGTCGCCGATCACCGGGACGCCGCCGATTCCGTCGGCGGCTGCCGAGGCCGGCGCGTCGTCGTCGAACACGCAGGCCGCCGCGAACGGGCCGGCAGGCTCGCGCTGCATGCGCTCGATCGCCACCCGTCCGTAAGCGGTCGCGCCGACGATCGCGACCCGCCGCTGCCGCGCGCGCGGATCGCCCCGCTTGATCGCCAGCGCGCACAGTGCCAGCCTGCCAAGCAGCAGTGCCGCGTCGCCGGACAGCACCGTCCGCGCAATCCAGCGCGTCGTGACCGTGCCGCCGCGGTTCATGATCCACATCGTGCCAGCCACCGTCAGCATGCCCGCGCACACAACGGCGATCATCGTGCGCGTCAGCACGGTGCCGCTGTCATGCGACGATGCCGCGCCGCGCAACAAGCGCACACTGCTCGGCAACAGCGCAACCGTCAACACGCACAGCAATGCAATCGCGCCGCGCTGCGCGTCCGACAGATCGCGCCATGCGAGTCCCATCACCGCCTGCGCGGAGAGCGCGCCTGCCAGCACGAGCGCGGCATCGGCCGCGGCGATCGCGGCGCGCCGCATCGTATTCGCTCCACCCGCCATCGCATGCATCGTCACGCACCGTGCGCGGGGAATCCGCCGTGCACGTCGTACATGCGCGGTCGCACCGGCATCGATCGCACGCCTGCACGCGTGCCGAGCAGCCGGCGATAGTCCGCACGAATCAGCTCGTAGCACTCGCACGCCTGGCGCTCGAGGCTGTCGCGATCGAGCACCGTGATGCGGCCGCGACGCTGACGAATCAGCCCGGCTTCCTGCAGGTTGCCGGCTGCTTCCGTCACCCCCTCGCGACGCACGCCGAGCATGTTCGCGATCGTCTGCTGCGTGACGGCCAGTTCGTCGCCGTCGATCCGGTCATGCGCGAGCAGCAGCCAGCGGCTCAACTGCTCGCTGACCGAGTGATGGCGGTTGCACAACGCGCTGCGCGAAATCTGCGCCATCATCGCCTGGCAGTAGTTCAACAACAGCCGATACGTCGCCGGCGAACGTTCGAATTCCGCGCGCATCACGCAGGTCGGCACACGGTAGGCCATCCCGCCGATACGGACTTCGATGCGGTTCGATACCGAGGTGCCGCCGACGAGCGTCGCCAGGCCGACCACACCTTCGCGGCCGACCACGGCAACCTCGACCATCGCGCCGTCTTCCATCAGGTGCTGCACCGACATCATGGCGGTCGTCGGGAAATGCAGATGGCGCATCGGTTCCCCGACACGGTCGAGCATGCCGGCCTTGATCCTGACCAGTTCGAGGTGCGGTGCGATGGCACGGATGCTGTCCTCCGGGAGGGCATCGAGGATGGCATTCGCCGAGTAGCTCGAGTGAAGATGAAGCATGTCTGTATCCCATTTGTCTTCCGCGCCGCATGCAGCTGCGTCAGCGGAACTCGTTATCGTGATGCGCGTCCGGATGGCGACGCGGGTTGCGGCCCACAACCCTCCATCCAATCGACCTGCGGCTTCACGCCGCCGGATCGAATCGGGAGTCCCGTTTCGATGCGCCCATCTCAATAAGCGATTTACGTGCCAATACCCGCTTCATCCTTAATATATAAATGACCAGCGATTTAGCCCCGCCGAATTACCAACTGAAAACTGTCAAAAGCGTCTCATTTTCGGACACCCTCTGCCACAGTGGAGACAGGAAGCGATTCGACTGATCAATGATCACCGAGTGCGCGGCGGCGCCAGCAGCGGCGCGCGAAGCTTATCGTTCAAATACTTACGGGCCGTTTTCAATTGTTTCCGTGATGTCTCGCATGGCGCCTGGGCGGTTCACGGCACCTCGAATGATCGTTTGAAACTGTCTCAAATATGAATCGACACATTAATTTACGGCTTTGTAAGCGAACGCACATAACAGACGTAACAACATGATTTAATTGATAACTTTACAACTTCAATCCCGATTGTCAAATAATGCTAGATGCATTCTTAATGTTTTACATGTACGATACCCGTCACTTCTCGATTGATTCCGGATCGACATCGAATTCTCGACTTATCCGTCGATCCATATCAACGCGATTAACTCTTTAGAGCATGATCTTCAAATCCATATAACATTTTCATTTACGTTGAATCGTCAAACTTTGTGAAGTGACGTAGTGCGCAATTTATCGAATTCAATTGCGTGCTAGCCTTTTCTCGCCATCGTCATTCGAATTTCGACGAACACAAATCCGCACGCGCGTGCTAAATCCCCGGGGATGCCGCCGCGCGACGTGCGACCGCCCCCTACGAGGATGCGCCGTGACCCACCAGGCCAATGACGCCGTCGCCCACGCGAACGGCATGATCGAGCTCTCCCACAGCTTCGACGCCAACCGGTTCCTCGCGGCCCTCGACCGCGAGGAACGCGCCACGCTGATTGCCAATCTTCAGCTCGTTCACCTGAAATCGGGCCAGGTGCTGTGCGAGCCCGGCGAAACGCTCGCAGCGGTTTACCTGCCCGTAACGACGGCGATTTCGCTGCAGTACGTTTCGTCCGGCGGCATGACGCTGGAAGTTGCCGAGATCGGCAGCGAGAGTGTCGTATGCGACGACGTGATCGGCGGCAGCGGCCGGATGCCGTGCCGTGCCGTCGCATGCCGCGACGGCTTCGTCTACCGGCTGGACCGACGCATATTCACCGCCGCTTTCGATGCGTCGCCGGTGATTCGCCACCTGGTGTTTGTCTGCGTGCGGCTGCTGATGGCCCAGGTATCGCAGATCACGTTCTGCAGCCGTCATCACGTGCTCAAACATCAGTTATGCAGATGGTTCCTGCTTGCCTACGACCGGTCGCGCAGCATCGAGATCCAGGTCACCCACAGCATGCTCGCGCAGATGCTCGGCGTGCGTCGCGAAACGGTCACGGACGCAGCCGGCGAGATTCAGAAGCTCGGCCTGATTCGACAGTACCGGAGCTCGATCGAGCTTGCCGATCTTGCGGGCCTCGAGAAAATGTCGTGCGGCTGCCGCGCGATCGTGCGCGACGAGATGAAGCGCATCCTGTCGGCCGACTCGAGCGTGACCGCCGCGGCACGCGCGTGATGCGCACGCCGTTTCGGCGCACGCGTGCGATCCGAGTCAGCCGATTGTAGGGTGGCGTACAGAACGCCGTGCTTGCGAATGGTCTACTGATGCCGGACTGCCGGGGGGATGTCAGCGCGCTGCGCGCGTCCGACCGTGCGGACGACATCACACACGCCGGAGCAGCACGTGAAAAACGAAATCAGAACCATCCTCAAGCACGTTGCCCACCTCGAAGCCGCGATCGATTCGATCGGTGACGGGGACGACCTCTACGAAGCGGGCCTCTCCTCGCTCGACACGATCCAGTTGATGCTCGCGATCGAGAAGCAGTTCAACATCGAGATTCCCGACGAGATGCTGAACCGCAATCTGTTCCGCAGCATCGACGCGCTCGCGGACACGATCGCTACGCTGCAACGCTCCGAGCATTCCGCATGAGCGCGCTGCTTCCCGAACTCGCGGCCGACGACGATGCGCGCCGGCTCGACGAGGCCGCGCACGCGGTCGCGCAAATCGCCGCCCAGCACGCGGATGCGGTCGATCGCGACGCGCGCTGCCCTGTCGAAGCGATCGAGGCCATGCGCGCGCGCCGCCTGCTGAGCGCAATGGTCCCGGCCCAGCTCGGCGGCGCCGGCGCATCGCTGGCCGACATCGCATCGGCATGCTCGATCCTCGGCCAGGCCTGCGCATCGTCGGCGATGGTGTTCGCGATGCACCAGATCCAGGTCGCCTGCATCGTCCATCACGCTGCCGACCAGGGCTGGCACAAGCTGTTCCTGCAGCAGCTCGTGCGCCATCAGTGGCTGCTCGCGTCGGCGACGTCGGAAGACGGCGTCGGCGGCAACCTGCGCGCGAGCCAGTGCGCGCTCGCGACCAACGGCGGCGAATTCCGGCTGCACAAGTCCGCGCCGACGATCTCGTACGGCGACTATGCGGACGGTATCCTCGCGACCGCGCGGCGCGACGCCGACGCGCCGGCGTCCGACCAGGTGCTCGTTACCCTGCTGCGCGACGGCTATACGCTCACGCGCCGCGGCGAATGGGACACGCTCGGCATGCGCGGAACGTGCAGCAACGGCTTCGTGCTCGACGCACACGGCGCGACCGAGCAATGCCTGCCCGTGCCGTTCGCGCAGATCGCCGAACAGACGATGGTGCCGGTTTCGCACATCCTGTGGGCGGCGGTGTGGATCGGCGTGGCCGGCGATGCGTTCCATCGTGCGCATCAGTTCTTCCGCGCGCAGGCGCGCCAGACTGACGGCGCGCCGTCGCCCGCGTCGCGGCGCATCGCCGAATCGCTTGCGCTGATGCAGGCGATGCAAGCCCGCGTCGACAACGTACTGCGCCTCTATGCCAGCGCGTCGCCCCGCTCGTGGTCGGCCGGCATGGCCTGGGCTGCCGAGATCAACACGCTGAAGACTTATGTGTCGTCGACCGCGCTCGAAGTCGCACAGCAGGCAATGATGATCTGCGGGATGGCCGGCTACAAGCACGGCACGCCGTTCAGCATCGGCCGCCATCTGCGCGACCTGCACGCGGCGCCGCTGATGATCAGCAACGACCGCATTGCCGCCAATACCGCGAGCTTGCTGCTCGCATTGCGTCCCGCGACGCTGGAGATCCATTCGTGAACGACCGCCTGTCCGTGCCCTCCGCCGCCACCCCGTCCGACGCGCCGCTCGACCGCGCGGGCGTCAATCCGCTGCGCGACGAGCTGATCGATGCGGGCCTGCTCGTGTCGACCGGCATCCAGGGCCTGTTCGGCCGCAGCGAACGGTTCGAGCGCGTCGTCGAGGCGCTCGACGCCTTCGTCACGCGCCTCGGCGCCGACCAGCAGGCCGAAGTGCTGCGCTTCCCGCCGGCGATGAGCCGCACCGAATTCGAGCGCAGCGAATACATGAAGAGCTTCCCGCAACTCGCGGGCAGCGTGCACGCGTTCTGCGGCGACGAACAGCGTCACCAGCGCGTGCTGCAGTGCCTCGACCGCGGCGAGGACTGGACCGAAAGCCAGAAGCCGACTTACGTCGTGATGACGCCGGCCGCCTGCTACCCGGTCTATCCGGTCGTCGCGCGCGCGGGTGCACTGCCTGACCACGGCCGCATCGTCGACGTGTTTTCGTATTGCTTCCGCCACGAGCCGTCGCTCGACCCGACCCGCATGCAGTTGTTCCGGATGCGTGAATACGTGCAGATCGGCACGCCCGAGCAGATCGTCGCGTTCCGCGCGACGTGGATGGAGCGCGGCACGCGGATGATCGAGGCGCTGCGGCTGCCGAACGCGATCGATCTCGCGAACGATCCGTTCTTCGGGCGCGGCGGCAAGATCGTCGCGAACAGCCAGCGCGAGCAGAACCTGAAGTTCGAGCTTCTGATCCCGATCGAGCACGACGATCGCCAGACCGCGTGCCTGAGCTTCAACTACCACATGGATCACTTCGGGTTGCTGTGGGACATCCGCACTGCAACGGGTGACGTCGCGCACACGGGCTGTGTCGGCTTCGGCCTCGAGCGGCTGACGCTCGCGCTGTTCCGTCATCATGGTTTCGACATCGACGCATGGCCTGCCGACGTTCGCGACGTGCTGTGGGGTACGCGATGAAATTCGTGTCCCGCGACGGCGAGGATGCGTCGTTCGAGGACGTGCGCCACCGCGCACGCCACTACCGGCCGCACCCGCTGCACAGTCAGGAGATGGTCTGGAAGCAGACCAACTGCTACGTCGACATGTGGCTCGAGGTGCTCCGGTGGTGGGGCCTCAATCCGTACGCGGCACTGCCGTTTACGATCGCACTCGATTTCGAGGGCGACCAGTTCACGTTCTTCAAGTTTCCGCACGACGAACTGGAGCGACTTTACGGAATCGTCGTGCAGGAACACTCCATCTACGAGCCGCTCGACCAGCACATCGAGACGCAGGTCGCGCGCGGTCACCTGATGATCGTCGAAGTCGACGCGTGGTTCCTGCCGGACACGCGCGGCAGCAGCTACCGCACGCAGCATACGAAGACGACGATCGGTATCGACGCGATCGATCGCACGCGCCGCCAGATCGGCTACTTCCACAACAGCGGCTATTACGTGGCCGAGGATATCGACTACGACGGCCTCGTCGGCGGCGGTTCGCCGATGCCGCTGCCGCCTTACGTCGAGTGCGCGAAGCGGCGTTTCGCGCCGCTTGACGAGCGCGCACTGTGCGAAGCCTCGCTCGCGTCGCTGCAGCGCCATCTGCGCCGCCTGCCGGTCGTCAATCCGGTCACGATGTTCCGGCGCCAGTTGCAGATCGATGCGAAATCACTCGCCGTCTCTCCGCTCGAACGGTTCCACGCGTACTCGTTCAATTCGGTGCGGCAACTCGGCGCGAACTTCGAACTGTTCGGCCACTACGCGCGCTGGCTGCAGGCAAGTGGCTGCGTCGGACCGTTCGCCGAGATTCGCATCGCCTGCGACCGCATCGCGTCCGAGGCGATGGTGCTTGAGTTCCGGCTCGCGCGGGCCTGCGCGCGCGGCAAGGAAGAGCGCGGCGACGCGACGCTCGAAGCGATCGAAGCGGCTTACGCCGACCTGATCGACTGCGCGCGGCAGATCACCCCGCCGCTTCAGCACGTGGCACCCGTTCGCGGCGACGCGGCCCCCGTGCCGCTGATGCGGTGATGCGCGCCCCAGCCGCGCTCGCGTGGTCGATGCTCGCCACGGCCGCCGGCGCCGCGCGCGGGCCGCTCGATCTTCCCGCCGACGGCTGGGTCGCCGCCCCCGTCCCCGGCACGGTCGCGCAAGCGCTCGCGCTGGCCGGACGGCCCCACGACACGGCGTCGCTCGCCGAGCGCGACCACTGGTATCGCGTCGAACTGCATGGGCACGGGCCGCGCGTGTTGCGCTTTCACGGCCTCGCGACACTCGCCGAAGCATGGCTCGACGACACGCCGATCCTGCGCTCGGACAGCATGTTCGTCGCGCACGACGTGTCCGTGTCGCTCGACGGCACGCACCGGCTGACCGTCTGCTTCCGCGCCCTCGCGCCGCACCTGCGCGACGTGCGCGCACCGCGGCGTGCACGCTGGCGCACGCGCCTGGTCGACCCGGCGACGCTGCGCGCCGTTCGCACGTCGCTGCTCGGACACATGCCCGGCTGGTTTCCGCGCTGCGTGCCGACCGGACCGTGGCGGCCCGTCGACGTGCTCGATCCGGCCGACGGCCCCGTTCTCGTTCATTGCGACCTGCATGCGCGCATCGACGGCGACACCGGCTGGCTCGACGCGGAACTCGCGTTCGCCGGACCGCTGCCCGAGGCGTTCACGGCCCGGCTGTCGTGCGGCGAGCACCACGCGACGCTCGAGCGCAGCGGCGTCAGCCGCCTGCACGCGAGCGTCGCGGTGCCGAACGTGCGCCGCTGGTGGCCGCACACGCACGGCGAACCGGTGCTCTATGACGTCGCATTACACATCGGCGCCGACCGACGGCCGCTCGGCGCGACAGGCTTTCGCACGATCGAGCAGGATGCGGGCGACGACGGCAAAGGGTTCGGCGTGCGCGTGAACGGCGTACGCGTGTTCGCGCGCGGTGCTTGCTGGAGCAGCGCTGCACCGCTCGCACTGCACGCGGATGACGCAACCTATGGCCGGCTGCTCGGACACGCGCGCGACGCAGGCTTCAACATGATTCGCGTCGGCGGCACGATGGCGTACGAGGCCGACGCATTCCACGCGTGGTGCGACCGGCTCGGACTGCTGGTCTGGCATGACTTCATGTTCGCGAACTTCGACTACGCGCTCGACGATCACGCGTTCGCGGACGCCGTCGATCGCGAAGTCGAACAGTTCCTCACGCGCCACCGTGCGTCGCCATCGCTCGCGGTGCTGTGCGGCGGCAGCGAGATCGCGCAGCAGGCCGCGATGTCGGGGCTCGGGCCGAAACAGCGCTTCCTCGCACTGACCGCCGAGCGCCTCGCCGGCCATGTGGCCAAGCGACGGCCCGACGCGCTTTACGTCCCCGACTCGCCCGACGGCGGCGTGCTGCCGTTCATGCCGCGTGAACGCGTATCGCACTACTATGGCGTCGGCGCGTACCTTCGCCCGCTCGACGACGCGCGTCGCGCCGACGTGCGCTTCGCAAGCGAATGCCTCGCGTTCGCGAACGTGCCGTGCGATGCGATGCTCGCAAGCCTCGGCTGGCCGGGCGTACACGAGCCGCGCTGGAAAGCGGCCGTGCCGCGCGATCCCGGCACGTCGTGGGATTTCGACGATATTCGCGATCACTATCTGCAGACGTTGTACGACGTGGCACCCGACCGCCTGCGGCGCGAGGACCCGTCGCGTTACTTCGAGCTGTCGCGCGCGGTGATCGCGGACCTGATGCGGGACACGTTCTCGGAATGGCGGCGCACCGGCTCACGCTGCGCGGGTGCGCTCGTCTGGCAGTTCCAGGACGTGATGGCGGGCGCCGGATGGGGCTTGCTCGATGCGACGCATCGGCCGAAATCGGCATGGTATGCGCTGCGCCAGGTACTTCAACCGGTGCAGGTCTTGCTCGTCGACGAAGGGCTGAACGGGCTCGACGTGCACGTGATCAACGAGCGGCCGGCGCCGCTGTCGGCAGCCGTCGAGCTGGTCGCGCTGCGCGACGGCCGCACGCCGGTCGCGCGGGCTGGCGGGCCGCTCCGGATCGCCGCGCACGGCACGGTGCGGCTCGATTCGGCCGAATTGCTCGGCCGCTTCTTCGACTGGACCTACGCGTATCGCTTCGGCCCGTGCGAGCACGATACCGTCGTCGCGACGCTGCGCGCCGAGGACGGCACGCTGCTGTCGCAGGCCTTCTACTTCCCGTCCCGCACGCACCCGGCCGTGTTCGCCCGCCGCGAACCCGGCATCGAGGCATGCGTGTCGCGCACCGGCGACACGTGGCACGTCGACATCGATACGCGCCACGTCGCGCGTCACGTGCAGATCGACGCACCGGGCTTCGTGCCGCGCGACGACTGGTTCGATCTCGCGCCCGGCACGCCGGCACGCGTCGCGCTCGTGCCGCAGGATAACGCCGGCGACCATCCGGCCGCCGGCGCGCCACCGACCGTCGAGATCCGCGCGGTCAACGCCGCACGAACCGTGCGCGCCGCGTTGGCCGGCTGACGCGACCGGGACCGGGACCACACACACGGTCGCACGGCCGCGCCGCACACGTCAGTCCGACGATCCCGTGCCGCGCGGCCGCTCGATTCCGTACGCTTCCATCCAGCGATAGAGTGTTGCACGCGACACACCGAGCTCGCGCGCGGAAGCGGCGACGCGTCCGCGCGTGCGCAGCAGCGCGGATTCGATCGCTTCACGTTCGATCGACTTGCGGATATCGGCAACGGACGGCGAGGCGGCGTCGAGACAGTATTCGAGCTCGAGGTCCTGCGCGGTGATCAGGCGCCCTTCCGTCATCACGACCGCGCGCCGCACGCGGTTGATCAGTTCGCGGACATTGCCCGGCCAGTCGTGCTTGTAGAGCGCCGTGATCGCATCCGTCGAGAAGCCGCGCACACGATGGCGCGCGTCGCCACGAAAGCGTTCCAGCATGTGATGGGCGAGCAGCTCGATGTCCTTGCCGCGCGCACGCAGCGGCGGCTGATCGATGCGCATCACGCACAGACGGTGGAACAAGTCCGCGCGGAAACGCCCTTCTTCCATCGCTTCGCGCAGGTCGACGTGGGTCGCGGAGACGATCCGCACGTCGACCGGCACCGGATCGCTGCCGCCGAGGCGATGAATCGCGCCCTCCTGCAGGAAGCGCAGCAGGCTCGCCTGGCTCTCGTGCGGCAGGTCGCCGATTTCGTCGAGCAGCAGCGTGCCGCCGTTCGCGGCCTCGACGTAGCCGATCCTGCGTGCGTTCGCGCCGGTAAACGCGCCGCGCTCGTAGCCGAACAGTTCCGATTGCAGCAGGTGGGGCGGGATCGCACCGCAGTTGACCGCGACGAACGGGCCGTTGCGCCGTTCCGAATGACGATGGATCGCGACGGCCGTCAGCTCCTTGCCGGTTCCCGTTTCGCCGAACACGAACACCGGTGCGTCGGTGCGCGCGAAGCGCCGCACCGTATCGAACAGCCGCAGCATCGCGCTACAGGTGCCGACGATGCCGTGCTCCCGCGATTCGAGGGCTTCGCGATCGCGCGCGAACAGGCATTCCATTCCGTACGCATGGCCGACCGTATCGGCGATTCTCTGGTGCGACGCGGGTAACGTGATGTAGTCGAAGCAATAGTCGCGCAACAGTGCGCGCACGTTCGGCGAGGCCGTCTGGCCGGTTTCGACGAGCGCGACCCATACGACATCGCGCATCGACGCGCAAGTCGACGCGATGCTGCCGATCGCGTCGGCGTGGCCGCCGCTCAGGTCGAGGATGCCGCAGGTGATTTCGCCGGAGGTGTCGCGCAATTCGTTTGCGTGTGCAACGACCGTCACTTTCCAGTCGCGCCGAGCAAGCTCCTTGCGCAGCATGACGGACGGCGACTGGGTCCAGTAAATCAGAGGACGCTGCACGGTAGTCCTCCCCCCGCCTGCGCTGTTATCGCGCGCTATTGGCATATTCATAACGAACCATCACTTTCTCCACTCCGCGAATCGTTCGCGTGCGCTGCGGTCGGCGGCGCATGGCCGCCTGTCCCTACTGCGTTTCCGCAGCTTTGGCGAAGATCGAAACTGCACAAGGCGAGAGCCCCCGGAGGTCGAGCCGGATGTTATCCGGCCTCGTTGTCATCGAACTCGAAGGGAACGCGCGGCCACGGGAGCCGAGGCGTTCCGGCTTTCATGCGACGCGCCGTCAGGCGGAGCACGTCGGCAAACGGAAATTTCGTCCGCATTTGCGTCGCGTCGTACACGACAGTCGCGCCCGATGCTGAACCGGATGGCTGCCAACCCGCTTCCGGAATGGTGACCTCATTTCATCTGCTCCTGAATTTACACCCCGTATCGAGATGGCCTTGTTACCAAAAGATAAATAACAATTCAGGCCATTACGCTGCCGCTCCGCCGTCGCGGCGCGCATTTAGCGACTCAGATTTGATTATCTACGACCATTCCTGTCAATCAGTGGCAAATCCCACTTTTCTGCAAGATCGGTGCCTCCCATTGCCCGCGATTCTCGCCTGAATCGCACAAAAAGTCCGGACAACATGTTTCGTGCGTCGGTAATCGCGCGTCCAGCGCGACGCCGGCGTGACACATCGAACGCGGGCGAACCGGGCGCGCCCGTTACAACATCGTAACGAAGCGGCCGGCCGGATCGTCCGTCTCCTGTCGCGATGCAGCATGAGGTCCATGCCTGTCGCGCCATCTCCCGTCGCTGCCGGCATGCCAATGCGACAAGCTCGGCGCTGGCGCAAGCCCGCGCGCAGCGCCAAAAGAGTTGGGCAACGCGGAATGGCAAGTATGCGCGTGTTGGCCGGCGCGGCGAAATGATCGCGGCCAGATGAAGGATGCGCGCACCGCGAGGAAATCGGCGATGCGATAGACGGTGGCGTGCGAGCGACAGCCGATCGCGATGCGCGACCTGCCCGCCATGAACGATCTCAATCTTCAAGCAAGGCCCCCGGTCCTTCAATTTCGTTCGATGCGGACGACCTCGCTGCGCGTTTCGCAGCGGGCCGTCGCGATGCGTCAATTATGGGAAAGCCGCCATACGGCCACCGTGTGCTACCGCACATTGCCCCGATCGCGGCACGCCTTGCGCAGTCGGCATCGGCCCGGCGAATCAGGAGTAACGGGAGCGTGAGTACGCTTTCGAACAGACCGCCGCGCGCCGCATCCGCATCATGGATATCGTTGGGCCGCACGCAACGAACGCGTTGATGCGGCCCGGCGTGCTGAAGGCTTCACACGAGGACGGCATCATGGAATGGCATTGTTGTGAATTCGAACATCTGAGCGCCATCGATCTCTACGCAATCCTGCGCTCGCGAAACGCGGTGCTGGTGGTCGAGGACGCGTACACGCATCTGGACATCGACGGCAAGGATGCGCATGCGCTGCACGTGTTCGCATGCATGCACAGGGGCGACACGACGGAAGTCGTCGCCTACGCACGCGTGCTCCCCGGCGACGACGCGGATCCGGACGTCGTGATCGACAAGGTACTGACGAGCGAGGCATGTCGCGACGACCGCACCCTCGAGCAACTGATGCAGCGCGCGCTCACGGCCGCGCAAGCCGCATGGCCCGACGTGTCCGTGCGCACGCACGTGCCCGCACAGCGCCAGGCTTTCTACAAGCGTTTCGGATTCCGCAAGGCTTACGGCCCCTATCTGGAACAGGGTGTGCCGTTCGTCGGTCTCGTCCGGCCGGCAGGCCGCGCCGCCGGCGCGCTGCGCCAGCTCCTGTCGCGGAGCCTCTCCGCGCCGCGATCGCGAGACGAGGACGCGCGCGTCGACGGCTGCGCACACAACCGGCTGTCCGCCGATACCGGAGTCAATCGATGAGCGCCACCCTTCGCCCGGTTCCCGAACCGGAGCTGCCCTGCATCCTGCCCGTCATTCTCGCCGGCGGTTCGGGCACGCGCCTCTGGCCGTTGTCGCGAGAGCAGTATCCGAAGCAGTTGATCGAGCTGACCTCGAACGAATCGCCGCTGTCGTCGACCGCGCGCCGCCTGAACGGCATCGCGAACGCGGCACTCGGCGACACGCTGCTGCTGGTATGCGGTGAACAGCATCGCATCATGAGCGCCGCTCAGGTGCTCGGGCGCGCGGCGCCTCCCCGTATCCTGCTCGAACCGGCCGCGCGCAACACGGCACCTGCGCTGACGCTCGCGGCGCTCGACGCCAGTGCGCTTGCGGACGACCCCATCCTCGTGGTCATGCCGGCCGATCATGTGATCGGCGACGTCGCCGCATTCCAGGAAACGATCGGACGCGCGGCGCGCTACGCACAGGAAGGCGCGATCGTCACCCTCGGCGTGCTGCCGCGCCGCGCGGAAACCGGCTACGGGTACATCCAGGTCGGCGAACCGCGCGCCGGGCGCCTCGGCGGACAAGGCGGCTATGCAATCGGGCGGTTCGTCGAGAAACCGAACGCCGCCCTCGCCGAACGCTACCTGCATTCGGGCGATTATTGGTGGAACAGCGGAATTTTCATCACGCGCGCATCAATCTGGCTGAAAGCGATCGGGACGCTCGCACCCGACATCCATGCGGCCTGCGACGCGGCATGGCGCGCGGGCACCGCCGAGGACCCGTTCTTCCGAATCGACGCGGCGGCTTTCGACGCCTGTCCGTCCGACTCGATCGACTATGCGGTCATGGAACGCCTCGCGCAGAGCCCCGAACTCGGCATCGAAGGCATCGTTGTCCCGCTTTCCGCGGGCTGGTCGGACGTCGGCACCTGGGATGCGATCTGGGAAATCATGCCGAAGGACGATCAGGGCAATGTCGCGCGCGGCCCGATCGTGTTCGAGGATACGCAGGACAGTTTCGTGCGCTCGGAAGGCCGGCTGATCGCGTGCGTCGGGATGAAGGACGTCGTCGTGATCGAGACGCCCGATGCGGTGCTGGTCGCGAACAAGCACGACGTGCAGCGCGTGAAGAACATCGTCGCGCGCCTGAAGACCGAGCAGCGCCCGCAGGCAAGCGAACACCGCAAGGTGCAGCGGCCGTGGGGACACTACGATTCGATCGACCTCGGCGAGCGGTTCCAGGTGAAGCGGATCGTCGTCGAGCCCGGCAAGCGGCTGTCGCTGCAGATGCACTATCACCGTGCCGAGCACTGGATCGTCGTGCGCGGTACCGCGAAGGTCACGCGCGGCGACGAAACCTTTCTGCTCAGCGAGAACGAATCGACCTACATCGCCGTCGGCGAGGTCCACCGTCTCGAGAATCCCGGCCGGATTCCGCTCGAGATCATCGAGGTGCAGTCGGGCGACTATCTCGGCGAAGACGATATCGTGCGGTTCGACGATCTGTATGGGCGGCCGGTTGTCGAGACCGCGCCGCAGCGCGCGTCGCTCGCCTCGCGCGAACCGGACGAGGAAGTCGCGGAACGCGGCGTCATCCGGTAGGCGCGTGCCGATCGCGGCGGCGCGCGCGATGATGACGGGTGCCGCCGCGCGGACAAGCGGCGGCGGTCCGTTCACCGCGTGCCGCCGCAAACCGGCGTCCCACGCGACGCACCATCAGTCGATTCCGCCTTGCGACCAGCGCGCCTGCCGGACGGACTCGCGCACGCGCGGCAACAACGACGTATCCGCGCCGACCGCGTCACTCGCGGCCGACAGTGACTGAAGCGCGGCCGCACACGGCGTGCCCTTCGCTCGCCCTCCCGATGCCGTCGTCGGCCGGCCGGCCGCGCAATCGTGCGCAGGGTCGATCCGGACCGGCATTCCGCCGATCTCTGACAGTTGGTTGTCAGCAATACGTACGCCGGACACGTTTCCCCACAGACGAATGCCGTCGAATCGCGCGTGCGATACGCGGTTGCCGATCACGGTCACGCGCGACACCGAACCCGACCACGTGCTGACCTCGATCGCCGCCTGCCGTGTGATCGGGCGCGGATCGGGCCGCCCCGTCGCGGTCTGGATATCCGCGATCGAGTTGCGCTCGATGCGGATGTCGGACGAGCCGGCGGTGCGGTTGCTGTCTTCCTGCGCGACGAGAATCCCCGAGCTCACCTGCACGTTGCGCACGATGTTGTTCGAGATGGTGACGTTCGCACCGCCGACCACCGTGATGCCCCGGCCCCACGGATTGCCCTCCAGCGAGTTGCCGGTAATCAGCACGTTACGCGTCAGCACGCCTTCCGCCTGGTAACTCACCACGGCGATCATGTCGTCGCCGGTGCCGCGCACGACGTTGCCTTGCACGAGCACGTTGTGCGAGCCGTGCGTCATGTGAATGCCGTCCGCCAGCGTCGACAGCACCTCGTTGCCGACGATCGCGACGTCCGCGCCGCCGAACACGAAGATGCCGGCGCCGGCGCCGCCGTCGACCACGTTGTCGAGGACCTGCACGCCGCGCCCCGTTACCTCGACCTTCGTCGACGCGGGCGTCGTGAGCCGCGTCGTGCCGGTTCCCGCGAGCCGGAAGCCGACGAGTGTCGTACCGTCGCCGCGCATCTCGATCGTCTGGTCGTCGGGAGTTGTCGCGATCAGCGTCGCGCCGTAGCCCGACAACACCACATTCGGCTGCCGCACGACCAGCGAGCGGCCGATCACGTACCGCCCCGGCGCGAATATCAGTCGCTGGCCCGGCTGCAACGCGTCCAGCGCACGTTGCAGCGTGTCGGTCTGATCCCCCCCGTCCGCGGCGGGACGAACGTACGCATCCGGTACGTTCGCATGAAGCGCGCCCGGTGCGGGCGTACCGACTGCCGCCACGGCAATACCCGGCCACGCCGGGCCGCCTGCCATGCACATGCCGGCGATCGCCGCGCATGCGAGAAACGGGCTTTGCGATCTACGCATATCGAATCTGCTCCCTCGAATGACTTCGTGCGCGTCGGCTGGCGCAACCGAACACGGCATGCCGGCCTGGTTGCCTGCCCGTGATACCGCCAAAAGCGGGCGATAAGATACGTTCGATTAGACCATTCGAAACAGCCGGGTTTCGGTGCGTCAACAGACCAATGCACCCCGCTCTCGCGGCGCGATCTCGCGTGCCGTTGACCATCGCACTTCCCTTGAAGCGAATCGCAGAACGGTAGGCTCGCGAACCGACTGCCGATCGACGACGCGTATCATGGCCATCACGCGACGCGACCGTGCTACGGCATCGCCCAAAGGCACCGGCCGCACCCGATCCGGCGTCGTGGTCCCGACGTGCAGTGCGCCCGGGAGAGCACCACGCGCGCCGCACCCGGATCGCCCGCCCTTCGCTCGTTCAGCACCCGTTCATGACCGACCTGACCATCGCAATCTGCAACTACAATCATGGCGCGTACCTGCGCGACGCGATCGATTCGGCGCTCGCACAGACCGCGCACGATGTACGCGTGCTGGTTGTCGACGACGGTTCCACCGACGATTCGTGCGACATCATTCGCTCGTACGGCGAGCGCGTGACGGCGGTGTTTCAGGAGAATCGCGGTCAGGTTGCCGCATACAACCGCGCGCTCGAGCACGTCACGACGCGCTACGTCATTCTGCTCGACGCGGACGACCTGCTCTATGACGACGCCGCGATCCGCGTGCTCGCAGCGTTCGCGTCCGGCGACTTCGTGAAGGTGCATTTCCGGCTCGACGTGATCGCACGGGACGGTGCGATGACCGGGGCGAGCGTGCCGCAGTCAGCCGTCGACACCGATTGCGGCCGCCTGCTGCGCGCGGGCTGGCTGTACCCGTCGCCGCCAGCATCGGGCAACGCATATCGGGTCGATGCGCTCAAGCGCATCTTTCCGGTGCCCGTCACCCCGGACAACCTGCATGGCGCCGACTTCTACGCGATCTACGGTATCGCGTTGCTCGGCAACGTGCACATGATCGATGCAACGCTCGGCGGCTATCGCGTGCATCAGCAGCCGGATACGCGCCCGGCCGACGGCACGCCAGCCCTTGCCCTCACCAATTCGGAAGACGCCGCGACAGGCGCGCAGAAGGCTGAACGCCGGTGGTCGACGCTGCGCATGATCGCCGGCACGCGGCTGCACGAGGCGTTACCGATCGCGCCGCTCGACTTCGCGATCGAAAAGGCCCGCTTCGCCAGCACCCTATATCGCGCGCCGCTCGTGCGACGCTGGCGCTGGTTCCTGTGCGAATCCGGGCGCTACTGGCAAACCGTGCTCCGCAATCCGTTCTGGGGTCCTGCCAAGAAGGTGGCCGTCGCCGGGTTGTCACTCGCATGCCTGCTGCCGTCAGCAACGCTCAGCAACCACGCGATTCGCTACATCTCCAACCCTCTCGCACGCGTGCGCAAGTCATCCGGTCGTCGCGCCGACGCTCGATAGCAGCGCGGGACCCGCGCTTCCGGCGCCGAATCGCGCCTTCGGTAAGCCATCGCACCCAGTGGGTCGCGCATGCGCTGCACAATGATCCGGACCAGTGGATTCACGCGCACTGACCGGATTTCGCCGCGTTCTCGTCTCCAGTCGTCGTAGTCGAACGCCGGCATCCGATGTTCCGAGGAATCTAGCCGCCACGTAGAACGCGACATGGATGCTTCGTGCTGCATCGTGTTCGGTGCGCGCCGGCAACGTCTACCCGATATTGCATCGGCTGAAATCACCGGGCCGCCTCGCCAGCTCACACATGCGACCGCGACAGCAGGATCCAATGGCCACGACTGCCATGCATTTATCAATAAGGAATGCATAGTTTAACGAACCGGACACCGAGACCGCACGATTTTCAGCTGCTCATCGTTACGATGGGCGATGAATGTGCGATCGGATCGCTGGACCCGAAGATGACCAAAGAAAAGATCGTTCATATTGCCGAGGCATTTGGCGGCGGCGTGCTGTCGATGCTGACCCATCTCGCGAACCATGCCGCGGCAACCGGTGTCGACGTGACGGTGCTGCATTCGATCCGACCGGAAACCCCGACCGATTTTTCAACGCTGTTCCTGCCCGACGTGAAGCTCACGTACGTCGACATGGCGCGCGAGGTGAGCATCAAACAGGACCTGCGGAGCTTGCGTTCGCTGGTCCGTAACCTGCGCGACTGCAAGCCGACCGCGATTCATCTGCACTCGTCGAAGGCCGGCGTGCTGGGGCGAGTCGCCGCCCGGATCGCCGCCCCGGATGCGAGGGTCCTCTACTCGCCGCACGGACTCTCGTTCCTGCGCCGCGACGTATCGCGCATGAAGCAGTACGCCTACCTGAACTTCGAACGCATCGCGGCGCATATCGGCGGAACCATCGTCGCGTGCTCGGGCAGCGAACTCGCCGAGATCAGGGGAAAGGTGCGGGCGAAGTCGGCGGTCCTGGTGGAAAACGGCGTGAATGCGGCGGAGATTCCGCCGCGTCGAACGCGCGACGATCACAAGGTCGTCATCGGGATGAGCGGTCGGGCGTCGTTCCAGAAGAATCATGAAGCATTCGTACGCCTCGCCGACGAGCTGCATGGCGCGGACATCGAGTTTCTCTGGATCGGCGGCGACGCCGCCGAGATTCCGGATCCCGTCCAGCGCCGCGCCGTCGTCTGCAGCGGCTGGGTAACTCGCGCTCGTGCGCTCGCGCTGACATCGGAACTGGACATCTACGTCCAGACTTCCCGCTGGGAAGGCATGCCGGTCGCGCTGATCGAAGCGCAGGTCGCCGGCATACCGGCCGTGGTGACGGACGTCGTGGGCAATCGCGACGTGGTGATTCACGGCGTGACCGGCTACGTCGCGTCGAACGCCGACGAGATGACCGCATATCTGAGCCTGCTCCGCGACGACCGGCAGCTTCGCGAGGAAATGGGTGCGGCTGCCCGGCAGCGGGCGATTCAGCGATTTTCGATGAACGCGATCTTCCGTCAGTGGCGCGGTCTTTACGGACTCGACACCGACGAGCCGCGTGTCGACACGCGCGACTTCAAGCCGGTTGTACCGGATCACGTCAAAGCCTGATTCCGATTTCGACATTCCCTTATCGACATGACCGCTTTCAAGAACTCGAAGCAACTCGTATACAACGGACGATTCACGACGCAGAAAACAACCGGCGTGCAACGCGTCGCGCGCGAACTGATCGCCGCACTGATCAAGTTTCAGCCGCAGGAGCCGGTGACCGTGCTGGTGCCGCCGCAGCCCGGCGTCGAGATAAGCGGCGCGAAGACGGTCAAGGTGGGGTTTTACAAGGGGGTGGTCTGGGAGCAACTGGTTCTCCCGTTGTTCGCGCGCCGCGGCTGCATCGTCAATCTCAGCAATTCGGCATCCATTTTCATCGGCAACCAGATCATCTACATGCACGACGCGGCGGTGTTCGACACGCCCGCGCATTTCTCCCGGCCGTTTCGCATGTGGTACCGGATCATGTTCTGGATTCTCGCGCGAACCTCCGTTTGCGTGCTGACCAACTCCAGTTTCTCGCGGGATCGCCTCGCGCATCACTGCGGCGTTTCCGCCGACAAGATCAGCGTCGTGCCACTTGGTGCGGACCATCTCGATGCCCTGGAACCGGACACGAGCGTGCTCGACAAGCACGCGCTGACGCCGGACCGGTTCGTGCTCGCGGTCAGCAGCATGAACCCTACCAAGAACTTCGGCCGGCTGATCGCGGCGTTCCGGCAGATCAACGATCCGTCCGTCGATCTCGTGATCGTCGGTATGCAAAACACCACCGTGTTCGGCAAGCAGGATCATCTCTCGGCGGCCGAACCGAACATCAAGTACGTGGGCTACATCAGCGACGAGCAACTGAAGGCGCTATACCAGAACGCGGCGTGCTTCCTTTACCCGTCGATCTACGAAGGCTTCGGCATACCGCCGCTCGAGGCGATGCGATATGGCTGTCCGGCGGTCGTCGGTCAATCGGCCGCACTGCCGGAAGTCTGTGCCGATGCGGCGCTGTACTGCGATCCGTATTCGCAGGACGATATCGCGCAGAAGTTGCGGAGCCTGCTCGATTCCGCTGAGCTCAGGGCCGAGCTCAAACGTAAAGGAAGCCTGCACGCGGAAAAATATCGCTGGAGCCGAAGTGCCGAGATGATGAAGGAGATCTTCGATTCACTGTAGGGCGATCGCGGCGTGTGGTCATCGGGAAAGGAACGGATCGACACGCCCTGCCCTCATGCGCTGCCCGGCGCCCCGGCCGAGACTCATGGTTTCACGCAGTCGCGCCACCGGTGGCCGGCATGCTCGGCAAATCGGCGCAGTTACGCAACGTTGACCGTGCTGCCGGCCGCGGCCCGTCGATTACCGAACAGGCGCTTGCCGAGATACGACCTGATCGGCTCCTCGACGAATTTCGCGAGGACGGCAGCGGCGACGATCGAAACGCCCGCGGCAAGAATCGCCGTTCTGACGACGTGGATGTCGCCATGCGGGGCATACGCGAACACCAGCCTTCCGATCGGATAATGCACGCAATAGAGCGGGTACGATATCCAGCCGAGGAATGCACTGATACGTGCAATCACCTTGCCGCTCGGAGCCAGCATGGCGCCCCGATAAACCAGCGCAGGCGCGATAAACATCAGCACGGCAAGCGCGTAGATTCCCTTGATCGACGTCGGAAACACGACCATCAGCAGGAAAGCGACAAACAGCATGTAGTCGTTCCTGATGAGCCCGGCGACAAACCAGTGCGGCCTGACCGGGAGACCGGCGTCGTGCATCTTCCCGATCGCAATGCCCAGCAGGAACCCGTAGCCGACCCTGAAGAATCCGCCGATGAAGTTATCGGCAGACCAACCCTGATTCAGGATGACGGTCAGCTTGTCGTTGTCGAGGCCCACGAGCCACCCATACACGACGAAAGCGCCGAGACATGCATACGCCAGTCGCAGCAGATTCCGCGCATTCATCCTGAACGCCGCGATCAGGACGACACTCGCGAACAGCTCGAAGAACAGCGACCATGCAGGCGGATTCAGAGGAAACACCCCTGGGTCATCGACTGCCGGCAAGCCGTGATTCGCCGCGCCGACGAAGCCCGACACGGAGAAACGACCGAGATACGGAACGAGAAAATAGTTCTGCCCGGAAGCTGCGGCCAGGTTACCGAACGAAAACGCCGCCGACGAGTGGATACGCATGACGACGAGGCTCACGAGTCCGATCGTGAGCCCGATGCATATCATTGGATACAGGCGTATCACTCGTCGCTTCAAATACTCGCCCCACCACGATTCCTGACGCAGTCTTTCGCCGTAAGCCTGCGTCAGGATGAATCCACTCAGCATGAAAAAAACGTCCACCGAAAGATACGCGCTCTGCAGTATCGGAATCGGCAGGTCCTGAAGGAAATGCATGAACATCACGCTGATTGCCGCAATGCCGCGCAACCCGTCCAGAATTTCAAACTTCTGCTTGTGAATAGCCATGAAAAGTGGTGGCTCCGGGAAATATTGGTTTTGGGACCCGGCAATCTACAAAGTGGTCGCATGCCCCGTACCGCACGACCCTCGCTGTTATCGCGACAACACTGGATCGATGTCCGCGGCGCGATTCTCGCGTGCCCGAGCCTTGGCGAACCAGTGGAATACGACGATCAGCAGTACGACCGGCACGAAATTCCGTCCGCTGAACAGGTTCGGGGTCCGCATGATTTCCATGACTGACACGAACAGTACCGCGTGTGCGCAGCACCAGAACCCGTTCCCGCTCCGCCAGCCCGCATAACTGCGGCCGACCACCCACCCGAGCACGAGTGCGTCGAGCAAACCGAACCAGCCCCACTCGTAGAAGTGAACGAAAATCCCCGACGGATTATTGAACTCCGGATCGGCGTAGCCGTTCAGGAACAGGTTGATGCTGTCTCCCGAGTCGAGCCACGGCTGCAACGTCGCGCCGATGACGGGGAAGCGCAGCAACCAGTCGAACGTGAACATCGGGTGGCCCTGGCCCCAGCCCAGCACACTTAGTATTCCCGCGCCGTTATTCAACGACGTCGAGTAATACAGACCGAGACGTTCGAGTGCGAAATCGAACAGGTTGTCGTAGATGTTGACGTAATAGGCTTCCCACGACCGGTTGTACTCGTTCGCGATGAACAGCCCGAACAGCAGCGGGATCGCCGCATACGGGCCGAACGTCAACAACCGCGAATACCGGCCGCCGAGCCGAAATCGCACGACCATGAGCGCAAGCGGCATCACCATTTCGATCAGCGCGAGCCGCTCGGCGAAGATGAAGCTGCGCAGCAGCGTCAGCACCGCGAGCACGGCGAAGTAGATCTTGTAGCGATTCAGCCCCTTTACCGGTTTCCTGAACACATAGAAATACAGGACAACATACGGTGCGGTCGCCTGCGTGAACGTGCTGAGGCCCGTGATGCGCCCTTTCAGATCAAGCATGTCATATGCATTCGCTTCACCCCGGACGAACGCGACCAGCAGTGCAGGATGCGTGACGATGCCGCTCAGCAACAAGGCATAGCCGAACAGCGCAAGAGCGAACACGAAATCGAGCACGCGAGGCGACAGTTCGACCGCGGCAGGCGGCGGCCCTCGCCGCGTGCGCGCTTCGGTCGTCGCGAGCCATGCCGCTGCCATCACCACCATCAGGAACAGCGCGCCGACAAACGTGTAGTAGCCATCAAAGTAGATCCGCGCGATCGACTTCTGATCTCCCAGCAAGCTGAGCGACAGCAATCCGTACAACGGCAGGATGAACATCAGCACGAGGCGCGCCGGATCTTCCCACCAATAGCCCGTATAGCCGCCCGCGGCATCGCGCACGCGCGCCATCCTGCGCATCGTCGCGGGGCGCTGTCGCGGCCCGCCCCCTGCGCCGCCCGCTCTCCGGTTCATGACACCCGTTCCACCCGTTGCCGCGGCGCGATCACCCCCGCATACCCGGACGCGGCCTGATGCGTGTTCGTATCCGTATAGCCATAGTCGTACCGTCCCGGCGCGCCCTTGTAATCGTTCAGGACCACACCGCGCACGTCGATATGCGCGTGTTCGAGCCGTCGCGCGCTTTCGTCGAGTTCGGCGAGCGTAGTCACGCCGCTGCGCGCGACGAGGAACACGGTTCCCGCGAGGCGGCCGAGCACCAGCGCATCGGCCACCGGCAGCAACGGCGGCCCGTCGATCACGACCATGTCGTAGCGCGATGCGAGCTGCTCGATCAGTTCGGCGAGCGCGGGCTGCAGCAGCAGTTCGCCCGGATCGGGCACGACGCTGCCCATCGCGATGAAATCGAGACCCGGCACGACGCCGCGCTTGATCGCCTCGTCGAGACTGTGGGTGCCTGCCACCACGTCGGACAGGCCCGGTGCGCGGCTGTAGCGGAACCGCTCGTGCAGCGATCCCTTGCGCAGGTCGGCATCGATCAGCAGGACGCGTCGCTTCGCCGCGCCGACGAGCGACGCGATATTCGCGGCGACGAACGACTTGCCGACACCCGTCGTCGGCCCGGAGATCAGCACGACGGGATTCGACGCGTCCGGCATCGACAGTTGCAGCGCCGCGCGGAAATTGCGCAGGCTTTCGAGCGCCGCGTCCTGCACGGCAACCGGCGGAACCGGCGCGCGCGCGCCGCGCCGTCCGGCCTTCGGGCGCAACTCCGCTTGCGCCGCGTTCGGGCTGTGCGGCACGGTCGCGAACACGGGCAGCCCCGTCGTCCATTCGATTTCCTCGGCATCGCCGATCGTGCCGACGATCCGCTGCCGGACGACCACGATCGCCGCGCCTGCCAGCAGGCCCACCAGCAGCAGGGCGATCACGGCGACGCCGCGATGCGGGCCGATCGGCTGCTCGGCGACCTTCGCCGTATCGACGATCCGCACGGTGCCGGTCTTGCTGGCCCGCGCGAGGATCATCTGCTGGCGCGTATTGAGCAGGTTCGTGTACAGCGCGGTGTCGACGGCCACATCGCGCTGCAGCTGCAGCACGCCCTGTTCGACGGCAGGCAATTGCTGAATCTGCTTGCGCGTCGTGTCGAGCGAACGCTGCGCGTCGGAGAGCTGGGCATCGACGGCCACCACGGCCGGATGCTTCGGCATGAAGCGCGTCAGCAATTCCTCGCGCCGCTGCTGCAGCGTCTGCACGCGCGTCTCGATGTCGACCGACTGCTGGCGCAACGCCAGCGCCTCATCGCTCGTATTGACCGTCCCGTGCGAGGCCCGGAATGCGTTGAAGCGGCTTTCCGCCTTTTCGAGCTGCGCCTTGAGCTGCGGCAACTGGGCGTCCATGAAGCGGATCAGCTTGTCGGCCGCCTCGGACTTGCGCTGCGTGTTCTGCGCGAGGTACGCGTCGCCGATCGCGTTCAGCACACGGCTGTCGTGCACGGGATCGGTGCCGTCGAGCGTCACGCCGACCATGTTCGACTGCTTGCCGCGCTCCGAGATCAACGCGTTCTTCTGCAGCCAGGCCGTCGCCTCCTCGTCGCTGTAGCGCGTCAGGTCGAAGCGTGCGCCGGGCTTGCCGGCCACGCCGCGAACGAAGATGTCGAGTGGCCCCTGCGCCGTCTCGACATGCAGCGGCTGCCCGATGCGCCCCTGCCATGCCGGGCCGGTTCGGCCGAACCAGCCGGTCCGTTGCAGCGTGTAGGCGCCGTCGTCACCGACGGTCAGTGCGAACCGCTTGCCGAGCAGGCGCTTGGGCACGTCGAAGGTCGGCACGTCGATGCGCTCGGCGCCGTACACGTAGCCGCCCGGCAACGGCGACGACACCCCGTCGGCCGCGTTCACGAACCGCCAGCCGATCAGCGGCAGATAATGCGGCCGTGCGTCGACGGCCAGATTGGTGCTGTCGATCGCGCGATCGAGCACCGCGCGGGATTTCAGCACTTCGATCTCGGTCGACGCGTCCGTCTTCAGGTCGAACACCGACGACGGATCGCCGGTCGGCGACGTCGATTTCGAGTCGGTCGGGCTTTGCTCGACCTGGAACAGGATGTCGGTCCGGTAGACGGGGGCCGCACACAGCGCATACACGGCGCCGATGAACGCGCCCGCGAGCGCGGTACAGAGGATCAGGCGCCGGCCGCCGTAGAGCATGCCCCAGTAGCGGCGCACCGGATAGGACGGCCGCAGGGCGGGCCCGCTGTGCGGGTCGGGCAGGGTCGAAGAAGTCATACGGCATCAGTCCCGTAGGCGCGACGCGCGGTCGCGATGACGAAATGGGTCACGAGTGTCACGGCGAAATCGCCTTGGCCGTCAGCGCTCCCTGCGCGGACGACGGAATCAGCAGGTTGACGACGCGGCTCCAGCGCACCAACGGCGACGCATCGACGAACACGACGTCGCGACGCTCGAGCGGGAACTGGTCGGCCAGCGCGAACGACGCGGGCGAACTGCCGTCGAGGTGGTACACCCGCGGACGGTTGTCCGGGCCGCGACGCACGACGAACACCTGGCGCGCGTCCGACGTGTACTGGCTCGCGCCGCCCGTGTCGCCGAGTGCTTCGCCGAGGCTCATCCGGCCGTCGGTCAGCGTCAGCGTCGCGGGCCGCGACACCTCGCCGAGCACGAACACCTTCGCGTCGCTCGCCGCGCGCACGCGCACGAGATCGCCATCGCGCAGCAGGATGTTCGACGGGTTGACGCCCGCGGCGATCAGCGCCGGCAGGCTCACGTTCACGGTCCTGTCGCCGCGCGTGACCGAGACCTGCGAACGGTCGGCCGTCGGGGTGAAGCCGCCCGCGCGGTCGATCGCCTCGGGCAGCGTCATCGGCATGTCGTTGACGATCTGCAGGCCCGGCGTGCGCACCTCGCCATCGAGATAGACACGCTTGCTGCGATAGGTCTGCACGCGCAGCGCGATCTGCGGCTTGCGCACGTATTCGCCGAGCCGCTTCGTCAGCAGCGCGCGCGCCTGCGCCTCGGTCAACCCGGCCACGTGCACGAGGCCCGCATACGCGAACTGTACGTTGCCGTTGGCGTCGACCGTGTAGCCGGTCGCAACCGAACTGGCACCCACACCGTCGCCGCCGCCCGTCGTCTGCGTCGTCGGCAGGTTCAATTCGGGGTGGTCCCACACGACGATGCCGAGCACGTCGCCGGGGCCGATCGCGTATGGCTTCGGCTTGCCGAACAGCTGACGGATTTCCGCGTCGACATTGGCATGCTGCCCGGCATGCTGTTGCGCGACGAATGCCGGCGTGATTTCGATCAGCTCCTCGCTCGACACGTTCTGCACGCCGTCGAGGCCGCCCGCGCCCGACGCATCGGCGCTCACGCGCGCATTCGCGTCACGGTCGGCAGGCGCCCGATACGTCATGCCCGGCGACAGCACACATGCGCTCAACGCGCACGCGGCCGCCACGATCGCCATGCGCGACAGCCACGGTGCGCGACGGGTGCCGGCCACGCGTGGCCGCGGCGTCCCTGGCGTCGATTCGGGTTGCGTAGTGATTGACATCGTGCTCTTCCAAAACTGTGTGGTAACCCGCCGAACGCGGCGAGTTCCGGCATTACGCTTGCCGGCGCGGCTCGCATCGCGGTGCCGCGCCTCCCTCTACACCGCACGTCATTCCGTACGATTCGTCATGAACTGCTCTTCGTTGCTTTCGTCACTCGTCTGCATCGTCTCGGCCGGCATTGCCTGCGCCGTCAATGCGCAGACGTTGCCCGCCGTCCCGGCCGACGCGCCGGTGTTCGCATCGTCGGCGGTGCTTCCGCCGGCACCGCTGCAACGTTCGGCGCAAGCTGCCGCGACAAGCGACGCCGCCGATCCCGCTGCAACCGCCTCCGGGGCCGCGACGCCAGCCTTCGGGCGTCCCGCCGCCAGCGCCACCGTCCAGCCCGATACGCGCGCCCGTGGCATGCTGCGTCGGCCGCTCGTGCCGGGGCGGCCGCATCGCCCGCAAGTGGTCAGCGCACCCGCCGCCGACGTATGGCGCAGCGACAGGTTGTACGAGTCGCCCTATGCGAAGTCGCCCTATGAGCAACCGGGCGATCCGGACTGACGCATCCCGGCCGGTCATGCCGCGGCGTGACCGGCGATGACCGATACGGGATTGGACACCACGGCGAACGGCGCGTCTGTGAGGGACCCCACCGAACGCCGATCTTCATAGGTAACGGGGATCGCACCCCGAAGCGCCCGATGCGTGCGACGCAGCACGCATCACGACCGCCCGACCGACACGCTCGCGTACGATCGCGCGGCCGCGTCGGGTGCCGCCGGATCGGCGACGCGCGCGACCGGCCGGGCCGAGTCGCGGCCCAGCGCCTGCATGCACAGGTCGATCACGATGTCCGTGCCCACCGCGCCGTACACCGCATGGTCGACCTGCGGCTCGAGGTGCAGACGCACGTGACGCGAGCGCCGGAACGCGCACTCGATTGCGCCGAAGTGCCGCCGGACATCGTCGATGCCGGGATCGAGCGCGCCGTACACCAGCGTCGTCCATACATTGCGCTGCGCAAGCGCGTGCATCACGCCGCGTGGCGTGCCGATGCCCGGCTTCCAGCCGACGCGCGCGGCGAGTTCCTTCGCCGGCACGCTGACCCGCGCGATCGCATTCGCGGCCACTGCCCGCACGATCGGCCGAAGGTCGCGCCGTTCCCGCAGAAGACGCTTCCACTTCTGCCAGTCGCGCACCGACAGCCAGTAGCCGCGCACCGAGTTGTTCCGCTGCTTCTGCACCGACTCGAGCGAGAGCCCGGCCGGCCAGACGAAGCGGGCAAGATTGATCGCGATCACGCCGCCAAGCGACGGCGTCTTCACGGCCGCATGCAATGCGGCATAGGCGCCGGAACAAATGCCGGCCGCGGCGACCTCCGGGTGACCGAGGGCGCGCAGCCAGTCCGCGGCAGCGGCAACGTCGTCGCTCGACTGCGCCGAATACACGACGCCCGACTGATCGTCCAGCGCAGCGGGCCCGCTATCGCCGACGCCATGCACGTCGATCCGCAGCGTCGTCACGCCGGCGCGTGCCAGCGTGCGCGCGAGGCGCACGCTGAAGCGCCCTTCGCCGCTGCGCGGATTCGTCGACGTGTTCGCGATCACGACAGCCGGCCCCACCGGATTCGCCGGCCGCGTGTCGGCGGGACGGCACAGCACGCCGACCAGCCGGTCCGGACCGACCGCGACGACCTGCTCGGTCATGTCGTGCAAGTCGAGCGCGACGGCCGATTCTCCATTCCACGTCGGATCCGCTCGTGACGGGGTCTCGACGCCAGTCGGCCTCCCCGGCGCGCGTTCGGCGATCCAGTTCGCGAGCGTGTCGATCGCCGCGAGCGGCAAGCGCGAGCGCGTGCCGTCCTGCATCGTCGTCGGCCATTCGCGGAACGGATCGCTCGCCACGTCCACGCCGCGCTCGAGCAACGCTTCACGCAATGCCGGCCCGTCGCCCTGATCCGGCTGGATCAGCAACATCGCGCCGGGCAACGTCGGCGCGTCGCGCACGACGTCGCACAGATCGACCGCCTTCAGCGCCTCGACGAAATCGGCGGGAAAGCGATGCCCGAGCACGTTCATGCACGGTTCGTCGCGATGCGCGACGCGAATTGCGGGCGACGTGGTATCGAGCCACTGGCGATGCACGAACGACAGCTCGCGCAGGTAGGCGCGGCCGCGCACCACCGGTGCCAGCGCTACCACCGCGTCGACGTGCGGCGCCGGGCGCGGGCCGACACCCGCGGCGGCCAGCATCGCGAACAGCGCGCCTGCGCGGATCCCGACCAGCGTCAGCGCGGTGACGCCAGCCTGATCGCGCAGCAGGTCGATCGCATCGTGAATGCTGGCGATGCTCGCGGCATGCCGACCGGCGTCGCGATCGTCGCCCGCCGAGTCGCCGGTGCACGGATAGCTGAATCGCAATACCGTGAGACCCTCGTGGGCCAGCCGCTCAGCGATCGCCCGCATGAGCTTGTGCGTCCACGAAGCCTCGTGACCCAGCGATTCGCACAGGATCACGCCTTGTTTCGTCTGTCCTTCGTGCAGCCACCCCACGCAGCTGCCGAACGTTATCGGCTTCAATTGGTACTCCTCGGATCGGTATTTTTTATCGGACGCGGACGCGCATTCCGGCGGCTCCACCGGAATCGGCCACTCCACGATCATGTGACTGCGCTACCAGGCACGGCCTTCTGGCAACGGACCTTCGCCGCGCCCCTGCGCGACTTGTTCGACCTTCGCGATGCGTTGTCCTGGTCCCGCTGCCGGGGACGGCAGGTTGCCGGCCCGAGTCGTCGTCAAGCCTTTCCGTCACGAACCAAAACAGTCGTTCGATTAGAGCACTCGGCCCGAGCGTTCTTCGGTGCGCCAGCTTACAAATGCATTCATCACTGCAGCGATACAACGAGGCCCGCGCTGTCGCGATTCGCGCCGCCCATGCGTACCGAATCCTCGAAAGGTAGGCTCGCGAACACAGTCGTCCCGCTCGGCCCGTATCATGACCGCCATACGATGTGGCCGTGTCCGGCATCGCCGGACGAAGCCGGCGCCTGCCGGAACGGGCCGCGAACCCACGCAGCCGGGTCAGCGCCGACCGGCCGCGCGAGCGCACGGCGGCCCGCACGCCGCCGCCCAGCGACACCCACGGCGCCGACCAAGCGAATGTCAAACCTCAAGAAGAATTTCCTGCTGCTGCTGACGCTGCAGATTTCGATGTATGCGGTGCCGCTGCTGATCGCACCGTTGCTCACGCATGCGCTCGGCCCGGAAGGCTACGGGCAGCTCGCGTTTTCGCTGGCGGTCATCGCGTACCTCACCAACTGCACGAGCTACAGCTTCGACCTGACCGCCACGCCGCGCATCGCGCTCGCCCGCGACGACCGCGCCGAACGCTCCCGCATCTTCTGGGCGACGCTGTATGCGCAGATCGGCATCGCGGTGATCTGTTTCATCGCGCTGGTCGGGCTGATCGTCCTCGTCGGCCGCTTCGGCGAGGACCGCGACCTGCTGCTGATCGGCTTCGGGATGGTGGCCGGCGTGGCGTTCACGCCGGGCTGGTATTTCCAGGGCATGGAGAAGTTGCGCGCGCTGAGCGTGATCCTGTTCATCGGCCGCATCCTGAGCCTGCCCGCGATGTTCGCGCTCGTGCACAGCCCGGCCGACATCGACCGCGCGATGATCGTCAACGCCGCCGTCCCGACGCTGTCCGCGCTCGTGCTGGCCGTCTATCTGTATGCCCAGCGCGAAATCGACTTCGTTCGCGTCGGTTTCGCCGACATCGCCGAATCGCTGAAAGGCGGCTGGCAGGTGTTCCTCGCATCGACGTCGATCGCGTTCTATGCGTCGACCAACACCGTGCTGCTCGGCTTCGTGTCGGGCAACGTCGCGGCCGGCTATTTCGCCGCCGGCGACAAGCTGATCCGCGCTGCGCTCAGCATGCTCCAGCCGCTGAAGGCTGCGACCTATCCGCGCATCAGCTATCTGATGCGGCATGCGCGAAACGACGCGTTTTCCTTCCTGCGCAAGCTGTTCGTCGTGCAGGTCGCGATGGTGCTCGGTATCTCGCTCGCGATCTTCTTCGGCGCGCCGCTCGCCGTGCGCATCCTGTACGGGCCTTCGTACGAACCGACGGTCCTGGTTCTGCGGTGGATGGCCTTCGTTCCATTCATGGCCGGGATGACCGACCTCTTCGGTGTGCAGACGATGCTGCCGCTCGGGATGAAGTCCGAATTCACGCGAGTGCTCATGTCATCGGGCATTCTGAACATCGTACTCGTGCCTGTGCTCGCAAAGTACTTCGCCGAAGTGGGCGCCGCCGCCGCCGTGCTGACGGCCGAGGCTGCCGTCGCCGCGGCGCTTGCAACCGTCGTCTATCGCGCCGGCATACCGATGCCCGGCAGTCCCGTCGCGCGGCGCGGCTAGCGCACCGTTCGTGCCGCCCCGATTCTCCCCGAGGCGGCCGGAATCCGACGGCATTCCGTTCGATGCGCGCGCAACGAACCGCATCGCGCGGGCACGCACCTCCGCACCTCCCTCCCCGCCAGACGCTCGCGCGCAGGTACTTCTTACTCCGCCGCACACGCCGGATCGGGAACGATGACCGTCTTTTTCCCACGCCAAGCAATCGCATCGAAAAAAGATCGTACGTATCGGTAGAAACACCGATGCTGTAGTCAAACTACATTCGTACGATTGGTCGCTGCAGAGAATCGCTACATCCGATTCGGCAGCATCGGACGGTCCGCGTCGCCGTCCGCGTTGTTCGATCGGGCCCAACCGGCCGTAACGATTCCCCGCCTGGCCTGGCATGCCGACGCGCAACCACCCTGCATCGCCAGCCGAATGCGTCCGGTGCGAATCCACCGGGCGTGCGCAGCTCCAGACATCATCCGAACAACGAGCAATACGATCATGGAGAGCAACATGCGGGACACACTCTGGCCGGCCGCCGTGCTGGCGGCGACCCTCTGCACCAGCGCCTACGCGGGCAACGCCGATTTCAGTTCACAGAGCGACGCGGCCGACGCGTTCGCGTCTTCCGCCGTGCAGCGGCGCGCCGACCTCCTCGTGCGCAAGATGACGCTCGACGAGAAACTGCAGTTCATCCATTCGCAATACGAAATGTCGAAGGTGCCGAGCGGCGGCGCCGGCTACATCCAGGGTGTGCCCCGACTCGGCATTCCCGATCTCAACATGGTCGACTCGGCGACCGGCTCCGGCAGCACGTCGCTCGCGAGCACGACCTTCCCCGCGACGATCGCCGTCGCCGCGAGCTGGGATCGCCGCCTGTCGTACGACTACGGCAAGCAGGTCGCGATTCAGCTGCGCGCGCAAGGGTTTGGCATGGGTCTCGGCGGCGGCACCAACCTCGCGCGCGAGCCGCGCGGCGGCCGGCTGTTCGAGTATCTCGGCGAGGATCCGCTGCTCGCCGGCGACCTGCTCGCGGAGCGCACGCTCGCGACGCAGCGGCAGAAGGTCATCGCGACCATCAAGCACTATGCCGGCAACGAACAGGAGCACGGCCGGATGGGCGGGAACACGCAGATCGACGAGCGCACGCTGCGCGAACTCTACCTGCTGCCGTTCGAGATCGCCGCGAAACGCGGGCAGCCCGGCAGCGTGATGTGTAGCTACAACCGTCTGAACGGCACGTACGCGTGCGAGAACAATCACCTGCTGAACGACGTGCTGAAGAACGAATGGGGCTTCCAGGGCCAGGTGCAATCCGACTGGGGCGCGACGCACAGCACGGCGGCCGCGATCAACGCCGGGCTCGACGAGGAAGAAGACGTCGGCCCGTCGGTCTACCTGACGCCAGCCGCCGTCAAGCAGGCAATCTCGAACGGCTCCGTGTCGACCGCCCGCCTCGACGACATGGTGCGCCGCAAGCTGGCCGTGATGATTCGCGTCGGCGTGATGGACGATCCGGCCAAGGGCGGCGGCGCGATCGATTTCGCGGCCGCGAACCGGTTCGCTCAGGGGGTCGCCGAGCAGTCGATCGTACTGCTGAAGAATGACGGCAACCAGTTGCCGCTGGCGGCCGCGGCGTTGTCGCGCATCGCCGTGATCGGCGGCCATGCCGACGCGGCCGTGCTGTCGGGCGGCGGCTCGGGCAACACGCGCGATCCGGTGACGGGTTCGTTCGCGGGCTGCGGCGGGCTGACGTTCGGGTCGTCGACGGGTTGCAGCTGGTGGCGCAATCCGTGGCTCAAGGTCGACGTGCCGATCGTCGCGGCGATCCGCGCGCTCGCGCCGGCGGCACAGGTCACGTTCGCGGGCAACAGCGACCAGCAGTCGCCGTTCCGCGCGTACACGCAGCAGGAAATCGACCAGGCCGCGGCGCTCGCGGGCCGCTCGGATGTCGCGATCGTCGTGGTCGCGCAGCCGGCCGGCGAGGACTTCGGCGATCTGCAAAGCCTGAGCCTCGCGAACCCGTCGAACCAGGATGCGCTCGTCGAAGCCGTCGCGCGTGCGAATCCGCACACGATCGTCGTCGTCCAGAGCGGCAATCCGGTGCTGATGCCGTGGAAGGACAACGTGTCGGCGATCGTCGAGGCGTGGTATCCCGGCGAGGGCGGCGGCAAGGCCATCGCGAACGTGCTGTTCGGCGCGGTCAATCCGTCCGGCAAGCTGCCCGTCACGTTCCCGGCGCGCGACCAGGATTCGCCGACGTGGGGGCAAAACGGCGCGTTCGAGAACGATCCCGTCTACGCGGAGAAGCTGAACATGGGCTACCGCTGGTACGACGCGCGCAACATCAAGCCGATGTTCGAATTCGGCTACGGGCTGTCGTACACGCACTTCGCGTATTCGGGCCTGTCGGTGTCGCGGCAACGGGACGGTTCCTTGAGTGTCGCGTTTACCGTGCGCAACGACGGCCGCGTCGCCGGCGCGGAAACGCCGCAGGTCTATCTCGGCGTGCCGTACAAGGACGAACCGCCGAAGCGGCTGGTCGGCTGGGAAAAGATCCGGCTGAATCCGGGTGAGGCGCGGCATGTACGCGTGACCGTGTCGCCGCGGATGCAGAGCGTGTGGGACACGTCGCGCAACGGATGGAAGCTCGTGCCGGGCGGGACGGTGTATGTGGGCGCATCGTCGCGCGATATCCGGCTGCAGGGGAGCTGAGCCGCGGAAGTGATCGGAAGCGCCGCGCTCGTGAGGTGCGGCGCTTCCGCTTTCCGTACGCCGGGCACTCGCGCGCCCGACTGCTGCTTCAGCTATCGAAGCACCAGCGCCATCAGCGTCGCGAGTGCGACGATCGACGCCACCACGTCCGCCAGATGCGCGGCAACCGCATCGGCACTGGCTCCGTTCGGGCGTCTCCAGCAACGGCCGCGGGAGATGCAGCACCTGATACACGGTGCCTGCGCCGCCGTCCTCCGGCTCGTGCTCCGACACGTGCGCCCGCGTCACCTTCCAGTGCGCCGGCTCGATGCTGACGGCGGCCGCCAAGACGCCCGGCTGAGCCGCCGCTTCGCGATTGCACGCAATCTCCCGTGCAAATGTCGCTTCGAGATCGGCATCCGCAGCGATGTCGACGGTCTCGAGTCGAACGAAGCCCGCCGTCGATGCACGCCCCTTGCGCGCGTCGAGCGCAACCTGGACCTCGATCGACGGCCGCTCGAAGCTGTCCGTCACGACCTGGAAGCCATCGTCCGTGCCGAATCCCGCTTCCATTTCGGTGCGCGTCGCGAGAGGTTTCACCGCCGTCGCGCCCGCTCGCGGTATCCTTCGTCTGACGCCGCCGCGTGGCCGTCCCGTTCATCGGCCAGCCACGCGCATGCCGATGCACCGCGTTCACCTCGGCCGCGACAGAAAGCGCCCGCAATGCGGGCTAGCCATTGCATGCCCCGTGCATGCCGACGACGATCAACGTGACTTACACCTTATCCGCTTCCCGCACAACCGAACTCGAAATCCGCAAGAGCCGCTTCATCGCATTCGCGATCCCCGTCGAGGACCGCGAAGCCGCAATGCAGGCGTTGCAGCGCCTGCGCGACGAGCATCCGACGGCCACCCACGTGTGCTGGGCGCTGCTTGCCGGCGGCCAGTCCGGCATGTCCGACGACGGCGAGCCGTCGGGCACCGCCGGCAGGCCGATCCTCGAAGTGCTGCGTCATCACGATCTCGACGGCGTGCTCGGCGCGGTCGTCCGCTACTACGGCGGCGTGAAGCTCGGCGCGGGCGGCCTGGTGCGCGCCTATACGGATGCGATCGCCTCGGCGCTGCTCGATGCCGAGCGCGTCGAACGCATTCGCCACGCGCGGTTCGCGATCGAAATCGGCTACCCGGACGAGGCACGCGTGCGCCGCTGGATCGAGCAGGCGGGTTACGAGCTGGTGGACAGCGCGTACGGGATGACGGTGAGGCTCGTGATCAAGCTGCCGGAAACGGCCGAGGCGGCTGCCAAGACCGAACTGTTCGATTTGACGCAGGGGCGCTCAGGCTTCCCCGACCTGTGAAATTACGGCAACCAAGCCGCATTCCCGATCCGGGGATGATGCGCGCCGCATTGCACGGCGCGCCTCAGTGGTCGACCCAGCCGGCCCGAACCGCTCAATAGACGTCAGGGACGATCATGCTGTCCGGCGTCGGACGGCGAATGTAGTCCTCATGGTGCTCGCGCTGCGGCAGATCGATCGTCGGCCGCGGCACCTCGTGATACGGCACCTGGGTCAGCAGGTGGTGGATGCAGTTCAACCGCGCGCGCTTCTTGTCGACCGCCTGCACGACCCACCACGGCGCCTCGGGAATATGCGTGCGCAGCATCATCTCTTCCTTCGCGGCCGTATACGCTTCCCAGCGACGGCGGCTCTCGAGGTCCATCGGGCTTAGCTTCCACTGCTTCAGCGGATCCTCGATCCGGCTCTGGAAGCGCAGCTCCTGCTCGTGGTCGGTGATCGAGAACCAGTACTTGACGATCTGGATCCCGCTACGCACGAGCATTTTCTCGAACTCGGGCACCGAGCGGAAAAACTCCTCGTATTCATCGTCGGTGCAGAAATTCATCACGCGCTCGACACCCGCGCGGTTGTACCAGCTGCGATCGAACAGCACGATTTCGCCGCCGGCCGGCAGATGCGCGACATAGCGCTGGAAATACCATTGCGTGCGTTCGCGGTTGCTCGGTGCCGGGAGCGCCGCCACGCGGCACACGCGCGGGTTCAGGCGCTGCGTGATGCGCTTGATCGCGCCGCCCTTGCCTGCCGCGTCGCGCCCCTCGAAAATCACGACGAGCCGGTGCCCCGTGCTCACGACCCAGTCCTGCAGCTTCACGAGTTCGCCCTGCAGCCGGAACAGCTCGCGGAAATACTGCTTGCGCGCTTCCCGGCGCTCCGCCGAGAACAGCAGATCCTCGTCGTTGTCGAAGCGGCGGTCGTCGAGCTCCATTTCGAGTTCTTCGTCGTACGCGTCGACGAGGTCTTCCTCGAAACGGCGCCGGCGCGAATCAAGCGATGCCGTATCGGTGAAGTTGTCGGTCTCGGTGCGGGAATCGTTATCGTCCATGCGGCCTCCTTCCTTCAATTGACGCAGCCAAACTCCACCATTATCCCAGTGTCTCGCGTCAAATTGATGAAAAAGGGGCCGATCCGCCCCTCAGAAGCGGAATCCGGGCAGCACGCTGGCCAGCACCGGGTTCGCGGTAATGTTGAAGGTATTGGACGCCAGCGTCCGATTCGGCGGCCCGAATGTCAAGCGTGGTCTTCGTGTGCAACGGGATAAGCCGAGCACGTGACCGAGCAGCATCGCAACCGGCTGCGCGAAGTCGAGGAGCAATTCAGCACCGATCACCGCGAGGCGCTGTCCGCGCTCGAATCAGTCGGCATGCGCATGCCTGCGCTGCAGCAATCGCTGCAGGCGGCGGGGCTCGCATACGACGCGTCGATGAAAGCGCACCGGGTCGGCTACGGCACGACGTATGAAACGCTGAACCTGCGGCGCGACATCTCGGGCATCCGGCAGAAGCTGTTCGATCGCCATCTCGATGTGCTCAATCTGCAGTTGACGCTGAAAAGCGTGCGCGGCACGCTCGACGAGCCGTCGCCGATCGCGGTGGACAGCTTCCTCGAAGGCAACGCGGCGAACGACCGGGGCCGAGCGTCAGGCGACACGCAGCGGCACGACCGCCGCGGCGGTCGCGCATCCGGCCGCCTTCGTCAGTGAATGATCCGCGTGACCCCGCGTCCGCGCGGATCGGCCATCGCCTCCGGCGTCTTGCCGTCGATCTTGATCACCTGAATGTCGCCGCTGAAGTCCTGCCCCTTCAGCGTGTAGCCGCGAGCCTCGATCTGCTTCGCGAGTTCGCCTTCGATCGGGTGGTACGGCTCCCAGAAGATCGTGTTCGGCGGCAGCAGCTGATGGTGAAAACGCATCGCGCCGACGGCTTCCTTCAACGGCATCTTGAAGTCGTAGATGTTGTTGATCACCTGGAAGATCGACGTGAAGATCCGCGAGCCGCCCGGCGTGCCGATCACGAGCGACACCTTGCCATTCTTCGTCATGATCGTCGGCGACATCGAAGACAGCGGGCGCTTCTTCGGCTCGATTGCATTCGCATCGCTGCCGACCACGCCGAACATGTTCGCGACGCCCGGCTTCGCGGAGAAGTCGTCCATCTCGTCGTTCAGCACGATGCCGGTGCCGTCGGCGATCACGCCCGAGCCGAAATAGCCGTTGATCGTGTACGTGTTCGACACCGCGTTGCCCCATTTGTCGACGACCGAGAAGTGCGTCGTTTCAGCCTTCTCCGGCATCGTCGTGCCGAGGCCCGGCTGCACGCTCTTCGTATCCGACGGCTCCTTCGGGTTGACTTCGGCCGCCCGCTTCGCAATGTATGCGTCGTCGGTCAGCTGCGCGATCGGCACCTTGTAGAAGTCGGGATCACCGAGATACTGCGCGCGATCGGCGAACACGCGCTTCTCGATTTCCGCGACGAGGTGGATGTACTGCGGCGAGTTGAGCTTCACGCCCTCGAAGTCCTGCTTGAGGTCCGCCTTCATCTTCAGCAGCTGCACGAGGCCGATGCCGCCCGAGCTCGGCGGCGGCGCGGTAATCACGTCATAGCCGTTCCACTTCGCCTGCACCGGCTGGCGCCACACCGCACGGTATTGCGCGAGATCTTCGGTGGTGATCAGCCCGTTGCCGTCGCCGGTCTTCATCGATGCGGCGATCAGCTCGGCCGTCTTCCCCTTGTAGAAACCTTCCGCGCCGTCGTTCGCGATGCGCGTCAGCACGTCGGCGAGATCCGGCTGCTTGAAGTTCACGCCGGCCTTCAGCCCGGAGAAATATTTGTCGAAGTTGGTCTTGCCGCCGAACTCCTTCGATGCGTCGACACCGCGCTGCGCGAGCTGTTCGTCGACGACGAAGCCGTCGCGCGCATAGTGGATCGCCGGCGCGAGCACCTGCTTCCACTTCAGCTTGCCGAAGCGCTTCTGCGCTTCCCACATGCCCGCAACCGTGCCCGGCACGCCGACCGCGCGCGGGCCATACAGGCTCATGCCCTTGACGACGTTACCGTCCTTGTCGAGATACATGTCCTTCGTCGCGGCGAGTGGGGCACGCTCGCGGTAGTCGATGAAGTATGGCTTGCCGTCCTTGTAGATCGTCATGAAGCCGCCGCCGCCGATGTTGCCGGCTTCCGGATACGTGACGGCGAGCGTGAACGCGATCGCGACGGCCGCGTCGATCGCGTTGCCGCCTTCCTTGAAGATCCGCTCCGCGGCGTCCGCGCTGTACTTGTCGGCCACGGCGACCGCCGCGCTCGTCAGGACCGCCGGCTGCGGGCCCTTCGCATAGGCCGGCGCGTTCGGCAGGAAACCGATGCCGGCCACCGTCGCAAGCACGACAGCGGATGATTTGAAGCGATTCAGCATAGTCATTGCATGTCTCCCATGTGGATCTCCTTCAGGCAGGAAAGGCACCTGTTCCGCTCACGACCGCCGGCATGCCGACGGCCATCTCCGGTTTCGTAGTATAGGGGGACAAAAAGGGTCGAACACATGACGTGCAACGAAAGCGCATGCGTTGTGCGCGCGTGGTCACGTCGAAGTGTCAAAACAGGCCGGTGGATCGGTCGAAATTGCACGCGATACGCAGCATCACGCAGTGCACAAAACCGAAAGTTGCGAACTGCGCGGCACGCCGCGCAGTCTGCGCAAAAAAATCTGCAAACATCGCTCCCACTGCAACGGACGATCTGCGAAGATAGCGCCCCGCTTTCGCGCCGCATCATTTTTTTCTTGCACGCGCAGCTTCACGTTTCTTCGTCTCGCTTCCTATGGCTTCACACAATGCGCATCATGCGTCCGGCTTCGCGGCCGGCGTCGCCGCCGCCGTCCTCGTCGCACAAACCGGCGCCACGGGCCCGTGGCATTTGGGCATGTTCGCCGCATTCGCGGCGGGCGTCGCGGGCGGCACCGCGCCCGACTGGCTCGAAGTCGCCTGGTGGACCCGCAAGCGCCGCTTGTGAATCACGCACCGCACCGTCACGCATTGGGGCATCGGCTGGATCGCGCTGCTCGCACTCGGGTGGCACGGGCTCATCCATCATCCGCATCCGCTGTGGGCCGCGCCGCTGTTCGGCTTCGCGTGCGGCGGCGTGATGCATCTGCTCGCCGACTGGCCGAATCCGCTCGGCGTGCCGTGGATCTGGCGGCGCCATTCACTGAACCTGTGGAACAGCGGGCATTGCGACCTGATCGTCGTGGCCGCCGCATGGGGCGGCACGCTGTGGCTCGCGCAGTCGCTGTGGACGCGTGCACCGCTGCTCGAACACTGGCTTGGCTGGTTGCATCGCGTTTAGTTGCAATTTGGCGCAATTCGATGCGCTATCGGCATGCCCACGCGCATGCGACTTTCCGTTCGCTTAAATATCGGGTCAACTCACACGTCGGCTAAGCACACCGCTTCACCACGCCTGCGTGCTCATGCTGGCGTGCCGTCGGCAACTCGCCGATACACGCGCAAGTTCCGTGAAGCCCATTAGCCATCGCCGCCTTTTTGCATCGAAATGAGGCGAGCCTTATACGGCACCCATTTTCGGATCCGTCTCATAGACGCGTGGCGCCTCCACGGCCCACCATTCCCACCGGTAACGTGCCCCATGGGCATCCATATCACAGCACCACATCGACCGGCATCGCGCACGATGGATTGATCCATCCCGCTGTGACGCCGCCAGAAACTCGAGGCATGCACGAAGTGCGTCGCTTCAGTTCAGATAAGGAATGGACACCTGACGATGGCCGCGCAATCCAATGTGCGTTTTACGTTGAAGGTCGGCGATGTCCCGCTTGATGTCGTCGAGTTCGACCTCGACGAGGGTCTGTCCGAAGGGTATCGGTTACGGCTGACACTCGTCAGCGCCGATCCGGCCGTCGACTTCGGCAAAGTGCTGGATTGCCCGGCTGCACTCACTATCTGGCAGAGCGACGCGCCTGTGCGTTATGTGCATGGCGTCGTTTCGAGTTTCGAGCAAGGTGAAACCGGCTTCCGGCGAACGTTCTACTACGCGGTGGTCGAACCGGAACTCGCCCGCCTCGAACTCGGCTCCGACTGGCGGGCCTTCCAGGCCGAAACAGTCCCCCAAATCATCGCCAGGGTGCTCAAAGAACAGCGCATCGTGCACGTCGACTTTGACGACTCGACCGAACATCTCACCCGTGAATATTGCGTACAAGCCGGCGACACCCATGCTTACTTTTTGGAGCGCATCGCACGGGAAGAAGGCTTCGTCCACGGCTTTCTGCATACCGAGAACGAACATAAGCTGATCTATTGTGACCGGCTCTGGATTTACGGAGGAATTCAAGGCGGTCCCGTCTTGTATAACCCAATGGCCGGCGGCGACCAGCCGGAACCCGCGCTGCGGCGGTTCCGATACACAGAAAACGTCCGCACCGCCCAGCAAACCCAGCGCGACTACGTTTTTACCCACCCGCGCTACAACCAGGAACACTCGCCACGGGCATCTGACCTGGAACACCAAGGCGATCACTACGAGCGTTTCGACTACCCCGGGAGATACAAGCAAGATGCGGCTGGAACGCCGTTCACCCTGAATCGCCTGCGCGGACATCGGCGCGACGCCAAGGTGGCCACAGTGGAAGGCGATGACGCACGTCTCCAGCCAGGCTTGGCCTTCGATTTGACCGATCACCCGCGTGACGCGTGGAACCGCGGCTGGCGCGTCATTCGCATGCGCCACCGCGGCGTGCAGCACACCAGCCTGGAAGAAGACAGCGTCGGTGCGGAACAGGGCACTCACTACAGCTACACCGCCGAACTCGTGCCGGATGACGTGGAATGGCGGCCGGAGCCCTTGCCCAAGCCCCGCATCGATGGCCCGCAACCGGCGACAGTGGTCGGCCCGGAAGGCGAAGAAATTTTTTGCGATGAGTGGGCGCGGGTAAAAATTCAGTTTCCGTGGGATCGCCGCGGTACGTTCGATGATCACAGCTCCTGTTGGGTACGCGCCGTCCAGAACTGGGCCGGCGCCACTTGGGGGCACATCGCCATCCCGCGCATCGGGCAGGAAGTCCTGGTGATTTTCGTCAACGGCGATCCCGACCAGCCGATCATCATCGGGCGTACGTTCATGGCTACGCAGCTACCGCCCTACGAGCTGCCGCGCCACAAGACGCGCATGACCATCAAGAGCAAGACCCACAAGGGCGACGGCTTCAACGAGCTGCGCTTCGAGGACGAGAAGGATCAGGAAGAAATCTTCGTCCACGCGCAGAAAGACCAGAACGTTCACGTCAACCATGACGAAACTACCTTCGTCGGCCATGACCGTAGCGAAAACGTCGAACATGATGAAACCGTCGCCATCGGCCACGACCGCAAGGAAACGGTCGGCAACGACGAACAGGTGACGATCGGTCAGGACCGGCGGCATCAGATCGGCCAAGACGATTTCCTTGCCATCGAGCGTAATCACACTGTCCGTATCGGCAAAGACCGCACCGAAGAAGTCGGCAACCACCGCCACGACACGACCACCGCCAACCACTCGATCACGATTGGCGGTCATCTCGAGGAAAAGGTCGCAGGCTACGCTCAATTGGCCGCCGGTCAGGCGATTCGCCGAAAAACCCGCGTCTATGAACTGGGCGCCGCCAACGTCATCGTCATCAGGGGTCCCGGTGGGACGCTGCGTATCGATGCATCCGGAATCACGATCAGCGGGATCGCGATCAAGCTCGAAGGACCGTTGCGCCTGCAAACCGGCGGGCGCGGCAATGCGCTGGGCATCGCCGGCGCCCCTAACACCGGCCTGCCCATGGATCGTGCCTGCGCGATGCGCGCAGACGGTACCTGCCCGCGCAAACCCTGCCCCTGCGGTAAAGGAGCAGCTTGATGGAACCGCACACCGTCGACGCAGGCTGGCCACGCCAGGTCGTGCGCGCCATCGTCGAACCGGCCTGGTCGGCTTTGCAATCCGGTCCACGACCATGGCTCTTGCTCAGCGGCGCGCATAGCGAAGCGTTGGAGGAAGAAGTTATCGCGACCATCCATGGCTTCGACTACCGCTGGGTATGGCGCGATACGCCGCTGGAGTACGCGCTTCCCGGCTATCGCCACGGTCCATTACTGGTCCCACTGGATGCGGCGCTGCTGGCCCATGCCGTCGCGATCTGGATACCCCAGCAAGCTGGCGTGATTCTGCTTGGACCGAATGATGAAAACGTGTTGGTCAGCCACGTGCAGGGGCTGCATCAGTTTATCGCTGCGGACGGATGGCCTGTCGCATTCGGCCTGCACATCACACGCGCGCTCGAAGAATGCTGCGAGGCACTGCCCGAAGACCAGCGCGCCCAACTGTTCGGTCCGATTGAAGCGTGTATCTGGCACGACGGTGAAACGCAAACCGACACTTGGCTGCGTGCCGATGCGCCTGATCGCAAGGCGCCCCCGTTGTCGATCGATCATCACCTCGCATTGACGCCAAGCGACGAAGCCGCGTTGAACCTGGCTGGACGTGCGTGGTTCATGCGCGAGTTTGCTCATACGCTCACGCGACGCTTCCCCGCCTACGCTCCTGCCGACGCGCAGCTTGTCTTGCGTCGGTCGTTGGCGACGTTCGCCGACGAAGCGCATCAGTTCGGCTTCCGGCTGGAATGCGATATCCGCTACTACATGGAACTGCGGCTGCGCTATCCGCGCGAGCCTTTCGTCGAGGACAAAACCGTGCATGCGCTGCTGAACCGGCGCGAAGACCACGGCATGTCAAGACTGTTTGCCATCACGGCGCGCCTGACCCAGATTGCGTCCCTCACCTTCTAAGCACACGCCGCCATGACAAATCGACTCCAGCGGGCCGTGCAACCGGACAGCCCCAACGCCAAAACCTGCGACAGCCTATCCGCACCGCCCTGCGAGCATGGCATTCCCCTCTATCCGCTGCGCTACGGCATTGCGGACCAACCATACGATGCGAAGGCCTATCCCGAGCTCAGTGTGGCCGGCTACCCTGCGCTGCAAGGTGGCAAGGCCTACGGCCTGCGCGTGCTGCGCCCTGGCACCTACGTCTATCTGTTCTTTTATCAAGGTGGACGCATGATGACGACGCACTACAAGGTGACGGCCGACGTGCGTTTCGCGCCCATCAAGTGGACTGCCGCGGACTATAACGACGATGCGCCCGGCCGCGTGGCGCGTCCCGACGAGACACGCGCGACCCCTTATTTGCTGGCGCCGGACAAGGGCACCGCCGATACCGTCTACGTGATGGTCAGCGACACGCTGCTGACGCACGGCACGCTCTGGTGGATCGAAACCAACGAGGGTGGGCTGCGCGACGCCTTGGCGACGACCGTGAAACCCGGTGGCGGCCCCGAGCAACGTCATGTGTTCGATGCGGTGTTGCTGGGCAACGCCACACCGGAACTCATCGCTTCCGTGTCGGGTGTGGCACTAGACTACCCGTGGAGCGAGATCAAGCTCCGAACCGACAAGCCCGACTACGCCCGTATTCTCAGCGCCATGCACATTGCGCTGGTGCCGCGCAAGGACACGCCGCCGTTGGCGGTGGCATTGCAGGACCCCATCGGTATCGCCAGCGAGCTGGGGCATCTCTGCGCGTTGGAAGTGCAAAAGCGCGACAACTACCAGAAGGCCAGCAAGCACCGGCTTCAAAGCGCCGCGCTGATCGACGGTTATTTCACCTATGCCGAACGGCAGGCCCAGACGCCGGACACCCAACATGCACTCCAACGTCAGCGCGAACTCGTCGACCTCAAGGGCGCACGCGCCTTCCGGCCGACCTATGAGAAAGCACTGAAAGCGTTGCAAGTCCCGGTCGACAAAACTGGCGCAGATGTCGCTGCATGGGTCAAGCTGGTAGACGCGTCCCTGCTCGTCGGCAAAGCGTTCAAGCTGTTTGACCTGTCGTGCGCCGACAATGCCCGCGATTTCGAAATCGCCGTGCTGAACTGCCTCGCCGCCGCCGTGCACACGGAGGGCGGTCGGGCCGAACTGGCGAGGATCATTGAGCAGCCGCCGGAAGTCAGCGCGCTGTGGCAAGCCCTGAGCGCGGGCGACGAACCGCTCATGAATCGCTTTGCCACGCCGCTCACCCTCGCCAGGGGCGTCTTCGACGTAGTGGACAAGATGCTCGACGAGCGGCCCGGCACCATCGTCACGGACATGCTCGCGCGGCTCATCTATTCCTATGTCGCCACCGCCCCCCTGGAGAAGGCCGATATCCAGGTCAGGCGCTGGCGTCATCTGGCCGAACGCCGCTTCGCGTGCGTGCTCGGCTGCCGCTCGGTATCCCGCGACCAGTACCTCGCATGGAGTCTGGAGGTGCAGGGCTATGCAAGCTTCCAGGATCGCGAGACCCGTTGGAGAGTCCAGGTCGATACCGCGCCAGGCCTAAAGCCCGGCACCACGCGCGTCTCGATGGTCGAACAGGTCGACGTGTGGGAATTTGAAACGGTGGGTACCGCTCATGTCATCGGGCAGCCCAGGCCGATGGATCCGTCCGGCAACCCCTTGCTGCGCAATCTCAAGCGCTTGCGGGGGCCGGTGGGGTTCGGATTTACCTGGATTGGAGGTGGGTTGGCGATTTGGGGGATGAGGAATGCAAGTAAAGACTGGAAGGAAAACAAAAACTTCGTAAATTCCGTGACAGGCATTGGCGCCCTGCTTGCCTTGGTCGGAGCGAGCCTGGAAGTGACGACGGTAAGCGTCTCTACGATCGCATCGCGGCGTGGCAACACGGCATTGGCTACAGTCCTCAAGGTCTTCGGATTGAAGTGGGGAACCACCGTATTTGGTTCGCTGGGCACCGCGGTGCTCGCCGTGGCCGACGGTGTGCGCAGCATCAAGGCCGGAAACCAAGCCAACCCGGAACAAGCCGCTATGTATCTGAAATCCGCCCTGTTTGGCGGCGTCTCAGCTTTCGCAATCGCAGCAGGCGGCACAGCCAGCTTGGCAGCCCTAGCCGGCACCGCCGCCCCCCTCTGGACTCTTGGCATTACGCCCTTCGGTTGGGCGCTGATCTTCATCCTAACTGTGGGGACCGTCGCCTATTACACGATTCGGGCGGGCACGACACAACACGGCCCGGTGGAAATCCTGCTCAGCCACTCCGCCTGGGGCGTCCTAACGCCGCGCTACTCGCTGGCGCAGGAACTGGAAGCCTGGCATAGCCTGCAATACAGTCCTCAGATCGGTGCCGTGTGGGAACCGGAGCATGGTATCGCCGGCATCCTGCGGCTTCGTTGCACGGTCGCCGCCGGTTACGCAGCGGATGACCTGCAGACCGATCTACGGGTGCTCTTGCGCGGGCAGCCGCTAGAAAAGATCGACGCGCACAGCGCGCTGACGCGTCCGGGCGCCTTGATCAACCTCGAAAGCCATTACATCATCGGGCCGCTCACCGATGGTGTGGGCGTGGAGCGCGGCTGGCGCATCGCCATGCACAAGGATGCCCAGGTCGAGTTGAAGTATTTCTTCCGGCCCGATCCGCAAAAACTGCCAACGATCGGCGTTGAACAGCCAGGTGCGCCCGAGCCCTTGGTCTTTACCTCGTCCGGCTGGCTCTCTCCGACCATTGATCCTGCCAAACTGACCCCCGTCAGGCCTCCCAAATGAAATGCTCCCCCAACACCCTCCAGCGCCTGCCCACCAGCCTGCTCATCGGCGCCACCCGCTTGCGGCGTGGCGCACCGGATCGCCACGCCATTCCCAGCACGCCTGACCTGCTACAGCAAGAGCTGGGCGTACGGCGCGTGAACGACCAATGCGTCGAGTTGGCGCTTCAAGGCAACATCGTGCGGGATGTGTGGGCAAGCTCTATCGGCAAATTTCTGCTCGTTGGGATTGGAGGAGCGGTCTATTTCTGGTCGATATCGACGCCCCCAATTACCGTTGATGTATGGGGCCTGCTCTTCCTTATGCCCTGTATCGCCGTTGCTGCTTCTGTCGCGCTGTACTTCTGCTTCCGAAACTTTTCTGGCCGCTTCAGAGGCAGCTTCGTGCGCCTCCATCGCGGCACACGAAAGCTCTATGTCGTCAGCCCCTACGATGAACATTTCACGGCGCTGGACTGGGACGCCCTCCAGGCCTTCGCGGGCTACGTCCCGATCGTCAGTACCGCCGGCTATTCCGACCGCTATCCGCTCTACCTGATCGGCATCGACGCGGCGCGCACTCCACCACAGGAAATCTGCGCGTCCTGCGGCAATTTGGGCTGGCGCGACCAAGGCGCATCCGCCAAACAGCTTTGGGATTATCTGCAACTCTTCATGGACGAAGGCGCGGGTGCGCTGCCCAAGCCGCCGCCGGTGCCGCCGCGCCTGTCACGCAAGCAGACCTTCCTGCGCTGTTACCGCGATTGGGCCGCCAAGTTCCGCACCGACCTGCCCACCGCCAAAGACTGGCTGCGCAAGCCCTGGCTCGTGCTCGGCAAGCTGATCTGGCTCGTCTGCATGGTCTTTCCTGACAGCCTCGCCGAGGTCATCGAATACAACGTGCCCTATGCGCGGTTTCCGAGCGAGATCGATAAGCTCTGTGGCTTGGCTGACGAAGAAGCGGCGGAACCACCGCGCGTTGAAGCATGAGGGCTGACATGCGGCAAGCTACTCCGCCCCTCCAGCGCCTGCCTACCAGCCTGCTTATCGGCGCCACCCGCTTGCGGCGTGGCACACCCGATCGCCACGCCATCCCCAGCACGCCTGACCTGATACAGCAGGAACTGGGCGTACGGCGCGTGAACGCCCAATGCGTCGAATTAGTGCTTCAGGGCAACATCGTGCGGGATGTGTGGGCAAGCTTTATCGGCAAAGCGCTACTCGTTGGCGCGGGGCTTGCTGTCTCTCTCCGAGCATTGGATAAGTCGACAAATTGGGGCCATCTGCTTTTTGGAGTGCTCCTCACTGTTACGATCACCATCGCGATGTACTACTGCTTCCGGAATTTTGCAGGTCGCTTCAGAGGCAGCTTCGTGCGCCTCCACCGCGGCACACGAAAGCTCTATGTCGTCAGCCCCTACGATGAACATTTCACGGCGCTCGACTGGGACGCCCTCCAGGCCTTCGCCGGATACGTCCCGCTCGTCAGTACCGCCGGCTATTCCGACCGCTATCCGCTCTACCTGATCGGCATCGACACGGAACGCACTCCACCGCAGGAAATCTGCGCGTCCTGCGGCAATTTGGGCTGGCGCGACCAGGGCGCATCTGCCCAACAGCTTTGGGATTATCTGCAACTCTTCATGGACGAAGGCGCGGGTGCGCTGCCCAAGCCGCCGCCGGTGCCGCCGCGCCTGTCACGCAAGCAGACCTTCCTGCGCTGTTACCGCGATTGGGCCGCCAAGTTCCGCACCGACCTGCCCACCGCCAAAGACTGGCTGCGCAAGCCCTGGCTCGTGCTCGGCAAGCTGATCTGGCTCGTCTGCATGGTCTTTCCTGACAGCCTCGCCGAGGTCATCGAATACAACGTGCCCTATGCGCGGTTTCCGAGCGAGATCGATAAGCTCTGTGGCATGGCTGACGAAGATGCGGCGGAACCACCGCGCGTTGAAGCATGAGGGCTGACATGCATCAAGCTACCCCGCCCCTCCAGCGCCTGCCCACCAGCCTGCTCATCGGCGCCACCCGCTTGCGGCGTGGCACACCGGATCGCCATGCCATCCCCAGCACGCCTGACCTGATACAGCAGGAACTGGGCGTACGGCGCGTGAACGACCAATGCGTCGAGTTGGCGCTTCAAGGCAACATCGTGCGGGATGTGTGGGCAAGCTCTATCGGCAAATTTCTGCTCGTTGGGATTGGAGGAGCGGTCTATTTCTGGTCGATATCGACGCCCCCAATTACCGTTGATGTATGGGGCCTGCTCTTCCTTATGCCCTGTATCGCCGTTGCTGCTTCTGTCGCGCTGTACTTCTGCTTCCGAAACTTTTCTGGCCGCTTCAGAGGCAGCTTCGTGCGCCTCCATCGCGGCACACGAAAGCTCTATGTCGTCAGTCCCTCCGATGAACATTTCACGGCGCTGGACTGGGACGCCCTCCAGGCCTTCGCCGGCTACGTCCCGCTCGTCAGTACCGCAGGCTATTCCGACCGCTATCCGCTCTACTTGATCGGCATAGACACGGCGCGCACCTCGCCGCAGGAAATCTGCGTCTCCTGCGGCAATTTGGGCTGGCGCGACCAAGGCGCATCTGCCCAACAGCTTTGGGATTATCTGCAACTCTTCATGAACGAAGGCGCGGATGCGCTGCCCAAGCCGCCGCCGGTGCCCCCACGCCTGTCGCGCAAGCAGACCTTCCTGCGCTGTTACCGCGATTGGGCCACCAAGCTCCGCACCGACCTGCCCACCGCCAAGGACTGGCTGCGCAAGCCGTGGCTCGTGCTCGGCAAGCTGATCTGGCTCGTCTGCATGGTCTTTCCTGACAGCCTCGCCGAGGTCATCGAATACAACGTGCCCTATGCGCAGTTTCCGAGCGAGATCGATAAGCTCTGTGGCTTGGCTGACGAAGAAGCGGCGGAACCACCGCGCGTTGAAGCATGAGGGCTGACATGCGGCAAGCTACTCCGCCCCTCCAGCGCTTGCCTACCAGCCTGCTTATCGGCGCCACCCGCTTGCGGCGTGGCACACCCGATCGCCACGCCATCCCCAGCACGCCTGACCTGATACAGCAGGAGCTGGGCGTACGGCGCGTGAACGCCCAATGCGTCGAGTTGGCGCTTCAAGGCAACGTCGTGCGGAACGTCTACGCAAGCTTTATTGGAATATCCCTACTTGTTGGATTAGGGGGGGTTATCTCACTTTTGCTCCTAGATACGTCGACAGGTTCGCCCCCTGCGTGGGGCCAACTTCTTTTTGGATTCCTCCTCATTGTTGGGATCGCCGTCGCGATGTACTACTGCTTCCGGAATTTTGCAGGTCGCTTCAGAGGCAGCTTCGTGCGCCTTCATCGCGGCACACGAAAGCTCTATGTCGTCAGCCCCTACGATGAACATTTCACGGCGCTGGACTGGGACGCTCTCCAGGCCTTCGCCGGCTACGTCCCACTCGTCAGTACCGCCGGCTATTCCGACCGCTATCCGCTCTACCTGATCGGCATCGACGCGGCGCGCACTCCACCGCAGGAAATCTGCGCGTCCTGCGGCAATTTGGGCTGGCGCGACCAAGGCGCATCCGCCAAACAGCTTTGGGATTATCTGCAACTCTTCATGGACGAAGGCGCGGATGCACTATCCAAGCCGCCGCCGGTGCCCCCGCGCCTGTCACGCAAGCAGACCTTCATGCGCTGTTACCGCGATTGGGCCACCAAGTTCCGCACCGACCTGCCCACCGCCAAGGACTGGCTGCGCAAGCCCTGGCTCATGCTCGGCAAGCTGATCTGGCTCGTCTGCATGGTCTTTCCTGACAGCCTCGCCGAAGTCATCGAATACAACGTGCCCTATGCGCGGTTTCCGAGCGAGATCGATAAGCTCTGTGGCATGGCTGACGAAGAAGCGGCGGAACCACCGCGCGTTGAAGCATGAGGGCTGACATGCATCAAGCTACCCCGCCCCTCCGACGCCTGCCTACCAGTCTGCTCATCGGCGCCACCCGCTTGTGGCGTGGCACACCGGATCGCCACGCCATTCCCAGTACGCCTGACCTGATACAGCAGGAGCTGGGCGTACGGCGCGTGAACGACCAATGCGTCGAGTTGGCGCTTCAAGGCAACATCGTGCGGGATGTGTGGGCAAGCTCTATCGGCAAATTTCTGCTCGTTGGGATTGGAGGAGCGGTCTATTTCTGGTCGATATCGACGCCCCCAATTACCGTTGATGTATGGGGCCTGCTCTTCCTTATGCCCTGTATCGCCGTTGCCGCTTCCGTCGCGCTGTACATCTGCTTCCGAAACTTTTCTGGCCGCTTCAGGGGCAGCTTCGTGCGCCTCCATCGCGGCACACGAAAGCTCTATGTCGTCAGCCCCTACGATGAACATATCACGGCGCTGGACTGGGACGCCCTCCAGGCCTTCGTCGGCTACGTCCCGCTCGTCAGTACCGCAGGCTATTCCGACCGCTATCCGCTCTACCTGATCGACATCGACACGGAGCGCACCCCGCCGCAGGAAATCTGCGTCTCCTGCGGCAATATGGGCTGGCGCGACCAGGGCGCATCTGCCCGACAGCTTTGGGATTATCTGCAGCTCTTCATGGACGAAGGCGCGGATGCACTACCCAAGCCTCCGCCCATACCGCCGCGCCTGTCACGCAAGCAGACCTTCCTGCGCTGCTACCGCGATTGGGCCACCAAGTTCCGCACCGACCTGCCCACCGCCAAGAACTGGCTGAGCAAGCCGTGGCTCGTGCTCGGCAAGCTGATCTGGCTCGTCTGCATGGTCTTCCCTGACAGCCTCGCCGAGGTCATCGAATACAACGTGCCTTACGCGCGGTTCCCGCACGAGATCGACGCGCTTTGTGGCTTAGCGGACGACGACGAGACCTAACCCGATGTCACTACGTGCCCCTGCGTGACCTGTTGAAAGCGCGTCCTGATGCTTGCTCACGTGGAAGATCGGCGAAGTGATGCGGAACGGATGACATGCAACCACCCGATTACCGAAGCAAGCGTCCGGTACGGGAAACAAAAGAGGAGCCTCGAACTATGGCTAATGGAGCGATTCGCTTGGGAGACCGTCATTCCGGTGGAGGCACCATGACAGAAGCCACCGGCTTTCCGGTGGACGGTGTCCCGCAATGCCTCATGGGCGACACGGCAGAATGTCCCACGCATAACGGGACATTCCCGCTGGTATCCGGCGGCGATCAATTTGCACTGTGTGATGGGCGCCCGCTGATTTTCGAGCCAGCACAACTGGCCTGTGGCTGCTATGTGATGTCGTCATGCACCGGGCACTACGCCAAGGTGTAGGTCGGGCATCGCGGATGCCTCGCCGCTGCTCAAGGGTAACTATCGTCACGAACAGGTCATGCCAACTACCTTCACGCCCCGGTATTTTTTGATAATCAAGGGCAATTTCATCCGATTTTCTGCGGCGGATTCGGCATCCAAATCAATCGTTGGTACGTGAATAAGAAGTGGCTAAGACAGGAAAAATAGACAGGACAAGATACTTCCCAAGGGCGAAGCATGGGGGGCAGCCAGGCTCCGGACATTTGGACGGCTCGACGGCTACCTCGTTGGTAGTGAGTGAACCGCTTGGCTTTCCGAGCGATGACGATTCAGGCTTTTTGCGTGAAGTATGATCAACGTTTGAACCGCCGACACACCTGCCCGGCACGCACACGCGACGTCTGGCACACTGACGATTCGTGCGCGCGGCCCACGCGCTCGCACCCCAATTCAACGCTCCGATGGACGTCACCGCTACCCGCCCTGCCGCCAGTGCGCTCGACGTGTTCCACCCGGCCGTCGCCGCGTGGTTCCGGCGCACGTTCGCCGCGCCCACCGGCGCGCAGGCGCTCGCGTGGCCGCACATCAAGGCCGGCCGGTCGACGCTTGTCGCCGCGCCGACCGGCTCCGGCAAGACGCTCACCGGGTTTCTGTGCGCGCTCGACGACCTCGTGCGCGATGCGCTCGCGCACGACGGCGCGCTGCCCGACGCGACGCTCGTCGTCTATGTGTCGCCGCTGAAGGCGCTGTCGAACGACATCCACGTAAACCTCGACGCGCCGCTCGCCGGCATCGCCGAGTCGCTCGCGCAACTCGGCCTGCCGGTGCCGGCGATCCGCACCGCCGTGCGCACCGGCGACACCACGCAGGCCGAACGCGCGGCGCTGCGCAAGCGCGCGCCGCACATCCTCGTGACGACGCCGGAGTCGCTATACGTGCTGCTGTCGTCCACGTCGGGGCGGCAGATGCTGTCGAACGTGCGTTCGGTGATCGTCGACGAGATTCACGCACTGGCATCGTCCAAGCGCGGCAGCCACCTCGCGCTGTCGCTCGAACGCCTCGACGCATTGACCGGCCGCGCGCTGCCGCGCATCGGGTTGTCGGCCACGCAGAAACCGATCGACGCGGTCGCGCGTTTCCTGGTCGGCGGCCCGGCCGACGCGCCGCGCGACTGCACGATCGTCGACACGGGCCACACGCGCGAGCGCGACCTCGCGCTCGAACTGCCGAACGTGCCGCTCGAACCGGTGATGGCGACTGACGTGTGGGAACAGGTGTACGACCGCATCGCCGCGCTCGCGGCCGCGCATCGCACGACGCTCGTGTTCGTGAACACGCGGCGCACCGCGGAGCGCATGGCGCGCCATCTCGCCGACCGTCTCGGCAAGGACGCGATCGCGGCGCATCACGGCAGTCTCGCGAAGGAGCATCGCTTCGAAGCCGAGCAACGGCTCAAGCGCGGCGAATTGAAACTGCTCGTCGCGACCGCGTCGCTCGAACTCGGCATCGACATCGGCGACGTCGATCTCGTGTGCCAGGTCGGTTCACCGCGCGGGATCGCGCCGTTCCTGCAGCGCGTCGGCCGCTCGGGTCACCATGTCGGCGGCGTGCCGAAGGGCCGCCTGTTCCCGCTGTCGCGCGACGAGCTGGTCGAATGCGCAGCGCTGCTCGACTGCGTGCAACGCGGCGAGCTCGACGCGTTGCGGATTCCCGAAGCGCCGCTCGACGTGCTCGCGCAGCAGATCGTCGCCGAAGTCGCCTGCGCGGAATGGCAGGAGGACGCGCTGTACGCGAGCTTCACGCGCGCCGCGCCCTATGCACGCTTGTCGCGGGAACGCTTCGACGACGTGATGAAGATGCTCGCGGAAGGCTTCACGAGCCGGCGCGGCGTGCGCGGCGCGTATCTGCATCGCGACGTGGTCGGTGGCACGGTGCGCGGGCGCCGCAACGCGATGATGACCGCGACGACGTCGGGCGGCACGATTCCCGACATGGCCGACTACGCGGTGCTGCTGGAACCCCAGGGCCTCCAGGTCGGCACGGTCAACGAGGATTTCGCGATCGAGAGCCTCGCGGGCGACGTGTTCCAGCTCGGCAACCAGTCGTACCGGATCATTCGCGTGGAAACGGGCCGCGTGCGTGTCGAGGACGCGCAGGGCCAGTCGCCGAGCATTCCGTTCTGGCTCGGCGAGGCGCCCGGGCGCAGCGACGAATTGTCGGCGGCGGTCGGCCGGCTGCGCGCGCGGCTCGACGGGCTGTTCGCCGAAGGCGATCGGCCCGCGAAGGCCGGTGGACGCAAGCACACGAGCGGCGACGCGGCCGGCAAGACGGGCACGCGCGGCAACGCCAGGCAAGCGGCACAAGCCCGTGCCGCCGCCGATTCGCCCAACGATGCCGTCGGCACCGCGATCGAACCGGCCGAAAGCCGTCTCGCGCCGGCGCTGCGCTGGCTCGTCGACGATCTACATCTGTCTCCCGATGCGGCCCGCCAGATCGTCGACTACCTCGCGCGCACGCGCGCGGCGCTCGGCGCACTGCCAACGCAGGACACGCTCGTGATGGAGCGCTTCTTCGACGAATCGGGCGGCACGCAGCTGGTGATCCATTCACCGTTCGGCAGCCGCATCAACCGCGCGTGGGGGCTCGCGCTGCGCAAGCGCTTCTGCCGCAGTTTCAACTTCGAGCTGCAGGCGGCCGCGACCGACGACGCGATCATTCTGTCGCTGTCGCTCGCGCACAGCTTCGCGCTCGACGAAGTGTGGCGCTACCTCCGCTCGGCCAGCGCCGAGCACGTGCTGGTCCAGGCGCTGCTCGACGCACCGATGTTCGGCGTGCGCTGGCGCTGGAACGCGACGACCGCGCTCGCGCTGCCGCGCTTCACCGGCGGCCGGCGCACCGCGCCGCAGCTGCAGCGGATGAAGAGCGAGGACCTGCTCGCGACCGTGTTCCCCGACCAGGTCGCGTGCCTCGAGAACATCGTCGGCGAACGCGAGATCCCGCATCATCCGCTCGTCGACCAGACGCTCGACGATTGCCTGCACGACGCGATGGATACCGACGGCTGGCTCGCGCTGCTGCGCCGGATCGAAAGCGGCGCGATCGAGCTGATCGCGCGCGACCTGCCCGCGCCGTCGCCGCTGGCGGCCGAGATACTGAACGCGAAGCCCTATGCGTTCCTCGACGACGCGCCGCTCGAGGAGCGCCGCACGCAGGCCGTGCAGTCGCGCCGCTGGAGCGATCCCGAATCGGCCGACGATCTCGGCGCGCTCGACGCCGACGCGATCAACGCGGTGCGCGACGAAGCATGGCCGCTCGTGCGCGATGCCGACGAAATGCACGACGCACTGCTCACGCTCGCCTGCGTCGCCGACAGCGAAGCGCGCGCGCACGACGGCTGGCCCGAGCGGCTCGCGGAACTGGCCGAACGCCGGCGCGCGACGAAACTCGTCACGCCGGACGGCGCAGCGGTGTGGGTGCCGGTCGAACGGCTGGTCTGCATGCGCGCGCTGCACCCCGACGCACGCGTCGCGCCCGCGCTGAAGGTGCCCGCCGCCTGCGCGCAACCATGGGAAGCCGATGCCGCGCTCGTCGATGTGATCCGCGCGCGGCTGACCGGCTTCGGGCCGCTGATGCTCGACGCGATCGCACGGCCACTCGGCCTGCCGTCCGCGCAGGTTGCAACTGCGCTTGCGGCACTGGAGCGCGAAGGCTACGTGATGCGCGGCCGCTTCACGCCGGGCGCGACGACCGACGAATGGTGCGAACGCCACCTGCTCGCCCGCATTCATCGCTACACGGTCAAGCGGCTGCGCCGCGAGATCGAACCGGTCGAGCGCGCCGATTTCATGCGCTTCCTGTTCCACTGGCAGCACCTGACGCCCGACACGCGCGGCACGGGCCGCGACGCGCTCGCGGCCGTCGTCGCGCAGCTCGAAGGCTACGAAGCCGCGGCGAGCGCATGGGAAGACGCGCTGCTGCCCGCGCGCCTGACCGACTACACGGCAGGCGGCCTCGACGAGCTGTGCCGCTCGGGCAAGCTCGTGTGGACCCGAATCGGCGCGCCGGCCCGCGCGGCCGGCGCCCCCGTGAAAACGACGCCAGTCGTGCTGCTGCCGCGCCGCCACCTCGGTGCATGGCAGGCGCTGCGCGACGCGGACCCGCAACCGGCGCTGTCCGCGCGCGCGACGCAGGTGCGCGACGCACTCGCCACGCATGGTGCGATGTTCTTCGACGCGCTGCTCGACGAACTGCACATGCTGCCCGTCGAACTCGAACAGGCGCTCGGCGAACTCGTGTCGGCCGGCCTCGTGAATGCGGACAGCTTCGCCGGGCTGCGCGCGCTGTTGAAGCCCGCGGTCAAGCGCAGCGCGACGTATGCGCCGCGCACGCGGCGCGGCGGCGCGCTGATCGGCGGGATGGACGACGCCGGCCGCTGGGCGCTCGTGCAACGCGCCTCGGCACCGGACAATGCGCCCGCACCGAAGCGCGGCCCGGCCGCGATCGATCCCGACGCACTCGAACATATCGCCTGGACGCTGCTGCGCCGCTACGGCGTGGTGTTCTGGCGGCTGCTCGAACGCGAGGCCGACTGGCTGCCGAGCTGGCGCGAACTCGTGCGCGTGCTGCAACGTCTCGAAGCGCGCGGCGAGATTCGCGGCGGACGCTTCGTCGCGGGGCTCGCGGGCGAGCAGTTCGCGCTGCCGGAAGCGATCCCGATCCTGCGCGAACTGCGTCGCCAACCGGGCGACGGGCAGTACGTGTGCGTGACGGGCGCCGATCCGCTGAACCTGGCCGGCACGTTGTTGCCCGGGGACAAGGTGCCCGCGCTGGCCGGCAATCGCGTGCTGTTCCGCGATGGCGTGCCGGTCGCGTCGCTCGTATCGGGCACGTTCCACTACGTGCCCGAGCTGCCGCCCGCTGCACGCGAGGATGCGCGGCTGCGGCTCGCTCGCCGCTACTGACATCGGCTGACACGCGGCACGTCGCGGACTACTGAACGCCGTGCCGCATCGCCGCGCCCGTTCGGGTAGCATCGAGCGATTCACCGCGCGGCCGACCGCGCCCAGAACAAGCCTTCCGGAGACTGCCCTTCATGTCCTCGCATGCCGATTCGCCCGCCGCTCATCACGCGGGCTCGCTGACGATTTTCCAGGGTGCCGCGTTGTATATCGGCGCGGTGCTCGGCACCGGTGTGATTGCGTTGCCCGCGCTCGCCGCCGAGGTCGCAGGCCCTGCGTCTCTACTTGCGTGGGCCGCGCTCGTCGTGCTGTCGGGGCCGCTTGCGGCCACCTTCGCCGCACTCGGCGCGCGCTATCCGGACGCGGGCGGCGTATCGACCTACGCGCGACGCGCGTTCGGGCCGAAGGCCGCGGCGATCGTCGGCTGGTGTTTCTATTTCGCGGTGCCGGCCGGTGCGCCGGCCGCCGCGATGTTCGGTGGCGCGTACGTCGCGGCCGTCACGGGCGGGGGGCATACGACGGTCATCGTCACGGCTGCCGCGCTGATCGGGACGGTGTCGGCCGCGAATGCGTTCGGCGTCACGGTGTCGGGCCGCATGCAGCTGGTGCTGTCGGCGCTGCTCGTCGCGCTGCTGCTGGCCGCCGTGCTCGCATCCGCGCCACATGCGCGCACGGCGAACCTGCATCCGTTCGCGCCGCACGGGTGGCTCGCGGTCGGCCAGGCTGCCGCACTGCTCGTGTGGAGCTTCGCGGGCTGGGAAGCGATCACGCACCTCGCGGCCGAATTTCGCCGACCCGCGCACGACATGCCGCGTTCGGCCGGCATCGCCGTCGTGGTCGTCGGCTTCCTGTATCTGTCGGTCGCGGCCGCGAGCGTGACGGTGCTCGGGCCGTCGGCCGGCGCGTCCGGTGCGCCACTTGCGGAACTGATCGCGGGCGGCATCGGCGGTCATGCGCAGGTGCTGGCGGCCGCGGCTGCGCTGCTGCTGACGCTCGGCACGATGAATGCGTATTTCGCGGGCGCGGCCAAGCTCGGCGCGGCGCTCGGGCGCGACGGCGCACTGCCGGCGTGGCTCGCACAAGGCAGCCAGGTCGGCGGCGTGCCGCGCCGCAGCCTCGGCGTGATCGCGATGCTGGCGGCCGTCGCGCTGGCCGCGACGACGCTCTCGAACGTCGGGCCGAAGCCGCTCGTGCTCGTCACGTCCGGATGCTTCGTGATGGTGTACGGGCTCGGCGCGGCCGCCGCGCTGAAACTGCTGCCGCGCGGCGGCATCGCGTATCGCTGCGCGTGGATTTCGCTCGTCGCCGTCGCCGGGCTGTTCCTGACGACCGGATGGTATTTCCTGTGCCCGCTGCTGCTCGCGGGCGGTGCGCTGCTGTATCTGCGGATGGCCGGACAGCGCACGTGATCGCGCGCCGGTGCCCGTGTGCGGACGAGCGTGCGCCCGTCGCCGCGATGCACCGGCCCGCCGCGCGCCGCTTCGCCCGGCGCGTCAGGCGGGCACGAGTTCGAAGCTGAGCCGTTTGCCGAGCGCGGTGGCGGCGCTCGCGAGCGTCGCGAGCGTGAGGCTCGTATCGGTTTCGTCGAGCAGCCGGTTGAGCGCGGCGCGACTGGTCTTCATCCGCGCGGCCATCGCGGTTTTCGTGATGTGCTGCGCCTTCATTTCCTGCCCGATCTGCCACGCGATCACGCGCTTGATCGCGGTGGCGGTGGCCGCTTCGAGGTGGCCGTCATCCTCGAGGAATGTGTCGAAGTCGCTGCCGATATGCGGGTTGTTCGTGGTCGTCATGAGTACTCCAGTGCATGGCGTTGCCGGCCGACCCATCGCCGATCTCATGCGGCGGCGCGGCCGGGGGAATTCAGATGGCGCGCGTCAGCGCTTTCAGCCGCGCGACGGTCACGTCTAGATCGTCGGACGGCGTGGCCTGCGACTGCTTGAAGAACGCATGCAGCAGCACCATCGTGTCGCCGACGATCGTGAACAGCACGCGCGCGCTTCGCCGCGGCAGCATCACGCGGATTTCCCAAAGATCCGCCGACATCTTCCGGACCAGCGGCATGCCCAGCGGCCAGCCGAGTTGAACGGTCTTGATCTCTTCGCCGATCATCCTGCGCTCGATCTGCCCGAGCGCCTCCAGCCATTCGCGCACCGGCTCGTTACCACGCGCGGTGCGGAAGAACCGCACGCCGAGCGTGATCTGAATCTGCTGTCTCGCCATCGTCGTGTCATCGAGCGTATCAAAAACGGTACGATATGCCAAGCATGACGAGACCCGCTACTGACCGAACGGCTAACGAATGGAGGTGAAAGAACGACGGCCGGACACCACCCGCCCACGCCCTGCCCGGTGTCTCAACGCGCGCGGCGAGCCGGCTTGCGCGCGCCGCGGGGCGTGCGACGGGTGAGCGCATCGCCGAACCGCGCCTGCGCGATCTCGCGCACGGCGTCGATCAACGTCCGGGCGACGGGCGACGGTTGCGCATCGGTGCGCAGGATGAGCCCGACCGGCTCGTCGGTGCCCGCGGACGGCAGCGCCAGCCGCGCGAGTGCACCGGCCGACAGGTCGTATTCGGCCGCATAGAGCGGCACGAACCACACGGCGTCGTTCTCGAGCGCAAGCGCCCGCGCGACCGACACCGACAGCACCTCGATGAACGAATCCAGCGGCGGCGCGCCGCATGCGCCGAGCAGTTGCTCGGCCGACTGGCGGATCAGCGTACCGTACGGCGGCAGCACGACCGGGTAGGAAGCGAGTTCGGCAGCCGGCGCGGCGCTCGCCAGCAGCGGATGGCCGGCGCGCACGACCGCGACGAGCGGTTCGTTGTACAGCTGCTCGAACGCAAGCCCGATCATCCGCTCCGGCTCCGACAGGCGCCCGATCGCGCATTCGATCGTCCCGGCCTTCAGGCGCTCGAGCAGCTCGGCATTCGCGGCCGTCGCGATCCGCACCACGATGCGCGGCCAGCGTGCGGTCAGCGCCTTCATCAGCGCGGGGGCGAGCGATGCCGCAACCGTCGGCAGCATGCCGATTTCGAGGGTCGCCGCGGCCGCGCCGCCCTCGCGCGCGAGCAGCCCAACGCCCTGCCGCAGCGCCAGCACGCACGCATTCGCATGCGGGATGAACAGTTGCGCTTCGCGCGTAGGCTGCGCGCCGTGCCGCCCGCGTTCGAACAACTTCACGCCGAGGATCGACTCCAGTTCGGCGATCGTCTTCGACACGGCCGGCTGCGTGATTGACAGGCTTTCGGCCGCTTTCTGCACGCCGCCCAGTTGCGCGACCGCGAGAAAACACTGCAGGTGCCGGAACTTGACGCGGCCGTCGGCGATACGGTTATTCATAACGAGCAGTTATGCGAGTGGCAATGAAATGCCATTTTGCATAACTTTCCGGAAAGACCCAAGCATTCGGCGTGGTGTCACGCACGACGCCGCAGCGCGTGGAATCCGGTCGGCTCCCTGATCCGTTTCGCGATCAGCAGAGCCGTGCCGCGCTTCTGCCCGAGCGGTGCCGACGCCGAACGCATCGCGCTGGGCCGCCGCGTCGTGGCACCGAGCACCGACGCGCAGCGCAACGTGCACGCGCCGGCCGAACGGCGGATCGACGCGCGGCTCGGCAGCCGCGTCGACCTGCTGGCGCAGCGCGGGTTCTGCGCGAACTACGTGAGCGACGTGCTCGGCGCCGACCGCACCGCTGCGCACCGGCACGCTATCGCTCGAATTCGACGGAATCGTCTTCGATCCCGCCCGACGGTAACGCCTCACGAACGACGGGCACGCCCGGGAAGGCCGGGTAACAACAACGAAACACAAGAAAGCAGCGACGGGCTGGCTGGAGGGCCGTGCCTGGCATCGTCATCGACGACGCGAAGCCCGATCGCTCTCTCCGCCGGACAGGCGGCCCGTCCGCCGGATTTTCACTGGCGCCGCAGAACATAACGAATGGTTATGCAATTCGCTAAAAAAGTTCATTTTTCATAACTTTCCGGATTGACTAAAGTCTTGCCATCCACTTCGCGAAATACCTAACAGGAGACGCCCGATGGATTCCCCCACGATCCTCACGCCGCGCGACTGGCCGTCGCATCCCGCGTATGTCCACCCCGAGTACCGTTCGTCGGTGACGCGCGGCCCGACGCGCCCGATGATCCCGTTGAAGGAAAAGCTGCGCGACCAGTTCGCGCCCGTCTACGGCGCCGAGGATCTCGGCGCGCTCGACCACGACCTGACGAAGAACGCCGTGAAGAACGGCGAGCCGCTCGGTGAGCGCATCGTCGTCACCGGCCGCGTGCTCGACGAAGGCGGCAAGCCCGTGCGCAACACGCTCGTCGAGGTATGGCAGGCGAACGCGGCCGGCCGCTACGTGCACAAGGTCGACCAGCACGACGCGCCGCTCGACCCGAACTTCCTCGGCGCCGGCCGCTGCATGACCGACGCCGAAGGCCGCTACCGCTTCCTGACGATCAAGCCCGGCGCCTATCCGTGGGGCAACCATCCGAATGCGTGGCGTCCGAATCACATCCATTTCTCGCTGTTCGGCGACTACTTCGGCTCGCGCCTCGTCACGCAGATGTACTTCCCCGGGGACCCGCTGCTCGCGTACGACCCGATCTTCCAGGGCACGCCGGAAGCGGCGCGCGACCGCCTGATCTCGCGCTTCTCGATGGACATCACCGAAGAAGGCTATGCGCTCGGCTACGAATTCGACATCGTGCTGCGCGGCCGCGACGCTACCCCGATGGAGCGCTGAACCATGACGACGCTGAAGCAAACCCCTTCGCAAACGGTCGGCCCGTACTTCGCGTACGGCCTGTGCCCGCAGCAATACGATTACGACCTGAAGAGCCTGTTCACGCCGGCGATCGCCACGCCGGAGGCCGAAGGCGAGCACGTGCTCCTGGTCGGACAGGTGTTCGACGGCGACGGCAACGTCGTCAGCGACGCGGTGCTCGAATTCACGCAGGTGGACGCGGCGGGTCGCTATCCCGAGTCGCGTGACGACATCGCGAAGTCCGGTTTCACGGGCTTCGCACGCGTCGGCACGGGCACCGATGTGCAGAACCGCTTCGTGGTACCGACGGTGAAGCCTGGCCGCATCACCGCCGACGAAGCACCGCACGTCAACGTGACCGTGATGATGCGCGGGATCCTGACCCACGCGTTCACCCGCGTGTATTTCGACGACGAAGCTGCCGCGAACGCGGCCGATCCGGTGCTGAACCTGGTGCCGGCCGAACGCCGCGCGACGCTCGTCGCGAAGCGCGACGCGCAACCGGGCCGGCCCGTCGTGTACCGCTTCGACATCCACATGCAGGGGCCGGACGAGACCGTGTTCTTCGACGTGTGACGCGCGAGCTGGCGCCGGCCGGCTGATCGCACCGAACCGCCGCGCGCCGCGATACCAACAGGTATCGCGGCGCGCGGCGGTTTTCGTTTTCGGGCGCCAACATTCGATGCCGCGCCGCAGCACGTCCGGTCAGGATCGTCGAACGCTCGCGGTTGCCTGCTTCGGACCCCGAAATCGAACGCGCGATTAAAACGCATGCTGCGACTGCACATGAATCGTTGGGGCCGCGCGATATCGTTTGTGCGTTATGCGGCGTATGCTTCGCTATCCGCAGCCCACTGACGGAATTGAATCGGATCAAGCAATAATTTCACGACTCGATGCGCGAACATGGCCCCACTGGCTGTCGCGCATTTTTTCTAACCGAGTGCCTTTAAGCGCGTCTGACCGAAACCTGGCAGGCGCGTTTTTTTCGCCCATGACCGAAGCACTGCACCGCGCCCCGCCGCCGTATCGGTTCCGGCTAGCGGCGCGCCTCCAGATACCGGCTCGGCGTTTCGCCGAGAATACGGCGAAACGCCGACGTAAAGGCGCTCGCGCTCGCATATCCGAGATCGAGCGCGACACGCGTCACCGGCTGCCCGTCGCTCAGCCGTGTAATTGCCGCCAACATACAGACCTGCTGACGCCACGCGGCAAAACTCATACCGGTCTGCGCGCGGAACAGCCGCGTAAACGTGCGCCGGCTCACGCCCACATCGGTCGCCATCCGGTCGAGATCGGCCGCGATCGACGGCGACGCGAACAGATGCCGACAGATCTTCCCCAGGCGCGCATCGGTCGGCAGCGGCGCGTGCAGCGACAGCCTCGGCATCTGCGCGATTTCCGCGATCAGCAGCGCCATCAGCTTGCCCGCCCGACCGTCGACGTCGTACATCGCCGGCAGGTCGATCGCATCGTCGATCAACTGCCGCAAGAGCGGCGACACCCCATATACGCCGCACTGGTCCGACAGCCCCGCGGCCCGGGCCGCGTCTTCGGACACGAACGCGTTGAGCATCGTGACCGGCCCGGTCATCGTCATTTCGTGCCGCACGCCGGCCGGCACCCAGCATGCGCGCTGCGGCGGCACCAGCCAGCGGCCGTACGGCGTCGACACGCTGATCGTGCCGCGCGACGCAAACGCGAACTGCCCGCGCCCGTGCGCGTGCTCCGGAAACGTCGTACCCGCCGCGTAGTCGTTGGCGATCACCACGACGCTACGCGGAATATGTTCGTAGGGATCCAGCAGCGTATTTCTCAAGGCCCGAATTCCATCATGAGTGACCCGATAGCGAAGGCGGGGCACCTTCGATCGGCCTACGATCCGCTCCACGCTTGCGCGACCGGACGGCCGCGAGACCCGACGGCCGAATCGGCCGGTTAGCGACTTCATCGGAGCGGAGATGCCCAATACGTTTCATCTCGTGGGGCACGGACCGACGCGGATTTCAGCGACGAGATCGCGGTCCGGCATCCGATCGGCATGCATCACCGCAGCATGAACGACATGGCCGACAGGCTGTTCAGCGTGCGCACCACGTGCTCGACCGACGGCCCGTCGAAGCGCAGCGTCACTGCATCGACCCGCTCGAGCGACGGCAGCACGCAGAACAGATCCGCGAGCGCGGCCGTCTGCACGCGCAGCGTGCAAGCAGCCGGCGCGGGCCGATGCGCACCCGCGCGCCAGCCGGACGACAGCGCGTGCGCGACCGTTTCGCGTGCGGCGGTCGCGATGCGCGCACAGGACGCTGCCGGCGTGAGCGTGTCGCCGCTCGATGCGCCGCCGGCCGTCTTGACCGTCTCGAAACGCGCGTCCGGAAACAGCGGCCGGGTTTCCTCGGCGAACACGTCATCGCCCGACGCCAGCGCGACGTGCGCGCCATATTCACGCGCCAGCGCGCCGTACAGCCCGGCTTCGCCGAGCTCGACGCCATTCAGCCACACCTGCGTGAACGCGAAGTTGTTGATGGTGTGCGCAAGCACGCCGCGCGTCTGCGATTTCGCGTGAAAGCCGATCATGAACACGAGGTCGGGCTGCTGTTCGAGGCCCGCCATCATCCCCAGCATGCGCGGCTTGCCGAGCACGACGCGGGCACGGGCATCGAGCCCGTCGGGCAGCAGATTGCGGAAGCCGCCATGCGAATCGTTGACCCAGACGGCCTGCGCGCCGCCGGCGAATGCGCCTTCGATCGCCGCGTTCGCCTCGGCGGTCATCCAGCGGCGCGCACGTTCGTATTCCGGATTGCCGGCACGCGTCTGCTCGATGGCGAACACTCCGGCGACACCCTCGATATCGGTCGAGATGAGTATCTTCATGAATGGATCGGACGTCCTTCGTTACCTTCGTTGAATAACCGATCGAGATCGGGCACCGCGTCGCGCAGCGATTGCCGCACGTGGCCGTCGCGCCCGGTCACGGTCACGGCCTGCAGCAGCGCGTCGGCGATCGCGTGCTCGACGCTCTCGGCCGCGGCCATGAACAGCGGATCGAGCGCCGCATCGGCCACGAGGGCCGGTAGCGCGATGGTCGACGCATCGTGCGCGATCGTGTACGCGGTCGAAAAGGCGAGCGCGATGTCGCCGCTGCCGTGCCCGTAGACCGAACCGGTGCGGGCAAGCCCCGCGCCCGCGCGGCGGGCGAGCCGCGACAGTTGCCGCGCGTCGAGCGGCGCATCGGTCGCCAGCAGCAGGATGATCGAGCCTTGCTCCGGCGCCGCCACCTGCGCGTCCGCGGCGGCACGCCGCTGCGCGACGATGCGCCCGAGCGGCACGCCGCCGAGCGTCAGCATCGGCAGCCGGCCGAAATTCGCGAGCACCAGCGCGCCGACCGTGTACGGCCTGCCGGCCGCGACGGCCACGCGCGACGCGGAGCCGATCCCGCCCTTCAGGTCGAAACACGACATCCCGCGCCCGGCGCCCACCGCGCCACGTGCGAAGTCGCGCGCCGCGGTATTGCAGGCTTCTTCATAATGCGCGGCCGTCACCACGAACGCCTGGATGTCGTTCAGATAGCCATCGTTGCACTCGAACACGAGCGGGTTGACGGTCGGCCAGTCGCGGCCGATGTGCGGATTCTGCGCGATCGCCGCGCGGATCTGCGCCTGTGCGACCGCGCCGACGCCGAACGTGTTGGTCAGCGCGATCGGCGTGTCGAGCGTGCCGAGTTCGTCGACCTGCACGAGCCCGACGCTCTTGCCGAAGCCGTTGATCACGGCCGCGCCGGCCGGCACCTTGCTGCGGTAAGGGTCGCCCGGATGCGGCTTCACGACGGTGACGCCGGTCTGCACGTCGCCGGCATCGAGCGTCGCATGGCCGACCGTCACGCCCGGCACGTCGGCAATCGTGCCGCGCGGCCCGGCCGGCAGCGTCGTGCCCCACATCGGAACCGCACGCATCAGCGCCGCTCCAGCTTCGGGTCGAGCGCGTCGCGCAGTCCGTCGCCGAGCAGGTTGAACGCGAGCACGGTCAGGAAGATCGCGAGGCTCGGGAAGACTGCGATGTGCGGCGCCGTCACCATGTCGGCGCGCGCCTCGTTGAGCATCGCGCCCCACTCCGGCGTCGGCGGCTGCGCGCCGAGCCCGAGGAACGACAGGCTCGCGGCCGTGATGATCGACGTGCCGATCCGCATCGTGAAGTACACGACGACCGACGACACAGTGCCCGGCAGGATGTGCCGCATGATGATCGTCCAGTCCGACGCACCGATGCTGCGCGCGGCTTCCACGTAGGTCATGTGCTTGAGCATCAGTGTGTTGCCGCGCACGAGCCGCGCGAACGCCGGGATGCTGAAGATCGCAACCGCGCAGATCACGTTGACCATCCCGTTGCCGAGGATCGCGACCACGCCGATCGCGAGCAGGATCCCCGGGAACGCGAACAGCACGTCGGCCACGCGCATCGTGATGCGGTCCCACCAGCCTTCGTAGTAGCCCGCGAGCAACCCGAAGAACGTGCCGATGAGCGCGCCGAGCGCGACCGAGAAGAAGCCGGCGGCGAGCGAGATGCGCGTGCCGGTGACGATCCGGCTGAAGATGTCGCGGCCGAGCGAGTCGACGCCGAACCAATGCACGGCCGACGGACCGGCGTTCAGCGCGTCGTAGTCGAAATAGTTCTCCGGATCGAACGGCACGATGTGCGGGCCGACGAATGCGAGCACGACGAGCCCCAGCACGAAACCGCCCGCGACCAGCGCGACGGTCTGCTTGCGGAACTTGCGCCAGAATTCGCGCCACGGCGTGCGGATCGCGCTCGATGCGGCCGACGCCGCGGGCTGGACAGTCGCGTTCATGCGCGCCTCACTTGAACCGGATGGTCGGGTTGATGACCGCGTACAGCACGTCGACGGTCAGGTTGATCAGGATGAATTCGAGCGAGAACAGCAGCACGATCGCCTGGATCACCGGGTAGTCGCGCATCGTCACCGCGTCGACCAGCAGGCGCCCGAGCCCCGGCCAGTTGAACACGGCCTCGACGACGATCGAGCCGCCGAGCAGGAAGCCGAACTGCAGCCCCATCATCGTGACGACCGGGATCATCGCGTTGCGCAGGCAATGCTTGAGCACGACCATCGGCTCGTGCACACCCTTCGCGCGCGCGGTGCGCACGTAGTCCTCGTTGAGCACCTCGACGAACGACGCGCGCGTGAAGCGCGCCATCACGGCCGCGACCGCGGCGCCGAGCGTCAGCGACGGCAGCACGTAGCTCTTCCACGTGCCGTCCGGCACGACGGGCAGCCAGCCGAGCTTCACCGAAAATATCTCCATCAGCAGCATGCCGAGCGCGAACGCCGGAAACGAGATGCCCGACACCGCGATCGTCATCCCGAGGCGATCGGGCCAGCGGTTGCGCCATACCGCCGACGCGATCCCGATCGCCATCCCGAACGCCGTCGCCCAGACCATGCTGATGAGCGTCAGCAGCAGCGTCGGCATGAAGCGCTCGCCGATCTCGGTCGACACCGGACGCTTGCTGCGCGTCGACGTCCCGAAATCGCCGTGCGCGATCTTCACGAAGAAGTTCGCGAACTGCGCCGGCAGCGGCCGGTCGAGCCCGAGATCGGCGCGCACGAGCGCGACCGTCGCGTCGTCGGCTTCCGGGCCGGCCGCGAGCCGCGCCGGATCGCCCGGCAGCAGGTGCACGAACAGGAACACCAGCACCGCGACGATCGCGAGCGTGGGCAGCAGGCCGAACAGGCGTTTGACGAGAAAATTCAGCATGGGGCACCGATCGAATCAGCGCGCCGACAGCTCGCGCCGCCGGCGCCGCACAACGGGCGAATCGCCGTCATTTCACCGAGATTTCGTCGAAGTTGAACGAGCCGTCCGGCATCACGTACATGCCGTGCAGGCGCTTGCTGCGCGCATAGACGATCTTCTCCTGCACCAGGAAGATCCACGGCGCGTCGGCCCACACTTGCTTCTGCGCGTCGGCGTACAGGGAGGCCTTCTTCGCTTGGTCGGTCGTCTCGAGCGCCTTCGCGAGATCGTCGTCGACGGCACCGTTCTTGTAGTACGCGGTGTTGTAGAGCTTCGGCGGCGCCGACGTGGACGCGAGCAGCGGCGACAGCGCCCAGTTCGCCTCGCCCGTCGAGGCCGACCAGCCGCTGTAGTACATCCGCACCGGTGCCGTCGCCGGATCCTGCGCGCTCTCGACCTTCGCGACCCGCTCGCCGGCCTCGAGTGCCTGCACCTGCACCTTCACGCCGACCTGCGCGAGCTGCTGCTGGACGAACTGGATCAGCTTCTGCGCCGTCGAATGGTTGTACGCGGACCAGAGCGTCGACTCGAAGCCGTTCGGATAACCGGCCTCCTTCAACAGCGCGCGCGCCTTCGCCGGATCGTACGGCCAGGGCCCGAGCTTGGTCGCGTATTCGACGCCCACCGGGGCGACGCCCGTCTGCGGGGTTGCGTAGCCGGCGAATACGACCTTCGCGAGCGCTTCCTTGTTGACCGCGTAGTTCAGCGCTTCACGCACCTTCGGATTGTCGAACGGCTTCTTCTGCGTGTTCAGCGAGATGTAGCGCTGGATGATCGACGGCCGCTCGATCAGCTCGACCTTCGGATTGCTCTTCAGGTCGGCAGCCTGCTCGAACGGGATCGTGAACGCGAAATCGGCCTCGCCGGTCTTGAGCAACGCGGCGCGCGTGTTGTTGTCGACCACCGGCTTCCAGTCGATCGAATCGACCTTCGGATAGCCCTTCTTCCAGTAGCCGGCAAACTTCTTCACCTTCATGTCGTCGGTCTGCTTCCATTCGACGAACTCGAACGGGCCCGTGCCGACCGGATGCAGCGACACGTCGCGCCCCCACTTCTTCAGCGCGGCCGGCGAAATCATCACCGCCGAGGGATGCGCGAGCGTGTTGATGAACGCGGAGAACGGCTCGCGCAGCGTGAAGCGCACCGTCATCGGATCGACCACCTCGGTCTTCTCGATCACGCGGAACAGCCCGTAACGCTTCAGCTTGTTCGCCGGATCGGTCACGCGGTCGAAGTTCGCCTTCACCGCCTCGGCGTTGAAATCCGTGCCGTCGTGGAACTTCACGCCCGGGCGCAGCTTGACCGTGTAGACCTTCGCATCGGGCGACGCCTGGTAGCTCGTCGCGAGCACGTTGACGAGCTTCATGTCCTTGTCGAAGCCGAACAGCCCTTCGTAGAACGACTTGACGACAGCTTGCGACACCGTGTCGTTCGCGTCATACGGGTCCATCGTCGTGAACGTCGAGTACACGGCGACCACGACGTTCTGTTGCGCGAACGCGGGCACGGCGACCGACAGCGCCAGCGCGCCTGCCCCCGCGGCGAACAACGCGCGCGGACGGAACATCGGGAACGAATTCGACTTGTTCATTTTGTCTGGCTCCTGTGGATGATTCGGTAACGCGTGGTGGAAATCGCGGCGTGACTGCATCCGCTCGGGAAAATGACGCCGTTGCCTGGCGCGTGCGCAGCTGCGGTCCATATCCGACTCGCCGTGCAATCAATACGCGCCGCCGACGCGATGCGCCGCGACGTAATGATCGGGGCCGACCGCAACGAGCGGCGCGACGATCGGCTCGTCGCCGACCGCGCGGATCGGGCTCGGAATCTCGTCCGCCGCGAGCTGGCGCGGCGCATGCCGGCGCGCGGGGTCTGCCACCGGCACCGCGCTCATCAGCTTCCTCGTATAAGGATGCTGCGGCGCCTCGAACACCGCGCGGCGCGGGCCGATCTCGACGATCTGGCCGAGATACATCACCGCGACGCGATGGCTGATGCGCTCGACGACGGCCATGTCGTGCGAGATGAACAGATACGCGACGCCCAGCTCGCGCTGCAGGTCGAGCATCAGGTTCACGATCTGCGCCTGCACGGACACGTCGAGCGCCGACACCGATTCATCGGCGATCACGACCTTCGGATTCAGCGCGAGCGCGCGTGCGATGGCGATCCGCTGACGCTGGCCGCCCGAGAATTCGTGCGGATAGCGGCGTGCGGCCTCCGGTGGCAGGCCGACCTTCTCGAGCAGCCAGTCGACGCGCGCCTGCGCTTCGCGGCCGCTCGCGACGCCGTGTACGAGCAGCGGCTCCATGATCGAGAAACCGACCGTGAGGCGCGGGTTCAGCGACGCGAACGGATCCTGGAAGATGAACTGGATGTTTCGGCGCAGCGCCTGCAGGTCATGGCCCTTCATCGCGCTGATGTCGCGGCCGTCGAATTCGATCGAGCCGCTCTGCGATTCGACGAGGCGCAGCAGCGAGCGGCCGGTGGTCGACTTGCCGCAGCCGGATTCGCCGACGAGCGCGAGCGTCTCGCCCGCGCGCAGCTCGAAGCTCACGCGCTCGACCGCGTGCACGTATTGCGACACGCGGCCGAACACGCCGCTCTTCACCGGAAACCGCGTGACGAGATCGCGCACGCGCAGGATCGGCGGCGCGGCCGGATCGACGTGCGGCTGCCCGGCGACGGGGGCCGCGACCGCGTCGTTCGCGGCAGATGCCGGCGTGGCCGCGCTCGCGCCGTCCACCTTCAGCAGCGGGAATTTCTCGGGGTTATCGGTGCCCTGCATCGAGCCGAGCCGCGGCACGGCCGCGAGCAGCGCACGCGTATAGCGATGCGCGGGCGTCGCGAAAATGCGTTCGGACTCGCCCTCCTCGACCTTCTCGCCGCGATACATCACGAGCACGCGATCGGCCACCTCGGCGACCACGCCCATGTCGTGCGTGATGAAGATCACGCCCATGTTCATTTCGTCCTGCAGGCCGCGGATCAGTTGCAGGATCTGCGCCTGGATCGTCACGTCGAGCGCGGTCGTCGGTTCGTCGGCGATCAGGAGCGCGGGCCGGCACGACAGCGCCATCGCGATCATCACGCGCTGCCGCATCCCGCCGGACAACTGGTGCGGATAGCGCGCGAACACGCGGCGCGCCTCCGGAATGCGCACGAGATCGAGCAGCCGCAACGCTTCCGCGCGGGCTTCGGTCGCGCTCTTCGACTGGTGCAGCGCGATCGCCTCGCTGATCTGGTCGCCGACCGTAAACACCGGGTTCAGCGACGTCATCGGCTCCTGGAAGATCATCGCGATGTCCGCGCCGCGGATCCCGCGCATCGTCGCCGCGCTCGCCCGCACGAGGTCGACGAGCGCGCCGCCGCGACGCCGCAACGCGATCCGGCCGCTCGTGATCTCGCCGCCGCCATGCTCGACGAGCCGCATCAGCGCGAGCGACGTGACCGACTTGCCGGAGCCCGACTCGCCGACGATCGCGAGCGTCTCGCCGCGATCGACGTGAAACGACACGTTGCGCACCGCATCGAACGTCGCGTTTTCGCGGCGAAACATGACCGACAGGTCGTCGACGGCGACGACGCGCTGCTCCGGCAGCACCAGCGCGGACGGGGTTCGGCTCGAAGTCATGCGAAGGTCTCCTCGTACGATCCGGAATCAGGCCGCATCGTCGCGATAGATGCCGACCACGGGCGTCTCGCCGACGCGCGCGTAGCCGCGATACATCCCTTCCGTGTTGAACGGCATCGCGACGTTGCCGTGCGCGTCGACCGCGACGATCCCGCCGCGCCCGGCCAGGCGCGACAGCTTGTTCATCACGGCGTCGTGCGCGGCATCGGCGAGCGATGCGCCGCGATAGGCCATCTGCGCGGCCACGTCATGCGCGGTCGCGAGCCGGATGAACATCTCGCCGGTGCCCGTCGCGGATACCGCGCAGGTCGCGTCGTCCGCATAGCAGCCGGCGCCGATGATCGGCGAATCGCCGACGCGGCCGGGCTGCTTGTTCGTGATGCCGCCGGTCGACGTCGCCGCCGCGATATGGCCGTGCACGTCGCACGCGACCGCGCCGACCGTGCCGTGCTTGCGATCGGGATCGAGCGGCTCGGCCGGCTGCCCGGCGCCGAACGCGAAGGTCGCGGCATCGTGATCGAGCATCGTGCCGGCCGCCGCGCGCGCCTTGACCCACTGTGCATGACGCGCCTCGGTGTCGAAGTAGCCGGGCTCGGCGAGTTCGAGGCCCTTTGCGGCCGCGAACGCGTCGGCGCCCGCGCCTGCCAGCAGCACGTGCTCGCTCGCCTCCATCACGCGCCGTGCGGCGAGCACCGGATTGCGCACGCGGGTCGCGCAGCAGATCGCGCCGGCCGCGAGCGTCGTGCCGTCCATCACCGCCGCGTCGAGTTCGTGTTTGCCTTCGGCCGTATAGACGGCACCGCGCCCGGCGTTGAACAGCGGACAGTCCTCGAGCAGCCGCACGGCGACGGTGACGGCGTCGAGCGCGCTGCCGCCATCGGCGAGCACCTGTTGCGCGGCCAGCAGGATCGCGGTGAGTTCGGCGCGGTACTGGCGTTCGGTGTCGGTGTCCATCGCATCGCGCAGGATCGTGCCTGCACCGCCATGAATCGCGACGATCGCGGGTGAAGTCATGATTTTTTCGTACCGGAGGAAGAAGGGGTGGCGGCCGGCGGCACCGCTTGCGGGTGGATCAGCCACGGCAACAGGAATTCGGTCATTTCGGCGGCGGACTTCGCGGAGCGGTGCGTGCGCAGCGCGACCGCGTCGATCAGCGCCTCGATCATCGTCAGCACGGCCGCCTCCGACGTGGCCGCGAAACGCCGTTCGGCCTTGACATACAGATTCAGCGACGCGATCGGTGCAAGCGGCGAACCGGGCCCGTCGGAGATGCCGAGCACGCGCGCGCCGCGCGCGGCCGCGCGGCGGGCCAGCTCGATCGTGTCCTTGACGTAGCGCGGAAACGCGAGCGCGATCACGAGATCGCGCGAGTCGGCCGTATACAGGCGCCGCGCCGCATGCGACGGCCCCCCGAGCAGCGCGAGCGACTGCACGTTGTCGTGACACACCGACAATCCGTGTTCCATCAGTCCGGTCAGAAACGCGCTCGAACCGGCGCCGAGAATCAGCACGCGCCGCGCGCCGACGATCGCCTCGACGGCCGCCTCGACGTCGGCCGCATCCAGCTGCGCACGCGTGTTCTCGATGTTCGCGACGGCCTGGTCGAACACCGCGTCGATCCACGCTGCGCCGCGCACGCCCTGCTCTTGTTCCTGCTCCTGCGCGGAACGCAGCCGCTCGACCGGGCCGAGCGTCGCCTCGAAGCCGCGCACGAGCGCCGCGCGCATCGCCGGATAGCCGTCGAAACCCAGCGCCTTCGCGAAGCGGTTCGCGGTCGCGATCGACGCGTTCACGGCCTGCGCCAGCTCGTCGATCCGCATCGTCGCCGCGCGAAACGGATTCGCGAGCACGAACTCGCCCATCCGGCGGTGGATTGGCGTCATCCGCGGCATGGCCGAGGCGATGCGCTCCGCGATCGCGGATTCCTCGTGACTGGCATCGTGCGGAACGAGAGGCGTCATTGCGAATGGTTTTGCAAGGTTGATGAAAATCAATTTACACAATCTGCCGACCGGAAAAAAATAAATTTTCATCAGGGTTCCCACGCCCCCTGCCGGGCCCGCCTGATGCAATTGGTCGTGCGACGACCGCTCGATCGCCGTCCAGCCGGCATTCGCCGCCCTCGTCGCGCAACGCACCGAGGATCCCGTCCGCGCACCTATCGGGAATACCCCGAGGATGTTCGTTCGAATGCAGATTCACGTTGACCTGATTCGAATTCGAACATAGGATGCTCGAAAATGATCAGTCGTCAGATAACATTGGCTTTCGATAGCAGCGAAATGTTCGATCGAATGCGCCAATTCCGGTAGAAGACAGGTGAATCGGCCGCCCATGAAGATCTGACATCGTACAAATATGACCGCATAAGACGCCCCAGCCGGGCGACTTGCATGGCTCAGGAGACAGCAGTGAAAACAGTCAAGGCGTTGCGCTGGTGGATCATCGTGCTGGTATGTCTCGGCACGATCCTCAACTACCTTGCGCGAAATTCCCTCGCGGTGCTCGCACCGGAACTGAAGCAGGTGTTCGCGATCTCGACGCAGCAATACTCGTATATCGTCGGGGCGTTCCAGATCGGCTACACGATCATGCAGCCGGTATGCGGGTTCATCGTCGACCTGATCGGCCTGCGGGTCGGGTTCGCGCTGTTCGCGATGCTGTGGTCGGTGGTCGGCGTCGCGCACGGCTTCGCGTCGGGCTGGCTGTCGCTCGGCATCCTGCGCGGCTTGCTCGGGCTGTTCGAGGCCGCCGCGATTCCGTCAGGGATGAAGGCCGTCGCCGAATGGTTTCCCGATCGCGAGAAATCCGTCGCGGTCGGCTACTTCAACGCGGGCACGTCGCTCGGCGCCGCGATCGCGCCGCCGCTCGTCGTGTTCCTGTCGATGCGATTCGGCTGGCAATCCGCGTTCATGGTCACCGGCGCGCTCGGCTTCGTGTGGGCCGCGCTCTGGTACACGCAGTACCGGTCGCCGGCCGATCATCCGCGCATCACGTCACAGGAGCGCACGCTGATCCGTGACGGCCAGGCCACGATGCCGACCGCGTCGAAGCGCCGGATTCGCGACGTCGTCACCGCGCGTCGTTTCTGGGCGATCGCGCTGCCGCGCTTCTTCGCGGAACCCGCGTGGCAGACTTTCAGTTTCTGGATTCCGCTGTACCTCGCCACCGAACGCCACATGGCGCTCACGCAGATCGCCGTGTTCGCGTGGATGCCGTTTCTCGCGGCCGATCTCGGCGGCATCGCCGGCGGCTATCTCTCGCCCTACCTCGCGAACCGGTTCAGGCTGCCGCTCGTGTGGTCGCGTGTCGCCGGCGTCGCGCTCGGCGCGGTGCTGATGCTGGGGCCGGCGATGATCGGGCTCGTGTCGTCGCCGTACACGGCCATCGGCCTGTTCTGCGTCGGCGGCTTCGCGCACCAGATGATCTCCGCGCTCGTCAACACGCTGTCGGCCGACGTGTTCGATCCCGAGGAAGTCGGCACCGCCAGCGGCTTTGCGGGCATGGCCGCATGGATCGGCGGGCTCGGCTTCTCGCTGCTGGTCGGCGCGCTCGCCGACAAGATCGGCTACGCACCGCTGTTCGCGTGCCTCGGCCTGTTCGACATGATCGGCGTCACGCTGCTCGCGGTGCTGATTCGCGGGCAGTCGAAGCAGGAGCGCCTGCTCGCGCAGCACGCCTGACCTCCGTCTTCACCAGGAATCGCTTACATGACTTCGCTTCTTCATCCGCCCGTGTTCCACGTCGCCGACCGGCAGGCGAACCGTGTGCTGCTCGCGTCCGACGCGGGCGCAACCATCGAGATCTTCGTGCTCGAGGACGACATCGTGCGCGTGCGCGTGCTGCCCGACGCGACGGCGCGCAACCCGCGCACCTGGACCATCGCGCCGGGCCTCGACGACGTGCCGCTCGAAGGGCGCGACCGTCTCGACCTGAGCGGCTTCGCGCAGCCGGCCTACGACTTCGTCGAAGACGACGGCGGCGTGCGCATCGAAACCGCGCAGATCCGCCTCACGGTAAGCCGGCAAGGCGGCCATTGCACGTGGTCGATGCGCGGCGCCGACGGCGCGTGGCGCGTCGTGCTCGCCGATCGCGCGACGCAGGCGTACAACTTCGGCTGGTGGGACGATCGCGCCTATCACTACGTCGCTCGCGAGCGCGGCGACAAGGTGTTCGGTCTCGGCGAGCGCGCGGGCGACCTCGACCGCACCGGCGCGCGCTTCGAGATGCGCAACATCGACGCGATGGGTTACAGCGCAAAGCACACGGACCCGCTCTACAAGCACATTCCGTTCTACGTCACGTGGTCGCCCGACGCGTGCCAGGGCTTCGGGCTGTTCTACGACACGCTGTCGGATTGCGCGTTCGACATGGGCCGCGAGCTCGACAACTACCACGGGCTCTACCGCTACTTCGTCGCCGAGCACGGCGATCTCGACTACTACTTCATCGCGTCGCCCGACACGCCGCTCACGGCCGCGCGGCGCTTCACGTGGCTCACCGGGCGCCCGGCGCGCACGCCGAAATGGGGGCTCGGCTATTCGGGCTCGACGATGAGCTACACCGACGCACCGGACGCGCAGCGGCAGATGAACCAGTTCGTCGAGCGGTGCGAATCGCACGACATTCTGTGCGATTCGTTCCACCTGTCGTCGGGCTATACGTCGATCGGCGAGAAACGCTACGTGTTCAACTGGAACCGCGAGAAGTTTCCCGACGCGAAGGGTTTCGTGAAGCACTACCGCGACCACGGTATCCGCCTGTGCGCGAACATCAAGCCGTGCCTGCTGCGCGACCACCCGGCGTTCGACGACGCCGCGCGGCGCGGGCTGCTGATCCGCTCGGCATCCGGCGAACCGGCATGGGTGCAATTCTGGGACGAGGTTGGCGCGTATCTCGACTTCACGCAACCGGACGCCTACGACTGGTGGCGCGAGCAGGTCACGTCGGCGCTGCTCGACTACGGGATCGAGTCGACGTGGAACGACAACAACGAATACGAGATCTGGTCGCCCGACGCAATCGCGCACGGCTTCGGGCAGCCGTTTCCCGCACGCGAGGCGAAGGTGCTGCAGACGATGCTGATGATGCGCGCGTCGCGCGACGCACAGCGCGCACATGCGCCGGCGCGGCGGCCGTTCCTCGTGTCGCGCTCCGGCGGCGCGGGCATGCAGCGTTATGTGCAGACCTGGTCCGGCGACAACTACACGTCGTGGGAAACGCTGCGCTACAACCTGAAGATGAGCCTCGGGCTCGCGTTGTCGGGCGTGTCGAACATCGGTCACGACATCGGCGGCTTCTCCGGCCCCGCCCCGTCGCCCGAGCTGCTGCTGCGCTGGGTGCAGTTCGGCATCTTCATGCCGCGCTTCAGCATCCATTCGTGGAATGACGACGGAACCGTCAACGAACCGTGGATGTATCCGGAGATCACCGCGCGGGTCGCGTCGCTGCTCAAGCAGCGCTACCGGCTGCTGCCTTACCTCTATCACCTGCTGTGGCTGTCGACCACGCGCTACGAGCCGGTGCTGCGGCCGACCTTCGGCGACTTCCCCGGCGACCCGCGCTGCTACGTCGAATGCGACGACATGATGCTCGGCGACGCGCTGCTGGTCGCGCCGGTCGTCGAGCCGGGCCGCACGGAGCGCGCGGTCTACCTGCCGTCCGGTGCGCGCTGGCTGTGCTGCGCGAGCGCGCAGTCGTTCGACGGCGGCGCGAACGTGACGCTGCCCGCGCCGCTCGACACGCCGGTGATGCTGTTGCGCGAAGGCCGCGTGCTGCCGCTGAACGTCGCAGAGCAACGGTTCGGCGCACGCGCGGACACGCGCGGCTTCCTCGTCGCGCCGCGCGTCGAGGACGGCGTTGCGTATGGCGAATGCGTCGAGGACGACGGCGAAACGGAAGCGTGGCGCGACGGCGAATACGGGCTGTGGCGCGTCGAGACCGGACGCACGGCGTCCGGTGAACTCGGCGTGTCGGTCCGCTGGGATGGCCGCATGAACCGCCCTGCCGGGCGCGTGGAGATCCTGCTGCCGGCATCGCTGCAGTGCGCGCTTGCCGTGCGCGGTGCGTGCGTCGAACACGATGCGCGGGACGGCGCGTGGCGTCGCGTCGTCGTGGCACTCGACGACTGACCGCGCAAGCGCGGGACGACGCCGAACCCTCAGATCGGGCGGGCCGCGCACACGGCCCGCCCCTCCACCAAAGAGGAGGCCGATCAGCCTCCCGCCCCTTGAAGAGACTTGGAGATCGTCAATGAAAGCATCGCACAACTATTATGCAATCCTGATTTTATCGGCCGCGTCGCTCGGCGCTTCCACCGCCCGTGCGCAGAGCAGCGTGACGCTGTACGGCGTGGTCGACGATTCGCTCGCGTACGTCAACAACCAGCAGGGCCACTCGAACATTTACATGCGCGACGGCAACCTGTATGCGTCGAAGTTCGGGCTGCGCGGCGACGAGGATCTCGGCGGCGGCACGCACGCGATCTTCGACCTGCAATCCGGCTTCAACCTGAACACCGGCGCGCAAGCCGCCGCCGGCACGATCTTCAACCGCCAGGCCTTCGTCGGGCTGCGCAACGATCATTACGGCACGGTGACGGCCGGCCGCCAGTACACGCCGTACTTCCTGCTGGTCGGCCCGTACGCGTCGAGCAGCTGGCTGACCGGCGCGACGGGCGCGCATCCGGGCGACATCGACGGGCTCGACACGACGATCCGCGTAAACAATTCCGTCACCTACACGTCGCCGACCCTCTTCGGGCTGACCGCGAGCGCGATGTACGCGTTCGGCGGCATCGCCGGCGCGACCGGCAAGGGCAACACGTTCAGCGCCGCGCTGCGCTATGCGAACGGGCCGGTCGGGATCGCGGCCGGCTACCTGCGCATCAACAGCTCGGGCTCGTCGGCGGGCTTCCTCAATCCGGCGACCGCGGCTTCGGGCAGCTTCGCGGTGTCCGTGCTGAACCAGGGCTACCTGACCGCGAAGGCCGTCGAGCAGGTCGCAGCGGCCGGCAACTACACGCTCGGCAACCTGACGATGGGCCTCAACTACTCGAACGTGAAGTACCTGCCCGGCAACGGCTCCGCGTTCACGGACACAGCCGTGTTCAACACCTACGGCGCGCTCGCCGCGTACCGCTTCACGCCGACCTTCTCGGTGGCCGGCGCGTTCGCGTACACGCTCGCGTCGAAGGCGAACGGCGTGTCGGACGCGGCCCGTTACCAGCAGTATTCGCTGAAGGAGTCGTACAGCCTGTCGAAGCGCACGACGCTCTATGCGCTGCAGGCGTACACGCATTCGAGCGGGCGGACGCTCGGCGCGCTGGGTGCCGGCCATATCGTCGACGCGGCGCCGATCGTCGGCGATTCGCAGCAGCTCACGCCGTCGACGACGCACGGCCAGTTCGTCGGCATGGCCGGGATCGCCATGACGTTCTGAACCCGTACGGCTGCGCCTCCCCTGCTCGAGCCCCGGACGATCCGGCATCGTCCGGGGCGCCCGTTGACGTTCGGCGTCGACCTCTTTCGCACGCCGCGCGCAGCGTGCGGGTTTTCGCGATCGCCCCGATACCTTACAATTCGTCAGGTTTATCCCTGCTGCATATCCCTTCATGCAGTCCTGACACCGCGGTACACTCGGCGCACGCCGTATAAGGGTCCGTCGCGCGCCATGCGCGCCGGGCGGCGTCGCGCCTCGTTGCGCCCACAACTGGATGCCAGCCATGCCAGATTCCCGTTCCTCGCCCCGCACGACATTCAAGCCGCAGGTCGTGCTGCCCGCGCTCGCGGTCATCGGTGCACTGCTCGTCGTGTGCGCGCTGCGCCCGAACGAAGCAGGCGCGCTCTTCTCCTCCGGCCAGCAATGGGTCGTCGCGCGCTTCGACTGGTTCTACGTACTCGCCGTCACCACGTTCCTCGTGTTCCTCGTGCTGATCGCGGCAAGCGACTTCGGCAACATCCGGCTCGGCCCCGACGACGCCGAGCCCGAGTTCAGCTTCCTGTCGTGGACAGCCATGCTGTTCGCGGCGGGCATGGGCATCGGCCTCATGTACTTCGGCGTCGGCGAGCCGATGCAGCACTTCCTGAAGCCGCCGACCGTCGACCCCGGCACGCCGGCAGCCGCGCGCGAGGCGATGCTGATGACCTTCTTCCACTGGGGCTTTCATGCGTGGGCGATCTACGGGCTGATGGGGCTCGTGCTCGCATACTTCGGATTCCGCTACAACCTGCCGCTGACGCTGCGCTCCGGCCTGTATCCGGTGCTGCGCGAGCGCGTGAACGGCTGGATCGGCCACGCGGTCGACGCGTTCGCGCTGGTCGGCACGGTCGCGGGCATCGCGACGACGCTCGGCTACGGCGTGATGCAGTTGAGCGCGGGCCTGCATACGGTCGCCGGCTGGGATACGAGCGGCAACGCGTTTCGCATCGGGCTCGTCGTGATCGTCGTGATCCTGGCCGGCGCATCGGCCGCGAGCGGTCTCGACAAGGGCGTGCGGCGGCTGTCCGAGCTGAACCTGCTGCTGGCGTTCCTGTTGCTCGCGTTCGTGGTCGTCGCGGGCCCGACGTCGTTCCTGCTGCGCGCGCTCGGCGACAACATCGGCCAGTACCTGTCGAATCTCATCGACCTGTCGTTCCGCACCTATGCGTACGCGCCGCCGCGCGAAGAAGGCTGGTTCGGCGGCTGGACGATCCTCTACTGGGCATGGTGGGTATCGTGGTCACCGTTCGTCGGCATGTTCATCGCGCGCATCTCGCGCGGCCGCACGATCCGCCAGTTCGTGATCGGTGTGTTGCTCGTGCCGACCGCATTCAATCTCGTGTGGATGACCGTGTTCGGCAACAGCGCGATCTGGCTCGACACGCATGGCGCGGCCGGCGCGCTCGCGCAAACGGCCGGCAGTGTCGATGCGTTGCTGTTCCGTTTCTTCGATTTCCTGCCGCTTCCGCAGTTGCTGTCGATCGTCGCGATCGTGCTGATCGCGGTGTTCTTCGTCACGTCCGCCGATTCCGGCGCATTCGTGATCGACCAGATCGCGACGCGCGGCACCGCGCATTCGCCGGTCTGGCAGCGGCTGTTCTGGGCTGCGCTGCTGGGCGTGACGGCGGCCGTGCTACTGGTCGCGGGCGGGCTCGGCGCGCTGCAGGCGATGACGTTGATCGCCGCATTGCCGGTCGCCTTGATCATGCTCGCGCTGTGTTACGGGCTGTGGCGCGGGCTCGCGGCCGACCGCGCGCACTATTCCCAGGACGTCGCGCCCGCGACGAGCTTCTGGACCGGCCAGCACTGGCGCCATCGCCTGACCCACATCCTGCGGCAGACGACCGAAGCCGACGCACGCCAGTTCGTCGCGGAAACCGTCGAGCCCGCGCTGCGCAAAGTCGCCGACGAGCTGCGTTCGGGCGGCGTCGACGCACACGTGCAGCGCGACAGCGACGACGCGGTGCGGCTGACCGTGCCGACCGCGGAACACCGCGATTTCGTCTACGGCGCGCGCGTAACGGCGAAATCCGCGGCGGCCTTCCTGGTACGCGAAGCGGCCGAGCCGGATGCCGAGCGTCCGCACGTGTACGGCATCGTCACGTTCTTCGAGGACGGCCGGCTCGGCTACGACATCGAATATCTGCGCGGCGACGAACTGATCGCTGACGTACTGCGTCAATACGAACGCTACGTCTCGCTAGCAGCCGACCAGCGTACGCATCTGCTGAGCCGCGCGCCGGGACACGCAACGGAGGCCGAATGAATCCGACCGCTGCGTTCCTCTCGTCGAGCCGACGCGCGGCAGCCGACGGAGCCATGCCATGAGCAGCCTCCTGAACAATCGCACCGGCGACTTCATCGCGCTCGCGACGCTCGCGGTGCTTTACCTCGGCGGCGTCGGCCTTGCGCTGTGGCGGATCCGCACCGCCGCACCGCGCGGCAAGGTTTACTGGATCTTCTGCATCGCGCTGCTGGCCGGCGGCGCGATCGCGATCACCGCCAACCTGTCGCCCGTGCCGAACAGCGGCGAGATGCCGCCCGGTTTCGCACTCGGCGTCGAGGCGGTGCTGCTCGGGCTCGCGCTCGTGGCGGCCAGCTGCGCCTGGCTGATGTTGCGTGCGAGGCGCGACTGATACCTGCCTTTTGCACGGCGCCGCAGCCTCGTCACGCATGAACGGCAACACGCATGCCGAACAACGGGCTGCCGCCATTTTCCCGATGCATCATGCAGACGGCGCCCGCGCGGTGACGAGCCAGCACGCCGCGTCGAAGCACAGGTTCGCGCCCTGCACATAGCGCGAACCGTATCGATCACGCGCCGGCGCGTCGCGTCGTCCACCTGACGAAGCGCGAGCCCGACCGGCCCCAGTCGCGCGATGTAGTCGTCCAGCTCGGACACCGGCAACGCGCACGCGATATCGATCGGCTCGATCGCGATGTCGGCCCAGCCGCTGTCCGACAATACCGACGCGATCCGTTGCCGGTCGCCGAACGCGAATTGTCCCGGCGCCCCCGGCTGCCGCGCCGGCATGGCGGGCAGCAATGGCGCCGCGACACGCTCTGCCGTCGTCATGAACGGATTGTCGGCGGCGCCGCGCCATGCGACGAATCGCAGTTGCGCGTTCGGGCGCGCCGCGTGCCGCAGGTTCGCGAAGGCCTGCACCGGATCGTCGAAGAACATCACACCGAAGCGCGACACGATCAGATCGAACTGCCCCGGCGCAAACGCATGCGTCTGCGCATCGGCATGCACGAAGTCGGCATCAACGCCCTCGCGTTCGACGCGTGCCCGTGCAGCGGCGATCATCTGCGCCGAAATATCCAGGCCCGTACAGTGCGCGTGCGCGCCAATCCGCCGTGCGATCGCGAGCGTCACCGCGCCGGTGCCGCAGCCGACGTCGAGCACGCTGCTCGAGGACGCCACCACCGCCCCATCCGCGAGCAATGTCTCGAACGGCTCGAACATCCGGTCGAGCGAGCGCTGCGCGTCGACCCATGCCAGCCCCGACGGGCCATTCCATAGCGCAGACTGCGCTTCGTTTGTCCGGTTTCCTTCCATCGTCGATTCTCCTTTTGTCCGCATCGTTGACCGTGATCCGGACTATGCTGCTTCAAGCCGGCTTGAGGTCAAGGCTGCGAACGCGGCACGACTCGCGCGCCGCGTCGGTCTTCGCACCCCATCCTTCACAATTCTTACATTCGCGTTCCGTATCGTTGACGGCTTTCCTACGGTGCCTCCCATGCGACGACTCCTCTCCCGCGCGCTGTTCGTGCGCTGCGCTCCGCTTGTTGCCCTCGCGGCGCTGTCCGCGTGTTCGAATCACATCGATACGCCCGCCGACCCGGCCAGTGCCGCGATCAACGTTCAGGCCGCGTGGGTCGAGATCGGCGATGCGAACCAGGCGATCGCACGCGTGGTCACCAACTACAGCCCCGTGTCCGCGAGCGATCCGCTGTGTCCGCAGTTGTCCGTCGACGGCAAGCTGTCGCGCATGACGCTGCGTGCCGGCGCCGCGACCATCGCGCAACGTCCGACGGCGAGCGCCCCGGCCGACTCGAAACCGTCGAGCTTCCCGGTGTCGGTCTGCGAAGCGATGCTGCCCACCGATGCACAGGCGGCGAGCGTCGCGGGCCGCGCGCTGCCGCTGCCGAAAGCGCAGCCGCAGCGCATCGCGATCATCGCCGACACCGGCTGCCGGATGAAGAAGGCCGACAACGCATGGCAGGCGTGCAACGACGCGACGGTCTGGCCGTTCGACACGATCGCGGCGAGCGTCGCGAAGCTGTCGCCGGACCTCGTGCTGCACGTCGGCGACTATCACTACCGCGAAAACGCGTGCCCGCCCGACATCGCCGGCTGCAAGGACAGCCCGTGGGGCTACGGCTGGGATACGTGGCAGGCCGACCTGTTCCGCCCGGCCGCACCGCTGTTCGCGAAGGCGCCGTGGGTTGTCGTGCGCGGCAACCACGAGGAATGCGCACGGGCTGGACAGGGCTGGTACCGCTTCCTCGATCCGCACCCGTATTCGGCAGCGCGTTCGTGCGACGATCCGGCCAACGACGACGACGCGAACTACTCGGATCCGTATGCGGTGTCGCTCGGCGGCGGCACGCAAGTGATCGTGTTCGACACCGCGAAGGTCGGTCGCAATCCGCTGAAGACGACCGACGCTCAGTTCCGCATCTATCAGAAGCAGTTCCAGACGGTCGCGTCGCTCGCGTCGAAGGCCGGCATGTCGACGACGATCTTCACGAACCACCATCCGATCCTCGCATTCGCGCCGATCGCCGGCAGCACGCCGGCGCCGGGCAACCTCGCGCTGCAGTCGGTGATGGCGAGCCTGAACGCGCAGGCGTACTATCCGCCCGGCATCCAGGTCGCGCTGCACGGGCACGTGCACGATTTCCAGGCGATCAACTTCTCGTCCGGGCATCCGGCGACGATCGTGTCCGGCAACGGCGGGGACAACCTCGACGTCGCGCTGCCCGATCCATTCCCGGCCGGCGTGACGCCCGCGCCGGGCGCCGTGATCGAACGACTGTCACACCACAACAGCTTCGGCTTCCTGATCATGGAGCGACGCGCGGCGCCGGCGACGGGCTGGGTGTTCCATGCGTATTCGGCGGCCGGCAAGCTGCTCGCGTCGTGCGACCAGTCGGGCAACACGCTCGCATGCGACAAGACGGGGTTCATCGCGCCGTGAGTGACGAAGTTCGATTGAGTGATGATTTGACGAATTCGACCGGCCGCCGGCGACGGATGGCCGGCTCGCGGAAGCGGACGGTTTCGTCGGCGACCGCTGCCGAGCATCGGGTTTGCGCTTCGGTTCCGGTCGCCGGCGGTGGCCGGACGGTACGCGTGCTTGCCGCCGCCCTGCTCGCCGGCGCGGCGCTCGCGGCCCATGCCACACCGTCGGAGACGATCCTTCTTCCCGGTGTGCCGTCGCGCGTCGTCGGCACGATCGGCAACGGCACGCCGCAGGTGACCGGCAAGGTCGACGCGGCGGGCGCCCGTTTCGCGCCCGATCCGACGCTCGTCGCGCTGGGCCGCCGGATCTTCTTCGATCCGCGGCTGTCCGAGCCGCGCGGCATGTCGTGCGCGGGCTGCCACGATCCGGGACGCGCGTTCGCGCCGACATTGTCGGCCGCTTCGCTCGCGGGGCCCGGCGTGCCGGAAGGCAGCCGCCACGGGCGCTTCAGCCTGCGCAACGCGCCGTCGCTGCTCTACGTGCGCTACGTGCCGCGCCGCCACTTCTACCAGGATGACGACGCGCCCGCGCCGTCGCCGTTCGGCGGCCTCTTCAGCGACGGCCGCGCGGACACGCTTGCCGAACAGATCCGCGGGCCGTTGTTCGATCCGAACGAGATGAACAATCGATCGCCGGCCGCGCTGCTACGCAAGGTCGACGGCACCGAACTGGCGGACGATCTCGCCGCGCGCTTCGGCGCATCGGTGCGGCGCGACCCCGAACAGCTGGTGCGTGCGCTGGGCTCGGCCGTTGAAGCGTATCTGCAGAGCGACGACATGGCGCCGTTCACGTCGCGCTTCGACGCGTACCTGCGCACGCGCAAGCCGCTCGCGCCGGCCGAGATGCGCGGCCTGGCGCTGTTCCGCAATCCTGACAAGGGCAACTGCATGAGTTGCCATACGCTGACGGAGACGTCGAGCCGGCCGGAGCGCTCGCTCTTCACCGATTTCGGCTACGACGCGATCGCGGTGCCGCGCAACCGCGCGCTGCCCGCGAACCGAGATCCGCGCCATTTCGACAACGGCCTGTGCGACACGGCCGCACGGCTGCGCTGGCCCGAGCCGACGCAATGGTGCGGCTACCTGCGCACGCCGGGGCTGCGCAACGTCGCGGTCAAGCAGACGTTCATGCACAACGGCGTGTTCACGACGCTGCGCGACGCGGTCGCGTTCTACAACACGCGCTCGACCGACCCGGGCTACTGGTATCACGGCGCCAGGACGTTCGACGACGTGCCGGCCGCCTATCGCGGCAACATCAACGTCAATTCGACGCCGATGAACCGCCGGCCGGGCATGCAGCCCGCACTCACCGACTCGGAAATCGACGACATCGTCGCGTTCCTCGGCACGCTGACCGACGCGCGCTACGCGAACATCATCCCGCCCGCCGCGCCTGCCGCCCGGATTACCGGATCGCCTGCTGCCCGCACACCGACGCCGGTGCGCTGAACCCTGGCCGAACGGCCAGGCGGATGCGCGCCCGCTTGCGGCCGCCAGGAAGGCTGCTCGCGCGTTCCGAGCGGAGATCGACAAGGTCGAGGACCCTGCCGCCGACAAGAAGACGGAGAAAGCCCGTACGGCCTTCGCGCTGACCGTCCGCCAGCTTTGTGACGGCTACAAGGGAAAGGCGATGGTCATTCTCGCCGAAGGGTCGATCTACATCCTGAACTGGGCCATCGAGAATATGGTGAATCCGAACCTCGGTTCACTGGAAGCTCGAAAGGCCACGCCAGCCGACATCATCTACATGCTTGAAACCAGCGGGAAATCGTGGAGCGCCTGTAATCGAGTGCTGACGACGATCACGGTCCTGTTTGACCATGCGATTACATCCCGTGGTTGCAAGACGGCTTGCAACCGACGCTCGGGGATTGCGCCGACGTCGATCTGACCGGTGCAAAAGCTGCCGACATGCTGAAGTGCTCGGCAACGGGGGTTTGGAAACCATCCTCGGTTGTATGAGCCTCAAGGTTTCCATCGTGTGATCAACCACTCATTGAAAAGAAGGATATAGCGCCCCTCAGGAATACTGAGATAAATTGCGCAGCCACGCGACTAAGATCGTGGTTTCTGAGTGGGGAAAACAATGCAAAGAAGAATCGCGTCTGTGGGCGACGTTTTGTCCAGTGGTGGCATCGTTCTACCTGCGGATGGACCACCGATGACATTCATGGGTCATCAAGTCGCCCTGATCGGAGGTCAAGCATTTTGCACCGCCTGTAAGAGCAACGGCGTCATTGCCAAGTCCGGGGGACCTTACCGCTTACAGTTCTTAGCGGAAGTTGCCCTGGATGGCGACATCGTAATGTGCAAATGCCCGAGGCCACCGCGCATTATTGCTGCGCTTAGTGGTGAGTCATCGTGCGACGACAACCTAGTGTCCTGTTCCGCTGATTCGCGAGCAAAGTCGATGCAGCTTTTCGAGGATGGAATCGGCTGAGGCGGTCCA
>NZ_CABVPN010000025.1 GCF_902499115.1 Burkholderia diffusa
CGCTGCTTTACCCGGAACGATTCAACATCGGAATCTGAGTCTTAACCCGCCTCACACACAAGATTCCGGATACCTCCCCGGAACCGCGCATGCGCCGCCTCGCGCCTTTAAGCTGCTCGCTCCACGACCCAGCGAGCCGAGCTCTAGCACGTCGTGAGTTGAACGGCGCGCCGCTTAGACTGCGTCGCGTACCCGCATGATCGTCTGGCGGCTCGTGCCAAATCGCCGAGCGAGCGCGGCCACGCTTGCCCCCGTGTTCAACTCGCGCAGCACGCCCGCCCGCTGCTCGTCCGACAGGGCGGACGGCCGCCCCATCGCCTTGCCTTCCGCCTTGGCGCGAGCGATACCAGCGTGCGTGCGCTCAATCAACAGATCCCGCTCGAATTCGGCCACTGCGTTCAACACCTGCATCGTCATCCGGCCGGCCGCGCTCGTCAGATCTACGCCGCCCAGGGCGAGACAATGAACCCGGATACCGCGTTCGGCCAATCCCTCGACCGTGGCCCGCACGTCCATCGCATTGCGGCCGAGTCGGTCGAGCTTCGTCACAATCAACACGTCGCCTTCTTCCATCTTGACGAGCAACTGCGCAAACCCCGGCCGCTGATCGGCGCTTACGCTCCCCGAAATGCTTTCCGACACAACGCGGCGCTTGTCGACCGAGAAGCCGGCCGCCTCGATCTCTCGTAACTGGTTCGCGGTGGTCTGGTCGGACGTACTGACGCGGGCATAGGCAAAGGTTCGAGACATATCGGGCACTCAATCTGTACGAAATAGATGTCCGAATGTAAGACAATGTCCAAAACATTTCAACCCTTATTTACGGACAGGGCAAAATGCCCCTGTCCGCAAGGGATCAGTTTCGGACAGATTCGGTCGGGCATAACTTGTGACCGGCGCGCGCTGTCGTCAGTCATTGCGCTTCACCAGAGGGACGCGTCCGAATGGATCGTGCAGCGGCGTCGCCTTGTCGCGGCGAGCCGGGACGCCGGCATTGTGATACCGGAGCACCGCCGCTACCGCACGCGCGGCCACCGAATAGGCGAGTCCCTGGGCGTGCTCGGCCTCACGATAGGTTGTGCCATCCACCAGTACCGCACGCGCCATCGTTCGCTTGCAGTTCTGACCAGCGATTCGAACTCGATTGCCGTGAGATGCGGCAAATAGGGGTAGGCCGTCGTCACTTCGCACCTGTATCCGGAGGATATGGATTAGACCGGCTCGCGCTCAGATCAGCGGCTGCGTGCCGGGCGTGGCCGCGCCTCGCCTCAGTTCCTGGCCGGTCTGCGCCGAACGGACCACCAGTTGGACATAGCTGTTCGTCGGCCCGTACGGTGCGAAGAACCGTTCGAGCAGTTTCGTGAACACGACCAGGCTAACTTCGCGCAGCGCGGTCTCGTCGAACGACAGCATGATTTCGATGCCGCGCACGAACGACGGAAACTGACTATCGAGCGACATCCATTTGATCGCCGGCTTGTAGTCCAGATCGGTGATCGCGTCGATGCAGCGCTGCGCGAGCGGTGTCGTGCGCACCGCGTGCAGCCGCATGAATGCTTTCAGGGCCGGCAGCCCGTCCCGCGTCAGATCCAGCGGATGCGGCGATAACGTCGACAGCACACGCCACAACGCGCCGTTGCCGCGCGGCAGCTCGGCCGTCAATGTCGGTCGAGTGATCAACTGAATCGGACAATCCAGCGCGTTGCTTTCGAGCATCAAATCGCCCACCGCATTGCCGATCGACAAGCGCGCCGGCAAGTCGCGATTTGTCACCGTCGTCACCACATCGATTTGAGGCAGCTTTGGCCGTGCCGACTGTCCGTCCAGCCCGACCAGCGACAGCATCATGGTTTGACGGCCGGGCGATCCCGCGTCGCGATCACGAAACGCGACCCAATAGACCGTCGCCGAATCAGGGCGTGGATCGTGACTCAGCGCCTGATAGGGTCGCACCAGGGTTCTAGGTCGATCACTATCGAGCGACACGTCCTCGTCTTTGTCCTTCTTGTTGGAGAGTTCGCCCAGATAGACCGCGTCGACCGAATACACGCCCAGCGGCGAATGTTTCGCCAGTCGCATGGGCTGAACCGGATAGGCATCCTGCCCCTTCAACACAATGGGCTGGGCCGGTTGTGAGAATAGATTCACGACGGGCGTGCAAAACAGCTTGAACGCCGTTGCGTCGACCGACGCGAGCGCCAGCGCAGCGATCGAATCGGCAGGTGTATCGCGCAATACGACATGCAAGGTCAGTTCCCGAGCTTCAGTGGCGCTTGCTGCCCGCCACACACGGCCGATGTCGAGATCGACAAAATCGAACAGCTCGGGAAATGCGAAGTATTCCAGCAAGTTGCGGTAGGTGGTCGCAGTGAGGCTGGTGGTTCGGCTGCCCGGCAGCAAGCGATCGGTATCGGCGAAACCGACCGGTTCAAACGGCACCTTCGATATGGTCCGCCAGCGCCCACATTGATCGACCTCAACATACGCGGCGGCCGCGCGCAGCAGCAAAGCATCCAGCAGCGACGAGACAAACGGCCGCTCGCCAGAAAGGTAGACGCGTATGGGGCCGTCAGTAATGGCCGCCGTGAACGGGCCGGCGGCCGGCGTGAAACTGATCGACAGCACGCCAGTTGCGTCGGCGGGCAATCTCACGGCCGACGGTGCCAGCGTCGTCGGTGCATACCGTGCGGACCGGATTTGTAGTGGCGAGATGGTCACGTCGTAGGCCGATCGGAATCGCACCGGGGCTGTGCGTGCATTCAACTCCACGCCACGCGGCACGACGACCGGCTCTGTTAGTTGACCGACGATCGCCCGTGGTTCGAATCGGACAATCGCGCACGATGGCACCGTGCGCAGATAATGCGGGTAGACAACCTCAAGCAACGCCTCGGTGAATTCGGGATAGTCGTCGGCCAGCTTCGAATCGAGGTGCGCGGCAAGAAACGAAAAGTTCTGAATCAGACGCGTCACATGCGGATCGTCGGTCCGGCCGCTCTGGATGCCGAGCCGAGCGGCGATCTTCGGATAGCGGATCGCGAAATCGCCCAATGCCCGCGCGAACAACCCGAGCTCGTATTCGTAATGCGACAGCAGGTGATCCATTCAGCTACAGTCCCAGTCGGTCGGGACGCACCAGCGTTGGGCCGACGAAGACGAGTTTGCGCAATGCCGCTTGTGGGCCGTATGGCTGCATCCGGAAGTGCGGCCGCCGCCAGTGGCCACTTATTTCGCGCTGCGCGCTGTCCGATGGGACTGATCCGGCTGCCTCGGCGTCGAGAATCGCGGGGCCGACAATATGTCGATCGTAGAGCTGTTCGATTTCCGCGAGTCGCTCCGCGCGCTTGCGCTTGCCGAGCCCCGGAAAGTGTCGCGGCGCGTTCGAGTAAGCGCGATCATGTACAACCTGCGCATGGCGCACGTTGAGGTACAGCATCATCTTGATCGCATAGTCCAGGGCGTCGCGCCAGAACTGCTGAGCGTCGGGCGAATCGGGCATTCCGTCAGCCGCAGGCTTGCGGAACAACTCATCCACAAGCTCACGGATCGTCTTGTCGGGGTCCTCCAGCGGCAGCGTAATCGAATCCATTACCGCCCCTTCGCTGGGACCCCCGGCCATTAACCATGTCGCGAATCCGATCGACCGCTCGTTTTTGAAAATCGCGATCGCCTCAATGTCGCCGGCTTGTTTCCAGCGGGTAGGTTCAGGGATGATGCATAGCGTATCAGTCGGCATCTTGAGCATGCCAATCGGCACATCCTCCGCGATATAGGCGGCGTCGAGCAGGCGGTGCAGTGGTGGAGTCGGCTCGTAAAAAGCTCCTTTGCGCACCTCGAATGCCAGCCACACGGCGCTGTATTGAGCGACCCCGGCGAGTACGTCAGCCGGGCGGCCGTCAGCGCCGTGCGGCAAGAGATCCCGCGTAAAGCGATCGAAATAGCGCGTCAGGCGCAGGATACCGTGCGAGCGCAGCATCTCGGTGAGCGTCGGCGACGCCACGCGGTCTGATGCGGCCCGCAGCGCGTCCCACGCGGCGAGCGCACCGGTAACCCGATAGCGAACCGGTCCAGGCAGGCGAGCAAGCTTCGGATCGGTGACGGCGTCGCCCGAGCGCATCAGCGCGGTAACAAGCCGCTGACGAATGTCGGCGCGCAACGCTTGACGCTGAGCGTCGGATATCAAGACGGTGTTGCGTGACGACGCGCCCATCAAACTTGCTTCCTTCATCCGCTCTACCGAACCGCTCATGCACGACACCTCTATTCAAGCGACGAAATCAGTCGCGCCCCGCATTCCGTCAGATCGTCGTGGAAGGCGACCGGCGTACCGTGGTGATTGCGCGTGCTGTTTTGCGGAATGATCCTGAACTGGCCACCGCACTGCGGACACCATGTCAGATGCCCCTTCAGCGCGACCGGAACGCCAAGCGCAGTCAAATCCTCGCTCGCGGTGATCACTTCGCCGCCATGGGTCGTCTTGTCATGCAAGCGAATCACACCGCGTCCGCTTTCGTCTTTCATATCAATTTCGCGCCGGGTTGATCTTGGGGGTATCGAGCCACGACGCAGCATAACGCGTCGCGTCGCCATCTCCAGTCCAGTCTTCGACGCGAGCCTTAGGATTGATCGGGTAGTCGCCGCGTCGTCGTGCCATCACTGTGTCGCTCCAACCGACCGGCGTGCCAGCTCGCGGTTGTATATAGGAATCGTCAGGCTTGATCTCACTGATGCGCTCAATCGATTTCGGCCAGATTGGATTCCTGCTGGTGACGTTGGCAAGGATGCGCATCACCGTGAAAATGAGTATCAACGGCATCATAACGACACGGAAAATCGCGGGCGCGTCCATCCCGATACCGTAAAGCGAGAATAGGAACGATTCGCGCGGCGTCTCGTTCTCCGTGTGAAACAACATCGGCTTGGGCAGACCGTTCGGCCCGTCGTTCATAAACTTGCACCAGTAGTTCCACTGAGCAAGTGCCAACTCAACCTCAGCGGCCGGCATCCATCCGCGACCGATCGAGAAGACCCGCGTCACATTGCCGTGGTCGTCGACCGTGTAATGGCGGATGTGGAATAGCTCACCGAAGGTCGACATCTCGCGATGCAGGCAAAAAATGGAATCGGACGACCAAGGGGCTTCCCACACCACATCACCTTCGCCTGGCCTGGCGAAGAAACGACGTTTACGGACTAGGTACAGCTTGCGCTCACCACGGTGAAATCGAATCGGACGATATCTAAGGCCAAAGAGCAGGCCGCGACCAGCGGCCCAAGCGCCCACTGCACACGCGATAGAAATCACGAGCGCCATAAAATTGAAAATAGTCATCCAAAAATCGGGGACGCTCGGGCCAGCATGCATTACATAATATATATACGGGCCGACACTTATACAAATAAAAGCAAACACTGCAGCAGTTATTGACCAATGTTTTTCCAACAGAGATGGCTCAGTAACGTCCATATAGGCCGAGTTGATCCGAAAGATAGTCCCCGAGTCTTGAATTTCTGGGCTAATTGGTTGATTAATTGAAAGCCTATGCATGAGGTCCCATTCTGGAATGGGCATCCCTACACATTTCTTCATCAAGCGCTCGTCCAAAATTACCCCCCAACCGCAGAGTTGAACGCCTTCAGTTCGTCTTCCAGCGTGCGGTAGTGCTCACCCGTGCTGAACCTGCATCGCTTGACCCAATCGCTTAGCTCGGATGACTTCAACATGGCAATTCCAATACTTATAGCAATACCCACAAGAAACACTAACCAGAAAGCGGGAACCGATCCCCACAGCGCGAAAAATGCAACATACATACCCAAGGACCCGTTCAAAAGATAAAGAGCAGCCAATGGGTATTCTTGGTTGTTCCGAGCCTCGGGGAAGTTCTTTGTTAGGTCGCCGTAGGCGAGTAATGCCCCCGCAAACGAACCCGCAAAGCGGCCCAAGCCAACGCCAATCTTCGCGTACCTGCCGGCACCCGCCCAATGCTCCAGCAGGTACGCGGACAGTGGATGCGGTTCCTCAGCCGCAACCTTGACAGTGCTCGAAATCGTTTCGACCACGTTGCCAGCGATGGCCGCGACACAGCACCAGAACTTCTTCTTGTTCTCCTCGTTACTAAACTGATCGCTGCTCGCCCAATCTTTGGCGGCAAAAGCAAAGGTCGCCATCTGGATAATCGCAGTCGCAACGCCAAGATTGAAGTCGGCCGGCGCTGACGAGCCCATCCATCGCTTCAGCGTCGTCGCGCCGGGAATCTTGACCTCCTGGATGAGGCCTTCCTCAAGCCTACCTGTTCGTTGGAGTGCATCGACATCCATTTGCAGCGCAATGACCTTGGAATCCGGCGCATTCGCCGCATTCAGGGTCTTGTGCGCGAGTACACCGGCCGCGCGCCGCTGCTGATTCTTGCTGCCCTCCAGGTCGACGCCCAGTTCCTCTGCTTGTTTGAGCATCCATTTCGCGAGCTGGTTTGTGCTGATCGTCTTCGGGTTGATTGAGACTCCAGCCTGGAGGTGCAAACGAATCATCATGAGCCTCTTGGCGGCTGACTCGCCGGCCTGGGCGAGAGTGGCAACGATGACATTGCCAACGGTCAGCATCAAGCGATCTCGCAACGGAACCTGGCCATGTTTGTCTTCGAATTTTAGGAACGACCCTTTGTAGATGTTCATGAAGCTCTCGTACTGGATGTCGGAGCCGTGGAGCTTCGGTCCTGCTGCGTTCATCAGATTATCCTGACTGAACAACAACCCGCGTGCTATCAGGTTCCTAGTGTTCGCAAGGTCTGCCTGCGACAACCAGTCGTTCACAACTTTCATGCACGCCTCTGTACCCACGCTTGAGCCGATCGCCTGCGAGCAGGATTCACTGTAAGCAAAGCCACTGCGGATGTCTTGCCTGTCGGTAATACCCGTCAACCAGTCGGAAAGCAGTTTGCTGCTCAACCAATCCGCATGAGCTTGTGCGAGCTTTTGCCATGTCGGGTGAAACGCGTCGAGCGCCTTTTTGTACTCGTCGGGGAAACGCTTGAGTGCATCCAGATCTAGCGCGGGAACTCGCTTACCATGCTCGTCGAGCTTGGTGCTGGCATCGACCCAAGCATCGTCCGCAGCCTCTTTTTTCGTTGTCGGCATATCGTTGACTTTCCGACTCCAATCGTCCATTGCCTTCTTTGTGCTGCCGGGCTTGAACAGACTGAGAATCATGTTGAATCCACCCGCATAATCCGGTACGCCCCTCGCGCCTACTGGCGGAGGAGATTTGCTATAAAGATCGGCATTTGCTTGCGCTGCGGCGGCGGAAGATCCGTATTTCAATTCAGCCATCTCACTCCCGCGTGCGCGAATCCCTTCCTTTGCCCGCTCTAACAATTGGGCAGTAGTGGCTTTCCAATACATCTTTTCGTCGAAGCCGTTATTCAGGCTCGGCACCGTCAGTTCGCTCAGATCGTTCGCGATGCCGACAGGATCGTTGACCGCCAGAATGAACCCTTTCTGGTTCGGCGTCGCACGCATCGCATCGATGATTCGGGGCGGCAGCTTCCGCTTCCCCTGAGTAATTTCGCTTTTCGGGTCCCGGTTGCTGTATCCGAACGCCTCTTTCATCGCCTGCTCGTTCATCGAAAAGTGCGCGATCTGCGTGTAGGCCGCTTCGAAGCTCGCCGCGTCATCGGCGGTACCCGCCAATACTTGCGCTACCTCAACGCATTGCATGTGCTGCTTGCGCCAACTTGCGTCGTGGATCTTGTTAAAAACAAGATCCTTGGTCCACCGTACATTGGACCAACCTATCCAGAAATTCATGCCCGCCGGGTTGTCGCAGCCGGGCGTATACTCGATGTCGACGCAGCGGCCAAGCGTTTCGAAAGACAGATCACCGGCATTTGCACATCCTTGAGTCATCAGATTCTCAGCATCGGCCGGCGGTGGTGTCGAGCCTGGCGGGAAGCTCCACATAATCCCGTCTTCCAGTACCGTGTAAGCACGCAGTCGCCGACGCCTTTCGTCATAGGTGTACAGATAGCCCGGTCGCAGTGCCCTGAGAGAATATTTGGCCGTCGCGACCGACTGGGGTGCACGACTGTCGATCTTGAAGTGACCAGACAATCCCGGGGCCTTAGCTGCGCCGCGCGGACATGCGACTGCGTACCGAACGGGGTAGAACAGCAACGACTTGCGATCACATAATGGACAGGTGGCGGTCATGATTCGGTCCTCTGCGCCTTTGACAAGCGGGATGATTGTTCGAGTTGTCGGAGTTCGTCGGGGGTAAAGAGCGACACAATCTCGGGCCACGTTATACGGCCATCGACCATTTCGGTTCTCGCCTGAACGAGTGTTGGATGCTGCTCAAATGCGGAGCCGTATTTCACGCAGTGCCAGGCATAGTCCGCTAGATCGTCTGCCTGCGTAAGCCCAAACTGGGCGGCATCGCCGAATAATCTATCGAGCGTGGCCGGCAGCGATGCAACCTCCTGAACTGGCACATCGGATAATCGATCGACCACTTGGGTAGCGACATCGCTGCGGTTGATGCGCGGCCATTGATCGTTGCGAGGCCACGCAGGCACGTGCCCTTCGAGCAGATCGGTCGCGACTCCTCGCCCCGAGATACTCCACCGGTGCCCTGCCCAGATAAATTGCCATGACTGGATCGGCCCCAACAACGCTTGTCGCTGCGCCGGATCGAAGGTTGCTAGAGTCAACGCCAGTACACGAGGATCGTAGAAACGCCAGAACACTGGCTTGCCATCCACACCGGGACCAACAAGGTAACGGGCGATATGCTCGACGAGCGATTCACCATCGAGATCGCTATCGAGCCACGCGCAAACGACGGGCGGACGGTCTCTGACGGTTTCTGCATCCCAGGCTTCGGTAACGATAGTCTGAGCTGCTTCATCAAGAGCGGCCACGTCAACGAGCCTTGGCATCAATTCCTCACGATGCGCGAGTACGTGGGGCGTGCAAGGACACATGTCAAGCGCAGCCAGTGCCGGCGCGTGGGCAAGCGTCGCCGGCTCGATCAGTAGGAAGCCGCGCGTCAGGGGTCCCGAAGGCTCGGAAACGGCCTGCATTGGCAAAAGGATTGTCGTCATCGCGTTACGTCAGTGAGATCGACGCATTACCAGCCTGCGCGGCACCGTCAGCCAATTGTGAGCACAAATCCGATCCAGGGAATTGCGCCGGCATGCTCTGCGGGCCCACCGTATCGTGGCTGCCCGCATGAATCTTGTTCTCGCCGGGCGTATAGCCGACAATGCCTTTCGCGCTGACTTCGAGCTGGCTGTTGCCGGCGGTCAAGCGAATGCCCTGCTTGGCAGTGATGTTGATCCAGTCCGTCGTGCTGATGATCGACAAGACCTTCTTCGCCAGCAGCTCCAGCTCGTCGTTTTCCGCATGCACCTGCACTTTGCCGCTCGCCGCGATCAGCTTCATCCCCATCTTGTGCACAAACAAGGAGAACTTGTCGGAGACGCTGGCGAAGAGCGATTTTCCCGTCGCGACTGACACGCTGTCGCCGGCCGTGACGGCCACGTGCTGGCCGCCAGTGACATGCGCCGTCGCGGGCGTCGTGACGGCGATGCCGGCCGCGCCGGCCAACAGCAGATGCGCTTCATTGAGTTCAGGGAAGTCGCCCTTGTCACTGCTGCCCGTCGCACCCGCGCCCTGGATACCATCCACCTGCGATTTCAGCGCGTCGGCGATCGGTGTCTGGTCCGCCCCGTTGTCCTGCGCCTGATAATGCTGGGCGAGCTTGCCAAGTTGCCCGTGTAACGTTTGCGCTTTGGTCAGGCGTGATGCCGGCTCTCCGATATCCGAGAGATGCCCCTGTGCGGCGGGACGCACCTCCGTGCTGATCACCATGCCCTTGCCGGTGCGGATCGCGCCGACCTCATCCGTACGCAGCTCGAAGCCCTCGCCGCGGGCATCCTTGCGCCCCTGCCAATCCTCGATTCGCTTGATCTTGCCGAGCGAGAGCTGGCTTGCCGCATGGTCGGACCGAAGCTGCACCTGAATGGCATTCGCCGTATCGTCGAAAATTAGATGATTGCTGCGACCGGACGAAGCGTTGCCGTCCGCACCGGTCAGCTCCCGGCTGCGAATGCCCATCAGCGCATTCTCGTCCGGCAGCTTCCACGACGGGACGTTGCGCGCGTTCATCACGCGGCCCGTAATGATCGGGTGGTCCGGATTGCCGTCGAGCCATTGCACGATGACTTCGGAACCGATGCGGGGCAGTGCAGCCACCCCTTGGCCGCCACCGGCCCAACCGCTTGCGACCCGCACCCACGTCGAATACTTGCCTTCGCGATCCCAATGGAATTGAACCAGCACGCGGCCGTGCTCGTCGGTGTGAATGCTCGTGCCGGACTGGCCGACGACGGTCGCCGTCTGCGGCGCGAGAATCTTCGTGTCGACGCTGTTGAAGCCGCGCCCGGGCCGCCACGGGGTCGCCTTGGGTACACACGTGAATTCATTGCGGTATTCCGCCAGCACCCCCGTGTCCTGCAAATAATTGTTGGTCGCCACATGCCGAACCGCGATGATCAGGTATTCGTCGTCGCTCTGATCGCGGCTTAGCGCTGAGCCATAACGGTCCGTCAACCGGAACCAGCGGCCCGGCTGCACGAAGCGATTGTTGCCCTTCGCATCGAAGCGTTTGATCGTCGCTTCGATTTCCTCCATCCGGCGGTTCGCGACCTGATAGCCGTGCTCCATGTTCCGATAGCCGTACGCGCCGGCGTACTCATTCCATTCAAGCTTCGGCAGCGCGGCTTCGGGGTTCAACAGGCTCGTTTGGACGTGGGTTGGCGTCGGGCTCTTGAAGTCGAAGCGTGACAGCTCCGCATGCGTCGACGTGGTCTGCTGGAACGGGGACCAGCTCAGAATGCTGTCCGATTCCTCCGCGCCCATGCCATTGTGAAAGCGGATTTCGTGAACCTTGCCGTCGATCGCGTGCGCGCGACGCGTCGGATCGGAGACGGTCAGCTTGTGCGACGTGGCCGTGTGCTCGTACCAGTACAGATAGCCCGCGTGTTCCCAGCGCCGATGAAGGTAATTGTGGTCGTCTTCGTCGAACTGGCAGGCCATCGTCATTCGCGGATCGTCTTCGCCGACCTGCCACGCCCATTCGGGTAACACACCGTAGTCCTGAAAGACCGTCGCGGTCTGGTCGTGAAGGTTCTGATCGAGGAACAGGCGATTGTGCTGGCTGTACTTCAGGTAGCGCAGCCACGGGCCGACGTGCGCCTCATAGAACACCCAGCCGCCGTCCGTGCGATCGTGCCGGAACGCGAAGATATGGCCGTTGAAATAGCGGTGGCTGCCGTCGCCGCGCGCCAAGCTAGCCGTCACGCGCTTGCCAATGAAATCGTTCGGCGCGAGGTGATCGTTGTCCGACAGGATTTCGATCTTGTACGCGAAATCCTTTGATAGCGCTTCAATCGCCTCGAATGCGTTCGGCAGCAGGATTCTGTAAGGCGCGTTATCGTCCGGAAAGCTGATTTGCACTTGCCGGTTGTGCTGCGGCCCCAGCGCAAGGTCTCTCAGGGCTTGTGCCGTGTTCTGCATTGTTCTTATCCGTTGATCCGGGCGCGGAGTGCCGCCGGGCCGCCCGTGCGCCCTTGAATGCACCGGCAAAGTGGGGCTGACAATGCGCATGCCCGTCCCGACGTGCCGCAATAAGCTCAGACGTATACCACAAAGGCCCGAGAAGGCCCACGGGGAGAATTGTTAGGGATGTTGAAAATGACTGGCAGCGGCTGAGTGATGCCACACGGCACCTCAACGAACTTAACGGGACACAACATCATCTTGATCCGGGCGGCGACCGGTCAATCGTACCGAAAGAGTGCTTTTAGGGGCGCACCCCATTCGATATAATTACGCCCTTGTCGGCACTCAGACGAACGCCTGTGGCCCTTATAGGCTATACGATTGGGGTAAAAAGCGCGGGAAGCTTGGTTCAAGCAGACTGCGCCAAGCCGACAGAAGAGGTGCCGGGAGCGTGCTACCAACACAACCCCCGGCGATTTTTTTGGCTTGGGAGCCTGTTCCGTGGAGGGAACACCACAGCTATCACATCTTTGTGGAAGATAGTGAAGCACTGTAGTCGATGCGAACAATAAGGGGGCAGGCGCGCCGCGTCAAGCCCTTGCGCGCGCCATGCGTGGATTTTCATCGCGTACGATTTTTCGATAGTGCTGTGATTTTATACAGTACTGTCGCCATTCCCTCTTTCGGAGCAGGCCATTTTCTAGGTGGAAAATGGTTTTCAAACTGCTTCGTCTTGTCGGCGTGCTCGATACCGTCGGCGTCAAGAAAACAACGCTGTATCGCTGGATTCGCGAGGGTAAGTTTCCAGCGCCGGTCCAGTTGGGTGCCAGGAGCGTCGGCTGGCGCGCCACAGACGTCCAACAATGGGTCGAATCCCGTCAGTCCACGCGGGGGCAGGCATGAGTGCGCACGCCCCGCTGATCAGTCGCGGCGGCCCGTATGGTCGAGCGATGGGCGCGGCCGTCACGGCCCGCGACGCTGCGTTCGTGCGTTGCCGCGATGCCCGACTCCGCAAGCTCGCCGGAATCCTTGATGACATCGAGGGGCGCTTTTGGAATCGTGGCGACGACGCCGGCAAGCTCGTCGCGATCGCCGTCACGCTCGCCTCGACGCTCGCGCTCGAAGCCCCGCACCTGACTGCAAAGCAACTTGGCACCGCCTGCGAGAAGTTCGTCCAGGCGATCGCCGCTGCTGAACAGGATTCGGCGAACTATCGTCGTCGGCAGTATCGACAGCTGCGGAAAGCCTATCGTGCGCTTTACAACGACATCGATGCGCAGTGCACGGACGGGACGCGCCGCTTGGAAGCTAGCGCCCTGCTGCGGGGCGTCGCGCTCGGCCAATCGCTGGCGCAGGGCAACTCGCGACTGGATATCGAACAGCTAAAGCTGGCGACCGCCGTACTCAAGGGGGAGGCCGTCTGATGCTCACCCAAAGTTGCTTTGCACTAGGCAATACACGGCGAGGGCGTCGCGATTTGCGTCGCCCAGTATCGCGCGGTATCCTGTGCGCGTCGCTGAGACAACAGCGACCGGGATTTGCAGCCCGACAGTTCCAAGGCGGACGACCGCCGCAGTGCGTTTTTTTTACGTCCGTGTGCCTTCGCGCGCCTCTACGATCAATGGGTGGGCGACGGTGGGGAGGCTTCGGCCTGCCGGTTCCCTTGGACGCCGGTCTGCAAACCCTGCCGTCTGCCCGCCCACCCCAATTTGCAGTGGGGAGCGGGTTCAACCCGTCCAAGGAGGTCGCACCCAATGCGCCAGTCCACGCACGCCCGTACCGGGCAGCAATCCCACCTCATTCGATCCATCGTCCGCACAGCACTGCGCGACGCGGCAACGGCCAACACGTATCAAGACGCGCTCGATGCAACGGGCGCGGCACTGGCAGCGATCGCGGCGCTCGTTCGCGCGGAGGTGCGTCATGGCTGACCTGCGCTGCAAGATTGGCGATCTGGCGATCGTCACGAAATGTGATGCTCGCTCGCGCATCGGCATGCTGGTTGAAGTGGCATCGGCTCGCCCGACGCGCGATCACGATTGGCGCGTGCGGATCTTGGGCGGCCCCGTCAAGGGCCGCAGTGTCTACGATCGGCGGTTCGGCGAGTTCACGCATGCAGCGGTCCACGACTGGAACCTCACGCCGATTCGCGGCGAAGCGGAGCTGGATTGCGCGATCGACGTCGGGCAACTCCTCGCGTCGATTCTGGAGGTGCGCCATGTCTGAATTCCGCCTGCCGAATGAAGTCACAATGATCGCCATGTGTGCGGCCCATCAATTCGCCCAGCTCGAAGCGCTGTTCGATGCTGTCCGTTCGCATCTTGCGGAGGGCACCTACGAGCGAGCGCTCGTCGACATGGGGCAAAGCGTCGCGAGCCGGTATTCGGCCGAAATGCGCCGTACTGCGCAGCCGGAGGTGTGCCATGACTGACCAGCGCATTCGAACCGCGGTTATCAATGGCTTCGATAACGCACCGCCACTCGATACCGGCGCTCCGATCGAGCTGCAATTCGCCGTCGACCTGGGCGCGATCTGCGCCGACGCATGGCTCGACCTGAAAGGCGACGTGCGCCTGCACGACTACGCGGCCCATCAGGCCGCCGCGTTCGCACGCGGCATGGAATCCGCCATGCAGGACGCTGGCGACGTCGACGCGCACCGCGTGACGATCAGCCGCCAAGCGTTCGCGGCCGGCCTGATGGGGCGCGTGCAACAGCACCTGTTCGCGGCGCTCGGCCTCGTCACGCGCGAACCGCGCACGACGCACTGACGGAGCGGCCATGGCAAAGACGAACAAGAACGCCGTGCAACCGCTCGCGCCGCACTTCGTGGCCGAGGTGAACCGCCCCGACCGCAACCGCATCGGTACGCGGATCAGCGATGCGATGGAGCTGCTGGACAGCCTGCATTGGGCGGCCGACAGGGCCATGTCCGATGACGACTACTGGCTTGTCCTGAGCCTGTTCCGCGCGTCCCTGCCATCGATCGGTGCGGCGCTTGAGGCGGCGAACGACGCCCTCGGCGAGTCGCGGCTCGGCCGGTACGTCTACAGCAATGACGTCACGGCCGGCGGGGCCGTTCTGTCGGTGCCGCGCGCGGCCGGCTGACGCTCCGCCGCTAGGCACCGTCGCATCATTCAATTCTTCGCGCGTCGGATCGCTGCTCGCCCGATATGGACTACTAATCGGAGAGTTGGCCGGCGCGCGTCCAGTGGGAACCTATGAGTCACGCACCCCTATCCGAATTCGAGCGGGCACGCGTCGCGCTCGGATATATCGCACCCGACGACCGCGACACGTGGCATCAGGTCGGGATGGCGCTCAAGGCCGAGTTCGGCGAAGAGGGTTTTGCCCTCTGGAACGAATGGAGCCAAGGCGCGCAGAACTACAACGCCAAAGACACACGCGATGTGTGGAAGTCGTTCAAGGGCGGCAAGATCACCATCAAGACGCTGTTTCACCTTGCCAAACAAGGCGGCTTCGATCCGCGTGCGCATCGAGCGAAGCCGGTCGATCCAACGGAGCGCGAGCGGCAGAAAGCCGACCGCGCGGCTCGCGAAGCGGCCGAGCTGGCGGAGCTGACCGAGAAACAGCAAGCCGCGTCGACGCTGGCTGAATCGATCTGGTCGGCGGCCGAGCCAGCGCCGGCCGATCACCCGTATCTCGTTCGCAAGCGCATCCCGGTCGACGCGCTACGTGTCTATCGCAGCGGCTTGTGCATCGGCACGGCCGCGTGCGACGGCGCACTCGTCATCCCGGCCCGTGACGCGGCCGGCAAGCTGTGGACGCTGGAATTCATCCTCACGGACGGGCAGAAGCGTTATCTGCCGAACGGCCGCAAAGCGGGCTGCTTCTCGTTGATCGGCGGCCCCGTGGTGTCCACGCTGCTGATTGGCGAGGGTTACGCCACGTGCGCGACGCTCGCGGCCGCGACCGGCTATCCGGCCGCCGTCGCGTTCGACGCCGGCAACCTGCAAGCGGTCGTGACGGCTCTGCGCGGTCAGTATCCGGACGCCCGCATTGTCGTGTGCGCCGACGACGACCACACGACGAAGGGCAATCCGGGCGTGACGAAGGCCCGCGCGGCGGCCGAGGCCGTCGCCGGCATCGTGGCCGTGCCCGACTTCGGTTCGAACCGTCCGGCGAACGGGACCGACTTCAACGACCTGGCTGCGCACGTCGGCCCGGATGCGGTGGCCGCCGCCGTGCGCGCTGCGCTTGCGCCGGCCGGCTCGGCGGATGTCGGCAAGGGCAAGGTTGCTCCAGCCGCCGCGAAGCCCGCCAAGCGCCCCAAAACGGCCCGCGCGCAGGACGGCAAGTCGCGGTTCGTCGTGGACGACAAGGGCGTATGGTTTCACGGCTTCAACAATCAGGGCGACCCGCTGCCGCCGCATTGGGTCAGCACGCGGATCGACGTGATTGCGGAGACCCGGAACGAGATGAACAGCGAGTGGGGCTACCTGCTCGAATTCACGGACCGTGACGGCATCCTGAAACGGTGGGCGGTGCCGGCCGGCCTCTTTGCCGGCGACGGCACGGAGCTGCGCCGCATGCTGCTGGATATGGGCGTGAAGCTCGGCGTCACGCAGATTGCCCGCACGCAGATCGCGAACTATATCCAGATGGCCCAGCCGGACGAGCGCGTGCGCTGCGTTCCGCGTGTCGGCTGGCATCACGGCGCGTTCGTGCTGCCTGATCGCGTCATCGGCACCGGCAAGGAGGCGCTGATCTATCAGGCCGATACACCGATCCAGAGCCAGTTCAAGGAGCGCGGCACGCTGGAGGACTGGCGACGCGAGGTCGCTGCCTACTGCGTCGGCAATAGCCGGCTGCTGTTCTGCGTCGCAACCGCCTTCGCTGGTCCGTTGCTGCACTTCTCCGGGCTTCAGTCGGGCGGTTTCCACTTGCTCGGCACGACGTCCAAGGGCAAGTCGACCGGCGGCGTCATCGCCGCGTCCGTGTTCGGCTCGCCGGACTACGTGCGGAGCTGGAAGGCGACTGACAACGCGCTCGAAGCCGTGGCCACGCAGCATAGCGACGCGCTGCTGATCCTTGACGAAATCGGGCAGGTCGAGCCGCGCTTGGTCGGCGATGTGATTTACATGCTTGCGAACGAGTCGGGCAAGGCCCGCGCCTCGCGTAGCGGCTCGGCCAAGCCCGTGCTCACGTGGCGACTGCTGTTCCTGTCGAACGGCGAAAAGAGCGTGTCCGCGCTGATGGCCGAGGGCAACAAGCCGATGAAAGGCGGTATCGAGGTGCGCTTGCCCGCGATCCCGGCCGAGGTCGGCGAAATGGGCGTCGTCGAGAAGCTGCACGGCTTCCCGACGCCGGCCGCGCTGATCGAGCATCTAGAGCGGCACGCCGGCATGCATTACGGCACGGCCGGCCCCGCGTTCATCGAGTGGGCGTCGTCGCAGGCCGGCGAGCTGGCCGAGCATCTGCGCATACGCGTCGACGAGCTGGTCGGACAATGGGTGCCCGACGGCTCGCATTCGCAGGTCGCGCGCGTCGCTAAGCGGTTCTGCCTCGTCGCGGTGGCGGGCGAGCTGGCGACGGCGCACGGGCTGACCGGCTGGCCGCAGGGCGAAGCGGTGGAGGCTGCACGTCGCTGCTTCGAAGGCTGGCTCGAACTGCGCGGCGGCACCGGCAACTCGGACGAGGCGGAAGCCGTGCGGCAGGTACAGCACTTCCTCGCCGCGCACGGCGACAACCGTTTCGTGTGGATGAACCGGGCGCAGGACGACCATCGGCCGAACGTGCCGCATCGAGCGGGCTTCAAGCAGCACGTGAAGCGCGACGAGCGGCGCACGCCCATCGCCTCCGATCGGGAGTATTACGCCGAGTTCGGCGGCAAGATGAGCGCCGACGATGCGGAAAGCGTCGAGACGGAATACCTGATCGAAGCGGCCGTGTTTCGCAAGGACGTGTGCGCCGGCTTCGATCACAAGATCGTCGCCAAGGCACTGATGAAGCGAGGCGTGCTGATGCCGCGTAGCGACGGCTATCCATACCGGCAGGAGTACATCCCCGGTCACGGCAAGTTCATGGTCTATCGCGTGCTGCCGTCCATCTTCACACTCGAACTGTGAAAGACGCCGCCGCCGTCCGGGAGGGCGGTGGCGGGCATTCCTTTGCGCGGCATTTTTGGCCCGTGCGTCAAAGTTACTTTGAGCGATCCGCTCCAGACGGAACCGGGCGGGCGCTTGCCGCGAATCTTGCCGCCACCGTAACAATCCAGCCCGGTTTATCTCCAGTATCTCCAGCGCTCTCCAAATCGTTTGGAGACACGCGAAGCCTTACCCCACAAGGCTTTGCGGCCGATTCAGGCGTTTATCTCCAACTCTCCAACTCGTTTTGCACTGAGCGGACAGGCGTCGACCGTCTGCGTCGACCGCGAAGCTATACGGGGCGCGGCTCTCCGGGATTCGAAGGGCGTCGAAACCGTGTTTTCGAGGGGGGCGTCCGCGATGCACACCAATCGGGCATTGTTACGTTGGCCGCAAGTGTCGAGGGCGAGCAAGGGACCCTGTAGCGGAGTCAATATGCGGGGGCTCACACCCGCGTCTTTTCTCTATCCCCGACACGCCAAGGGGGGTCATATTCATACGGAAATGCAGGTAGCCGGTAGTGCAGTGCCAACTCTGAAAAATCGGTGGGAGGTGCGCGGCAAGGGGGTCATACACGTCGCAGCATGGGTCTATCTTGCCGCCGCGATCGGGATGATTTCCGCCCCGGCTTTGAGCTTGTCGAGGTAGTCCGCCCACTGTTGCATCATCGAGCGTCGTGCCTTGATGAACTTTGTTCGGTTGTACGCCCGCCCAAGGCTGTCAGGGACGGTATGCGCTAGTTGGTGCTCGATTACTTCCGGCTTTTCCTCCAACTCTTCATGCAGGATCGTCCGTGCCATTGCCCGGAAGCCGTGACCGGTAATCTCGGTGCGAGTGTCGTAGCCGAGCCGACGAAGGGCTGCATTGATAGCGGCCTCGCTCATCGGCCGATTTCGGTCGCGAGCACCGGGGAACACGTAGACGCCTTCGCCAGTCAGGGCGTGAAGCTCGCGCAAAATCGTGACAGCCTGCGCGGCCAGCGGAACAAGGTGATCCGTTTTCGTTTTGTTGACGAAATAGCGCCATTCGCCTTTGTCGAGGTCGAATTGCGCCCATTCTGCCTTCCGCAACTCGCCCGGCCTAACGAACAGCATGGGGGCTAGCTTCAGCGCGCAGAGAACCGGGAACGTGCCTGTGAAGCCGTCGAACGCGCGAAGCATCTCGCCCACTTTCTCCGGCTCGGTGATTGAGGCAAAGTGTGTTGTCTGCGCGGGCGGGATTGCATCTACCAGATCGCGGGCCGGATCGGCCTTGCAGTGCCCCTCTTTGATGCCGTAGCGGAATACTCGGCTTATCTCGCTGCGGATGCGATGGGCGGTAAATCTCGCTCCGCGCCCGTCTACGCGCTTCAGTACAACCAGTATCTCCGGGGCGTCGATTTCAGCGATAGGGCGCTTGCCGAGCCATGGGAATACATCGTTCTCCATGCGGGCGAGCGTCTTGTCATGCTGCGCTGGCTCTACAGTCGTCTTGCGCTCGTCCATCCAGCCGCGAGCGACAACCTCAAACGAATTGGCGGCCGCGAGCAGGCTGGCTCTTTTTTCTGCCTTCTTCGCTTCACCCGGATCGATGCCGGCAGCGAGCTTTTCGCGGGCTTCGTCGCGCTTCTTCCGTGCGGTCGCCAATGTAACTTCCGGGTAGACGCCGAGCGAGTAGCGCTTTTCCTTGCCCCCAAATCGGTATTTGAGGCGCCACCCCTTGCCCCCGCTCGGGGCGATTTCCAGATAGAGGCCGCCTCCGTCGAACAGGCGCACGGGCTTGTCGGCAGGCTTGGCGTTCCGGATGGCTGTATCGGTTAATGGCACGGGGGCAACTCCTGACAGGTAAGGCAATTTCAGATGGGTTGCCCCCAATGTTGCCCCCGCTTGCCCCCGGCTGTCTACGCACCACACGGCACTTTGCCGGAATGAAAAAACCCGCGAAGCCTTGTGCTGTCGCGGGTTTTGGGACTTCCGGGAATTTCCCGGAACTACGTCATGGTGCCCAGGGCCGGAATCGAACCGGCACGCCTTGCGGCGGGGGATTTTGAGTCCCCTGCGTCTACCAATTTCACCACCTGGGCTTTGATCCTGGCCGCGCATGCGATTGTGCGCGGCGAAACGCAAATTATGGCGGAAAACGGGGCACCGGGCAAGCTTTCCGGCGGCCGCCAGTGTTACTGGCTCAGGTAGACGAACTGGCCGTGCTTCACGATCCCCATCACGCTCGCGCGTTGGTCGAGCCCCACATGGTCCTTGTTGCTGGTGTTGACGACGCCGTTCGGCACGACGAGCTCGTGCGCGCGTTCGAGCTCGCGCCGCAGCGCCGCGCGGAAGGCCGGCGTGCCGGGCTGCGCGGCCTTGAGCGCGCGGCCGACTGCGTCGGCAAGGCGCGGGTACACGCCCGCCGCGTCGCCAGCGAACTGCGTGACGGTGCCGGCGCCGTATTTCGCTTCATATGCATCGACGAACGCGAGCGCGGCCCTGCGGGCCGGATGGTCGGCCGGCAGCGTGCGCGCGACGACGACCGGCTGGGTCGGAAACAGCGTCCCGTCGACGTCCTTGCCGCCGAGCTTGATGAATTCCGGCGTCGCGATCCCGTGCGTCTGGTAGATCGCGCCCTTGTAGCCGCGCTCGATCAGCGTGCGCTGCGGCAGCACGGCCGGCGTGCCCGAGCCCGCGATCAGGATCGCGTCCGGCTTCGCCGCGATCAGCTTCAGCGCCTGGCCGGTAACGCTTGCGTCGGTGCGGTTGAAGCGCTCCGTCGCGATCACGCGGATCTTGCGGACTTCCGCGAAGCGTGTGAATTCGTTCAGCCAGCTGTCGCCGTAGCTGTCCGCGAAGCCAATGAAGCCGACCGTCTTCACGCCGTGGTTGGCCATGTAGCGCGTCATCACGTCGGCCATCGCGCTGTCGCTCTGCGCCATCTTGAATGCCCAGGTCCGCGCGCCTTCCTGCGGCTCGACGATCGCGCCGGAGCCGACCAGCGTAATCATCGGCGTCTGCGCGGCCGCCACCGCGTCGAGCGCCGCGAGCGCGGCCGGCGTGATGTTCGGCCCGACCACGACGTCGACGTGATCCTCGTCGACCAGCTTGCGGATGTTGCGCACAGCGGCGCCCGGATCGGACGCGTCGTCGAGCACCGTCACCTGCAGCGGCTGCCCGGCGATCGTCTTGGGCCACATCAGGATCGCGTTCTTGCTGGTGATGCCGATCGCGGCGGCCGGGCCGGTCGACGACAGGTCGACGCCGACCTTCAGGTCGGCATGCGCGGCCGCGCAGGCGAGCACGAGGGCGGCGCCGGCGGCGCGGCGCAACAGGGCGGGAAGCGTCATGCGGGATTCTCCGTCGGACAGCAAAAAGGGGCGCGATATGCGCCCCCGTGGTTATACACGCCGCTCAGAGTTCGTACGATTCGGATTCGCCCTTGAGCGCCTGTTCGATCAGCTTGCGGTTCAGCGTCGGCGACAGCAGCTCGACGAGCGTATACACATAGCTGCGCAGGTAGGCGCCCTGCTTGAGCGCGACGCGCGTCACGTTGCTGCCGAACAGGTGGCCGACCGGGATCAGCCGCAGGTTGCGGTCGCGCTCGGGATTGAACGCGATGTCGGCCATGATCCCGACGCCGAGGCCGAGTTCGACGTAGGTCTTGATCACGTCGGCGTCGATCGCCTCGAGCACGATGTCCGGCGACAGTCCGCGCAGCGCGAACGCGTGATTGATCTTCTTGCGGCCCGCGAACGCGTCGTCGTACGTAATCAGCGGATACTGCGCCAGATCGTCCAGCGTGACCGGCTTGCGCTCCAGCAGCGGATGGTCGGCCGGCACGACGGCCGCGTGGTGCCACTGGAAGCAGGGCAGCGACACGAGTTCCTTGTAGTCGGCGATCGCCTCGGTCGCGATCGCGAGATCGGCCTGGTCGTGGATCACCATCTCGGCCACCTGCGTCGGGCTGCCCTGCAGGATCGACAGGTGCACCTTCGGGAAGCGCTTCTTGAATTCGGCGATCGCGGCGGGCAGCGAGTAGCGGGCCTGCGTGTGGGTCGCCGCGATGGTCAGGTTGCCCTGATCCTGCGCCGCATAATCCTTCCCGACCCTTTTGAGGCTCTCAACCTCCTGAAGAATCCGCTCGACCGACGCGAGGATGATCCTGCCCGGCTCGGTGAGCGAGCGCACGCGCTTGCCGTGCCGCGTGAAGATCTCCACGCCCAGCTCGTCCTCGAGCTCGATGATCGCCTTCGATACCCCTGGTTGCGACGTGTAGAGCGCCTTCGCGGCCTCGGTGAGGTTGAAATTCTGCCGGACGGCCTCGCGCACGAAGCGAAATTGGTGCAGGTTCATTTATAACCCTTCCGCATATCAACAGAATTTTTTAGTCGTTTGAAATATAAGGCGAGTTTATTACGATTCACCGGAGTTTTTCAAATATGGATATCTGTTTTCGTCATTAGCAATCCACCCGGCAGCGGATGGTGGCGGTGACGGCGGAACGGAGATTCGGGCGCGACGTGGCTAGGACGTCGCGCGGTCACCACGAAAACCCTGGGGTCCCCGAATGTATCAGTACGACCAGTACGACCAGACGATCGTCGACGAGCGAGTCGCGCAGTACCGCGATCAGGTGCGCCGCCGCCTGTCGGGCGAGTTGAGCGAAGACGAGTTCCGTCCGCTGCGCCTGCAGAACGGCCTGTACATGCAGCGCCACGCGTACATGCACCGCATCGCGATTCCGTACGGCAACCTGCGCAGCGAGCAACTCCGCATGCTGGCGCGCATCGCCCGCGAACACGACCGCGGCTACGGCCACTTCTCGACCCGCTCGAACATCCAGTTCAACTGGGTCCAGCTCGAGGAAACGCCCGAGATCCTGGCGAAGCTCGCGTCGGTGCAGATGCATGCGATCCAGACGTCGGGCAACTGCATCCGTAACATCACGGCCGACCAGTTCGCCGGCGTCGCTCAGGACGAGGAGATCGATCCGCGTCCGTGGTCGGAAATCCTGCGCCAGTGGTCGACGTTCCATCCCGAATTCGCATGGCTGCCGCGCAAGTTCAAGATCGCGGTGTCCGGTTCGAAGGACGATCGCGCGGCCGTGCAGATCCACGACCTCGGCGTGTACCTGAAGAAGAACGCACAGGGCGAAGTGGTCGCGAGCATCCTCGCGGGCGGCGGTCTCGGCCGCACGCCGATCGTCGGCGCGGTGATCAAGGAAGACCTGCCGTGGCAGCATCTGCTGACCTACTGCGAAGCCGTGCTGCGCGTATACAACCGCTACGGTCGCCGTGACAACCTGTACAAGGCGCGTATCAAGATCCTCGTGAAGGCGCTGTCGCCCGCGAAGTTCGCGCAGCAGGTCGAGGAAGAGTGGCAGCACCTGAAGGACGGCCCGTCGACGCTCACGCAAGCCGAACTCGACCGCGTGTCGCAATACTTCAAGCCTCCCGTCTACGAGAAGCTCGCCGACACCGACGCGTCGTTCGAACAGCACCTGCTCGAGAACAAGGCGTTCGCGCGCTGGGTCGAGCGCAACGTCGCGCCGCACAAGGTGCCGGGCTATGCCGCCGTCACGCTGTCGCTGAAGGATCACCGCGTGGCCCCGGGCGACGCGACCGACGCGCAGATGGACCTGGTGGCCGACTGGGCCGACGCGTACTCGTTCGGCGAACTGCGCGTGTCGCACGAGCAGAACCTGATCCTCGCCAACGTGAAGAAGCGCGACCTGTTCGCGCTGTGGGAAAAGGCGAAGGCGGCCGGTTTCGCGACGCCGAACGTCGGCCTGCTGACCGACATCATCGCGTGCCCGGGCGGCGATTTCTGCTCGCTCGCGAACGCGAAGTCGATCCCGATCGCGCTGGCGATCCAGCAACGTTTCGACGATCTGGACTACGTGTACGACCTCGGCGACCTTTCGCTGAACATTTCCGGTTGCATGAACTCGTGCGGTCACCACCACGTCGGCAACATCGGCATCCTCGGCGTCGACAAGGACGGTGCCGAGTGGTACCAGGTGTCGCTTGGCGGCGAGCAGGGCACGGGCCGCAACGGCGCGCGCCTCGGCCGCGTGATCGGGCCGTCGTTCTCCGCGGAGGAAGTGCCGGACGTGATCGCGAAGCTGATCGACACGTTCGTCGAGGCACGCATCGACGGCGAGCGCTTCATCGACACGTACGACCGCATCGGCATCGCACCGTTCAAGGAGCGCGTGTATGCAGCGCGCCAGGCAGTGAACGCGTAACCAACCGGCTAGAAGGAATTTGCAGATGGCTTCGATTATCAAGAACCGCGCAGTGATCGACGACGCATGGCAGGTCGTGCGCGCGGCGGAAGACGGTGCGCTGCCCGCGGTCGACGCGTTGCCGGCCGGCAAGGTGCTGGTGCCGTTCGCCCTGTGGCAGGCCGAGCGCGCGGCGCTCGTCGCCGCGAAGACGAAGGACGAACTCGGCGTGTGGCTCGCGCCGGACAGCGAGCCGGCCGATCTCGTGGCCGACTTCGGTGCGATCTCGCTGATCGCCGTCGATTTCCCGCGCTTCGCGGACGGCCGCGGCTACAGCATCGCGCGCCTGCTGCGCGAGCGCCACGGCTGGACCGGCGAGCTGCGCGCGATCGGCGACGTGCTGCGCGACCAGCTGCTGTACATGTCGCGTTGCGGCTTCGACGCATTCGCGGTGCGTGCAGACAAGGACATCCGCGACGCGCTGAACGCGTTCGGCGAATTCACGCAGCGTTACCAGGGCGCGTTCGACGAGCCGGCACCGCTGTTCCGCCGCCGCGCCGCCGCGGCCGACGCCAAGGTGAGCGCATGAGCACCGCGACCGCACTGACGCCGGAACTCGCCGCGAAGGTCGAGCGCCTCGACGCACTGCTTGCGCAGATCGGCGCGCGCCACGAGAAGGTGAAGTTCGCGAGCAGCCTCGCCGCGGAAGACATGCTGCTCACGCACGCGATCCTGTCGAAGGGCGTGTCGATCGGCATCTTCTCGCTGAACACCGGCCGTCTGCACGCGGAAACCGTGGGCATGATCGACCGCGTGCGCGAGCGCTACGGCTACGAGATCGAGCAGTTTCACCCGCGCCAGGACGCGGTCGACCAGTACGTCGCCGAGCACGGCCTGAACGCGTTTTACGAAAGCGTCGAGCTGCGCAAGTCGTGCTGCCACATCCGCAAGGTCGAGCCGCTGAACCGCGCGCTGGCCGACGTCGGCGCGTGGGTCACGGGCCAGCGCCGCGAGCAGTCGGTCACGCGTGCCGAGCTGCACGAGGAAGAGCAGGACGAAGCGCGCGGGATCGCGAAGTACAACCCGCTCGCCGACTGGACGGAAGCCGATGTATGGGCGTACCTGAAGGCGTTCGACGTGCCGGTCAACCCGCTGCATGCGCGCGGTTACCCGAGCATCGGCTGCGAGCCGTGTACGCGCGCGATCCGCCCCGGCGAGGACAGCCGGGCGGGCCGCTGGTGGTGGGAGTCGCGCGACACGAAGGAATGCGGGCTGCACATCACGATCACGCCGATTCCCGCGAATGCCGAAGCCGGCGCCGCGCACTGAAAGCCGACAAGAAACCGAATATTGCGCCGCCTGCGACAGCGGGCGGCACGAACCCAGAAAAGAAGGACTGAAATCATGAGCACGACGCTCGAGCAATCCGCCTTTGCCCCGCCCACCGGTGCCGACGACCGCATGGGCCACCTCGACTGGCTCGAAGCCGAGTCGATCCACATCCTGCGCGAACTCGTTGCCGAATGCAGCAAGCCGGCGCTGTTGTTCTCGGGCGGCAAGGACTCGGTCGTCGTGCTGCACCTCGCGCTGAAGGCATTCGGCCTCGGCGCGAACCGCAAGACGACGCTGCCGTTCCCGCTCGTGCACATCGACACGGGCCACAACTACGAGGAAGTGATCGACTTCCGCGACCGCCGTGCGCAAGAGCTGGGCGCCGAGCTGGTGGTCGGCCACGTCGAGGATTCGATCCGGCGCGGCACGGTCGTGCTGCGCCGCGAAACCGATTCGCGCAACGCCGCGCAGGCCGTCACGCTGCTCGAGACGATCGAACAGCACGGCTACACGGCGCTGATCGGCGGTGCGCGCCGCGACGAAGAGAAGGCGCGCGCGAAGGAGCGGATCTTCTCGTTCCGCGACGAATTCGGCCAGTGGGATCCGAAGGCGCAGCGCCCGGAACTGTGGAGCCTGTTCAACGCACGCCTGCACAAGGGCGAGCACCTGCGCGTGTTCCCGATCTCGAACTGGACCGAGCTCGACGTGTGGCAGTACATCGCGCGCGAGAACCTCGAACTGCCGTCGATCTACTACGCGCACCAGCGCGAGATCGTACGCCGCAACGGTCTGCTCGTGCCGGTCACGCCGCTCACGCCGATGCGTGACGGCGAGACGAGCGAACTCGCGCAGGTGCGCTTCCGCACGGTCGGCGACATCAGCTGCACGTGCCCGGTCGAGAGCGATGCGGACGACGTCGAGAAGATCATCGCCGAGACGGCGGTGACCGAGATCACCGAACGCGGCGCGACCCGGATGGACGACCAGGCATCCGAAGCCGCGATGGAACAGCGCAAGAAGCAAGGTTATTTCTGAAGCACACGAGGACATTCACATCATGAGCATCATCGAGAACACCGAAGACCTCGGCGTGTTGCGCTTCATCACCGCGGGCAGCGTCGACGACGGCAAGAGCACGCTGATCGGCCGCCTGCTGTACGACAGCAAGGCCGTGCTGTCCGACCAGCTGTCCGCGCTGTCGCGCGCGAAGAACAAGCGCACGGTCGGTGACGAGATCGACCTCGCGCTGCTGACGGACGGGCTCGAAGCCGAGCGCGAGCAGGGCATCACGATCGACGTCGCATACCGCTACTTCGCGACCGCGAAGCGCAAGTTCATCATCGCCGACACGCCGGGCCACGAGCAGTACACGCGCAACATGGTGACGGGCGCATCGACCGCGCATGCGGCGATCATCCTGGTCGATGCGACGCGCGTGACGGTCGAGAACGGCGTTGCGGAACTGCTGCCGCAAACGAAGCGCCACAGCGCGATCGTGAAGCTGCTCGCGCTGCAGCACGTGATCGTCGCGATCAACAAGATGGACCTCGTCGACTACAGCGAAGCGCGCTTCAACGAGATCCGCGATGCGTACGTTGCGCTCGCGAAGCAGCTCGGCCTGAAAGACGTGCGTTTCGTGCCGGTGTCGGCGCTGAAGGGCGACAACATCGTCGGCGCGAGCGAGCGCATGCCGTGGTATGCGGGCGAGCCGCTGCTCGACGTGCTCGAATCGCTGCCGGTCGAGACGCAGGCCCATGACGCGCTGCGCTTCCCGGTGCAGTGGGTCGCACGCCAGGACGGCAGCTCGGCCGACGATTTCCGCGGCTACATGGGCCGGATCGAGTCGGGCGAGGTGAAGGTCGGCGACGAAATCGTCGTGCTGCCGTCGAACCGCACCGCGACGATCGCCGAGATCGTCGCGCCGGTGCCGGGCGGCACCGCGTCGGTTGCGCACGCGTTCGCGGGCCAGACGGTGACGATTCGCCTTGAACAGGACGTCGACGTGTCGCGCGGCGACATGTTCGTCACGACCGCCGAGACGGTCGCGCCGGCGAAGAAGCTCGAGGCGGACCTGTGCTGGTTCGACGAGACGCCGCTGTCGCCGCACCGCAAGTATCTGCTGAAGCAGACCACGAGCACGGTGTTCGCGAAGATCGGCGCGGTGAAGGAAGTGCTCGACGTGCATACGCTGTCGCACGCGACCGACCGCCAGGAACTGAAGATGAACGACATCGGCCGTGTGGCGCTGACGCTGCAGAAGCCGATCGTCTGCGACACGTACGACGCGCACCCGGGCACGGGCGCGTTCGTGCTGATCGACGAGGCGACGCATCATACGGTCGCCGCCGGCATGATCCGGGCGTTCTCGGCATAACCGGCGTTGAGCGCCGCCCGTGCGGGCGGCGCGCGCCGGTTGCCGTCCACGAGCAGGACAAGCGAAGCGACAAACATGGGCAAGGTGTATCTGATCGGAGCAGGGCCGGGCGCTGCGGACCTCATCACGGTGCGCGGCGCGCGGCTGCTCGAGCAAGCCGACGTCGTGCTGCACGACGCGCTCGTCGAGCCGGCGATGCTCGACCATGCGCCGAACGCGCGGAAAATCGCGGTCGGCAAGCGCTGCGGGCAGCGTTCGACCGCGCAGCACTTCATCAACAAGCAGATCGTCGACGCGGCGCGCGAGCATGCGTGTGTCGTCCGCCTGAAGGGCGGCGATCCGATGCTGTTCGGTCGCGCCGAAGAAGAAATGCGCGCGCTCGAGGCGGCCGGCATCGATTACGAGGTCGTGCCGGGCATCACCGCGGCGCTGGCCGGCGCGTCGACGCTGAAGCGCTCGCTGACGTTGCGCGGCGTGTCGCGCAGCGTCGCGTTCGCGACGCACAGCCGTGCACCGGGCAGCGACGAGATTCGCGAGGCCGCGCGCGCCGATTCGATCGTCTACTACATGGGCCGCGACAGCGCGCCGGGCATCGCCCGCGAATTGATCGACGCGGGCCGTGCGCCCGCGACGCCGGTGGCGATCGTCGAGGCCTGCAGCACCGTGCGCGAGCGCACGCTGACGCTCACGCTTGCGCAGATGGCGGCGGGCGACGCGCAGGCGTGGCTCGACCCTGCGGAACCGAGCCTGCTGATGATCGGCGATGCGTTCGCCGAACGCGTGCGGCGCGTGAAAGAGGGCGATGCGCTGCAGGACGCCGCTTGAGTCGAACGCGTGGTTTGCAGGCAAAAAAAGCGCTGGCTTCCGAAGCCAGCGCTTTTTTGTTTGGGCCAACGATTCGCTTATGCGTCGCGGCCGAGCTGGTCGATGCAGTAGCGTGCGATCGCATCGAGCACGCCGTCGTCTTCCCCGACGGCCGTCGCGCAATGGATCTCGATGCCCGGATGCGCGGCACGGCACGCGTCGACGAGCTGCGGCAGGTCGCGGCGCACATGGCCGCCCTGGCCGAAGAACACGGGCACCACGGTGATGCGCGTGCAGCCGGCCGCGACCTGCGCGGCAACGGCCGTATCGAGCGACGGCGTCATCAGCTCGAGAAACGCGAGCGACACGTGCGGGGCAGGGGAGCCGGCCGCGCGCAGCCGTGCGGCGAGCCGCTCGAACGGCTCGGCCCAGCGCGGATCGCGTGCGCCGTGGCCGAACAGGACGATACCGTGCGAACTCATGTCGAAGCCTCCGTCGTGACGGCGCTCAGTGCCGGTCGACCCATTTGAGCGCGAACAGGCCGAGCGCGAGATAGATGAGGCCCGGTGTCGCCGCGGTCAGCGGCGCGGGCCACGTGTTCAGCGTGCCGATGTGCGAGAACAGCGTGTTGAGCAGCTGGAAGCTCATGCCGAGCATGATGCCGCCGAACACCTTCACGCCGACCACGCCGGCTCGCGTATGCAGGTACGCGAACGGCAGCGACAGCACGAGCATCACGAACACCGCGAACGGGTAGAGCAGCTTGCGCCACAGTGCGATGTCGTAGCGCTGCGTGTCCTGCTGGTTTTCGCGCAAGTGCTGGATGTAGCGGAACAGGTTGATGAGCGACATCCGTTCCGGCGACACGAGCAGCACCGACAGGATCTGCGGCGTCAGGTCCGAGCGCAGCCGGTATTCGGGCAGCATCACCTGCTGCGACCGGTATACGGGGTTCAGCGCGTCGGCCGGTTCGCCGCTGATCGGCTTGATCGGCGTCAGTTCCGTTTCCGTCACGCCCTTGAGCAGCCAGTGGCCGGGCGGCTCGTAGCGGCCGGTCTGCGCGATCCGCACGTTCTGCAGCTGGAATTTCGAGTCGAATTCGTAGATGCGCACGTTGCTGATCGTCGAATCGGGCGACAGGCTGCCGACGTTGACGAAGCGCGTGACCTGCTCGCCGTTCTCGCGGGCCGCGAGCGTGTCCTTCACCCACACGCCCGACTGGAAGTTCGACGATACCGACGCACCGAGCGCCTGCAGCCGCACGCGTTCGGACAGCTGGTCGGCGTACGGGCCGACGAATTCGCCGATCAGGTAGGTGATGATCACGAGCGGAATGCCGATCTTCAGCAGCGAGCGCAGCGCCTGGTTGGTCGCGAGGCCCGACACGCGAAAGATCGTGAATTCCGAGTTCGCCGCCATTTGCGCGAACACGTAGATCGCGCTGATCAGCGCGGCGACCGGGATGATCTCGTAGAAGCGCGACGGGGTCTGCAGCGCGACGCGCAGCACCGCGTAGCCGAACTTGTAGTTGCCGTGCCCGACCGAGTTCAGTTCGCTGATCAGGTCGAAGAAGAAGAACAGGCCTGAGAACGCGAACAGGATGAAGACGAACGTGACGTAGATCTGCCGCGCGAAGTATTTTTCATAGAGCCGCATCGATCATGCTCCCGAGCGGCCGAACAGCGCGCGTGTAAACAGCGGACGATTGCGCACGCGCAACCAGAAGATGAACGCGACGATCGCCGCGACGACCAGGTGCAGGCCGACGAGGCCGACGCCGAACGACATCTTGCCCTGCTCGATCTGCGACTGCACGACGTTCAGCAGGTTCGAGTACGTGAGGTAGATCAGCACGGCCATCACGAGATTGATCGTGCGGCTGCGGCGCGGGTTCTGGTACGACAGCGGAATGCCGAGCACCATCAGGTTGATCGCGATCAGCGGCAGCCCCGCGCGCCACGCGAATTCAGCGAGGTTGTCGCGCGTCGGGTTGCGCAGCAGGTCGGGCGTCGGCGTGCTGTTGGTGGTCGGTACGTTGGTGACCGGCGTGTTCGTGATCTTCACGCCGTAGCGCTGGAACTCCATGATCTTGAAGTTCGGCTGGCCGGGCGTGCCGTCGTAGCGGCGGCCGTCCTCCAGTACGACGAAGCGATCGCCGTCCTTGGTTTCCGTGTGGCCGGTGTGCGATACCACGACGTTGACCTTGCCGTTCTCGGTCGACGTGACGAACACGTTCTGCACCTTGCTCTGGTCCGGCGACATCTTCTCGATGAAGAACACGCGATGGTTCGACGCCGATTCGCGGAACTGGCCCGGCGCGAGCAGCGAGATCTCGTCGCGCTGCTGGAAGCGCGCCTTGATCATCTTGCTCTGCTGGTTCGACCACGGCCAGCCGACGAACGCGAAGAACGCGATCAGCAGGATGATCGGCGTGGCGAACACGCCGATCGGCTTGATCAGGCGCGTCAGGCTCACGCCCGACGCGAGCCAGACGACCATTTCGGAGTCCCGGTACCACCGGGTCAGCACGAACAGGATCGACACGAACAGCGTGACGACGAGCATCACGGCGAGATAGCCGATCACGGTCAGGCCGATCAGCACGAGCACGTCGCGCGGATCGATTTCGCCGGACGCGGCATAGCCGACGATGCGGATCATCATCGTCGTGAGCATGATCGTGAGCAGCACCATGAACACGGCGCCAGCCGTATACGCAAGCTCGCGCTGGAGGGAGCGTTCGAAGATCATTCTTGATGAGAAGAGGGCGGGAGGCTGCGCACGCGTGGTGGAGCGCTCGCGCCGCCACGGGAAAAATAGCGGATAATTGCGGCTTTCATCCTTAGCCCAGATTTTATCCGAGGACAAGCGCGATGGACTTTAGCATAAAAGGCTGTGATTGGAGCAAAGGCGAGGCCAAGGGGTTCCTGACCGGGAAGTCCGACTGCATCGTGCTCGGCATCTTCGAGGCGCAGACTCTCTCGGGCGCGGCGCTCGACATCGACACGGCCACCAAGGGGCTGATCTCGCGCGTGGTGAAGGCCGGCGACATGGACGGCAAGCGCGGCAAGACGCTGTTCCTGCACGAGGTATCGGGCATCGGTGCGTCGCGCGTGCTGCTCGTCGGCCTCGGCAAGCAGGATGCTTTCAATCAGAAAGCCTACAACGACGCTGCGACGGCCGCATGGCGCGCGCTGCTGGCCACCAAGGTCGTGCAGGTCACGTTCACGCTCGCGCAACTGCCGGTCGACGAGCGCGGCTCCGACTGGGGCGTGCGTGCGGCGATTCTCGCGCTGCGCAACGAGACCTACCGCTTCACGCAGATGAAGAGCAAGCCGGAACCGGCGTCGCATGCGCTCAAGCGCGTCGTGTTCAGCGTCAATCCGGCCGATGAAAAGGCCGCGAAGCTGGCGGCCAAGCAGGCCGTCGCGCTGGCGAACGGGATGGACCTCACGCGTGACCTCGGCAACCTGCCCGGCAACGTGTGCACGCCGACCTATCTCGGCAATACCGCGAAGAAGATCGCGAAGGATTGGGGTCTGAAGGTCGAGGTGCTCGGCCTGAAGCAGATCCAGGCGCTCAAGATGGGCTCGTTCCTGTCGGTCGCGCGCGCGTCGGTCGAGCCGCCGCAGTTCATCGTGCTGCATTACCAGGGCGCCGCCGCGAAGGCCGCGCCGGTCGTGCTGGTCGGCAAGGGCATCACGTTCGACACGGGCGGCATCTCGCTGAAGCCGGGCGAGGGCATGGACGAGATGAAGTACGACATGTGCGGCGCGGGCTCGGTGCTCGGCACGATGCGTGCGGTCGCCGAAATGGGCCTGAAGATCAACGTCGTCGCGATCGTGCCGACCTGCGAGAACATGCCGGGCGGCAACGCGACGAAGCCGGGCGACATCGTCACCAGCATGAAGGGGCTGACGATCGAGGTGCTCAACACCGACGCCGAGGGCCGCCTGATCCTGTGCGACGCGCTCACTTATGCGGAACGCTTCAAGCCCGCGGCGGTGATCGACGTGGCGACGCTGACGGGCGCTTGCGTGATCGCGCTCGGCGGGCACAACAGCGGCCTGTTCTCGAAGGACGATGCACTCGCGGGCGAGCTGCTCGACGCTTCGCGCGAAGCGAACGATCCGGCTTGGCGCATGCCGCTCGACGACGAATACCAGGATCAGCTGAAGTCGAATTTCGCGGACATCGCGAACATCGGCGGGCGTCCGGCCGGCGCCGTGACGGCGGCGTGCTTCCTGTCGCGCTTCACCGACAGCTATCCTTGGGCGCACCTGGACATCGCCGGCACGGCGTGGAAGGGCGGCGCGGCGAAGGGCGCGACCGGCCGTCCGGTGCCGCTGCTCGCGCAGTTCCTGATCGACCGCGCGGGCCAGTGATGGCAGGTCTCACGACGATGCGGGTGCGCGGGCAATGACGCGAATCGATTTCCATTCGAACGTCGGCGATTCGCTCGCGTACGCGTGCCGGCTGCTGCGCAAGGCCTACCAGGCCGGGCAGCCGGTCGTCGTGCTCGCGGAACCCGCGCGCCTGCGCGCGCTCGACGAGCAGCTCTGGACGTTCTCGCCGCTCGATTTCATTCCGCACTGCGGCGTCGACAGCGCGCATGCGGCCGGCACGCCGATCGTGCTGACCGCTGATCTCGACCAGGCGCCGCATCACCACGTGCTGCTGAACCTCGGCGCGGCCGTGCCCGCGCAGTTCGCGCGCTTCGAACGCCTGCTCGAGGTGGTCGGCAATGCGCCGGACGAACTGGCCGCGGGCCGCGACCGCTACCGCTTCTACCGCGATCGCGGATACGCGCTGAACAACTACAAGCAAGGCAGCTAGCCGAAACCGTCGACGGAGCGTCCCCGTGACACAAGCCGAATCCTCTTCGATCCCGACGCTGACCGACGTGCTGGTGCCGGGCAAGCCGGTGCCGGCGCGTTCGTCCGCGACCGATGTGCCGCCGCGTGACGATGCCGGCGCCCCGGAGCGCACGGGAACCGACCCCGAATTCGTGGTGGTCGAGCCGGTGCCGACGCCGGACGTCCCGACCGTCGAACTGCCGGGCGACAGCGATGCGCCGGCGCAACCCGGTGCCGCCGGACACGTCGTCGCCGAGGAATCGGCTGCGGCGCATGCGCCGTTGCGCTCCGCGCTGGCCGATGACGAGGGGCAGCAGGCCGGCGTTGCCGCGACGCCGCGCGAGCCCGGTGAAGCGATGCCGTCCCACGCGGGCGCACCGGCTGCCGACGGGCTGGCCACCGATCATCCTGCTCGCGCAGCGCTCCCGGAGTCGCGTGCGGCCGCCGCGCTGACACCGGAGGACGCGCACCATATCGCCGAGCGTCTGCGCAATCGGCTGACGAATTATCTGACCGGGGAAGGGCGCGAGGCCATCGAGGCACGCTGCCGCGACGCGCTGCACGACCATACGGCCTGGCTGGTCGGCCAGATCACGCGCGAAGTGGCGCTGGCGCTCGAAACCGAAGTGATGGAATGGGTTCGCGACGCGGTCGACGAAGAGATCGCTCGCCGCCGGACGGGTCGTTCAGGCTGAGCGCACGGCGAGTGTCGTGCGCTGGCGCCGCGGGCGCGGCTCCGATCGCCGTTGCTGACGATCGCCGATCCGGTTGCAACGAGAGGCATGGAATCGTGCCGGGCGCCAGGCGCGGCGCGCGTGCACGCGCCCGGTCATCCAACTCAGTGGAGCGATAGCACCCACTGCGCGAGCGTGTGCGCCTCGACGCTCGTCAGCTGCGTATTGGCGGGCATCGGCACGCCGCCCCACACCCCGACGCTGCCCTTCACGATTGATTGCGCGAGGTAATCGACGGCGTCGGCACGTGCCGCGTACTTGCCGGCGATGTCGTGGAACGACGGGCCCATCAGCGGCTTGCCGACCGCATGGCAGGCCATGCAGTTCTTGCGCTGCGCGAGCACGAGTCCGTCGCTGGCCTGGTCGGCGTGTGCCGCCGCCGCGCCGCCGGTCAGCAGCGCCACGAGCAGCGCGCGCGATATCGTCTGTTTCATGCGGTTCTCCGCCGGCGGGAACGGCCGGCTTCACGGTCCGCGCATTATAAAAGCAAAGGGAATGCGCGTTTTGCGCGTTTCCCCGGCGGCCGTCTGCAATGGGGTCGCATGACCTGCGTGCCGCATCAACCGGTGACGGCACCCTTGTTCGCCGGGCGGGCGAGGGCTGCGTACTTGGCGAGCACGCCGCGCGTGTAGCGCGGTGCCGGCTGCTTCCACGCGGCGCGCCGGCGCGCGAGCTCGGCGTCGTCGACGTTCAGCTGCAGCACGAGCCGGTGCGCATCGATCGTGATCGAGTCGCCTTCCTGCACGAGCGCGATCGTGCCGCCGACGAAGGCCTCGGGCGCGACGTGCCCGACCACCATCCCCCAGGTGCCGCCCGAGAAGCGGCCGTCGGTGATGAAGCCGACCGATTCGCCGAGCCCCTTGCCGATGATCGCCGACGTCGGCGCGAGCATTTCCGGCATGCCGGGGCCGCCCTGTGGACCGAGATAGCGCAGCACCAGCACGTCGCCTGCGCGGATCCGGTCGCCGAGGATCGCGTCCATCGCGCTTTGCTCGTCGTCGAACACGCGCGCCGGGCCCGTGATCACGGGGTTCTTCAGGCCGGTGATCTTCGCGACCGCACCGTCTTGCGCGAGGTTGCCCTTCAGGATCGCGAGATGCCCTTCCTTGTACAGCGCGCGGTCGATCGGGAAGATCACCTTCTGGTCCGCGCGCGGCACGCCCGGCACGTCCTTCAGCTCCTCGGCGATCGTGCGGCCGGTGATCGTCATGCACTCGCCGTGCAGCAACCCCGCATCGAGCAGGATCCGCAGCACCTGCGGGATGCCGCCGGCCTGGTGCAGATCGGTCGCCACGTACTGGCCCGACGGCTTCAGGTCGCAGATCACCGGCACGCGCTTGCGGATGCGCTCGAAGTCGTCGATCGTCCAGTCGATCTCGGCCGCGTGCGCGATCGCCAGATAGTGCAGCACCGCGTTGGTCGAGCCGCCGGTCGCCATGATCAGCGACACCGCGTTCTCGATCGACGCCTTCGTGATGATGTCGCGCGGCTTCAGGTCGCGCTTCACGGCCTCGACCAGCACGCGCGCCGATTCGGCGGCCGAGTCGACCTTCTCCTGATCGGGGTTCGCCATCGTCGACGAATACATCAGCGACATGCCGAGCGCTTCGAACGACGAGCTCATCGTGTTCGCGGTGTACATCCCGCCGCACGACCCCGACGTCGGACACGCGTTCTGCTCGACACCCTCGAAATCTTCCTGCGACATCCGGCCCGCGGTGAACTCGCCGACCGCCTCGAACGACGACACGATGGTCAAGTCGCGGCCCTTCCAGTGGCCGGGCCGGATCGTGCCGCCGTACACGTAGATGCCCGGCACGTTCAGGCGCGCGAGCGCGATCATCCCGCCCGGCATGTTCTTGTCGCAGCCGCCGACCACCACCACGCCGTCCATCCACTGGCCCTGCACGCAGGTCTCGATGCAGTCGGCGATCACTTCGCGCGACACGAGCGAATACTTCATGCCCTCGGTGCCCATCGACATGCCGTCCGAGATCGTCGGCGTGCCGAAGATCTGCGGGTTCGCATCGGCCGCCTTCACGGCCGCGACGGCCGCGTCCGACAGCCGCTGCAGGCCCGAGTTGCACGGCGTGATCGTCGAGTGGCCGTTCGCGATGCCGATCATCGGCTTGTCGAAATCGTCCTTCTGGTAGCCGAGGGCGTAATACATCGAGCGATTCGGCGAACGGGCCACGCCTTGCGTGATGTGCTTCGAGCGACGGTTGTACGGCATGGGGGACTCCATCGTTGTATTGGCGACTCCCGCGAACGGCGCGCCGGTTCGGATCAATCAAGAATGGAGTTTCCGGTTTGGAATGTCCAATATATTATTTGTCGATTATTAAGTCGTTTTGCGAATGAGTGAGACATGGCCGACCCGACGCCCGATCTGCGCCAGTGGCGCTATTTCGTGACCGTTGCCGACGAGCGCCATTTCGGCCGCGCGGCCGAGCGCCTGTCGATGACGCAGCCGCCGCTGTCGCAGGCGATCCGGGCGCTGGAGGAGGCGCTCGGCGTCGCGCTGTTCGCGCGTACCAAGCGCTCGGTCGCGCTGACGGCGGTCGGCGCGGCGCTGCTGCCCGACGTCCGCCGGCTGCTCGCGTCGGCTGACGCGCTGCCGCCGCTCGCGCGGCGTCTCGCGCGCGGCGAAGCCGGTTCGCTGTCGCTCGCGTTCGTGTCGACCGCCGATTACGGGCTGCTGCCGTCGCTGCTGCGCGCGTTCGGCGCACGCTATCCGCACGTGCGGCTGCAGCTCGCGGAAGCGACGAGCGACGTGCAGATCGACGAACTCGTCGCCGGCCGCATCGACGCGGGGCTCGTGATTCCGCCGGTGCCGCCGCGCCACGCGGCCGGGCTGTCGTACCTGCCGGTCGTGCGCGAGCCGCTGGTGGTCGCGATGCCGGCGGCCGCGGCCCCCGGCGTGCCCGAAGACGAACCCGTGCATCTGGCCGAGCTGTCCGCGCTGCCGCTCGTCATCTTCCCGCGTCGTTTGGCGCCCGGCTTTTATGACATCATTACGGGCTGCTACGGCGCGGCGGGGGAAACCCCGCGCATCGGCCAGGAGGCAATCCAGATGCAGACGATCGTCAGCCTCGTGTCGGCCGGCATGGGCGTCGCACTGGTGCCGCAGTCGTTGCGTAACCTGCGGCGCACCGGCGTGGTCTATCGGCCGCTCGCCGGCGACGCACCGGTCGTCGAGACTGGCCTCGTGTGGCGCACGGGCGATGTCAGCCCGGTGCTCGCCGGCTTCATCGACGTCGTGCGCGCGCACGGTCTCGCCGCATGATGCGAACGATGGCGCGCCAGCGCCGTCCAATGCGCGGTGCGGCGCCGGTGCGAGCGCCGTACCGCATTCGAAAACTTCATCGCTAACCCATGATCATTCACCCGAATTTCGACCCCGTAGCGATCCATCTCGGGCCGCTGGCCGTGCGCTGGTACGGCCTCATGTATCTCGTCGGCTTCATCGCGGCGATCGTCGTCGGCCGGATCCGCCTGAAGCTGCCGTACGTCGCCGCGCAGGGCTGGACCGCCAAGGACATCGACGACATGATGTTCTACGGTGTGCTCGGCACCGTGCTCGGTGGCCGGCTCGGCTACGTGCTGTTCTACAAGGCCGACTTCTACTTCTCGCATCCGCTCGACGTGTTCAAGGTGTGGGAAGGCGGAATGTCCTTCCACGGCGGCTTCCTCGGCGTGACGCTCGCGATGGCCCTGTTCGCGTGGCAGCGCAAGCGCCACTGGCTGCAGGTCACCGATTTCGTCGCGCCGATGGTGCCGACGGGGCTCGCGGCCGGGCGGCTCGGCAACTTCATCAACGGCGAGCTGTGGGGCCGCGTGACCGATCCGAGCGCGCCGTGGGCGATGCTGTTCCCGGGTGCGATGCGTGACGACGCGGCGTGGCTGCCGAGGCATCCGGCGCTCGTCGAGAAGTGGCATCTCGCCGACGTGTTCATGCAGTACCAGATGTTGCCGCGCCATCCTTCGCAGCTCTACGAAATCGCACTCGAAGGCATTGCGCTGTTCTTCGTGCTCTTCTTCTTCTCGCGCAAGCCGCGGCCGATGGGCGCGATATCCGCGCTGTTCCTGATCGGCTACGGGCTCGCGCGCTTCACGGTTGAATTCGCGCGTGAACCGGACGACTTCCTTGGCCTGCTTGCCCTCGGCCTGTCGATGGGGCAGTGGCTGTCGCTGCCGATGATTCTCGCGGGCATCGCGCTGCTGGTGTGGGCGTACCGTCGCCGCGCGGCGAGCGTGGCGGCGTGATGTTGCTGCGTCATGCGGTTGCGTCACGCGCGAGCTGTGTGACGCATGACGCGTGATGCGATGCGGATGCGCACGATCGGCGTGCGCATCGATCGCAGACTCTCGAACGAAAAACGCCGGCCCGAAGGCCGGCGTTTTCGCATTTGCCGCGCGTTGCGCGACGTGCGTTACTTCATCTGCACCGAGCCGTTGACCGTGACCGACACGGTCGCCTTGCCGCCTTCGACCGAGATCGGCGCGCTCATCTTCGCGCTGTCCGTCGGTGCCGCGGCCATTGCCAGCATGCGCGGGTACGGCTGCACGTTGCGGCTGCCGCCGACGTTCACGTCGCGGATCGAGTAGCTGTTGTAGCCGAAGGCCTTCGCGGCTTCGTCCGCGCGTGCGCGGAACGACTTGATCGCTTCGGTCGTGAGCTTCTGCTCGGCCGTGCGCTGTGCTTCGGGCGACAGCGAGAACTCGACGTTCGCGACCTGCATCTGATTCGACAGCTGGCCCGCGAGCTTGGACGCCGCCGCGAAATCGCGCGATTCGAGCACGACTTCGGTACGGCCGCGCCATGCGGAGATCTTGCCGTCGCGATCGGTGCTCGGATACACGGAGAACGCACCGGTGTGCGCGGTGACGCCCGATACGCCCTTCGCCTGCGCGAGCGCCGCGTCGGCCCGCTGGTTGAGCGCGGACGTCAGGCTGCCCGGGTCCTTCGCCTGCTGTTCGTAGAACAGCGTGATGTGGATGATGTCCTGCGGCACGTCGGCGCTGGCCTGCGACGACAGCGACAGTACGCCCGCCGGTTCCGGAAAGTGCGGGTTCGCGGTCTGCGCGTGCGCGGCCGGTGACGCGAGCGTCAGCGCGACGGGCACGGCGGCGGCGAGGGCGAGCGACAGCGCGAGTGCGGATTTCTTGGTCATTGTTGGACTCCTTGTGCGAGGGCGCGCATGCGGATCACGCGTGCGCGACGCGGGCGTACCGCGCGACGAAAAAACGGCCGTCGTCCCGATCGGGCGACAGCGGTTGCTTAGGCCGCACGAACGCGTCGCGAGTTCCGTGGCGGCGGCGCGTCTTGACGGGATTTGACCTTTGCTGTTTGTCTGATGCGCATGCCGCGACTGCGTGCGCCTACTTCATCAGCCTTTCGGTGATGAAGCGCCACTCGGCGCGCGTGACGGGCGTGATCGACAGCCGATTGCCGCGTGCGAGCACGCGCATGTCGGCGAGTTCGTCATGCTCGCGCAATGCGGCGAGCGGCACGAGCGGCGACTTCTTCACGAAGCGCACGTCGACGAGCAGCCAGCGCGGTGCTTCCTGCGTCGACTTCGGATCGTAATACGGGCTTTTCGGATCGAACTGGGTGGGGTCGGGGTAGGGCGTCGACGAGACTTCGGCGAGGCCCGCGATGCCCGGCTCAGGGCAGCTCGAGTGATAGAACAGCACGCCGTCGCCGATCTTCATCGTGTCGCGCATGAAATTGCGCGCCTGATAGTTGCGCACGCCGGTCCATGGCAGCGAGTGCTGCGGTGCGTGCGCGAGATCGTCGATGCTTGCTTCGTCCGGTTCGGACTTCATCAGCCAGTATTGCATGGATCGTAATCGACGCAGAAAGGGCTGCTACAAAAGGAAACGGCATCGGGGATCCCCGATGCCGTTGGATAGGCCCCCGCCTTGGCCGCTAGGCCGGCATCCTGAACCTGGGGTTCAGAATTGGTCGCAGTTAGCAGCACTTCGGGTACATCAGACAGAGTGACGCGCGCGCCCGTGCTACAAATTTCCGCAACCGTGCACATGGCATTGGTTCAAGGAATATATGACCTTGGCGAACCAGGCAGGGAAGCTGACTGAACTGTGTTTCGTTGCGCCAATTTGACCACCGTTGATCGCCGAGATCAAGGGGAATCGACGCATCGATCAAACGTTACTGCGTCTCGTGCTGTGCGAGCACCGCGCCGAGCTGTTCGTTCATCTGGTGCATTGTACGACGGATTTCTTCTGCCGGAAATGCTTCACCGTGACGCACGCTCGTTTGCAGTCGCAGCAATTCGGATGCGAGCGACAGTGCCGCCATCACCGCGATACGGTCGGTGCCGCGCACCGAACTGTTCGCGCGGATCTTCGACATTTCAGCGTCGACGCGTGCGACGGCCTCGAGCAACGCCGCTTCGGTCTCGGCCGAACAGGCGAGCCGATAGGGCTGGCCGAGAATCGAGACTTCGATCTGCTTGGTGCTCATGCATGTTCTCCGTGGCTGGCCGCGTCGTCGCCATCCGTGCGCGCCTGCGCATCGAGCAGGTCGAGCTGGTTGTCGGCTTGCTCTGCGTTCTTCGTGCGCGGCAGCTTTTCGAGAATCGCGTTCAGTTTGACCTGAGCGTCGTCGATCTTTGCCGACAGCGTGTCGCGCTCGGCCGCGAGCGCATTGCGTTCGTCGCGCAGTTGCGCGAGTTCCGCGCGGACCGTGTCCGCTTCCGCGCGCATTTGCGCGACTTGCTCCTCGAGCGCGAGCCGTTCCGCGTGATAGCGCTTGTTCAGCGAGATCAGACGGCCAATATTTTGAGATAAGGTTTCGAGTTCGTTGAGCATTTGCTGCGTCCTCTAAAGACCCAGTATTTTAGCGCGGAATAACGCGCATTCCGACATCTGTAACGTTTCCAGTCGTAACACCCCGGCTTCTTGCCGCGAATACGCGGCTCCGGCGTGCTCCCGGCATACGTCCGGCCGTTTTCTTGACGCTTGCGCGACCCGCTCCTAAACTGGCGCCGCCTCGGTGCTCGCGCGCGTGTCGCGCGGTTAAACGGGAAGCAGGGCGCGTGCTCCGCATGGAGATCGCCAACCTGCGCTGCCCCCGCAACGGTAAGCGGCCGCGTCGGACGACGCAGGCCGGCTCGGGCGCGTTTCGCGTGCAGGTCGCACGCGGGCGCGGGCCACTGCGCGTGATACGCGCGGGAAGGCGAGCCGGTACGCCGCCAGCCCGGATACCGGCCGAGGTGCGGAGCCTGTACGGCTTCATGACGCGCGGCCTGCGGGGACGCGGGGCGCGCAGTGCTTCACGGGACTTGTCTTCGATGCTGACCCCAATCGTCCGCACGGCCTCCGGCGCACGCCGCGGCGCGCCGCATCTCGCCGTCGCGCACACTGCGGCGGCGGCTGGTTCGCCCGGATCGGCGACGACGCAGGCCGTTGCGGCGCCGGCACGTGTCGCGCCGCGCGCCGACGCGCCGTTGCCGCCGGAAGTCGCGGTCGCCGCGCCGAACATGCCTGACGGCGACGACGCAACCGCGATGCCGATCGACCCGATGCGGCGGCTTCCTCTATATTGCGCAGAATGTCGGCCGCACGCAGGTGCGGCTCGATGGATCGTGGCCGTGTCACGCCGGTGCGACCGACGTTCGGCCGGCCGAACGCTTGCGGGACGCGATCGGCCAAACGCGGGAATCGGGGTACCGATCGTCGTGCGCGCGCTAGTGCGCCGCCGGCCGTACGTCACTCGCTTTGCCGTACATGGGCATGGCATCCGAGCCGCGCGCGCGATGACATCACCGGGTCGCTATTCGTCCGTGCACGCATCAACAACCTGTTCGACGAGGATGACGAGCTTGCGTAAGTCTGCAACACACCGGAGCGCGACGCTGGTGCCGCGCCCGGCCGGCAACGATGGTCGGCGGAAGCATCGCGCGTCGTGCGCGATGCCGTGCGGCGCATGAGCGCCGCGCGTGCCGCCGCGATCTGGCTAGCGCTCGCGGCCGTGGTCGCGTTGCTGTTCGTCGCATCGCTGTCGATCGGCAGCGTGCCGATGTCACCGTGGCAGGCGCTCGCGTCGCTCGTGCCGCACGGCGGCGACGCACTGTTCGCCGACATCGTGCGCACGCTCCGGCTGCCGCGTGCGCTCGCGGGGTTCGCGTGCGGCGCGCTGCTTGCGCTGGCCGGTGCGCTGCTGCAGGTGCTGCTGCGCAATCCGCTCGCGGAGCCGTATGTGCTCGGCGTGTCCGGCGGCGCGGCCGGCTTCGCGCTCGTCACGATGATCGCGGGCGGCGCGTGGTGGCTCGTCGATGCGTCCGCGTTCGCCGGCGCCCTCGTTTCCGTCGCGCTCGTGCTCGGGCTTGCTCGCCGCGAGCTGTGGCGCGGCGACTCGCGCGATGCGTCGCCGCGGCTGCTGCTCACGGGTGTCGTGATCGCGGCCGGGTGGGGCGCGCTCGTCACGCTGCTGCTGTCGCTCGCGCCCGATGCGCGGCTGCGCGGCATCATCTTCTGGCTGACGGGCGACCTGAACGGCGTGACGGCGCCGTGGTTCGCATGGGGCGCGCTGCTGGTGGCCGCATGCGTCGCGCTGCCGGCCGCGCCGCAGCTCAACGTGCTGCTGCGCGGCGACGCGACCGCACTCGCGCTCGGTGTGCCGGTCGCGCGAGTTCGCGTGCGGATCTACCTCGTCGCGTCGCTGGCCGCCGCGGCCGCGGTGACGACGGCCGGCACGATCGGCTTCGTCGGCCTCGTCGTGCCGCATGCGTTGCGGCTCGCATTCGGAAACGACCAGCGCATGCTGCTGCCCGCCGCGATGCTCGCGGGCGGCGGCGGCGTGATGGCCGCCGACCTGCTCGCGCGCACGGCGATCGCACCCGCGCAATTGCCGGTCGGCGTGATGACCGCGTTGATCGGCGTGCCGGTGTTCCTGTGGATGTTGCTGAGGAGACCGATGCGATGACGCACGCCGCACCGCACACTGCCGGCGACATGACCTACGCAGCGATCGATCTCACGCTGAAGGCCGGCGAACGGACGCTGCTCGACGGCTTCACGCAGGCGTTCCGTTCCGGCGAGATCTGGTGCGTCGCGGGGCCGAACGGCGCGGGCAAGACGACGCTGCTCGCGACGCTCGCGGGCCTGCAGCGACCGGCCGGCGGCCACGTCGAGATCGACGGTCGGCCGCTCGCCGCATGGCCGCCCGAACAGCTCGCACGGCGCCGCGCACTGATGCCGCAGCAATTGCACGATGCGTTCAGCGCGACGGTATTCGACACGGTGCTGCTCAACCGCTTCCCGTATCTCGGCGGCTGGGGATGGGAGCGCGACGGCGACCGCGCGGCCGCGCGCGACGCGCTCGCGACGTTCGGGCTGACCGCACTCGCGTCGCGCGACGTGCTGTCGCTGTCGGGCGGCGAGCGGCAGCGCGTCGCGCTGGCCGCGACGCTGTGCCAGGACGCGCCGCTGATGCTGCTCGACGAACCGCTCGCCCATCTTGACCTGCATCACCAGATCGACGGCCTGACCGCGCTGAGCGCATGGCTCGAAGGGGGCCCGCGCACGGTACTGTTCTCATGCCACGACCTGAATCTCGCGCGGCGTTTCGCGACGCACGCGCTGTTGCTCGACGGCCGCGGCCATGCGTGGGCGGGCCCCGTGCACGATGTCCTGACGCCGGCGCGCGCGAGCGACGCGTTCGGCTACCCGCTCGTGCTGATCCGCGAGAACGGCCGCGACGCGCTGCTGCCTGCGTGGCCCGAGCGACGATGAACTTCATTCTTTCGATGCGCGGCACCGGCCGCGCCAACAAGGCAACCTTCCGATGACGAATCCGACCGACTTCCCGCCCGCGATCGCGCCGCTCGACGACACGCTGCGAAAGCGCCTGCAGCATGTGATCGATCACAAGACCAAGCCGCCCGGCAGCCTCGGCCAGCTCGAGGCTCTCGCGCTGCAGATCGGCCTGATCCAGTGCACCGAGAAGCCGCATGTACAGCGTCCGGTGACGATCGTGTTCGCCGGCGACCACGGGATCGCGGCCGAGGGCGTGAGCCCGTATCCGCAGGCGGTCACCGCGCAGATGGTCGCGAACTTCCTGGCCGGCGGCGCGGCGATCAATGCGTTCTCGGGCGTCGCGCAGAGCGTGCTCGAGATCGTCGATGCGGGCGTCGCGTCGCCGCTGCCGGTGTCCGACCGGCTCGTGTCGCTGCCCGTCGCGCGCGGCACGCGCAACTTCGCGGTTGAACCGGCGATGACGCCCGACGAAGCGAAGACGGCGCTCGCCGCCGGCGCGGCGCGCGTGCGCCTGCACGCCTCGCTAGGCACGAACGTGATCGGCTTCGGCGAAATGGGGATCGCGAACACGTCGTCGGCCGCATGCCTGATGAGCCGTCTGCTCGACGTGCCGATCGACGCGTGCGTCGGGCGCGGCACGGGCCTCGACGACCAGGGGCTCGCGCACAAGCGTGCGGTGCTCGGCCGCGCGCTCGTCCGGCATTCGCATGCGATCGCGCCGCTCGATGTGCTCGCGACGTTCGGCGGTTTCGAGATCGCGATGATGACGGGCGCGTATCTCGCGGCCGCGAGCGAGCGGATGACGATCCTCGTCGACGGCTTCATCGCGACGGCCGCGCTGCTGGTCGCCGAGCGCATCGCGCCCGGCGTGCGCGACTACTGCGTGTTCTCGCACGCGTCGCACGAGGCCGGGCACCGGCGCATGCTCGAGCATTTCGGCGCGAAGCCGCTGCTCGCGCTCGACCTGCGCCTCGGCGAAGGCACGGGCGCCGCGCTCGCGCTGCCGCTGGTGCGCGCGGCGGTCGCGTTCCTCACCGAGATGGCGAGCTTCGAATCCGCGGGCGTAGACAATCGTGACGCCTGAGCGCGCGAGCGGTGTACGCGCCGAACTGCGCTATTTCTTCGTCGCGCTCGGCTATTTCACGCGCGTGCCGGTGCCGCGCGCGATCGGCTACGCAGCCGGCGATCTCGATCAGGCCGCACGTTACTTTCCGCTGGTCGGCGCGTGCGTCGGCGCGTGGGGCGCGCTCGTTTATCTCGCAACACTGCGCGTGTTGCCCGCGTCGATCGCGGTCGGCCTGTCGATGGCCGCGACGCTGCTCGCGACCGGCGCGTTCCACGAGGATGGCCTGGCCGACAGCTGCGATGCGTTCGGCGGTGGCTACGCGCGAGACGACGTGCTGCGCATCATGCACGATTCGCGCATCGGCACGTTCGGCGCGGTCGCGCTCGTGATCGCGCTCGGCCTGAAATGGCAGGCGCTCGCGGCCATGCCGCCGCTGCGCGCCGCGTGGACGATGATCGCCGCGCATGCGGCGAGCCGCGCGGGGGCCGTGAGCCTGCTGATGTCGCTCGACTATGTCCGGCCGGAAGGCAAGGCGAAACCGGTCGCGCAACGCATGGGCGCGCGCGCGGCCTGGATCGCGGCCGCATTCGGGCTGCCGTGGCTGTTCTGGCCGGACTGGCGCGCGGGTCTCGCGGCTCTCGTCTCGCTCGTGCTCGTGCGCGCATGGGCGGCCCGCTATTTCGTGAAGCGGATCGGCGGTTATACGGGCGACTGCCTCGGCTTCGCGCAGCAGTTGAGCGAGCTGGCGATTTATCTCGTGGTGCTCGGATGGATCTCGTACTGATTCGCCATCCGGCCGTCGATGTCGAACCGGGCGTTTGCTACGGACGCAGCGACGTGCCGCTCGCCGCATCGGCCGAGGCGGGGGCGCGGGCCGTGCGCGAGCGTCTGGCGGCGCTCGGGGCGCCGTTGCCCGAGCAGGTCTGGACGAGCCCGCTGACACGGTGCACGTCGGTCGCCGAGCGGCTCGCACAGACGTTCGACGTGCCGCTGCGGCGCGATGCCGGCTGGCAGGAAATGGACTTCGGCGCGTGGGAGCTGCGGCGCTGGGACGATATCGACCGCGCGGCGCTCGATGCATGGGCGGCCGACCTGATGCATGCGTGCGCGCATGGCGGCGAAAGCGTCGCACGGTTCGCCGCGCGCGTCGCACGGATCGCGGACGCGGTCGCGCGGACCGACGCGCCGCAATGGGCGCTCACGCATGCAGGCGTGATTCGCGCATTCGCGTCGCATGCGTTGCGCGTGCCGCTCGATACGCTGCTGTCGCGACCGGTGCCGACGGGCGGCGTCGTCTGGTTGCGGACGGAGGATGCTGCGCGCACATGGGAAGTCGTCCACTGGGACGAATAGGCTAGCGCTTGCTCGTCTGACGCGCGCAAGGGCATCGAGGCCCGAAGTCAGCGCGCCGGCCGCCGCGCCCGTGCGGCGTCGAGATCCTCGCACAGTGCGGCCGCGCCTTGCGCGATGCGCGGCGACGGGCGGGTCAGCAAATCGCCGTCGATCGCGAACAGGTTGTTGCGCGCCACGGCCGTCAGCGCAGGCCACGCACGCCAGCGCGCGAGGCTCGGCAGCGGTGCGTCCGAACGTGTCGCGCCGGCACTCGTCGTCACGATCGCTTCCGGATTCGCCGCAAGCACGGCCTCGTCGGTGACGGTCGGCGCGAGCGGCTTCAGCGCCGCGAACACGTTGCGACCACCGCACAGCGTGATGACTTCGTTGAACAGATGCGCGCCGTTGAGCGTCGTCAACGGGCGATCCCAAACCTGGAAGAACATCGTGACGGGCGGGCGTGCCGCGTAACGCGCGCGCAGCGCGGCGATATCGTGCGAGAACGATGCCGCGGCTGCGTCGGCGACCGGTTCCGTGCCGAGCAGCGTGCCGAGCCGGCGCAGCGACGTGGCGACGTCGTCGAGATGTTTCGGTTCACTGAAGAACAGCGGAATGTGGAGTGCACGCAGCGCGTCGGTTTGCCGTTCGGCGTTGCCGTGTCGCCAGACGACGATCAGGTCCGGCTTCAGCGCGGCGATTCGTTCGAGGTCGAGCGCCTTGTTGTCGCCGACGCGCGGCACGGCCTGCGCGGCGGGCGGGTAGTCGCTGTACGTGACCGTGCCGACCAGTTTCGCACCGCCGCCGGCCGCGTAGACCAGCTCGGTCGCATGCGGCGCGAGGCTGATCACGCGTTGCGCCGGCGCGGGCAGCGCGACCGTATTACCGGCATCGTCGCGGGTCGTCACGTCCGCGTGAGCGAAGGGCGCGTGCGCGAGCGCGACCAGCGACGCGAGGGCCGGCGACCGGCGGAACAGGCAGGCGTTCATGCGGATGCCGGTGACACCGTCGGGACGCACTGCGAGAGTGCGTCGGCGACGCGCCGCCATTCGGCTTCGTTGCCCGGCAAGCCGACGCGCACGCTCGACGGTCGTGCAAAGTACCGCGTCCAGATCCCGTGTGCGGCGAGCGCCACGTGCAGCGCGGCGGCGCGCGGATCGTCGGTCCAGCTGAACAGCGGCGTCGCGTGCACCGCGAAGCCGTGCGTGCGCAGCAGCGCGGCGAGGCGCTGGCCGTCGGCCGCGAGCCGCGCGCGCGCGGCGGCCTGCCATGCGCGATCGGCGAAGGCGGCGGCGACCGCGTGACGCGCGGGGCCGCTCACGGTCCATGCGCCGAGCATGTCGTGCAGCGCGGCGACCCGCTCGGGACAGGCGAGCACGAAGCCCGCTCGAATGCCGGCGAGTCCGAAGAACTTGCCGACCGAGCGCAGCACGACGAGGCCCGGACGATCGGTGAACTGCGCCAGCGATGGCGTGGCGCCCGTATCCGCGAATGCCTCGTCGACGATCAGCGTGCCGCCGCGTGCCGACAGCTGAGCATGCCAGCCGAGCAACCGCTCGGCCGGAACGAATTCGGCGGTCGGATTATTCGGATTCCCGACGATGACGTGGCGTAGCGTTGCGGGCAGCACGTCCGCGTCGATGTCGAGCGGGACGACGCGATGGCCGTGGCGCGCGAATGCAGGTGCGTATTCGCCGTACGCGAGCGCAGCGACGCCGGCGTCGCCAGTGGGCAGCAGCGCGGGCAACGCGCGGATCGCGGCCTGGCTGCCGGCGACCGGCAGCACGTGCGCGGCATCGGGTGCGCCGTAATAGCCGGCCGCGCATGCGGCGAGCGTATCGCCGTCGTCGGGCAGCCGGCGCCATGCGTCGGCCGGGACCGGCGGCACCGGATAGCCGACCGGATTGATGCCGGTCGACAGGTCGAGCCAGGCGTCGTACGGAATGCCGTGGCGGCGCACGGCTTCGTGCAGGTTGCCGCCGTGCGGGATGCGTGCGTCAGACATGATGGGTAGCGAGAATGAGTGCGCCGCTCGCGACGAGCAGCGCGAGCCACAGCGCGAGCGTGCGCGTGACGAGCGACAGCGCGGCGACGACGTGCACGGCCGTCGCCGGCGCGCCGGTGCCGAGCGCGGGACGGTCTTCGATTTCGCCATGATAGACGGCCGGGCCGCCGAGCTGCACGTTCAGGCTGCCGGCGCCGGCAGCCATCACGGGGCCTGCGTTCGGGCTGTCCCAGTGGCGCGCCTGCGTGCGCCAGCAGCGCCACGCGGCGGCCGTGTCGCCGAGCAGCGCGTAGCTCGCGGCAGTGAGGCGCGCGGGAATCCAGTTGAGCGCGTCGTCGAGGCGCGCGGCGGCCCAGCCGAACGTCAGGAAGCGCGGTGTGCGGTAGCCCCACATCGCGTCGAGCGTGTTCGCGAGGCGGAACAGCAGCGCGCCGGGGCCGCCCGCGACGACGAACCAGAAGAGCGCGCCGAAGATCGCGTCGTTGCCGTTCTCGAGCGCCGATTCGACGGCCGCGCGCGACAATGCGCCTTCGTCGGCTTCGCTCGTGTCGCGCGAGACGATGCGTGCGGTCAGCGCGCGCGCGGCGTCGAGGTCGTGCCGCAGCAGCGCGGCGGCGATCGGAGCGACATGGTCGGCGAGGCTTTTCGCGCCGAGCGCGAACCACAGCAGCGCGACGTGCAGCGCGGCCGCGAGCGGCCAGGGCAGCACGGCCGCGAGCCACGCGGCGACGGCCACCGGCGGCACCACCGCCGCGAGCCATGCGGCGACGCCGACCATGCGGCCGCGCCGGCCCGTGTTCAGCGCGCCTTCGATACGCGCGGCGAGCCGGCCGAACGCGACGAGCGGATGCCAGCCGGCCGGTTCGCCGACGATGCGATCGACGATCGCGGCCGCGACCGCGAGCATCGCGACGACCGGCAGCGACAGCATCAGCATGACGGCGCTCCGGCCTTGAGTTCGAGCGGCAGCCCGGCGACCAGCAGCGTCACGCGCGTCGCGAGCGCGGCGATGCGCTGGTTCAGGCGCCCGAGTTCGTCGACGTAGCGGCGCGTGACCGACCCGAGCGGCACGACGCCGAGCCCGATTTCGTTGCTGACGACAATCACCTTCGCGCGCGCCCCGCACAACGCGTGCTCGAGCCGCTCGACCTGCGCCGCATACTGCGCATCGTCGAGCGGTTCGCCGTCGAGCGGGCACAGCAGGTTCGTGAGCCAAAGCGTCAGGCAGTCGACGAGCAGGCACGCGCGCGGATCGTCGAGCCGCGCGAGCGTGCCGGCGAGGTCGACGGGCGCGTCGGCGAAGCCCCAGTCGGCCGGCCGGCGCGCGCGGTGATGCGCGATGCGCCGTTCGAATTCGGCATCGGCGGCCGTCGCGGCCGCGGTCGCGATATAGGTGACGGGGCGGCCGCTGTCGGCGGCGAGCCGCTCGGCGTGCGCGCTCTTGCCCGAGCGCGCGCCGCCGAGGACGAAGGTGAGGTCGTGCGGAATCATCGCGTGATTGTAACGGCGCACGCGTGGCGGCGCGGGCGATAATGCGGCCTTCGCTTCGCCACGACCTTGCATACGATGAACGCACCCGAACCGCAGCCGCGCGGCACGTTGATGATCCAGGGCACGACGTCCGACGCGGGCAAGAGCACGCTCGTCGCGGGCCTGTGCCGCCTCGCGCGTCGCGCTGGCGCGCGCGTCGCGCCGTTCAAGCCGCAGAACATGGCGCTGAACAGCGCGGTGACGGCCGATGGCGGCGAGATCGGCCGCGCGCAGGCGTTGCAGGCGCTCGCCGCGGGTGTCTTGCCACATACCGATTTCAACCCGGTGCTGCTGAAGCCGACGAGCGATCGCGGCGCGCAGGTGATCATCCACGGCAAGGCGCGCATGAACCTCGATGCGCGTGCGTACCACGACTACAAGCCGGTTGCGTTCGACGCGGTGCTCGAGTCGTACGCGCGGCTGCGTGCCGGCTACGACACGGTGCTCGTCGAAGGCGCGGGCAGCCCGGCCGAAATCAACCTGCGCGAAGGCGATATCGCGAACATGGGCTTCGCCGAACGCGTGGACTGCCCGGTCGTGCTGGTGGCCGACATCGACCGCGGCGGCGTGTTCGCGCACCTGGTCGGCACGCTCGCGTGCCTGTCGGACAGCGAGCGCGCGCGCGTGCGCGGCTTCGTGATCAACCGCTTTCGCGGCGACATCAAGCTGCTCGAACCGGGCCTCGACTGGCTGCGCGCGCAGACGGGCAAGCCGGTGTTCGGCGTGCTCCCGTACCTGCACGGCTTGATGCTCGACGCCGAAGACATGCTGCCATCGCAGGCGCGCAGCGCCGCCGCCTTGCGCGGCGACGCCGGCGTGCTGCGCGTGGTGGTGCCCGCGCTGCCGCGGATCAGCAACCATACCGATTTCGATCCGCTGCGCGCGCATCCGCAGGTCGAGTTCACGTACTGGAAGAGCGGCCCGGTGCCCGATGCCGACCTGCTGATCCTGCCCGGCTCGAAAAACGTGCAGCGCGATCTCACGTGGTTGCGCGACGCAGGCTGGGACGCGCTGATCCGCCGGCACCTGCGCTATGGCGGCAAGGTGATCGGGATCTGCGGCGGCATGCAGATGCTCGGCCGCACACTGGACGATCCGCTCGGCCTCGAAGGCGCGCCCGGCAGCATGCCGGGGCTCGGGCTGCTCGACTTCGACACGACGCTGCAGCCGGACAAGACGCTGAAGAACGTGACCGGGCATCTCGCGCTGCCCGGCGCGGCCGCCGTGCACGGCTATGAGATCCATATGGGCGACACGCGCGGACCCGCGCTCGCGTCGCCCGCGCTGGAACTGGCGGCGGGCGACGCACCGGGCGGCGTGCGCACGGACGGCGCACGGTCGGCCGACGGGCAGATCCTCGCGACCTACGTGCACGGACTGTTCGACGCGCCCGACGCGTGTGCGGCACTCCTCGCGTGGGCGGGGCTCGACGGGGCGGCGCGCATCGACTACCCGGCGCTGCGCGAGGCGTCGCTGGAGCGGCTGGCCGATTCGTTCGCCGAGCATCTCGACCTGCGCGCGCTGTACGCGGAGTTCCGCTGACGCAGGGCGTGCCTGGCCTGGCATTTTGCGGCGGAGCGTGTACAACTCAGATGGGCGGAGGTCCGCCGAAGGAGCGCGACGATGAAGGCTCGATGGTGGTTGGGCATGCTGCTCGCGGCGCTGCTGGGCGCGTCGGCGGTGGCGCATGCGTGCGACTCGTACGCGCCGGGCGGCGGCCCGGCCGGTTCGGGTGACGCCGCGCAAGGCAAAAGCGGCGGCTGACGTTCGTAGCCAGTACGGGCAGCGGGGCATGATCGGTCATGCCCCTTTTTACGCCGCAATTCGTTCCTGCGGGGAATCAGTTAAAGCCATATCGGGTGTTTATTGGCCGAATTGATTCGAATAGAGTGCGATCCATTCTCATCCACTCATGAAGGAATTCGCCATGACCCCGCATCGCCTGAACGATCTCGGCGCGACGCTGCTGCGCGTCGCACTCGGTGTGCTGTACCTCGCGCACGTCGCGCAGAAGGTGTTCGTCTTCACGCTGCCCGGCACCGCGCAGTTCTTCGCGTCGATCGGCCTGCCGGGCTGGCTCGCGTATGTGACGACGTTCGTCGAACTGGCCGGCGGCCTTGCGCTGCTCGCGGGCTTCCGCGTGCGTATCGCCGCGCTGGTGCTGCTGCCGTTCATGCTCGGCGCGGTGTCCGCGCATCTGCCCAACGGCTGGAGCTTCGCGTCGCCGAACGGCGGCTGGGAATATCCGGCGTTCTGGGCCGTCACGCTGGCCGTGCAGGCGCTGCTGGGCGGCGGCGCATTCGCGCTCGGCGCACCGCGTGCCGCGGCGCGAACCGCTTGAAAGGGGGCGCGCATCGGCGCAACCCGTTCCGGTGACACCCCGTTTGCCGATATCATCGCTCCCTGTATCCGCAATCGAGCGGCGCCTGCCAGGCGGCAGGTGCCGCGCGGCTTTTTCGGGGGAATTCATGACGGTCATCGTGGTGGCAAATCCGAAGGGCGGCGTGGGGAAAAGCACGCTGTCCACCAATCTTGCCGGCTATTTCGCGGCGCAGGGCGCATGGGTCGCGCTCGCCGATCTGGATCGGCAGCAGTCCGCGCATGCGTGGCTCGACCTGCGGCCGGCCGGCCTGCCGGCGATCGAGGCGTGGAGTCTCGATCCGGACGCGCCGTCGAAGCCGCCGCGCGGCCTCGAATATGCGGTGATCGACACGCCGGCCGGCCTGCACGGCAACCGGCTGAACGTCGCGCTGCAGCTCGCCGACAAGGTGATCGTGCCGCTGCAGCCGTCGATGTTCGATATTCTCGCGACCCAGCAGTTTCTGGAGCGCCTCGCCGGCGAAAAGGCCGTGCGCAAGGGCAGCGTCGAGGTCGGGATCGTCGGGATGCGGGTGGACGCGCGCACGCGCTCGTCCGACCAATTGCACCGTTTCGTCGAAGGGCTCGGGCTGCCGGTGCTCGGCTACGTGCGCGACACGCAGAACTACGTGCAGATCGCCGCGCACGGCCTGACGCTGTGGGACGTCGCGAAAAGCCGCGTCGAGAAGGATCTCGAACAGTGGCGGCCGATCGTCGAATGGGCCGAGCGTCGCGCGCCGAAAGCGGAGAAGGTCGCCAAGGCGTCTTGATCGCCGATGGCCGAATACCCGCGAGGCCAGGTGCGGCAGGGTGAATGAAGAAGGGCCTGATCCGGCATCGTGACGGATCAGGCCCTTCCTCTTCCTGCATATGCGACTGCGCGGCGCCGGCCGTCACGGCGCGTGGGCGCGCCGCGGCAGCGATCCGGCGCGTCGCGACACGCCGGCCGCGGCGTGGATCAGGTCCAGTTCTGCGTCGGCACGTGATCGCGGTGGCCCTTGATCTTGTTGCCTTCGTCGATGAACACGAGCTTCGGCTTCCAGCCGGCTTGCAGCTCGGCTTCATCGACCATCGCGAACGCCGCGATGATCACGAGGTCGCCGAGTTGCGCGCGGCGAGCGGCCGAGCCGTTCAGCGAAATCATCCCGCTGCCGCGCTCGCCCTTGATCGCGTACGTCGAGAAGCGCTCGCCGTTGTTGATGTTCCAGATGTCGATCCGTTCATTTTCGATGAGGCCCGCCGCTTCGAGCAGGTCTTCGTCGATCGCGCACGAGCCTTCGTAATGCAGCTCGCAGTGCGTGACGGCCGCGCGGTGGATCTTCGATTTGAGCATATGGCGCTGCATGGTATCTCCGTGATGCGTGAGAGGCGAGGGCGGGCGGCCCGTCAGATTTCCAGGTTGTCGATCAGGCGCGTCGCGCCGAGTTTCGCGGCCGCGAGCACGACGAGCGGCTCGCCGGCTTCGAGTTCGGCGGCGCTCGGCGCGATCAGGTTCGCGCGGCGGCGGATCGAGATGTAGTCGGGCGCCCAGCCGCGCTCGGCCAGGTGCGCGCGCGCGGTCTGCTCGAGCCTGCCGAGGTCGCGCTCGCCGCCGAGCACGCTGTCGCGCACGCGCTGCAGCGTCTTCGCGAGTTCGGGCGCTTCCTTGCGCTCGTCGGTCGTCAGGTAGCGGTTGCGCGACGACAGCGCGAGGCCGTCCTCGTCGCGCACGGTCTCGGCCGCGACGATGTCGACCGGCAGCGCAAGCTGCTGGCACATCCGGCGCACGATCATCAGCTGCTGGTAGTCCTTCTTGCCGAACACGGCGACGCGCGGCTGCACGCACGACATCAGCTTCGTGACGACCGTGCACACGCCGGCGAAGAAGCCCGGGCGAAACTCGCCCTCGAGAATCCCGCCGAGATCGTCGGGCGGCAGCACGCGGTACTCCTGCGGCTCCGGATACATGTCGCGCTCGGTCGGCGCGAACAGCACGTAGACGTTTTCCTTCTGCAGCTTCTCGATGTCGTCCTGGAGCGTGCGCGGATATTTGTCGAAATCCTCGTTCGGGCCGAACTGCAGCCGGTTGACGAAGATGCTCGCCACGACCGGGTCGCCGTGCTGGCGCGCGAGGCGCATCAGCGACAGGTGACCTTCGTGCAGGTTGCCCATCGTCGGCACGAACGCCGTGCGGTTCTGTCCGCGCAACTGGTCGCGCAGTTCCTGGATCGAGCTGATGACTTTCATGATCGGGTAGCGGGTTCCTCGCGCAGGCGCGCGTTGGCGCCGCAACAGCGGCGTCGGGGTCGAAGCGGAGAACGCCGGCGCGCGGGCGGCGCATCGGGCGTCGGCGGATTGTAGAGGATTTGGCCGCCGGGCGCATCGAAAAAAGTACGATCGTTCACTTTTTGATCGGGCGCACCGCGAGCGAGCCGCGCCGGCGGGCCCGGCGGCAGGATGCGGTGCATTTCGGTGTGCGGGGTGGCGCGGGCGCAGCGGCGCGCCTTACGCGGGCAGGTACGCGAGGCGCACGTAGATCGGCGCGAACGGTTCGGCCTGCGTGATCTCGACGAGCGATTCGCGCGCGAGTTCGAGCATCGCGATGAAGTTCACGACGACGACTGGCACGCCGCGCGACGTGTCGAACAGGTCGGCGAACTCCATGAAGCGTGCGTTTTGCAGCCGGCGCAGGATCAGGCTCATGTGTTCGCGCACCGACAACTCCTCGCGGGAGATCTTGTGGTGCTGGACGAGCTTCGCGCGCTTGAGCACGTCGGCCCATGCGGCGCGCAGGTCGTCCGAATCGACGTCCGGGAAGCGCGGCGTGATGCTCTGCTCGATGTAGACCTCGGCGCGCAGGAAGTCGCGGCCGAGCTGCGGCAGCTGGTCGAGGCGTTGCGCGGCGAGCTTCATCTGCTCGTATTCGAGCAGGCGGCGCACGAGTTCCGCGCGCGGATCCTCGGCTTCCTCGCCGGTATCGGCCTTCTTGACCGGCAGCAGCATCCGCGACTTGATCTCGATCAGCATCGCGGCCATCAGCAGGTATTCGGCCGCCAGCTCGAGGTTCGACGTGCGGATCTGGTCGACGTAGCCCAGATATTGCGCGGTGACCTGCGCCATCGGGATGTCGAGCACGTTGAAGTTCTGCTTGCGGATCAGGTACAGCAGCAGGTCGAGCGGGCCTTCGAACGTCTCGAGGAACACCTCGAGCGCATCGGGCGGGATGTAGAGGTCCTGCGGCAGCTTGAAGAGCGGCTCGCCGTACAGACGTGCGAACGCCGCGACACCGTCAACCGTGTCGGGCGTCGAATCGGCGCCCGCGGGCGCGGCAATCGCGTCGTCCTGCCGGGCGGCGCTGGCCTCGTCGGCGGCGCTCACGTCGTCAGAAGTTCTGGTAGTAGACGTAGGACGTTTGCTTCACGCGCGATTCCTGCTGCTCGGCGCGCTCGTCGAGGTCGATCGGCTGCTTGTCCCACAACAGCGAACGGCCCTTGCGCTGCTCTTCTTCGAGCGTCGGCTTCTGTTGCTTGAGCTGGTTCAGGAATTGCGTGACGTCGGACTGGTACGGCATGGCTTGGCTTTCCGTTTCGGGCGGCGCACGACGCGCCGGGTTCGCGATGGCGGGATTTTACCGCATCGCGGGGAACAGCCGGCGGCAATCGCGCGTCGAATCCGCTGGCCGACACCCGCGGCCCGACCGGCCGGGCCCGCGCGCGCTTCGTTGCGTCCTGGCGTCAAAGCGGTGCCCGTGCGGGCAGAGCCGTCGCCCTGTGGTCAAATACGGGGTTTTCCACACAATCACGACAACCGAGGACGAGGTCATATTTGGCGGGTCAGGTGAACCAGCAGGCACATACGGCGCATGAGGCGAGCCCGCGCGCGGCGCTTCACCGCGGTCGTCGCGCGCGGCGCGGCGCCGGCGCGGCGGCCCGGGCAGCCCTCGTGGGCTGTCTCGCCGCGTTCGTGGTGCTGCCGGCTTACGCGAAGTACGACGTCGACATCGACGCGCCGCGCGCGATCCGCAAGCTCCTCGAGGCCCATCTCGACATCGCGCGCTTCGCCAAGCGCGACGACATCAGCGACGACCAGTTCGACTTCCTCGTGACCGCCACGCCGCAGCAGGTGCGCGACCTGACCGCGACGGCCGGCTATTTCTCGCCGGTCGTGCGCACCGACGTGCGCACGCGCGACGGCAAGCGCGACGTGCGCGTCGCCGTCGATCCGGGGCCGCAGACCGTCGTGTCGACGGTCGACCTGGCATTCAAGGGCCCGGTCGGCACCGAGGATCCGAAGCAGGAGGCCGCGACCCGCTTCGCGTTCTCGCTGAAGCCGGGCGACCCGTTCACGCAGTCCGACTGGGACGGCGCGAAGGGGGCGGCGCTCAGGCAGTTGCAGTCGCGCCGCTACCTGGGCGCGAAGATCGCGTCGTCGGAGGCGCGCGTCGATCCACGCACGCAGCGCGCGACGCTGGCCGTCACGTTTGACAGCGGCCCGACGTTTACGATCGGCAAGGTCGACGTCGACGGCGTGCGCCGCTATCCGGAAAAGATCGTCACGAACGTCAATCCGCTGTCGGAAGGCGAGATCTACGACGTGCAGCGGATCACCGAGCTGCAGCGGCAGTTGCAGAACACGCCGTACTACGCGAGCGTCGCGATCGACGTCGGCGACGATACGGCGAAGCCCGAGCGCACGCCCGTGCACGTGAAGGTCAGCGAGTTTCCGTACAACAACATCCGCGGCGGCGTCGGCTATGCGACCGATACGGGCCCGCACGTGCAGGGCTCCTACACGTATCTCGACACATTCGGCGCCGCCTGGCCGCTCACCGTGTCGGGCCGGCTCGACCAGATCCAGCAGTACGGCCAGGTCCAGCTGTCGATGCCGCCAGGCCAGAAAGGATGGACCAACAGCGTGCTCGCGTCGTACACGAACACCAACGTGTCGGACACGCGCATCTACAGCGCGCGGGTCGGCGTGCAGCGGACACGCACCGGCCAGTTCATCGACTACGCGTACTCGCTGATGTTCTACCAGGACCGGCTCGACCAGAACGGCGCCGGCCCGACCACGAGCCGCGCGCTGGTGCCGCAATGGGCATGGACGCGCCGCAACGTCGACGATCCGCTGTTCCCGCGCTCGGGCAACCTGATTCACGCGGAGGCCGGCTTCGCGATCAAGGGCGTGCTGACCGATCAGACCTTCATCCGCGGTTACGCGCGCGGCCAGCAGTACGTGCCGATCGGCAAGCGCGACCTGTTCGTGTTCCGCGCGGAGCTCGGCGGCGTGTTCACGAGCGGCAGCTCGAGCGGCGTGCCGGCGTCGCTGCTGTTTCGCGCGGGCGGCTCGAATTCGGTGCGCGGCTATGGCTACCAGAGCATCGGCAACAGCGTCGACGGCTCCGTCCTGCCGACCAAGTACCTGATGACGGGCACCGCCGAATACCAGCACTGGTTCAACCGCGACTGGGGCGCCGCGACCTTCTTCGACATCGGCACCGCGACCGATGCGTGGGGCGAGCGCGTGTTCTACCCGGGCGTCGGCATCGGCGCGCGCTGGCGCAGCCCGGTCGGCCCGATCAACGTCGACGTCGCGTACGGACTGCGCAACCACAGCGTGCGCCCGTACCTGACGCTCGGCATCGCTTTCTGACCTTGTTGCACGAGCCACGACGAACCGCATGACGAAGGATCCGAACGACACGCCGCCGCCCAACGATCCGGACTCGCCCGAGCGCGCGCCGGACGCGCCGCCGCGCCGCGTGCGTGGGGGCCGGATCGCCGCGTGGGCGCTCGTGACGGTCGTGCTGCTCGTCGTGCTGGCGGCCGGGCTCGTGCTGGCCGCGGCGACGACCGAGCGCGGCACGCGGCTCGCGTGGCAGGCGGCCGTGCGCGTGCTGGGCGGCCGGCTGGCGGGCACGCTCGAAGGCGGTTCGCTCGCAACCGGCGTGCGCGTGCGCGGCTTCGCGTGGACGAGCCCCGGCGGCGCCGGCACCGAAGTGCGGATCGACCGGCTCGACGGCCGCTGGGCGCTCACCCGCGCGCCGTGGCGGTTGTCCGTTGACTACCTTCGCGCGGGCACGATCGATGTACGGATCGCGCCGGGTCCGTCGACGCCGGCCGCGACGCCGCAGGACCTGAGCCTGCCGCTGCAGTTGCGGATCGACGACCTGCGCGTCGATCACCTGGCGATTCACGAAGGTGGGTCGACGACGCAGCTCGACCATCTCGCGCTGAGCGGCCGCAGCGACGGCCGTCACCATGAACTCGCGCTCGACGGCGTCGACACACCGTACGGCGCGCTGACCGCCCGCGCGAAGCTCGACGGCGTGAAGCCGTTCGCGCTGACGGGCAACGCGACCTACGTGGGCAAGCTCGCGAACGAACCGGTCAACGCGAGCGCGAACGTATCGGGTTCGCTCGAAGCGCTCGTCGCCGACGTCGCCGCGAGCGGGATGAAGCTGAACGGGCGCGCGCACGTCGAGGCCGCGCCGTTCGGCGCGGTGCCGCTCACGCGTGCGTCGCTCGCGTTCGATCACGTGAACCCGCAGGCGATCGCGCCGGGCGCGCCGGCCGCCGATCTCGCGGTGCGCGCGGAGCTGGCGCCCGTGACCGCGCCGGCCGGCGCCGCACCGGCGAAGGGTTTCGCGGTGACCGGCCCGGTGTCGATCGTCAACGCGAAGCCCGGCACGCTCGGCGAGCACCTGCTGCCCGTCGTCGACGCCCATGCGACCGTCAATCTCGACGCGCACGCGCAGCGGATCGACGGCCTCGCGCTGAAACTGATCCGCGACGGCAGCGTGACCGGCAACGGCACGCTGACGGGCGGCAAGGGCCGCTTCGACCTGAAGGTCGCGAACCTCGACCTCAATGCGTTCGTCGCCGAATTGCGGCCGATGCGCCTCGGCGGCCCGCTCGGCGTGACGCTCGCCGGCGACGTGACGACCGTCGACTTCAACCTGAACGATCCGAAGCTTGCGCTCGGCGCGCGTGCGAAAGTCGCGCTGACGTCGCAGCAGACGGCGCTGACCGATGCGCGCGTGACGGCGGGCAAGGGCCGTATCGACCTGACCGGCGTGTTCCGTCACGACGCGCATTCGAGCTACGACGCGAAGGCGACGCTGACCGCATTCGATCCGCTGCTGCTCGCCGCGATGAGCGCGCCGGGCGCGGGCGGCGGCAAGCCGGCCGCCAGAACGGCGAAGACAGTAGCGAAGGCGCCGGCCAGGCGCGGCGAGACGCGCGTATCGGGCACGCTGACGGCCTCCGGCGCGTTCGAGCCGCAGGTGTCGACGAAGGCGACCTTCAAGCTCGGCGACAGCCTCTACGACGGCGTGCCGCTGACCGGCGCCGGCGTCGTGCAGCTCGTCGGCGCGCGGATCCTGCCGAGCAACGCGAACCTGACGATCGCGGGCAACCATGTCGACCTGCGCGGCAGTTTCGGCGCGCCGGGCGACCGGCTGCGCTTCGTCGTCGACGCGCCCGAGCTCGACCGGCTCGGCTTCGGCGTGCAGGGCCTCGTGCAGGCGCAGGGCGAGCTGACCGGCAGCTTCGCGCATCCGAACGTGACGGCCACCTACAAGGCCCAGCACGTCGTGCTCGGTTCGAACCGGATCGGTGCCGCGCAGGGGCGCGCCGACATCCGCGACGGCGCGCACGGTGCGCTCGTATTCACGGCCGACGCGACCGACATCGCGCTCGGCTCGCTGCAATTGAAATCGCTACGCGCGAATCTCGACGGCACGCGCGCGAAGCATACGCTCGACGCGTCGGCGATCGGGACGGCCGGCGGCCGCGTGATCGACCTGACGTTCGCGGCGAACGGCGGCGTGGTCGAGAATCGCGACGGGATGCGCTGGGACGGCACCGTCACGCGCCTCGCAAACCGCGGCACGCCGGCAGTGGCGCTGCTCTCGCCGCTCGCCGTGTCGGCCGGGGCCGGCCGCGTGACGCTCGGCGCGACGCGACTCACGCTCGAAGGTGCCGCGATCGACCTGAAGTCGTTCGTGTTCGATCACGGCCAGGTGCGCTCGGCAGGCACCGTGCGCGGCGCGTCGGTCGCGCGCTTCCTCGAGATTCGCCAGGAGCTGACGGGCCAGCGGCCGCCGCTGCGCACCGACGTCGTGCTCGATGCCGACTGGGATTTCTCGCTCGGCGCGAACGCGACGGGCTACGTGCAGGTGAAGCGGCGCGGCGGCGACGTGACGATCGAGACCGGGCGCGGCATCGCGTCGCTCGGGCTGACCGACCTGTCGGCGCGCGCGAGCTTTGCGCCGGGCAACCGGCTCAACGTGGTGGCGCTGGCGAAGGCGAACCGGGTCGGCACGCTCGACGCGAACGTCACCGTGCCGTTCGCGCTGCGCGACGGCGTGTTCGGCGTCGTCGACGACGGCCCGCTGGCGGGCCGCATCGACGCCGACATCCCGTCGCTGAAGGCGACCGGCAACCTGTTCGGGCCGAGCTATCTGCTCGGCGGGCGCGCGGCGCTGAAGCTGACGGTCGCTGGCACGCCGGTGAAGCCGAACGTGTCGGGCATGCTGACGGGCGACGATCTGTCCGCGACGCTCGTCGACCAGGGCGTGCAGCTGAAGGACGGCATCGTGCGCGTGAAGCTTGCGGAGAACCTCGTCGAATTCCAGCAGGTCGAGTTCCATGGCGGCGACGGCACGCTGCGCGCGATCGGCCGTGTGCGTCTCGACGGCGAGGCGTCGGACCTGACCGCGAGCATCGTCGCCGACAAACTCGAACTGTTCGCGGCGCCGGACCGCAAGCTGTCGCTGTCGGGCAAAGCGACCGTCGCGAACGACGGGCCGCGCGGCGCGCTGTCGATCGACGGCAAGTTCGTCGTCGACCGTGCGCTGTTCGACCTGCCGGAAGACGCGGCGCCGCACTTGTCCGACGATGTCGTCGTGGTGCGACCGGACGGGACCGTGCGCGGCGAGACGCCGACCGGCACGGCGGTCGCGAAGCCGCAGAAGGTCGAGGACAAGCCGGCGCCGTCGCTCGCGCCGCGCGCGAACATCGACATCGGCCTCGGCAACAACTTCCGCTTCAAGGGACACGGCGCGGATCTCGGGCTGCGCGGCACGATCACCGTGATGAGCGCGCCTGGCGTGCCACTGCGCGCGATCGGCAACGTGCGCGTGACCGAAGGGTCGACGTATACGTCGTTCGGCCGCAAGCTCGCGGTCGAGAACGGCTTCTTCACGTTCAACGGCCCCGTGTCGAATCCGGGCGTGAACATCCTCGCCATGCGGCGCAACCAGGAGGTCGAGGCCGGGGTGCAGGTTACCGGCACGATCCAGGCTTTGACGGTCAAGCTGGTGTCGGAACCCAACGTCACCGACAACGAAAAGCTGTCGTGGCTGCTGTTCGGGCACGGCACCGACCAGGGCAACAACGTCGGCCAGCAGGGCACGATGACGGCGGCGCTCGCGCTGCTCGGCAGCGTGACCGGCAAGCGCGTCGCGCAGACCTTCGGCCTCGACGAATTCTCGATCGGCCGCAGCGACGTCGGTCTGACCGATCCGCAGGTCATCCAGGTCTCGAAGGCGATCAACGAGCGTTTCGTGCTCGGCTTCGAGCAGGGCCTCCAGTCGGCGAGCAACGCGTTCAAGGCGACGATCAACCTGACGCGCTTCTGGTCCGTGTCTGCATACGGCGGCACGTTCCAGGGCGTCGACCTGAACTACACGCGGCGCTTCGATCGCTGGTTCAGCCGGCGGTGACGGCACGCGCTTCGACGCGCATCGGAATCGTCGTCGCGACTCGCATCGCCGTCGCGCATGAAAAAAGCCCCGCACGCATTGAACTGACCCCGTAAAGTTGGACGGGTTATGACGGCTAGGGCTGAGAGGGCTGAGTTCTGTATTGCACGGGACTCAGCCCTTTTAGTTTCAGTTTGATGCGGTCGTGATTGTAGTAGTGGATGTAGCTTGCCAAGCCGGATTGCAGTTCGTCCAGGTTGCGGAACCGATTCAGATGGAAGAACTCGGATTTCAGCGTGCCGAAGAAGCTCTCCATGGCGGCGTTGTCCAGGCAATTCCCTTTATGCGACATGCTTTGCGTGAGCGCTCGTTGCTGCAGTAGGCGGCGATACGCTGGCATCTGGTACTGCCAGCCCTGATCCGAATGCAAGAGAGGCCGCTCGTGTGACTTCAAGCGCGCCAATGCCTTGCGAAGCATTGCGCTGACCATCTCGAACGCCGGGCGCCTCGCGGTTTCATAAGCAATGATCTCGCCGTTGTACAGATCGAGCACTGGTGACAGGTACAGCTTCTGGCCGCCCACGTTGAATTCCGTGACATCCGTTACCCACTTCTCGTTCGGACGCTTTGCGTAGAACCGACGCTGTAAAACATGAGGTGCAACACGTCCGACGCTACCTTTGTAGGAGCGGTATTTCTTCGGGCGCACACAAGACTTCAGCCGCAACTCGCCCATCAGACGCGCCACAGTCTTGTGGTTAATCACCTGTCCCAGATTACGTAGAGCGAGCGTGATGCGTCGATAGCCGTAGCGGCCCTTGTGCCGTTCGAACAGCGAGCAGATTCTCGCCCTTGTATCGGCATACTTGTCGGCTGCTCCGAGCAATTTCTGATGATAGTAGAACGTGCTGCGCGCCAAGCCGGCAACCTTCAACAAGCCCGCAAGCGGATATTGCTGCCTTAGCTCGAGCACGATTTGCGCTTTTTGCGTTGCGCTGATCGCTGCTGCGCTTGAGCCAAGGCTTCGAGCTTTTTTAGGTACGCGTTCTCCATGCGCAGGAAGTTCAACTCGTCGAGTAGTTCCTGTCGGGAGCGCGTATCGTCCTCGGGTAGCGGCGGTGGCGTGATCGGTGGCTTGGGCATCTTTCTGGGGCGCCCCCGCTGGCGCGGCGACAGTGCGTCTATACCGCCTTCATCATACTGGCGTTTCCACTGGCCGATGGCCGTACGGTTCCTAATGTTGAAGCGTGCAGCCGTCTCACGCGCTGACAACCCCTCGCTACGCATTTGCTGCAGTACAAGCAACTTGAACTCTGCGCTGTAGCGCTCGCACTTCTTCTTCAAGCCTGCCGGACCATGTATGCGATGGGCCGCCACCCACTTGCGGATCGTCGCCTCATCGACGCCGTGGCGCTTGGACATCTCACGGAACCCAGCGTGGCCGGACTCGTACTCCTCTGCAATGGATACCTTGAACTGCTCCGTGTACTTGCTCATGAAAAACACCCCAAAGGTTGGATCGATGTCCAACTTTTGGGGTGCAGTTCACGCATCGTGCGGGGCTTTCGTGCGCAACGGGCGGCGCGTGCTACTTACTTCACGCGCATGCCGGGCTTCGCGCCGCTGTGCGGCTCGAGGATGTAGAGGCCCGGCTCGGCCTTCTCGTCGGCGGCCGACGCGGCGAGCACCATCCCTTCGGACAGCCCGAACTTCATCTTGCGCGGCGCGAGGTTCGCGACCATCACCGTCAGCTTGCCGACGAGCTGCTCGGGCTGGTACGCGGACTTGATGCCCGAGAACACGTTTCGGGTCTTTTCCTCGCCGACGTCGAGCGTGAGCTGCAGCAGCTTGTCCGAGCCTTCAACGGCCTGGCACGCGACGATCTTCGCAATGCGCAGGTCGACCTTCGCGAAATCGTCGATCGAGATCGGACCGTCGTCGGCACCGTTCGCGGCGGCGGCCTTCGCGTTCGCCTTGGCGTTCTTGCCTTCCTTCGCGGCGTTGGCCGCGCTCGCGGCAGCGGCGCCGGTGGCCTCGGCCTGCAGCGAATCGCGGTTCGCGGCGAGCAGCGCGTCGATCTGCTTCGGATCGACGCGCGTCATCAGGTGCTGGTACGCCTTGACCGGCTGCGCGGACGACAGCGGTTTCGCGGCGTCGGCCCACGTGAGCGGCGCGATCCCGAAGAAGGTCTCGACGGCTTCGGCCACGCGCGGCATCACCGGCTTCAGCGCGAGCGACAGCAGGCGGAATGCCTCGAGGCTCACGCTGCAGGTTTCGTGCAGCGCGACCGCGTTGGCCGGATCCTTCGCGAGTTCCCACGGCTTCGCGCCGTCGACGTATGCGTTCACTTCGTCAGCGAGTTCCATCGTCTGGCGCAGCGCGCGGCTGTATTCGCGCGCTTCGTAGTGCGCGGCGATCGCGGGAATCGCATCGCGCAGCTTCGCGACGAGCGGATGGTTCATCGCGCTGTCCTGCACGCGGCCGTCGAAGCGCTTGAGCAGGAAGCCGGCCGCGCGGCTCGCGATGTTCACGTACTTGCCGACGAGATCGCTGTTCACGCGCGCCTGGAAATCATCGAGGTTCAGGTCGATATCTTCCATCGTCGCGTTCAGCTTCGCGGCGAAGTAGTAGCGCAGCCATTCCGGGTTCAGGCCGGTGTCGATGTAGCTCTGCGCGGTGATGAACGTGCCGCGCGACTTCGACATCTTCGCGCCGTCGACCGTCAGGAAGCCGTGCGCGAACACGTTGGTCGGCGTGCGATGGCCCGAGAACTCGAGCATCGCCGGCCAGAACAGCGTGTGGAAATACAGGATGTCCTTGCCGATGAAGTGGTACTGCTCGGCGGTCGAGCCCGACCGGATCCACGCGTCGAAGTCGATGCCCTTGCGGTCGCACAGGTTCTTGAAGCTCGCGTAATAACCGACCGGCGCGTCCAGCCACACGTAGAAGTACTTGCCGGGTGCGCCCGGGATCTCGAAGCCGAAGTACGGCGCGTCGCGCGAGATGTCCCAGTCGGCGAGGCGGGCTTCGCCGGCGTCGCCGAGCCATTCGCGCATCTTGTTGGTGGCTTCGGGCTGAGCGAGGCCGCTGACCCATTCGCGCAGGAACGACTCGCAGCGCGGGTCCGACAGGCGGAAGAAATAGTGCGTCGACGTCTTGCGCACCGGCGTCGCACCGGATACGACCGAATACGGATTCAGCAGTTCGGTCGGCAGATAGGTCGAACCGCACACTTCGCAGTTGTCGCCGTACTGGTCCTTCGCGTGGCACTTCGGGCATTCGCCCTTGATGAAGCGGTCCGGCAGGAACATTTCCTTGACCGGGTCGTACGCCTGCTCGATCTCGCGCTCGGCGATCAGGTCGTTTTCCTTCAGCGCGAGGTAGATCTTCTCGCTCAGCACGCGGTTCTCGTCCGAGTCGGTCGAGTAGAAGTTGTCGAACGACACGCCGAAGCTGTCGAAATCGCGCTTGTGCTCGGTCCACACGCGGTCGATCAACTGCTTCGGCGTCAGGCCTTCCTTCTCCGCGCGCAGCATGACCGGCGTGCCGTGCGTGTCGTCGGCGCCGATGTAGTAGACCTCGTGGCCGTGCATTCGAAGCGTCCGCACCCAGATGTCGGTCTGGATGTACTCGACCAGGTGGCCGATGTGGATCTGGCCATTGGCATAGGGCAGTGCGGACGTAACGAGGATCTGGCGGCTGCCTTGCGGCGCCGCAGCCTGCACGGAAGTGAGGTCGGATGCGGACATAGGGTCTGTAGAAGAACGGCGGAAACGACGGAAACTGCGATTCTAGCAGGGGCGCGGGCAGGTCAGCCGGCGCGGGCGCCATGGCGCGGACGCAGGACGGGGCGGGGCCGCCGTGGCGGCTTGCCCGGTGGCGCAATGCTGCGGCGCAGCATACGAATTCCGGGCAAAAAAAACCGGGGCGGATTCGGCCCCGGAGCAACAACGACAAGAGGAGAATGGTGACGCGCCGGCTGCGCCAGCCGCGTACCGTAAAGACAGACCGCGGGCCGCGACAGAAGTTCGAAATTTTTTTCGATTCGTTACGGATCCCGCTGGAAGCCTTGTGCGGCGGGGGCGCGTGCCCCCGTTTCCTCCTCTCGCGGCGATGCTTACTGCTGTGCTGCGCGCAGGTAGATCTCGACGCGGCGGTTTTGCGCACGGCCGGCTTCGGTCGCGTTGTCCGCGATCGGGTTCGACGGGCCCATGCCTTGTGCCGACAGGCGGCCGCCGGCGACGCCGCGCTGCACCAGTGCGTTCACGACGCTCTGCGCGCGGTTCTGCGACAGCGTCTGGTTCAGCTGTGCCGAGCCCGTGCTGTCCGTGTAGCCGACGATCGATGCCGTCACTTGCGGGTTCTGGTTCAGCGTCGTCGCCAGGTCGTTCAGCAGCGGCGTGAAGGCCGGCGTGATCGCGTACTGGTTCGTCGCGAACGTCACCGAGCTCGGCACGTTCAGCTTCAGCGAGCCGTCCGGCTGTTCGGTCACCTGCGTGCCCGTCTTGGCTGCCGACGGTGCGAGCTTGTTCTTGATCGCTTGCCAGTTGTAACCCGTCACGCCGCCGACCAGTGCGCCGACGCCCGCGCCGATCGCCGCGCCCTTGCCGCCACCGGCCAGCGCGCCGATGCCCGCGCCCAGCGCCGCACCCGTGCCGGTGCCGACGGCCGTATTGCTGCCTTGCTGCGTGGCGCAGCCTGCCAGCAGCGCGCCGGCGAGTGCGAAGACGGACAGGCGAGTCGCGATTTTCATGTTCATCTTGGATTCCTCTCTTGGTTGAACGAGTCGACAACGACGACAAACAACAGTTACGGCTCCCTGCACGGCCGCCCGAAAAAGGAAGGGCAGGCCCGTGCCGCGGCAGCCGCCGAGGCGGCCGCATGCCCTGTTCGTCAGCGGGGCTGTTCCGGACAGGGCGACGCATCAGCCTCTACAATATAGGCGGTTAGTGGCCGATTTGGCCCCATAGCATGCCGCACGCGAAGATTGCTCCGACGCGCGCGTTCGCGCAATGGCGTGCAACAGATTCTTTCACTTTTCCCGATTTTCGCAGCGTTATTTGATATTTCTTGACGTTTGCGCGCGAGAAAAACGTTTTCACGGAGTTTCAATGAGCATTGACCGGGCACAAGTCGACGCCGCACTGGCGGCTGTCGTCGACCCCAATACCGGCCGTCCGTACGCGGCGAACAAGGGCGTGCGCAACGTCGCGATCGACGGCGACGTCGTGGCGGTGGACGTGGTGCTCGGCTATCCCGCGCGCAGCCAGCACGACGACGTGCGCGCACGCATTGCCGATGCGCTGAAGGCCGTGCCGGGCGTGCGCGACGCGCGCGTCGCCGTGTCGCAGGAGATCGTCGCGCACACGGTGCAGCGCGGCGTGAAGCTGCTGCCGAACGTGAAGAACATCGTCGCGGTCGCATCGGGCAAGGGCGGCGTCGGCAAGAGCACGACGGCCGTGAACCTCGCGCTCGCGCTCGCCGCGGAAGGCGCGTCGGTCGGCATTCTCGACGCCGACATCTACGGTCCGTCGCTGCCGACCATGCTCGGCATTCACGGCCAGCGCCCCGAGTCGCCGGACAACCAGTCGATGAATCCGCTGGTCGGCCATGGGCTGCAGGCGAACTCGATCGGCTTCCTGATCGAGGAAGACAACCCGATGGTGTGGCGCGGCCCGATGGCGACATCGGCGCTCGAGCAGCTGCTGCGGCAGACCAACTGGCGCGAGCTCGACTACCTCATCGTCGACATGCCGCCGGGCACGGGCGACATCCAGCTCACGCTCGCGCAGCGCGTGCCGGTGACGGGCGCCGTGATCGTGACGACGCCGCAGGACATCGCGCTGCTCGACGCCAAGAAGGGCCTGAAGATGTTCGAGAAGGTCGGGATTCCGATCCTCGGTATCGTCGAGAACATGAGCATCCACGTCTGCTCGAACTGCGGCCACGAAGAGCACATCTTCGGCGCGGGCGGTGCCGAGCGGATGGCCCGGGATTATGGTGTGAACGTGCTCGGCAGCCTGCCGCTCGACATCGCGATCCGCGAGCGCGCCGACAGCGGCACGCCGACGGTCGTGGCCGAACCGGACGGCGCGCTGGCGCGGCGCTACCGCGATATCGCGCGCGGGGTCGCGCTGGCGATCGCCGAGCGCGCGCGCGATATGACGTCGAAGTTCCCGTCGATCGTTGTTCAAAATACGTAAAACCCTTGCGGGGCGGGGCCTCACGCTGTTTACGGCGCCGCGAGGCGCGGTATCATGGCGACTTTCCCCGGGTCCCTTTACCCGCCCGGCATGGCCGCCGTGTCGAACGGCCGCCAGCCGGCATGAGGATCGAATGAACCAACGACATCACGGCGTGCACGCCGGCCGCGCGCGGCGCGCGCTGCTGGCCGCCGCCGCGCTGGGCCTGCTGGCCGGCTGTACCTCTTTTTCCTCGTCGCACGAAAAGCGCGCCGACGCGCAACTGCAGCCGACCGTCGGCTCGCAGGCACGCGGTGCGGTGACGTTCGTCGAACGCCCGGACGGCGTCCAGGTCACGTACAACCTGGCCGGCCTGCCGCCGAACAGCGATCACGCGCTGCAGGTGCATGAGCGCGGCGACTGCAACGCGGGCGACGGCTCGAGCGCCGGCCAGGTGTTCGCGCCGGCAGCCGACCGGCTGCGCGCGGGTGCGCGCGTCGCCGGCGATCTCGGCAACATCCATGCGGATGCGAACGGCGTGGCGGCGGGTTTCATCGTCGCACCCGATCTGGCCCTCGACGGTGTGCGCTCCGCGCTGAATCGCGCGGCGCTGGTGCACCGCGACCCGAGCGACCCGGCGTTTCCGCAGCACGGCGCGGGGCCGGCGCTCGCGTGTGGCGTGATCCGATGACGGACGCCGCATGCGCGGGCCGATGATCGCGTAAAATGTGCGCCTTTCCCGGCCGCGGCCTCGCGGGTCCGGCCCTCACCGACTGTCACGCAGCGTTTCCAGGCGCCCTGTTATGAGCATCAAGTCCGACAAGTGGATTCGGCGCATGGCCGAAGAACACAAGATGATCGAGCCGTTCGTGCCCGATCAGGTTCGCGCGTCCGAGGACGGTCGCAGGATCGTCAGCTACGGCACGTCGAGCTACGGCTACGACATTCGCTGCGCGGACGAATTCAAGATCTTCACGAACATCAATTCGACGATCGTCGATCCGAAGAACTTCGACGAGGGTTCGTTTGTCGATTTCAAGGGCGACGTGTGCATCATCCCGCCGAATTCGTTCGCGCTGGCCCGCACCGTCGAATATTTCCGCATCCCGCGCACCGTGCTCACCGTCTGCCTCGGCAAGTCGACGTACGCGCGCTGCGGGATCATCGTCAACGTGACGCCGTTCGAACCCGAGTGGGAAGGCTACGTCACGCTGGAATTCTCGAATACCACGCCGCTGCCCGCGAAGATCTACGCGAACGAAGGTGTCGCGCAGGTGCTGTTCTTCGAAAGCGACGAAGTGTGCGACGTGTCGTACGCCGATCGCGGCGGCAAGTATCAGGGTCAGCGCGGTGTCACGCTGCCGAAAACCTGATCTGGTTGCATAACGTCTCACCAGTTTCCGGGTGACCGCTGCGCGTGACGCGCCGCGGTCGTTCTTTTTGGAGAATCGCCCATGAAGTTTCGTTTCCCCGTCGTCATCATCGACGAAGATTTCCGCTCCGAGAACATCTCGGGCTCCGGCATCCGGGCGTTGGCCGAAGCGATCGAGAAGGAGGGCGTCGAAGTCCTCGGCCTCACGAGCTACGGCGATCTGACGTCGTTCGCGCAGCAATCGAGCCGCGCGTCGTGCTTCATCCTGTCGATCGACGACGACGAACTCATGCTCGGCGAAACGGGCCCGGACGGCGAGCTGCCCGAGCTCGCGACCGCGATCATCGAGCTGCGCGCGTTCGTCACCGAAGTGCGCCGCCGCAACGCGGACATCCCGATCTTCCTGTACGGCGAAACGCGCACGTCGCGCCACTTGCCGAACGACATCCTGCGCGAACTGCATGGCTTCATCCACATGTTCGAGGACACGCCGGAGTTCGTCGCGCGCCACATCATCCGCGAGGCGAAGGTCTATCTCGACTCGCTCGCGCCGCCGTTCTTCAAGGAGCTGGTGAAGTATGCGGACGAAGGCTCGTACTCGTGGCACTGCCCGGGCCACTCGGGTGGCGTCGCGTTCCTGAAGAACCCGCTCGGCCAGATGTTCCACCAGTTCTTCGGCGAGAACATGCTGCGCGCCGACGTCTGCAACGCGGTCGACGAACTCGGCCAGCTGCTCGATCACACGGGCCCGGTCGCGGCGTCCGAGCGCAACGCGGCGCGCATCTTCAGCGCGGACCACCTGTTCTTCGTGACCAACGGCACGTCGACGTCGAACAAGATCGTCTGGCATGCGACGGTCGCGCCCGGCGACATCGTGCTGGTCGACCGCAACTGCCACAAGTCGATCCTGCACGCGATCACGATGACGGGCGCGATTCCGGTGTTCCTCACGCCGACGCGCAATCACTTCGGCATCATCGGGCCGATCCCGCGCGACGAATTCAAGCCGGAGAACATCCGCAAGAAGATCGAGGCGAACCCGTTCGCGCGCGAGGCGCTGCGCGAGAACCCGGACATGAAGCCGCGGATCCTGACGATCACGCAGAGCACGTACGACGGCGTCGTCTACAACGTCGAGATGATCAAGGACCTGCTCGGCGACCTGCTCGACACGCTGCACTTCGACGAAGCGTGGCTGCCGCACGCGACGTTCCACGACTTCTACCGCGACATGCACGCGATCGGCGACGGCCGTCCGCGCACGGGCGCGCTCGTGTTCGCGACGCACTCGACGCACAAGCTGCTCGCGGGCATCTCGCAGGCGTCGCAGATCGTCGTGCAGGATTCGGAGAACCGCACGTTCGACAAGCACCGCTTCAACGAGGCGTACCTGATGCACACGTCGACGAGCCCGCAGTACGCGATCATCGCGTCGTGCGACGTCGCGGCCGCGATGATGGAACCGCCGGGCGGCACCGCGCTCGTCGAGGAATCGATCGCCGAGGCGATCGACTTCCGCCGCGCGATGCGCAAGGTCGACGCCGAATACGGCGACGACTGGTTCTTCAGCGTGTGGGGGCCGGACAACCTGTCGGCAGAAGGCATCGGCTCGCGCGAGGACTGGATGCTGAAGCCGAACGACCACTGGCACGGCTTCGGCCCGCTGGCGGAAGGCTTCAACATGCTCGACCCGATCAAGGCGACGATCATCACGCCGGGGCTCGATGTCGACGGCGAGTTCGGCGAAACGGGCATTCCGGCCGCGATCGTCACGAAGTATCTGGCCGAGCACGGGATCATCGTCGAGAAGACCGGCCTGTACTCGTTCTTCATCATGTTCACGATCGGCATCACGAAGGGCCGCTGGAACTCGATGGTGACCGAGCTGCAGCAGTTCAAGGACGACTACGACAACAACCAGCCGCTGTGGCGCGTGCTGCCGGAATTCGTCGCGCAGCATCCGCGCTACGAGCGTGTCGGCCTGCGCGACCTGTGCACGCAGATCCACGACGTGTACCGCGCGAACGACATCGCGCGCCTGACGACGGAAATGTACCTGTCGGACATGGAGCCGGCGATGAAGCCGTCGGACGCGTTCGCGAAGCTCGCGCACCGCAAGATCGACCGCGTGCCGCTCGACGAGCTCGAAGGCCGCGTGACGAGCATCCTGCTCACGCCGTACCCGCCGGGCATCCCGTTGCTGATTCCGGGCGAGCGCTTCAACAAGACGATCGTGAACTACCTGCGGTTCGCGCGCGACTTCAACGAGCGCTTCCCGGGCTTCCACACCGACATCCACGGCCTCGTCGCGGAAGAGGTGAACGGCCGCGTCGAGTACTTCGTCGATTGCGTGCGCGACTGATGGCGACGCAGGGACGAATCCGGACGATGCGTGCGGCGTTGGCCGCGCTCGTCGTCTGGGCGGCAGGGGCGGCCGGGCTGGCGGGCGTGGGTGTCGCACACGCGGAAGTCGCGGCGGCCGATCCGATCGACGTCGCGATGCGGCAGTGTCTCGCGCGGCGCGACCGGTCGTCGACGGCCGGCCAGATCCAGTGTATGGGCGAAGCGCAGCAGCAGTGGCAGGCGGTGATGGACGGCGCGTACCAGCGCCTGTCGAAGAATGCGCCGGCCAACGTGAAGCGCGGCTGGCAGGACAGCCAGCGCCGCTGGGTCACGTGGCGCAAGGATGAAGTTCATCTGCTGAAAGCCGTGTACGACACGACGCGCGGCACCGCGTACGCGATGTCGAGCGCCGACATGCAGTTGCAGCCCGTGCGCGATCGCGCATTGGCGCTGCGCGCGGCGGCCGACCGCTATGCGCTGCCGCCTGCCGCCGTGCCGGTGGCGGCCACGAGCGGTGCGCAAGGCGACACCCAGGGCGGTGCGGGCACGGCGCCGGGCACAGCCGCGCCAGCCGGCGGCAAGCCGGCGAACGCGCCGCGCGATTCGGCGATAAGCCGCGTGCGGCCGTGTGTGCAGGATGCCGCGTGCGAGCACGCGCTGTTCGATTTGAACCGCTATTACCAGAAGCTGCGTCGCAAGATGCCCGCGCATTCGGCCGCGACACTCGTGCGCGCGCAGCGCGCGTGGGTCGCGTTCAGCGATGCGACGGCGCCGCTCGTCGGCGAGGACGGACGCGTCGACCTGATCGGCGCGCGCATCGCGACGATGAAGCGGCTGTCGGAGACGGCCGGCAACAACTGACGATCGCCGCGACGCCGGTCATTCGGCGCGGCAACGGAAAACGGGCACCCGAGGGTGCCCGTTTGCATATGGCGTGCCGCGAGCGGCGCCTACCCGGGCTGCTGCGTGTCCAGGCGGCCGAACCACGACGGCACGAACGCGACCGCATCGTCGAGCGACGCGAGCACGTGCAGGCTCAGCGCGACGATCTCGGGCGTCGGTGCCTTCAGGTCGGGCACGGTGACGACCGATGCGCCTGCGCCGGCGGCCGATTGCGCGCCGAAGTCGCTGTCCTCGAACGCGACGCACGCGTGCGCCGGCACGCCGAGGCGTTCGGCCGCGAGCCGGTACACGGCCGGGTCGGGTTTGCCGCGCGCGACTTCGTCGCCGCCCGCGATCGCGTGGAAGAACGGCAGCACGCCGACCGCGTCGAGCCGCGCACGGATCACGTCGCGCGCGGACGACGATGCGACCGCGCACGGAATGCCGGCCTGCGCGAGCGTCTCGAGCAGCGCCAGTGCGCCGGACTTCAGCGGAAATTTCGGATGAGGTTCGGGCGCGGCGAGCCGTTCGCGCACGAGGGTGCGCACGGCGTCGAACGTGTCGGTGTCGCCGATCAGCCGCGCGAGAATGACCTGGCCCTCGGCGAACGAGCGGCCGACGATCTGCAGGTAGTCGATCTCGGTCAGCACGACGCCGTGCGCGGTCGACACGTCGATCCACGTGTTCATGATGGTCCGCTCGGAATCGACGAGCAGGCCGTCCATGTCGAAGAGCGCGGCGGAGAAGGTCATCGGCGGTATCCGGGAAGCGGGAAGGGCGTCGGGCGGCACGACGGCCGCCCGAGTGAAAGACGGACGCCGAAGGCGCCCGTCCGGGCCGGCAGGCTTACTTGTCGAGCGCGGCGCGAGCGGCCTTGACCGCCGCACGCACTTGATCGGGCGCGGTGCCGCCCGGATGGTTGCGGCTCGCGACCGAACCTTCGAGCGTCAGGTAGCCGAACACGTCGTCGCCGATCAGGTGCGCGACGTTCGGCAGTTCCTGCTTCATTTCGTCGAGCGAGAGGTCGGCGAGGTCGATTCCGCGGTCGTCGCAGATCTTCACCGCGTGCGCGACGGCTTCGTGCGCGTCGCGGAACGGCAGCCCGCGCTTCACGAGATAGTCGGCGAGGTCGGTGGCGGTCGAGAAGCCCTGCAGCGCGGCCGCGCGCATCGCGTCCGGCTTCACCGTGATGCCGGCGACCATCTCGGCGAAGATCCGCAGCGTGTCGGCGACCGTGTCGACCGTGTCGAACAGCGGTTCCTTGTCTTCCTGGTTGTCCTTGTTGTACGCGAGCGGCTGGCCCTTCATCAGCGTGAGGAGCGCCATCAGGTGGCCGTTCACGCGGCCCGTCTTGCCGCGTGCGAGCTCGGGCACGTCCGGGTTCTTCTTCTGCGGCATGATCGAGCTGCCGGTGCAGAAGCGGTCGGCGATGTCGATGAAGCCGACGCGCGGGCTCATCCACAGCACGAGTTCTTCGGAGAAGCGCGACACGTGCGTCATCACGAGCGCGGATGCCGCCGTGAATTCGATCGCGAAGTCGCGATCCGACACCGCGTCGAGCGAGTTCGCGCAGATGCCGTCGAAGCCGAGCGTCTTCGCCACGGCATGACGGTCGATCGGGTAGCTGGTGCCGGCGAGCGCGGCCGCGCCGAGCGGCAGGCGGTTCACGCGGGTGCGGCAGTCGCGCATGCGCTCGGCGTCACGCGTGAACATTTCGACGTACGCGAGCAGGTGATGGCCGAACGTGACCGGCTGCGCGACCTGCAGGTGCGTGAAGCCCGGCATGATCGTGTCCGCATTCTTTTCAGCGAGGTCGATCAGCGCGCCGCGCAGGTCGTTCAGGAGGCCGCCGATGCGGTCGATCTCGCCGCGCAGCCACAGACGGATGTCGGTCGCGACCTGATCGTTGCGCGAGCGGCCCGTGTGCAGGCGCTTGCCGGCGTCACCGATCAGCGCGGTCAGGCGCGCCTCGATGTTCAGGTGGACGTCCTCGAGATCCAGCTGCCATTCGAATTCGCCGCGCTCGATCTCGCCCTTGATCTGCGTCATCCCGCGTTCGATCGCGGCGAGGTCGTCGGCGCTGATGATCTTCTGCGCCGCGAGCATGCTCGCGTGCGCGAGCGAGCCGGCGATGTCGACGAGCGCGAGGCGCTTGTCGAAAAACACCGACGACGTGTAGCGCTTGACCAGCTCCGACATCGGTTCCGAGAAGCGGGCCGACCAGGCCTCGCCCTTTTTGTGCAGTTGGGACGTCATGGCGATTCTTCGAAGGGGAGTTGGGCGGCGTGCGCCGCCGAGGGAATCCCGCAATTCTAGCATTCGCGGGGCTGGCGGCCGGCGCGCGCGTCGGCCGCGAACGGGCGCGGATTAACGGGGCCCGCAGGTCAGCGGTCCGATCCGCGGCAGCGTGCCGTCGTCCGGGCGCCGGTACGCGAATTCGACGGCGCAGTCGCGGCCGCCGCCCGAGATTTCGAGGTGATTGTTCTGGACGAGGCCGTCGACGAAGGTCAGGCCGTCGTAGCCGACGATCGTTCGCTGGCCGCTTTCGACGTGGCGAACGTCGAGGCCGGGCGGCATCGGCGTGCCGTCCGGCGCGCGCAGCGTCTGCGCATCGATCACCGCGACGATCAGCTTCTGAGCCGCTTCAATCGCGCACGAGCACGACCAGCTTCAGGTCTTCGCGGTGCGCGGGCTTCAGCGTGATCTGCTGGTACACGAGGCGGCCGTCGGCCGGATGGTCGAACTCGCGCAGGCCGCCTTCGCGCTCGAACACGTCCTGCGACGCCCAATACTGCGCGAATGCATCGCTGCCGGCCATCAGCGCGTCGATCAGCGCGCGGGTCGGCGCATCGGCGAGGTGGCGGATCGAGTCGGCGCGGAATTCGGCCGCGAGCCGGCGCGCGCGGGTTTCCCAGTCGACGATCAACGTGCGCGCGGCCGGCGCCATGAACGTGAAGCGCAGCAGGTTGCGGTCGTGCTCGCCGTCGAGCCAGCCCGTGAACAGCGCGGCGGCCGGCGCGTTCCATGCGAGCGCGTTCCATTGCCGGTCGAGCACATATGCAGGCGTGGCGATCGCGGCGACGGTCGCCGCGAGCGTGGGCGGCAGGTCGCCAGCCGCGACGTCGGGCTCGGCCGGATCGCGCTGCGCGGCCAGTTCGAACAGGTACGCGCGTTCGGCCTTCGACAGTTGCAGCGCAACGGCGATCCGCGCGAGCGCATCGGCCGACGCCGACACCGGGCGGCCCTGCTCGATCCACGTGTACCAGGTCGGGCTGACGCCGCACAGCTGCGCGACTTCCTCGCGCCGCAGCCCCGGCGTGCGGCGGCGCGGGCCGGGCGGCAGGCCGACGGCCTGAGGCGACAGCCGTTCGCGGTGCGCGCGGATGAATTCGCCGAGGGCGCGGGCGGGCGTGGCGTCGAGCGGCGGGGTGGGGGCGGAGGACGGCTGGTTCATGCGGAAACGGCTGAAACGACAAAAAGGGGCGCGCGACGCGCGGCGTAGATCGGGCCGGAAATCAGGCAGGTGTAACAAATACCAGAATAACTGCTTAACTTGTACTGGTACAAGCGCGGCCCTATTGTAGCGATTCGCGCGCTGGCAGGCAGCGGGCGTCCCACCCAACGAAGGAGCGAACGATGAAACACCACGACCAGGTCGCCGACGCATTCGGCACGACGGCCGCCGCCTACCTGACGAGCACGGTCCACGCGACGGGCGCCGATCTGCAGGCGCTGGCAGACGCCGTGCGCGCGACGCCCGCCGCCGCGGTGCTCGATCTCGGTTGCGGTGCGGGCCATGCGAGCTTCGCGGTCGCGCCGCACGTGCGCGACGTGGTCGCCTACGATCTCGCGGCGCCGATGCTCGCGACCGTCGCCGCCGCCGCGCGCGAGCGCGGGCTCGCGAACGTCCGCACGCAGCAGGGGCCGGCTGAACGGCTGCCGTTCGAAGCCGGCACTTTCGACTGGGTAATCAGCCGGATGAGCGCGCACCACTGGCACGACGTGAGCGCTGCGCTTGCGGAGGTGCGTCGCGTGCTGAAGCCGGGCGGCCGCGTGCTGATGATCGATATCGCGGGCAACGATCATCCGCTGCTCGACACGTATCTGCAGGCCGCCGAAGTGCTGCGCGACGCGTCCCACGTGCGCGACTATCGTGCCGACGAATGGCTCGCGATGTTCCGCGGCGCCGGGTTCGACGCGCACGTGCAGAGCCGCTGGCGCCTGCCGATCGATTTCGACACATGGGTCGAGCGCATCCGCACGCCGGCCGACAGCGTCGCGGGCATCCGCGCGCTGTGGGCGCATGCGCCAGACGAGGTGCGCGGCTACTACGCAGTGCAGCCGGACGGGTCGTTCGAGCACGACGCGCTGCTGATCGACGCGCAATGAGCGTATGGGGCGACACGGCGGCCGGCGCCGTCGTGCCGTTCCACGCGAAAAAGCCGCGATACGCGTGGTTGCGTATCGCGGCTTTCGTTTTGCGGCGCGCGTTTCGCAACGCCGGCGCGGCGCGGAGCAGGCCCGCGCCGCGCACGGATCAGCCCGTATTGCGCAGGCCGGCCGCGATCCCGTTGATGGTCAGGTGAATCCCGCGGCGCAGCCGCGCGTTCGTGTCGCCCGCGCGGTGACGCTTGATCAGCTCGACCTGCAGGTGGTTCAGTGGATCGAGATACGGGAAGCGGTTCTTGATCGAGCGCGCGAGCAGCGGGTTGGTCGCGAGGCGGCCAGCGTGCCCGGTGATTTCCGCGAGCGCCTGCGACGTGCGCTCCCATTCCGCGACAATCCGCTCGAACACGTGCTTGCGCAGCTTGCGGTCGGCGACCAGCTGCGCATAGCGCGACGCGACCGCGAGATCGGTCTTCGCAAGCACCATGTCCATGTTCGACAGCAGGTTCGCGAAGAACGGCCACGTCTTGTTCATCTTCTTGAGCAGCGTCAGGCGCTTCGTGCGTTCGGCCGCGTCCGGCGCGCCGTCGAGATAGGCGCTCACCGCGCTGCCGAAGCCGTACCAGCCCGTCAGCAGCAGTCGGCACTGGCCCCACGAGAAGCCCCACGGAATCGCACGCAGGTCTTCGATCCTGCGATTCTTCGGATCCTGCAGCTTGCGCGAGGCCGGGCGGCTGCCGATGTTCAGCTCGGCGATCTCGGTGATCGGCGTCGACGAGAAGAAGTAGTCGGTGAAGCCGGGCGTTTCATAGACGAGCGCGCGATACGACGCCATCGCGGCGTCGGACAGTGTCTGCATCGCGGCTTCGAACGCGGGCAGCTGCGCGGGCGCGTTCGATTGCGGCAGCAGCGACGCCTCGAGCGTCGCGGCGACCACGGTCTCCAGATTGCGCCGGCCGATCTCGGGGTTCGCGAACTTGCTCGCGATCACCTCGCCCTGTTCCGTCAGGCGGATCTGGCCGTTCACGGTGCCCGGCGGCTGCGACAGGATCGCCTGGTAGGTCGGGCCGCCTCCGCGGCCGACCGTGCCGCCGCGGCCGTGGAACAGCCGCAGCGTGATCTTGCGTTCGCGGAACAGGTCGACGAGCGCGAGCTCCGCGCGATACAGCTCCCAGTTCGATGTCAGGAAGCCGCCGTCCTTGTTGCTGTCCGAGTAGCCGAGCATCACTTCCTGCTCGGCACCCTGGTGCGCGATCAGCGCGTCGATGCCCGGCAGTGCGAAGTATTCGCGCATGATGCGCGCAGCGTCGCGCAGGTCCGGGATCGTCTCGAACAGCGGAATCACCATCAGGCCATTGCGCGCGCTGTCGTGAGCGGCGCCGAATGCGCCTTCGAGCAGCCCGGTTTCCTTCTGCAGCAGCAGGACTTCGACGAGGTCGCTGACCGTCTCGGTGTGCGAAATGATGTAGTTGCGTACCGCACGCGGGCCGAACTGCGCACGCACCTCGCGTGCCTTCTCGAACACGCCCAGCTCGCTTTGCGCGAGCGCCGAGTATTCGATGTACGGCGAGCGCAGCGGGCGCGGATCGGCCAGCGCGGCAAGCAGCGCGATCAGCTTGTCGTCCTCGGAGAGCGACGCGTAATCCGCATGTACGCCGGCACGCGCGAACAGCTCGGCGACCACGGCTTCGTGGATGTCGGAGCTCTGGCGCAGGTCGATGCTCGCGAGATGGAATCCGAACACTTCGGCCGCGCGCACGAGCGGTGCGAGGCGCGGCGCGGCGAGCGACGTGCCGTGGTGTTCGTCGAGCGAGGCGGTCAGCACCTTGAGGTCGGCGACGAAGGCTTCGGAATCGGCGTAGGGCACCGCGCGCACCGGCGGCGCGCCGCGGCCGGCGCTGCGCACCGGCACCGTGCCTTCGCCCAGTCGTACGCGCGCGCTTGCGGCGAGCCGTGTGTAGATGCCGATCAGCGCACGGCGATACGGTTCGTCGACACGGTGCGGCGACTGGTCGGGCGACGCGGCCGCGAGCGCTTTCACGGCGTCGTTCGCGCCGACCAGCAGGTTCGACACCGACAGCTCGGCGCCGAGCTTGTGCACCTGTTCCAGATAGTGTTCGAGAATCACCGCGGACTGGCGGTTGATCGCTTCTTCGAGCGTCGGGGCGGTCACGTTCGGGTTGCCGTCGCGGTCGCCGCCGATCCAGCTGCCCATCTGGAAGAATGCGGGCACGCGTGCGGACAGGCCGTGCTCGGCGAGCGCGGCCTCGATGTCGCCATACAGCGCGGGCAGTTCGTCAAGGAACGTCGCGCGGTAGTACGACAGCGCGTTCTCGATCTCGTCGCCGACCGTCAGGCGCGCGTCGCGCAGCATGCGGGTCTGCCACAGCGCGGTCACGCGCGCGCGCAGCATCGATTCGTTGTACGAGCGTTCGCGCGCCGTCAGCGGCTGGTCGCGCTCGGCGAGCAGGCGCGCGATGTCGTGCTGCGCGTCGAGAATGCTCTTGCGCTGCACTTCGGTCGGATGCGCGGTCAGCACCGGCACGATCAGTGCATCGTCGAAGAAGCGCTGCAGCAGGCGCTTCGACGCGTTGCCGGTCGTCTTCAGCTGCTCGAGCGCATACGCGACGGTGCCGGGCTGTGCCGCGGATCCGGCCAGCGCGTGGATGCGGCGGCGGCGGTTGTGATGGCGGTCTTCCGCGATGTTCGCCAGATGCGAGAAATAGCTGAACGCGCGCACGACGCTCACCGTCTGCTCCGGCGTCAGCTTGCGCAGCTTCTTCTCCAGCGTTTGTGCCGCCTCGCTGTCGTCCTCGCGGCGAAACTTCACCGCCGTCTGGCGAATGGTCTCGACGACGTCGAACACGGTGTCGCCTTCCTGTTCGCGCACCACGTCGCCGAGCAGGCGGCCGAGGTAGCGGATGTCCTCGAACAGCGGACCGTCCTTGTCCTCGCGCGTGCGGGCGCCGGGCTTCGCCGCGCCGGCCTTGCGGGCAGCCGGGCCGGCGGCCTTGGTCGCGCGTTTTGTCTGACGTATCGGGTCTTTCGGTTTCGTTGCCGGTTTCGCACGGCCGTTCGCGGCGGTGGCGATGGAGCCCGTCTGGGCGTCGGAGGAGGGCAAGGCAGCATTGCGGCGCGCCGTACGCGCCGATCCGGAAGACTTCACGATGGGTTTCCTTGGGAAAGCTCGAGTCAAAAAGGGACTGCGGGGACTACGGAAACTACGGGAACTGCGGTCAAGCAACCAGCTACGTGCGGCACATCCGCGCATCGGTGTCGCCGCCGGCGCCGAAGCGCGGCGGGCGCAGGCGCCGGGCCCGGGCGGGCCGGGGCGTGCGTGCTACCATTGTTCGATCTTCAATCCCGTCCTTCGATTGTTCCTGCAATGAATTCCGAGATCTCTTCGGCACAATCCCCCGTGACGCTGACGATTGCCTCGCGCGAGAGCCGCCTGGCGATGTGGCAAGCCGAACATGTGCGTGATGCGCTGCGCAAATTATATCCAGCTTGTGACGTGAAAATCCTCGGGATGACGACCCGTGGCGATCAGATTCTCGATCGTACGCTGTCGAAGGTCGGCGGCAAGGGCCTGTTCGTGAAGGAGCTGGAGAATGCGCTCGCCGACGGTCGCGCCGACCTGGCCGTGCATTCGCTGAAGGATGTGCCGATGGCGCTTCCCGACGGCTTCGCGCTCGCCGCGATCATGGAGCGCGAGGATCCGCGCGACGCGTTCGTATCGAACGACTACGCGTCGCTCGACGCGCTGCCTGCCGGCGCGGTCGTCGGCACGTCGAGCCTGCGCCGAGAGGCGATGCTGCGTGCGCGTTATCCGCACCTGAACGTGCTGCCGCTACGCGGCAACCTCGACACGCGCCTGTCGAAGCTCGATCGCGGCGACTATGCGGCGATCATTCTCGCGGCCGCGGGCCTGAAGCGCCTTGGCCTCGAAGCGCGAATCCGCGCGCTTATCGGCGTCGAGGACAGCCCGCCGGCCGCCGGCCAGGGCGCGCTCGGCATCGAAATTGCCGCGCGTCGCACGGACGTGGCCGGATGGCTCGCGCCGCTGCACGACCCGCGGACCGCGCTCGCGGTCGAGGCCGAGCGGATGGTGTCGCGCGCGCTCGGCGGCAGCTGCGAGGTGCCGCTCGCCGCCCACGCGGTGTGGCGAGCGGGCGAGTTGTACCTGACGGGCCGCGTGTCGACGACCGACGGACAGCGCGTGCTGACCGCCGAGGAGTGCGGTGCCGTCATGACCGTCGCCGATGCGGTCGCGCTCGGCCGCGCGGTGTCCGACGAGCTCGAGGCGCAAGGCGCGCGCGACATCGTCAACGCACTGCTCGCCGGCTCGCAGGCCGGCAAGGGCGACGCCTGATGGCGGGCGGCGCGCGCGGGTTCACCGCCGTCCTGACGCGCCCGGACGGCCAGTCGGCCGCGCTTGCGGCCCAACTGGCCGAGGCCGGTTGCGACGTGCTCGAATTCCCGCTGATCGACATCGCGCCGGTCGACGATTCAGCGCCGCTCGACGCCGCGTTCGCGGCGCTTGGGCGTTACGCGCTCGTGATCTTCGTGTCGCCGAACGCGATCGACCGCGCGCTCGCGCAGTACGGGGCGATCTGGCCGAATGCGCTGCCGGTCGGTGTCGTCGGCCCCGGCAGCGTCGCGGCGCTCGCGCGCCACGGCATCGCGGCGCCCGCGCATCGCGTGATCGCGCCGCAGGCGCTCGCCGATGACGGCGTCCCGCATTACGATTCGGAACACCTGTTCGCGAGCATCGAGACCGCGTTCGGCGGCGAGCATGCGCTCGCCGGCCAGCGCGTGCTGATCGTGCGCGGCGACGGCGGTCGCGAGTGGCTCGCCGAGCGGCTGCGCGAAGCCGGCGCGGAGGTCACGCTGGTCGCCGCGTACCGGCGCGTGGTGCCCGAGCCGCGCATCGGCGCGTGGGAGCGCGTGCATGCGCTGCTCGCCGGCGCGCCGCACGCGTGGCTCGTCACGAGCTCGGAGGGCGTGCGCAACCTGCACGAACTCGCGCGCACGCATCTGAATGACGCCGAGATCGAGGCGCTGAAGCATGCGCCGCTCGTGACGCCGCACCCGCGCATCGAGCAGACCGCGCGCGCACTGGGTTTTGATAGGATTACGCTGACCGGCGCGGGCGATGAGCGCATCGTCCGCGCGTTTCGAACGATGGCCGACGAGGCCGTCCAACCGGCGACAGCCGCACCGGTGACTAAACGCATGACAGATACCAACGATTCCAAAGGCGTCGCTTCCCAGCCGGCCGCTGCATCCGCACCGCCGTCCAGTCCTCCTTATCTCGCGTCCGAACCGCATGCGCGCCGCGGTGGCAGCGCGGCGCTGTGGTTCGTCGTCGTCGTGCTCGGCTGCGCGGCGGGGGTGGGCGGCTATGCGCTGAACCGCAAGGTCGACCGGCTCGACGATTCGTTCGTCGCGCGCCAGAAGGCGCTCGATGCGCAGACGGCCGAGACCCGTACGAAGACGGAGCAGGCGCTCGCGAGCACGCATCAGGTCGACACGCAGCTCGCGCAGCTCGACGGCAAGCTCGCCGACGCGCAGAGCGCGCAGCAGGCGCTGCAGCAGCAATACCAGGACCTGTCGCGCAACCGAGATGCCTGGATGCTCGAGGAAGTCGACCAGATGCTGTCGAGCGCGAGCCAGCAACTGCAGCTGACGGGGAATACGCAACTCGCGCTGATCGCGCTGCAGAATGCCGATGCGCGCCTCGCGACGTCGCAGAGCGCGCAGGCCGTCACGGTGCGCAAGGCGCTCGCGCAGGACATCGAGAAGCTGAAAGCCGCACCGTCGGCCGACCTCACGGGCCTCGCGATCAAGCTCGACGACGCGATCGCGAAGATCGACGCGCTGCCGCTGTCGGGCGAGGCGATCGTCCCGCACGCGGCGCCGAAGGCCGTGCCGGCCGACGCCGCGTCGTCGGCTGCGGCCGTGGCCGGCGAGCCGCGCTGGAAGGTGTGGTGGCATGACTTCTCGGCGGGGCTCGGCCAGCAGCTGAAGGGCCTCGTGCAGGTGCGCCGGATCGACAACGCCGACGCGATGCTCGCATCGCCCGACCAGGGCTACTTCGTGCGCGAGAACGTGAAGCTGCGCCTGCTCACCGCGCGGCTGTCGCTGCTCGCGCGCAATGACGGCGCGATGAAGGCCGACCTGCATGCGGCGCAGGCCGCGCTCGGCAAGTATTTCGACCAGGCATCGAGGGACACGCAAACCGTCGAGGATCTGCTCAAGCAGGTCGACGGCGCATCGCTGACGGTTGCCGTGCCGAACCTGAACACGAGCCTGAACGCCGTTCAGCAGTTCAAGAGTCGGGGGTAACGATGACGCTTCGAGGAATCGTCTGGCTCGCGATCCTGTTCGCGATCGCCGCGGCACTCGCCACCGTCGGCCGTTTCGACGCGGGGCAGGTGCTGCTCGTCTATCCGCCGTACCGGGTCGACGTGTCGCTGAACCTGTTCGTGATCTCCATCGTCGTGTTGTTCATCGTCGTGTACGCGCTGCTGCGCATCGTGCGCAACATCTGGCGCATGCCGCAGCGGGTCGCCGCATATCGTGCGCGTTCGCGCAACGAGAAGGCTCAGGCGTCGCTGCGCGATGCGATCGCGAACCTGTACGCAGGCCGCTTCTCGCGCGCCGAGAAGGCCGCGCGCGACGCGCTCGCGGTCGATGCGAACCAGGGCGCCGCAAGTCTCGTCGCGGCGACCGCCGCGCACCGGATGCACGAGTACACGCGCCGCGACGACTGGCTGTCGAAGGTCGACGCGCCGGAATGGCAGGATGCACGGCTGCTCGCCGCGGCTGACATGCGCGCGGATGCGCGCGATGCCGACGGCGCGCTCGCCGCGCTGGCCGACCTGCAGGCGGGCGGCAAGCGCATCCATGCGCAGCAGGTCGCCCTGCGCGCGCAGCAGCAGTTGAAGAACTGGGCCGAGGTGCTGAAGCTCGCGAAGGCGCTCGAGAAGCGCGAGGCGCTGCATCCGGCTGCGGCCGTGCGGCTGCGCCAGCAGGCGGCGGAGAATCTGCTGCGCGAACGCCGGCATGACCCGGACGCGCTGCTCGAGGTGTGGCAGTCGCTGTCGCCGCTCGAGCGCCAGTCGCCGCGCCTGGCCGATCTCGCGGCCGACCTGCTGGTGACGCTCGAGCGCCGCACCGAAGCGCGCCGCATCGTCGAGGACGCGCTCGCGCACAACTGGGATGCGCGCCTGCTGCGCCGCTATCCGGATACGGCCGGTGGCGATGCGTTGCCGCTGATCCAGAAGGCCGAAGGGTGGAAGAAGGATCACCCGGACGATGCCGACCTGCTGTTCGCGCTCGGCCGTCTCTGCCAGCAGCAGCAGCTGTGGGGCAAGGCGCAGTCGTTCCTCGAAGCCGCGTTGAAGCAGGCCGACAACGAGGCGCTGAAGGTGCGTGCGCACCGCGCGCTCGCACGCCTGTTCGAGCATCTTGGCGAAACCGACAAGGCGGCGAAGCACTACCGCGAAAGCGCGCTCGCGATCACCGTGGTCTGACGCGGCGGCGCTTGCCCGCCGCGCGTAAAAAAGCCCCGAACGCCAAGCGGCCTTCGGGGCTTTTTCATGCATTGCCCTGCGGCAGGCACGTCGTCACGTGCCGCGTCACTTGTCGACGAGCCGCTTCGGCACCGACAGCGCGAGCAGCCCGCCGAGCACGAGGAACCCGGCGAGCATGTACATGCCCGCGTCGTTGGCGCCCGTCGCCTGCTTGAGCCAGCCCATCAAGTACGGGCTCAGGAAGCCCGCGAGGTTGCCGATCGAGTTGATCATCGCGATGCCCGCTGCGGCTGCCGCACCGCCGAGGAACGCGGTCGGCAGGCTCCAGAACAGCGGCAGCGTCGTCAGGATGCCCATCGTCGCGAGCGTGAGGCCGAGCATCGCGAGCGCCGTCTGGTGCGCCCATATCACCGACAGCACGAGCCCGAGCGCGCCGAACGCGGCCGGAATCGCAAGGTGCCAGCGTCGTTCGCGCCGCTTGTCCGCGCTGCGCGCGATCAGAATCATCGCGACCACCGCCGCCGCATACGGAACCGCCGACAGCAGGCCGATCATGAAGGTGTCGGTCACGCCGGTCGCCTTGATGATCGTCGGCAGCCAGAAGCCGACGCCGTACAGTCCCATCACGAACGAGAAGTAGATGAGCGCCATCAGCCATACGCGCGGGCTCGCCATTACCGCGCCGAGCGGCAGGTCTTCCTTGGTCGCTTCCTCCGCGTCGACGTTGCGCGCGAGCAGCGCCTTTTCGTCGTCGGTGAGCCATTTGGCCTTCGCGATCCGGTCGTCGAGCGCGAAGAATACGAGCACGCCGGCCAGCACCGACGGGATCCCTTCGAGCAGGAACAGCCATTGCCAGCCGTGCCAGCCGCTCACGCCGTTGAACGCCTTCAGGACGAAGCCGGAGAGCGGCCCGCCGATCACACCGGACAAGGCGACTGCCGTCATGAAGAACGTCGTCATCCGGCCGCGCCGGTGCGCGGGATACCAGTAGGTGAGGTACAGGATCACGCCGGGGAAGAAGCCGGCTTCGGCGACGCCGAGCAGGAAGCGCATCACGTAGAACATCGCGGGCGTCGTGACGAACATCGTCAGGATCGAGATCACGCCCCACGTCGCCATGATGCGCGCGATCCAGACGCGCGCGCCGACCTTGTGCAGGATGATGTTGCTCGGCACTTCGAACAAGAAGTAGCCGAAGAAGAAGATCCCGGCGCCGAGCCCGTAGACCGTGTCGCTGAGATTCAGGTCGCTCGCCATCTGCAGCTTCGCGAAGCCGACGTTCACGCGGTCGAGATACGCGACCACGTAGCACAGCAGCAGGAGCGGCGTGAGCCGCCAGGACACCTTGCGGTAGGTTGCTTCCTCGAATGCGCCGGACGAGCCCGGCAGCGACTGCGTCGATGTTGCCATGTTGTCTCCAGTTCTTGTCGTTGTCCGGAGCCGGCGCGTCGGCGCCCGATCCGGTCGTGCGAAGCAATGATGATGCTTGGATGCGGCGCCGGCCGGCGATGCCGGTGCGCGCAATTACGGCGGTGCGGCTAGATGCAGCGCCCGCCGTCGACTTCGAGGCAGACGCCGGTGATGAACTCGGCTTCGTCGGACGCGAGGTACAGCGCCGCGTTCGCGATGTCCTGCGGCGTCGAGAAGCGGCCGAGCGGAATCGTCGCCAGGAACCGGCGGCGATTCTCCGGTGTGTCCTCGCAGCCCATGAACTCGGTCATCAGGCCGGTCTCGCCGAGCACCGGGTTGACGCAGTTCACGCGGATACGGTCGGCGCCGAGCTCGGCCGCGAGCGACTTGCTCGCGGTGATCATCGCGCCCTTCGTGCTGTTGTACCAGACGAGGCCCGGGCGCGGCCGCACGCCGGCCGTCGAGGCGACGTTCACGAACACGCCGCCGCCCTGGGTGCGGAAATACGGCACGAACGTCTGCACGCTCCAGAACAGGCTCTTCATGTTGACGGCATACACGCGGTCGAACTCGGCTTCCGTCACGTCGAGGACCGGCTTGTTGCGGTGCGTGGTGCCGGCGTTGTTCACGACGATCTGCACCGAATGGAAATCGTCGAGCGCGGCCTGGAGCAGTGCGCGCCAGTCGGTGTCCTTCGACACGTCGCCCGCGACCGCGATCGCCTTGCCGCCCGCCAGCGCGATCTCGCTCGCGACGCGCTCGGCCGCCGCGCCGTTCAGGTCGTTGACGACGACGTTCGCGCCTTCCCGTGCATAGGTCTTCGCGATTCCCTCGCCGAAGCCTGAACCGCCGCCCGTGACGATGGCCGTCTTGCCGCTCAGCCGCATGATGTGTCTCCTGTGTTGGAATCGTGCGTGGTATTTCGGTGCGCGGCCGGTCGTGGCCGGCCGCGTTTGTCTGGTTCAGCCGTGCCGGATCGCGATCGTCTTCAGCGCGGTGAAGCCGTATAGCGCCTCGAAGCCTTTCTCGCGACCATGCCCCGAGTGGCCGACGCCGCCGAACGGCAGCTCGACGCCGCCGCCCGCTCCGTAGTTGTTGACGAAGACCTGCCCCGCGCGCAGGCGGCGCGCGAGACGCAGCTGGCGTGCGCCGTCGCGGGTCCAGATGCCCGCGACGAGGCCGTACGGCGTGCCGTTCGCGAGCGCAATCGCTTCGTCTTCGTCGACGAAACGCATTGCGGCGAGCACCGGGCCGAACACTTCCTCCTGCGCGAGGCGGTGCGATGGCGGCACGTCGCGCAGCAGCGCGGGGGGCTGGTAGAAGCCGCTTTCGGGTGCCTCGGCGACGACCTGGCCGTGCGCGGCCATCGGAATGCCGTCGTGCTGCGCGTCGGAGAGGAAATCCCATACGCGCTGTTGCTGCTTCGCGTTGATCAGCGGGCCGCAGTCGAGATCCGCGCGGCTCGGGCCGACCCGCAGCCCGTTGAAGGCGGTGGCGAGCCGTTCGACGAGCGGCTCGTAGACCGCGCGCTCGATCAGCACGCGGCTGCCGGCCGAGCAGGTCTGCCCGCCGTTCTGCACGATCGCCGACACGAGCACGGGCAGCGCCGCGTCGAGATCGGCGTCGGCGAACACGATCTGCGGCGACTTGCCGCCGAGCTCGAGCGTGACGGGGACATGGTTCTCCGCGGCCATCTGCGTGACCAGCTTGCCGGTCGCGGGCGAGCCGGTGAACGAGATGTGGTCGATGCCGGGATGGCGCGCAAGCGCGGCGCCCGCTTCATGGCCGTAGCCGGTGACGACGTTCAGCGCACCGGAGGGCAGCCCGGCTTCGGCGGCCAGCTCGGCCACGCGCAGCACGGACAGGCACGCATCCTCGGCCGGCTTCACGACGCATGCGTTGCCGGCCGCGAGCGCCGCGCCGACGCTGCGCCCGAAGATCTGCATCGGGTAGTTCCACGGCACGATGTGGCCGGTGACGCCGTGCGGCTCGCGCACCGTCAGCACCGTGTATCCGGCCTGATAGGGGAGGGTCTCGCCGTGCAGCTTGTCGGCGGCGCCCGCGTAGAACTCGAAGTAGCGTGCGAGCGCGGCTGCGTCGGCACGCGCCTGCTTCAACGGCTTGCCGGTGTCGCGCGCCTCGATCGCGGCGAGTTCCTCGAGGTGGTCGGCGACGCGCGCGGACAGCCGCATCAGCACGCGGCCGCGCTCGGCGGCGCTCGCCGCGCCCCACGGGCCCGAGAACGCGTCGCGGGCCGCGGCGACCGCGCGCTCGATGTCGGGCGCGGTGCCGCGCGCGATCGTCGCGAATGGCTGGCCGTCGGACGGGTCGACGACCGGAATCGTCTCCAGTTGCGCGGGCAACGTCCATTCGCCTGCGATGAAGTGCTTCGCCTCTTCCATGCCTGCTCCTGTCGACCCGAGTTAGCGCTTTAGCGCTTACTCGGGTCCCATGCTTCGCGGTCGACCCGAGTTAGCGCTTTAGCGCTTACTCGGGTCCCATGCTTCGCGGTCGATCCGAGTTAGCGCTTCAGTACTTACTCGGGTCCCATGCTTCGCGGTCGATCGGACTTGGCGTTTCAGCGCTTGGTCCGGTCCCATGCAAATCTGTCGGTGCTTCAGCGGTTACCCGGATCCCATGCAACGTCGCCCGTGGTTCGGCGGCCGGACATCCGGAACGATTATCGCGCCGATCGTCATCCGGACGCCACCGGTCGATTGGCTATAATGGCGCATTCCCTGCGGGGACGCCCGCGGCGGTGCATCGGCCGCGGCGCCCTGTCCTGAATTCCCATCGACCAACAGAGAGCGCTATGAGCTTCAATCATGTTCCGGCCGGCAAGGACCTGCCGCACGATTTCAACGTGATCATCGAGATCCCCGCGCAAAGCGATCCGGTGAAGTACGAGGCGGACAAGGAGCTGGGTCTCCTCGTCGTCGACCGCTTCATCGGCACGGGCATGCGCTACCCGGTGAACTACGGCTACATCCCGCAGACGCTGTCGGGCGACGGCGATCCGGTCGACGTGCTGGTGATCACGCCGTTCCCGCTGCTGGCCGGCTCGATCGTGCGTTCGCGCGTGCTCGGCATGCTGCAGATGACCGACGAGTCGGGCGTCGACGCGAAGCTCGTCGCCGTGCCGCACGACAAGGTCTGCCCGATGACGGCGAACCTGAAGTCGATCGACGACGTGCCCGAGTACCTGAAGGACCAGATCAAGCACTTCTTCGAGCAATACAAGGCGCTCGAGAAGGGCAAGTGGGTGAAGGTCGAAGGCTGGGCCGGCATCGACGCCGCGCACAAGGAAATCGCCGACGGCGCCGCGAACTACAAGAAGTAAGCCGGCAGGCCGGCCTCGCGGCCGGTTCGTTCGGAACGCAAACCGCGCGTGTCTCCTCAGGAGGCCGCGCGGTTTTGTTTTGCGCGCGGGATGGCGCGTGCGAGGGTTTTCTTGCGGGCCGCAGCGGGCTGGGCGCCCGCACTTGCCGCAGTCTTCGCACGTTTCGCTTCCGTTGCGCGGCGTGCGGGGGCAACGGGGGGCGCGACGGCCTCGATGATTTCGGCGGCGCCCCTCCTTGCCGGCGAACGCACGCGCGCCGTGGCGGAAGCAGGGGCGGCGCGTCCGTCCGCGGCGGGCTTGCCGCCGGTTGCCGCCGCTTTCCGTTTCGGCGATGCGTTCGTGACCGGCTTGCCCCGTTTTGCCGGCGTGCCGCGTGAGGCGGTCTTTTTCCCTTCCGTGTCGCCGGCGGTCCTGGCACGTTTCAAGGCGACCGGCGAGGCTTTTGCCGACGTTGGTGCCGTTGCGGCTCGTGCGTGCTTCGGGGTTTTCGCGGCCCCGGGCTTTTTTCCGGCAGTTTCGCTCTTCGCGGCTTTATCGCGAGCCTCTCTGGTCTCGGCCGGCTCGTTCGCAATGTCGGCGCGCTTCGCCTTCACCTTCACCTTCTTCCTTCCGCGTGTGCCGTCCTGCGGCTCGGCGGCGTCGACGTTTCCGTCGAGCGACATCCCGGCCGGCAACACCGATTCGAGCGTCCTGATCCCGGCCGCCAGCTCGCGTTTCTGCGCGGCCGTGAGCCGCTTCACCCAGTACTCGGCGCGCGATGCAATCGAACGGTCGGGTAGCGGGAACGATGCGAGCACGGCGCGCGGCTTGCGCGAGCGCGTATAGCGCGCGCCCTTGCCGGACGCATGCTCGTCGAAGCGCGCGGCGACGTCGGTCGTGATACCCGTGTAGACGCTGTCATCGGCGCACTCGATCAGATACAGAAACCAGGACATGGGAAGGCGGCGGGATGCGAAGCCGTCAGTGTCTCAGAAATGGCGTACGTCAACGCCACCGATCGCCGTGACCGTCGCGCAAGCGGCTCGTCGGCTGGATGAAGATTGCGCTGCAGCCGGGCGAGGCGCGCACCGTCAGCATCGCGGTGCCGGCGCAGCGCTTCGCGGTCCGGGATGCGAATGCGCACGCGTGGCGGATCGGTGCAGGCTTACGGGCTGTCGGCGGCCGCGTCGTCGCGCGACCCGCGGGCGGTGTCGCAGACGGTGACGCACGTCGCGCACTGAAGAGGACGGGCAGATGGTCGCTGTGCCGGTGTGCCGATGCTACCCGGCGCCCCGCCGAAACGGATCGTGTTCGCGCAGCTCGTCGACGTACGCGTGGATATGCTCGGTCTCGCGTTCGAGAAAGCGCGCGACCGCATCGGAGAACGCCGGATGCGCGAGCCAGTGCGCGGAATGCGTGACGGTCGGCAGGAAGCCGCGCGCGAGCTTGTGCTCGCCCTGCGCACCGCCCTCGAACGTGTCGAGCCCGGCCTCGATGCAGAACTCGAGCAACTGGTAGTAGGCAGTTTCGAAATGCAGGCAGGGCACGTGTTCGAGCGCGCCCCAGTAGCGGCCGTACAGCGTGCCGCCGATGCCGTTCGCGCCGCGCCGGTACACGGCGAGCGAGCTCGCGATCGGCTTGCCGTCGGCCTCGGCGATCACGAGCAGCAGGTTCTCCGGCATCGTCGCGCCGATCGCGCGGAAGAAGTCGAGGTTCAGGTACGGGCTCGAATAGTGCTCGCGGTAGGTCTGCCGGTAGCAGCGCGTGAAGAAGCGCCAGTCGGCGTCGGTGATCTGCTCGCCGGCGAGCCGCCGGAACGTGACACCGGCATCGCGCACCTTGCGCCGTTCCGCGCGGATGTTCTTGCGCTTCTTCTGCTCGAGCGTGCCGAGGAAGTCGTCGAAGTCGCGATAGCCGTCGTTGAGCCAGTGGAACTGCACGCCTTCGCGCAGCATCATCCCCATCGATTCGAGCAGCCGCGCTTCGTCGCCGGTCGGGAACAGCACGTGCAGCGACGACACGTCGCTCTGCTCGGCGAACGCCAGCAGCGTGGCCGCGAGCCGGCGGCGTGCGTCGTCGTCGGCGGCGAGCAGGCGCGTGCCCTGCACGGGCGTGAACGGCACCGCGCACAGCAGCTTCGGGTAATAGGGCAGGTTGTTGCGCTGGTACGCGTCGGCCCACGCCCAGTCGAACACGTATTCTCCGTACGAATGCTGTTTCGCGTAGACGGGGGCGGCGGCCGCGAGCCGGCCCGTGCGCGCGTCGGTCAACGTGACGAAGTGCGGCGACCAGCCGGTGTCGTCGACCGCGCAGCGCGCGACGTGCAGCGCGTCGAGGAATTCGTGGCGCAGGAACGGCGTCGGCTGCGCGTCGCGCTCGAGCAGCGCGTTCCATTCGTCGGCCGGCACCTCCGCGGGGGACGACAGGATGCCCGTGCGATAATCGATGCGTTCGTGTTTCAAGCGTGAATCCGTACTGTTGGATGCCGCCGGATGCGTGCCGCCGTGGCCCGCGTCCGGGACGATTTCGTCAGCCGTTCAGGGCGCGCCACCGGGCTGCGCCAATCCCGTCATGAAGACCCGACTCGCTCTCGCCCAGATCAACGTCACCGTCGGCGATTTCGCCGGCAACGTCGCGCGGATCGTCGCTGCCGCCCGCGCCGCGCACAACGATGGTGCGCACCTGATGATCGCGCCCGAACTCGCGCTGTCCGGCTACCCGCCGGAAGACCTGCTGCTGCGGCCCGCGTTCTACACGGCGGCGGCCGCCGCGCTCGACACGCTCGCCGATGCGCTGCGCGCGTTCGACGGGCTCGCGGTGCTGGTCGGCCATCCGTTGCGGAGCGCAGGCGGCGATGCGTCGGGCGGCGATCCGCACGCGCCAGCCGTCGATGGTAATGCAAACCGCCCGATCGAGCGCGGCGTGCCGCCGACCGACACCTACAACGCGGTGTCGCTGATCGTCGGCGGCGAGATCGTCGGTACGTACCGCAAGCAGGATCTGCCGAACGCAGACGTGTTCGACGAGAAGCGCTACTTCGCGACGGACACCGAGCCGCTCGTGTTCGAGCTCAACGGCGTCAGATACGGCGTGATCATCTGCGAGGACGCCTGGCATGCGTCGGCCGCACAGATCGCGAAGGCTGCGGGCGCGCAGGTGCTGCTGATCCCGAACGGTTCCCCGTACCACATGAACAAGGAAGCGCTGCGCATCGACATCCTGCGCGCGCGGATCCGCGAAACCGGGCTGCCGATGGTGTACGTGAACCTCGTCGGCGGCCAGGACGAGCTCGTGTTCGACGGCGGCTCGTTCGTGCTCGACGCGCAGGGCGCGCTCGTCGCGAAGATGCCGCAGTTCGACGAAGGGCACGCGATCGTCGAATTCGACGGGCCGCGCCCGCTGCCCGGCGCGATCGCGCCCGAGCTGCCGGTCGACGCGCAGGTCTATCGCGCGCTCGTGACCGGCGTGCGCGACTACATCGGCAAGAATGGTTTTCCCGGTGTGCTGATCGGGCTGTCGGGCGGCGTCGATTCGGCGCTGGTGCTCGCGGTCGCCTGCGACGCGCTTGGGCCGGAGCGCGTGCGCGCGGTGATGATGCCGTCGCGCTACACGGCCGACATCTCGACCACCGACGCGGCGGAGATGGCGCGGCGCGTCGGCGTGCGTTACGACGAGATCGCGATCGCTCCGATGTTCGACGCGTTCCGTGCGGCGCTCGCGGGCGAATTCGCGGGCCGCGCGGAGGACGCGACGGAAGAGAACATCCAGGCGCGCATCCGCGGCACGCTGCTGATGGCGCTGTCGAACAAGTTCGGCTCGATCGTGTTGACGACCGGCAACAAGAGCGAGATGGCGGTCGGCTACTGCACGCTGTACGGCGACATGGCCGGCGGCTTCGCGGTGATCAAGGACATCGCGAAAACGCTGGTCTACCGGCTGTGCCGCTATCGCAACGCAACGACAGAGTACGAACTGCGCGACGTGATTCCCGAGCGGATCCTGACGCGCGCGCCGTCGGCCGAGCTGCGCGAGAACCAGACGGACCAGGACAGCCTGCCGCCGTACGACGTGCTCGACGCGATCATGCGGATGTACATGGAGGAGGACCGGCCGCTCGCGGAGATCGTCGCGGCCGGCTATGCGGAGGCCGACGTCGCGCGCGTGACGCGACTCATCAAGATCAACGAATACAAGCGCCGCCAGGCGCCGATCGGTATTCGCGTCACGCATCGCGCATTCGGGCGCGACTGGCGCTATCCGATCACGTCACGCTTTACCGAACGTCTCGACTGAGCCGTGCTGGGCCGTACGCGGCCGGCCGGCTTACAATCGGGATCGCGATTTTGCATCCAAACGAGCATTGAGGGACAACCATCATGAAACGCATCACCGCCATCATCAAGCCGTTCAAGCTGGACGAAGTCCGCGAAGCGCTCGCCGAAGTGGGCCTCACCGGCCTGACCGTGACGGAAGTGAAGGGCTTTGGCCGCCAGAAAGGGCACACCGAGCTGTATCGCGGCGCCGAATACGTGGTCGACTTCCTGCCGAAGATGAAGATCGAGGTGGTCGTCGCGGAAGCGCAGGTCGACCAGGTGATCGATGCGGTGATCGGCGCGGCGCGCACGGGCAAGATCGGCGACGGCAAGATCTTCGTGTCGGACGTCGAGCGCGTGATCCGCATCCGCACCGGCGAAGAGAACGAAGCGGCGGTCTGAGCGCCGCTTCGGGCCGTGGATCGCTCGATCCCGGCTCGCCAATAAAAAACGGTGCGGATACCCGGGTGGGTACCGCACCGATACGCGCCTCTCGCAGCAGCGTGGAAAGTGTTGTCGAATCGTTCTCTGGACGGCGCCTGATCAGAACAGGTGCTGGATGCCGGCGTAGACGCCGGTCTGGCTGCCGCCCGGATGCGGGTTGCCCGTCGAGACGGCCGTGCCGGCGCCGTTCGCGTTCAGGCCGAAGTTGGCCGTCGAGCTGTTGCGCACCGTCGCGACCTGCACGTCGAACAGCGTGCGCTTCGAAATGTTGTACGAGCCGCCGACCGTGTAGATGTTCGCGTTGCCGCCGCCGTGGTTGGCGTTCACGTGGTACACGGCCGCGATCAGCGCTGCCGCCGGCGTTGCCTGCCACGTCACGCCACCCCAGACCTGCTGGGTGCCGGTGATGCCGTTGTTGACGGCCGGGCCGCCGCTGCCGTCCGCGTGCGACGACTGGTAGGCCGCCTGCACCTTGAACTGGCCGAGGAACACGTTCACGCCCGCAAAGTATTCACGCGAGTAGTTGAACACGTCCGAGAAGCGGCCGTTGCTGTCGCGCGTTTCGTCGTAGATGCCGCGCAACTGGAACAGCGAGTTCGTGTAGGTAACCTGCGCGCCGGCTGCACGACCCGGCTGGCCGGCCGTCGTGTTGCCGTTGAAGCTGGTCGAGTTCGAGAACGCGAACTGGCCGTAGAAGTCGAAGCCGTAGAACTGCGGCGACTGGTACGACACGTTGTTGCTGGTCTTGTTCCAGTTGCGGCCGCGCACGAGCGATGCCGACGACCAGCTCGACTGGCCCAGCGGATCGAAGTCCCACACGCCGTTGGCGATCGCGAGTTCGCGACCCAGCAGCAGCGTACCGTAGCGGTCGTTCGAAATGCCGACGGTCGCGAAACGATCCCAGATCGAGCCGCTGAAGCCGCCCGTCATCGTGTTGAACGCGCCTTCGAGGTGGAACAGGACCTTATTGCCGCCGCCGATGTCCTCGCTGCCCTTCAAGCCCCACAGGCTCGTGCCCCAGTCGCCGCTTTCCGCGCGCACTTGGTGGCCATTCTGCAGGCCGTTCAAGTACTCGATGCCGGCATCCAGACGGCCATACAGCGTGACGCTGCTCTGCGCGTGCGCCGTAACCACCCCAGCAGCCATCAGCGCGGCCGCGACCAAAGCTTTCTTCATCATCTCCTCCATACCCTGTCAAAAAGTCAACCCAGACTGCACGAGATGCCCGGAGCAGCGAGCGCCGGGCAAAAGCGAAAAGCGGGATAACCAGGGAGACCTCGTGCAGGGCCGGTAAGCGCGGCACGCGGGCAAGCGGACGGAAAACCGTTGAGCGGTCCCGCGCGGCCGGGTCGGCTTGCGGGGTCTCCTTGTTGTGTCGTGAAGCTAAACTACATTTCACGAACTTCGTTTTGCTACTTTGGTTACTAATTTAGCAAAAATACAATTTTGTGGCGACGGAAATCGTTGTTTGACTAACACGTGTCGCCAATTTGCCATGCAACACGGTGCGCGGCGGGCATCGCGGAGCCGGTCGATTACCGGAAAACCCTTGTCCGGCAAGGCAGACATGGATTCCGCGGCGATGGGTCAAGGATTGCCACTATTGACGTTGCCGGAGCGCGAGCGTAAGCACGGAAGCGACAAAATTGGTAAGTATTTCGTAATAAGTAGGCGGCGGCCTGCTGCGGCCGGCGTGATGCCGGAAACGGTCGGGCGGCAGGGTGGCAGCGCCCGTCGTACAAGCGTTTCCGACTCAACCTTGCTCGGGCCGTGCGGCGAGCAATTGCGCGTGAAGCCATCGGTGCGCGTCGCTGCGCGCGTGCTTCGCGTGCGAGTAGACCTTCACCGTGTAGCGCGGGATCTCGAACGGCGCGGGGAAGATGCGGATCGGCGCCGCGTGGCGCAGCGCCTGCGCGGCACGGTTCGGCACCGTCATCAGGAGTGCCGATTCCGCGATCACGAACGGTGCGGCCAGCACGCTCGGCAACTGCACGGCGACCTGCCGTGCGAGGCCGAGGCGGTCGAGCACGTAGTCGATGACGCCGCGCGACTCGTTCCACGGCGTGACGACCACGTGGCGTGCCGCGAGGTACTGGTCGAGCGTCAGGCGCCGGTGGATGTCGGGATGCGTGGCGCTCGCGATCACGATGTAGTCGTCCGAGAACCAGTCGAAATCCTCGATACCCGGCGCGTCTGCGGCCGACTCCTCGTGATAGCCGAGCGCGAAGTCGATCCGGCCGGCCGCGAGTTCGTCGATCGAAATCTTGCGGTCGGAGTGGACGACGCGGATCCGCAGCCGCGGCGCGACCTGCTCGATGCGCGCGAGCAACGCCGGCAGCACGGCGAATGCCGTGTAGTCGCTCGCGGCGAACACGAACGTATGGTCACTTTGCGCGGGATCGAAGCGGCGTGCGCGGGCGAGCCCCCTCGACATCGTGTCGAGCGCATCGCCGGCCCAGGTGGCGATGTCGTCGGCGCGCACGGTCGGCTGCATCTCGTTGCCGAGCCGCACAAACAGCGCATCGCCGATCGCGTCGCGCAGCCGGGCGAGCGCGTGGCTCAGCGCGGACGGGCTCATCGCCAGCTCGTGCGCGGCCGCGGCGACCGACCGGTGGCGGTACAGCGCGTCGAACGCGAGCAGCAGGTTCAGGTCGAGACGGCGCAGGTCGGGATGCATCATGTTCATGTCAGGATGAAGAAACTGCACTTCCTGCAGTTGAGCCGTGAACGTAGCATGTCGATCTGTCCGACGCCAGGCGCGCTTGCGCGGGTGCCGCATTCCGTTTTCAATCCGGGCCGAAGGAGGGCTCCCCACCGTGCAAATCGACATTCGTTCCGCCACCGTCGCCGACGTGCCGCAAATCCTGCGTTTCATCACCGAGCTGGCCATCTACGAGAAGGCGGAGCATGAAGTGGTCGCGACGCCCGCGTCGCTCGAGCGCAGCCTGTTCGGCGAAGGGTCGCCCGCGCGCGCGCTGATCTGCGAGGTCGACGGCGAGCCGGCCGGCTTCGCCGTGTATTTCTTCTCGTATTCGACGTGGCTCGCCCGGCAGGGGCTCTATCTCGAGGATCTGTACGTGTCGCCGCGCTTTCGCGGCGCGGGTGCCGGGCTGCGGCTGCTGAAGGCGCTCGCGCGCATCGCCGTGGACACCGGATGCGGGCGCTTCGAATGGAGCGTGCTCGACTGGAACGAGCCGGCGATCCGTTTCTACGAGAGCGTCGGCGCCGCGCCGCAGAGCGAATGGGTGCGTTACCGGCTCGCGGGCGATGAACTGCGCGCATTCGCCGACAGCGAACCGGTGAGCGCCGCGTAAACGCAAAACGGGCGCCGCGCGGCGAACCGCGGGCGCCCGTTCGCGTGTCGCGCGCGTTACTTGAGACTACCCGACAGGAACCCGCGCAGGCGTTCGCTCTTCGGGTTGGCGAACACCTCGGACGGCACGCCTTCTTCCTCGACGCGCCCCTGGTGCAGGAACATCACGTGATTCGACACGTTGCGCGCGAAACCCATCTCGTGCGTGACGACGATCATCGTGCGGCCTTCCTCGGCCAGCTTCTGCATCACCTTCAGCACTTCACCGACCAGTTCCGGGTCGAGCGCCGACGTGGGCTCGTCGAACAGCATGACGTCCGGATGCATCGCCAGCGCGCGCGCGATCGCGACACGCTGCTGCTGCCCGCCCGACAGGTGCGACGGATACTGCTTCTCGACGCGCGGCGCGAGGCCGACCTTTTCGAGATACTCGCGCGCACGCTCTTCGGCTTCCTTCTTCGGGATGCCGAGCACGTTGACGGGCGCTTCCATCACGTTCTCGATCACGTTCATGTGCGACCAGAGATTGAAATGCTGGAACACCATCGACAGCTTGGTGCGCACGCGCTGCAGCTGCTTCGAATCGGCCGCGCGCAGCGCGCCCGTCTTGTCCGGCGTGGTGCGCACTTCCTCGCCGTCGACGATGATGCGGCCCGCGTTCGGCTGCTCGAGGAAGTTGATACAGCGCAGCATCGTGCTCTTGCCGGAACCGGACGAGCCGATCACGCTGATCACGTCGCCCGAGTTCGCTTTCAGCGACACGCCCTTGAGCACCTCGTTGTCGCCGTACCGCTTGTGCAGATCGTCGACGAAAAGCTTCTGAGTCTGGGAATTCATCAATAGTCCTGCGAAAACTTACTTGCCTTGCGGGCGCAGATACGCGAGCCAGCGACGCTCGGCCTGGCGGAACAGCCACACGAGCGTGAACGAGATCACGAGATAGAGCAGGGCGGCGATCCCGAATGCGTGGAACGACATGTAGGTCGCCGAGTTCACGTCGCGCGCGATCTTCAGGATATCCGGCACGGTCGCGGTGAACGCGACGGTGGTCGCGTGCAGCATCAGGATCACTTCGTTGCTGTACAGCGGCAGCGCGCGGCGCAGCGCCGATGGCAGGATCACGCGGCGATACATCGTGAACGGCGTCATCCCGTATGCGCGCGCGGCTTCGATCTCGCCGTATGACGTCGCCTTGATCGCGCCCGCGAAAATCTCGGTGGTGTACGCGCAGGTGTTCAGCGTGAACGCGAGCAGCGTGCAGTGCATCCCGTCGCGGAAGAACGCATCGAGTAGCGGCGTGCCGCGCACGACCTGCAGGCTGTAGAGGCCGGTGTAGCAGAGCAGCAATTGCACGTACAGCGGTGTGCCGCGGAACACGTACGTGTAGAGCCACACGGCGCTCGACAGCCACTTCCTTTTCGACACGCGGGCTACCGCGAGCGGCACCGACAGGCAGAAGCCGAGTCCGATCGACACGACCAGCAGCCACAGCGTGATTGCGACGCCGGTGATCCGGAAGCCGTCGGTGTAGAGGTAGTTGCGCCAGTATTCTTGGATGAGTTCGATCATAGGTCAGCCTTGCGGACACCGGTCGAGTAGCGCTTTTCGAGCCACATCAGCACGAAGTTCGAGATCGTCGTGATGGCGAGGTAGACCGCTCCCGCGATCAGCGTGAAGAAGAAGAACCGCAGCGTGCCCTTGCCGGCGTCCTGTGACGCCTTCACGACGTCCGCGAGGCCGATGATCGACACCAGTGCGGTCGACTTCACGAGCACCTGCCAGTTGTTGCCGATGCCTGGCAGCGCGAAGCGCATCATCTGCGGGAACATGATCCGCGTGAACACCTGCCAGTTCGTCATTCCGTATGCGCTGCCGGCCTCGAGCTGGCCGCGCGGCACCGACAGGAACGCGCCGCGGAAGGTCTCGGTGAAGTACGCGCCGTAGATGAAGCCGAGCACGAGCACGCCGGCGAGGAACGGGTCGATGTCGATCTGGTCCCAGCCGAGTGCATCGGTCGCCATGTTCAGCCAGATCTGCAGGCTGTAGAACAGCAGCAGCATCAGCACGAGGTCGGGCACGCCGCGGATCAGCGTGGTGTAGACGGTGCCGGCGCCGTGCGTGAAGCGGTTGCGCGACAGCTTCGCGCCCGCGCCGAGCAGGCCCAGCAGGAACGAGAGCGCGAGCGAAAGCACCGCCAGTTTGACGGTTTGCCAGGTGCCTGCGAGGATCAGCGGGCCGTAGCCTTGTAGAAACATATGTGGTCCCTGGTGTGGTCCCGGACGGCGCACGCGGTGCGCCGCGAAAGACGCGCCCGCCAAGCTGCGCGGAACGCCCCGTGCGTATCATGTCCGTCCGCCCCCGGCAACGGTGCCGGGCCGGCCCGTCGCGGGGAGCGGCGGGCGAGGCGCGGGCGGCGCGTGGTTGACTGCCTGTACTGCCGGACGCGGGGCGCCCCCGCATCCGCTTCCCGTCATTGTCGGCGCTCAGCGAGCCGAGTAGACGCTGAACGAGAAATACTTGCGCGACAGTCGGTCGTACGTGCCGTCCTTGTGCATGTCGGCCAGCGCCTTGTTGATCTTGAGCTTCAGGTCCGTGTCTTCCTTGCGCAGGCCGATCGCGGTGCCGTCGCCGATCGTCTTCGGATCCTTCACTTCCGGACCGGCGAACGCGAAGCCCTTGCCGCGCGGCGTGCGCAGGAAGCCGTAGTCGGCCTGCAGTTCATCCTGCAGCGTCGCGTCGAGGCGGCCCGAGCCGAGGTCGGCATAGACCTGGTCCTGGTTCTGGTAAGGAATGATCGTCACGCCTTGCGGTTCCCAGTACGCCTTCGCGTAGGATTCCTGCGTCGAACCTTGCTCGACGCCGACGTGCTTGCCCTTGAGCGACGCGACCGTCGGCAGCAGCGGCGAGCCGGCCTTCGCGATCATCCGCGCGGGTGCGTCGTACACCTTGTCGGAGAAGTCAATCTGCTCGCGACGCTTGTCCGTGACGGTCAGCGACGACACGATGACGTCGTACTTCTTCGCCTTCAGCGCGGGGATGATCCCGTCGAGATCTTGCGCGACCCACACGCACTTCACGTTGATGCGCTTGCAGATTTCCTTGGTGAGATCGACGTCGAAACCGACGATCTCGCCGCTCGGCGCGGTCGACTCGAACGGCGGGTAGCTGGCGTCGACACCGATCCGCACGGTCTTCCACTCTTTCGCGAAGGCGCTGCCCGCCACGAGGGCGAGGGCGGCGCACAGGGCGGCCTTCTTCATTTCCATCCTTTTGTCGCTCACTTCCGGGAGGGCGCTCGCGGCCGGTCGGGCCGGGCGCCGCGGCGTATTCTAGACGGCCAAAATTCGTGTTTCGGCGCGCTGGCAACGGCGCTCGCCGGACGGGCGAACGCCAAAAGGGCGGTATTTTACCCGAACGCGATACCCGGAAAACGGCAATCCGGCGTGACCGATGGATTCTTCGATCTGCTCGTTGCGGCAATCGTGGTATTCGCAACGAGCATTGCGTCGATTGGTTTCGTGAGTGCAACGATGCGGTGCGCGGACGGCGGATTGTGGCGCGCTTGGCGCGCCCCTACAGTGCAGGTAAACCCGAAGAAAGAATGTCTGCCCTGCCGGAGTGCCCGCCCCATGTTCCAGATCCGCCGCGCCGCCGACCGCTGCCACACGCGCCAAGGCTGGCTCGAGTCGAGTCACAGCTTTCCGCTTGTCGGCCACGCCGAGGCCGCGCATCCGCCGTTCGGCGCGCTGCGCGTGCTGAGCGAGGACCGGATCGCGCCGACGCGCGGCTTCGGGATGCAGCCGCGCCGCGACCTAGAAATCGTCACCTACGTATTGGACGGCGCGCTCGCGCATCGCGACAGCCTTGGCAACGGCGCCATCGTGCGGGCCGGCGGCATCCAGCGGATGAGCGCCGGCACGGGGCTCATGCACAGTGAAACCAATGCGTCGCGCGACCGGGTGCTGCATCTGCTGCAGATCTGGCTGCAGCCGGCCGAGCGCGGCGGGCGGCCCGGTTACGCTCAACGGCGTTTCGCCGACGACGAGAAGCGCGGCCGCCTGCGGCTCGTCGCGTCTGCGGACGGCGACGACGGCGCGCTGTCGATCGGTGCGGATGCGCGGATCTTCGTGGGGCTGCTTGACGGCGACGAGGAGGTGGCAATCGGCGTGCCGGCCGGACGCGGTACTTATGTGCACGTCGCGCGCGGCGACGTGGAAGTCAACGGCCACGCGCTGGCCGCGGGCGACGGCGCGCGGATCGCCGGGGTGGACGCGATCGCGTTCGCACGCGGCCGGGCGGCCGAGGTGCTGCTGTTCGACGTCGCCTGAAACGAAACAGGGGACGCGGGCCGAGTACCCGCGTCCCCCGCGATGCCGCCCGGGGAGGCGGCCCGCCGGCTTACTGCGCCGGCGCCGACGCGGCCTTTGCCGCGCGGTGCTGCTGCCAGCGTTCCTTCATCGTCTCGTGACGCTGCTCCATCCGCGCGAATTGCTGCTTCAGCGCGGTGCTGACCGTCGTTTTCTGCTGGTCGTTCAGTCCGTTGTAGAACGCGAGCCAGGCGGCCGAACTCTGCTCGCGCAGCTGCGCATTCTGCTGCTCGGCCTGCTGGCGGGCGGCGTGCATCGCGTTCAGGTCGAGGATCGGCTGATTCTGCTGCGCCTTGAATTGCTCGCGCATCTGCTCGTGGCTCTTGCGCATCGCCTCATGGTTCTGCTTCATCGTGTTGACGGCCGTCTGCCATTGCTGCTCCTGCGATGCGTTGAGCTTCAGCTGATCGTGCAGCTTCATGATCACGCCGAACGGGCCGCCGTCATGGCCGCCGTGCATCTGGTGCATGCCGGGGCCGCCCGGCGGCGGCATGTCGGTGGGCTGCGCGGCATGCGCGGTGCCGAATGCGAGAGCGAGCACAGTGGCGGCCGCAATGGCCACGCGGGAAGTGTTCTTATACATTTCAGAAACTCCTGTATCCAAAGGGTCCGGCGATGCGGTGCGCGGGTGACGCGAATGCCGCATCCGGTAAGACGCAGGTTAGCGGCGCGTGCCCCGGCGGATGTTACGTGGGGTGGCTGCCGGGTTACGGTGCATTACAGTTCCCTTGCGTCGTAACCCGCAGTAACCCTTTCGTTCCTTTGAACCGTTCTTCGACTCCGCGCTCGCGCGGTAAACTTCGAGCCATGACTACCCAGATCCTCATCGTCGACGACGACCAAGAACTCCGTGACCTGCTGCGCGACTATCTCGTGCGCCAGGGGATGGAAGTGTCCGTGCTGCACGACGCGGCGACGCTCGAGAAGCGTCTCGAGCGCGAGCGGCCCGACCTGATCGTGCTGGACCTGATGATGCCCGGCGTGGACGGCCTGACCGCGCTGCGCCAGCTGCGCGCGGCCGGCGACGACATCCCCGTGATCATGCTGACGGCGCGCGCGGACGACGTCGACCGCATCGTCGGGCTCGAACTCGGCGCGGACGACTACCTCGGCAAGCCGTTCAACCCGCGCGAGCTGCTCGCGCGCGTCCAGGCCGTGCTGCGCCGCCGCCGGGCGACGCCGTCGGCGGCGGCACCCGAGCAGCGCGAGCCGTTCGCGTTCGGCCGCTTCGTGCTCGACTTCCAGGGGCGCACGCTGTCGGTCGACGGCAAGCCGGCGACGCTGTCGAGCAGCGAATTCGCGCTGCTGAAGATCTTCGTGAACCACTCGCTGCGCACGCTCACGCGCGAGCGGTTGCTCGAGCTGCTGCACGGGCCCGAGTACGACGGCACCGACCGCGGCATCGACGTCCAGGTGTGGCGCCTGCGCCGCATCCTGGAAACGGATCCGTCGACGCCGCGCTTCATCCAGACGGTCCGCGGGCGCGGCTACGTGTTCGTGCCCGACGGCGAGGCCCATGCGCAAACCCATTGATTCACTGTTCGGACGGCTGGCGCTGCTGGTCGTCGGCGTGCTGCTCCTGTCGCACTTCGCGTGGTTCTTCGCGATGCGCCTCGAGCGCAGCCAGATGCAGACGCGTTACGCGGTCGAGGAGGCCGCCTTCCTCGTCGACGCCGTGCGCCAGCACGTCGAGCGCACGCCCGACCAGCCGCTGCCGTCACGGGTGCGGCTGGTGTCGCCGGACAGTCCCGACGTGCCGACGAGCGCAGGCTCGAACCTGCCGGCGCCGCTCAAGCGTTTCCGCGACGACGTGAGCGAGCGCATGCCGGCCGGCACCCGGGTCGAGATCGGCGCGCCGGGCCATCCGCCGGTGCTGTGGGTCAAGGAACCGACCGATCGCAACTGGATCGTGGTGCCGGTGCAGCCGCTGCGCCCGCCGCGCTCGCTCGACCGGATGCTGCTGTGGCTCGGCACGATCTTCTCGGCAGGCGTGATCGCCGCGCTGTTCGCGGCCTGGCAACTGCAGCAGCCGCTGCGCTCGCTGGCGCGCGCGGTCGCGCGCTTCGGCCGCGGCCAGCCGGTGCCGCCGCTGCGCGAGCGCGGCCCGCGTGAGCTGCGCCAGCTCACACACGGCTTCAACCAGATGGTGGAACAGGTGTCGCAGGCCGAGAGCGATCGCGCGGTGATGCTGGCCGGCGTCGCGCACGACCTGCGCACGCCGCTCGCGCGGATGCGCCTGCGCGCGGAAATGATGGACGACGCGCGGCTGCGCGACGGTGTGGTGCGCGATGTCGACTCGATGTCGCACATCGTCGACCAGTTCCTCGTGTTCGCGCACGGCGGGGCGGACCGCAGCGAGCCCGTGCCGGTCGACCAGACCTGCGAGCGGATCGCGCGCAGCTATCGCGCGGTCGCACCGAACGCGCCGGCGGTCCAGACGCATCTGGCCGCCGACGAAGGTTTCTGCCTGCCGACCGCGACGCTCGACCGGATCCTCTCGAACCTGCTGGACAATGCGCATGCGTACGGCGCGCCACCCGTGCTCGTCGAGACGGCGCGTACGCCGACGGGTTACGTGCTGTCGGTCAGCGACAGCGGCGGCGGGATCGCGCCGCGCGACCTCGCGGCCGCGACGCGGCCGTTCGTGCGGCTCGACCCGGCGCGCGGCGGCAACGGCCACAGCGGGCTCGGGCTCGCGATCGTCGAGCGGTTGGTGCTGAGGCTGGGCGGGGCGTGCGAGATCGGCAATCGTCCCGAGGGCGGCCTGCGCGTGGCGATGACGTTCCCGTTCGACGCGGTGCCGAAGGACGAACTGCACGCCCAGGCCGCATAAGCGGCGGATGCGGCGCCTGCCGGGCAGGCGCCGCGTGGCATCATTCGCCGAACAGCGTGCCGAGCGTCTCGGCGGCGTTGCTGTCGATGGTGTTGTAGGTCACGCTCGTGGCCTCGAAGATATAGACGGTCGTGTAGCGGCCGAGGCGCTCCAGAATCTCCTCCTGCAGCGATTCCGGCACGATGTTCATGTTCAGGTACCATGCCGTCGACGACAGCCGCGTCTGGAACGACCCATACTCCTGCATCAGCTCGTAGAACGCATCGGCATCCTGATCGCGGCAGACGATCACCAAGTTTCCTGCCATTCCCTTCCTCCCGCTGGTCGGTCGATCCCTGGCGGCTGTGGTCAACACCGACGCCAGGGGCTAGCCCCGATCATACCTGCTTCGCCGCAATCGTCCGCTGACGTCCGGCACGGTTTGCGTCCGCGTGCGGTTGGCGGGTTCCCGGCCGGCCCAGATCACGGCATAATTCGGGGCCTGCATGCCGGCCGGAGGACCGCGGTCGGGCTGCTCCGTATCCCACGCCTGTTGTTCGCCCGCGTGCCGGGCACGATCCGTGCGCCGTTCGCGCGTCGCGCGGCCCCGCGCCGGCCCCGGACGGTTGAACCTGAAATACAGGTTGGTGTAGTGTCGTGCCGTCGCGGCCCGACTCGCCGCGCCGGGAGCGCAGCCTGCACGCACGGCGCCTCGCGCCGGCGTCAGATCGTGAATCAATCGAATTACCGCGTCGAATTACCGCGCCCGTGCGCTTTGCCATGAATCAACATCGTCTGCCGGCTTCGTTCGGCCTTACCGGGGAGGGCGCCTGATGGACGTCGGATTCTTCAATCCGAACCGGACCGCCAACGCGTCCGCGTGGCGCGTTCTGCCGAACCGGTGGGACTTCATCGCGTTCCCGCTGATCATCTGCCTGATCGCGATGGCGGTCGTCGGCTTTCATGAAACGATGGCGCCGATCGGGACCCTTCAGACCCAGAAGATCTCGCTCGATCCGTCGAACCTGCCCGAATACGCGTTGCGCACCACGCTGCGGATGCTCGCCGCGATGGTCGCGTCGCTCGCGTTCACGCTGATCTACGGCACGCTCGCCGCGAAAAGCCGCCGCGCCGGCATGGTGCTGATCCCGATCCTCGACATCCTGCAGTCGGTGCCGGTGCTCGGCTTCATCTCGTTTACGGTGACGTTCTTCCTCGCGCTGTTCCCGAGCCGCGTGCTCGGCGCCGAACTGGCCGCGATCTTCGCGATCTTCACGAGCCAGGCGTGGAACATGACGTTCAGCTTCTACCAGTCGCTGCGCACGGTGCCGCGCGATCTGGACGAAGTGTCGCGCGGCTTCCACCTGACGTCGTGGCAGCGCTTCTGGAAGCTCGAGGTGCCGTTCTCGATGCCGGGACTGATCTGGAACATGATGATGTCGATGTCGGGTGGCTGGTTCTTCGTCGTCGCGTCGGAGGCGATCACCGTCGGCAACCAGACCATCACGCTGCCCGGGATCGGCGCGTATCTTGCCCAGGCGATCTCGGACAAGAACCTCGGTGCGATCGGCTGGGTGATCCTGACGATGACGGTGGTGATCCTGGCCTATGACCAGTTCCTGTTCCGCCCGCTGATCGCGTGGGCCGACAAGTTCCGGATGGAGAACACCGCGTCGGGCGACGCACCGCAATCCTGGCTGCTCGACCTCGTGCGCCGTACGCGCCTGATCCATCAGCTGCTCGTGCCGGCCGGCTGGTTCTTCGCGAAGGCCGCGCGGATTCCGCTGCGTCTGCCGCTGTCGGGCGCGATGCGCTTCACGCTGCCCAAAGTCGAGAAGAAGGCGTCGCGCACGGTCGACATCGCGTGGGCGGTGTTCTTGCTGCTCGGCACGGCCTATATCGTGTGGCGTGTCGTCAGCTTCGTGTCGACCGGCGTGACGATGGCCGAAGTCGGCCACGTGATCATGCTCGGGCTCATCACACTGCTGCGCGTGGTCGTGCTGATTTCGATCGCGTCCGTGATCTGGGTACCTGTCGGCGTGTGGGTCGGGCTGCGCCCGAAACTCGCCGAGAAGCTGCAGCCGCTCGCGCAGTTCCTCGCCGCGTTCCCGGCGAACCTGCTGTTCCCGGTGTTCGTGATCGTGATCGCGCGCTTCCATCTGAACGCCGATATCTGGCTGTCGCCGCTGATCGTGCTCGGCACGCAGTGGTATATCCTGTTCAACGTCATCGCGGGCGCGACGTCCTATCCGAACGACTATCGCGAAGCCGCGACGAACTTCCGGATCCGCGGCTGGCAGTGGTGGCGCCAGGCGATCCTGCCCGGCATCTTTCCGTATTACGTGACCGGCGCGATCACCGCATCGGGCGGCGCGTGGAACGCGAGCATCGTGTCGGAAGCGGTGCAGTGGGGCACGACCAGGATCGAGGCGCACGGCCTCGGCGCATATATCGCGCAGACCACCGCCGCCGGCGACTTTCCGAAGATCATTCTGGGCATCGCCGTGATGTCACTGTTCGTTACCCTGTTCAACCGCCTGCTGTGGCGCCCGCTGTATGCCTTCGCCGAAGCGAAGCTGCGGCTCGACTGAGACCGATTGAGAGCGAAACGCGATGCACAATCCGAATGCCATAAACGCCCCCGTCCAGACGTCCCAGCCGCCGCGCCTCGGTGAGGAAATCCTGCGTGTGGATCACGTCTGCCGCGGCTTCAACAAGACGCAGGGCGAACTGCTCGTGCTCGACGACGCGAACCTGTCGCTGCGTGAAGGCGAGATCGTCGGGCTGCTCGGCCGTTCGGGCTCGGGCAAGTCCACGCTGCTGCGGATCATCGCGGGGCTGATCGAGCCGACCGGCGGTGAAGTGACCTACCTCGGCAAGCCGCTGACCGGCCCGGCCGAAGGCGTCGCGATGGTGTTCCAGACCTTCGCGCTGTTTCCGTGGCTCACCGTGCTGCAGAACGTGGAAGCCGGGCTGGAAGCGCTCGGCGTCGGCGCACGCGAGCGGCGCGAACGCGCGCTCGCCGCGATCGACCTGATCGGTCTCGACGGCTTCGAGAACGCCTACCCGCGTGAGCTGTCGGGCGGCATGCGTCAGCGCGTGGGCTTCGCGCGTGCGCTCGTGGTCGACCCGACGATCCTGCTGATGGACGAGCCGTTCTCGGCGCTCGACGTGCTGACGGCCGAAACGCTGCGTACCGACCTGCTCGACCTGTGGACGCAAGGCCGGATGCCGATTAAGTCGGTGCTGATCGTCACGCACAACATCGAGGAAGCGGTGTTCATGTGCGACCGGATCCTCGTGCTGTCGTCGAACCCGGGTCGCGTGATCGCCGAGATCAAGGTGCCGTTCAAGCATCCGCGCAACCGCCTCGACCCGGCTTTCCGCAAGCTCGTCGACGACATCTACGCGAAGATGACCGCGCGCCAGACCGGCGAGGCGACGAAGAAGGGGCTCGAGCTCGGCAGCTGGCTGCCGCAGGTGTCGACCAACCTGATGGCCGGCCTGATCGAGACGCTCGCGATGGCGCCGTACCACGGCCGCGCCGACATGCCGGAAATCGCACGTACGCTGCATCTGGAGGTCGACGACCTGTTCCCGATCGCTGAAGTGCTGCAGTACCTCGGCTTCGCCGACGTGCGGGAAGGGGACGTGTTCCTGACGCCGCCGGGGCGCGTGTTCGCGGAATTCGGCACGCAGGAGCGCAAGCTGATGTTCGCGGATCATCTGCTGAAGCACGTGCCGCTCGCCGCGCGGATCAAGAAGGTGTTGAACGAGCGCCCCGGCCATCGCGCGCCGCGCGTGCGTTTCGAGCAGGAGCTGGAGGATTTCCTGTCGGACGGCGCGGCCGAGGAAACCCTCGACGCGGTGATCGACTGGGGCCGTTACGGCGAGATCTTCTCGTACAACGACCAGACCGAAATCTTCAGTCTCGAGGACGTCGAGTCCTGATGCGGGCGGGGCGATTCCGGTGCATCCACCGGAATCGTCCGGATGCTCGCTGCGGCGGGATTCGGCCGCAGCGGGCCAAGAGCCTGCGGCTCGATCCTGGCGTCCGCAACGGGCGCCGGGTCATGGATCACCTGATTGTCGGATCGTGGCCCTGCGGGGGCGCTGCGGATGGCGTTCGCCGAGGATTCGCGCGCCCGGTTTCACTCTTCGACGGCAACGCTTCGTTCACTTCCGACGCCGTCCTTCCCTTCACCACGCGTTGAATGCCTGCCGCATCGGTGCGGCGCGCGATCGCACCCGTCCACCAGCAATAAGTATCGGGGATCGATCTGCTGATCGATCGGACTGCTTTCGGCGCTGAATATCGAATGCTGACAAGTGGTTATGAATTTCCCTACAGTTTGATATATTTGGCGCCACCAAGGCGGCTGAGAGCGCCTTGGTGGTGCGATGGCGACCGGATTGCGGCGGGTTCGCCCGACAAAAAAGAACGAGGTTAACGATGAGTTTCGCAGCAAACGGAAACCCCGACGGGATGGGAGGGGGCGGTGCGGCTTTGGTCGGCGGTTTGAGCAACCTGGGTTCGCTTGCCGGCATGGCAGGCCAACTGGGGGCGCTGACCGGCATGCCAGGCGCGGGGCTGCTGGGCGGTGCCGCGAGCGCGGTGCAACTGGCGCAAACCGGCTTGTCGCTGATGGGTAAGGCCCCGGAGTCGATCGCCGAGGCCATCAACAGCCTGACGGGTGCGCTTCCGCGCCTGACCCAGGACAATCGCTTCATCACGATCGAAACGCCACTCGGCCCGGACGTGCTGCTGGTCAGCGCGGCGATCATCGACGAACACGTCAATCAGTTAACCGAAACACATCTCGACCTGCTTTCCCATCGCAACAATATCGAACCGCAGGAAATCGTCGGGCAGCGGGTCAAGATCACGCTCGAGCCCCAGAGCCGCCATTTCAGTCTGACGCGGGTCGTGACGTCGGCGGCGGATACCGAGACGAAGCGATATTTCGACGGTTACGTTGCGTCGTTCGGCCGCGTCGGGAAATCGGGTTCGGTGACCCGCTACGAAATGTCGGTCGTGCCGTGGCTCTGGTTTCTCACCCGCTCGACCGATTGCCGAATCTTCCAGAACCAGACGCCGCAGGACATCCTGAGCGACATTTTCCGCGAGATGGGTTTTTCGGATTTCGAGTTCGCGATGCAGGGCGAACGTCCGAAGCTCGAATACATCGTCATGTACGACGAGTCGTACTACAGTTTCTGCTCGCGCCTAATGGAGCAGGAAGGGCTGATCTGGACGATCCGTTACGAAAAGGACAAGCACATCCTCGTGATCGGCGACACCAACGCGGTGTTCCAGCCGATTCCGAACCTGAAGACCATTCCGTACGAAGCCAACAGCGCGGCCAGCGAGCAGAACGGCATCGATCGATGGGACGAGGCATTCAGTTTCCGGGTCGGCAAGATCACGTACCGGGATTTCAACTACAACCAGCCGTCGTCGCAACTGATGCACGTCGAGGTGCCGACCGTCAATCTGAAGCACCCGAACATCCAGACGACGGAGCGTTACCAGTTCCATTCGCTGTATGACCACGGCGACGACGGGCAGCGTTACGCGTGCTACGCGATGGAAGCGGAAGAAGCGCTCGCGCATCGTTTCAACGGCGCCGGTCATGCGCACGGGATGACGACGAGCGGGCGCTTCACGCTGGTCAATCACGGCACGTCCGCCTACAACAACAAGGATTTCGTGATTCTTCGCGTTCGTCACCAGGTCGCGAACGACTATACCCAGCAGACCTCCAAACTGCCGTACCACAACACGTTTACGTGCCTGCCGATCGACATTCCGTTCAGGCCGGAGCGGCGTACGCCCAAGCCACACATGCAGGGCACGCAATCCGCGATCGTGGTCGGGCCGAAGGGCGAGGAAATTCACACCGACGGCAGCCGGGTCAAGCTCCATTTCCTGTGGGACCGGCGCGGCAAGCTCGACGGTTCCGATTCGATGTGGGTGCGCGTATCGCAACCATGGGCAGGCAAGGGATGGGGTGGCTCGGCGATTCCGCGGATCGGCCAGGAGGTGCTCGTCTCGTTCAATCAGGGCGATCCGGACAACCCCATCGTCGTCGGCCGTGTGTTCAACGGCGATTCGGGCAACCCGTATCACGGCAGCGGCGGCCAAACGATGGGGATGCGCAGTCAGACGCACAAGGGCGAGGGCTTCAACGAACTGCGATTCTCGGACGTGAATGGCGCCCAGGAGGTTTTTCTGCATGCGCAGAAGGACATGAAGACGATCGTCAAGGACAGCGAGTCTCACACGGTCGAATCCGGTGCGCGGAACGTGTCGGTGCTCAGAGGCGACGAGAGCAAGCATGTCGCAGAAGGCAGCCTGTCGGAAAAGATCGCGAAAGCGCGCTTCACGACGGCCAACACCGTTGGCGTGCAAGCGCTGGCTGGCGACGCCGGACCCGGCAAGCAGAGCTATCAGGCGACGGACGAGATCGAGCATCGGGTCGGCGCGAGCATCGTGACGCTGAAGCCGGACAGCATCAAGTTGTCCCACGGCGCATCGAGCATCCTGATCAATCAGAGCGGCATTTTCCTCGATGGTCCGGTGATCCACCTGAACCAGGGGCTTTTCGTCACGCCCGAGCAGGCGATGGCGATCGAGTGGGCGAATCAGCAGGCCGTCATCGCCGCGGGTCTCGCGTCTGCCGATCCGAAGGTGCAGGCCGCGGCACGCAAGCTTCAGGCGACGGTGAAGGCGCAGCAACTGGCCAAGCTGGCGGAAGCGGTGTACACGCCGGGGACGGCGCCGCCGGGATGGAAGAACGTGTCGAACGATCCGGAAGCGCTGAAGAAGTTCGGCATGCGGCCGCAAGATCTGAAGATCCCCGGCAGCAATTTCGGCGCGCAGGTCTACGCACCCGATCCCGCGGTGTTCGGTGACAGCATGAAGCCGACGCTGGCATTCAAGGGCACGCAGCCGACGGTCAAGGAGGACTGGTCGAACAACCTCAGCCAGGGGCTGGGCGACAATTCGCCGTACTACGATCGCGCCGTGACCCTCGGCAAGAAGATCTACGGCTCCGGTAATGCGGGCGGCCTCGACCTCACCGGCCATTCGCTCGGCGGCGGGTTGGCGTCGGCTGCATCGCAGGCCAGCGGCGCCGGCGCGACCACCTTCAACGCGGCAGGCCTCAATCCTGAAACGTTGCCGCTGTACGGAGCCACGCCGCGGGCGTCGTCGATCACGAACTATCGCGTCGACGGCGACATCCTGACGGGCTCGCAGGAAGGCGGGCTCGGCCCGATCAGCGATGTGACGTCCCACCTGATGCCCAAGGCCGTCGGCGAGCAGATCACCATTCCGGGCACCAGCGTGACGACGGTCCAGCGGCACATGATGGGGCAGGTGACGAGCGGATTGAATACGACCGTCGCGGAGCAGCAATCGTCGCTGCTCGGTCAACTTCAGGGACATTGATGAAATACAGCAAGGTCATCGCCGCGGGCGCGGTTGTCGCGGTAATCGGTTTGTCGTCGCCGTTCTGGTGGCCGACTCAAGCACAGGAAACAAAAATGGCAGACTTCAAACGTTACCCGCCCGAAGATTTTTTCACGGGACAGCCGCTCGAGCTGGCGCGTGCCATTCGCGACGGGAATCTGGAGCAGGTCAAGGCGCTCGCGCCGCATACCGATCTCGCTGCCCTGGGCAACAGGAAGGCGAGCCTGTTGTCGTTCGCAGTGCAGGAAGCCGTGCCGGTGAAGACGGACGCCGCCAACGTGCGCCTTCAGATCGTCAGCGAACTGGTGCGGGACGGCGCGAAGCCCGAACAACCGTTCGGCGAGAATGGCGCGAACGTTGCATATCTGGCCGCGCGGGCCGACACGCCGAACCTGCTCAAAGCGTTGCTCGCCGGCGGCATGAATCCGGATCTCAAGTACGACGGCGATACGCCGCTGCTCTTCGCGACCTGCAAGGACACGCTGTTGCCGCAAATGCGCGTACTGGTCGAGCACAAGGCGAACGTCAATGTGCGGGATTCGATGAAAGAAACCGCGCTTTTTGAAGCGACGCGCCTGCGGCAATGGGACGTCGTCGATTATCTGCTCGCGCACGGCGCCGATCCGTCGGTGAAGAACGACAACGGTCTCGCGTACGCGAAGGTCCTCGGCGACGAACTGCAACAGACGCCGAAAGGTTCGCCGCAGCAGGGCCGCATCGAAGCCATTCACAAGCGTCTGGTCGCGGCTGGCGTGCGGTAACGTCGCCCCGTGACGGTTGCGCCGGCTGCGGCCGTGCAGCCGGCGAACAGTGTCAATCCGGCACCGGCCCCGACGGGCCGGCCGAACCGAGAAGAGCATGTCCGAATATCAGATGAACGATGCCGTCATTCAGTTGCCGGCGCACTTCAAAGACAAGACGATTCACCTGTTTACGGTCGATGAAACGGGTAGCGGTAGTAGCGGATTCACTTTCGTGGTTTCGCGCGCGCCGATGGAGCCGGACGACACGGTCGATACGTTCGTGACGCGGCTGGTCTCGGAGATGCGCAAGTCGCTGCCGCGTTTCGAATTGAAGCATCTGGAAAACCGGGAAATCGACGGCGAAACCGCCCGTGAAATCGATTATCGCTGGGTGTCGGAAGGTGCACCGCTGCATCAGCGCCAGACGGTCGTGATGTCGCCGAGGGCCGGGCGCGAACGCGTGGCGATCAGTTTCATCGGCACTTGTCCGAAGTCGTTTACCGACGACAAGAGCAAGGAATACAAGAACCTGCTCGCGAGTGTCGTGCTGGCCCGGCCCGATCGGGCGGCCTTCGTGCCGATCGCGCTCGGCCAGGACGAGGCCGGCATCGTGTTCGTGCTGCACGAGCCGAGCGCGACGCTGTACGTGCTCACGGGCATGGCCGAACTGTACCGGCACGACGTCACGGAAATGTTCGACGACACTGCATTCTTCGGCTCGGGTGGCGAACCGCTGGTGCTGCAGCCGGCCCCGGACGGGCAATCGGCGTGGCGCGCGAAGGACGGCCGTCAATTCGCGCTGTGGACGGTGGATTTGCGCGAGCACGCATCGCTGAGCGATCGACTTGGCGGTGTGACGGCGGTGAAGGGCATGACCGGCATGCAGAGCGTCGAGGCCGTGCGTGCTTATCTGACCGCGGTTGCGAACGCGGGCTGACGGGGAGCGGGCGTGGATACATTACTCGCGGCTGCGCGGTTGGGCGATCCGATCGCGCATACGGCATCCAAGGGATGGATGATCGCCGGGCTGATCGCGGGTGCAGTAATCGGCGCCGTCGCGGTGGTCGCGACGGGCGGTGCTGCGTTGACGGTCGTCGCTGCAATCGCGGCGGGCGCTGCTGCGGGCGGCGGTCTCGGCGAAGTGCTGGGCACGATGTCATGGGCGCCGCGGCATGTCACCGGAAGTCTCATAAAGGGTTCGCCCAACGTCTTCATCAACAGTCGCGCGGCGATGCGGGCCATCCTGAGCCTGGGCCTGTGCAGCGATCACGCGGGTCCGCCGCAGGTGGTCGCGCAGGGTTCGTCGACGGTCTTCATCAACAGCCAGCCGGCGAGCCGCAAGGAAGACCGGATGATGTGCGGCGCGTTGATCAACGACGGATCGCCGAACGTATTCATCGGCGGCCCGGCGGTCGGGGAGTTCAATCCTGAAATCCCGGCGTGGGTGAACTGGACGATGCTGGCGGTCGGCGTGGCGGCGACCGCCGTGCTCGCCGGGCCGGCGATCGCGATTCTGGGCGCGGCCGGCGGGTTCGTCGGCGGGGAAGTCGGTTCATGGGTCGGCGGCAAGGTGTTTGGAGAAGGGTCGGACGGGCAGAAGTGGTCGATGCTTGGCGGCAGCCTCCTGGGAGGGGCTGGCGCGGCAAAGGGGGCCGGGCTCGTTGGCGGTGCGAAGGGCGCCGGGTCCGTTGCGGGCGAAATCTCTGCCGGGGAAGCCGCCGCCGACGCGCTTGCCGGCACGCTGCCCAAGGCCGGCGCGACGAGTCCTTTCGATTACGTGGTCGATTCGATGCCGGCGGACCTCGTCAGCAATCCAAAGGGTGTCTACGGATACACGCCGGTGGAGGGATCCGAGTTTGCGGCGCCCAAGTGGCCGGTCGACTGGACGAATGCGGAGCAAGTTGCCAATGCCCGGAACGTGCGGCTCGAATACCATCAGGGCCTGGCCGACGAGAGTGCATGGGTATCCGACATGCGCGCCAGCGGCGCCAGCGAAGAAACGATTGGGCGGCAGATCGTCGACATGCGCAATCAAACCCGGATGTCGAAATACGCCGAGGACAAGCTGCCGATGTTGTATGAGCGCAATATGGCGAAATACGGAAACAAGTATGGCCCGACGTATGAAGCATTGCTTCAGAAATATGGTAGCCCGGAGGGGGTGATCGCCGCGGGGACACGCAGCAACCCTTCAATGGACATTCTTACTGGCATCGCGAAGGTTGGAAAATGATGAAGAACGTGCAACTCGGCGTGATCAACCGCCCGTCGAGCTTCGTTGAGCTGAATGTGGAGACAGGCGTGTTTTCCGCGCTGGTCGGAGACGGTTACGTGGCGCGGGGGAATTACATCTCTGTCGAGGGCCAGGACGTTGCTGTCTTCGCGGCGGATCGGCAGCTTTATCTTCAATGGAACAAAAAACGCTGGAACTTCGCGGATCTCGGACACAACGTCAAGTACGAACACGACTTCCACCGCGGGATGACGACTTTTTCCATTGATGGCGATGCGATTCAGTATCCCGCCTGGTGGGTTGGCGATGACACGTTCGATCCGAATCTGCCCGAGCTCGATGAAGACGAGGATCACTTCGCCTATATCGCGAGCCTGGCCAAAAACAAGGAATTGCAGCGATCCTTGATCGATGTCTGGAGCCGCTAGGCACGAGCCCGGCCCATTTTGTGTCGCCCTGGATTACAACCCGGACGATGCTCTGTCCGCGAAGATCGAGGAACGCGTGGCGCAGCTTCGCACGCGTCTGTAACCACGAAAGTACGCAGAACGACACGGGCGCCACGCACGATGCGCGGCGCATCGCCCCGTTACTGCAAATTCCCCCAGCGGTCGACGGCCGGTTCGGCCGACGCCCACTTCCAGTGCGTGCCTTGCTGGCACGCATTCGCGAAATACCAGTCGGCCTTGTCGCCGTCCTTCACCGAGAATGCGAATTCCTTGCACAGCGCGAGCGCTGTCGAGTACGCACGCGTGACGCGCACTTCGCCTTCGCCGTTTTCCAGCGGCAGCGTGTTCTTCACCTTCCACGGCTTCACTTCGCCGACGGCCAGGCTGCCTGCCGCCGTCGCGATCGCGTCCTGCTGATTCTGATGGAGCTGCTTCATCGTGCGGTTGACGGCCTCGTCGGTCGCGGCCTGCACGGCAATCCCGACGCCGACGCCGACCGCCGGATTCGCGGTGACGAGGCCCGTCGCCGCGCCGGCGAGCGCGCCGCTCGCCGCGCCGACCGATCCGCAGCCCGACAGCGCGACCGTCGCCGCGCACAGGACGCCGATCGCCGCGATACGGATCGCGACGCTCATTGCAGCGCGCCCCAGCGTTCGGTCGCGGGTTCGGCCGACGCCCATTTCCACACGGGGCCGTCGCGGCAGATCGTGGCGACGTAGAACGCCGATTCGGCGGCCTTGTCGGCTTTCGCCGGCGTGTCGACCGCGAACACGATTTCCTTGCAGTCGAGCGGGCCGATGCTGATCATCCGGCTGACCGTCACGCGGCCCTGCTCGTCGTCCTCGATCGGGAACGAATGGTGCGTCGACCACGGCGCGACGCCGCCGACTTCGAGCGGGCCGGCGGCCTTCGCGATCTGTTCCTGCGTGTAGCGGTGCGCAACGCGCTGCGTGTACTGGACACCAGCCCGTGCGCCGGCGACGGCGCCCAGGCCGATGCCCGTCGCGACGGCGGCGTTGTTGGTGACCTTGGAGGCGATCGCGGCGCCCGCGATACCGGCGCCGGCTGTCGCGCCTTCGCTGTACAACGAATTGCAGCCGGACAGCAGTGCGGCCGTGGCGATCGCGGCCAGCATGACGCGCGCCGGCGTGGCCCGGCGCGGCGATTCGAAACGAATGTTCATCCCTGAGTGCAAGTCCTGTCTGGGTGAGCGGCGACGCATGCACGCCTGATGCCGCGTCATTGTTTCGCAATTGTCATAGGAAAACTGCAAAGCTTTGACAAATCGCCGCGCGGCAGGCCGCGTGCGCGCGGGCGGCGTAATTGTCGGACAGATGCTCGACGAAGGGTCGAAACGTTACAAATTGAAGGTAATTGTTACCTTCGTGCACAACGAAGCGACCTAGACTGTTTTGCTATGGAATGTTTCTACGACGGCCTCGCGCCGCGCCGCATATGAGACACCCAGCCATGCGCCGTTCGAAACGGTTATCACCTCGGCCACCCGACGCGGCGGCCGGCCGTCCGGAAGACCGCCCGCGTCCGCGGACCGACGCGCCATCGGCGCCGCCTGCGGGCGCGCCCGACGACACGCCGTCCGACGGCGATCACAACCAGGGCGGCGCTCGCCCGGAAGGGCTCGACTATCAACGCGACCTCGGTCAGGAGCAGGACGCCTGATTGCGTCGTAGCCGCATTCCACCGCCGTATTTCATTGCAATTCTCGGAACTGAATCGCCGCGCGGCCGCCTTCGGGCCGCCGCGCCCGCTTTGGCGCGCGTCGCGCGCCAGCCAATCGAATCGAGGAGGGGAAGTCGCATGAGCAGATTGATCGTGGTATCGAATCGTGTCGCCGCCGGCGAGGACGCGCGCCCGAGCGCAGGCGGCCTCGCGGTCGGCGTGATGGACGCGCTGAAGGAAACCGGCGGCGTCTGGTTCGGCTGGAACGGCGAGATCGTCGGTACGCCCGACGTCGCACCCGCGATCCAGCGGGACGGCAACGTCACGTATGCGACGCTCGGGCTGACCCGGCGCGACTACGATCAGTACTACCGCGGCTTCTCGAACGCGACGCTGTGGCCGGTGTTTCACTACCGCGGCGATCTCGCGCGCTTCGACCGGCAGGAGTACGCGGGCTATCTGCGCGTGAACGCGATGCTCGCGAAGCAGCTTGCCGCGCTGCTGCGGCCCGACGACCTGATCTGGGTGCACGACTATCACCTGCTGCCGTTCGCGCATTGCCTGCGCAAGCTCGGCGTGAAGAACCCGATCGGCTTCTTCCTGCACATTCCGTTTCCGTCGCCCGACATGCTGCGCCTCGTGCCGCCGCACGAGGAACTCGTGAAGTTCATGTGCGCGTACGACATCGCGGGTTTCCAGACCGATGCCGACAAGCAGGCGTTTACCGACTACATCGAGCGGCGCGGCGTCGGCGCGGCGAGCGACGACGGGATGCTGCATGCGCACGGCCGCATCGTGAAGGTCGCCGCCTATCCGATCGGCGTGCATCCGGATGCGATCGCCGAGGCAGCCGTCCAGTACGGCTCGCGCAAGCCGGTGAAGATGCTGAGCGATGCGCTCGCCGGCCGCAAGCTCGTGATGAGCGTCGACCGGCTCGACTATTCGAAGGGGCTCGTCGAACGCTTCCAGTCGTTCGAGCGGATGCTCGCCAACGCGCCGGGCTGGCAGGGGCGCGTGTCGCTCGTGCAGATCGCGCCGCCGACGCGCTCCGACGTGCAGACCTACCAGCGCATTCGCGAAATGCTCGAGGGCGAGGCCGGCCGCATAAACGGCCGCTTCTCGCAGCTCGACTGGACGCCGATCCAGTACCTGAACCGCAAGTACGAGCGCAATCTGCTCATGGCGTTCTTCCGGATGTCGCAGGTCGGCTACGTGACACCGTTGCGCGACGGGATGAATCTCGTTGCCAAGGAGTACGTCGCATCGCAGGATCCGGCCGATCCGGGCGTGCTCGTGCTGTCGGAGTTCGCGGGCGCGGCGGCCGAGTTGACCGGTGCGCTGCTCGTCAATCCTTATGACCTGTCGCAGATGGCCGACGCGCTCGAGCGCGCGCTGTCGATGCCGCTCGCGGAGCGGCAGGCGCGTCACGAGGAGAACCTCGCGCGGCTGCGCGAGAACAACCTGTCGGTCTGGCGCGATACGTTCGTCGCCGACCTGCGCAGCGTCGCGGCGGCGGCGTCGGTCACGCAGCGCGCGGGCCGGCGAGTCGCGCATGTCTGAGCGCGTGGAGGAGGGCGGCGCGCAGGAGGTGTCCGCCCGCTTCTTCGTCGTCACGGGCGGCCCCGGCTCCGGCAAGAGCACATTGCTCGATGCGCTCGAGCGCAGTGGTTTCGCGCGCTCGCACGAGGCCGGGCGTGGTGTGATCCGCGACCAGATGGCGATCGACGGTCCGGCGCTGCCCTGGCGCGACCGGGCCGCGTTCGCCGAGCTGATGCTGAACTGGGAGATGCGTTCGTACCATCTTGCACGAGGCGCGCGCGGGCCTGTGTTCTTCGACCGCGGCGTGCCGGACGTGATCGGTTACCTGCGCCTGACGGGCCTCGCGGTACCCGCGCATGCAGAGGCCGCGGCGCGGCGCTTCCGTTATCACCGGCGCGTGTTCATTGCGCCGCCGTGGCGCGACATCTACATACAGGATACCGAGCGCCGGCAGGATTTCGCCGAGGCGGTGCGCACCTACGATGCAATGGTCGACTGCTATACGGCGTATGGGTATCGGCTGATCGAGCTGCCGTGCGTGAGCGTGAAGGCGCGCGTGCGCTTCGTGATGGACGTGCTCGACGCCGCGTGACCGGCGCTCGCCACGCGCGGCGGCGTCAGGTTGCCGCGTCGGGGCGCGGCGACGCGATGCGCAGCATGCTGACCACCGCGGCGAGCGCCGCGAACACCGTGGCGACATAGAGCGCGATCGTCGGCCCGCGGTCGGGCGCCAGCCCGAAAATCAGTGCGACGAGCGCGGCACCGAGCGTCTGGCCCGTCAGGCGTGCCGTGCTCAGCATCCCGCCCGCGCCGCCGCTGCGCTCGCGCGGCGCCGACGACAGCATCGCTCGATTGTTCGGCGACTGGAACAGCCCGAAACCCGCACCGCACAGCGCCATCCGCCACACGATGTCGACGGTGCCCGGATGCGCGCCGATCGTCGCGAGCGACAGTAGCCCGGCCGCGAACAGCGCAAGTCCGATTCCGCCGAGGATGCCGGCCGAGTAGCGATCCGACAGCACGCCGGCGAGCGGCGCGGCGAATACGATCACGAGCGGCCACGGCGTCATGTAGAGGCCGGTTTCGACTTGCGAGAAACCGAGCGAATGCTGCAGCCAGAACGGCAGCGCGACGAACGCGAGCATCTGCGACGTGAACGATGCAACGGACGTGCAGATCGACAGCGCGAACATCGGGATGCGCATCAGGTCGACCGGTAGCAGCGGCGCCGGCTGCGACAGCTGTCGCTTCACGAAGAAGTAGCCGACGGTGAACGCGATCGCCAGTTCGGCCGCGACGTACGCGTGGCTTTCGCCGTGGCCGAGCCCGTCGACGGCCATGATCAGCAGGCCGAACACGCACGCGTTCATCAGCGCACTCGGGAAGTCGTACGGCGCGTCGTGCAGCGGGTTGGCCGGCAGTGCACGGAGACTGCCGAACACGGCGGCGATGCCGATCGGCACGTTGACCGCGAACAGCCAGGGCCACGACGCGAACGACAGGATCGCCGATGCGACCGTCGGGCCGATCGCCGACGACAGCGCGACCACCATCGCATTGATCGACAGCCCGCGCCCGAGCATCGACGACGGGTAGATCATCCGCACGAGCGCCGCGTTCACGCTCATGATGCCTGCCGCACCGAACCCCTGTATCACGCGCATCACGGCGAGCATGGGCAGCGAGCCGGCGAGCGCGCAGCCGAGCGACGCCGCGGTGAAGAGCCCGAGCCCGGCGATGTAGATGCGGCGATAGCCGACGCGTTCGCCGAGCGACGCGAGCGGCAGCAGCGTGATCGTGACCGCGAGCTGGTACGCGTTGACGATCCAGATCGATGCGGCATCGGACGCGTGCAGGTCGCGCGCGATCGTCGGCAGCGCGACGTTCGCGATGGCGCCGTCGAGCACGGCGAGCGTGATGCCCAATGCGACGCAGACGATTGCCCAGTAGCGTTGCGGAAGCGGCAGGCCGGTATCGGCGTTCATGACGGGAGCGAAGGCGTGATTGGCCGCGTGCCCGGATGCCGGTTGCGTGCGCAACCATGCTCGCGGGTGGAGGCGGTGGTGAACGGCCCGGTCAGCCTGGCGGCGCCGGAGCGGGACCGGTCGAGTGTATCACCGGGCCGCGTCGAGCGACGCCGCCGCCGGCCGGCGGCCGGTGCGTGCACTCAGCCTTCGAAGTCGAGACCGCCGAGCCGCACGAGCGGGGCGGCCTGCGTGCGCGACGCGAGATCGATGTCGCGCGCGCCCTGCCATGCGCTCAGCTTCCTCGGCAGCGCGCTCAGGTAGTGCTCGAATCGCGCGGGCCCGTCGGGTGCCATCAGTCGTTCGATCTCGTCGGTGTCCCAGGTCAGTTCGAGGTTCAGCGGATGCACGAAGCCGCTCACGTGCTCGTGCGGCGCGCTGCGGATCTGCACGCGCGTCGGTTGCCCGTGCCCGCCGTACGGGACGACGTCGGTCAGCACGTGATCGGCGAAGTAGGCGGCGATCGCCTGCGCAATGCGCGGCGCGAATTCGGTATCGAAACGGCGGGCGGTTTCGGGCTGCATGAAGGCGTCTCCTGTGTGCCGAAAATCGTAGCACGGCCGCGCCGCGTTTCGGTGTGCGTGATACGCGTAATAGCGCGTTACCACTTGCTGCATCTATTACGGCCGCGCGCAGCCACAATGCATCGCATCCAGTACCACTTCGCGTGGGAGTCCATCATGAAAAGAATTGCCGCAGTATGTGTCCTCGCCGGTTCGCTCGCCGTGGCGGGCCCGGCGTCCGCGCATGGTCGCGACGGGGGCGCCGTGATCGGCGCGCTGATCGGCGGCGCGGTGCTCGGCGCGATCGTGACATCGGCGATGAATCCGCCCGTCGCATACCAGGCGCCCGTGTATCAGGCACCGGCCTATCAGCCGCCGACGTACTATCAGGCCCCGGCTTACCAGCAGCCGGCTTATCCGACCTATCAGCAGGCGCAGTACCAGGACGACGGCCAGGACTATTGCTACGACCGCTATCAGCGCCCGTACGTGTGCGGCGCGCCGGTGTCGGGCGGCTATGCGCGGCCGGCCGGCTGGTAAGTGGGCCGGTGATCGGGCTCGTCGCCGCGTGGCCGGTGCCGATTGAGTGAATCGCGGGTATGCAGGAAGACAAAAGGAAAGGCCCTCGCGTGATGCGAGGGCCTTTGTCGTTTCTCGGGCGTCGGGTTTTGGGCGCCAGACGGCGGCCGCGCGAGGCCGTGTGCGGATACAAACGGTTGCAATTGGATCCGCGGGATCAGTGACGATGGCCGCCGTCGCCGCGTCCGCCGCCGCCATCGTTCCAGTCGCCGCGACGTCCGCCGCCGCGTCCCCAGCCGCCATGGTCCCCACGATCGCGATCCCAGCGGCGGTAGTCGCGGTGTCCGCGATCCCAGTCGCGTCCGCCGCCACCACCCCAGATATTGACCGTGCCATAGACGGGGGATGCCCCGTAGGCCGGCCCGTACGCGTAGCCGGGATCGGAATAGTAGGTCTGTCCGTAGCCGTATCCGTATCCGGCGTCCGGACCGACGACGCACCCGGCCAGCAGCGTGGCGACGCCGGCGGCGGCAATGAGCTTCAGCATGATGTTCTCCGTTGGTTCCCCTATAAGTACCGCGCGCGCGGATTGCCGGCTGTTTGCAATTGTGTCGCCAAATTACAGCCTCGTAAGGTCGTGCGACGAAAGTGTTAGCATCGGGGCCTATTTTTGTTTATCAGGAGCACATCGATGAAATTCGCGATCCAGGCCGCCCTGGCCGCCGTTTGCGTGACGACCGCCGCCGCCTGCGCGGCGGGGCCCGCATCGGCGCCCGCCGTGCCGGCCGAATCGATCAAGATGTTCCCGCAGCCGGCGGCTGGCCAGCAGCGCGCGGTGATCGCGCTGCCCGCGCTCGAGAACGAAGGCGATGCGCGCGTCGAGCTGATGATCGGCAAGATGCTGCAGACCGACTGCAACCAGCAATGGTTCGGCGGCGAGTTGACCGCAGAGGACGTGAAGGGCTGGGGCTACACGTACTACCGGCTGACCGACGTGAAGGGGCCGGCATCGACGCTGATGGCCTGCCCGGGCCAGGCGCCGCAGCAGCGCTTCGTGCAAGTGCGCGGTGACGGCCAATTGCTGCGCTACAACAGCCGCCTGCCGCTCGTCGTGTACGTGCCGGACGGTTTCGACGTGCGCTACCGCGTGTGGCATGCGTCGAAGGACGTGCAGCACGCCGTCACGCAGTAACGCACCGACCGGCGCGGTCATGCGGGGCGCTTGCCGCTGCGCGGCCGCCCGGTCTTGCGGGCTTCTCTCCGGAGCCCGTCACTATCCGCCGCTCGCATCCGCGAGCGCCGGCCATGCGGCCAGCGCGGTTTGCGCGACCGCCTCCACATCGCGACGGCTCGCGCCGTGGCGCGTCTGAATCGCCATCCCCTGTTGGACCGTCACGGAGTAGCGCGCGATCGCATCGAAGTTCGCGTGCGCGGAGAGCTCGCCGGTTACCACGCCTTCGCCAAGCCGCGCGCGTAATGCGGCGACCGTCTGCTTGCGCATCGCGATCAGCGTTTGCCGTACCGCACCGCTAAATGCAGGGGCTTGCGCACGATCTCGGCGCGTACGGCATCACGGTCAATCTCGTGCATTAGGGGGCGACCGATACCGACATGAATCCGGCCGATGGTGAGCACACCGCCGCACAACGTTCGCGGATGGCGGTTCCGCAGTACGGCAAGGCCGAGGATGTGGCGGCGCTCGTCGCGCTCGTCGTCGGGCTGGAAGGGCAGGTCAATCAACGGGACGGAGTTGGCGACCGACGGCGGCGCGAATGTGTAAGGGGCGATGGCCGGTGCGACCCGATCGGACGGTGTGACGTTGACTACGGGCAGCCGAGCTGCCGATGCTCGACCTCCAGATCGGCTCGTTTGTCGTAAGCACGCAGCTCGTTGCGCGGCTTGCCGTCCGGGCCGATGCCGCGCACGACCTTGTGGCCGCGGTCCGGCGCATGTTTGACGGCATCGATGCCGGCGGCCAGTTCGCTGCAGCGAGCAACGGTCGACGCGCGTTCCGGGCGGCGTGTTGCCGCATCAGCGACGTTGGCGACGCCTGGGCTGACGTATCGCTGCTTCGGCGTCGCCGTGCCGGTCGTGCTTGCGATATCGGCGGCATTCGCCGTGCAGATCAGCGCCGACGACATGGCCAGGGCCGCGAGTGTTTGAGTCATGGTCGAGGTCCGGGTGCGGATGAAGGTTCGGGATTCTACGTAATCTACGGTACATGTCGATTGCGCCAGGTCCGGGTGCGATCGCATGTCGCATGTCGTCGTGATGACGCGGCGATGAATGGAAGAGGATAACGAAATATTTCACAGGTGAAATGCGGAATTCATTTACAAAGTGATCAAGCGTACTTACGATGACGCCAATTTGGGCTAGCGGAACTTCGTATGCGTACAGTCGATCGGGCGACGTTTGCCGCGCTCTGCCTTTGTCTTGCCGCATGTGGCGGCGGTGACGACAACGCTGCCGCAGGCGCGCAGACCGTTGCGGGCACATCGACATCGTCCGGCGCACCTGCCGGTGCTGCATCCGGCGCAGCGGCTTCATCGACGAGTTCCGGCAGCCCGGCGTCGACCGCCGGGGCGACCGGTACGGCGTCCGGTGCGACGCTTCTGCCTTCCAATGGCACCAAACCCGTTCTCGTCGCCGATGTGACGGTTTTCCCGGCCGCCGATGGCAGCGACCAGGCCGACGCGTTGCAGAAAGCCTTCGACAGCCTGCGTGCCGGCCAACGCCTGGTCATCGCACCGGGACGCTACGTCGTCGGGCATTCGCTTGCCGTGACGGTGCCCCAGGCGGTGATTTCCGGATACGGCGCGACGCTGGCCGCCACGAATCCGGCCGACCAGACGATCGTGATGAGCGGCGCCGGTTCGACGCTCGTCGGCGTGACGCTGGCCGGCACCGGCACGACGCGCCTCACGACGCCCGAGTCGACGAAAGTCGAGGTGACGGGCTCGGACGTTCAGGTGCTCGGCGTGACGATCCGGGGCGGCGCGAGCGCCGGAATCTTCGTGTTCGGCGGCAACGGTATCGCGATCGTGGGCAATACCGTTCAGGCGACGCTGGCCGACGGCATCCATACGACTTACGGTTCGACCAACGTGCTGGTGCAGAACAATACGGTGGCCGGCACCGGTGACGACCTGATCGCCGTGGTCAGCTATCTCGGCGAGGGCCGCCTGAGCAACAACGTGCTGATCGACCATAACGCGGTGTCGGGCAACGCGTGGGGGCGCGGCATCACCGTCGTTGGCGGGCAGGCGGTAACGATCTCGAACAATACGGTCGACGGCGTCGAGAAGGCGGCGGGAATTCTGGTCGCACAGGAGGACAGCTGGAAAACCTACGGGTCTTCGAACGTCGTCATCACGGGCAATACCGTGACCAACATCCAGACCGCGAACGTGAACAACGGGCTGCAGCCGACGCAGCAGGGCGCGATCGAGCTGGATACATGGTCGGGAACCGTGTCGGATGTCACCGTGGCGGACAACCGCGTGTCGGGCTCCGGCTATGCGGGTTTCCGGGCGTACGGGAACGTGTGTTCGTTCAGTGTGACGGGCAACACGTTCTCGTCGATTGCCGGCTTGCCGGTCTGGCTGTTGACGAATGGTTGCGCGGCGAACCAGATCGTCGTCGATGCGAATCGGCTCGGGGACGGCAGTCTGCTGGCGCTGCCGGCCGGGGCGTCGCCGACGGGGACGTTTACCGTGACGGGCGCGAATGCGAGTCTGATGCCGCAGGTCAGGACCGGATTGATGCAGTGACGGGGCGGTGAGGCTGCAAGGCGGGTGGGTGTTGTGTGGCAAAGCCCGAACGTAGGTGGTCGCGGCCGAACAGGGGACCAGGCGCGAACTTGCACGAATCAGTGCCCGGATGCAGCAAATGCGGGCGATGCGGGTTTCAGGTACGACTCGACCGCCCGAATGCGTTCTTGGTATGGATACATGGACTTTGAGCCTATCCAGTCTTTTGTGTGTGAGGCATAAACTGACGGCCAAGGAGCCACTTTTATGCCACGCAAACGCAAGGA
>NZ_CABVPN010000026.1 GCF_902499115.1 Burkholderia diffusa
TCTGGACCGCCTCAGCCGATTCCATCCTCGAAAAGCTGCATCGACTTTGCTCGCGAATCAGCGGAACAGGACACTAGCGCGGCGTGTCGCCGTCGCCCCCCCACACGACCATCACGTCGCGCACCAGCGCGGCGATCGACGTCGCACCGAGCTTCTCCTTGATGCTCGCGCGATGCACGTCGACGGTCTTCACGCTGATCGACAGATCCGACGCGATCTGCTTGCTGCCCTTGCCGTCGACGACGCCGCGCAGCACCTCCTTCTCGCGTGCGGTCAGCGCGTCGAGCCGCTGGCGCAGCTCGCGATGCCGCTGGCCGACCGCGTGCCGCTGCTGCGCGAGCCGCAACGCGCGCTGCACGCGCTCGAGCATCTGCTGCGAGTTGTACGGCTTCTCGACGAAATCGATCGCGCCGTTCTGCAGCGCGCGCACGGACATCGGGATATCGCCGTGTCCGCTCACGAAGATCACCGGCAGCGTCGCGCCGCGCGCGTTCAGTTCCGCCTGGACGTCGAAACCGCTTTTCTCCGGCATCCGCACGTCGAGCACCAGGCACGCGACCAGGTTCACGTCGAAGCGCGCGAGAAAATCGGCGGCATTCGCGAAGCCTTCGGACGCGATGCCGACCGACTCGAGCAGCCAGGCGAGCGACGTCCGCATGCCGCTGTCGTCGTCGACGATGTATACGATCGGAGCGGGTGACGTCATCGGGGTGTCTCGCAAGATATCGGTATCGGCATCGCACGCGCCGCGGGTGAGGCAGGCGTCGTTCGTCGGGGTGTGCGGCACATCATAACGAGCAGAAAATGCGCTGAATACCCCTTCACGTGCCGCATCGATGCTCCATCGCACTTTTTTCCGCGCGCCGTGCCGCGCATCTAGGTAGAACCTTTAGATGCGTTGGCGGGAACGCCATCTTCATCGTCAATCGTGCGAATGTTCGCCGGCTTTTTCGCGGCGTACGCTTGCTGCATCGTCGACGATTCGATGCCGCATCGACGGCTCGCACGATCGCCACCTCATTCACCCAGGAGCGCCCATGTCAGCACCGTCCGATACCCCGCAACCGGCGCGCGCCGAACCCACCGCCGCGCAACAGGCCTTCCGGCAAGCGATGGCCCACCTCGGCGCGGCCGTCAACGTGATCACGACCGCGGGGCCGCACGGCCGCTGCGGGATCACGGCGAGCGCCGTCTGTTCCGTCACCGACGCGCCGCCGACGCTGCTCGTGTGCCTGAACCGGTCGAGCGCGATGCATGCGACCTTCGAGCGCAATCGTCATGTGTGCATCAACGTGCTGCCGGCCGAGCACGAACTGCTCGCGCGGCATTTCGCAGGACTCACCGAGTTGCCGATGGAGCGCCGCTTCGAGCTGCCGGTGTGGGATCGCGGCGAGCAGGATGTGCCCGTGCTGCGCGATGCGCTCGCGAGCCTGCAAGGCACGATCGCCGACATGAAGGAAGTCGGCTCGCATTCGGTGATGTTCATCGAGGCGACGTCGATTCGCGTGCGCAACGACGGCGACAGCCTCATCTACTTCAGCCGCGCGTTCCATCGCGTATCGCGTACCGCCTGCGTGCGGTAACGGTCGGGGTAACAAAACGGTGCCGCGCTCGCCGATCGCGCAGGGCTACGCCGAGCGCAACGCGCGCTGTCCCGCCGCGAGCGCCGCGCCCGCGAACAGCGTCAGCGCCGAATACACGAGCCCGCGCGCGAGCCCCGCGCTGTCGGATACCCAGCCGATCGCGACGGGCCCGGCGATCTGCCCGAACGCGAAGATCGTCGTGAACGCGCTGATGCCCTTCGCCCAGCCTTCCGGCGACAGATTGTGGCGCACGAACGCGGTCGTCGACGCGACCGCCGACAGGAACGTCGCGCCGAACAGCACGCCCGACGCGAACGCGGCCGCCGGATGCGCGAACAGCGCCGGCATCAGCGTCGCCACGCCGAGCAACGCATTGAGCACGGCCAGCGCCTGGCCGCCGCGCATCCGGTCGAGCAACCCCGACCACAGCCGCGCCGACACGATGGTCGCGACGCCGAGCATCACGTAGAACGCGGACACGACCGTGCCGCTCATCCCCGTGCCGCGCAGCAGCGCGACGATGAACGTCATGTAGCCGATATAGCCGACGCCGAACAGTCCGTAGCCCGCGAGCGCGAGCGCGAAGCGCGCGGGGCTCGCGCTCGCCGCCGGCGCGGCGCCGTCGCGCCGCACGGCCGGTGCCGCGTGCGCATGCTCGATGCGACGCGCCGCCGCCACGGCGATCGCCGAGAACAGCACGCACGCGACCGCGAGCGCGAACCATGCGGGTTGCCATCCGTGCGTGCGATGTACGAGCGTCGCGGGCACGAGCAGCGACGACGCGACGATGCCCCACCCCGTGCCGCCGTAATAGAGCCCGAGCAGCAGCCCCGCATCGCGCGGCGACGCGGACGCGAGCCGCGCCGCCAGCACGCCGCCGCTGATGAAGATCAGCGCGCTGCCGACGCCTGTCGCGAGCCGTTCGACGAGCAGCGCGTTCATGCCGGACGAGAACCCGCATGCGGCCATCAGCACCGCGGTCAGCGCGCAGCCGGCCGCCAGCAGCGTGCCGGTGCGCCAGCGCCGAGACAGGAACGGGAAGACGAGCGCGCCGATCAGGTAGCCGGCCGCGTTCGCGGTGTTCAATGCGCCGGCCTGCGCGAAGCTCCAGCCGAGATCGACCTTCATCGGCGGAAGCAGCAACGCATACGAAAAGCGCGCGAGGCCGAGCGCGATCGCGCTGCCGAGCGACAGGCAGATCGCGAGCCGCCATGCTGCCATCCGGTCGGATTCGGTGGCGCCGGCATGCGGCCGTGCTCGGCCGGCGTGCTCCGGTTGCGGCGCTGTGCGCATCGCATGTCTCCATCGTGGTTCGCATCGTGCCGCCGGGACGGCGGTGCGCGCGCGGCTGCGGCCCGCACGCGAAGTCGTCAGATGGTGCCAGAAAATCGTGGCAGCCGCCGGAGCCGGCTCGTCGACTGCTGGCGGACAGTTCGCATGAACGCCAGCCGCGTGCGCATCGTTCGCGAATGATGAAAACCGAAACGATCGACGCGATTGCACTCGCAATTTAAATAAATCACATGAATGAACTCATCATTGACGGCCTCGATATTCAAAACAATTAATCCACGGCCTTCACGATCCGATTCATTCGCCTTCATTGCGCGATATGCAGCGAACCCGCTTGTTTAGCACACCACAGCTAAAAACGATGCAACGCGTTGCATTCGGCAAATCATCAGACTAATATCGACGCCACTCGCCCGGCACTCAAAAAATTCCGGACGAGCGGCGGTAATCCCTTTACCGCGCTTTCATGTTGAATCGCTCATGTTCACCACAGGAGAATTGACATGCAGGAAACCCGGCAGATCGAATTGCTTGACTGGATGCAGGAAGACACGCACCCCGAGGCCGTCGACATGATGGTCGAGGATGCCGTGGTGCCGTTCGGCACCGCGCTCTGGCCTGTCTGAGCGGCCAGCCCGTTCCCGCGGAAGGGCCGCGGCCCTTCCGCCGCTTCCGGAGACACGCATGCTGAACCTGCACCGCGCGCTCGGCTGTCACCCGGCGCTGCGCGACAAGCTCGCACGCGGCGAAACGGGCAAACTCCTGGTCGGTTACGACACCCGCAACCGCGACGTCGCGTTGCGCGCGTTTTCCGCCCTGCCCGACTCGTTCGACGCGACGACCCTCTGCCTCGAAACCACCCCGCCCGCCGACATCGCCGCCGCGCTCGCGCGCGCGGATCTGTTCGTGCTGCTGTACGACTCGTCGTGCCTGCCGACACCCTCGCCGAGCGGCCCGCCGTTCCTGGCCGCGATCCGTCCCGCGATCGTCGAGCACTGGAGCAAGTCGGTACTGTTCAAGGATTACGGCCCACATCTCGACGAAGCGTTCGCCGAATCGCTCGACGACATCGCCGCGCGCAACGGCCGGCTGATCGAAGCGGCCGCACGCGCATCGCGGATCCACTTCATCGACGAAGCCGGCAACACGCTGACCGGCTCGCTTTCACCGGACCAGAAATGGACGAGCGTGGACGGGATGGGCAATCTCGACGTCGTGCCCGGCGAGATCGCGACGCACGTCACCGACCTGCACGGCTCGATCGTATTCAGCGGCACGTTCCTCGGCACCGTGCCGTTTGCGATCAAGTACCGCGTGACGGAGCGGCTCGCGACGCTGCACGTCGAAGACAGCCTGATCGTCGATTTCGACAGCGACGACGCGGGCTTCCGGCGCGACTTCGCGTCGTACCTCGACCGGCATGACAATCACCGGCGCATCGAAGAATTCGGTATCGGCACGAACCTGGGCATCCGCGCGCTGTACGGCCGCAACGCCGGGTTCGAGGAACGCCATCCGGGGCTGCATCTCGGCCTCGGCGGCGGCGCGAACGGCAGCCACCACCTCGACCTGATCTTCGCGCGCGGCACGCTCGCGTTCGACGAGCGGATCGTGTTCGACGGCGCGTTCGCCGTCTGACTGTCGAATCAGGCTTCGGCGGCCGCCGTGTCGCCGAGCCACTTGTACATCACCAGGCAATCGACGAAGCCGAGCCGCGCGTGGCGATACGCGCGCGGCAAGCGGCCGACGATCTCGAAGCCGAGCTTCTGCCACAGCGCCACCGCCACCTCGTTGGTCGCGACCACCGAATTGAACTGCATTGCGAGAAAGCCGCGTTCGCGCGCCACCTGCTGCGAGTGCTCGCACATCAGGCGGGCGACGCCCTTGCCGCGCGCGGCCTCGCCAACCATATACCCGCAGTTGCACACGTGATTGCCGGGCCCGGCCGCGTTCGCCTTCAGGTAGTACGAGCCGAGCAGCACGCCATCCTCCTCGGCGACCCACGTGCAGAGCGGCGCGTCGAGCCACTGCGCGCGAGCGGCCTCCCGCGTCGCCGCCGGATCGAATGCATAGGTCTCCTGCGCGGTGACGATCGCGTGGTACGTGGGCCAGAAGCGGAGGAAATCGTCTTCGGTCATCGGGCGAAGCGTGATCATGCGGGTTCTCTCGTGAAGGGATCGGGAAATGTGCGTGCGAGCCGACGCGCGTGGCGCGACACGGCGTCGGAGCGTCATTGCGGGCCACCGTCGCGCAACAGGCCGCTGCGATAAGCGCCCGGCGGCACGCCATACCAGCGCTTGAACGCCTGCGAGAAACTCGACAGGTCGCTGAAGCCGAGCCGCTCGGCCACCTCCGTCAGCGACAAGTGCGCATCGCCGAGCAGCGTCTCGGCCATCATGCCGCGCGCCTGCGCGAGCAGCACCCGGAACGTCGTGCCTTCTTCCTGCAGACGGCGCTTCAGCGTGCGCGGGCTCGTGCTCATCAGCCGCGCCATGTCCTCGAGCGAGAACGGCACGTTACCGGGCGCCGCCGTCAAATATTGCCGCACCATCTCCGACGTGCCGACCCGCGCGCGCCGCGCGTCGACCAACTGGCTGCACATCTGCTCGCACATCGAAACCGTCAGCGGGTTCGCATGCGGCAGCGGCCGATCGAGAAACGCGCGATCGAATGCAAGGCTGTTCGCGCGCGCGCCGAACGCAGGCTCGACGCCGGCGATGCGCAGCACGGGCGTGGAAGCGGACGCGCTCGTCGCACGAGCAGCCTGCATGGTGAAGCGCGACAACGCGAAATCGCCCCCGCCGATCTCCTGCAGCAGCACGGCAGCGGCCGCCATGTCGCGCTCGACGAGGAACCGGCTCAGGCTGGCATCGAGCTCAGGCGCGCCGAAATTCAGCACACCCGTCTCCGGCTCCTCGCGGTACGTGATCACCGTGAACGCATACGTGAGGGGCAGGAAGCGCATCGCGAGCGCCAGCGCGTCGCGCGCGGTCGCGCTCGCGATCAGCCCGTAGCCCCACACGCCGTACGCGGAGAAGTGATAGCGCTGTCCGACCTCGAACCCGAGGCCCGGCGCGCGCCCGAGCGCGCGCAGCAGGTTGCCGGTCAACCGCAGTTCCTGCGCGGCCGTCACCTCGACCTTCGGATCGTCGAGCTGCGCGTCCACGAGGCCCGTGCCGGCCAGCAACTTCGTGCGCGGCACGCCGCGTTCGTCGCCGAAATCGACCAGCAGCCGCGCGCTGGCCGGACTCCGGGTGAAGTCCCAGAAGCTCATGCGGAGAAACCCTCGAAGCGCCGACTTGGCCCAAATACTAAAACAATTGTCCCGAAGCAGCATTGGTGTTTTCCCATGCGGCCCGCACCATCGGCGTCATCAGTCGTCGCGTGAACGACGCCAACGCCCCCCGGAGGAGACACCATGCGACCGAGTCGCCCATCCGACCTCGCCGCCCGCTTCGAACTCCCGCGCAACGCATTCGACCGCTGGCATCGCGGACCACGCTCGCGCGCGCGGCACGAGTCCCGCAACGACACCGGGCGCTGCAGCTGCAGCTGCAGCGCGCCGTCCGACAGGCGCTTCGACCCGCCGCTGCACGCACAGGCGTGCAGCGCGTGAACCATCGACCATCGGGAGACGATTTCATGAGCACAACGTTCGATTACATCGTCGTCGGCGGCGGTTCGGGCGGCTGCGTCGTCGCGGGGCGCCTCACCGAGGACCCGGCCGTCACCGTCTGCATGCTCGAGGCCGGCGGCCGCGGCGACAACGCGATCGTCAACGCGCCGACCGGCGCGGTCGTGATGCTGCCGACCCGCGTGAACAACTGGGCTTTTGACACGGTGCCGCAGCCGGGGCTCGGCGGGCGCATCGGCTATCAGCCGCGCGGCAAGGCGCTCGGCGGTTCGTCCGCGATCAACGCGATGGTCTACATTCGCGGCCATCGCGTCGATTACGACGGCTGGGCCGCGCTCGGCAACGAAGGCTGGTCCTACGACGACGTGCTGCCGTACTTCCGCCTGAGCGAGCACAACGAGCGCTTCGACGACGCCTTTCACGGCCGCGACGGCCCGTTGTGGGTCAGCGACCTGCGCACCGGCAACCCGTTCCATGCGCGCTACCTGGAAGCGGCGCGACAGGCCGGCCTGCCGCTCACCGACGACTTCAACGGCGCGCAACAGGAAGGCGTCGGCCTGTACCAGGTCACGCAGAAGCACGGCGAGCGGTGGAGCGCAGCGCGCGCATACCTGCTGCCGCACATCGGCCGCCGCGACAACCTGACGGTCGAAACGCACGCGCAGGTGCTGCGCATCCTGTTCGACGGCACGCGCGCGACGGGTGTCGAGGTGCGGCAGCGCGGCGAGGTTCGCACGCTGCGCGCGCGGCGCGAAATCGTGCTCGCGGCGGGCGCGCTGCAGACGCCGCAGCTGCTGATGCTGTCGGGCGTCGGTCCGGCCCGCGAACTGCAGCGGCTCGGCATTCCGGTGCGCACCGACCTGCCCGGCGTCGGCCGCAACCTGCAGGATCATCCGGACTTCATCCTCGGCTACCGCGTGCGCGGCGTCGACACGATGGGCGTGTCCGCGCGCGGCGGCCTGCGCATGCTGCGCGAGTTCGCGCGCTTTCGCCGCGAACGGCGCGGGATGCTGACGTCGAATTTCGCGGAAGGCGGCGGCTTCCTCAAGACGCGGCCCGGCCTCGATGCGCCCGACATCCAGTTGCACTTCGTCGTCGCGCTCGTCGACGATCATGCGCGCCGGCTGCATGCCGGCCACGGGCTGTCGTGCCACGTGTGCCTGCTGCGGCCGCGCAGCCGCGGCTCGGTCACGCTGCACAGCGCCGATCCGCTCGCCGCGCCGCGCATCGACCCCGCGTTCTTCGACGATCCGCGCGACCTCGACGACATGGTCGCCGGCTTCCGGCTCACGCGCACGCTGATGGAAGCACCGGCGCTCGCCGAATGGATCACGCGCGACATGTTCACCGCGAACGTGACGACCGACGACGAGATCCGCGACGTGCTGCGCCGGCGCACCGACACCGTGTATCACCCGGTCGGCACGTGCCGGATGGGACACGACGCGCTCGCGGTCGTCGATCCGCAATTGCGCGTGCATGGCGTCACGGGGCTGCGCATCGTCGATGCGTCCGTCATGCCGACGCTGATCGGCGGCAATACCAATGCGCCGACGATCATGATCGCCGAGAAGGCCGTCGACCTGATTCGAGACGTGCGACGCGTGCCGGCACGATCATCCGCCAACGCGGAACGCGAAGCGGTGCTTGCGCCAGCGCATCGCGACGCCGTTCCTGCATCGTGTGATTCGCACGATGCGATTCATACCGAGGAGACCCGCCATGTCGTCGCCTGAAGCCTCCCGTTCCGCCGAACCGGCCGCGCCGCTGTCGGCGATCATCATCGGCGCCGGCTTCGCCGGCATCGGCATGGCAATCGCACTGCAACGCGCCGGCATTCGCGACTTCGTGATCGTCGAACGCTCGCACGACGTCGGCGGCGTATGGCGCGACAACCGCTACCCGGGCGCCGCGTGCGACGTGCCCTCGCATCTGTACTCGTTCTCTTTCGAGCCCAACCCGGACTGGTCGCGCGTATTCGCGCCGCAGCCCGAAATCCATGCGTACTTGCAGCATTGCGCGCGCAAGTACGGCCTCGCGCGCCATCTGCGTTTCGGCGCCGACGTCCAGCGCGCGCAGTATGACGAGGCCCGTGCGTTGTGGCACGTCACGCTCGCCGACGGCACGACGCTCAGCACCGCCATGCTCGTCAGTGGCACGGGACAATTGAGCCGCCCGGCGATGCCCGACCTGCCCGGCATCGACACGTTTCGCGGCCGCGCTTTCCACTCCGCGCACTGGGATCACGACTATCCGCTCGCGGGCAAGCGCGTCGCCGTGGTCGGCACCGGCGCATCGGCGATCCAGTTCGTGCCTGCGATCGCCGGCGACGTCGAGCGCCTCGTCGTGTTCCAGCGTTCGCCGGCCTACGTGATGCCGCGTCCGGACCGCGCGTATCGTCCGTGGGAGCGGGCGCTGTTCCGCCGGCTGCCGTGGGCAATGAAGCTGCATCGCGCGTCGATCTACGTGCGCTACGAATCGCGTGCGATCGCGTTCACGCGGCTGCACGGGCTGATGGATGTCGCGGTCGGCCGGCCGTTTCTCAAGCTGCTCGCGCGCGACGTGCGCGACCCTGCGCTGCGCGAACGGCTGACGCCCGACTATCCGATCGGCTGCAAGCGGATCCTGCTGTCGAGCGACTACCTCGCCGCGATCGACCGCGACAATGTCGAGCTCGTCACGCAGCGCATCCGGCGCGTGACCGAGACCGGCATCGAGACCGACGACGGCGTGCATCATCCGGTCGACGCGATCGTCTACGGCACCGGTTTCGCGGCGACTGCGTTCCTGTCGCCGATGCGCATCACCGGCCGCGACGGCCTCGACCTGAACGACGCCTGGCGACGCGGCGCGCAGGCGTATCTCGGGCTCACGGTGCCGGGCTTCCCGAACTTCTTCATGCTGTACGGCCCGAACACCAACCTCGGCCACAACTCGATCGTCTACATGCTCGAAAGCCAGATCGCGCACGTGATGCGCTGCGTGCGCGCGCTGCGGCGCGACGGCGCACGCGCGATCGACGTCGATCCGCGCCGCTACCGGCGCTACAACACGCACGTGCAGCAGCGGCTCGACGGCTCGGTGTGGAGCGGCTGCAAGAGCTGGTACGTCGATGCGTCCGGCCACAACAGCACGAACTGGCCCGGCTTCACGCTGACCTATCGATGGATCACGCGCTTCACGGGACTGTCCGCGTACCGCTTCACGCAGCCGCTGCCCGACACCGCCACGCCGGCACACGGCGCCGTCACGCCGACGCACGGCACCGTTATCACGCCGCCCGCCGGCCGCGTGGAAGCGCTTGCCGCCGCGTCGTTGCGCGGTTTCCTGCGCGTCGCGTTCCGGCCGCTGATCGGGCCGCCGTTCGGCGCGCGCATGCAGCGCCGCGTCGTCGCGTTGCTGTCGCCGCTGATGCCGGGTGCGAGCGGCACGCTGCGCTACCGGACGTCCGCCGCCGGCGTGCCGGTCGAAGTGATCGCGCCGAAGCACGGCGACGCGGGCGGCGCGATCCTCTACCTGCACGGCGGCGCGTTCTGTCTCGGCGGCCCCCATACCCATCGCGGCGTGACGACCCGGCTCGCGGCCGAAGCCGGCCTGCCGGTGTGGGTACCCGACTATCGGCTCGCGCCCGAGCATCCGAGCCCGGCGGCGTTGAACGACGCGCTGGCCGCATACGACGCGTTGCGGGTGCAGGGCTACGCGCCGCACCGGATCGTGATTGCGGGCGATTCGGCCGGCGGCGCGCTCTCGCTGGCACTGGCCATCGCGCTGCGCGAGCGCGGCGAGCCGGCCGCGGCCGCGCTGCTGCTGATCTCGCCCGTGACCGACCCGACGCTGGGTGGCGAGACGCTCGCATCGCGCCGCCACGACGATCCGATGATCCGGCGCGGCTGGCTCGAGCAGGGGTTGCGCTGGTATCACGGCGCAGGCTCGGCTGCGGCGCGCGGCCCGCTCGACACCGATTTGCGCGGCTTGCCGCCGATGCTGGTGCAGGCCGGCGATCAGGAAGTGCTGCTGTCGGATGCGCAGCGACTCGCGACGCATGCGCTCGCCTGCGGCGTGCCGTGCCGGCTCGAGATTCATACCGCGCGCTGGCACGTGTTTCATCTGCAGGCGTTTTACCTGCGCTCGGCGCGGGACGCGTTGCGCACGCTGGCAGGGTTTGCTGCGCAGCGGGTGGCGGCGACGGCGACGACGCCGTGAAGTTCCGGCGTTGCCGGCAAGTGCTTCACGCTTGGCGAATACACGACCGGCGTGCACATGGACATACCCGTTGCGTGGGGCAAGCCGATCGACTTCTGCTCGCGGCACTCGAGACGGTCGGCCTGCGCCTGTCCGTCGTCCCGGCGCAACCGGCGCACGCCCGATGCGCCGCACGCGCTTCAAGGCTGCACCATCCACACGAGCAGCATCGCGGCCGGCGCCGCGCTCATCCCCGCAGGCGGCTGCTCGATCGTCGGCTCGATCTTCAGCGCCTGCGCGATCGTCGCCGCATCGTCGACGGTCGTCGTGCGCACGATCGTCATCAGTCGCGCGGGCCGATGCAGCGTCTCGCGATACAGCGCGCCGTACCACAGCGGCCGCGTGCCGAGCGCGTCCTGCAGCACATACGGATAACGCCACAGCCGCAGTACGAGGCGGCTGTCAGGACGGGCCGGATCGACACGCACGAACACCCGGCGCGTGCTTTGGCCATGCGTGTAGCGCGGCAGCACGGGCAGCGCATCGGCCGGCGCCTGCGGCAGCAGCCAGCGCAGTGTCGTGGCGGGCGACCACGGCGTCGCGCGCTGCCAGCCGGCCAGCGACAGATGGCGATCGAGCGTGTCCGACGTCGCGCACCATTGCAGCGGCAGATATTCCTCGCGATCGCCGCCGATCTCGGAGCGCCGCGTCGGCACGCGCTGCCACCCACCCCGCAGCCACTGATCCACGGTCATCGCGACGACGTCGCCCACGTGCGGACGCGCCGCCCGATCGAGCTGCCATTGCGCGGGCACGGTCCAGACGCCGGTCGTCGCGAGCACGACGAGCACCGCGACGAGTGCGCCCCGCGGCTGCACGTGCTCGCGCACGCGCCAGTACGAATAGGCGCCCGCCAGCATCGCGAACCACGCGAGCCCGAGGCTCCAGCCGCCGAGCAAGCCCGACAACCACGTATCGCCGACGTACAGCCGCGCGAAACCACCGAGCACGATCCACAGCACGACCGCCGTCACGACCGGGATGCGCCACAGCGCCGGCCGGTCGCGCGTGAGCACCCAGCCGATGCCGCTGCTCGCGAGCATCGCAAACGCCGCATCGGCGTCGGGCAGCGGCATGTGCAGCGCGCCGGGCGGCAGGTTCGCGGGCATCGTGCCGGGCAAGCCGGCGCCGAACGCCGGCACGAGCACGACCGCGATGCCGACCGTCGCGAGCCACCATGCTGACGTCACCCAGCAGCGATGGATCATCAGCCAGACGAGAAATGCGGCCGCGACGATCAGCCCGGTATCGTGCCCGTGCAGCACCGCGAGCGCGCGCATCGCGGCATCCACGGGCGGCGTGCGCAGGTTCTGCAGGAACGCATACAGCGCGATGTCGGCGTGCATCAGCGGATCGTTCGCGACGACGTCCTGAACGATGCCGGCAAACAGCCACACGCAGCCGACGAACAGCAGCGCGAACACAGGCACCGCGCCCGGCAGGCGGCGCACGCGCACGAACATGTCGTGCACCCGCGCGCCGAACCGCGGCCAGCGGCGTATGCACGCGTACATGGCCGCGACGAGCGCGTGGTGCAGCAGCGGCCAGCCGCGCCGCAGCGCGACACGCACGCCGATCCACACGAGCGCGACCAGCGCGGCGACCACCAGCAGAATCGCGGCGACCCGCACGCTGATCGCCGCGGCCAGCAGCGCGGACGCGCCGAACAGGATGCCCGGCGCGATGTGCACCGGCGCCCAGATCAGCGCCGACACGACGTTGACCGGATAGAACGACCGGCGCGGCAGCGTCGCGCACCCCACGACCACCGGCACGACCGCGCGCACTGGCGCCAGGAAGCGCGCGAGCACGATGCTCTTCGTGCCGTGGCGCAGCACGAACTGCTCGCCGCGCGCATACGCATCCGCGTAGCCCAGCCGGACCCATCCATTCCGGATCGCACCGCCGTAGTGGCGTCCGAGCTCGTAGCTGATCCCGTCGCCGACGATCGCGCCGGCGGCCGCGACGCCGACGACCGTCCAGCCGTCGAGCGCGCCCGCGCCAATCAGCGTGCCGGCCGCGAACATCACGGCACCGGCCGGCACGACCGTGCCGATCAACGCGATCGCCTCGGCACAGGCCGTGGCGAACACGATCGCCAGCACCAGCGCCGGGTGCGCGCCAATCGCACTGAGCCACGCGTGGATCGTGGCGCTCATCGCGGGCCGCGCGGCGTGGCGGCGCGACGGTTCCGCACCGGGCCGGCGATGGCGTGAGGAAGGTTCATTGGCGTGTGTGCGCGTTCGCGCCGGCCGGTGGCGTCAGTCGAACTCGTGCTGCCGCGCGTCGGCCTCGAGCGGCGCGTCGTGGTAGCCGACGGTCGCGATCTCGTGCAGATAGCGCGCGAGAAACGCGCCGATCGACCCGGCTTCCTCGTACTGATGCACATGGCGGAATTCGTGCGTGAGCAGCCGTCGCGTGTCGTGGCCGCGCAGCACGAACACCGCATGGCCGAGCGTGAGGCCGATCGTCCCCGGCGACAGCAGACCGGTGTCGCGCGCGATCGCGCCCAGCGCCGGCGTGTCGGGGAACGGCAGCCGGTCGGCGACCACGACGCGGATTCGCTCCGGTTGCGCGACGCCCACGGTACGCGCGTCGTCGGCCTGCGCAGGCGTCAGCGGCACGCCCCGTGCGAGCCCGTGAGCCGCCTGCGCGTCGGCCCACGCGACGGCGGCAGGCAACGCGGACGGCAGGATGTCGGCAAGATCGATCATCGTGGCGGCTCCTCGGGTCTGGACGATGCAATCGGGCACCAGTTTATCCCTGAATCAGGTTGGGCCGCGAGGCACGCCGTCTGCCCGGCAGTGACGATTCCTCGGGAATACCCTCCCCGTCTGCCCCTACCGCCCGAGCCATTTCACGACGATTATTTCGCTTCAAGACACATTCGACCCCCAGATGTCTCAAAAATGTCCCGCGGGAGCACCACTTCCCGATTCGGCGGCATATATTGATCAGAAGAACCGCAGCCGCGTCATCCAAAAGAGGGCCGCTAGATGATCAGGGTAATTCTGGCTGACGATCACGCAGTCATGCGAGACGGACTGCGTCACATCCTGGAAACGGCCGGCGGTTTCGAGATCGTCGGCGAGGCGAGCGACGGCGCGGCCACGCTCGCGCTGGCCGAGCGTTGCGCCGCCGACGTGCTGCTGCTCGACCTGTCGATGCCCGCGCCGACCGGTATCGAGCTGATCCGGCTGGTCAAGACGCAGGTGCCATCGCTGCGCATGCTGGTGCTGACGATGCACGCGGAAACCCAGTACGCGGCGCGCACGTTCAAGGCCGGCGCGACCGGCTACCTGACGAAGGACAGCGCGACCGCCGAACTCGTCCAGGCCGTCACCAAGGTCGCGGCCGGCGGCGTGTACGTGAGCGCGTCGGCGGCCGAAAGCCTCGCGCACACGATGCGCGCGCCGTCCGAAATCCTGCCGCACGAGCGGTTGTCCGATCGCGAACTCGACGTGATGCGCCGCATCGTCGCGGGCCAGACGGTCACGCGGATCGCGGCGGACCTCACGCTGAGCGCGAAGACGGTCAGCACCTACAAGACGCGCATCCTCGAGAAGATGGAGCTGCCGCACGAAGCCGCGCTGGTGCGCTACGCGATGCGCCACGATCTCGATCTCGGCATCGACGACGCATGATGCCCGCATTCCGCTTCCGCCCGGCCGCGGCCGATGACGACGACGCGTCGGAGCCGTCGCGCCTGTTCATGTCGTCGCTGCCGCCCGACCGGCGGGAGCGGCGGCTCGCGATTGCGACAGTCGTCGTGTCGGCCATGATCTTCATCGCCCTCGCGCCGTTCGCCGGCGTGCCGCTTGCCCACGTGTCGGGCTTCATCCCCGTGTACCAGTCGGCGATCGTCGTCAACGACATGGTGACGGCTGGCCTGCTGCTCGGCCAGTACGCGATCCTGCGCGAGAAATCGCTGCTCGCGCTCGCCGGCGGCTACCTGTTCACGGGCTTCATGGCCGGCACGCACATGCTGACCTTTCCGGGGCTGTTCGCGCCGACGGGCCTGCTCGGCGCGGGTGAACAGACCACCGCGTGGCTTTATCTGTTCTGGCACGGCGGCTTTCCGCTGGCAGTCGCCGCATACGCGCTGCTGCGCGCGGCCCCGCGCGCGCATCCGCCGTCGCTCGAGCAGCGCCGCGCGGCGATTCCGCTGCTGCTTTGCATCGCCCTGACGGCCGGCGCGACCGGCGCGCTCGCACTGCTCGCGACCGCCGGCCACGACCTGCTGCCCCGCATCATGCAGGGCAACCGGATGGCCTCGACGATGACGAACGCGATCGCGGTCGTCTGGGCGCTGAATCTTGCCGCGCTCGTGCTGATGTGGCGGCAGCGGCGCCATCATTCCGTGCTCGACCTGTGGGTGATGATCGTGCTCGTCGCATGGCTGTTCGACATCGCGCTGTCGTCGATGCTGAACCACGGACGCTTCGACCTCGGCTTCTACGCCGGGCGGACCTACGGGCTCGTCGCGTCCGGCGTCGTGCTGTTCGCGCTGCTGTTCGAGAACGGCCGGCTGCATGCGCAGACGGTGCGCGCGCTGGCCGGCGCGCGCTATCAGCACCTGCTCGTCGTGCAGAAGAGCGCGCAGCTCAACGAGGCGAACGAACGGCTCGAGCAGCGCGTCGCGGCCCGCACCGCGCAGTTGAGCGCGTCGAACCGTGACCTGCGGCGCGAAGTCGAGGAGCGCGTGCGCGCGGAGCGGGCGCTGCAGGCGTCGCGCGAGGAGCTGCGCGAGATCGCGGCGATCAGCGCGAGCGCACGTGAGGCCGAACAGCGCCGCATCGCACGCGAACTGCACGACGAACTCGCGCAGACCCTCGCGACGCTGAAGAACGATCTCGAATGGCTGCTCGACCGCGTGCCGCAGGACGATGCGACGCTGGCGCGCAAGATCGCGGCGATGCATGCGCTCGCCCGCGGCGCGGTGACGGCCACGCGGCGCATCGCGACGGACCTGCGCCCGCTGATGCTCGACGACCTCGGGTTTGCGGCCGCGATGCAATGGCTCGTGGAGGATTTCCGGCACCGACACGGCATGGCGTGCGCGCTGCACGTCGAGCCGGGCGAATTGCACCTCGACGAACCGTATGCGACGGCCGTGTTCCGCATCGCGCAGGAAGCGCTCGCGAACGTCGCGCGGCACGCGGCTGCGTCGAGCGCGACCGTGGCGCTCGTTTATCGTGACGAGACGATCACGCTGACGATTCGAGACGACGGTGCGGGATTCGATCCCGGTGCGCCGCGCAAGTCGGGATCGTTCGGGCTGGTCGGCTTGCGCGAGCGCGCGTATCTCGTCGGCGGCACGCTGCGGATCGATACGACGCTCGGCGAGGGAACGACGGTGGAGGTGGACATCCCGGTGGCGTCGGCGCATGTGGCGATCGCGCATGAAGCACCGGGGGCGTCGCGGACGCACGGGTAAGGGTGAGGATGCAGCGGCGGAATGCCGCTGCGGGGGTCAGTCGTCGTCCCTTCCCGCTGATGACGAACGGTCAGGATGGTGAGTTGTTCGAACGTTTTCGCCGATCGCTGCCATTCGCCTGATCGGTCTCCATCGCTGCGCGTGCGGCTTTCAGCATCGTCCCAGGTTGGATCTGGACATCGCCCGCTCCGAGCGCGACCACGCGACCAGCGCGCCGATCCCGAGCAGCGCGAGGCACACGATCGGCACGATCATCGGGCCGAACGCGGTGCCCGTCACCTTGCCCGCGAACGGCATCAGGTTCTGGCTGAAGAAGCCGCCGAGGTTGCCGATCGAGTTGATCGCCGCGACGCTCGCCGCCGCACGCGCGCCGGTGAAGTAGCGCGGCGGCATCGACCAGAAGCACGGATACAGCAGCGGGATGCACGCACCGCCGAGCACGAGCGCGATGAAGCGCAACGGCGTCGACGGCAGCACGAGGCTCAGCAGGAAGCCGAGCGCACCGAGCGCCGCGACGATCGCGATCGTGCGCAGGATGCTCTTCGCGCGGCGCAGCTTCGACGGCAGCCACAGCAGCAGCAATACCGCGAGCGCCCACGGCAGCATGCTCAACAAGCCGTTCGTGCTGCTCGACACGCCGAACGACTTGACGATCGTCGGCAGCCAGTACGTGACGCCGTACAACGACGTCGACATCAGCATGTAGGTCGCCGCGAACAGCATCACGCGCGGATCGAGTAGCGCCTTCCACGGCTGGGCATGTTCTGCCTGCACCGGCTTCTCGCGTTCGAGCGCGGCCGCGACGATCTGCTTCTCGCGTTCGTCGAGGAACGGCGCATCGCGGAACGACGCCGGCAGCACGCGAAACACGACGATCGCGACGATCACCGCCGGGATGCCCGTCGCCACGAACACCCACTGCCAGCCCGCGAGCCCCCACACGCCGTTCAGGCCCAGCAGCACGCCGCCGACCAGCGAGCCGAGCATGTTCGCGAGCGCGCTGCCCAGCGTGAAGATGCCGAGCACCTTCGCGCGGTAGCTCTGCGGAAACCACAGCGTCAGGTAATAGATCACGCCCGGATAGAAGCCGGCCTCCGCGATCCCGAGCAGGAAGCGCAGCGAACAGAACGCGGGCATCGACGTCGTGAAGCCCATCAGCACGGTGATGAGGCCCCACGTCAGCATGATCCGCGCAAGCCACACGCGTGCGCCATAGCGATGCAGCGCGAGCGTGCTCGGCACCTCGAACAGCAGGTAGCCGATGAAGAACAGCGACGACGCGAGACCGAACGCGGCCTCGGTCATCCCGAGGCTGTGCACCATCTGCAATTTCGCGAAGCCGACGTTCTGCCGGTCGATGAATGCGATCAGGAACATCACGACGAGGATGGGCAGCAGGCGCCGCGCCATCTTCGACATGATGCGCTGCTCTTCGGCGGACGCGGGGTCCAGGGTTTCGGTGGTATTCACTGCGGGCTCCTCCGTGAATCGGTTGCTTGTCGGTTGAATCGGCGCCGCGCGCGATGCACGCGCGGGCGCGGGGGTGTTCGATGAAATCGGGGTCCGGCGACGGACGGCGGCGATCAGCCGGTCCGGTAGTCGTCGAGCATCGGCGCGAACATCTCGTGCCACGCGCGCGGCTTCGCCTTGATCGTGCCGGCGAGATACAGGAATTCGACGTAGTCCATCAGCTGGTTCGGCCGCACCGAGAAACGCGTGTCCGGCGCGGCGAGCATCTGCATCACGTCGTCGTGCGACACGCCGACACCCGACGAGGCCGCATACAGCGCGGCCGCCGCGCGCGGGTCCTGCGCGATCAGGCGGTTCGCTTCGTCGAGCGCGCCGAGAAATGCCGAGGCCAGCGCGGGCTCCGTATCGACGAGCCGCTTCGGCGCGAACACGACGTCGAGCGTCAGCGGGCCGAGCACGTCGACCGAATTCACGACGCGATGAATGCCCGGCTGCCGCAACTCGAGGGTCGAGAACGGCGGTGACGTGAAGTGCGCCGTGACGCCGTTCTCGCGGCGGATCAGCGCCTGCATCGCTTGCGGATGCGGCAGGTTCACGGTGATCGAATCGAGTTGCGCGAAATGCTTCGCGCCGAGCTGGCGGCTCGCGACCATCTGCAGCACGACCGCCGACAGCGACGTGCGGATGCCCGGTACGGCGATCCGGTCGGACGGCGTGAAGTCGCGCAGCGACGCGAGACCCGGCCGATTCGCATTGAGCGACAGCGACGTCGTGGACAATCCGCTGATGCCGATCACCTCGACGTTCGGAATCCCCCGTGCCCGCGCCCACAGCTCGATGAAGCCCGGCGCGCCGGCGCCCGCGAAATCGAGCGTGCCGGCCATCATCGCGTCGTTGACGGAATTGCCGCCGTCGAGCAGCACCCAGTCGACCGCGACCTCGCGCACGCCGTGCCGCGCCGCGTGCTGCTCGAACAAGCGCTGCTTCTCCATCACGAGCAGCGGCAGGTACAGCACGCCGTAGCCTTTCGAGATCCGCACCGTGCGCGGCTTCGCGCGCACCAGCGACGGTGCGGCAAGCATGCCGAGGCCGGCGGCGAGCAACGCGCGGCGGCGGGGCGACGTCGTCATGCGCACGCCTGCGTACCGCGGGCGGCAAGCGACGACGCGGCAGCCCGCGTCAGGCTTCGCCGTGCATTCGGCCGCGCCTTCGTCGTGCCCGTGACATGCTGCATGTTGCCGTCTCCTCTGGTATTAATGCCGTCATCGCTCGTTCCGGCTGAACACAGGTTATCGAGCGAGTCTGAGAAAATGCTGACATCCCGGCCCCGGGAAAACCCCTAACTCATCTACCTGCAAACGGCACCATGCGCATTCTTGTCGTGGAGGACGATGCCGAAATCGGCGCGGCGATCCGCAGCCGCCTCGCGCGGCTCGGCCATGCCGTCGATCTCGAAACCGACGGCTCGACCGCGAACGGATTGCTGCGCGTCGAGCGCTTCGACCTCGTCGTGCTCGATGCGAACCTGCCCGGCCTCGACGGCTTCTCGGTGCTGCGCAACCTGCGCGCGTCGGGCAGCACGACGCCGGTGCTGCTCGTTACCGCACGTTCCGCGATCGACGACCGGGTGAGCGGCCTGGGCCTCGGCGCCGACGACTATCTCGTGAAGCCGTTCGACTACCGCGAGCTCGATGCGCGCGTGCAGGCGCTGCTGCGCCGCAACAGCGGCCATGCGAATGACGTGCTGACGCTCGGCGGCCTCGTGATCGACCGCAGCAGCCGGCTTGCCGAACTCGACGGCCAGCCGCTGTCGCTGTCGCGCCAGGAATTCGCGCTGCTCGAGATTCTCGCAAGCCGCCCGCAGCGGATCTTCTCCAAGGACGAACTGCTGAACCAGCTGTTCAGCTTCGGCAACGAGCCGACCGCGAACGCGGTCGAGCAGTACGTGACACGCGTGCGCAGGAAGCTGCAGGGCAGCTCGGTCGAGATCCGCACCGCGCGCGGGATGGGGTATCAGATTGCCGCGCATTGACTGGTTCCCGAAGACCCTGTTCGGGCGCACGCTGCTGTTCATCGCGCTCGTCGTCGCGACCGGCGCGCTCGCGCTCGCGGCGATCGCGCGCTACTACGCGGGCGTCGCCGCCGAACGCGCGTACGACCAGTTGCTCGCCGGCGCGTCGATCCAGGTCGCGGAGAACCTCTACGTGCAAGGCGGCGTGCTCGCGCTGAACCCGCCCGTCGCCGCGCTGTCGACGCTGTCGCGCTACGACCTCGTCTACTACAAGGTCGTCGATTCGCGCGGTGTCGTCGTGGCCGGCTACAACGATCTCGCGAGCCCCGCGACGCTCGCCGCCGCGAAACAGGGCCCCGCGTTCGCGAACGCCGTCTACCAGGGGCACCGAATCCGCACGGCGACCATCGCGCGCTACATGCCCGAGGAAAGCACGCCCGGCTGGGCGCTCGTGACCGTTGCGCAAACCACCAACGCGCGCCAGCAGCTCACGAACGACATGAGCATCAAGGTGTGGACGCTGATCCTGCTGATGAGCGTGCTCGCGATCGGCGCGAGCGGCCTCGCGATCCGGCGCGGCCTGCGCCCGCTCGCGCAGATCGGCACGCTCATCGCCGCGCGCGACCCGGCCGACCTGCGGCCCGTGGCCGTCGACACGCCGAGCGAGATCGACGCGATCATCGGCTCGATCAACGGGTTGATACACCGCCTGGCCGAGCGCATCAACGCAATGCAGCGCTTCATCGCCGACGCAGCGCACCAGATGCGCACACCGCTCGCGCGGCTCGACGCGCAGATCGAATTGCTCGACGGGGAATCCGATCCCGCGCGCCATGCGGCACGGCTCGACGCGCTGCGCGCGACCAGCGCGGACGTCGGCCGCCTCACGGGGCAGTTGCTCAATCATGCGATGGTGATTCATCGCACCGAGGTCGTGCCGCTGCAACCCGTCGAACTCGTCGCGCTCGCGAAGGACGTGCTCGGCCGCACGATTCCGCTCGCGGACACGCGCGATGTGGCCGTCGCGTTCGCGAGCGACGCCCCGCATGCGTGGATCGACGGCGATGCGATCAGTCTGCAAGAGGCGTTGTCGAACGTGCTGCACAACGCGCTGCTGCATGGACATGCAGACGATATCGTCGTGTCGGTCGCCAGCGCGGGCAACGCGGATCAAGCGGTGACGCTGACCGTCACCGACAACGGGCGGGGGATTCCGCGCGAGCATTGGGAGGCGGCATTGCAGCCGTTCGTCCGGATCGCGCCGGACGGCAGCGAGCGTCGAACCGGGTCGGGGCTCGGGCTCGCGATCGTGCAGGAAGTCATGAAAGCGCACGGCGGGCGCATCGGGTTCGCGTTTCCGGATGCCGGCGGGTTCGCGGTGGTGATGACGTTTCCGAGGGCGGCGACGCAGCGCGCAGGCAAAGCTTAGGTTACCGTATGATCTGACATACGACCGATCGAACGCCACATGGCGACAGACGCTCAGTCGTCGCTGTCGCGATCGTCGTCGGCATTGTGCCCCTCATGTCGCGCCACCAGCCGGTCCATACTGGCGGCCGCAGAACGGCCACCACAACGTGTCGACGTCGGCGCGTTTCCTGACATCCGCAGCATCGCAACTTCAGCAATAGCAATGCAACTGGATAGCTACGCCTTGTGCGTCGACAGCAGAATGCTCGTCTCGGTACTCGCGATGCCGTCGATCAGCCGGATCGCGCCGAGCACGCGATCGAAATGCTCGAGCGAATCGGCATGCAGCTCGGCGACGAGATCCCAGCGGCCGTTGGTGCTGTGGATCGACGCTACATTCGGATGCCCGCGCAGCACCTTCACCACCTCGGCGCCGCGATTGCCCTGCACCGCGATCGACATCAGCGCGCGGATCCGGTGCCGTTCGGCCGCCGGCTTGAGCCGTACCGTATAACCGACGATCACGCCGTTTTTCTCCAGCCGCGTCAGCCGGTTCTGCACGGTCGCGCGCGCGACGCGCAATTCCTTCGCCAGGGCGACGACGGGCAGTCGCGCGTTGTCGCGCAGCAGCGCGATCAGCTGCCGGTCGACGTCGTCGAGCGTGATCATGAAGGGGCCTTCCTGTTGAGCGTGAACCGGCCGCCAGCGTGCCGGAGGCTGCGCATTCCGACCAGCGCGAACCGGGCAAACTGCCGGATATGGCTGGCATTTTGACAAGTCTATCGATAAATCTGCCACTTTTGCCGTCTTTTTGTTGGCTCGACTCCCGGAAATAATGACTCCATCGACCGGCCGAATACGCCGTGCCGCCGCTTTTCAGCAAGCCCGCGCCCGCACCGAAGCATCGCCCGGTCGACCGGAATGCCAGGACACCCGTACCGGCAAAGACAATGGAGACAGACCGATGACTCGCTTCCTCGACGTTCCCGCCACCGCCCGCCTGATCGCCAAAACCGGCGTCACGACGTTCCTGCGCGAACTCGTCGACACGCTGCGCGCCGATTACCTGCAGTGGGCCGATTTCGACAAGTCGCCGCGCGTCGCATGCCACTCGCGCGACGGCGTGATCGAACTGATGCCCGTCGCGAACGCGTCGCTGTTCGCGTTCAAATATGTGAACGGCCACCCCGTCAACGCGACGCGCGGGATGCACACGGTGATGGCATTCGGCGCGCTCGCCGAAGTCGATACCGGCTACCCGCTGCTGCTCGCCGAACTCACGCTGACGACCGCGCTGCGCACGGCCGCCACGTCGGTGCTCGCCGCGCAGGGTCTCGCACGCCCCGACTCGCGCACGATGGCACTGATCGGCAACGGCGCGCAGAGCGAATTCCAGGCGATCGCGTTCCACACGCTGCTCGGCATCGACGAAATCCGCGTGTTCGACGTCGATCCGCTCGCGACCGACAAGCTCGTGCAGAACCTCGCCGCATACCCTGAATTGCGCGTCGTGCGCGCCGCATCGACCGCCGACGCCGTGCGCGGCGCCGACATCGTGACGACCGTCACCGCCGACAAGGCGTACGCGACGATCGTCACGGCCGACATGATCGAGCCCGGCATGCACCTGAACGCGGTCGGCGGCGATTGCCCCGGCAAGACCGAGCTTGAAGCGGGCGTGCTGCAGGCGGGCCGCGTGTTCGTCGAATTCGAGCCGCAGTCGCGCATCGAAGGCGAGATCCAGCAGATGCCGGCCGACTTCCCTGTCACCGAACTGTGGCGCGTGCTGCAACGCGAAACGACCGGCCGCGAACGCGCGGACGAAGTCACCGTGTTCGACTCGGTCGGCTTCGCGCTGGAGGACTACTCGGCGCTGCGCTACCTGTACGCGCTCGCGCAGCAGCACAACGCGGGGGTCGAGATCGCGCTGATTCCGCCGGCCGTCGACCCGAAGAACCTGTTCGCGCTGATCGACGACCCGGCCGCGATCGCGCAGGGTCACGCGGCGTTCGTCACCGAAGCCGTCGCCGCATTCGCGCGCTGACCGTCAACGCCGGGCGGCCCGTGCGCTGCCCGGTTCCCTGCCTTTCGCTCCTGCCTTCCATGAATCTCGTATCGATCCAGGCGCCGGCCGCCGTCGTGATGATCCGGCCGCACCGTTTCCTGCCGAACCCGCAGACCGCGGCCGACAACGCGTTCCAGCGCACGGCCGGGGGCGGCTCGACCGACACGTCGTCGGTGTCCGCCGCCGCACGCGACGAAGTCACGGCCGCCGCGCAGACGCTCGCCGATGCGGGCGTGCGCGTGCACGTGTTCGACGACCACGGCGAGCACGACACGCCCGATTCCGTGTTCCCGAACAACTGGTTCTCGACGCATCCGGGCGGCCACGTCGCGCTGTATCCGATGCACAGCCCGAACCGCCGCCGCGAGCGGCGTGCGGACATCGTCGAAATGCTGAAGGCCGAGTATCGCGTGCAGGACGTGATCGACTATTCGGGTCTCGAATACGACGACGTGTTCCTGGAAGGCACCGGCGCGATGGTGCTCGACCACGTCGCGCGGATCGCCTATACCGCGCGGTCGCGCCGTGCCGATCCGGTCGCGCTCGAACGCTTCTGCACGCATTTCAATTTCGAGCCGATCTGCTTCGATACGGCCGACGCCGATGGACGCCCGATCTATCACACGAACGTGATGATGAGCGTCGCGACGGAGTTCGCGATGGTCGGCCTCGACCTGATCGCCGACGGCCGGCGCCGCGTCGAGATCGCGCAACGCCTGACCGAAACGGGACGTGCGGTGATCGCCCTCGATCAGTCGCAGATCGCGAATTTCGCAGGCAATACGCTGGAATTGTCGGGAAGCAACGGGCGCGTGCTTGCGCTGTCGCGACGCGCGTTCGATTGCCTCACACCTGACCAGCGTGCGGTGATCGAGCGCTCCGCGCGGCTGCTGCCGCTCGACGTGCCGACGATCGAACTGGCCGGCGGATCGGTGCGCTGCATGCTCGCGGGGATTCATCTCGCGCGGCGGGCGGCCGCGCCGGATGCGATCGCCGCGGAGTCGGCCGCATTGCCACGCGAGACGACGCCGCCTATCTGACCGACAGGCTCACAAAGCGCAAACGGCTGCCGATGCGATGCAACGGCAGCCGTTTTTTTGTTCGAAGGGCATTGAATCGGCGCGCGTCAGCCCGCATCGGCAACGCCGCGAAATGCTCCGGTATCCGAACGATACCGGAGCACATCGCGCCACTCACCCGGCCAGCAGCTTCAACCCGGCCGGCAGCGTTTCGCCGAACACGCGCGCCGTGTCGGCTTCGTCGAACGCGATCGCTTCGCGCACCATGTCGATCCATGCCGTCGACGCATTCGCGGCCGACAGACGCTTGATCACCGCGTCGCGCGTATCGTCCGGCAGGTCGCGTGAACGGTCGCCCGTCATCCGGGCAATCTGCGCGGCCGCGAACGCGGCCGGCTCGACCTGCTTCCAGTCGAGCGCGAACAGCGCGTCGAGCCAGCCATTGGCGACTTCCGCAGGCACGACGCTGTGCGCGCTGCCATAGAACGGCCGGCGCGCACCGATGCGCCCGAGCGCCCACGCACACAGCGCGCGCTCGGCCGGCTTCTGCAATTGCGCGATCAGGCGCTCGGCCAGCTCGACCTTGCGCTCGACGGGCAATCGTTCGAGCGACGCGGACAGCCGCGTCATGTCGGCCGGGCCGACCTTGCCCGGATCGAACGGCAGCTTGCGCCGCTTGTCGTCGGACGGTTCGAGGAACGCGATCGCGTCGCGCACCTGCGTCTGCGCATCGTCGTCGAGGCCGCCGGCCACGCGCCGCCACAGCGTCCACCACTCGGACCACACCTGCCCGTCGTTCACGTATTGAATGCCGTCGTCGAACAGCGGCCACAGCTGCTCGATGCGCCATGCGTCGAGCGGATGGCCGAAGCCCGGGCGCAGGCAATAACCGGCGAGGTTCAGCCACGCGCGTTCGTGATCGGCCGAGCGACGGCGGCGCCGCGCCCGCGCAAGCAGCGCGTCGAACAGTTCGCGCGCGAGCGCGACGTCCCACTCTTCGCGCGGGCCGAGCACCTGTTCGAGCTGCGCGCGCAACCGGCGCGTGTCCTTCGGCGTGACGTCCGCGGCCTTGCTGCCGAACGAGCGCTCGATCAGTTCGATCGCGTGGTCGAGACGCGGATGCCGCGCGGATGCATCGTCGCCGCCGTGCGCCGGCGCGTCGCCGCGCAACTGGAATTCGAGCCGCCAGCGGCGTGCCGCGTCGTCGGTCGCGATGCAATGCATTTCGAGCGTGCCGACCTCGGTCAGCGACGCGGTGAGCTTCACCGGCGTTTCGCGCGCATCGCTGCCCGCCTGCCGCTCGACGACCGTCGCGATCGGCGGCAGCCGCACGAAATCGCCGCCGTCGAGTGCGACGAGATCGCCGGGCCGGTACGCGGTGTCGGCCACCGTCGACACGAGGTGGAAACGCACCGGCTGCCCGAGCTGCAGCGCGAAGGTACGATCCTCCAGCCGGATCTCGCGGCCCTCTTCCGCTCCGCGCGGCAGCAGGCAGACACCGCGCGCGGCTGCGTCGCCGGCGCCGTCGTCCAGCACGAGGAAATAGCTGCGCGCGGAACCGCCGCCGATGCGCGGCGCATGCCCGGCGCGCGCGAGGCCATACGCCACCGCGCCGCGCGCGACGGCCACGTCCGGATGCGCGTTGTGCAGCACGTCGAGCGGCGCGCCGCGCCACGCGCCGAGCGTCTGCGCGAGACGGCCCGCGAGCGCGCCCGCACGGAACACGCCGCCGTTGAGCAGCAGCGTGTCGGGCAGCGGGCCTTCCGCGTGACGGTTCAGGAACGCGGCGACGTGCCGCGTGACGGCAGGGTCGCTCGCATACGGCAACCCGAATTCGACGATCGCCGCCCGCGCGCGGCGCGGCAGTTCGCCGGCCTCGACCTGCGGAAAGAAACCGTCGACGACGATCTGTTCGACTTCCTGCCGTGTCAGTTCGGCCGAACGTGCACCGCCGACGAGCTTGCTGCCCGCGCCGAGCAGCGTGACGGTGACGGACGCCGGTGCATCGTCGCCGAGCAGCCGCTCCTTCGCGGCACGGCAGCGCTCGACGAGCTGCGACAGGCTCGCGGCCGACAGCCGCGTGCCGGGCTCGGTCAGCCGCGTTTCGACCAGGCGCGCAAGCGCGAGGTCCATGTTGTCGCCGCCGAGCATCAGGTGATTGCCGACGCCGACGCGCGTAAAGGTCGGCTCGCCGCCGTCGCCCGGTGCGACATCGACGAGCGTGAGATCGGTCGTGCCGCCGCCGACGTCGCAGATCAGCACGCGCCGCGCGTCGGCGAACGTGTCGCGCAGCGTTTCGCGCCGGCCGTACAGCCAGTCGTAGAACGCGGCCTGCGGCTCTTCCAGCAGCCGCAGCGCGGGCAGCTTCGCGCGCCGCGCGGCCTCGACCGTCAACGCGCGCGCGCCGTCGTCGAACGACGCGGGCACCGTCAGGATCACGTCCTGCTTCGCGAGCGGCGCATCGGGAAAACGGGCATCCCACGCGTCGCGCACATGCGCGAGATAGCTGGCGCTCGCGTCGACCGGCGACACCTTGTCGACGCCGTCGGCCGCGCCCCATGGCAGGATCGCGGCGAGCCGGTCGACCGATGCGTGCGACAGCCAGCTCTTCGCGCTCGTCACGAGCCGGCCCGGCACCTGCGCGCCGAGCGTGCGCGCATAGCGGCCGATCACGGGCGGCAGCGCGTCACCAGCGGCGCCGTCACGGCCGCCACCCGAACGGGCGGCCGCGTCGCGCGCGCCGGCCGCCTGCCACGGCAACCTCAGCGCGTCCGCCGCGAGCTCACCGGCCGCCGGGTGATAGCGCACCGACGGCAGCAGCGGCTGCGCGGCCACCGCGCCGGGGCCGACCAGTTGCTCGACGTCGAACACGCGGATCGCGTCGGAGCCGGCTTCGACGTACGCGACGACCGTATTGCTCGTGCCGAGGTCGATGCCGACCGTATAGCGCTTCATCGTGCTCAGGCGGCGCCGCGCACGTCGAACTCGACCTTCCAGCGCTCGTCCGTGCCGCTCGGGATCGCCTCGAGTTCGAGCGTGCCGGCTTCGGTCACGCGCGCATGCAGCTTCACGGGCACGATCTCGCCGACCGTGCGCCCTTCGGCGGGCAGCGTCGCCTGGATTTCCTCGAGTTCCTGAAGTTCTTCCGGCGACCAGTAATCGAGCAGCGTGCCGACCTGGTCCTGGCGGCGCACCGACGATCCGAAGAAGCGGAACTGCACCGGCTCGCCGACGACGAGGCCGAACTCCTGCGGCGGCAGCGCCGCGTCCGAGCCTTCCTCCATCCCGAACGGCGCGACGCACAGCGCCTGCACCGGCGGCTCCAGCCCCGGCACCGCGGGCATCGCCGACTCGATCGCGACGTAGTACGCACGCGCCGTGCCGCCGCGAATACGCACGCCACGGCCGCGCTTCACGTAACCGTAGTAAGCCGCGCCGCGCGCGACCGCCAGATCGAGATCGGCGCCTTCGAGCAGGCGGGCGGGCGGCGCGCCTTCGGCGGCGAGCCAGCTGTTGAGCGTATCGAGCACGCGTTGCGTGAGCAGCGTCGACTTGAACACGCCGCCGTTGAACAGCACGGCCGTCGGATGCAGGAACGTCGCGCCTTGCGGCAGCGTGCGCTGCACGCCTTCGAGCGTGTCGAGCGCCGCGACCTGGCGGCCGAGGAACGCCGCGAGATGGCGCGTGATGCCCGCGTCCTGCGCATACGGCAGGCCGAGTTGCGTCAGGCCGACGCGCGCGCGGCTCACCGGGCGCGCGGCCGCATCGACCTGCGGGAAGAAGCCTTCGAGGATCGTCTGCGTGAGTTCGGCGCGCGTGAGCTCCGTGCGGATCGAACCGCCGATCAGCTTCGAGCCGCGACTCGGCACGACGAGCGGCACCGCATCGGTCGTCGGGTCGGACAGCAGCGTTTCCTTCGCGGAGCGGCATGCGTAGGTCAGCGCACGCAGTTGCCACGGATCCGCCTGCGTGCCCTGCTGCGCGAGCTTGCGCGCGACCACGTGCGCGAGCGCGAGGTCCATGTTGTCGCCGCCGAGCAGGATGTGCTCGCCGACCGCCACGCGATGCAGTTCCAGGTTGCCTTCGCGCTCGACCACCGCGATCAGCGACAGGTCGGTCGTGCCGCCGCCAACGTCCACGCACAGGATCAGGTCGCCGACCTGCACCTGCTTGCGCCAGCCGCCTTCGCTCTTCTGGATCCAGCTGTAGAGCGCCGCCTGCGGCTCCTCGAGCAGCGTCATCCGCGAATAACCGGCGGCACGCGCGGCTTCCGCCGTCAGTTCGCGCGCGGCCGGGTCGAACGACGCGGGGATCGTGACCGTCACGTCCTGGTCGGCGAACGGCGCGTCGGGATGCGCGTGATCCCACGCTTCGCGCAGGTGCGTCAGATAACGGATCGAGCTTTCCAGCGGCGACACGCGCGACACTTCGGGCGGCGCATCGCTCGGCAGAATCGCCGCGCGGCGGTCGACGCCCGGGTGGCACAGCCAGCTCTTCGCGCTCGAGACGAGGCGGATTGGCGTGCCCGCGCCGCGAGTGCGCGCCATTTCGCCGACCGCGAAGCCGCGCGAGGCCGTCCACGGCAGCGTCAGGTCGCCCTGCGTCAGCTCGCTTTCATGCGGAAGATAGAGGAACGACGGCAGCAGGTCGCGCGACTCCAGCGCGCCGGGCGCGGTCAGCTGCGCGATCGGCAGCACCTGCTGCGTGATCTTTTCGCCGTCGCTCGCGGCGCTGTCGACGTACGACAGCGCGCAATGGGTCGTACCGAGGTCGATACCGATCGAATAGCGCGGATCGCTCACAGTTCCACCTCCGCCGGTGCAACCACCGATGCGTCGTGACTGCCCGTCAGCTTCGGCAGGCGCACGTCGGCCACGCGCCAGCCGCGATGGCTGACCGTACCCGTGAACGGCGCGGAACCGACCACGTTGCCCGTCACGCGCACGGCCGTCGCGTCGAAGCCGGCCGGCAGCGTCACGCGGCTGCCTTCGGCTTCATCGCGCACCGGCACGATCGTGAAGTGCTCGCGCAGCGCAGCGCGGCAGCCGTCGTGCACGAGGCGTGCGGCAGCGCCGATGTCGGCGTCCGCATAGCCGGCGATGTCTTCCTCGACGAAGTCGATGAAGCGCGCATCGCGCTGCAACAGGCCGAGCAGTTGCAGCGCGGCTTGCGGGCTCGCTTCGCGCAGCTCGGGGGCCGGAGCCTTCACGGGCGCGGGCGCCGGAGCCGCGGCGGGGGCCGGCGCAACCGGCGCCGGGGCGACCGGTGCCGGGGCGCCGTCGCGCACGCGCAGCACGCCGGCCGCGAACTCGCGGTTGCCGATCACGGAGAAGAACGTGCCGACGGCCAGCGACAGCCGGCCGAAGAAGGACAGGTTGGATTCGGGCATGGGGTCTGGACTCCTGTGGGCTCGCGACACGGCGAGCATCTTGCCTGGGCGCCCGGTGGCGGCGTGCGATTGCGCACTGCCGCCGCCCGGCGCATGATTCGGGCGCGCCCTCTCGGGTGCGGAAAACCCGTATTTTGCCCTGTGGCGGGCGAACCGGGCAGAAGTTGGGGGACAGAACGCGGCGGCGCGCGGGTTTCGCGCCGCGCCGGATGCGTCGGACTGCCGGCTACAGGGTGACGGTCGGGTGACGGTCGCGATGTTGCGGCGCGTCAGCGCGGCTTGCGGCGGCGCGCCGCCTTCGCCTCGAAATCGCGCGACAGCATGCCGAGCGTGACCTCCCCGAAGCGCGCAAGCAGCACCGCTTCGGCCTCCTTCAGCGTGGCCGACAGATGCGCGTTGACCGCCTGTTCGACCAGGCATTCGGGTGCATCCTCGGCCACCAGATCGGAAAATACCGGCGGCTCGCCCACCGCGCGATAGACGTCGAGCAGCGTGATGTCGTCGAGCGCGACGCTGAGCGCCCACCCGCCGCCATGCCCTTTCTCCGACTGCACGTAGCCGCAGTCGCGCAGCCCGCCGAGCAATCGCCGCACGACGACCGGATTCGTGCACAGCATCGCCGCGATCGCCTCCGACGTCAGCGGGCCGTCGGCCTGGTCCATGTGGATCAGCGCATGCAGCATGCGCGACAAACGGCTATCGGTTCTCACGGACGGTTGGCTCCCACTCTCGAAACTTATGAAGTTGCATGAATGATACCATCGGCCTATCATGCAACTTCTCGTGTTTCATGAGTTGGCCGCCATCGGAGCACGTTCTTCGCTTGATACGGATTCAGGAAAGGGGTGAACACATGCAGAGCCATCATGAAGTGATCGTGATCGGCGGCAGCTTTGCCGGGCTGTCGGCCGCGATGCAGCTCGCACGCGCGCGGCGCCGCGTGCTCGTGATCGATGCCGGGCGGCCGCGTAATCGTTTTGCCGAACATGCGCACGGATTTTTCGGGCAGGACGGCAAGCCGCCTGCGCAGATCGTCGCGGAAGCCGCCGCGCAACTCGCGACCTATCCGACCGTGCAGCGGATCGCCGGCGAGGCGCGCACCGCCGAGCGCGATGCGAACGGCCGCTTTCACGTGACACTGGCGGACGGCAGCCGTGCAAGCGCCGAGCGGCTGATCCTCGCGACCGGCATCCGCGACGAACTGCCCGCGCTGCCGGGGCTCGCGGAACGCTGGGGCGTCACCGTGCTGCATTGTCCGTATTGCCATGGCTACGAGGTGTCGGGCCGGCAACTCGGCGTGCTGGCGACGCATCCGCTTTCCGTGCATCAGGCGATCCTGATTCCGGACTGGGGACCGACGACGTGGTTCACGCAACGCGTAGTCGAAGCGAACGAGGAGGAAGCCGCATTGCTCGCCGCGCGAGGCGTGCGTATCGAACGGTCGCCGGTCGTCGAGATCCTCGGCGAAGCGCCGCGGATCGACGCGCTGCGGCTCGCCGACGGGAAAGTCGTGCCGATCGATGCGTTGTTCATCGGCGCGCGCACGGAGATGGCGAGCGATCTCGCCCGACAGCTCGGCTGTGCGTTCGACGACGGGCCGCTGGGCACGGCGATTCGCGTCGATACGTGGAAGCAGACGAGCGTTCCCGGTGTGTTCGCGGCCGGCGATGCGTCGAGCCTGATGACGAATGCGACGTTCGCGTCGGCATCCGGCGTCGCGGCCGGCGTGGGCGCGCATCGGTCGTTGATTTTCGGGCTCGACGCGTGAAGTGAACGAAGCGGCGTGCGGGGTGACGCAGCGTCATCCCGCTTTCCCTGCGCGATGGCCCGGTCAACGCCAACCCCGTTCGCCGGGCAGGCATTCCCGCACGTCGATCCTCACAAACGCTTGTCGATATCCGAACATGCGTCGATGGATTCATCATGCGATGTGGTGTTTAATGCTCAGCAACATCAGCATTAAAAGATACGAAATGCTCGACCTCGACGATCTTCGACTCGTGCGCGCGATCGGCGCGTCGCACTCGTTGGCATCCGCCGCGCGCCTGCTCGACCTCACCCCGCCCGCGGTCACGATCCGCCTGCAGCGGATGGAGGCGCGACTCAATGTCCGGCTCGCCGTGCGGCGGCCGAAAGGGATCGCATTGACCGACGAGGGTCAGCGGCTGTACCAGGAAGCCGTCGGGATTCTCGAGCGCGTCGAGGCACTGCCGGCCAACATCTCCGGCGATCACGGCGACGTGCAGGGCACGCTGCGCGTCGTCGCGCCGTTCGGCTTCGGGCGCAAGTACGTCGCGCGGATCGTGCGTGACGTGCAACGCGCGCATCCGAAGCTCGAAATCTCGCTGCACCTGTCGGAGAGTCCGCTGACCAGCGCGTCGGGGGCCGACGTGGTCGTCCATGTCGGCAGCCTGAAGTCGTCGTCGTGGATCGGCTATCCGCTCGCGCCCAACGAGCGCTTCCTGTGCGCGAGCCCCGGTTACGCGCGGCGCATCAACGAACTGGACCATCCGTCCGATCTCGCCCGCTACGACTGCCTGTGCCTGCGCGAAAACGACGAGGACGTTCCGCGCTGGCGCTTCTCGCAAGCCGGCGATGGCAAGGGCGAATCCAGGCGATCGGCGGTGATTCGCGTCACGGGCGCGCTTTCGTCGAACGACGGCACCGTCATCACCGACTGGGCACTGGCCGGGCTCGGCATCGTCGAACGCTCCGAGTGGGACGTCGCGCCGCTGCTGGCCAGCGGCAAGCTGGTCAGGCTGCTGCCCGACTGGCATCTGCCGCCCGCGCCAGTGACCGCGCTGCTGCCGTCGCGCACCGGCCGCTCCGCGCGACAACGGGTCTTCCTCGAAGCCGCGACGCGATTTTTCGATCCGCCGCCGTGGCGCGGCAAGGCATGAGCGGCTTCCCGCGATTAAATCGCGCTTAATGATCAATTTGGCACACGTTAAACACGCTGCTGGCCAAACACCCTACAGTGTTCGCTGTCGGCAAACCACCGAGGCAACGCACCATGGGCATCCCGCTTCCGAATACCCCCGCCGCATTGATCGACGTCGGTCGCATGCGTCATAACATCGCGCGCATGCAGGCGCATCTGGACGCGCTCGGCGTCAGGTTCCGGCCGCACGTGAAGACCACCAAATGCCAGCATGTCGTCGACGCGCAGATCGCGGCCGGTGCGCAGGGCATCACGGTGTCGACGCTTAAGGAGGCCGAACAATTCTTCGCGGGCGGCGTACGCGACATCGTCTATGCGGTCGGGATGATTCCCGCCAGGCTCGGCCAGGCGCTCGCGCTGCGCCGGCAGGGCTGCGACCTGAAGATCGTCGCCGACAGCCTGCAGACCGCGCACGCCATCGCCGAATTCGGGCGCGAGCACGGCGAGCGCTTCGAAGTCTGGATCGAGGTCGACGTCGACGGTCACCGCTCGGGGATCGTGCCCGACGACGACCTGCTGATCGACGTCGGCCGCGCGCTGGTCGACGGCGGGATGACGCTCGGCGGCGTGCTCGCGCATGCGGGCTCCAGCTACGACTACGACACCCGCGACGCGCTGGTCGCGATCGCCGAACAGGAGCGCAGCCGGACCGTGCGCGCCGCGGAGCGCCTCAGGGCCGCGGGGTTGCCCTGCCCGATCGTGAGCATCGGTTCGACGCCGACCGCGTTGTCCGCGGAGCACCTCGACGGCGTGACGGAAGTCCGCGCGGGCGTGTACGTGCTGTTCGACCTCGTGATGCACAACGTCGGTGTGTGCGCGCTGTCCGACATCGCGCTGTCGGTGCTGACCACCGTCATCGGACACCAGGAAGAAAAAGGCTGGGCCATCGTCGACGCGGGCTGGATGGCGATGAGCCGCGATCGCGGCACGCAGCGGCAGGCGCGGGATTTCGGCTACGGGCAGGTGTGTACCGAAGACGGTGAAGTGCTCGGCGAGTACGTGATGAGCGCGGCCAACCAGGAGCACGGCATCGTGTCTCGCGCGGGAATGGCCGACACCGCGATCGCAAAGCGGTTTCCGATCGGCACCCGTTTGCGGATCCTCCCGAACCATGCATGCGCGACCGGTGCGCAGCACCCGGAATACCACGCGCTGGGCAGCGACGGCACCGTGCAGACCTGGCCGCGCTTCTACGGATGGTAGGACACCTGAAGGCGACGACCAGTGCAGCGACGCATGTCGAACGACGAAACCGGCCACCGCACCCTCGCCCGATCGGAATTGACTATTTTTCCAAAACTATACAAACTTTAAAGATCGCGATTCGCATCGCATCCGACAGGCTCTCCCACCATGCCGACTGACGCCCACCTCCTTCTTCTCGACCGGGATGTCGTCGAACCGGCCCTTCAAGCCGAACCGGTGATGGCGGCGGTGCGCGAAGCCTTCGTGCTGCACAGTCGACGTGCGGGGCGCGTGTTCCCGGTCGTGCGCGAAAGATTGCACACCGGCGGCGTGTTCGGCATCAAGTCCGGCGACGTCGCGGGCCAGGATCTGCTCGGCTTCAAGGCAGCCGGTTTCTGGCCCGGTAATCGAAGCCGGGGCGGCGAGCCGCATCAGGCGACGATCGCGCTGTTCGATCCGGCCACCGGCCGTCCGCTCTGCATCATGGACGGCAATGCGATCACCACCGCCCGGACCGGTGCGGCCGGCGGCCTCGGCCTGCAGGCGCTGGCACGCCGCGACAGTACCCGCATCTGCGTGTTCGGCACCGGCGTGCAGGCGCGCGTCCAGCTCGACTATGCGCTCAGTCTGCTGCCGCAACGGTGCTCGGTGCAGTATGTGAACGTCAGCGGCGAACCGGACGCGGTGTTCGAATCGGCATTCCGCGAACGTTGCGACATCCGTGTCGCACGGGACCGGAACGATGCCGTGGCCGACAGCGATGTGGTCATCACGGCAACGCCGGGCGGCGGCCCGCTGTTCGACGCGGACGCGGTTCAGCCCGGCACCCACCTGACCTGCGTCGGCGCGGACACTGCGGGCAAGCGCGAGCTTCCCGAAGGCGTATTGGCGCGCGCGCGCATTTTCGTGGACGATCGCGAGCAGGCGCGCAGCATCGGCGAATGCCAATGGGCGCCCGATCTGCCGCGTGCTGAAATCGGCGACGTGCTGGCCGGCACCGTGCCCGTTGATCGATCGCCGGACGAGATCACCGTGTTCGACATGACGGGACTCGCGCTGCAAGACCTGACCGTTGCGCGTTTCCTGTACCGGCAGGCCCTCGAAAACGACGCGGGACGTTCGATCCCGTGGCCGTGGTGAACGGCACTGCGTGGTATCTTCCATCGCCATGCGCCTATCCAGAGTTTCCGCCCTCTCGTTCGATCTCGACGACACGCTTTGGCCGTTCGGACCGTCCGTCGAACGGGCCGAGGCGTCGCTGCATGCGTGGCTGATCGCGCACGCGCCCGCTACCGCGAGCGTCGTGCCCACGTCGCAGGCACTGGGCCAGCTGCGCATCGAATACGAACGCTCGCGGCCGGACCTCGTCAGCGACTTTCGCGCGTTGCGCATCGGATCGATCCGGCTTGCGCTCGAACGCGCGAACGAAGACCTCACGCTGACCGACCGCGCGTACGACGTGTTCTATTCCATGCGAAACCAGGTCGAGTTCTTCGACGATGCATTGCCGGCGCTCGAGTGGTTGAGCGCGCGATTTCCGCTGATCGCGGTGACGAACGGCAATGCGGACCTTCGGCTGACCGGCGGCGGCGAGTTCTTCCGCGAAACGCTCAGCGCGCGTGCGTGCGGGTTCGCGAAACCCGAGCCGGAAATCTTCCATGCGGCCGCCGCGAAACTCGGCGTGCCTGCGGCGGAACTGCTCCACGTCGGCGACGACTTTCACCTCGATATCGTCGGCGCGTTGAATGCGGGGCTGCAGGCAGCATGGGTCGTGCGCCACCCGGGGACGGAAGCGGAGCACGCCGCGCGACGTGCCCCGTCCCCGCATCTGACCGTTCGCGACTTGTCGGCGCTGTGCCGTGCGCTCGGCGGCCCCGTCGACGCGTCGTAACCGCGAGCCCGCAAGACTGCGAGTTCGCGCGGTCGAGGTCGATCGCCCCCATCGGCACGACCGACTACCGTTTCACGCCGCCTTGCGCGCGTCCGCGATCCGTTGCGGCGCCTTCGGTCGCGCATAAAGCCGCTCGAGATACGCGCGCAATTGCGGGAACGGTTCGATCAGGTGGCATTCGCTCGCCCAGTCGATCAGGTAGACCGTCACGCAATCGGCCACCGTCAACGCGTCGCCGACGATGAATTCGCGTCCTTCGAGATGCTTGTCGAGGATCGCGGCCATCGTCGCGAAATCCTCGCGAGCCAGCTCGATATCGGCCGGCGAGCGCTTTTCGGGCGGGTAGAGGAACGAATGGCGCGTAATCCGCCACAGCGGCTGTTCAAGCTCCGTCACCGCGAACATCACCCACCGATAGGCCTGCGCGCGCAGCGCCAGATCGACGGGCAACAGCGCCTTCTCCGGGTACTTGTCCGCGAGATACAGCACGATCGCGGCCGACTCGGGAATCACCAGGTCGCCGTCCACGAGCACGGGCACCTTGCCGGCGGGATTGAGGCGCAGGAATTCGGGCCGCTTGTGCTCGCCCTCGAGCAGGTTGACCGACACGAACTCGAAATCCGCATCCAGTTCCTTGAGCCCCCAGAGCGCGCGTTGCGAGCGCGTGCCGGCGAATCCGTAAAGCTTCATCGCAATGTCTCCATCGATAATGTCGGGGAAAATCGCCGCGCGCAGGCGACGGCCCATCGGCCGCGACGATCGCGCACGCAGCGCCTGTCGCCGCTCACATGCCCGGCACCGCGAGCACCGGCATCACGTCGATCGCGTCGCCAGGGAACAGCGTGAAATGCGGATGGCCTTCGAACAGCGCGGCGGCCGCGTCGTGCGATGCGGCGCGCACGACGGTGAAGCCGCTCATCGCATTGGTGGTGTCCGTCACGCCGCCCGCGCCGATGGTCTTGGTCTTGCCGAGCGGCCCGCCGAGCTCGACGATCGCATCGCGATGCCGGTCGACCCACGCGTGCCACGCGGCGATCCCCTCGCGCTCCCGCGCACGCCGCTCGTCCTCGGGCAGCGCCATCCACGCCTTCATGCCCGGGCTATCCTTGCTGCCGAGGAATACCGCGAGATACAACTGTTGTTGCGCACTCATGCTTCCTCCGTCCGATGGCGGGAACGACGGGCTGCCGCTCCCCGCCCTTGACACAATAGGTTGATATCAACACAATTGCAACATGGCACGCAAAGAACAGCTCCCCTTCGAAACGACGCTGATGGTGCGCGATTGCTGCCTGTGCCTGCACATGCAGCGCGCGGCGCGTAATCTCGCGCGCATCTTCGACGATGTGCTGCGTCCGCTGGATCTCACCAACGGCCAGTTTTCGCTGTTGATGTCGCTGAACCGGCCGCAGCCGGCCGCGATGAAATCGGTCGCGTCATTGCTCGCGATGGACCGCACCACGCTAACCGCCGCGCTCAAGCCGCTCGAGCGGCGCGGGCTGCTCAAAATCACGCAGGATCCGAACGACAAGCGCAGCCGCCTGCTCGAACTCACGCCGGCCGGCCATCAGTTGCTGGCCGAAGCATTCCCGCTATGGCAGCAAACGCACGCCGAGATCGAACGGCCGTTCGCAGCGGGCGAAGTCGATGTGTTGCGCGGGCAGTTGCGCGCGCTGTCGGAGGATCCGGCTACGCGCGGCTGACGCGGCGCGCACGCGGTGACAGCGGGCGCGCCGCAACGTGCAGCGTGCCCGCGCGGGTCACTTCATCCAGACACGCCGGTTTCTCCCCGGTCCGAACAGCAGGCCGATCCGCGCTCGCGTCGATCGCCCGCATGCATCTCACTCGGCGAGCGCCGGCGCCACGCCCACCCGCTTCGGCACGCCGGTCACGATCGTCGCGACCGCCACGGCCAGCACCGCGGCCGCGCCCAGGAACACGCCGCCCGCGCCGTTCGCGTCGAACACGACGCCGCCTGCCGCCGCGCCCGTCGCGATCGCGAGCTGGATCGCCGCGACGATCAGCCCGCCCGCGCTTTCGGCCTCATCGGGCACGGTGCGCGTGACCCACGTCGACCATGCGACCGGCACGCCGCCGAACGCCATCCCCCACAACGCCACGAGCACCGCGTCGATCATCGGTGCGCGGCCGAGCGCGACGAGCGCGACGCCGAGCACGACCATCAGCGCGGGCATCCCGATCAGCATCGGCCGCAGCCGGTGTTCGAGCACGCGGCCCGCGAGCGACGTGCCGACGAAATTGGCAATGCCGTAGCCGAGCAGGATCGCCGACAGCCCGTTCACGCCAACGCCGGCGACCTGTTCGAGGAACGGCCGCAGATACGTGAAGAACGCGAAATGACCGGTGAACACGAGGATCGTCGCGAACATCCCGAGGCCGACGGTCGGCCGGCGCAGCACGTCGACGAGCGTGCGCAGCCGCGTCGTGCCGCTCGGCGGCATGGACGGCAGCGTCATCACCTGCGACGCGAACGCGAGACCGCCGAGCCCGGCCGCGATCAGGAACACGTTGCGCCAGCCGATCAGGTGCCCGAAATAACTGCCCATCGGCGCGGAGGCGATCGTCGCGACCGCCACGCCGCTGAAGATGATCGACAGCGCGCGCGGCACCATCGCCGTCGGCACGAGCCGCATCGCGGTGGCGGTCGCCATCGTCCAGAAGCCGCCGAGCGCGACGCCGAGCACGACGCGGCCGATCAGCAGCGTCGTCAGGTCGGGCGCGAACGCGACCGCGAGATTGGACGCGACGAGCAGCAGCGAGAATGCGAGCAGCACGCGCCGGCGGTCGATCGTGCGCGTCAGCGCCGAGATCAGCAGGCTCGTGACGAGCGCGACCGTCGCGGTGGCCGTGACGGCCTGGCCGGCCACGCCTTCGGTCACGCCGAGGCTGTCGGCCATCGGCGTGAGCAGGCTCGCGGGCAGGAATTCGGCGGTGACGAGACCGAACACGCCAAGCGTCATCGCGAAGACAGCGCCCCAGGCCGGCTCGCGGGGGGCCGCCGTGCTGGCGGCAGAGGAGATTCCGGGATTCATGCGTCGTTCCGAGTCGTGTAGGGAAAATACTGATGACGGCGTATCGTAAGGAACGACGACAGGACGGTCTATGACATACAATCCGCTCTTATTGATCGATCGTCCGAATTTCGCGATGTCCGAGCCCCTGCTTCCTCCCGTCCCCGACGTGCACGACCTCGTCAGCGAGCTGCTGCTGGGGATGCGCCTGAGCGGCGTCCAGTACCGCCGCATCCAGGTCGCACGGCCGTTCGGGCTGAGCTTCGGCCAGGCGCCGGGCCGCGCGCAGTTCCATTTCGTCGGGCGCGGGCCCGTGCTGCTGCGCGACGAGGCCGGCGCAACGATGCGGCTCGAGGCCGGCGATGCAATCCTGCTGCCGCACGGACGCATGCATGCGCTGGTGTCCGATCCGGATGCGCCGTGCCGCGAGATCCACGGCTTCGAAGCCGCGAAGATCTGCGATACGGTCGCATCGGTGGCATCGGCCGGCACGTCGCCCGCGGCCTGCGCAACGACGGAGCCGGGCGCCGGCGACGCGCTGATCTTCAGCGCATGCATGGAGCTCGACCTCGGCGGCATGCAGCCGCTGGTCGGCGCGATGCCCGAGTTCATGCACGTCGGCACGCTGCTCGCGCGCTACCCGGAAATCCGCCCGATGCTCGACGCGATGGAACGCGAATCGTGCTCCGAGCGCGCGGGCTTCGCGGGCATCCTCGCGCGGCTCGCGGACGTGGTCGCGGCGTTCATCGTGCGCGGCTGGGTCGAGAGCGGATGCGGCGACGCGGCGGGCTGGGTGCAGGCGCTGCGCGAGCCGAAGCTGGGCCGCGCGATCGTCGCGCTGCATCGCGACCCGGGCCGCAACTGGAGCGTCGCGGAGCTGGCCGCCGAAGCGGGCGTGTCGCGCTCGGTGTTCGCCGAGCGCTTTCTCGCGGCGACCGGGATGACGCCCGTGCGCTACCTGACCGAGCTGCGGATGCGGCTCGCCGCGCAGTGGATCGCGCGCGAGGGCGAGACGATCGAAGCCGTCGCGTACCGGCTCGGCTATGGTTCGCTGGCCGCGTTCAGCCGCGCGTTCAAGCGCGTGGTCGGCAGGCCGCCGGGCGCCGTGCGTGCGGACGGCGACACGCACGCCGACGTGTGACGTGTAACGCTTCGCGTGCAGCGCGGGAGCAAGCGAACGCCTGCCGAGGCACGCCGGCATCGCTCGATGCGCCGTCGCACGCGACGATTGCGTTCAACCGCTGTACGCGTCGAGCTTGTCCACCAGCGCCGTCGCGCACTCCACGGCCAATGCCGCGCACTGTTGCGCATCCACCGGCTCGCCGTTCGTCATCGCGCCCTGCACGATCCGGCCCAGCAATTCCTTCGCCAGGTCGGCGATCTCGTGTTCCCGTTCCGTCATGATGTCGCTCCTGCGCGCCGGCCGATGACGGCGACGCGCTCATTGCCGCTGCCCGCTCAATGCCCTTTCGCCCGCACGACGATCTGCGCCTGCGTGTCGCGTTCGATGCGTTCGAGCGACGCGCGCAGCGCCGTGAATTCGTCGGGTGTGCAGACCTGGCGGCCGAATTCGGCCGTCATCCGCCGCGTGACCTGCACGATGCGCGTGGCCGCATCGAATACGTAATGCGACGCGAAGTCGACGAAGCGGTCGTGCACGGCCGCATCGGTCGGCAGGTCGCTCACCGCGACGTCGGCCGGCAGCGCGATCTGGCCGGTCTCCTCGAAACTTCCGCCGATGCACGTCCACGGCTGCGTGCGTACGGGTTCGGCCAGCCAGCCCTCGACCTGCGTCGCGATGCCGCCCGTGAGGCTCGACAGCACGGGCACGGCGGTCGTGCCGTCCGGCCACACGAAGTGATCGAGCGTGCCGTCATACGTCACATCGAACGGGCCGCCCGTCGCACGGCGATCGCTCGTCGTGATCCGCGCGCTACCGCGCAGCCCGCTTTGCCGCAGGCGTTCGTTCGCGAGCTGCCGGATGCGGTCGGGCGCTGCGCGGCGAAACAGCGTGCGTTCGAGCTCGGCGGTCCAGCCGTCGTCCTCGACGAGCGCGTGAAACCGCGCGGCGCCCGGTTGCGCGGCATCGATCGCCACGCGCGCGGTGCGGCGCTTCGGCTGCACGGCGGGCGTGCGCGACAGCACGCCGGTGTCGACGAGCAGCGCCGGCCGATCCATCACGATCGGCGGCAGGTAGCCGAACGCGATGCCGGCCGTCGTCGTGTCGGCGTAGAGGCCGAGATCGGGCAGCCACGTGATCGCGTGATTGATCGCGCCGCCGCCGTAACCGGGCACCGACGGCAGCGTGTACACGGAGCCGAGATTGATCAGCACCGGTTCGCTGCGGATGCCGACCACCGCGAGCAACGCGCCGAACAGCGCGACGTGGTCCTTGCAGTCGCCGTAGCGGTTGCGCAGGATGTCCGTCACGCGATGCGGCGCGGCGGCCGTCTCGCCCAGGAACAACCCGACGTAGCGCACGTTCGCCTGCACCCAGTCGTACAGGACGCGCGCCTTGTCGTGCGGATCGGCGGCGTCGGCGGTGAGCGCGCGTGCGAGCTGCACGACGGCCGGATCGTTCGCGCTCGGATCGACGGCCGCGTTGCGGTAGCGCGCGGCGAACGCCGCATGGTCAGGCAGCGTGGAGACCATGAGCCGGTCGCCGTAGGTCGGGTAGCCGACCGCGCCGCTCTCGATGCGCTCGTAAGGGCCGTGCCGGTAGTCGAATTCGTAGCGCGTGCGGCCGTTCGCGGTCACGGGCGGCAGCGCGACGTAGCCGCGCGCGTCCGCGTGCAGCGTCATGTCGGCCGGCACGTCGAAGATCAGCCGCTGGTTCTCCACCGGCTCGCGCGACGGCTCGACGTAGTAGCCGAAATAACCCGCGTTGACCGGCCTCGTGCGCGACTTGCGGAACGCGATGCGCGTGCCCGACCCGGCCTCGACACCCGGAAACACGACCGTGCGCAGCAACCCGTCCTGGAACGTCGGCGCGCCGGCCGAGCGCGGCTCCTGGACGTCGCGGATGCCGTCGGGGCCGACCGGATGCGCGACGCCGTCGCGATCGATCGTCTCGGCCGCGAGCAGGTCGACCTTCTCCAGGTTCTTGTCGAACCACACGTAGCGCTGCGCAACCGCATCGATGCCGTTCGCGTTGTTCGCGCGCAAGGTCGAATCGTCGTGCTCGTCGAGCGAACCGTCGTGCTGGATCACGAATTCGTGGACATCGCTGACGAGCGTGACGGGCGCTTCGTCGGCCACGTCGTTCGCTGCGTCCACGGTTGGGCCCGCGCCCGGCGTCGCACCGACGGCATTCGATGCGCCGAACGCGGCGGCGCATGCCAGCATCCAGCCGGCCAGGCCGACAGAAAAGCGCACCACATCGCACCTCGTCGCGGTTCAAGGAAAGCGCGGTCACGCAGCGGACAGGGCTGACCGCGCCCCCCTCGTGTCGGCCAGTGTGGGCGCCGCACCCGCACGCGTCAAGCCGTTGCGCGCCGACCTACAATGAGACATGGAAGCGTCATCGCGTGCGGCCGCCGGCATCGGCTCGATCGCCGAACGACGGCGATGGATCGTCCGCGCTCGACGAGGAGGCACCATGGAAAACGGGATCGTGGAAATCGTCGTGCTGCTGGCGTTCGTCGCGCTCGCCGTGCTGTTCTTCGTCAAGCGTCCGGGGCGCGACCGGCTGAGAGCCAAATTCCGTCATCCGCCGCTGCGGCGGCCCAACCGCCCGCATCGGCATCATCAACCCTGACGGCTGCCACCGGCAGTCGCTCACGCGCTTGCCGCGCCACCGCTACCCGACGTTCATCGGCAGCAGCACCATCTGCTTGCCCTCGACATGCAGGCGCGCCTGCAACTCGACCGGTGTCTGGTTGTGCAACCACGCGGTCAGGAAATTCACGCGCCGGAAGATCAGCTTGCTCGCGAAGCACACGGCGTTCGGATAGTCATCGAGCGTCGACGATGCGAGGTTCATGAATTCCACGACGGGATTCGTACCGAACGCTATCCGGTAGTCGGCGGCGATGCCGTGGCGGCGACAGTGCGCGACGTAGTATTCGAGCGCTTCGGTGATCGAGTGACGCAGCCGCTCGAGATGTTCGTGCCCGTCGTACGCCTTCGCATCGACCTCGCCGACCGCGAGGAAGATCACGTTGCGGAAGTGCCCGGGAAACAGCCGGTTGACCCAAAGCAGCGCATGCATGCTCGCGCCGCGATGCTTGCCGACCAGCAGCACGGCCGTCGGTTGCGATGGGTCGGGCTTGCCGGGCGCGGTCGCTTCGTCGACTTCCGGCGGCGCCCCCGAGAACAGCGCGTCCTCCTTCGCGAGCTGCGCGCGCGTGTACGCGTAGTGGCGGTTGATCATGAAGCACAGCGCGATCACCGCGCTCGTCACGAGCACCGTGAGCCAGCCGCCGGCCGTGAACTTCTCGACCAGCGTGATGACGAGCACGGTCGCCGCGGTGGCACACGCGAGAAACAGCGCGAGCGGCGTGTGGTGCGCGAGCGCGAGGAACGCCTCCTCCGGGCCGTAGCACGACGACGACAACCCGTCGGCGCCGAGCCCGACCCAGGCCAGCAACGGCGTCACGGCGATCGCGTGGCGCGTGCGCGGATCGAGCGGGTCCGGCGGCTTTCCGACGAGCAGCTGCCACATCTTCTGGAATGCGGTCATGGTCCCCTCCCGGAACGCCGGGCGCGGCGGCGTCATCCTCTAACGCTAGCCGACGCCCGGCCGCCGCACCAGTCCGCACATTCCATGAGACGCGACCGACGGCGCGGCGCCGCTTTCAACGCGTAAGCGACCGACATGTCGCGCCGCCCCTCGGCCGCGTAACCGCACCGGCCGACGGCCCGGTCGCGCGAACGCTCACCGCATCGTCACACCGACGACCCTCACCGCCGCGCGCCCCGGACGCCGCGCCCAATCCCGGCCTTCCTCGTCGTCATTTTCCCGCCGAACGATCACATCGATTGCGTCATTCGCATGGCTCGCACGGTTCGCGCCGAACGCGCTGCCCACTCGCGTCCCGTTCATGCGTTGCTCCGCGCAATTCGACATTTGTGCGCGCGCAACAATGGCGGTGCCTCGCGGCCGGCGCCGCCCGGGGGCCATGTTTCCACGACGCCGGCCGCGGCGGTTCTTGAAAACCACATCTCACGAGGACATACCATGCAACTCCAATCCCATCCGGCGTGCCGTCCGTTTTACGAAGCCGGCGAACTCACGCAACTGACCGCGTTCTACGAAGAAGGCCGCAACGTCATGTGGATGATGCTGCGATCGGAGCCGCGGCCGTGTTTCAACCAGCAACTCGTCACCGACATCATCCATCTCGCGCGCGTCGCACGCGACTCGGGCCTGCCGTTCGACTTCTGGGTGACGGGCTCGCTCGTCCCCGAGCTGTTCAACGTCGGCGGCGACCTGAGCTTCTTCGTCGACGCGATCCGCAGCGGCCGCCGCGACCAGCTGATGGCCTACGCGCGCTCGTGCATCGACGGCGTGTACGAGATCTACACGGGCTTCGGCACCGGTGCGATCTCGATCGCGATGGTCGAGGGCAGCGCGCTGGGCGGCGGCTTCGAGGCCGCCCTCGCGCACCACTACATGCTCGCGCAGAAGGGCGTGAAACTCGGCTTTCCCGAGATCGCGTTCAACCTGTTCCCGGGCATGGGCGGTTATTCGCTGGTCGCACGGAAGGCGGACCGAGGGGTCGCGGAATCGCTGATCTCGTCCGGCGAGGCGCATGCGGCCGAGTGGTACGAGGATCGCGGGCTGATCGACCAGACGTTCGACGCGGGCGACGCGTATCTCGCAACGCGCACCTTCATCGACGTGATGAAACCGAAGCTGAACGGCATCCGCGCGATGCTGCGTGCACGCGAGCGCGTGTTCAATCTCACGCGTTCAGAGCTGATGGACATCACCGAGCAATGGGTTCACGCGGCGTTCACGATCGAGCCGAAGGATCTCGCGTACATGGAACGTCTGGTGATGCTGCAGAACCGGCGCGTGTCGAAGCTGCGCACGGTGTGATGTGAGCGAAGCGCCGCCGCGAAAGCGGCGGCGCCCGTCATGCGGTGGAGCTCAGGCGATCAGCCTGAGCTTTCTCGTTTCCGCGAGCCAGGCCTCGAACGCCTGGGCCGGCATCGGCCGCGCGAAGTAGAACCCCTGCGCGTGATCGACGTTGATCTGTTTCAGGAATTCGGCTTCCGCGTGCGTCTCGACACCTTCGGCGACCACCGAGAAACTGAGCGCCTTCGCGAGCGACACGACCGAGCGCACCAGCGCCTGCGAGCGCGGGTTGCGGTCGATGCCCGTGATGAAGGTGCGATCGAGCTTGATCGAATCGAGCGGCAGCCGCGACAACTGCGACAGCGACGAATAGCCGGTGCCGAAATCGTCGAGGTGAATCTCCGCGCCGAGCTGGCGGAACTGCTTCATCAGCTCGTGCGCCGATTCCTCGTCCTCGATGAAGCTGCTTTCGGTGAGCTCGATGTCGACGAGGCTCGGCTTCAGCCCCGCGCCGTCGAGGATCGACGCGAACTGGTCGACGATGTTCATGTCCTGCAACTGCCGCGCCGACACGTTCACCGCGATCCGCACGCCGAGCCCCTTCGCCTTCCACGCGGCGGCCTGCGCGGCCGCGGTGCGCATCACCCAGCGGCCGAGCGGCCCGATCAGCCCCGACTCCTCCGCGAAACGGATGAACTCGATCGGCGCGACGAGCCCGCGATCCGGCGACTGCCAGCGGATCAGCGCCTCGACGCTGTGCACGTCGCCGGTCGCGATGTCGACGACCGGCTGGTAGTGCAGCACGAACTGCTCTTCCTCGAGCGCCTTGCGCAGGTTCGTGTCGAGCCACATGTACTTAGCGACCTTCTGGTTCATCTCCAGCGAGAACACGCGGTACGTATGCTTGCCCTCTTCCTTCGCGACGTACATCGCGGTGTCGGCGCTGCGGATCAGCGTTTCGAGCGAATCGCCATGCTGCGGATACATCGCGATGCCGATCGAGCAGCTCGTGTAGACCTCCACCAGCCCGAGGTGGATCGGCGTACGCAGCCGCTCGAGGATGATCTGCGCGGTCGCCTCGAGCAGCGGCCGCGTGCCGTGCTCGAACAGCACCAGGAATTCGTCGCCGCCGAGCCGCGCGAGCGTCGCGCCGGACGGCAGGCAGCCGCCGATGACCGCGGACACGTCCTGCAGCAGGCGGTCGCCGGTGATGTGCCCGTAGTGGTCGTTGACGCGCTTGAAGTTGTCGAGATCGAGGAACAGGATGCCGACCTGGCCGCGCACGTCGGTGCGGTCCGCGGCCAGCGCGACACGAATGCGCTCGCTGATTGCATGACGGTTCGGCAAGCCGGTCAGCACGTCGGTATTCGCGAGTTCGGTGAGCCGCTGCTGCGCTTTGCGCTCCTCGGTGACATCGATGCCCGAGCAGATCAGATATTGCTCGTCGACACCGCTGCCGCTCTGCACGAACTTGTTGCGGAACTGGAACAGGCGCGGGCCGTTGACCGTGTTGATGTAGCGCTCGACCGCGAACGAGCGGTTGCTCTCGAAAAAGCCGGTGATGTTGCTGCGTGACTGCGCCCCCTGCTCGGGACTCATGAACAGCTCGAACGCGCTGCGGCCGATCACGTCGACCTCGCGCTTGCCCGTCACTTCCTCGCACAGGCGGTTGAAGCGCTGCACCATGCCGTTGCGGTCGAGGATCACGACGAGCGAATTCACTTCGGACACGACCTGCTCGGCGAACGCGAGCCCGTGCGCGAGGTCGCTCGCGACGGACGCGGTATCGGAATAGGCGGAGGCCGTGCCGGCCCAATTGGCGGTATCGACCTTCCGGCCGACCAGATGGAGGCTGACCGGATCGCCGAACAGCGCGAGTTCGAGCACGAGGTGCGACGTGACGCCGGTCAGCACGCGGATCCGCGCAGCCTGCTCGCCGGTCAGTGCCACCGCGACATTGGTCATGCCGCGAACGGCGGCCAGTTCGAGCGCATTGCTGTCGCTGCCGAGACGCCAGCATGGGCTACGCGTACCGAGATGCGCTTCGAGCACGGCGCTATCGTTTTCGTCATCCATGGACACGCCCCGATCCAGAAAAAACGCACAGTGTAGACGGAGGCGAGCCGGCCGCCACCGATCCCCGGGCGCGCTGCGCGGGTACCCGGCGGGGCAGTCGTGATGACTGTGCCAGCGGCCCTCGTTCCGTACTTGTTTCCAACCAATGCGAACCGGCGTTCGCGCATGTCGCGCGCAGGTTTCCAAGCGAATGATGGAAGCCATCTTATCAAATGACGACAAGGATTGGCACTCACATTTGACACGGGGTGTCAAGGAATCGGCACTCGATTGGCACGCGGGATTTTTCGTGATCGGCGACCGGCGCGCGGGTGCTCGCAGCGGCCCTGAGCGGGGCCGGCGGATCCCTCGGCGCGCCTTGCCAGGCGGGCGTTTTCGGGGAATCGCCATCGCCCGTCAACGATCTGCCCCCAATTGCCTTCTGGCGGGGTCGGATCGCGTTGGGCGGCACGCGGAATGGGGAATTTCCATTTCCGCTCATGCGGGAATGCGCGTCATTATTCCCATGACTCGTGCAATAGCGGGCCGATCAGTGCGAGCGACTATATCGCCGCCTCGCGCAGGCACGGCGGCGGCATGTGATGGAACCGGTGCGATTACCCGGCCGCGACGCGCAAAAACCGTCCGGCGGGCGCGCCGCCGCACCGCTTCCGCGCGTTGCATTGCCTCGCCGCGCCGCTCAGCCCGCCACGCCGTAACCGCCGCCGCCCGGCGTTTCGACGACGAACACGTCACCCGGCGCCATCTGCGCGCGGCCGACGTGCTCGAGCGTCTCGACCGTGCCGTCCGCCCGCTCGATCGTGTTGCGGCCGAGCGCGCCGGCCTCGCCCCCCGCCGCGCCGAACGGTGCGTGGATCCGGTTGTTCGACAGGATCGACGCGGTCATCGGCTCGAGGAAGCGGATCCGCCGCACCGCGCCGTCGCCGCCGCGCCAGCGTCCGCCGCCGCCGGAGCCCGCGCGCAGCCGATGCGAGTCGAGCCGCACCGGGAAGCGCCATTCGAGCACCTCCGGGTCGGTCAGCCGCGAGTTCGTCATGTGCGTCTGCACCGCGCCGACGCCCGCGAAACCGTCGCCCGCGCCGCTGCCGCCGGCGATGGTCTCGTAGTACTGGTAGCGATCGTTGCCGAACGTGAAGTTGTTCATCGTTCCCTGGCTCGATGCGACGCAGCCGAGCGCGCCGTACAGCGCATTGGTGATCGCCGACGACGTCTCGACGTTGCCCGACACGACCGCCGCCGGATACTCGGGGTTCAGCATCGATCGCGCCGGCACGATCACCGTCAGCGGCTTCAGGCAGCCGGCGTTCAGCGGGATGTCGTCGCCGACCAGCGTACGGAACACGTACAGCACCGCGGCCATGCAGACGGCCTTCGGCGCGTTGAAGTTGTTGTCGAGCTGCGCGGACGTGCCGGTGAAGTCGATCTCCGCACGGCGCGCCGTGCGATCGACGCGGATCGCGACATGGATTTCCGCGCCGTTGTCGAGCGGATAGCGGTACGCGCCGTCCTGCAGCGCACCGATCACGCGCCGCACCGCCTCCTCCGCGTTGTCCTGCACGTGTCGCATGAACGCGAGCACGACGTCGCGGCCGAACTGCTCGACCATCCGCCGCAGTTCGTCGACGCCCTTCTGGTTCGCCGCGATCTGCGCGCGCAGGTCGGCCATGTTCTGCTCGACGTTGCGCGCCGGATAGCGGCCCGACGCGAGCAGCGCGCGTGTGTCGGCATCGCGCAGCGCGCCCGCCGACACGAGCTGCCAGTTGTCGATCAGAACACCCTCTTCGTCGATGTGCGTCGAATCGGGCGGCATCGAGCCCGGCGTGGTGCCGCCGATGTCCGCGTGGTGGCCGCGCGAGCCGACGTAGAACAGCGGTGTGTCCGAGCCGTCCGCGAACACCGGCGTGATGACGGTCACGTCCGGCAGATGCGTGCCGCCGTGATACGGGTCGTTCAGCATGAACACGTCGCCGTCGCGCATGCGGCCGCGGTTGCGCTCGATCACCGTGCGGATGCTCTCGCCCATCGAGCCCAGGTGCACGGGCATGTGCGGCGCGTTCGCGATCAGGTTGCCGTCGCCGTCGAAGATCGCGCACGAGAAGTCGAGCCGCTCCTTGATGTTCACCGAATACGCGGTGTTCTGCAGCCGCAGCCCCATCTGCTCGGCGATCGACATGAACAGGTTGTTGAAGATCTCGAGCCGCACCGGGTCGGCGTCGGTGCCGAGCGAGCGGCGCGTCGGCAGCGGCGTCGTGCGCGTCAGCACGAGATTGCCCTGCGCGGTCATCCGCGCGCGCCAGCCGGGTTCGACGACGGTCGTGCCGTTCTTCTCCGCGACGATCGCGGGGCCATCGATCGCGTCGCCGGCGAGCAGCGTGTCGCGCACGTACAGCGCCGCGTCATGCCATTGGCCGCCGGAATAGAAACGCACGGCGCCGTGCGCGTGCGGCGCCGCGCCCTCGTCGCGCGGCACGAGCGGTGCGATCTCGACCGGCGCATCGGAGCGGCCGATCGCCTCGACCGATGCCAGTTCGGCGACCAGCGGCGTGCCGGGCATCAGGAACGCGTAACGCTGCCGGTAAGCGGCTTCGAACGCCCGCTGCATCGCCGCGACGCTGCCGGCCGGCACGTCGAGCGCGGAATCGGTGCCCTGATAGCGCAGGTGCACGCGACGCTCGGTCGCGATGCGCTCCGGCGGCACGCCCTGTTCGAGCAGCGCGCCGACGGCTTCGTCGGTCAGCCGGTCGAGCGCGGCATTCAGCGCCGGCAACGATTCATCGGACAGCACGGCCTCCACCGCGCGCTCGCGCATCGCGGTCTGGTCGGCAAGCCCCATCCCGTAGGCGGACAGCACGCCCGCGAGCGGATGTGCGAACACCTGCGTCATCCCGAGCGCGTCGGCCACGCCGCACGCGTGCTGGCCGCCCGCGCCGCCGAACGTCATCAGCACGTAGCGCGACACGTCGTGGCCGCGCTGCACCGAGATCTTCTTGATCGCGTTCGCCATGCTGCCGATCGCGATTTCCAGGAACCCTTCGGCCAGCGCCTCGGGCGTGTCGCGCCGCCCGGTCGCCGCGTGGATCTCGTCGGCGAGCGCGGCGAATTTCGCGACCACGACGTCGCGGTCGAGCGGCTCGTCCGCATGCGGGCCGAATACGCGCGGGAAGTGATCGGGCTGGATCTTGCCGAGCATCACGTTGCAGTCGGTCACCGTCAGCGGGCCGCCGCGCCGGTACGCGGCCGGCCCCGGGTTCGCGCCGGCCGATTCGGGCCCGACGCGCAGGCGCGCGCCGTCGAAACCGAGCACCGAGCCGCCGCCGGCCGCGACCGTGTGGATGCTCATCATCGGCGCGCGCATCCGCACGCCGGCCACCTGCGTCTCGAACACGCGCTCGAATTCGCCGTTGTAGTGCGACACGTCGGTCGACGTGCCGCCCATGTCGAAGCCGATCACGCGGTCGAAGCCGGCCGCGCGCGCGGCGCGCACCATTCCGACGATGCCGCCGGCCGGGCCGGACAGGATCGCGTCCTTGCCCTGGAACGCATCGGCGCGCGTCAGGCCGCCGCTGCTCTGCATGAACTGCAGGTTCACGCCGGGCATCTCGTGCGCGACCTGCTCGACGTAGCGGCGCAGGATGGGCGACAGGTACGCGTCGACCACGGTCGTGTCGCCGCGCGACACCATCTTCATCAGCGGCGACACCTCGTGCGACACCGACACTTGCGTGAAGCCGATCCGGCGCGCGAGGTCGGCCAGCGCGCGTTCGTGCGCCGTGTAGCGATAGCCGTGGATGAGCACGATGGCCAGTGCCTGCACGCCCGAGTCGAACACGCGGCGCAACGCTGCTTGCGCACCTTGCACGTCGAGCGGCACGACGACGTCGCCGTGCGCGCCGATCCGCTCGTCGATTTCGACGACGGTCTCGTACAGCGCATCGGGCAGCACGATGTCGAGGTCGAACAGGCGCGGGCGGTTCTGGTACGCGATGCGCAGCACGTCGCGAAAGCCGCGCGTCGTCGCGAGCGCAATGCGTTCGCCCTTGCGTTCGAGCAGCGCATTGGTCGCCACCGTCGTGCCCATCTTCACCATGTCGACGCGTTCGGGCGTAATCGGCTCGCCGTCGGCGAGGCCGAGCAGGTGGCGGATGCCGGCCACGGCCGCATCGCGATACTGCTCGGGGTTCTCCGACAGCAGCTTGTGCGTGACGAGCGAGCCGTCGGGCCGACGCGCGACGATGTCGGTGAAGGTGCCGCCGCGGTCGATCCAGAATTGCCAGCGCGCGGCGTCGGAGGAAACGGGGAAGATGTGTCGATCAGTCATGGCGATGAACTCGATGCGTCGTTGATTCGAAAGACGAGCGCCGCCGCACGGCGCGCGTCGCGCGCCGCGTGAGGGCTTCGATGAACAGGGAGTGGTAAAACGGTGGCGGGCGGGTGCGCGTTCAGGCAGCGTCGAGTTCGCGGCCGCGCGTCTCAGGCAGCGTCAGCGCGGCGACGATCACCACGCCGTACGCGGCGACCGCGAAGATGCCGATGCTCATGCCGAGCCCGTATTGTTTGGACAGCGCGCCGATCAGGAACGGGAACAGTGCGCCGATCGCGCGGCCGACGTTGTAGCAGAAGCCTTGCCCGGAGCCGCGCACGCGAGTCGGGAACAGTTCGGTGAGGAACGCCCCCATCCCGGAGAAGATGCCCGATGCGAAGAAACCGAGCGGGAAGCCGAGCCACAGCATCGACGCGTTGGTCAGGTTCAGCGACGTGTACGAGAACGCGATCACCATCGAGCCGACCGCGAACAGGATGAAGTTCGGCTTGCGGCCGAGGCGGTCGGTCAGGTATGCGCTCGTCAGGTAGCCGACCCACGAGCCGAGGATGATCATCGCGAGATAGCCGCCGGTGCCCATCACAGTCAGGTGCCGCTCGGTCTTCAGGAACGTCGGCAGCCAGGTCGTGATCGCGTAGTAGCCGCCTTGCGCGCCGGTCGTCAGCAGCGCCGCGCGCAGCGTCGTCGACAGCAGCTTCGGCGCGAATATCTCGGTGAGGCGCGGCGCGTCCGCCACCTTCGCCTGCGTGGCTTTCTCCTTCTCGTAGACGTCGGGCTCCTTCACGTAGCGACGGATCACGACCACCAGCAGCGCAGGCGCGAGGCCGACGAGGAATAGCGCGCGCCAGGCCTGCTCGGCCGGCAGCACCGAGAACAGCAGCGCATACAGCAGCGCGGACAGCCCCCAGCCGATCGCCCAGCCCGACTGCACGAGGCCGACCGCCTTGCCGCGATCGCGCGCGCGGATCACTTCGCCGATCAGCACCGCGCCGGCCGTCCATTCGCCGCCGAAGCCGAAGCCCATCAGCGCGCGCGCCGCGAGCAGCTGGTGGTAGTTCTGCGCGAGCCCGCACAGCGCGGTGAACACCGCGAACCACAGCACCGTCAGCTGCAGCGTGCGCACGCGGCCGATCCGGTCGGACAGGATGCCCGCCATCCAGCCGCCCGCCGCCGACGCGAGCAGCGTCACCGTGCCGATGAAGCCGGCGTCCGCCAGCGAGATGCCCCAGGTCGCGACGAGCGTCGGGATCACGAACGACAGCATCTGCGTGTCCATCCCGTCGAGCATGTAGCCAACCTTGCAGCTCCAGAACGCGCGTCGCTCGCGCGGCTGCGCGTCCGCATACCATCCGAACAGGCCGTTGCGCGCGGGGCCCGCGGGGTCGGCGGCGGGCGCCGCGAGGGTCTTGCTTTCCATGGTGAAGCTCCTGTCGAAATGTGCGGTCGAAACCGTGCGTGTCGTGCGTGGTGCGTGGTGCGTCGTACGTCGTGCTAGCGATCGCCGGGCTGCGGCTGCGCGCCGCCCTCCGGTCGGGCGGATCGTCTGCGGTCGCGACGCGCCGCCGTGTCGGGGCCAGACCAGCAACCGTGCGGGCCGCCGGCGCCAGCCGGATCAGAACACGGCCAGCGACGCGTTCGTGATGTCCGTCATCAGCATGTAGCCGGGCGTATGCGCGATCGCGAGCGGCAGCTTCGCCTCCATCAGCGCGGTTTGCGGCGTCACGCCGCACGCCCAGAATACCGGCAGTTCGTCGTCGCGCACCGTCACCGCGTCGCCGAAATCGGGGGCGCCGAGATCGGCGATGCCGAGCTCACGCGGATGGCCGATATGGACCGGCGCGCCGTGCACGCCCGGGAACCGGCTCGTGATCTGCACCGCGCGGACCGCGTCAGCGCCGCGCAGCGGGCGCATCGATACGACCAGCTGGCCGCCGAAGATCCCCGCGCGGCGATTCGGAATCGACGTGCGGTACATCGGCACGTTGCGCCCCTCCTCGATGTGGCGCAACCCGATCCCTTCACGTGCCAGCATGTCCTCGAACGAGAACGAGCAACCGATCGCGAACACGACGAAATCGTCGCGCCACAGCGCTTCGAGCGATTCGACCCGCTCGGTCAGGCGGCCGTCGCGGTATACGTTGTAGCTCGGCACGTCGGTGCGGATGTCGAGATCCTCGCCGAGCACGTCGAGCCGGAACGCGCCCGGTTCGCCCACGCCCAGCAGCGGGCACGCCTTCGGGTTCGCCTGGCAGAAGCGCAGGAAATCGTGCGCGTACGCGTCCGGCAGGATCGCGAGGTTCGCTTGCGCGAACGGGCCGCACTGGCCGGCCGTCGGGCTGCGGAATGCACCGTTGCGTACGGACTGGCGGAATTCGGTAGGCGTCATGATGGTCGTTGGCAGATCGATATGTCGTCGGGATGACGGTTGCGTCAGCGGATACGGCGAAGAATAGAAAAGAAAAAATTTCGTCGCCAACGAGTTTTTTTGCACCGCGTGTATAGAATTTCTTAACGGATCTCGGGGTTTTCCCCGGTCCCGTTCACTTTTCTTCACCGGCAAGCTGCGCATCCACCGTCCGCCCGATCGCCATGAACACGCGTTTCCTCGAAACCTTCGTCACGCTCGCGAAGCTGCGCAACTTCCGCACGACGGCCGCCGCGCTGCACGCGACACCGGCCGCGATCTCGCAGCGCCTGAAGGCGCTCGAGGACGAATTGCAGACCGTGCTCGTCGATCGCGACAGCCGCGAGTTCCGGCTCACGCCGAACGGCGAATATCTGCTCGGCTATGCGAAGGCCGTCGTCGAGGCCACGCACGAGCTGCAGGCCGCCGCTGCCGGCGAAAGCGCGCTGCGCGGCAAGCTGCGGCTCGGCGTGATCGAGACGGTCGTGCACAGCTGGCTGCCGCATTACCTGCGCCGCCTCGCCGCCGACTACCCGCAGCTGGAGATCGACCTGACCGTCGACGTCAGCGTCGTGCTGCAGCGCCGGCTGATGGCCGGCGAACTCGACCTGATCATTCGTGTGGAGGGCAGCGACGAGGCATCGGTCGTCTGCGACGCGCTCGCGAACTATCCGGTGCGCTGGATCGCGCGCGCGGGGCTGCTGCCCACCACGCGCACGGGCCTCGCACGGCAGGTGCTGCGCCAGCCGATCCTGACCTACGGTCGCGGCACCGCGCCCCACCGCGCGCTCGAGGACATCGTGCGCACGCTGGCGCACGCGCATGGCGTGCCGCTGTCGGAGACGCGCATCACCGGCTCGCCGTCGATCTCGGTGATCGTGCAGCTCGTGCGCGACGGCTACGGCGTGGCGGCAATTCCGGTGCTGTTCGTCGATGCGTTGATCGCCAGCGGCGAGGTCGTCGAGCTACCGCTGCAGCCGTCGCCGCCGTCGATCGTCGTGTCGATGTCGCGGCGGGCGGACGCGCCGAAGTTCGTGCACGGGGCGTCGATCGCGGCGCGGGCTGCCTGTCAGGAGTATTGCGAAAAGAGCAACCGGTTGCTGGTCGAGGCGCTTTGAGGTGGTTCGACATCGCCGCGCGAATCGCACACAATCGCACTCGACACTTGTGACACCCGCTTCGCGTTGTGAATGCCGGCATGGCCGTCAGGCATTCATCGTTTCGCACGCCCCTGCACGACAAGAAACAAGAAGGCAGACATGCAGACCCGCACCGCTTTCCCTCCTTCCCTGAAACGCGCGCGCATCGTCGTCATCGCCGTGTATGTCGCGTCGCTGCTGCTGCCCGCGTTCGCCGAGCCGCCCAATGGGGCCGGTGCGGTGAGCTGGTGGCACGGCTACACGGTGCTCGCGCTCGGCTGGCTCGGGATGCTCGACCTGCAGTTCGCCTGGCTCGGCAATCCGCTGCTCGTCGCCGCGCTGGTCAAGCCGAACCGGACGGTGTCGGGGCTGCTCGGCATCGTCGTGGTGCTCGCGCTCGCGTGGCACACGCTGCCGACCGACGCACGGGTCGAAACGATCAGCGATTTCGGATTCGGGTACTACCTGTGGATCGCGGCGATGGTCGGCGCGGCGGCATTGCCGTGGGTCGGTGAGCGCAAGATGAGAGGCGCTGTCGCGGCGGGCGAGGTTTCCGCCGCGGCCGAAAACGGCGCCGCCGATGCGTCGAATGCCGGCACGGTGCCGATCCGCTCGATCGGCAAGCCGGGCGGATGGACCGTCACCGCGACCGACACGCAGATCAGCGCAATCGACCCGCAAGGCGCGATACGCGGAATCGCGCTGTCCGCACTCGGCGCGGTGGCGATCGAGACCAACGACCAGGGGCCGTTCGTGTCGGACGTGTGGTGGATGCTGTTCGACACGCGCAAGCAGCTTGCCTGCGCGTTCCCGCAGGACGCGGAAGGCGCGAAGGCGGCGGTCGACCGGCTGCTCGACCTGCCCGGCATCGATCATCGCAAGGTGATCGACGCGCAGACGTCGGTACAGAACGCGATGTTCCCGATCTGGGAGCGCGCGACGCAGACGGACGCGCCGCGCGACGTCGCCCAGCAACGCGAAAACTGAACGGTGCGTCGTTCACGCGAACGTCCGGGAAGTGTGCCTGCTTCGCCTTCGCTTCCAGATGCGCGGGATGCCGAATCAACCGTTGCAGCGCGGCTTCCGATTCCCGGTAGCAAACGTTCCGGATCGGCCCCGCCTCGGTGTTCTCCCATGCCTCCTCGCCGAGGTAGCCGGGTGTCGAGCGATGCGTCGTCGCGACCGGCCTTGCCCGCGCATGCCCATTCGGCTTCGGTCGGCAGGTCGCGGCCGAACCTGTGCGCAAACGCGCGCGCGTGCGTCGTGGCTACGAAGCGTGGACGATGCGCTGCGGCACGCGCTCGCCGTCCGCGTCGTCCGACGCCAGCATGCGCGGAATCTCGTCAACGAGCGCATCGATGACGACGCGCACCTTCATCGGCACGTTGCGCGACGCCGGCCGCACCGCGAACACTTCGGCGCCCGACACGCTGTCGCTGTCCATCACGAGCGCGAGACGGCCGTCGCGCACGTAGGGCGCCATCAGCCAGCACGGCAGCCACGCGAGGCCCGCGCCGGATGCCGCCGCGTCTGCGATCGCCTGCAGGTCGTCGAATCGCAGGCGGCCTGCCGGGCGATGGTCGTGCACCGCGCCGTCCGCGCCGATGATGCGCCACGGCGTCGGCTGCCCGCCGCGCGAATAGGCGATGCCGTCGTGCAGTGCGAGTTCGTCGAGCCCCGACGGCCGGCCATGACGATCGAGATAGGTCGGCGACGCGCAGATGCCCATGCGCTGCACCCCAAGCTTGCGGCCGACCAGCGCGCTCGTGTCGGCCAGCGGGCCGATACGCACCGCGATGTCGAAGCCGTCGTTGACGAGATCGGCGACGCGATCACTGAACGACACGTCGATTTCAAGCCGCGGATGGCGCTCGATGAGGCGGCGCACGACGGGCGCCACGCATTGCCGGCCGAACAGCACGGGCACGCTGACCCGCACGCGCCCCGTCGGCTCGCGCCGGCCCGCGTCGAGCGCGGCTTCCGTCTCGCCGAGTTCGGCCAGCAACCGCCGACACTGTTCGTAATAGACGAGCCCTTCGTCGGTCAAGCCGATCTGGCGCGTCGTGCGCTGCAAGAGCCGCGCGCCGAGCCGCTGTTCGAGCCGCGCGACGATCTTCGCAACAGCCGAGCGCGTCATGCCGAGGCGCAGCGCCGCCGCCGCGAAGCTGCCCGACTCCACGACGTCGACAAATTCGGCGATGCCTCTCAGCCGCTCGTCCATGCAATTCCGCTCCAGTGAGATGACAAGTTTGTGTCCGCTATGGCGACAATCGTTGGCCGAATTCTCGCCAATGCGTCCCGCTGTGCAACACTATGATAGTCCGGTCCATCTCGAAAAAGGAGTCGACATGCATGCATGGCAAATCAAACCGGGGGACGGCATTGCCGGGCTCCGCCGCGTCGACGCGACGCTTCGCCCGGTCGGGCCGACCGACGTCGTCGTGAAGATCCACTCGGCCGCACTGAACTATCGAGACCTGATGTTCGCGCGCGGCGACTATCTCGGCATCGGCACCGAAGCGCTGATACCCGTCGCCGACGGCGCCGGCGAAGTCGTCGAAACCGGTCGTGACGTCACGCGGTTCAAGCCGGGCGATCGCGTGATCAACACGTATTTCCCACGCTGGATCGACGGGCCGCCCACGCCGCGGAAGGTCTCGGGGTCACCCGGCTCGCATTTCGACGGCGTGCTCGCGGAACGCTTCGTCTCCGACGAAACCGCGCTCGTCGCGATTCCCGCGCATCTCGACTACGACGAGGCGGCAACGCTGTCGTGCGCGGGCATCACCGCGTGGAATGCGCTGTTCGTCGACGGCGGGCTGGGACCGGGTGCGACGGTCGTGCTGCTCGGCACGGGCGGTGTATCGATCATCGCGCTGCAGCTTGCGCATGCGGCCGGACTGCGCACGATCGTGACCTCGTCGAGCGATGCAAAGCTCGAACGCGCCCGCGCACTCGGTGCGGACGCAACGATCAACTACCGCGCGACACCCGAATGGCAGCATGAAGTGCTGCGGCTCACCGACGGTGCGGGCGCGGATCTCGTCATCGAAGTCGGCGGACGCGATACGCTCGCGCGCTCGGTCGCCGCGACGAAAATGGGCGGCATCGTATCGGTCATCGGCGGCCTCAGCAGCTTCGGCGGCCCGGAACTCGGGCTGCTTTCGCTGATCGGCGGCTTCAGGAAGCTGCACGGCTTCATGGTCGGCAGCCGCGCGATGCTCGACGACGTCGTGCGGCTCGTCGACGCGAAACGGATCAAGCCGGTGGTCGATCGCGTGTTCGGTTTCGACGAAGCGCCGCAGGCCTATGCCTGCCTGCAGTCGGGACAGCATTTCGGCAAGGTCGTGATTCGCGTCGTGTCGTGACGGATGAAGGCGGCGCACGCCGCCTTCTCCTCGCCGCACGCTTCGCGCCAGCCGCGCGCGCCGTCGTCAGAACATCTGGCGCAGGCCGATCGCGGCCCCGACGTTGTTGGTTCTGCCGATCTGGTCGACCTTGCCGGTGAGCCGGTTGGTGGCACCCGGATAGTCGGCCGCGAACGCGCCGTTGCCGCGTGCGAAATCGACCGTGCCGTACACCTCGGTGTGCTTCGACAGCGCATATTCGGCCAGCACGGTCGCCGAGTAGTTGATCCCGGAGCCGAGCGTGCCGTCGAGCCGCTCCGCATTGCGCGCATGGCCGTAATAGCCGGCCACCGTGATCAGCAGCGGTGCGGTGGCCTGCCAGTTCGCGCCGACGTAGAACGTATCGTCGATGCGATTCGGGCTGCCGCCGCCGAGCGTGGGCGCCCCGGCCTGCTGCATGTTGAAGTCCGTCGTGCCCGTCTTGTCCTGACCGTGCAGCCAGCCGGCCAGCAGGCGCACGGACGGCGTGACCTGATACGCGCCGCTCACGTGCACGAAGCTCACCTTCGCGCCATTGACCGAACTGCCGTTCACGGACGACACCGAGGTCTGCTGGTAGCCGGCGTTGATCGACGCGGGCCCTTGCGCGTAGGTCAGCTCGACGCCGTACGTGCTGTCGAGGCCCATCGCGCCGGCATGATTGCCGAACCCGTAGATCGCATCGACGCTGAAGCCGCTGTACGAGAACTTGTACTTCACCGAGTTCGGCACCGTCAGGTAATTGCCGATGCCGTTGTACGCCCAGCTGTCCTGCCAGTAGTCGCCGACGGTCATCGGATCGAACACGTCGCCCATCGTGTCGTACAGCGGGGCGTACTGGTTGCCGAAGGTCAGCGAGCCGTACCGGTCGCTCGACAGGCCGACGTATGCCTGCCGGCTGAACAGCGTGTTCGCGACGTGCAGCTTGCCGTCGCCGAGCTCGAAACCGTTCTCCAGACGAAAGATCGCCGACAGGCCGCCGCCGAGATCCTCGCTGCCGCGCAAGCCCCAGCGGCTGTGCGTTTCGGGACCGACCGTCATTCCGATCAGGTCCTTCCCGTCGGGGCCGGCATTCGTCTGATAACGGATCGCCGTATCGACGAGGCCATACAACGTGACGGAACTCTGCGCAAATGCGGACGATGCCGCGGTCAAGACGAATACCGCGCCGACACCACCGGATACGACGATGCGTTTCATGAAAGGCCTCCCTGAGCGATTGATTTTGTAAGCAGTCCGACAGCATTCGTGTCCGCCTGCCGGTATAGCGCTCGGGAGAATAATCGGTCATATTCGCGGCACCTATTGCTCTTTCTGGATTGGACCTTTCCAACGCCGTCAACAATCGCGGTAACAGCCGTGCGACGGCCGGAGCGTCGCGCTCGGGTAAGATGAACGCTCCTTCCGTCGCTTCGCCGCCCAAGCCATGTCGACCACCATCGCCCTCCTGCTGCCGCTCGCCGGCGTCCTGTTCCTGAGCGTGGCCAGCCCTGGCCCGAACTTCGTGATCGTCACGTCGACCGCGGTCGCGCAGCGCCGCGCCGGCGTGATGACCGGGCTCGGCCTCGCGGCCGCATCGGGCACCTGGGCCGCGATCGCGATTGCCGGCTTCGGCCTGCTCGTCACCCACGTCGCCTGGGTGCACAGCGCGCTGCGGCTGGCGGGTGCCACGTACCTGATCTGGCTCGGCCTGAAAATGGTGCTGACCGCGCGCCAGCCGCTCGCCGTTTCCGCGCCGGCCGCGTCCTCCGGTTGGCATGCCGCGAAGAAGGGTTACGTGGTCAGCATGACGAACCCGAAATCCGTCGCGTTCTACGGCAGTATCTTCGCGTTGATGGTGCCGGCCCATGCGCCGGCGTGGTTCGATCTCGCGGTCGTCGCGCTGTCGATCGGAATTTCAGGCGCGTGGTACTGCACGATGGCGCTACTCGCGTCGCACCCGTCGGTGCGCCGGCTGCTGATCCGGCGCAAGGCCGTGCTCGATACGACGGCCGGGCTGCTGCTGATGGGGCTCGGCGGGCGGATGCTGGCCGGGCGCTGAGCGCCATTGCGGCCCCGCATCGCCACGGAAAAGGGCCACTTGCGACACCCTGCGCGCGATGCGCCACACGTTGAAACGGCATCCGAAATGAAATCGCGCGCCGGGTCGAACGGCGCGCTTCGATGGAACGATGGATCGATGGCCGACGGGCGTGGCGCATCGTCGACGCACCACGCCCGTCACCGCATCAGCGTACCGGATCGACTGCCACGATCGGCGCGCCGCGCCCCTCGATGTCACGCCCCGCGAGCAAGCACAGATCCTCGCGATGATGCGCGGCAACCACCTGCACCCCCACCGGCACGTTGTTCACGATCCCGGTCGTCACCGCGAGCCCCGGCAGCCCCATCGCCGGCAGCGCCCGCAGCGTGAGCTGCGCTTCCCATACGCGCTCGAACGCTTCCGGCCCTTGCCGATCGAGATCGTCGGGAAACGGAAGCTCGGACGACACCGGCAACAACAACACCGCATATTCGTCGAGAAACAGGCGCCACTGCCGCGTCAGCGTCGTACGCCGCACGAGCGCACGGCTGATCACGTCGGCCGGCAGATCGCGCACCTTGCCGCGCACGGCGGCGATCACCGCGGCCGCGCCCGGATCGCCGTCGCTTGCCACCGCGTTTGCCAGCGCATCGAATCCGTCGCCGAGCCAGAGTTGCTCCTGCAACAGCGCGGCATCGCGCATCGGCGGCGTATCGTCGATTTCTTCGACGGCCCATCCCGCGTCGACGAGCCGTCGCGCGGCATCGCGCAGCGCGGCCTCGACCTCGGGCACGACTTCCAGACCGCGCGGACGCACGCACAGCGCCGCGCGCTTCGGCACGGGGCGACCGTCGATCGGCACCGGCACGTGCCACGGGTCGCGCGGGTCCGGTGCGGCGAGCGCACGCAGCGCCAGCGCGAGATCGTCGATCGTGCGTGCGATCGGCCCCGTCGTCGACATCAGTTGCGCGCCGATCGCACGCTCCGGCGATGACGCATTGAATGCCGGCACACGCCCGAGCGACGGCCGGATGCCATGCACGCCACACGCATAGGCCGGATAACGCACCGAGCCGCCGATGTCGGTGCCGAGCGCGATCGGGCCGATCCCGGCGGCCACGGCAGCCGCCGCGCCGCCGCTCGAACCACCCGGCGTCAGCGAACGGTTGCGTGGATTGTACGTATGGCCGTGCACGAGGTTCGACGTGAACCAGCGCAGCGCGAACGTCGGCGAATTGGTGCGGCCGAGCAGCACGGCGCCGGCCTTTCTCAGGTTCGACACCGACGGGCTGTCGGCGCTCGCGATCAGGTTTTCCTGCAACCGCGTGCCGTTGGTCGTCGCGAACGCCGCGACGTCGACGTTGATCTTCACAGTCACGGGCACCCCGGCAAGCGGGCCCGGATCGTCGCCGCGGGCGATCGCGCGATCGACGTCGTCGGCCTGCCGCCGCACGTCGTCGGGGCGATGCTCGACCACCGCATTGATCGCCGGGTTCACCGCGTCGAGGCGGGCCAGTGCGGCATCCGCCACTTCCCGCGCGGACACTTCACGTTGCCGCACGCGTTTCGCAATTTCAGTCGCCGACAGTTGCCAGAGTTGCTGCGTCATGACTTCTCCTCGTGAAAGGACATCACAATCACCGACGGCGCCACGTCATCCGCCACGCGGCGCCGCATTCACTCACTGCGCATCCTGCTTCGCACGTTCCGCGGCCGCGATGATCGCGTCGGCCACGGCCTTGGGCTGGCTCAGCATCGCGACGTGGCTGCCGTTCACGCGCGTGACCGTCGCGCCGATCCGCTTCGCCATCGCCTCTTGCAGCTTCGGATCGATCATCCGGTCCTGCGTCGCGACAACGAACGACGACGGCTTTGCATGCCACGCGGCCTGCGCGACCTTCTCCGAGATGCAGCCACCGTACCACGGCCCTTGCGTCGCCGCGACGACGCGTTGCTGCGCGGGCGGAAGGTCCGGTGCGAAATCCTGCGCGATCGCCTTGTCCGACAGCGTCGCGAAACCGCCTCCGTCCTTGCGCAGTTCGCCGGCCCACGACGGGGCCGGCAACCCCTGCGTGACGTCGGCGATCGACTGGCCGTTGTCCGGCGCGAATGCCGCGACGTAGACGAGCGACTTCACCTTGTCGTCATTGCCGGCGTCGCTGATCACGACACCGGCCCACGAATGGCCGACCAGCACGACAGGGCCCTTCTGTTCGTCGATCGCGCGCTTCGTCGCGGCTGCGTCGTCGGCCAGCGAGCTCAGCGGGTTCTGCACCGACACGACGTGCAAGCCGCGCGCTTCGAGCAGCGGAATCACGCGGTTCCAGCTCGACCCGTCGGCGAATGCGCCGTGCACGAGCACGACGTTCGTGCCCTTCAGGTCGTCCTTCGGCGCGGCCTGCGCCGCGACCGCACCGAACAGCCCGCCGAGCACCGCCGCGGACACCAGAACCCGTTTCGTCAAACCGATCATCTTCATGCTCCTTTCCGTCGTGTCGTTCATCTGAAGTGTTTCCGATGCGGCCGCGCCCGCGCGTGGCAGGCGCGGCAACGCATCACGAATGCGCGTACAGATCGTCGGTGTCCGTCCGCGCGTTCCGTGCGGCGCGCTTGTCGGCCGCGGCGTAGCCGGTGGCACGCGCCGACGCGGCAGCCACGTTGTCGTCCTGCGACTTCGACGGGCCGTTCTGGTCCGAGCGTGCCACCTGCTGCGCCGCGGCGACGGCGCTCTCTGCGGCGGCGATATCGTCCGGGTAATGCGCTTCACTGCCGGCGGGGTTGTAGCCGGCCTTCTCGAGCCGGATGAGGTCGGCGCGCACGTCGGCACGCGTGAGGCCGTGGCCGGTATCGGCGAACGACAATGCAGGGATCGAAACGAGCACGGCAACTGCGAGGATTCGAGCGGCTTTCATGAGATTTCTCCTTGGAGGAAGTTGGGGTATCGATCACTCGGCATCCGGTGCGAACGTCTCGCACCGAACGTTTGCTGCATGTCGACAGTAGAACCCGCTCACGTATCCGGCATGTTTCCGAAACAGGGGCGTTGTGCAATCCGATGTTTCCGCAGCGGTTCCCGATACAGTGCGATACAAACCCGGTAACCAACACACCGCTCGCCCGCCCCCCACCATGAAAAAAGGCGTGCCACGCGCGGCACGCCTTTCCGTCAGACCGATCCGGTCAGGTCACATCAGGGCGCAAGCCGCGTGAACACAAGATCGTGATTCTTCACGCGCGCCTGATGACACGCGAAGCAGGTCTGGTGCTGACCGATATCAGCCGGCACGCCGTTGATGAAGCGCCCGAAGCCCCAGCCGCCCGTCGACGCGTAACGGCGCGAATCCTTCACCATCACCTGCACGGTCGTCGCCTGGCCGGGCACCGTCGCCGGCGCGAACTCTTCGGACTGCTTGCGCTTGTACGCGAGCTTCACGAGGATCGTGCCGTCCGGAAACGGTAGCGTCGACCGTTCGAGCGCGCGGATCGCGACGGGATTGCCGAGGACCACGCGCAATTCGTCGAGCGGCGCCGCTTCCTCGGCCGGCGCGACCATTTCCCACTTGCGGTAGCCGGGCGGGATCGTCACGCCGTAGATCGGCGATGCCGCCGGCTTCGGCTGCTCCGCGAACGCGGCCGGACCGCTCGCCGACCACGCGCCCGCCAGCAGCGCGCCCGCGACGAGCGCACGGCGCGCGCCGCGGCGCAACGCACCCGTGTCTGCCCGCATCACAGGTGTTCCACTTGCAGGATCGCATCCGCGAATGCCTGCGGCGCTTCCTGCGGCAGGTTGTGGCCGATGCCGCCGGTGATGGTCCGGTGCTGATACTTGCCCGTGAACTTCTTCGCATAAGCGGCAGGCTCCGGATGCGGCGCGCCGTTCGCGTCGCCCTCCATCGTGATCGTCGGCACGGTGATGGCCGGGCCGGCGGCGAGCCGCCGCTCGATGTCGTCGTATTGGGCTTCGCCCTTCGCAAGCCCGAGGCGCCAGCGATAGTTGTGGATCACGACGGCCACGTGGTCGGGGTTCTGGAACGATGCGGCGCTGCGCGCGTAGGTTTCGTCGGAGAACTGCCACTTCGGCGACGCGAGCTGCCAGATCAGCTTGTTGAACGCGTCGCGGTTCGCCGCGTAGCCGAGCGCACCGCGCTCGGTCGTGAAGTAGAACTGATACCACCACTGGAATTCCGCCTGCGGCGGCAGCGGCTTGCGGTTCGCCTCCTGGCTGCCGATCAGGTAGCCGCTCACCGACACCAGCGCCTTCACGCGCTGCGGCCAGAGTGCCGCGATGATGTCGGCCGTGCGCGCACCCCAGTCGTAGCCGCCGAACACCGCGCGATCGATCTTCAGCGCATCCATCAGCGCGACGATGTCGACGGCCGTCACCGCCTGCTGGCCGTTGCGCACGGTGTCGGCCGAGCGGAACGTCGTCGACCCGTAGCCGCGCAGGTACGGCACGATCACGCGATAGCCGGCCGCCGTGAGCAGCGGCGCGACTTCCGCGTAGCTGTAGATGTCGTACGGCCAGCCGTGCAGCAGGAACACGACGGGGCCGTTCTTCGGTCCGAGATCCGCATACCCGACGTTCAGCACGCCCGCGTCGATCTGTTGGATCTTGCCGAGCGAGGCCGCGCCGGCCGCGCGCTTCGGCGCAGACGCATCGGGCGCCGACTGCGCGCGTGCCAGCGAGCCGAACCCGAGGTCGGCGAGGCTCAGGCTGGCGAGTGTCGTGCCCAGAATCAGGCGGCGGCGGGTGTTCACGGTATCAGGCATGACGCGTTCTCCATTGTCGATCGCTAAGGAAGTGGCCCGCGGCACGTGCGGGCGTTCAGGTATCGCCGTTCACGGCGGCGGCACGTGGCACCGCGCCGCCCTTGTGAATCGCTTCATCGGTTTTATATCCGAACCATCCGGAGGCTTTGTATCCCAACGTATCTGTGTTCCGGTACGACATACAGCGATTCAAAAATCGCCTGCGAAACGGCGCGTCCCGGGGCCGCGCGGCACACGCGACCCCGTGCGCCGGCGCTTCAGAACAGCTTGACGATCGCCGGCACGCTGAGCACCGCGACGTAATACCCCATGAACTGCACGCCCGTGTTGAATGCAAACAGGCGCGACAGCATCCCGCCGAACAGGCCGACCGTGACGATCACCGCGAGCCCCGGCAACTGTCCTTCCCACACGCCGATCACGACGATCAGCCCCGCGAATGTCGCGATGATCGCCTCGTGGCTCAGCTTGCGCGCGACGAACGCCGCCGCGCGGTGCGCGTGATGCATCGCGAGCGGATACGCGATCAGCACCGCCAGCAGGATCGACAGCAGGCCGTAGCCGAGGAACTCCGGCCAGCTCATCAGCGTATGCAGGTTGTGAATTTGCCCGCTCGCCGCGTCGACCGTGAAGCGCGGCGGCGCATTGAACAGCGGCGCGGCCGGGCCTGCCGCCACCGGGCTCAGCGGCAACCCGAACGCGATCAGCGGAATCAGCGCCTCCGCGATGTAGGTCGCCTCGGTCACGCCGTTGCGCGCGGCGATCACGGTCGTCAGGCGCTGATACGCATGGCGCACGCGCGCGCCAACGATCTCGCCCATCAGCACCGTCATCGCGACCGGGCTGAACACGAAGGTCGCGCTCGACACGACGGCCGTCCCGACCGTCCATCCGACCTGTTCGCGGTCGAGCACCTTCAGCGGATTCGGGAAGTAACCGCGCCAGCCCTTCACGTCCGGCGCGAGCACGAACGTCGACGGCCCGTCGCGACGCATGCGCCGCCGCTCGGCCGGGGACAGGATCGAGAACAGGTCGGCGACCAACGGACCGATCGCGATCCCGAGGAAGTAGCTGACGCTCAGCTTCACGCCGTAACGACCGGTCAGCGCCTGCAGCCCGACCACCAGCATCACGAACGGCACGAGCAGCAGCACCGACGCCCAGCGCCCCGCCGAAAAATATGCGATCCCGACCGCCGCCGCGAGGAACACCCACGGTGCGGCCTTCGCGATCGCCGTGCCGAACGGTGCGAGCAGCGACGCGAACAGCACCGCGAGCGGCAGCGCGACGAACGCGGCGACGATCGCGCCGGAAATCATCTTGCGCAGCGCAATGTGCGGTACGCCGAGCGCGCGCAGCAGCGTCGCCTGCTGCAACAGCGGCGCGGCCATCGTGTCGCCGGGAATGCCGAGCAGCGCCGTCGGGATCGAATGCGTGATGTGCTTGGCCACCGCACCCGCGAGAAAGAACGTGAACACGCCGGCGGGCGGCACGCCGAGCAGCGCGACGAGCAGCGTAAGCGGCGCGATCGTCGTCGTTTCGTCCGTGCCGGAGATCAGGCCGATGCCCGAGAACACGATCGCGCCGAGCAGCCCCATCGCCAGCGCGGACGGCAACGCATGCACGAATGCGTCCATCAGCGGCCTCCCGTGCGCGCCCGCGCGGACGACGCTTCGTAGGAAGCGAACAGGTCGAGCAGCCCGAGTTCTTCCATTTCGGCACGCGCACTCGGTGACAGGTCGTTTGCCGCGCCGAGGCCGCCCGATGCTTCGGCAAGTTGCCGGAGCGCTTCGTCGCGCTCGGGGCCGCCGGCCGCGTGCTCGATCACCGTGCGCTTCGGCTTGAACAGCAACGCGCACAGCACGCCGCCCAGCAGGCAGCCGCCGAGGCCGATCAGCATTGCATAAGCCCGCGCGATGGCCGCATCCTGCACGAACGACGCGAGTGCGAACCGGCCGGCCTCGAAGGCGCCGAGGCTGATCGCGACGCCGAGCAGGACCGACCATGCCAGGTGTTTCGTGGCGACCGTGTCGCCCCACACCTCGACGAGCGTGTCGGCCGACGCATCGACATGCGCGGACGGCCGTCCGCGATGCGGCACCGCCGATACGGCGCTTGAACCGGTCTGTTCCATGTGTCTCCTCCTTGATTGATATGTCGCCGGCCGTACCGGCGCGTCATGCGGCATGCCGCACGACGGCCGCGGATCAGCCGTCGCTGCGCCCTGCCAGCAACGCGACCGCGAAATCCGTGCGCACGTCGTTCGCCGCGACCATCCGTTGCGCGATCCGGTCGATGTCCGCGCCGGTTGCGCCGGCCGCCACCGCGATGTTGCGCGCATGCAGCGCCATGTGGCCGCGCTGGATCCCCTCGGTCGCGAGCGCGCGCAGCGCCCCGAGATTCTGCGCAAGCCCGACCGCGACCGCAATCTCGCCGAGTTCCTGCGCCGACGTCACGTTCATGATCTTCAGCGCGAGACGCGCGAGCGGGTGCGTCTTCGTCGCGCCGCCGACGAGCCCGACCGGCATCGGCATCTCGATCGTGCCCACGAGGTCGCCGTTGTCGGCCTTCTCCCACGTCGTCAGCGACGTGTAGCGGCCGTTGCGGCTCGCATACGCGTGCGCGCCGGCTTCCACCGCGCGCCAGTCGTTGCCGGTCGCGACCACCACCGGATCGATGCCGTTCATGATTCCTTTGTTGTGTGTCGCGGCGCGGTATGGGTCGGTCGCCGCGAATACGTATGCATCGATCACCCGATCGATCACCGCTTCTCCCGAATAGTCGTCGGTCGCGAGCGTCTGCGCCGAGTACCGTACCTCTGCGCGCGCCAGGCGAAGATCGGCGAGGTTGGACAGTATCCGCAACCGTACCTGCCCGCCGGTGATCGCTTCGATGCGGGTCGCGACGGCTTCGGCCATCGTGTTGACCGTATTCGCGCCCATCGCGTCGCGCACGTCGACGATCAGGTGCGCGACCACCATCGCACCGCGCGGCGTGTCGGGAAACACGTGTACCTCGATGTCGCGACAACCGCCGCCGAGGCCGACGAGCACCTTGTCGCGACCGTTCGCCAGTTCGATCAGTTCGGCCGCGTGCCGCAGGATCGCGAGCCGCGCGCCGTACGGGTCGCCGACGCCGATCACCTGCACCTGCGCGCGCATCAGCGGGCCGCTGCTCGACGTGCGAAAGCCGCCGGCCGCGCGGGACAGCTTCGCCATATACGATGCGGCCGCCACGATCGACGGCTCCTCGACGGCCATCGGCACGATCACGTCGCGATCGTTGATCCGGAAGTACCCGGCCACGGCCATCGGCAGCTCGAACGTGCCGATCACGTTCTCGATCATCCCGTTCGCGGTATCGAGCGGCAGCGCGCCCGGCGAAGCGAACAGCGCGTGCTCGGCATCGCCGAGCCCGACGACGCGGGCGAGGTGGGACAAACGTTGTGCAGGTGTCAGCGCACGGAAATTCGGCAACGCGGAATCGATGGACATGATGTCGTTCTGTCTCGGGGTGGCGGTGTGGCCTGCCACGGTTGCGGCGGGCAGCGGATAGCCGAATAATAGTCACGCTGTACCCATTGAAAAGGTACAGACCGACCAGACAGCCGGACATCCGTACCCATGACAGTGAATCCGCCCGACGGAACATCGCGATGAAACAGCGTGCAAGAGCCAGCCTGTCTGGCGCCATGGCGGACAATCTCGCCAGACAGATCGAGGAAGGCGTGTTGCCGGCCGGCGCGAAACTGCCTTCCATCAGGGAATACGCCGAGGCGTCCGGGTGTTCGAAGAACACCGTGATCAGCGCGTTCGAGCTGCTCGCCGCCGATGGCCTGATCGAGCCGCGCCGCGGCTCCGGCTTCTTCGTCACGCGGCGCGCGGCGGCCGCGCCCACCATCGACGAGCCGAGCTCGCTCGACCGCGCGATGGACATCGTGTGGCTGATGCGCGAGCAGCTTCACGAGAAGCCCGACGTGCTCAATCTGGGCGAAGGCTTCCCGCCGATCGAATGGCTCGAGGAGACGCGGCTGAACCAGTACCAGCAGCGCATCATGCGTACCGGCTCCACGTCGCTGTTCCGCTACGGCAGCCGCTTCGGGTATCTGCCGCTGCGCCAGTCGCTGCAGCAGAAGCTCGCCGGCTACGAAATCGAGGCATCGCCCGCGCAGATCGTACTCACGCACGGCGCGAACCAGGCGATGGATCTCGTGCTGCGCTACTTCGTGCGCCCCGGCGACACCGTGCTCGTCGACGACCCGGGCTACTACCCGCTGTTCGGCAAGCTCAAGCTGAGCGGCGCGAACGTCGTGGGCGTGCCGCGCGAGATCGACGGCCCCGATGTCGCGAAGCTGGCCGAGCATATCGCCGCCTACCGGCCGAAGCTGTTCTTCACGCAATCGGTCGGGCACAACCCGACCGCGACCGATACCAGTGCGGCCAAGGCGCACCGCATCCTGCAACTCGCTGAGGCGCACGACCTGATCATCGTCGAGGACGACGCGCTGGCCGACCTTCGGCCACGCTCGCTCACGCGCATCTCGACACTCGATCAGTTGCGCCGCACGATCTATATCGGCAGTTTCTCGAAATCGGTGTCGGCAGCGCTGCGCGTGGGTTTCCTCGCGTGCAATGCGGCACTCGCGAGCGACCTCGCCGACGTGAAGATGCTGACCCATGTGAGCAGCTCCGAGTATTGCGAGCGCACGCTCGACGCAATCGTCAGCGACGGGCATTTTCTCCGGCATACGAATCATCTTCAGGAGAAGCTGCGACGTGCGACCGGCACCGCCCTCGACGCGCTCGACCGGCTCGGCGCACAGGTCTATCGGCCGTGCGAGCAGAACCTGTATCTGTGGGCCGCGATGCCCGGCTGGCCGGATTCGATGGCACTGGCGCAGGCGATGCTGGAGCGCGGCGTGATCCTCGCGCCGGGCGCGGTGTTCTCGCCGCAGGCCGATCAGCCGTCCGCGTATTGCCGGTTCAACGTCGCGTATCTGGCGGACAAGCGGTTTGCGCACGCGTTGAAGACGCTCACGTCGCAATGAACGCGGGCCGGCATCGCAACCGGCCCGCGTTTTCCCGTCAAACCCCGCTTACGCGCTACGCAACGGCCGGAACCCGGCACGCACTTCCCGGGCGAACAGTTCCGGCTCCTCCCAGGCCGCGAAATGCCCGCCCTTGTCGACTTCGTTGAAGTAGATCAGGTTGCGATAGCTGCGCTCGGCCCAGCTGCGCGGCGCCTGGTAGATCTCGCCGGGGAACACCGTGATCGCCGCCGGCAGCGAGATGTCCACCGCGTTGAAGTTGTTCGAGTGATCCTCCCAGTAAATCTGCGCCGCGGACGTCGCCGTGTCGGTCAGCCAGTACAACGAAATGTCGTCGAGAATCTCGTCGCGCGGGATCGAGCGTTCGGGCACGCCGCCGCTGTAGGTCCACTGCGAGATCTTGTCGTACATCCACGCGGCCTGACCCGACGGCGAATCGGCGAGCGCATAGCCGACCGTCTGCGGGCGCGTGACCATCATCGCCGAGTAGCCGCAGTTGTCGCGGTAGAACGTCGCGAGCTTCTCGTACGCGGCCTTCTCCTTCGGCGACAACGATGCCGGTGCCGGCGCGTCGGTCTGGAGCAGCGTCGCGATATCCGGCGGCACCGTCGCCGGCATGTTCACGTGAATCCCGGCCAGGCCCTGCACGCGCTGCATCGCCATCCGGTGCGAGATCACCGAGCCGCAGTCGCCGCCCTGCGACACGAAGCGCGTATAGCCGAGGCGCGCCATCAGCTCGCCCCATGCACGCGCGATGTGATCGGAGCCCCAGCCCGTCTTCGTCGGACGGCCCGAAAAACCGAAACCCGGCAGCGACGGCACGACGACGTGGAACGCATCGTCGGCACTCGCGCCGTGTGCGGTCGGATCCGTCAGCGGGCCGATCGCCTTCAGCAGCTCGACGATCGAACCCGGCCAGCCGTGCGTCATGATCATCGGCATCGCGTTCGCGTGCCGCGAACGCACGTGGATGAAGTGAATGTCGAGCCCGTCGATTTCGGTGATGAACATCGGGAAACCGTTCAGGCGCGCCTCGCCCTTGCGCCAGTCGTAGTCGGTGCCCCAGTAACGGAGCAGCGCCTGCATGCGCGCGAGCCGCACGCCCTGCGATTCGTCGGCGACGGTCTCGCGGCCCGGCCAGCGCGTCGCTGCAATGCGGCGGCGCAGGTCGGCCAGCGCTTCATCGGGGATATGGGCGGTAAACGGACGTATGCCGTCGCCGCCGGTTGCCGCCTGCAGCGCGGTGGGCAGCATCGCGGATACGCCGGCGGCCACGGAAGTGGCCAGCAGGTGGCGACGCATCGGGGAAAACTGTGTGGAAGACATCGTTCGGCATCTCCTTTCGTGAAGTGGAAAGTGAACATGCCGCGCGGCGGGGCGCGCCTTCGCTTTCATTCGGGCGGGCGCCGGTTGCGCGGCGTTGCCCATTTGAAAGGTCTGACGTATCGGGGATGTGTCTGGTTTGTACGCGTTTGTAGCCGGGACGCGACCGCGCCGTCAAGGCGCGATCCAGCGGCCTTCGTAGCCGTCGTCGCTCACGTCGAACACCGCGCGACGATGGCCGTCGCGGGCGAGGTCGAGCCAGTCGATGCGCGTCACCGTGACGTGGAGCAGGCAGAAGTTCCGGTAGCCGTCGTCGGTGGTCGCCGTGCGCGTGCCCGTGCCCGGGCTTGCGGTGACGTGCGCGTCTTCCGGCGACTCGATCGGCGTGCCCGGGCGCAGCGGTGCACGATACAGCAGCAGCGTATGCGGACGGCTCGATTGCCAGACCGCGCGACGTTGTGCTTCGTCGTCGCAAATCGTCGCAACGCCTTCCGCGCGAATCTGCACGAGTGAATCGAGATCGTACGCGACGATCGCGATACGCGGATCGCGGCGCAGCTCCACGACCTTCTCCGAGCGCGCATCGGTATGGAACGACAGCCGATGATCGGCGCGGCTCACCTGCCGCAGCACGATCGTGCGCACCTTCGGCGCGCCGTCGAGGCCGAGCGTCGCGACCTGCACCATGGTGAACGGCGAGCGCTGTACGCCGACGCCGGACTCGAGGCACGACCAGAGGCGGTCGTACGTTTCCGTGAGCGATTCGATATCGATGTCGGACATGATGATCTGGCGATCCTGCGTGGTTCGATCACGCCAGCTTAATCGTTTCGGCGGCGGGATTGCGTTGCAGGCCCCCGCCATGCGGTTCAGTTGTAGCCGAGGACGACCGCTGAGGCGTCGCGCGTGTCGGTCGAATCCGCGCCGAAGCGGCCGAGCACGTCGGCGACGTACTGCGGCCCCGCGCCGATCTGCGACGACTTGTGTTCGACGGGACGGATACCGGCGATGCGCGGCGCTTCATCCATCCGTGCGGTGTCGTTGACGACGATGCTCATGTGTCTCTCCTCCTCACGCGGCCAGCGCCGCACCATACGCGCGCACGAGGCGCGCCACGCCTTCCCGGATCGCGTCGACGTCGGGCGCGGCGAACGACAGCCGAAGCGAAGCGGCGTCGACGTTGTCCGCGAAGAACGCCTTGCCCGGCACGAACACGACCTTGTTCGCGATCGCCTGTTGCAGCAGCACGTCCGACGACACCGCGCCGATCCGCGCCCACACGAACATCCCGCCTTCGGGACGATGGAACGTGATCGCATTGCCGAAGCCGTCGCGCAGCGCGTCGCACATCGCATCGCACTTGCGCTTGTAGGCCGCCGTGATGCGCGGCAGATGACGCTCGAGCGCGCCGGCGGCGAGATATTCGGCGGCGGTGGCTTGCGTCCACGGCGCGCTGCACAGGTCGACCGTCTGCTTCGCGATCACGCAGCGCCGCGCGATTTCGGCCGGCGCGATCGTCCAGCCCACGCGCAGCCCCGGCGCGACGATTTTCGACAGGCTTGCGAAGTGCACGATCCAGTCACGTGCGCCTTCGACTTCGTTCGCGAGCGCCAGCATCGACGGCACCGGTTCTCCCGCGAAACGCAGGTCGCCGTAGGGATCGTCCTCGACGATCAGGAAACGGTATTGCACCGCGAGACGCAGCAGCTTCAGGCGGCGTTCGCGCGCAAGCGTCGCGCCGGTCGGATTCGCGAAGGTCGGCACCGTGTAGAGCAGCTTCGGCTGCACGATCGCGCCGGAGGCAAGTTGCGACGCGAGGCGGTCGACGTCGAGGCCATCGCCATCGACGGGGATCGTCACGATGTGCACCTGCTGCAGGCGCATCGCCGACAGCGTCGCCGGATACGCCGGTTGTTCGGTCAACACGACGTCGCCCGGGGCGACCATCACGCGCAGCAGCAGATCGAGGCCCTGTTGCGAACCGGTCGTGACGAGCAGTTCGGCCGGCGTGCACGTCACGTTGCGGCGCGCCATCAACGCGATCAGTTGCTGCTTCAGTTCAGCGAGGCCGTCGGTCGGGCCGTATTGCAGGCAGCGGACCGGCTGCGCGTACGCGTGTTCGGCAGCCGTGTTCAGGCCGTCGACGTCGAACAGGTCGCTGGCCGGGTAGCCGCCGGCGAACGAAATCATCCCCGGCTCGGAGAGGTACTTGAACAGCTCGCGGATCGGCGAACCGGCGGGATTCTGGAATGAGGGCGTGAACGCGTACATGTCGTCGTGATCTGGGTGGCGGCGACGGCCGGGATAGCCGACAGGGGCCGCCCGCCAACGCGCGCTTCTGGCGCAACGGCGGGAATTCGAGCCACGATTGTCGATAGTCATTAACGCCGCGGCAAACGATATCTATGCACTAGGTCTTGCGGTTTGGTCATCAATTGGCAGGGGTGGCAGCGGGCGTTAGCGCGACCTTGGGGCAAGATTGACCGCAAAGGTAACGATATGCATGCATGGGAAGAGAAGTATCTGAATGGATACGCCGCGGCAAAATCCGAGGCCGACGTGTTTTTGGAATTGACGGCGGATGTGTGAGCACTTGGATTCGAGTATTGTTCGTTCGGCCTGCGCATTCCGTTCCCGGTGACCAATCCGCAGTTCATGCTGCAGCCCAATTATCCGGAGCCCTGGGTCAAGCGCTATGTGAGTCAAAACTACTTTGCCGTCGAGTTGACGGCTCGCGAGCGCGAGTCGCTGCAATGGTCTGCTGCGGGGAAAACCTACGTCGAGATCGGCAAGATCATGCATGTCGACGAGCGCACCGTGAAATTTCACCTCGTCAATGCGATGCGCAAGCTGAATGCGACCAACAAGACTGAAGCCGCGGTCAAGGCGACCATTCTGGGACTCCTGTTCTGACGACATTCTCATCATCGGCCGCGCGCCGACTTTTACAACGCAGCGCCATGCTCGCGGGACGGTAACACCGTCAAAACGGCAACCCCGGTTGCCCGGTTCAATGGTCGGCAGCCTCGCAGCCCGCCCTGATTACCTAGGTAATTGACACGTATAGACCTAGGTAATTGTCCTCCTTACCATGGTTTTCGACGCGAATCCAAGCGCCCACATAAAGAGGACACGACCATGACCACCCAGGACGTCGATACCAGCACGCTACGACGCGTGATCGCCGCAGCCTCGATCGGCAATTTCGTCGAATGGTTCGATTTCGCCGCATACGGCTTTCTCGCCACCATCCTGACGCGCGAATTCTTCCCCAGCGGCGACCCAACGATCGGGCTCCTGAAGACTTTCGCGGTGTTCGCGGTGGCCTTCGCATTCCGCCCGCTGGGCGGCCTCGTCTTCGGCGTGATCGGCGACCGGATCGGACGCAAGCGCACCCTCGCGCTGACGATCCTGATGATGGCCGGCTCGACGACGTTGATCGGCCTGCTCCCGACCTACGCGAGCATCGGCTACTGGGCACCGTTGCTGCTCACGATCATTCGCTGCGTCCAGGGGTTCTCCGCAGGCGGCGAATACGCCGGCGCATGCGCGTACGTGATGGAACATGCACCGCGCCGCCGCCGCGCCTTCTTCGGCAGTTTCGTGCCGGTATCGACCTTCTCGTCGTTCGCTTGCGCGGCGGTGGTGGCCTATCTGCTCGAATCGTCGCTGTCGTCGCAGGCCATGGTCGAATGGGGCTGGCGCGTGCCGTTCCTGATCGCGGCACCGGTCGGCCTCATCGGCGTCTACCTGCGTGTGAACCTGAATGAAACGCCCGCGTTCCAGGCGCTCGAAGGCAAGCACGACATCGCGCATGCCCCGCTGATGGAAACGCTGCACTCGCAGTCGTTGAATATCCTGAAGCTCGGCGCGTTCGTGTCCGTGACGGCGCTGTCGTTCTATACGTTCACGACGTATTTCGCGACCTACCTTCAAGTGGCCGGGCACTTGTCTCGCGGCACGTCGCTTCTCGTGACGGTGCTCGCGCTCTTCTTCGCCGCGGCCCTGTGCCCGGTCGCCGGCTTGTTCTCCGACCTCGTCGGCCGCCGCGCGACGATCGCCACGACCGGCATCTTCATCATCGTGTCGGTTTATCCGGCGTTCTCGCTCGGCGGCTCGGGCGTGCTGTCGCAATCGATGATCGGCGTCGCGCTGCTTGCGATCGGCGCGGTGTTCTCGGGCGTGGTGACGGCACCGCTGATGTCGGAAGTGTTCGCGACGAAAACGCGCTACACGGCATCGGCGATCACGTACAACCTCGCCTACACGATCTTCGGCGGTACCGCGCCGCTCGTCGCCACGTGGCTGATCTCCGCGACCGGCACGAACCTGTCGCCCGCGTACTACCTGATCGCCGTGTCGCTCTTCGCGATGATCGGCGGCCTGTCCCTGCCGGAAACGTCGAAGACGGCACTCGAGGAAGCCGGTCCGGCGATCGCGGGCGCCGCCCGGTCCGCCAAGCGCGGCGTCGAAGGCGCCGTTTGAGCACGGGCGCCGCTTCCGCAGCCTGTCCGCAAGCATCCAACGCATCGACAGACACCATGACCAGCCTTCACGACTCCAGCATCATCATCGACGGCCTGAACATTTCCCGATTCGAGCGTTCGGTGTTCGAAGACATGCGCACGGGCGGCGTCACTGCCGTCAACTGCACGGTCTCCGTGTGGGAAGACTTCCAGAAGACGATCGACAACATCGCGGAAATGAAGCAGCAGATCCGCGAATACGGCGAAATCCTCACGCTCGTGCGCACGACGGACGATATCGTGCGCGCGAAGCGGGAGAACAAGACCGGCATCATTCTCGGCTTCCAGAACTCGTATGCGTTCGAGGACAACCTCGGCTATATCGAGGTATTCAAGGAACTCGGCGTGAATGTGGTGCAGCTCTGCTACAACACGCAGAACCTCGTCGGCACGGGTTCCTACGAACCCGACGGCGGGCTGTCCGGATACGGCCGCGAAGTGATTCAGGAGATGAACCGGGTCGGCATCATGGTGGATCTCTCGCACGTCGGCGCGAAGACGTCGTCCGACGCGATCGCCTGTTCGAAGAAGCCGGTCACCTATTCGCACTGCTGCCCGTCCGCGCTGAAGGCGCATCCGCGCAACAAGACGGACGATCAGCTGCGCGAGATCGCGGAAGCAAACGGCTTCGTGGGCGTGACGATGTTCATGCCGTTCCTGCGACGCGGCGCCGACGCGACCATCGACGATTATCTGGAAGCGATCGAATATGTGATCGACTTGATCGGCGAGGACAAGGTCGGTATCGGCACGGACTTCACGCAGGGCTACAGCACCGAGTTCTTCGACTGGATCACGCACGACAAGGGCCGCTATCGTCGCCTGACGGATTTCGGCAAGGTCGTCAATCCGGAAGGCATCCGAACGATCGGCGAATTCCCGAACCTCACGGCCGCGATGCAACGCGCCGGCTGGAGCGAATCGCGCATCCGCAAAGTGATGGGCGAGAACTGGCTGCGGGTGTTCGGCGAAGTCTGGAACGGCTGAATCGTACGACGCATACACACCCGCCATGCAACCGCAATTGCCCATCGACGTCGATCCGGACACCGGTGTCTGGACCACCGACGCGCTGCCGATGCTGTACGTGCCGCGTCACTTCTTCACGAACAATCATGTCGCCGTCGAGGAAGCGCTCGGCCGCACCGCCTACGCGTCGATTCTCTACACGGCCGGCTACAAGTCCGCCCATCACTGGTGCGACAAGGAAGCGAAGCAGCACGGCATCGGCGGCATGGCCGTGTTCGAACATTATCTGAAACGGCTGTCGCAGCGCGGCTGGGGCGTGTTCAGCATCGCGGAAGCCGATCCGGCGACGTCGCATGCGCGCATCCATCTGCACCACTCGTCGTTCGTGCTGGCGCAGCCCGACAAGCACGGCAAGCTCTGCTACATGTTCGCGGGCTGGTTCGCCGGCGCGATGGACTGGGTCAACGACACCGCGCTCGACACGGCGGGCAAGGGCCCGCGCGCGCATGCTTCGGAGGTCCGGTGCGCGGGAGAAGGACACTACTGCTGTGTCTTTCATGTCGGGCGCAAACCGTTGCAAGCGCTACAATCCGACGGGAGCGAACCCGCCCGATAGCCTTGGTCCGAACACGGTTCGGACCCGTCGACAAGATGCCGACCATGACCGACACGATGCCAAGCCTCGACTACGAAGATCTCTTCAGGCATCTGCCCGTCGCGGCCATCGTCGCCAGGGAACGCATCATGGTCGACTGCAACGAGAAGGCGCTGCAACTGTTCCGGGCGACCCGCGACGACATCATCGACCAGTCGTTCGCGAAGCTGTATCCGCAGCAGAAGGACTTCGCGACGACGGGCCGCCGCCTCGCGCCGCTGCTCGCGAAACATGCGGGGTTCAGCGACGATCGCATCATGCGTCGCGTCGACGGCAGTCATTTCTGGGTCACCGTGTGCGGCTTCGGCTACAACCCGAAGCGGCCCTTCGAGCTGGCCATCTGGACCTTCACCGACCTGTCGGAGAACGCAAAGCATCCCGACGTCACCAGCACCTTGACCGATCGCGAGCGCGACGTCGCGGCATTCCTGGTTCACGGGCTCACCAGCAAGGAAATCGGCAAGGAACTGAGCATCAGCCCGCGCACGGTCGATATTCATCGCGCGAGCTTGTTGAGGAAATACGAGGTGCGCACGACCCACGAACTGATCGCGTGCCTGCTGGCGTGAGTTGCGCGCGCGAGAGCGGCGCATCCTGCATCCCCGCTCCGAAAAAAAGGGGCATCGCGGGAAACCGTGGAGCGTTTGAGGGCGATTGCGGCCTCCGCTGTCGCACGGGTGATGGCAACCGACTACCCGACACCCGCGCCGACAGCGGCACGGGATTCAGACCGTCGCCAGCACCAGACGTGTGGGTGTCTCTCCGAGAAGCAGCGCATCGGTGCGGTTCGCGAAATAAAGCTGATTCAAATCGCTCGGCGCCCATGTGGTGCAGTTGCCGAAACCCAGCGAGACCAACGTTCCGGCAAGCACCTCGGACTCGAAGAAGCTCTTCCATGGCTCCCCGCGCTCGGCGAATTGCACCGTCATCTGCTCCATCGCGATACGCAGGATCGGAGGCAGGCTCGACAGCGGTCGCGCATAGTCGAACAGCACCGCGCTGCCTTCGGCACGGTCGGCGATGAAGCGCAACGTATCGATGACGGCCGCCTCGTCGAGATACATCGTCACCCCGAGCCAACTGAATAAGGTCGGTGCATCCGCATCGAAACCGGCACGCGCAAGACCTTCGGCCAAGCCGACGCGCTCGAAATCAACCGGCACGAAATGCAGCGACGGCGGCACCGCGATGCCGGCCTCGCGCAAGCGCGCCTGCTTCCACGCCTGCGTCGCCGGCAGATCGACTTCGAAGATACGCCCTGGCGCGTCGGGATGCCGGTATGCGCTGGTGTCCAGCCCCGCGCCGAGCACCACATACTGGCGAATACCCCGTTCAAGCGCCGCTGCCCACACGTCGTCGGCCAGCCGGCTACGCACGATCACCGAGCTGCGCAGCCCGACCGAAGCCGGATGCCGGAACCGGTCGATGTCGTCGCGCACGGCCTGAGCTTCAGCCGCGCCGAGGACAGCCAGGGCAACCGGATCGTCCAGCACCAGCGGCCGATCGAGCAACTGGTGCGCAGCACGCTGCGTGGCCACCATCAACGCGCTCGGCTTGGGCGCGGCGTTGGCCGAGATCACGTCATGGCCGGCGAAATTCGCCTTGTGCAGATAGGCGAGCAACGCATCGTCGATGCCGACGCCGAGTTGCAGATCCGGTTCACGCATCATCACATCGAGTACGCGCGTCTCGAGCACCGTGTCCTCTCCGCAGAAGCTGTCGCGAAATAGTTGCTGCCAGCGCTTGACGACCGACTGTACCGGTGCCGCACCCGCATCGACTCCGGCTTCCATCAGAGCGCGCAAATCGCCTACCAGCGTGGGCCACGCGCGACTTTTCATCATCGCGAACTGGCGACGCCGCACCTCGTCCATCTGCGACGCGCCGAGATACTTCGCGAACAGCGCGCAGCGCGCGTGCACGAATGCTTCATCGATCCACGCGAGCATCTGCGCCGTGATGCCGACGAGTTGCGGTGCACGCGGCTCGTCGAGCTGCATCGTCATCAGCTTGGCGGCGAGCGTCGGGTCGTTGCGGGTCATCCGGACCACGAGCCGGATCCAGCGCCACGCGAGCGCAATGGCCGCGTCGCCGTCGGTCGACAACGGCCGCTGCACGGCCTCGCGAACTTCGTCGATGAGCGCCGACCATGCCGGATCGGTCGACGGCATCGACGCCGGCCCGGCTGCCAGCAGCGCATCGAATTCGTCGTCATCGAGGTGTTTTTGAACCATGTTCATTAGCTCCAGAGCATTCAGCCAGTCGGTCGTCGTGGTCTCGCCGTCGGTGGCGATCATGTCCACGATGTATCGCAGGTGACGACCGAGGCGATGCGCGCGTGCCGCCCGTGCGTCGAGCTCCGCGATCTGGCGCTGCAGAAGCTGAAGCGGCGCATCTGCGTACTGACCATCGAGGCTGGCCTTGATGTCCGGAAGCGAATACCCAAATTGCTTCAATGCCTCGATCCGATGCAGCCGGATGAGATCGTCCCGCCCGTACAGGCGCGCGCCACCGTCGGTGCGCTGCGACGGCGACAGCAATCCGATTGCATCGTAGTGATGCAACGCACGGACGCTCAATCCCGCCTTCTTCGCCAGATCGCCGATTTTCAGTCGCATTTTTCCCAGTCGTCGGTATCGACCATAAAAGCTGACATCACGTCAGTTGCAAGCGAAATCGCAAAGGTTGCGTGGGCAACGCTCGACACGGAAATAGTTTTCGCTATGATCTGCGATCGTTGCTCTACGACAAGCGCATGCACCCTGACAAATGGTCCGTGCTGCGAGTTTGCATTCGTCATCGTGTCGCCGTCGATGCGTTAGTACCCACTCATGATCTCGATGATCGCTTCGATTTCCACCGACATCCCATTGGGTAGCGAACCCATCCCAACCGCCGACCTGGCGTGTCGACCGCGGTCGCCCAGAACCTCCACAAACAGGTCTGAACAGCCATTAATGACCTTTGGATGATCGCAAAAATCCGGCTCGGCGTTCACCATGCCGAAGATTTTCAAAACGCCCGCCACGTGATCAAGGGACCCTGCCGCCTGCCGAATTGTCGACAACAGCTGCAGACCCACTTGACGGGCATCGGCATAGCCACGATCGACACTGTAGTTCCGGCCTAATTTCCCCTTGATAACCGCACCAGAAGCATCGCGAGGCCCCTGACCGGACAAATAAAGAATCTGGCCGGATCGTCGCCAACTCATGAAGTTGGCGATTGGTGAAGGAATTGGAGGCAGCACTAACCCTAAACTTTTGAGTCGCTCTTCGGTAGTCATAGCAGTCTTGGTTTTAGTGGTCGGTTTGAACCGGAAAGGCGCAACGGCTTCGGTTATCAGTTTGGCACATCTGTCGACGTCGTCTTCACAATCACTTCCGTGTGAGTGAGGCGATCTTCCTCGTATGACGACGTTCGACTTGCTCACAACGGTCCGTGAATCTGGGTAATCGGTTCAAGACCGCTGCCAGTCTGACGCCGTCGATGTCAAACGGAACGAGTGTCCCGTGCGTTGTCTTGTGGTACGCGCCGAGTCATGGCTGCGTCGAACGTTCGGCGTGCGGGGCGGCAGTTTGGACCGCGACGTGAACGCGCTTCGCCGCGTGCCGGGCATGGCGGTTCGCGGCCAGCGTGATGAGCAGCGCGGCGAACTCGCACAGTCCACCGATCGCGCCGATGTCCGTCACAGAGCGGTACGCAACGATGAACGACCCGAGCGCCGCGCCGAGCGCGAAGCCCAGATACGTGAACGATGAATTGAGCGACAGCGAGACTGGCGCGACGTCAAGGCCGGCGATGCCGATCAGATTGGTTTGCTGGGCCGGGTTGAACGCCCAGCCCGCCGCGCCCCACGCGGCGATCGCGATGAGGATCGCGATTCGCGCATGCGCGGGTTCCAGGTGCAGCGCACTGGCGGTCAGGCTCCCATACGACAGCATCATCACGATCAGGCAGACGATCAGCACCCTCCCGCTGCCGAAGCGATCGGTTGCACGGCCGCTGATGAACACGCCGACGCCGGCAAACACGCCGTACAACAGCAGCACGGCGCCCACTTGCGCGCAGCTGAAGCCGGGGCGGCCCGTCAGGAACGGCGCCAGATAGGGATAGATGGACCAGATGCCCGCGGCCCATAGGATCGTAATGAGCAGCGTGACCAGCACGGCAGGCTGCCGCCCGACGGCCACACGTTGCGCGAGCGACGGTACCGACAGGTACGTGCCGATCCCGCGCGGCAAGCCGACCATCACCCCGAGCGTCACGACCGCGGACAGCACACCGATGCCGGCGAACGTCGCTCGCCAGCCGAATTGACCGCCGATCCACGCGCCGAGCGGCACGCCGAGTGCGACGGCGACTGTAACCCCGCCATGGACGGTCGCGAGCGCGCGCCCCCTACGCTCCGGCGTAACGAGCGAGCCGGCGAGCGCATTCGCGCTGGGCATATACAGGCCCGCCGACACGGCCAGCAGGACGCGCGCGGCCAGCAGCGACAGATAGCCGGGCGATGCACAAGCCGCGAAATTGGCGGCGGTGAAGCACAGCAGCGCGACGATCAGGAAGCGCCGCCGGTTGACGCCTGCACTAACCGTCGTCAGGATCGGCGAGCTGATCGCATAGGATAGGGAAAAGACGGTGACGAGCTGCCCCGCCACCGCGACGGTGATGGACAGATCCGTCGCGATGATCGGCAGCAGCCCCGCGAGCATGAATCCTTCGGTTCCAATCGCAAAGGCGCCCAACGCCAGGAAATACAGCGAAGCGTTCTGTTTCAGTTCGGCGGCTGACGCCATGAAATCGTCTCCCTACTGATGAATCCGGAAAGTGGACGCATTCGCGCGCGCCGGTCGCGCTGCGCCAGCGCGCGGTCGACGGGCGGAGCACGTGGTGGCCATGCACATACGCGTCGTTCGGATCACGAGCCTGCTCCAGCGCCAAGCCATGCCCGGACCGCCTCGTCGGTATCGAACATAAAAGCTGACGTAACGTCAGGTGCAAGCGAAATCGGAAAGAGTGCGTGAGCAACGCTTGACAAAGGCTGCCGCGCGACCGGCAAATCCGGCAGGATCGACTACGTGCTCGCGACAAGAAGATCGGGAACGCGGATCAAGGGCCGTATCCGAGGAACCAGTCAATCCAGGCGCCAGCATCGACGGCTGGGGGTGCTCGACGCCATCAGCGTTTATTTCCGCCACGGTACGCCCGGGCTGGGCCGCGACGTCGAGACGTATCAAAACCCGGAGTGGGGGTTTCGTCGACGCGAAGGCGCTACGAGGCATGCGCTATGTCGATGCCGTGCCGCAACGACAACAGGATGTCGAGGGCGACAAGTTCTCGATGGCCGACATCACCGTCATCGGTGGTTTAATCTTTGCGATGCTGGTGAAGCTGCCGGTGCATGACGAATGCGAGGCGACTCGAGCCTGGTGCGCGAGAATGCCGGAGCGCGAGAGCGTGCGGGATCCGCCCGTATTCGCTACCCGTTGACCCGAGCCGGTTGCAGGCGGTCACATGAGGAATCTCGAACGCACTCGTGAGAATGGTTGCAGGTGGCCGGTCACCGACGTCCTTATCGGGCATCTCCCCGGAAATCCGCGATGAGCAAAAAAAGCCCGGCGAAGCCGGGCCAATCAGATTGAGACACAAGGAGAATCCCGCCCACCCCACACCGGGCGGTCACGCCGCGCTACACGACGTTCTTTTCGACGATCGGCCGGTTTTCGAGCACACGCTCCCAGCCGAGCGACGACAGGTCGAGCGATTCATACCGCCCGCCCAGGATCAGTTCACTCACTCCACGCCCCGTCGCGGGCCCTTGCTGCAGCCCGTGCCCGCTATACCCGTTCGCGAACACCACGTTGTCGAGTTCGGGGTGATATCCGATGATCGCGTTGTGATCGAACACGTTGTACTCGTAGTATCCGGACCAGCAGTTCTCCACGCGCAGCGCTTCGAACTCCGGCACGCGATTGGCGAGCGTCGGCCAGATCACCTCGTCGAACAGGTCGTGATCGACCTCGTCGAGCGGCAGGTCGTCGGGATCGCGATCCGGGCTCGGCGATGTTCCGCAGATGTACGTGCGCCCTTCCGGCCGGAAATACACGCCCGTCGGATCGATCAGCAGCGGGCAATCGGTCAGCTTCGCCGGCGACGACACGTTGAAGATGCTGCGACGCCGCGCATACACGGGGATGTCGATGCCCATCATCGACGACAGCGTGCGCGTCCACGCACCGGCCGCGTTGACGAGCGTGTCGCATGCGTAGCGCTCGCCGTCGTTCGTCATCACGTGCGTGACCTTGCGACCGTCGCGAATGACGCCGGTCACATCGGCCGGAACATACCGCGCGCCCAGTGCTTGCGCCTTCTTGCGCAGCGCCTGCACGAGCCCGTAACCGTCGAACCACCCTTCGCCGCTCACGCCATAGCAGCCCGACACGAGATCGTCGACGTTCAGCCAGGGAAACTTCGCGCGCAGCGCATCGCGATCCATCAGCAGGATATCCGCGCCGAGCTTCGTCTGCAGCGCATGGTTCTCGCGCAGCGTCGCATCGCCCGCCGGCGTCGCGAGAAACAGATAACCGCCTTCGTGCAGATCGATCGACGGCCGCGTACCGTCGACCTCGAGCCGTTCGCCGATCGTGCGCAGGAAGTCGATCCCGAACAGCGACATCTCGATCGACAGCGGCGTCGAGAACTGCTGGCGAATCGACGCGGCCGACAGCGCCGACGACGACCTCGCATAGGTGGGATCGCGTTCGATGACGGTCACGGACACCGTCGGATCGGTAGCACGCAGAAAATAGGCGATCGAGCTGCCGATCACACCACCGCCGACGATGACGACTTGAGAACTCACGACTGACTCCAGTTGCACGTGAAAGGCGCGGCCGGCCGGCCGCGCCGAAGGTTGTTCGTGCCGCGTCGCGCGCGGCGCCGTGCGAGCGGACCACCCGGCGAATCGCCCCGACGTGCGCCGCGACCGCATCCGATCGCTCCGGCTATTTCAGCACGTCCTGCGTCGCCGCGAAAGTCCGCGCGCGTTCGGGTATTCAGTCCGCCGTTTGCGTGGTGACGGGCTGCCACGCGGCGTTCTTCACTTCATACAGCGTCGAGCTCGGGTTCTTCAGGTCACCCGTGTTCGTGAACGCGATCGTGCCGGTGATGCCGTCGTAGCGCGTGCCCTTCAGTGCGCCGTTGAAATCGGCCGGCTTCGTCGAGTTCGCCTTCTGCATCGCGTTGATCGCGATCCACGTCGCGTCGTACGCGAACGGCGCATAAGCGAGCATGTCGACGCCGTACTTCTGCCGGAACTTCGTTTCGAACTGCTTGCCCTTCGCGAGACGCGCGAGCGGCTGCCCGTATTCCCACACGGCCGCGCCTTCGGCCGCGTTGCCGGCGAGCTTGATGAAATTCGCGTTCATCACGCCGCCACCGGCCAGGAACTGCGCGCGGATGCCGAGCTGGCGCATGCGCTTGACCAGCATCGCGGACTGCGCGTCGAGGCCGCCGAAGAACACCAGGTCGGCATTCGTGCTCTTGATCTTCGTGAGCTGCGCGCTGAAGTCGACGGCCTTGTCGTTCGTGAATTCGCGCGCGACGATCGTGCCACCGTTCGCCTTCGCGGCCTTCTCGAACTCGTCCGCTTCGCCCTGGCCGAACGCGGTGCGGTCGTCGATGATCGCGATGCGCTTCGCCTTGGTCACACTCGCCGCATACGAACCGGCGTTGCCGGCGTTCTGCGCGTCGGTCGCGATCACGCGATACACGGTGCCGAGCCCGGCGCGCGTGATGTCCGGATTGGTCGCCGACGGCGTGATCATCGGAATGCCGGCCTTCGCGTAGATCTTCGATGCGGGCAGCGTCGTGCCGGAATTGAAGTGGCCGATCACGACGGCCACCTGCGCGTCGGTCAACTGCTGCGCGGCCTGCACGCCGATGCGCGGATCGCTCTGGTCGTCCTGCGACGCGACGACGAACTTCACCGGCTTGCCGCCGATCGTCGTGTGCGCGGCGTTCGCTTCATCCACGGCCATGCGCACGCCGTTCTCGATGTCCTTGCCGTACGCGGCGCCGCCGCCGGTCAGCGGCACGGCCACGCCGACCTTGACGACCGTCTCCTGCGCGTGGGCCGCGCCCGTCTGGAACGCGAGGATCGCGGCGGTCAGTGCAATACCGGAAAGCGAACGAATGCGGAACGTCATCAGCCAATCCTTCTTCTGTGGGTCGGGATGCGACGCGCGATCATCGCGCGCCGGCGACCTCCCGCGTGCCGGTGATTGTTCTGTCGCCGGCCTGGCGCCGATGGCGCGTCACTTGCCGGTCGATCTTCGCGGTTCCTTCTCCGGGAAACCTGTCGGCGCGAAAGAGGTGAACCGATTGTGGGTAGCCAATACGCGTGCAGCAAACGAAATATCGGAACTACGTTGTGAGGAATTGTCATCAAGTGCCGACGCTACCGACGGCACGCGGCCCGCGCGACGGCGGGCCGGGGAGAAGAAACATCAGCGGCGTGCGCGCATGCCCCGTTGCACCGAGGCTGAGCGGGGGTAATGCCGATGAAGAATCATCACCGAATCAGGCAGCGGCAACGCTCGGCACATCGCGCGATTCGGTCGATGACGCGGGGCCGGTCAATGCCTGTCGGTGCCCGTCTGCTTGCGCACGGCATCGGCCGCCTCGCCGGCCTTCTCCTGGACCTCGCCGGCCTGCTGTTCCGCCACGCCTTCCGCTTCCGTCTCGCGGTCGCCCGTCACCTTGCCGAGCGCTTCCTTGACCGAACCCTTCACTTGTTTGAGTTTGCCTTCGATGCGATTCCTGTCCATGGTCGTCTCCTGCGATGAGTTGGGGAGAGAGAGCCGACGGCACGGCAGCCTGCGCCGCACCGCCGAGTGGACAGGATCGCAGCCGCGCGCCGCGCGCGGCAGATGCGGATGCACCAGCCTGCATGGTGCATTCGCACCGATGGCCCGACGCCTGGCGTCAGTCCTTGCCGCTCGTGCCGCCCTTCTCGCCGCCCTTCTCGCCGCCCTTCTCGGCACCCTTCTCGCCCCGCACGCCGTTCGTGTCGGACGCGCCGACGATCCCCCGCTCGCGCGCCCACACGATCGCCTCGCCGCGGCTATGCACGTCGAGCTTCGCGTAGATCGTCGCGACGTGATTGCGGACCGTGTTCGGCGCGAGCCCGAGGCGAGCGGCGATCTCCTTGTCGGCGAGGCCGTGACACAGCAGGTCGAACACGTCGCGCTCGCGCGCGGTGAGGTCCGACAACTGCGCGCCCGCGTCCGGCGCATTCGCGCGCCGCACGTTCGCCAGTTTTTCGATCAGCGTGCGGCTGAACCACGACGCGTCCTGCATCGCGGTCTCGATCGCATAGACGAGCTCCATCTCGGTGCGCTTGCGGTCGCTGATGTCGAGCAGCGCGATCAGCAGGCAATCCTGCCCGTGAATCGCGACCGGTTCGGCCGACACGACGCAATCGCGCACGTCGCCGTCGCGCGTGCGGATCTGCACGTCCGCGTTGCGCACGTTGCCGTCGCGCGCGAGCTGGCTGTCGATGCGCTGCCGGGCCCCGCGGTCGGCCCACAGCCCGATCTCGTCCGCCGACTTGCCGAGCAGATCGTCGCGCGCATGGCCGGCCATCCCGACGAAGGCATCGTTCACGTCGAGCAGCTCGAAGCGGCCGGCCGTGACGATCGCGGTCGCGACCGGCGCCATCCGGAACGCCTTCGCGAAACGCTCTTCGCTCTGCCGCAGCGCGAGCTCGGCCTGCTTGCGCGGCTCGAGATCCATGAACGTGAACAGCATGCACGCCTCGCCGTTCATGTCGATCGGCTGCCCGGCAACCACCACCGCCTTCGTGCCGCCGTCCGCGCACTTGAGCACGGCCTCCATTTGCGGGATCGTCGCGCCGTCACCCAGCCGCTCGATCGCGAGTTCGCGCCGCTCGGCCTGTTCGAGCACGTCGACTTCGTAGACGGAGCGGCCGAGCACGTCGTCGCGCGCATGGCCCGTCATCTCGAGGAAGCCTTGATTGACCTTCACGTAGCGCAGGTCGTCGAGCCGGCAGATCACGGCCGGCGCCGGGTTCGCGTTGAACGTGCGCTCGAAGCGGTCCTCGGCGCTCGCCCATTCGGTCGCATCGTGCAGCACGAGCGCGAGGCAGTCGGGCTCGCCGGCCGCGTTCGTCAGCACGAGGCTGCGGATGCGGTGGACCCAGCTCACGTTCTCGTCGGCGGCCGATTCGACTTCGACGGTCACGTCGCTGAATTCCTCGCCCGCGATCACGCGATCCATCGGATAGTGGCCGTCGCGCACCGGATGATTGTTCCGGTAGCGAAGCCGGAAGCGCTCGCGATACTCGGTGACGTCCGCGCCGAGCGCGTCGAGCTCGGTGACGCCGTGCATCGCGAGCGCGGCCTCGTTCGCCCACACGATGCGCTGGTCGGGCTCGATCAGGATCACGCCCTCGGCGAGCCCCGCGATGATCTGGTGCAGCTGGCGCCTGTCGGTATGCGACTTCAGCGCCTGTTCGTTTACGCGTTCGTCCATTGATCGGTGGTCCACATGGTCGACATGGTTGACGGGCCGGTCGCCTCCGCGCCAACCTGCGCCGGCTGGCGCGTGCACGCGATGATCGCGTGCGGCCGATGCAATCGACAGGCGCGGATGCACCATGCGCAATAGTACATTCGCACGCCGCTCCGCTTGCGTGCGCTATCCCGCCGAGCTGCGCGCGGCACGACTGGCGCGCCGATCATCCCGCATCGCGCGCATCACGACGCACGTCCCGTTCCCGCTCCTTCGTTCCGTCCCCGTGCAAACGCACTAGCCGATCCGGTGAATTTGCGCGATGTCCGCGTGCATTCGCGCCGGTACGCTGGTAGTGCATCGGCGCCCATGCGCCGCCCTTTCATACCGCAGAGGAGGATCCCCTGATGAAGCTGCATCAGACACCCGATCCGACGCGACCCGAGCCGGCCCCGGACCATCCGCCCGAACCGTCGCCTGGCACCGATCCGCCGGTGCCGCTGCCGCCCGACGTGCCGCGCCCCGACATGCCGCCGCGCGAGCCCGGCTACGACACGCCGATTGCACGGTAACGCACGGCGCGCCTGCGCCGATTCCCATCCACCACGTCAATCGAAGGAGCACATCCATGAACAAGACCTCGAACCTGTCGGCGCTGCTCGCCGTCAGCGCGGCGTTCCTGCTTTGCGCCGCCCCGCTCACGAACGCACAGGCATCGTCGTCGACCGACGACGGCATGAAGGCGGAATCGAACCAGCCCGTCACCGACACGTGGATCACGACCAAGGTGAAGAGCGAACTCGCGACCACGGACGGCGTGAAAAGCGTCCACGTCAACGTGAAGACGGTCGATGGCGTCGTCACGCTGACGGGCGTGCTGCCGTCGAAGACCGCGGTGAAGAAGGCCGTCGCCGTGACGCGCTCGATCAAGGGCGTGAAGCACGTCGACGCATCCGGCCTGAAGGCGAAGGCCTGAACCGTCGCGCGGCCGAGCGTCGCGCTTTTTTCCCCTTATTCCAGGAGCACACGATGAACGAAGACAAGATCAAGGGTCAATGGAAGCAGTTGACCGGCAAGCTGAAGGCCAAGTGGGGCAAGCTGACCGACGACGATCTCGCGGTCGCCGAAGGCAACCGCGACTATCTGGCCGGCAGGATCCAGGAGCGTTACGGGATCGCACGCGACGAAGCCGAGAAGCAGTTGAAGGAGTTCGATCGCGACCTTTGACGCGACGTCGCCTCACCCCGCCGCGATGCGTCCTGCATCGCGGCCACGCGGAGGACCACGACATGGGCAAATATCTGATCGCATGGCTGCTCGGCGTACCGCTCGGCGTGCTGGTGCTGTTCTACCTGGTCACGCACCTGTTCTAACGATCGCGCCGCCCATCCAACGCAAGCGGGCCGGCGGCTTTCAACAGCCGCCGGCCCGTTTGTCTGCGTGCGTGGCGTCTACTTCGCCGCGTTCGCCGTCATCTTGAAGATGCCCTGCGCGTTGCCCGCGTCGAAACGCAGGTCCGTCACCCAGCGGCGCGCCGCCTGGTCGAACGTGCGGCGGCGCGTGATGAACTCGTAGAACGAGCCCGGCACGTTGCGTTTCACGGTCCCGCCGTCGCGCGTGCGGAATTCGCGCTCGACGATGTCCGCGCGATAGGCGGTCTGGAACACGCGGCCCGAACGCGAGCGCTCGACTTCCGGCTTCATCGGCCGGCCCTTCGCCTTCTCGTCATCGGATAGCTTGAACACGTCGGCCACGCGATCGGTCGCATGGTTGAACGCGTTGCCTTCGGTCGCGATCCACGCCATCTCGGCCGATTCGAGCAGCAGCGTCTCGTAGTCGAGTTCGTTCGGCAGGTCGTGCTGGCGCGCGAATGCGCCGACGATCTCCGGCAGCAGCGCATGCGCGGCGTCGAGCGGGAGCCAGCCTTCACGCTCGATCTCCCACAGCAGCGCGACGGACGCCGGCGACAGCGGATCGCGCGACGAGCTCACGACATTCGTCACGGCCTGCTGAAATTCCCTGGAAAAGCGCTCCGGATGCAGTTCGCTGACGAAGAACTGCGCAATCTCGTCCGGTGCGTCTTCATGCGCATACGCGCGACCGGTCATGCCGAGCTTGTCGAGCGGATAACGGCCGTTCAGGCGGAAGCCGAGCGGACGCAGGATGCGCGTGAACGCGGCTTCGCCCGGCGGCAGCGCGCCCGTGTGCGGCCAGCGCACCGTTCGCAGCGCGCCGTGGTCGAAGTAGACCGAGCCGCCGTTTTCGATCGCATCGGCCGTGTACGCGCGGCCGTTCGCCGAACGTTCGAGCAGCCCTTCGAACAGCGCCATGTTCATCGCCTGCGCGATTTCCGCGCGCGTGACGACGTCGGTTTCCCATTCGTCGAGGATGGCCGGCATGTTCAGGGTCGCGAACAGGGCGTCGGTCTTCGCCTGTCCCAGCAGCTTCGTCAGCAGGCTCTCGATATTCGGATTGCGCATCAGGATTCTCGTGTTTCGGGGGACCGCCGGCAAGCGTGCCGGCAACTCGATTGGCCGGCCGCCCAGCGGGCGCCTGGCCTTGCGTGGGATGCATTATTCAAAGGGTTGCAGCGGGGCGTAAAGCGAGATTAAATTGAGACGTGATGAGTTTTTGGAATTATCGGCCGTCTCCGCACTCGTCCTCCGGCCCGCCGCGGGCGGGTCCGTTCGTCAGACAAAACGAGCATCATGCGCAAATTCAAGATCCCCAACATGGGTGCGCTCGTGGCTTTCGAAGCCGCGGCGCGCCACGAGAGCTTCACGCACGCGGCCAAGGAACTGTTCCTGACCGAAAGCGCGGTATCGCGGCAGATCGCGACGCTCGAGGCAAGCCTCGGCGTGCGGCTGTTCGCGCGCGTGAAACAGCGCGTCGTGCTGACGCGCGCCGGCAAACTGTACGGCACGCAGGTGCGGCGCGCGCTGGAGGCGCTCGATCGCGACACGCTGTCGATCATCGCGCACGGCAGCGGCGGCGGCTACCTGGAGCTCGCGGTGCTGCCGACCTTCGCGTCGCACTGGCTGATCCCGCGCATCAAGAGCTTCTATGACCGCACGCCGGACGTGCGCGTGAACATGGGCAGCCGCACCGACCTGTTCTCGTTCGAGGACACGCACTTCGAAGCCGCGATCCACTACGGCAAGCCGACCTGGCCCGGCACGTCGTCCGATTACCTGTTCGGCGAGGAAGTCGTGCCGATCTGCTCGCCCGCGCTACTCGACGGGCCGGTCGAACGCGTGGAGGATATGCTCGCCTATCCGCTGCTGCACTCGACCACGCGTCCCGGCGCCTGGGCGCAATGGTTCGAGACGCACGGCATCGAGGACATCCGCACGATGCAGGGCGTGCGCTACGAGTTGCACACGATGCTGATCAGCGCGGCCGCGGCCGGGCTCGGGATCGCGCTGGTGCCGAAGTTCTTCGTCGAGGAGCAGTTGCAGCAGCTCGGCCTCGTCGTGCCGTGCGACGCGGCCACGGTTGGCGATTCGGCGTACTACCTCGTTTATCCGACGGAGCTCAGTCACAGCAAGCCGCTGGAGTCGTTTCGTGCATGGTTGCTGGAGCAGGCGAGCGCGTATGCGGCGCCGGGGCGGGACGAGAACGAAATGGAGGACGATGAAGACGACGAGGACGTCGAATAACGCGAGGCATCGCGAGGTCGGGCGACGCGGGTGGCCGGCTGCGAAAGTCCGGTGCGCGCCGGGCGGGCAACCCCGACCCGGCGCTCCGGGCAGCCGACCTCGCTTCGGCAGCGCGGCGGACCTTCTCTCATTTCTTCACTGCGTGTGTTTTCTCTCAGGTTCCGGGGCAATTTTTGCTTCGCCGCGCCGGGCCATTATCCGCCCAATCCGGCCGAAGTGAAACGTTTGCGCATGCACCAGGCGACTTATACCCGCCATTCGGACACATTCCTTCAAATAGCTTACGCATCGTGCGATCGCGTTCGGCAAATCTTGCAATCGGTTCGGCGTTCCTTTTAAATGGAACTGGTTCCAGTCCGCGTTTCGGCCATGCCGCCGCGTGACGCCGCTTCGTCCGCGCGTCATGATGCCGATTCAGGTTCGAGGATCGTTCAGCTCAGGATTCCGCATCGCCCGTCCTTCCCGGACACCCCGTCAAACGAGACCGTCATGCCCGATTCCGCCTCCCTGCAGCAGCTGTTTCCCGCCTATCAAGACATCCCCGCCGAGTTCCGGCTCGCCGCGCCGATCCACCAGCGCGTGTCGCTGGTCGACGGCGAGTTGCGCCCGTGGGACGGCGCGACCAAGACCGTGCTGTCGCCCGTGTGCGTGCGACAGCCGGACGGCAGCGTCGCGCAGATGGAGATCGGCAGTTATCCGGTGATGAGCGAGACGGAAAGCGATGCGGCGCTCGACGCCGCGGTGCGCGCGTACGACTCGGGCCGCGGCGAGTGGCCGACGATGAAGGTCGAGCAGCGCATCGCGTGCATGCAGGACTTCATCAAGCGGATGGTCGCGCAGCGCGAGCTGGTCGTGAACCTGATCATGTGGGAGATCGGCAAGAGCCTCGCCGATTCGCAGAAGGAGTTCGACCGCACCGTCACGTACATGACGCAGACGATCGACGCGCTGAAGGAGCTCGACAACGCGAACTCGCGCTTCGTGATCGCGGAAGGCACGATCGGCCAGATCCGCCGCACGCCGCTCGGCGTCGTGCTGTGCATGGGGCCGTACAACTATCCGCTGAACGAGACCTTCGCGACGCTGATCCCCGCGCTGCTGATGGGCAACACCGTGGTATTCAAGCCGCCGCAGTACGGCACGCTGCTGTTCGAGCCGCTGCTCGAGGCGTTCCGCGACGCGTTCCCGAAAGGCGTGATCAATACGATCTACGCGCCGGGCGCGGTGGTCGTGCCGCACATGCTCGCGTCGGGCAAGATCAACGTGCTCGCGCTGATCGGCTCGAGCAAGGTCGCCGATCACCTGAAGAAGCAGCATCCGAAGTCGCACCGCCTGCGCGCGATCCTCGGCCTCGATGCGAAGAACGCGGCGATCGTGCTGCCCGACGCCGATCTCGATCTCACCGTGAAGGAGTGCCTGCTCGGCGCGCTGTCGTTCAATGGCCAGCGCTGTACCGCGCTGAAGATGCTGCTCGTGCATCGTTCGATCGTCGACGAATTCCTGAAGCGCTTCACCGCCGCGCTCGAGCAGCTGAAGATCGGCATGCCGTGGGAAAAAGGCGTCAGCATCACGCCGCTGCCGGGCATGCATCGCACCGCGTACATGACCGACGCGATCGACGACGCGAAGGCCAGGGGCGCGCAGGTCGTCAACCATTCGGGCGGCGAATTCAGCAAGACGCTGTTCTACCCGGCCGTCGTGTATCCGGTGTCCGAAGGGATGAAGCTGTATCGCGAGGAACAGTTCGGGCCGATCATTCCGGTCGCGCCGTTCGACGACGTGGAAACCGCGCTCGACTACGTGACGACGTCGGAGCACGGCCAGCAGGTCAGCATCTTCGGTTCCGATCCGGCGCAGATCGGCGCGCTCGTCGATCCGCTCGTCAACCAGGTGTGCCGCGTGAACATCAACTGCCAGTGCCAGCGCGGGCCGGACGTGTTCCCGTTCGCGGGGCGCAAGGATTCGGCGGAAGGCACGCTGTCGGTGACCGACGCGCTGCGTGCGTTCTCGATCCGCTCGATGGTCGCGGCGAAGCAGACCGACGGCAGCAAGCAGCTGCTCGATTCGATCGTGTCGGATCACTACTCGAAGTTCATCAACACGGGCTTCATTTTCTGAATCTGAAGCGCCGAAGCCGATCCGCCGCGTGTTCGCGCGGCGGATCGTTCGTCTGGCTGGACGCGTGCGGGTTGTCCGTTCACACGTTCGACGCCAGCAACCGGATCCCCGCCACGCCGAACACCACGGCAAGACACGCTTCCATCGCGCGGCGTCCGCGCACGTACAGCCGGCGTGCACCGTCCGTCGAGAACACCAGCGCATAGCCGCCGAACACCAGGCATCCAATCGCGATGCAGCCCGGCACGACGGCGCCGTGCGACGCGCCCGCGCCGTTCGACGACAGCGCGACGATCGACACCCACACCAGGATCGCTTTCGGATTCGTCAGATGCAGCATCGCGCCGCGTGCGTAGAAGCGCGACAGCTTCCGATCGGCCGTCGCCTTCGGCGTGGCGGCCGCCTTGGCCGACCACGCGGTGCGGCCCGACTTGAACGCGAGCCACAGCAGGTACACGCCGCCGAACAGCTTGATCGCGACCAGCAACTGCGACCAGGCGAGCAGCGCGGCCGACACGCCCAGCGCGGCCACCGCCGCCCAGAACATCGAGCCCGAGATGACGCCGAGCGCGAACGCGAGCGCCGCCTTGCGGCCGTGGTTCGCGGCGACCGACATGATCGCGAGATTGCTCGGGCCGGGGCTGACCGTACCGACGAAATAGGCCGTGTAGGCCAGCAGCAGATTCGCCGAGAAGAAGGCGTGGGCGCTCATGTCGAACCTCGCGGAGATGATGCGATGATTGTTCGCAAACACGACGCGGCTGCCCATGGACAGTTGTCCGGTTATTCGCTGGGCCAGTTGGGCGCCGCGCGTCCACAGGTTGCGCATGCATCCGGCGGGCCGCGAACGAGACGTCTCGGATATGAAACATCCGGCGCATCCATCGTGCGCTTTCATCGTGAGGCGGGTGACGCCGCGGCTCGCCGCGCGAGAGCGTCCCGACCTCGTGCCGACGCCGGGAGCGGCACCGGCACGCGCGAGACACGACATTCCCCGATTCGTCGACCGAAACACACGGCCGGTTTCAGCCCGGCGTTACGTTACATCGCTGAAGCATTTCATTCATCCGGCCCCTGTCGCGCTGCCGCTCGCGCTCGCGCGCAGCGTATGGATTCCCTTCTCGATTTTCCGTGCAAGCCAGTATCGGCGGGACGCGACGACCGCTGCCGCGCCCGGCGTCAACATTGCTCAACACTTGGATCGCGGGGCTGGTACGGAACGTGCATTCCCGTCGGATGACAGTCGCGCCACCGATCGGCGCGGACATGAACCCGGATCGGGACCCTCCATCGGACACGCCCGAACGATCCACGCAAGTTACGAGGCTCTTCATGGATGCGCTGCCCAACTCATCCGATACGTCGTTCCAGATCTTTCTCGCGAAACTGCTCGACCAGCCGCAGCCCGAGTGGACGGAAAAACAGCAGATGGAACTCGAGATGGCACGCACGCTGTCGACCCAGATGGTCCACTTCGCCGAAGGCATGCGCGGCGGCAACGCGGATCTCGCGCGCTGCCTCGTGCTGCTGCGCTACGCGAAGGTCCTCGACTTCATGCTGACGTCGCTCGCCGCGCACCGCGACATTCATCCGCAGACGCTGCGCACGCTGTTCCGGCTCGCGAACCTGAAGGTCGACGATGCGTATCCGGTGTGAGCGGGCATCGGGCAGTCCAACGCGGCGCCTTCGCGGCTAGCGCGCCGCCCGCCCGGCCATCCACTTGCGGTAACGCCGCGTCTGGCACTGCGCGGCGAGTTGCTGCGCCACCAGCGCGCGCAGCGGCGACACGCCCGGGTGCGTGCGCCGCCCGACACTCAACCTCGCGAGCTGGAACTTCACGACGGCCATGTTGGCCAGCGCACCCAGTGCCTTGTTCTTCCAGCGGATCGGCTGCAGCGCCGGCGCGCTGTCCTTGCCGGCCTGCCAGTCGCGCGGCAGGTTCGGCTCGATCGACAGCGCGGTCGCGATGCCGACCATCGCCACGCCGCTGGCGACCACCTGCTCGGCCACCGCGCGGCGCCGGATTCCGCCCGTGACCATCAGCGGCATGGCCGCGACGGCCGTGATGTCCCGTGCGAATTCGAGGAAATACGCTTCGCGGGCCAGCGTGCGCCCGTCGCGCGCCTCGCCCTGCATCGCCGGCACTTCGTAGCTGCCGCCCGACAGCTCGACGAGATCGACGCCGAGCGGATTCAACAGTTCGACGACGCGCTTCGCATCGTCCGCGCTGAAGCCGCCGCGCTGGAAGTCGGCCGAATTCAGCTTGACCGACACGACGAACGCCGGCGACACCGTCGCGCGCACGTCGCGCACGATGTCGAGCAGCAGCCGCGCGCGGTGCTCGATGCTGCCGCCCCACGCGTCCTGCCGGCGGTTCGTCAGCGGCGACAGGAACTGGCTCAGCAGATAACCATGCGCCGCATGGATCTGCACGCCGGTGAAGCCGCTTTGCTCGGCGAGCTGCGCGGCGCGCACGAAGCGCTGCCGCACGTCGACGATGTCGGCTTCCGTCATCTCCTTCGGCACCGGGAACTGCTTCGACAGTGCGCCGAGCGCGAGCGGCACGGCCGACGGCGCGAGCGTCGTCTGGCCGAGCGCCGCCTGCATCTGGCGCCCCGGATGGTTGATCTGCATCCACACGTGCGCGCCGCCGGAGCGCGCGACCTGCGCCCACCGCCGAAAGCGGTCGAGATGCGCGTCGCTGTCGAGCACGACGCCGTTCGGCCCCGTCATCGCGCGGCCGTCCACCATCACGTTGCCGGTCAGGATCAGGCCCGCCCGGCCGTCCGCCCACGCCTGGTACAGGCGCAGCAACGCGTCGGACGGCGCGTGGTCCGCATCGGCCATGTTCTCTTCCATCGCGGCCTTGGCGAGCCGGTTCGGGATCACCGCGCCATTGGGCAGTGTGAGGGGCGCAAACAGGTTCATGGTGAACATCCTCGATTGACGATGCCCAACCATAACTTTAAAGTCAGCTTCAAGGTCAAGCCCCCCCCCCCCTGGAGCACAAAGATGAAGATCGGCGAACTGGCGCGAACCAGCGGCATCGCGGCATCGCGCATCCGGTTCTACGAAGCGAGCGGCTTGCTCGAGCCGGCGCGCCGGCAGGCGAACGGCTATCGGGAATACGGGCCGGAAGCGCTGACGCGGCTCGCGATCATCGACCGCGCGCAGCGCGCGGGCTTCGCGCTCGACGAGATCCGCGCGGTGCTGCCGCCCGATCTCGGCGCGTGGCCGCGCGACGAACTGCTGCAGGCGTTGCGGAACAAGGTCGACGAAATCGCGCTGCTCGAACAGCGGCTCGCGCAGAACCGGCGCAACCTGCAGGCGCTGATCGACGAGATCGCGAACAAGCCCGCCGGCGAGGACTGCGCGGGCGCCGCGCAACGCATGCTCGACAAGCTGTGCAAGGAAGCCGCCGAGTCGGAGCCGGAACCTGTGCCGCACCCGCGGCCGATCCGCAAGCACGCGTGAGTGCGTCGCGCGCCCGATGTCCGTGACGTGCCGCACGCGGTGTGCGGCACGCGACACGCGACACGCGACACGCGGTATGCAGTATGCGCGGCCCACGCGCGGCCGGCATCGCGCACGGCCACATGAATGTGCTTACGTCGCAGGTAATCGACGCGCGCCGCCCGCGCGCCGATCATGGCTTCACCGATCGACGCATCGCGTCGACGCCACGGAGCCCGCCATGACCGCCTACGCCATCGCCCACCTGCACGACGTTGAAATGTGCGACGACATCGTCGAATACCTCGAACGCATCGACGGCACGCTCGCGCCGTTCGACGGTCATTTCGTGATTCACGGCGCGCGGCCCGACGTGCGCGAAGGCGTGTGGCGCGGCGACCTGATCGCGATCGCGTTTCCCGATCTCGATACAGCGCGCACGTGGTACGAATCGGATGCTTACCGGCAGATCCAGCCGCTGCGCGCGCGGCACGCGAGCGGCCCGTTGATCCTGATCGACGGCATGGACGAACGGCACAAGGCGACGGACATCCTGCGCTGATCCGCGACGCCGGCGGCGCCTGCGATCCTTACTTCGCGTTGCGCTCCATCGGCTCGCCCACGACGAACCCGCCGCCCTGGAACCGCTGCGCGGGATCGTCGTAGTCGGCGGTCGGCGCCGTCACCGGGAACAACCCGGCGAACTGCTCGGAGCTGTCGCGCGGGCGGAAGCCGAGGAAGCCGGCCTTCGTGTTGTCCCACCATTTCACCGGGTTGTCCGACGCGCCGTACACGATCGCATGGCCGACGCGGTTCGTCAGCAGCGAACAGCGCACCAGCTCGATGAAGTCTCGATAGCTGAGGAACGTCACGAGCATGCGCGGATTCTTCGGCACTTCGAACGACGAACCGATCCGCAGGCACACCGTCTCGATCCCGAAGCGATCGAAGTAGTAGCGCGACAGCGATTCGCCGAAGCACTTCGTCACGCCATACAGGCTGTCGGGGCGCAGCGGCGAATCGGCGTCGAGCACTTCCGTGACCGGATGAAAACCGATCGCATGGTTCGAGCTCGCGAACACGACGCGCTTCACACCATGCTTGCGCGCGGCTTCGTACAGGTTGTACGTGCCGGTGATGTTCGCATCGACGAGATCGTCGAACGGCGCGTCGACCGAAATGCCGCCGAGGTGGACGATCGCGTCGACACCGTCGACGAGCGCCATCACCGCCGGCCGGTCCGCCAGATCGACGACCCGGATTTCCTCGTGCGGGGCCGCATCGTCCAGCGCGGCGATGTCGCTCACGCGCACGATGTCGGCCCAGCTCGCCAGCGCGCCGCGCACCTGACGGCCAAGGTTGCCGGCCGCGCCGGTCAGCAGCAGGCGCCCGAACGGCTTGCGTGCGCCGGTGGATGTGGCGTTCATCGAATCTCCTTGAATCTGTTCTGAAGTGTCCTGGACGTCGTCCGAACCCGACGGAATCGGAAAACGTTTTCCAACTATACGCGGGACAAAAGCCGAACGTCAATGGTCGAATCTGCCCGCAGCCATCCGCACTTTCCCGATATCGGTCGGTGGCCGGACGCCGGCTTTTTCTGCCACAATCCGGTGCAATCGAACGAAAACGTTACCCTTCCGATGAAAAAAGTTTCCCCGACGATCCGCGACGTGGCGGCGGAAGCCGGTGTGTCGGTCGCGACGGTATCCAAGTACGTAAACGGCACGCAACGCTTTTCGCCAACCGTCGAAGCGCGGCTCAAGGAAGCGATCGAGCGGCTCGGCTACCGTTCGAACCCGCTCGCGCGCTCGATGATCACCGGGCGCACGCGCACCATCGGCCTCGTGATCCTCGACATCAGCAACCCGCACTTCACGAACGTCGTCAAGGGCGCGAACCGCGTCGCGCTCCAGCACGACTACACGCTGCTGCTCGTCGATACCGAAGAGAACCAGGCGCGCGAACGCTCGCTGATCGAGGCGCTCGCGCAGCGCGTCGACGGGCTGATCGTCAGCACGCGGATGCCCGACGACCAGGCCGGCTGGATGCTCGACCTGCACAAGCCGCTCGTGCTGCTCAGGCGCAGCCCCGGCCTGCCGATTCCGAGCGTCGGCATCGACAACCGGCTCGCGACCTACATGCTCGCGCGCCACCTGCTCAATCTCGGCCATACGCGCATCGCGTACCTCGGTTTCGGCCCCGCGCGCGTCAACGACGAACGGATCCAGGGCGCGCGCGACTGTCTCGCCGAAGCGGGGCTCACGCTCGACGTGCACGATGCGCATGCGCCGACCGCCGAAGCCGGCGAGCGCGCATGCTCGCGCGTGATGCTCGGCCCGAACCGTCCGCAAGCCGTGATCTGCTACAACGACCTGATCGCGCTCGGCTTCATGAAGGAAGCCGCGTCGCTCGGGTTCCGGCTGCCGCAGGACGTGTCCGTCGCCGGCGTCGACAACGTGCCGTACGGCGAATACGCGGCACCCGCGCTCACCACCATCGATATCCAGAGCGAGAACATGGGCGAGCTCGCGATGCAGAAACTGATCGACGCGCTCGCCGGGCGCACCGACGCCAGCTATTCGACGTTCGAGCCGCGACTGATCATGCGTGCATCGACGGCCGCGGCCGGTTGAATTGCGCGGTCGAGTCCGCCGCCTGCTGACGCTTCGTCGTCACTGCGCCGCTGTGCATCGCAAATAAAAACGCGCCGCCTCCGGGCGGCGCGTTCGTTTGCCGGCACGCGATCAAGCGTCGAGCTTCGCTGGCTTCATCTTCGGCGTGAGCACGTGCATGACCGCCAGCGCGAGCAGGTAGGCCAGCGCGCCGATCGCGAACAGCACCCAGTAGTGGCCCGTGCGTTGCAGCACCTGGCCGATCACTTCCGAGAACAGCACGCCGCCGATCGAACCGGCCATCCCGCCGATGCCGACAACCGACGCAACCGCGCGGCGCGGGAACAGGTCGGACGCCGTCGTGAACAGGTTCGCCGACCAGCCCTGGTGCGCGGCGGCCGCGAGGCCGACGATCAGCACCGCGCCCCACAGGCTCTGCACCTGCGACACGAACGCGATCGGCAGCACGCAGCAGGCGCAGATCAGCATCGCCGTCTTGCGCGCGCCGTTCACGCTCCAGCCCGCGCGCAACAGCATTGACGACAGCCAGCCACCGCCGATGCTGCCGACCGTCGTCAGCGCATAGATGCACACGAGCGGCAGGCCGATATGCTGCATGTCCATCCCGCGCGACTCGTTGAGCCACTTCGGCAGCCAGAACAGGTAGAACCACCACACGGGGTCGGTCAGGAACTTGCCGATCAGGAACGCCCACGTCTCGCGCTTGCGGATCAGTTCGCCCCAGCGCGGCGCACCGGCATCCGCGTTCGCCGCGTCGAGCGCTTCGGCTTCGTCGCGCGGCTCGTCGTATTCCGCGGCGAGCGCGCGCGTGTCGGCCGTGCGATACATCACCAGCCAGACCGCGAGCCATACGATGCCGATCGCGCCGATGATCACGAATGCCGCGCGCCATCCGTAGGCCACCGCGATCGCCGGGATGATCGCCGGCGCGAACACCGCGCCGATGTTCGCGCCCGAGTTGAAGATACCGGTGGCAAGCGCGCGCTCGCGACGCGGAAACCATTCGGCCGTCGTCTTGATCGCGGCCGGGAAGTTGCCGCCCTCGCCGATCCCGAGCAGCGCGCGCACGGCCGCGAAGCCCATCACCGAACCGACCGCCGCGTGCAGCATCGCCGCGATGCTCCACACCAGCATCGCGACCGCATACGAGATGCGCGTGCCGAGCCAGTCGACGATGCGCCCGAAGCCGAGCAGGCCGATCGCATAGAACGCGGAAAACGCCATCACGATGCGGCCGTACTGCACCTGGCTCCAGCCGATGTCGTGCTGAAGCATCGGCGCGAGCAGGCCGAGGATCTGTCGATCCATGTAGTTGATGACGGTCGCGAAGAACAGCAGCGCACAGACGGTCCAGCGGTAGCGGCTGGCGGCCGCGCGCACCGCGCCGACGACGGCAGATTGCATGAGTGTCTCCGATGCGCGGCCGCGCCCGTCGCGCCGCTGGATGTTGTCTGTCCGTGACCGGCGACGGGCGCCGGAGCGGACGGCGGCCCGCCCCTTGCGTGGCACGGCCGCTCGTCCGTCGAGTTCTGGAAAACGTTTTTCAAAGGATAGGGCTTGGCCCGGTACCGTGTCAGTCGGGGATTTCGATGAGTCATCTCAAATCCGGCCGCGCAAAAAAGACGACTGTTTCGCAAAGTGGCATTAACCGTTTTTTCGGGATTTTCCCGTGTGCGAAAGGGGGCCATGACGCGAGCCGGCGCGTCGATACACATGTCCGATTCCAGCCGGAATCGGCGGCACGGATGGTTTACAGTCGTCTCATGCACCTCGATCCAGACACCTGCTACGACGCCCTGCTTTCGCGGAACCGCCGCTTCGACGGCTGGTTCTTCGTCGGTGTGTCGACGACGGGCGTGTATTGCCGCCCCGTTTGCCCGGTGAAACCACCGAAGGCGCGGAACTGCAGTTATTACCCGACCGCCGCCGCCGCGGAAAAAGCCGGCTTTCGGCCGTGCATGCGGTGCCGCCCCGAGCTCGCACCGGGCCACGGGCTGCTCGACCTGTCCGGCAATCTCGCCGACGCGGCCGCCTCGCTGATCGAGGACGGTTTCCTGAACGCGCACTCCGTCGATGCGCTCGCGCGGCGAGTCGGCGTGACCGAGCGCCATCTGCGCCGAATCTTCGCCGCGCAGTTCGGCGTGTCGCCGGTCGAATTCGCGCAGACGCACCGTCTGCTGATGGCCAAGCGCCTCCTGACCGACACCGCGCTGCCGGTAGCCGTGGTTGCTTCGACTGCCGGGTTCGGCAGCGTACGACGCTTCAACGATTTGTTCCGCCAGCGCTACGGTCTCAATCCGCTGCGCCTGCGCAAGGGCGCCGGCGCATCCGCCAGTGGCGACATGACCTTCCCGCTACCGTACCGGCCGCCGTTCGCTTGGGCCGAATTGATGCGCTTCCTCGCGCAGCGGCAGCTCGACGGCGTCGAGCGTATCGATGCGCACGGCTATGCCCGCGTCGTCGCCCTGCCGAACGGGCACGGCGACGCTCAGGTGACGGGCTGGCTGTCCGTCACGCACGTGCCGCAGCGGTTCGCGCTCGCGGTGACCGTGTCGCCCGCGCTGACGCCCGTCGTCCCGGCCGTGCTCGCGCGCGTGCGGCGGCTGTTCGATCTCGACAGCCGCCCCGACGTGATCGACGCGCATCTGGGCGAACTCGCGGACGGCTCGCCCGGCCTGCGCGTGCCCGGCGCGTTCGACGGGCTCGAGATCGCGATTCGTGCGATCGCGGGCGAACGATTGGCTGCGATGCAGGCAGGCGCCGTGCTGGCGCGTGTGGCCGAACGCTTCGGCACGCCGGTGGACCACGCACCGCCGGGGCTCAAGCATGCGTTGCCTTCCGCCGCGACGCTGGCGAGGGTGCCGCCGGCGGCGCTCGAAGCGATCGGCGCGGCGCGTGATGCGGCGCGGGCGATCGTGTCGCTCGCACGTGCAGTCGCCGACGGCACGCTCGCGCTCGAACCGATGGCGCCGCTCGATGCGACGCTCGCTGCGTTGCGCGCGCTGCCCGGCTTCGACGAACGCGCGGTGCAGTATGTCGCGATGCGTGCGATGGCCTGGCCGAACGCGTTCCCCGCAGACGACGCGTGGCTTGCGCCGCGCGCCGCCGCCACCGAGCGTCCGCGCAGCATCGCATCATCGGCGCCGCAAGCGGTGCGCTGGGCGCCATGGCGCGCGTATGCCGCACTGCATGTGTGGCGCCTTCATGGAGAAGCTTCGCGATGACTCCCGCTCATCTGATTCCGAGCCCACTGGGCGACATCGCCATCCGTATCGAAGACGATGCCCTGACGGGCCTCTTCTTCGTCGGCCAGAAATACTATCCGTCGCTCGGGATCGCACCGGATGCGGACGTACGCAACGCGTCGCCGCTCGCGCGCAAGGTTGCCGAAGAAGTCGCCGAATATTTCGCCGGCACGCGCGAAACCTTCTCGGTGCCCATTCATCTGCGCGGCACCGCGTTTCAGCGCAGCGTGTGGAAGGAACTGCTCGCGATTCCGTTCGGCAAGCTCGTGTCGTACGGCGACATCACCGAACGCGTCGGGCTGCCGATGAGTGCCGCGCGCGCCGTCGGCGGCGCGGTCGGCCGCAACCCGGTATCGATCATGGTGCCGTGCCATCGCGTGATCGGCGCGTCGGGCAGCCTGACCGGTTATGCAGGCGGCATCGATCGCAAACGCGCGTTGTTGTCGCTCGAAGGCGCCGGGTTCGCGCGCGGCGAGCGCCATCCGATGCAGCAGACGTTCGCGTTCTGACGCCGCGCGCCTGCCGTTCGACGTGTGTCGTGCGGTCTAGGCGTCGCCGCGCTTGCGCATCGCATGCGTGACCCGCGCGTTCGCCTCGAACTTCGCGCGATGCGTCGAGAAGAACGTCCGCACGTTGCGGACGTTCGATGCGCCGGTGAACAGCCGCCGCGCGAACGCGTCGTATTCGGCGACGTCGGCCAGATCGGCCACCACCACGAAATCCGGCCCCGGCGACACGCGATAGCACTGCGTGACCGCCGGCTCCGCGCACACGTAGGCCTCGAATGCGTCGTAGTCTTCCGCCGTCTGCCGGTCGAGGCTGATCTCGATCAACGCCGTGACGGCCGTGCCGATCGCGACCGGGTCGAGCACCGCAACCTGGCGGCGGATCACGCCCGCTTCCGTCAGCCGCCGCACGCGGCGCATGCACGTCGGCGGCGACGACAGCGCGCGCTCGGCGAGTTGCAGGTTCGACACCGATGCGTCGTCCTGCAGGATCGCGAGAATGCGCAGGTCGAGGTCGTCGAGCGTGATGCCAGCCATCGGCGGCTCCTTCCGGTCAGGTTCGTGAAATTTAATTTCAGCATAATAGCCGACGTCTCGTCTGCTTCATTTTCTTGTGTATTTTGAAATTTAATTCCACTCGACCGCTTCTACTATCGCTGTCATGGGTCCAGACAGGACATTTACGGAGCGCGATATGTGTGGAATTGTCGGGGCGGTGGCCCAGCGGGACATCCTGCCGAACCTCGTCGACGGGCTGAAGCGGCTCGAATACCGCGGCTACGACTCGTGCGGCGTCGTGGTCTATCGCGACCGTGCGCTGGCACGGGCGCGCAGCGTCGACCGCGTCGCCAACCTGCAGCGCGAGATCGCCGCGCACGCGCTGTCCGGCTACACCGGCATCGCGCATACGCGCTGGGCAACGCATGGCGCGCCCGTCACGCTCAACGCGCATCCGCACTTCTCGCCGAGCGACGACAACGCGCGCATCGCGCTGTCGCACAACGGCATCATCGAGAACTGCGATCAACTGCGCGCGGAATTGCAGACGCACGGTTACGTGTTCGCGAGCCAGACCGACAGCGAAGCGATCGCGCACCTGATCGACCACCTGTACGACGGCGACCTGTTCGACGCGGTGCGCCGCGCGGTCGCGCGGCTGCGCGGCAGCTATGCGATCGCGGTGATGTGCCGCGACGAACCGCACCGGATCGTCGGTGCGCGCGACGGGATGCCGCTCGTCGTCGGTGTCGGCGACGGCGAGAATTTCCTGGCGTCGGATGCGATCGCGTTGTCGGGCATCACCGATCGTATCGCTTACCTCGAGAATGGCGACGTCGCCGATATTCAGCTGCATCGCTACTGGATCGTCGACGCGGCCGGCCAGCGCGTCGAGCGCGCGGTGCAGCGGGTGGCCGCGCACAGCGGCGCGGCGGACCTCGGCTCGTATCGCTACTACATGCAGAAGGAAATCTTCGAGCAGCCGCAGGCGGTGGCCGATACGTTGCTCGATGTCGGGTCGATCATGCCCGAGCTGTTCGGCGACGGGGCGTGGCGCGTGTTCAACGACATCGACTCGGTGTTGCTGCTCGCGTGCGGCGGCAGTTATCACGCGGCGCTGACCGCGAAATACTGGATCGAGAGCATCGCGAAGCTGCCGGCGAGCGTCGAGATCGCGAGCGAGTTTCGCTATCGCGACAGCGTACCGAATCCGCGCACGCTGGTCGTCGCGGTGTCGCAGAGCGGCGAAACGGCCGACGTGCTCGGCGCCGTGCATGTCGCGAAGCAGCGCGGGATGACGCATACGCTCGCGATCTGCAACGTCGCGACGAGTGCGCTGATGCGCGAATGCGTGCTGCAGTTCGTCACGCGTGCGGGGATCGAGATCGGGGTGGCTTCGACAAAGGCTTTTACGACGCAGCTCGTGGCGCTGTTCTTGCTGACTTTGTCACTGGCACAGGTGCGCGGGCGGTTGAGCGATGACGACGAGAAGGCGCATCTGCGTGCGCTGCGGCATCTGCCCGATGCGATGTCGAAGGTGCTTGCGCTGGAGCCGCAGATCATGGGCTGGTCGGAGCTGCTCGCGCGACGCGACAACATGCTATTTCTCGGACGCGGGATGCATTATCCGATCGCGCTCGAAGGCGCGCTGAAGATGAAGGAGATTTCGTATATCCACGCGGAGGCTTATCCCGCAGGGGAGTTGAAGCATGGGCCGCTGGCTTTGGTCAGTAACGAAATGCCCGTCATTGCCGTGGCGCCGAATGACGTGCTCCTGGAAAAGCTCAGGTCGAACATGCACGAGGTCAGCGCGCGCAACGGCAGGCTTTTCGTGTTCGCGGATGTGGACTGCGGGTTGGTGCCGAGTGAGGGGATCGAGGTGATTCGGCTTAACGAGTACTACGGGCCGCTTTCGCCAATCCTGCATACGGTGCCGATGCAGTTGCTGGCTTATCACGCGGCGTTGGCGCGGGGGACGGATATCGATAAGCCGAGGAATCTTGCCAAGTCGGTGACGGTGGAGTGAGGGTGGCCGTGCGGTTTTTTCCGCCACGGCCACGCCGGCGCCCAATCAGAATCATCGCCTCGCACAAGAAAATCGCTACTTCGACAAACTCAGCTTCTTCGACAGCACGACACCGCTCGACGGGCTCACCAGCCGGATGGACTGGAGATCCATGTGCAACGTGGAGATCCGGGTCGTAATGTCGGTGGGCTCCTCGATGCTCGGTTCGGCGTGTTCGACTTGTTCGGTCAGGTAAGGCCGAACCAAGCGCCCGGAAAAAACGAGCGCGAAGTCGCCATGCGCTTGGGCGTACACGGCGGGCGAAAGCCGCATGCGGCTGCGAACCGTGGTCTTTTTCCCTTGCCCGGACTCGAGTTCGATGATGTCGACCTGCTGGATGTACCCTTTTGCCTTCGCTTCGGGTGCAATCACGAGCCCTCGTCCTCGCGGCCCCGTCGTGACCTTTCTGAGCAGGATGCTCGTCCGGTCGTCGCGCTCCGCGTCGAACAGGTCGACGTCCAGCGTCAGCAGGTGCTGCTGCGACCGGTACCTCAGTCCGTACCGCACCGGCACCACGAACGTCACGTCACGATCGAGATCGACGGCTGCAAGGTCGGGGTTCGGGCCATGCCGATCGGTGGCGCTGGAGACCAGGCCGCGAACCCGTGCACTCAAGGACGGCGTGGCAGCGCTGACGTGCTGCTTCTTCAGCGCATCCCGGATTGCAACCGGATCGTCGCCGACAATCGGCCGGCTGGGCGAGGTCTCGTGATCGGCAACGGGCGCGATGCGCGCCGTGCCGTCGACAGCCTCCGCCTCCGCATGCGCCGCCACTGGCGCCAGCATCATCGCCAAGGCGACGACCCACGCGAAGTTCGAACGACGCAACTCGGATTTGATGTGAAGCACGGCGAACTCCTGATTTTCTCGCAGATCGGTCAACGACGAGCACTATAGGGTGGATTGACCGGCAACGCACCCACCGTTTGAAGTTACCCATGGTACGGTCGCCGATCAATAGCCTGCCCCTCATCCCCGCCCATCCCCCCGCCGATACTCCGCCGGCGCCTTCCCCACCATTTTCCGAAAATCGCGCGTGAAATGCGCCTGGTCGAAATACCCCAACGCCTGAGCCAGTTCCGCGAGATCGACCGGCTCGCCGCCGGCGAGTTTGTCCGCGGCCTCATGCAGGCGATAACGACAAATCACCCACTTCGGCGACACGCCCACATAGTCGGAAAACAGTTGCTGCAGCGTGCGCTCGCTCAACCCCGCGCGCTCGGCCAGATCGCGCACCTGCGTGAGCCCGAGGTCCTGCTGCAGCATCTGCAAGATGGAATGAATGCGCTCGACCTGAGGATCGGCCGGCGGCAGCACCCGCAACAGCAACGCCTCCGCGGCGGCCACCATCCCGGCATCCGCCTCGGCACCGAGCACGGCGTCTTCGGCTTGCGCATCGCCACAATCGAGCAGCGTCGACACGGGCAGCACCTTGTCTGTGGACAAATGCACAGGCTTGCCGAAGAACGCCCGGAACGCCCCCGGCCGAAACCTCGAGCCCATCACCCTCCCGGCGCCGGCCAGCGTCGTCTCGAACGCCCCCGACACCACACCGAAGATCCCCGTCTGCCGCCGGTCGAACACCAGGTTGACGCATGGATACGGCAGCGTGCGCTGCACATACGGCGGCTGGTCGCGCAGATCCCATTCGACGATCCAGTGGTGATCCAGCACCCCGGCCAGTTCGGCACACGGGTAATAGCGATTCAGCCGGAAGCGCTGATTGAAGGCTTTCGGGCCGACGACGCCTTTGGGCGTCTCGGTCACGTTACGCAAGTCGGCCATGGTGACGAACCGTTGAGGTGACGGCGTGATGATGCACCGCCACAGCGGATTTTTCCAAGACGAAGCCGCACGGCCGTCCTACATTGGAATACTTGTCCCGAACGCACACCGGAGCCCGCGATGCCGCAAGACCGTCACCTGACCCTGTACCACTCGCCGCGCAGCCGATCGGCCGGCGCGCGGATGCTGCTCGAGGAACTGAGCGCCGACTACGAACTGCACGCGTTCGACCTCTCCGCAGGCAAACATCACGACGCCGAATACCTCCGCATCAACCCGATGGGCAAGGTGCCCGCACTGCGTCACGGCGACGTGATCGTGACCGAGCAGGCCGCCGTCTACATGTACGCGGCGGAACTGTATCCGGAAGCCGGCTTGTCGCCGGCGCCGGGCGATTCACTGCGCGGCCCGTACCTGCGCTGGATGATGTTCTATGGCTCGTGCTTCGAGCCGGCCATCGTCGACCGCTCGATGAATCGTCCGCCCGCGGCTTACTCGACGTCACCCTACGGCGACTTCGATGCCGTCATCAACGCGATCGATGCGCAACTGGCACAGGGGCCCTGGCTGCTGGGCGAGCGCTTCACGGCGGCAGATGTGCTGTGGGGCTCTGCGCTGAACTGGACCACGATGTTCAAGCTGGTGCCCGAGACGCCGCGCATGCGCGCCTATATCGATCGCGTGCTGGCTCGCCCGGCCATCCAGCGCGCGCAGGCGGCAGATGCGGCACTCGCGGCGGAGCAGGACAAGGCCAAGGAGGCAGCGTCCGCTGCGAGATAGTCCGGTGCGGGGGGGGGCGGACCTCGATGCATGTTCCGCCCCGCAACCCGTCAAAACATCGTATGCACCCCGACGCGCGCCACGGCCTGACTCGCTGAACTCGACGCCCCGTTCGGATCGAGCACGCCGTTGATCTGCGCGTTCGCCCCGCTGTTCGCGCGCTGATAATCCGCGGACACGTAAACCATCGTCCGTTTCGTCAACAGGTATTGAAACGCGACGCTGACCTGATGCGCGTGGTTGTCGTTCACAGCTTCGTTGCCCTTCATGTACATGTACTTCGCGCCGAGAAAGACATCCGGCCGGATGCGCCACACCCCACCCGCTTCGGCCATCCACACGCCTGCGTCGTTGAACGAATTGCGTACGGTGGTCAGCAGCGCCTTCGCGGTGACCGCGCCGAAGTCATAGTGCATCCCGACGCCCCAGTTGCGCACACTGGTCGACGGTGTGCCGGGCGCCGGACCATACTTCTCGTTCGTATAGGCCGCACCGACACCGAACGCCCCGGCTTCGTAGTTCAGCCCGGCACTCACGGTATTGTCCGCGCCGACGGAACCGGCCACACCGCCGAACGCATACATCACGCCCCCGGAAAACCCGGCAATCGTCGGCGAGCTGTATTTGACCGAATTCGCGACCGGCTTGCTGCCCGCCGTGCGGTCCCAGTCGAATGCGCCGGTCGGATTGCCCGGCAGCGCGAGACGCTGGAACGGGCCATTCCTGAACCCGTACAGCCCCGTAAGATCCATCGAGATCGCGTTCCCCTTCGCAAACAGGGAATCCACCATGAAGTCGTACTGATTACCCAGCCTGACGCCGCCGAACCGGTCGCTCTCGATGCCCACGTATGCGTTGCGCCCGAAGAGTCCGGTCCCGACGATGCTGCCGTTCGCCATCGAGAACTGGTTCACGAGCGCGAACGTTGCGTGATATCCGCCACCGAGATCTTCCGTGCCGCGCAAGCCGAACAGGTTCGGCGTGAAGATGCCGTCGTCGAACTTGACGTTCTTTCCACCAGCCTCGTTGCTGACATACGAGATGCCGCTGTCGATCAGACCGAACATGGTCACGCTGCTCTGCGCGTATGCACCCTGCGCGATGACAAGCATCGCGACTGCTCCAAACCTCAGTTTCATTGTGTCTCCGTCTTTTTTCTGTCAATGCGAACCGGTCGCCCACTGTCTCGCGGGTACTCGCCCGATGCTTCGTGAAACAACGACTTCCCCGGCCCGGCTTCGCATTCATCCAGGTCGGAAAACTGGTATTCGATTAGCTTTACTGATTGAATTGAACGAATGAAGTCCCGCTCATTCTCCATTTCATCCCGCGTGATTCGATTACCGCACGGCCCGATTTCCGCTGGGCAATCCGACCTTCCGAATCAAGCGCTCCGACAAATCACCCACGCCGCCGAATCCACCTCGACAGCCACGGCTTCCAGCCCGGCACCCGAACACGGTCCGTCGATGCACACGCCATCGTCGAACCTGAAAAGCGCGCTGTGATGCGCACACATCAGCACCTGGGATCGGTAACAGGAAACGTTGCCCGGCACGAAGTCGAGCGGAACCGAGAAATGCGGGCAACGATTCACGTAAGCCCACACCTGTTCTCCACGCCGCACGACGATGACAGGACGCCCGATGCACGCTTCGTCGACGACCCATGCCCCGCCATCCGGCACATCGGAGAAGCGGCAGAGTTGCGCGTCACCCATGACTCACGCTCTCCGCTCGGGATTGCCAAGGCTCCAGTCCCACGGTCGAACCTCCACCCGCGAGAACAGCCCTTCTTTCACGTACGGATCGTTGCCGACGAACTGCATCACCGCATCGATGTCGTCCGCCTCGACGACGAGCAGCGTGCCGTTCATCGCATCGCCCTGCGGATCGAGCGTCGGCCCGCCGAGCCGCACATACACGCCGTGCTGCGCGGCGGCGCGAAGATAGGTCCGATGCGTGGACCGCACGCGGTCGCGCACTTCGCGCATCCCGGGCTGGTCCGTCGCAAACACTGCAAAGAATCGCGCCATGTTGGTCAGTTCCGGTCGAGCACGAAGTCGTACGTCGCTTCGCGGTATGCGCCGCTCAATCCGACCCGGCGCGCGAGTTCATCGCCCGCCGCACGCGGACGATAGGCAACCATCAGCGACGGCTTCACGCCGAAGACGGCATCCGAGTTCAGATACGCGTCCTCCTCGTCGAACAGATGCGTGACGAGCTTGCGGTAGCCGGGCGCGTCGATCATGAAGTGCAGATGCGCGGGCCGCCACGGATGACGGCCGGTGGCATCGAGCATCTTCCCGACCGGGCCGTCGGTCGGAATCGGGTAGCTGACCGGCAGAATCGTCGTGATCGCATAACGGCCTTCTGCATCGGTCCGGTAGCGGCCGCGCAGATTGCCGTGCGGCTGCGCCTTGTCCTGCCCGGAATACATGCCGTTCTCCGCGGTCTGCCACACGTCGAGCACGGCGTCGCGCACCGGCGCGCCGTCGGTGTCGAGCACGCGGCCATGCACGACGACGGGCGTGCCGGGCGTGAACGCCATGTTCTCGCCATACGCGCGCTCGGGCATGCCTTCTATGTAGAACGGGCCGAATACGGTCGTTTCCGTCGCGCCGGTGGCGAAGCGATGATTGATCGCATCGACCAGCATCGACACGCCCAGCGTGTCCGACAGCAGGATGAATTCCTGGCGCACGACGTCGTCGCACATCTGCCCGGTTTCGGTCAGGAAGCGAATCGCTGCCATCCACTCGGCCTCGGTCAGCTGCGTCTCGCGCACGAACGCATGCAGATGCCGCACGAGGCTCTGCATCAGCACGCGCAAGCGCGGGTTCGACGTACCGTCGAAGCTGGCGACGACCTGCTCGGTCAGCCGCGTATCGCCGTCATCATGATGCTCATTCGTCACGTTCGTCTCCTGTGATGCAGCCGGCCGCTCAATGCGGCTCGCGCCCTTCCCACGCATGCTGAAGCAATTCGCGAATCGGCGCACGTTCGATCGGCCGCGGGTTCGCATACGGATTCCGGCAGGCGAGGTCGGCGGCTTCGTCGAGGCCCGCTTCCGGCATCCCGATGTCGGCAAGCGCCGCCGACTGGCCCAGTTGCCGATTCAACCGGAACAACAGCGGGCCGGCGTCGGCCGCGTCGGTGCCGCCCAGCGCCCGCGCGACACGGCGCAGCGCGTCGGGCGCCGCGGCATGGTTGTAGTGGGCGGTATGCGGCAACATCGCGGCGTGCGTCTGCGCATGCGGCAGGTTGAAGGTGCCGCCGAGCGTATGACACAGCTTGTGGTGCAACGCCATGCCGACCGCGCCGAGACACGTGCCGGCGAGCCATGCGCCATACAACGCGCGGCTGCGCATCTCGCGGTCGTCGGGCGCGCGAACGATCGCGGGCAGTGCCTCGCCGAGCGCACGGATCGACTCCTCGGCCATCAGGCTGATCACCGGGTTCGCATCTTCCGCGTAGAGCGCTTCGACCGCGTGCGCCATCGCATTGACGCCCGACGCCGCCGAAATCCCCGGCGGCAGCGACAGCGTCAGGGACGGGTCATAGAGCACCGTCCGCGGCAGCACGCGCGGATCGCGCCCGGTGCGCTTCAGCCGGCCTTCCGTGAGCCCGAAGATCGGCGTCATCTCCGAGCCCGCGTAAGTCGTCGGCACGGCGAGGATCGGCAGCGACGACTCGAGCGCGATCGCCTTGCCGAGCCCGATCGTCGAGCCGCCGCCAATCGCGATGCAGCAGTCCGCGCCCAGTTCGGCGGCCATCTCGCGTGCGGCACGCGCGACTTCGACCGGCACGTGCATCACGGCCTGCGCGCATACGCCGGCGGCGCGCTCGCCGAGCACGCCCCTGACCCGTTCTGCGAGCGGCTGCTGTTCCGGCGTCGACAGAATCAGCGCCCGCTGCACGCCGAGCGCGGACAACTCGTCCGGCAACCGTTCGAGCGCACCCCATTCGAACACGACGCGGGACGGCGTTCCCTGATAGACGAAGCGCTCCATCCCGGCCTCAACGCTTGAAGTGCGGCGGCACCTTGCCGTCGACGTTGACCCACACCGAGCGCGCTTCCGTGTAGTCGTGCATCGCCTCGAAGCCCATCTCGCGGCCGTAGCCCGACTTGCCGACACCGCCGAACGGGCTGCCCGGATTGACGCGCTTGTAGCAGTTGATCCAGCACATGCCCGCGTCGATCTGCGACGCCATCTTGTGTGCGCGGGAAAGATCGTTGGTCCACAGGCCGCTGCCGAGCCCGTATTCGGTCGCGTTGGCGATCGACAGCGCTTCCTCGTCGCTGCCGAAGCGCAGCACGGTGACGAACGGGCCGAACACTTCCTCCTGCGCGACGCGATCGGTGGCATGCTTCGCTTCGATGACGGTCGGGCGCACGTAGTAGCCGTTGGCGAGTGCGGCATCCTGCGGCGCACTGCCGCCCGCGAGCACGCGGCCGCCCTGCTCGCGCGCGACGTCGACGAACGACAGCACGCGGTCGAGGTGCTGCTTCGACGTCAGCGGGCCCATCTCGGTGTCCGGGTCCAGCGGGTTGCCGACGCGGATCGACGAAGCCAACGACACGAAGCGCTCGAGGAATTCGTCGGCGATGCGTTCATGCAGCACGAGACGCGAACCCGCGATGCACGCCTGCCCCTGGTTGTGGAAGATCGCCCACGCGGCGCCGTTGATGGCGGCATCGAGGTTCGCATCGTCGAAGACGATGTTCGCGCCCTTGCCGCCGAGTTCCAGCTGCACGCGCTTCAGGTTGCCCTGCGAGGCCTCGACGATCCGGCGGCCCGTTGCCGTCGAACCGGTGAACGCGATCTTCCCGACCCCGGGGTGCTCGGCGAGCCGCTGGCCGGCCGTATGACCGTAGCCGGGGACGATATTGACGACACCTGCGGGGAACCCGACTTCGGCCATCAGTTCGACGATGCGCAGCGTCGACAGCGGCGTGATCTCCGACGGCTTGAGCACGACCGTGTTGCCTGCCGCCAGCGCCGGCCCCATCTTCCAGCTCGTGAACATCAGCGGGAAATTCCACGGCACGATCTGGCCGACGACGCCGATCGGCGCGCGCTGCACATAGTTCAGGAAGCCGGTTTCGACGGGAATCACCGAGCCCTGCAGCTTGTCGGCCATGCCGCCGAAGTAGCGGAAGCATGCTGCCGTGCGCGGCACGTCGAGCGCGCGCGAATCGCGGATCGGGTGGCCGGTGTCCAGCGATTCCAGTTGCGCGAGTTCCTCGGCGTTGGCTTCGATCGCGTCGGCGAGGCGCAGCAGCAACCGGCCGCGCTCGGCCGCCGCCATGGCCGACCACGCCGGGAACGCCCGGGTCGCGGCTTCGACCGCCAGATCCACGTCCACCGCGGTGGCGGCGGCGATCTTCGTGATCAGCGAGCCGTCGTGCGGATTGAGCACGTCGATCGTGCCGCGCTCGACGGCGTCAACGAAGCGGCCGTCGATGAAGAGTTGGGTTTGCATGAATCGTCCTCGATTTTTTGCTGAAGTGCGGCTTAAAACTCGATCGGATACGGCGCCAGCTCGCCGCTCTCGTATCGCTGCGGCAGGTCCGGCGTCGCGTTTTCCCAGACCAGCAGCATCGAGCGCTTCGTCGAATAGCCCTGGTGGCGGATGTCGGCGGGCATCGCGCAGATGTCGCCGGCCCGCATCGTGATGCGCGCGCGCGGCGCGCCGGTGTTCTTGTCGCCGATGTCCCATACGATTTCGTCGGACAGCTGAAGGAACCATTCGACGCGGTCGTTGCCGTGGAACACCGGCAGGATGAATTCCTCGGTGGTCGGGCAGAACAGGCTGCGCCCGCACACGGACGTGACCGACGGATTCCACGTCACGTCCGAACGCGACAGGTACTTGAACAGGTTGAACGCGTGCAGTTCGCCTTCGAAGCCCGGCTTCACATGCACTTCAGGCTCGTCCTGGCCGACGTCCAGGAACGCGCGGTTGACCGGCAGATCGTCGCGCAGCGGCGAGTCGCCTTCGAGGCCCGGCATGCGGCGCGTCGCGATGCGCGTGCGTTCGATCGCCGCGCCGTTCTCGCCGTGCTTGCGGCCGAATGCCGTGCCGGTTTCCTCGGGTGCGGCGAACGGATCGAAGCCTTCGTTGGTCCAGTCGTGCAGCATGGCCTTGAAGGTCGCCATGATCGTCGGTGTTTCGAACGTCTCGGTGTAGTCGACGCCGGCTTCCTTCAGGATCCCGTTGAACGTGCCCGCATAGATGTCGACCTTGCCGTAGTGATTGCGCGTGCCGAACACGTGATCGAAGTTCACCCAGCCGTAGAAGAAACCCCATGCGACGTCACGCATCATCGCGCGCAGGAACGCGTCCGCGGGCATTGCATGCGTGCGCGTGCGGCCTTTCGCAGGCCAGCTGATTTTCACGAAGTACTCGTCGCGCTGGAACGCGAACGCGCCGAGCCGGAAGCGGCGGTAACCGGTGACGGCATCGGCTTCCGTGGCCTGCACCAGATCGGCGGCAAAGCCAGCGGAAAGATCGAGGGTCTCGAGGGTGGCCATAACGTGTCTCCTGGAATGTTTGAATGGGGCAGTCGGATGGATCAGCGCAGGCAGATGTCGGCCCACTTCTCGACGGACAGCTCCCCGAGCACGGTCTGCACGAGCGCGACGCCCGGCTTGCCGGCGGCGAAGCGATACGCGCAGCCCGCCGGCAGCAGTGCCTGATGCCCCTTGCGCAGGACGACGTAGCCCATCTCGCGGCCCGCCGGCTGCGTGCCGGCGCTCACGGTGCCGCGGCCGGTGGTCGGCGGGTTGTCGAGCTTGATGAATTCGATGCGGACTTCGCCATCCATCTGGATCGCGAACTCGTCGTGCGCGCACGCGAACCAAGGCGACTGGCCGTCGGTCCGCAGCACTTCGATCACGTATTCGAGGTTCTTGCCGGCGACGACCTTTTCGTAGGGAGCCGACTTCGATGCGATCTCGAATACGTTCGAGAAGGCGTAGTGTTTTGCGCTGCCGCTGGTGATTTCGATCTCGCCCTTGACATGGCTGTCGAGCGAGCCAAAGACGGTGTGGAATGCCGCGTCGGTCATTGCTGTCTCCTGAGTTGAACCGCTTGTTGGATTCAACTCTAGGGGCAAGGGCGCCCCTCAACAAGGCAACGGAGCGCGACTACGGCATTTGCGATTCGCGAATAATCGCTTCGTTCAGCGAACCCAGCCGCGCTCCAGCAGTGGACGGTCCCACGGCGACTCGTCGCCGATGTATTCGACGAGGAATTCGACCAGCGCCTTCACCTTCAACGCCTGTCGCTGCGTTGCGGGATAAACGGCGGCAAAGCTCAGCGGCGCGATCTGGAAATCGGTGAGGATGGGCACCAGCCGGCCTGCGACGAGCGCGTCGCTCGCAACCAGCGTGGGCAGGCAGACGACACCGCCGCCCGTCAGCGCATACTCGCGCAGCAGGTGCACGGAGTTCGAGCGGATCATGCCGGGCAACTCCATCTCGACGACCTCGTCGCCGCGCGTCAGGGTCCAGCGGTTGCGCGACGGATAGCCGGAATACAGCGCCGTGGTGTGCTGCAGCAATTCGCGTGGATGTTGTGGCGCACCATGCGCTTCGAGGTAGGCCGGCGACGCGCAGAAAAGGCGTCGCACCACGAACAGGCGCCGCTCGATCAGCGACTCGGATATCGGCGGGAAGATCTGGAACGCGATGTCGAACCCTTCTTCGACAGGGTCCACGACACGGTCATTGACGATGATGTCGAGCTGAATGCCCGGGTAGCGGCGATTGAATTCGGCGAGCGGCACACCGAAGTGATCGAGCGCGAAACCGGGCAGCATCTGGATCCGCAGCCGCCCGGTCGGCGTCGCGCGCAGTTCGCGCATCTGGTCGGTCAGCTCGTTGACGCGCCCGACCACCTCGGCGCATTCGCGGTAGAAGGTCTCGCCGACTTCGGACAGGCGCACGTGGCGCGTGCTGCGATGGAACAGCGGCGCGTTGACGAACTTCTCCAGCTGCTGGATACGGTTCGTCACGACCGAACTGGTGACCCCAAGCTGTCGCGCCGCTTCCGCAAAACTGCTCGCCTCCGCAACCCTGACGAATGCTTCGATGCTCAGAAACCGGTCCATACCGCGCCCTTTCCGAAAGCGAAACCGGCAGTCTAACCGCACCTGCCGGCCGGTTGGGTCATGCCGAACGCGTCACACTGTCACCTGGCGGGTGTCAATCCCGCCGACAGCCTGGCACGAGCATGACCGAGGGTACGTTACGGCTGCTTGCCTGCCGACAGCTCCGGCTGCAAGCCCACGCGACGCTGCAGCACGGCCGGCGCGGTTTCCCGCAGCAGCAAGCTGACCACGATGCCGAGCAGCACTGCCCCCATCGGCAGCCACAGGATGTTCTGGATCCCGAAGTGTGCGGCAACGTAGCCGCCCAGCGCCGGTGCGATGCCGCCGCCGAAGATCTCGCCGCAACCGACCACCACGCCGATCGACGTCGAAACGAGGCCGACGGGCGCGGCTTCGGTCGCCACGGGGCCCGACAGCAGCGACACCAGCCCGAGCGTGAAGAACGATGCGACGAACAGCACCGCGAACAGCACGAGCGGCTGCGGACCCAGCCCGCGGAACACGTAGAGCATCACCGCCGTGCCGGCGAAACCGACGATGCTCGCGAGGCGGCGGCCCACGAGGTCGGACAGGCCCGGCAGCCCGAACTGCCCGAGAAAGCCGCCGAAGCCGATCGCCGATACCACAAGGCCCATCTTCTGCGTGCCGAGCCCAAGGTAATCCGTCAGGTACAGCGGCAGCAGCGCGCCGAGCACGAACACGCCGGTCATCGCACAGCACAGCGCGCCCATCGCGACGAGGATGTTGCGGCTCTTCAGCACATGGCCGAGCGACGCCGGCGCGTGTTCCGACACCACCTCCCTCGCGCGCTTCGGTTCACGGATCACGAAGAACATGATCGCGCCGAGGATCAGCCCGGGAATCGCCACGAGCGCGAACACCCAGCGCCACGACACGACATTGAGCAGCTGCGTCGCGATGATCGGCGACAGCGCGAGCCCGAACAGCGCGAAGCCGCTTTGCTGCAGCCCGAGGTTCAGGCCGCGCCGCCGCGGATGCGACGCGTCGGCGGTGGCCGCGAAACTGGTCGGGCAGAACGAGCCTTCGGCGACGCCCATCAGAGCGCGAATCGCGATCAGCCCGAGCAGCCCGCCCGCGAGCCCCGAGAAGCCCGACAGCAGCGAGAACGCGATGATCGCCGGGATCAGGACCTTGCGGCGGCCGATCTTGTCGGAAATGCCGCCCATCAGCGCCGCGAAGATGCCCCACGACAGGCCGAGCACGCCGATGCAGTTGCCGACGTCCTGCGCGGTCAGGTGCAGGTCCTTCATGATCGAAGGGAACAGCGGCGCGATGAGCCAGCGGTCGAGGCCGACCAGCCCGAAACCGAGCGCCAGCAGCGTCACCGCCTTCCACTCATAGGAGGTATCCCACTCGTTTGCTTTCATGTCCGTCTCCGTGGACCGGTCCGCCTGCACGCGCCGGGGGCGTCCGTGCATGAGCCAGGTCCGTTGTCTTGTGTGTGCGATGCGACGTGCGTCGCGAGGAAGTGGCGGCCGCCTTTCCGGTTGCAGGCGTCGAATTCAATCAGCCGACGCCCGAACGATAGGTGCGCGCACGCAGATCGGGTATGGAACATCCGGCGAACGCGCCATTCGCGAAACGCAAATAATCGGGGCATCGGTGCGGGAGCCGTCAGCGGGCAGCGCGGAGCGCCCGGCGGCACGGACGAAACGGCGCGAATGCGTGCGTCACCGGGGGAATCCCTCATGGACATCGGCGGATCGTTGCCGGGTGCCACCCGGAGACAACAGGAGACGATTCCACTTAAATCAACGTCGATGGAATATTTTTCCACGCATCAGCGAAGCGCAAACCCATTTTGGATCCTTTTTCCCCGCTCCTCCTCGTATCATTTCTCCCGTTACGAAAAGAAAGAGCCAGAGAAGGACATGAGCGATACCACCCCGCTGCACTACCTCGACTACGCGGCCACCACCCCCGCGGATCCCCGCGTGATCGAAGCGATGACGGCCTGCCTGGGCGCCGACGGCATCTTCGGCAATCCCGCGTCGAGTTCACACGCTGCCGGCCGGCTGGCGAAGGAAAAGGTCGAGCACGCACGCGCGCAGGTCGCCGCGCTGATCGGCGCGGATGCCGACGAGATCGTCTGGACGTCGGGCGCCACCGAATCGAACAACCTCGCGCTGAAAGGCTATGCGGAGACTGCGACCGACAAGCGCCACCTGATCACGAGCCGCATCGAACACAAGGCCATCCTCGACACGATGGCGAACCTGTCGAAGCGCGGCATGACCGCGACCTACCTGTCGCCCACCGCCGACGGCGAAATCACCGTCGACGCCGTGGCCGCGGCGATCGGCCCCGACACGGGCCTGGTGTCGCTGATGCTCGTCAACAACGAACTCGGCACGCTGACCGACGTCGGCGCGATCTCGCGCATCGTGCATGCGGCCGGCGCGCTGCTGCACGTCGACGCCGCGCAGGCGCTCGGCAAGACACCGATCGACGTGCGCGCGCTCGGCATCGATCTGCTGTCGATGTCCGCGCACAAGGTGTATGGCCCCAAGGGCATCGGCGCGCTGTTCGTCCGCCGCGAGATCGCCGACCGCATCGCACCGCAAATCCACGGCGGCGGACACGAGCGCGGCCTGCGCTCGGGCACGCTCGCGACGCACCAGATCGTCGGCATGGGCACCGCCTGCGAGCTGGCCGCGGAAAAACTCGAGCGCGAAGCCGTTCGGATCGCGACGCTCAGCGCACGCCTGAAGGACGCGCTGTTCGCGCTCGGCGGCATCACGCACAACGCGGCGGCGGCACGCCGCATCCCGCACACGTTGAGCCTCACGGTCAACGTGCCGGGCTTCTTCCCGTTCATGCTCGGCGATTCGCTCGCCGTGTCGTCGACCTCCGCGTGCAACTCGACCAGCGGCGCGCCGTCCCACGTGTTGACCGCGATCGGCCTCGACGCCGAAGCCGCGGGCCGCACCGTGCGCATCAGCTTCGGCCGCTTCACGACGGAGCAGGACGTCGATTTCGCGATCGCGTGTTTCGCGCGCGCGCTCGAGCAATGCCGTGACGCGGCGGCGACCGGGTTCACCGCATCGCGACAGATCACGCCGGCGGACCTGAAGGCGATTTGCAACGCAGGCTTTCGCGCGGTGATCTGCAACCGGCCGGACGGCGAAAGCGCCGATCAGCCGGCATTCGAGGAAATCGCCGCCGCCGCGCGCGAACTCGGCCTCGACGCGCGCTATCTGCCGGTCGAACGCGACCAGATCGGCGATGCGGAAGTCGATGCGTTCGGCGCGCTGGTCGATGCGCTGCCGAAGCCGGTGCTCGCGTATTGCCGAAGCGGGAGCCGCGCCGGGATGCTGTGGAATCGCCTGACGGCGCGGCGGACCGCAACGGTCTGAGCGCAACCCGCATGTAACCGGGCATCGCCCGCGTTCGCGCACGAAGCCGACGGCACGGTGCGCGATCGCGCGGGCACGAGCACCGTCACCTGAATGTTCACGCTGAACAGGATCGTGGAGCGTCGCGCGGGCGCCCCGTACCAATCGGTGACCGGGATGAATTCGATACTGCGCCATTCCGCATCCATCTGCCCGTCTCCTGAAGACGCCTCTTCCGTCAACCCGCTTCGCCACGCGGGTTGATGCCACTCCAGCGGGCACTTTTTCCCCGGGTATCGAGGTTCGACAAGCGCGGACCATCCGCGATCCGTACGGATTTCTTACAAAACTTCAACCCGGCATGCCATGCCTCCGAACGGTGCATCCGCCCGGAGTTTCGGGTGCATTGCCGAAATCCGATAGCGCCGCGAGATTTGGCTTCATAACGTTCCCGCATCGGACCGGAAAGCGACTCGTCATTCACCCATGACGTCGCGTGCCGCCGACGAATTCCAGGAGCGGGCCGCCGTGCCGGGCCCGGGCAGCGATGACGGTCCTGCCATGCAGGACATTCGTGACGGAGCGAACATGGACGCGAAAATCCAGCCTGACTTGGGCACCGACAGTGACGTAAGCCTTCTCCACAAGATGGGATACGCGCAGGAGCTGTCGAGACGCATGAACGGCTTCTCGAACTTCGCCGTGTCGTTTTCGGTGATCTGCATTCTGTCGGGCGGCATCACGGCGTTTCAACTGGCGTTTTCCGCGGCCGGCGGCGCATCGATCGGCCTCGGCTGGCCGCTCGGCTCGCTGTTCGCGCTGATCGTGGCGGTATCGATGTCGCAGATCGCGTCCGCGTTTCCGACCGCCGGCGGCCTCTATCACTGGGGCGCCATCCTCGGCGGGAAGAAATGGGGGTGGATGACGGCATGGCTCAACCTGATCGGGCTGATCTTCGTGATCGCAGCGATCAACTTCGGCACCTACGATCCGTTCTTCAAGACGCTGATCGCACCGATGTTCGGCGTCAGTCCGGACAGCCTGACATGGTGGCATCAGACCGCGTTCATCGCGGTCATCACCCTGTCGCAGGCGATCCTGAACGCACGCGGCATCAGGATCGCGAGCAAGATCACCGACCTGTCCGGCTACCTGATCTTCGTCGTGACGATCGCGCTGGTCGTGTCGCTCCTGGTCTACTCACCGGTCGCGTTCGACCTGCATCGGCTCGTCACCTTCACCAATTACACGCACGTCGACGGCAGCGCCTGGCCGAAACAGAGCATGCCGCTCGCGTTCCTGTCCGGCCTGCTGCTGGTGACCTACACGATCACGGGCTTCGACGCATCCGCGCACACGTCGGAAGAAACGCACGACGCGGCGAAGAACGTGCCGCGCGGCATCATCGGCTCGGTGTTCTGGTCCGCGGCGTTCGGCTACGTGATGGTGTGCGCGTTCGTGCTGGTCATGCCGGACCTGACCGCCGCGATGAAGCAGGGCACCGGCTTCTTCGAAGCCATCCTCGCGCCGATTCCGAAGACGTTGCGCGTGTGCCTCGAGCTCGCGATGTTCTTCATCAACTACGTGTGCGGGCTCGCCGCGATCATGTCGACCTCGCGCATGATGTATGCGTTCGCGCGCGACGGCGGGCTGCCGGCGTCGAAGCTGCTGCGCAGCGTGAATCACAATCATCGGACGCCCGGGCCCGCGATCTGGACCTGCGCGGTGCTTGCAATCGTCGTCACGCTGTACGGCGACGCGTTCTCGGTGTTGAGCGCGGGCAGTGCCGTGTTCCTGTTCATCTCGTATGCGATGCCGATCGGCTCGGGGATGCTCGCCGAAGGGCGCACGTGGACCGAAATGGGCCCGTTCCGGCTGGGCATCTGGTCGAAGCCGTGCGCGCTGCTCGCGCTGGTGGGCGCCTGCGTGCTCGCGTACGTCGGCATCCAGCCGCCGAACGAGAAGGTGCTTTACGTGCTCGTCGCGTTCGTGGCAGTACTGATGATTATCTGGTACGGCTTCGGTGTGCGCACGACCTTCGCCGGGCCGCCGATGCTCAAGGACACGCGCAATGACGCGCGCATTCGCGAACTCGAGGCGAATGTCGATCCGAGCGTGTGACGCGACACCGATTCGCGCACAGCGCAAAAATCCGGCTCGCGGTGTGCGAGCCGGATTTTTTTTAGTCGCGTCGCAGCGAACGAGGTTCAACCGCGTTGGCGGTCGAACCCGATTGCCGCGTCTTAGCCGTAGACCGGGAAACGCTTGGTCAGCTCCGCGACCAGGCCACGAACGCGCTCGATCGTCGCCGCATCTTCCGGCGCTTCCAGCACGTCGGCGATCAGGTTGCCGACCGTCTCCGCTTCCGCCGGGCCGAAGCCGCGCGTCGTCATCGCCGGCGAACC
>NZ_CABVPN010000027.1 GCF_902499115.1 Burkholderia diffusa
GCGCTCGCTCGCGAAGGGCGAGGCGATCACGCAGGACACGTCCACGCTCGAGAACCCCGCGATCCTCGAGCAGCTCGGCCAGTCGCTCTGAATGACGGGGCCGGCATCCGCCGGCCTTACCCAATCTCTTCGACGCACGCGCGTTCGGGCAGCCATCCCCGCCATGAACGCGTCGCATGCGGCCGACACCCGGCCACGCACGTGCGTTCCGCCGCGCCCCATCGTGCGTATGCGGCCCGCGCGCCGGACACCGCTTCGCGGCGGTCCGTCGCATTCCCCGTTCGATGCATCGACGTACAACAACACTGGAGACACCCAATGAAAAACAGAATCGTGATCGGTTGCGCCGCGCTGGCAGGCGCGATGGTCAGCAGCAGCGCCTTCGCACAGAGCAGCGTAACGCTGTATGGCAACCTCGACGCCGCGGTGCTGTACACGAGCAAGACGCTCGACGCCGCCGCCGGCGCGAACGCGGGCCATCAGTTCGCGATGACCGACACCGGCATGACGCCGACGACGTTCGGGATGACCGGCACCGAGGATCTCGGCGGCGGACTCAAGGCGAAATTCCAGCTCGAAAGCGGCTTTGCCGTCACCAACGGCGCGTTCGCCCATTCGAACGGCAACTTCTTCGGCCGCCAGGCGTGGGTCGGGCTCGACGGCGGCTTCGGCACGGTCAAGGCCGGCGTGCAGTACTCGCCATTCCTGCTCGCGATCTTCGATTCGGATCCGCGCAGCTTCTCGCACTTCGGCAGCGGGCTGATCAACTACGTCGACAACGTGCTGGTGACGGGCCTGTTCAACCCGAACGCCGTGTCGTACACCAGCCCGACGATCGCCGGCCTCACCGGCAGCGCGATGTTCGCGTTCGGCGGCAAGGCCGGCGACTTCCAGGCCGGCCGCCAGTATTCGGCGAGCCTCAAGTACGAACATGAGGGCTTCATGATCGACGCCGCGTTCTACGACGGCAACGACGGCACCAACCCGACGCCGACGCCGAGCACCGTCGCGTTCGTCGGGCGCACGATCGGCGCCGCATACCGCTTCGGCCCCGTCACCGCGAAGGCGTCGTTCACGAGCTACAAGGTCGGCGGATCGTTCAGCAACAACGTGTATGGCGGCGGCCTCGATTACCAGGCGACGCCGGCCGTCGACCTGAACGGCGGTGTCTGGTTCACCAGCGATCGCAACGACACGGCCAATCACTCGCTACTCGCGGCCGTCGGCACGACCTACAGCCTGTCGAAGGCAACCGCGCTGTACGCGCAGGTCGCGATGGTCAACAACCATGGTGCGATGAACACCGGGCTCGGGATCAACAACGCGCTTTATGCGGTCACCGGCACGACCGTCGGCGCGAACGTCGGAATCCGCCACATGTTCTGATGCGCAGGAGGCGGTTTCGGTGCCGAATCGCCACCGCCATGCATTCGCAGTCCGAATCATCTCGCGCCGATTTCGGTACGCCAGGACGCGTTCGGATTCGGCGCGATCTCCATCGCGCACGAATCCGTGCCCGACGTATCGCCCATCTCACGCCCGCGCGATCCGCCACGTGCGGCATCCACGCACACCGCAAGATCAGCGTCCGGTATAGACCGCCATCGGCGCGGCCCGGACCGCCGCGCGCCGGACCTGCTGATACGCGGAGTTGCCCGGCTGCGCCATCCGTGTCGTTTTCGACCGGTTTCCGGGCGCATGACCGATAGTCCGCGTTTCCCGTTTCTCTACACTGCTTCACACCAGCACACACCTGCCGGATGTCGCATGACGCGCGCCGCATCACCGACATCACGGCGATCCCGAGACAACCGCCTTCGTCCCCGACGGTTCCGCATCCGCTCGGCCAGCCGAAGGCTCCTCCAGGAGCGTTCTTTGAGTTCATCGCAAGCGCACCCCGCGAAAGCCCGGTCTTCGCGCAAGTCCCTCAAGCTGGACGACATCACGATCGTCGACCCCGCCGTCCTGAAGCGAGCGGTCGGAGCCATGGCGTTCGGCAATGCGATGGAATGGTTCGACTTCGGCGTCTACAGCTATATCGCCGTCACGCTCGGCAAGGTGTTCTTCCCGTCCAGCAACCCGTCCGCGCAGCTGCTCGCGACCTTCGGCACGTTCGCGGCCGCGTTCCTCGTACGTCCGCTCGGCGGCATGGTGTTCGGCCCGCTCGGCGACCGCATCGGCCGCCAGCGCGTGCTCGCCGCCACCATGATCATGATGGCCGTTGGCACCTTCGCGATCGGCCTGATCCCCAGCTACGCGTCGATCGGCATCATGGCGCCGATACTGCTGCTCGTCGCCCGCCTCGTGCAGGGCTTCTCGACCGGCGGCGAATACGGCGGTGCCGCCACCTTCATCGCCGAATTCTCGACCGACAAGCGCCGCGGCTTCATGGGCAGCTTCCTCGAGTTCGGCACGCTGATCGGCTACACGCTCGGCGCGGCCACCGTCGCGATACTGACGGCGACGCTCTCGCAGGAAGCCCTGCTGTCGTGGGGCTGGCGTGTGCCGTTTTTCATCGCCGGTCCGTTGGGCCTCGTCGGCCTGTACATCCGGATCAAGCTCGAGGAGACGCCCGCGTTCAAGAAGGAAGCCGAAGCACGCGAAGCGGACGAACGATCGCGCCCGAAACAGTCGTTCGGCACGCTGCTCGTCGAACAGTGGAAGCCGCTGCTCCAGTGCGTCGGCCTCGTGCTGATCTTCAACGTGACCGACTACATGGCGCTGTCGTATCTGCCCAACTACCTGTCGGCGACGCTGCACTTCAACGAAACGCACGGCCTGTTCATGGTGCTGCTCGTGATGGTGCTGATGATGCCGATGACGCTTTACGCCGGGCATCTATCGGACCGGCTCGGCCGCAAGCCGGTGATGATGTTCGGCTGCGTCGGCCTGCTCGTGCTGTCGGTGCCCGCGCTGCTGCTGATCCGCTCCGGCGGGATGCTGTCGGTGTTCGGCGGAATGATGATCTACGGCACGCTGCTGTCGACCTTCACAGGGGTGATGCCGTCCGCGCTGCCCGCGCTGTTCCCGACGCGGATCCGCTACGGCGCGCTCGCGATCGGCTTCAACGTGTCGGTGTCGCTGTTCGGCGGCACGACGCCGCTCGTCACCGCATGGCTCGTCGATCGCACCGGCGACCTGATGATGCCGGCCTACTACCTGATGGGCGCATCGTTCATCGGCATCGTGTCGGTGCTCGCGCTGCGCGAAACCGCACGGCGGCCGCTGCCCGGCTCCGCGCCGTGTGTCGCGAGCCGCGCGGAAGCGCAAGACCTGATTCGCCGCGGCGTTGACGAGGGACGCGTGCGCGACCGCAAGTTCGAGCCGGTCGGCGAACGCGCGTAATCCAGTCCTGCAGTGATGCAAGCCGTTGCGTCGTCATAGGACGCCGCGCGGCACCCCCTCGCGGGCGCCGCGCATCTGACTGTCAGCCCGCCGCGAGCTGCTGTTCGTCGAACCAGTCGAGCAACGTCCGCGTGACGAACGCGGGATTCTCCAGGTTCGAGATGTGGCCGGCGTCCGGCACCAGCGCATGGCGGCAACCGATCACGCCCGCCATCTTCACCGTCTCCGACGGCGGCCGCGCCATGTCGCCCGCGCCGCACATCAGCAGCGTGCGCTCGGCATCCAGTTCGGCGAGCGCGACGAGCGTATCCGGCCGCCCGAAGATCAGTCGACCGAGCGGAACGATCGACTGCCGCAGCCGGTCGGCCGGAAGGTTCGCGAGCGCGGCGCGAAACGCGGTCGGCACCGGGTCGGCGAGGTTCACGTCCGGCCGGAAGAACAGCGGCACGATCGCATCCAGCAACGGCGGCGCGATACAACCGGCGGCGGCGATCGCGTCGAGCATCCCGAAGTAGCGCAGCCGCGTCGCGTCGGGTTCGGACTCCAGCGACGCATCCATCAGCACGAGCGAGCGCACGCGCTGCGGTTCGCGCAACGCGAGCCGCGCGCCCCACATCCCGCCGACGCTCAGCCCCACGACCGCGCACTGCTCGATCTCCAGCGCATCGAGCAATGCGCTCGCGTGCGCGGCGAGGTCGTCGAGCGTCTCGGTGCCGTCGGGCAGCGGGCCCGACCCACCATGCCCCCACAGGTCCGGCACGATCACGCGATAGCGGCTCGCCAGCGCGTCGATCTGCGGCGCCCACATCGCCGAATCCCACAGGTAGCTGTGTCCGAGCAGCACCGGAAATCCGGTGCCGTGATCCTGGTAATGCAGGGTGCTGCCATGAACGATGTGTGCGGGCATGTCGTCTCCGGATGTCAATGCGATCGGCGGCGGCCCGGAAACGGGCGCCGCGATCCGCGGCGTTCTGCGACGAACGCGAAGCGGCGAATCATCGCACAGCTTGCCCGCGCTGCGTGTGACTGCCGTCGCGCGTCCCGCGACGCATGGCGTCGTGCACTTCCGCCGTGCGACCGGGACGACGCCGGACACCGGAATGTCGAGGCTGTCGCCGTTCGAGACATACCCTTAAGTCGCTGCGTGCGTGAGCGATGCGGCCAGCGCGAACGCGGCGGCCGCGATGGCCCGCCATGCTGTCTTCATGTTGATGTGAATGTGCCATGCGTGAAGCGACCGTTAACGTGTTCGCGGCACCGGACAACCTCGGTCGTCCGGTGCCGCGACGGGCGAAACGCACGATCAGAACACCGCGTGCCCGCTGATGAGACTCGGCAGCCAGGTGGAGAAGAACGGCATGTACGTGACGATGTTGATCGCACTGAAGATCGCGAGGTAATACGGCCACGCCATCTTCGTCGTCTCGCCGATCGACACGTTGCCGATCGCGCAGCCGACGAACTGCACCGAACCGATCGGCGGGTGAACGAGACCGAGCGAGCAGTTCAGCAGCAGCATGATCCCGAACTGCACCGGCCCGACGCCGCACGCCATCGCGATCGGCAGGAACAGCGGCGTCGTGATCAGGATGTGCGCGGCCATGTCGACGAACGTGCCGAGGAACACCTGAATGATGTTGATGTACAGCAGCATCAGCCAGGGCGCTGCGGTCGACTGCTTCAGCAGCCCTTCGATCGCATCCGGAATCTCCAGGTACGACATCTGGAAGCGCAGCATGTTGGACACGGCGATCAGCAGCAGCACGACGCCCGTCGTGCGCGCCGCATGCGACAGCGCGCGACGCAGTTTCTCGACGGTCAGCGTGCGGTACACGATCGCGGTCAGCACGAGCGAATACACGACGGCGATCGCGGCCGCTTCGGTTGCGGTGGCGATCCCCTTCGCGACGCACACGAGGATGATCGCGATCACCATCAGGCCCGGCACCGCGCCGACGAAGCTGCGCAGCACCGCATACCAGCCCGGGAACGCCGGCAGCGCGGACGAACCGTCTTCACGGCGCGGATAGCCGTGACGCACGGCTTGCCAGTACGCGGCGGCGAGCACGAAGCCCATCACCCACAGCACCGGCAGGAGGCCGGAAAACAGCAGGTCGCCGATCGACACGCCGCTCACCTGCTGGCCGTGCAGCATTCCCGTGATCCCCTGTGCGGCGAACGCGTAGATGATCATGTTGGTCGACGTCGGCATCAGCGCGCCGGCGAGCGACGCGTGGGTCGTCACGTTGACCGCGTAGGCCGCGCTGTAGCCTTCGCGCTTCATCAGCGGAATCACCACGCCGCCCATCGCGGACGTATCGGCAGTCGGCGAGCCCGACACGCCGCCGAACAGCGTGCACGCGACGACGTTGGCCATCCCGAGGCCGCCTCGGAAGTGGCCGACGGTTGCCTGCGCGAAACGTAGGATCCGGTCCGCGATGCCGCCGTGCAGCATCAGCTCGCCGGAGAAGATGAAAAACGGCACCGCGAGGAACGAGAACGCGTTCATTCCCGAGATCATCGACTGCATCGCGGTCGCGATCGGGAGCCCTTCGACCATATAGGTCAGCACGCAGGCAATCCCGAGCGCGAACGAAACGGGCACGCCGAGCACGAGGAAAATCAGAAAACTGACGGACAGGATCGCGAGTTCCATGGCGTTATTGGCCCGACGAAGAACGACGAAGCGCGAGCAGGTGCTCGAGCGAGAAGAGGATGATGGCGATCGCCGCGGGAATCGTGATCAGGTAGCGCACGCCCTCGGGCAGCCCGATGATCGGAATGCGATCGCCCATCGTCTCGGCGGCCATGCTGCCGCAGCCGACCATGATCGCGATCGCGAACGCGATCAGGCTCAGGTGCTGGATCGCGATCACCACGGTGCGCGCGCCCGGCGACAGGCGCCTCACGAGCGAGTCGAGGCCGATGTGGCCGCCGTCGCGCACCTTCATCGCCGCACCGAACATCGCGATCACGATCACCAGCAGCAACGCGATCGGCTCGACGAAATCGGGCGCGTTCTCGAACACGTAACGCATCACGACCGCGTAGAACACCAGCACCGTGAGCGCCGCGAGACACAGCGACGCGACCACGGCCAGCGCGCGGAACAGCAGGTCGTTCACGCAACGCAGGAGCGGCGCCGCCGCGCGCGGCCGGCACGGTGCCGCACCGTCCGCGACGGCCGCATCCGGCGAGCCCGCAGCCGCCGCGCCATTCAAGGAAGTGCGACGGGTCACTTGGTTGCCTCGATCTCGTCGACGATCTGCTTCATCTGCGGCGTCTTCTCGTACTTGGCCCACAGCGGCTGCATCGCCTTCACGAATGCCGCGCGATCGATCTGCGCGGCGGGCAGGATCTTCGCGCCGCCCTTCGTCACCGTCTGCTGCGCCAATGCCTCGCGCGCGGTCCACAGCTTCTGGTAGTACGGCACCGAATCGGCCGCGGCCTTCCTGATCGCGGCCTGTTCCTGCGGCGACAGCGTGTCCCAGATCTTCTTCGAGAACACCAGCACTTCCGGCGTCATCGCGTGCTGCGTCTCCGAGTAGTCGGGCGCCACCTCGAAGTGCTTGGTTTCCTCGTACGACGGCAGGTTGTTTTCCGCCGCGTCGACGAGGCCCGTCTTCAGGCCCGTGTAGACCTCGGCGAACGGCATCGGCGTCGGCGTGCCGCCCATCGCCCTGATCTCGTCGACCATCAGGTCGGACGGTTGCACGCGCACCTTCAGCCCCTTCATGTCGGCGGGCGTGCGCACCGGGCGCTTCGCGTAGATCGAGCGCGCGCCGCTCTCGTAGAACGTCAGCGCGATCATCCCCTTCGCCGCGAACGCGTCGAGGATCTTCTGGCCGGCCGGGCCGTACATCGCCTTGCGGAAATGGTCGACGTCGCGGAACAGGAACGGGAACGACGGGATCAGCGACTCCGGCACGATCTCGTTGAACGACGCGCCGTTCACGCGCGCCATGTCGATCGCGCCGATCCGCACCTGGTCGACCGTGTCCTTCTCGGAGCCGAGCGCACTGTTGCCGAACACCTTGATCGAGTCCTTGCCGCCCGTCAGCTTCGACAGCTCGTCGCCCATGTACTTGACCGCCATGTTGGTCGGGAAGCTGTCGCCGTGCACGTCCGCCGAGCGGAACACGCGGGCCTGCGCGGACACCGCGAAGCCGGCCATCAGCGCGACGGCCAGTGCGGTACGGGAGCGGGTGAATCGGTGCTTCATCGTCAGTCTCCTTGCTGGTTGCTCGTTGTTTGGCGGCGATCCGCTCGGCATCCGCATGCATCGATGCACGGCCTTCGCGGATTCGCAGTCATACGTTGTATGACGTGTCGGAGCGAATGTACGTCGGTTAATCGTTTAACTCGATTGGTGCATACCCTATAACGGGCTCTGTAGCGGGCTTGCGGCGGGAGATGGGAAAAAGTCGCCTCAACTCGGTGGACGACCTGCAAAACGTTTTCCGGAAACAGGTCTGCATTTGAATCGGCACGATGTTGAATCGCTTTCGCGAGACCGGACGCCGGCTTTCGCTTCTATTTCATTTGTCATAGGATGACTGACTACTGCGCGCCCGCAGCCGCACGACGCCAAGCCAGGACGATCAATCGGCCGTGAACCTCACGCTGCACAACGTGAACCTGTCGGTTTGAGCGTCGACCGCGAACCGCGTCGTCGTGAACGGCGAGGCAACGCGCAATATGCGTCCGGCCAACGTGGTCGAGTTCGTCGACTTCCTCCGGCATCGGACCAGTCAAACCCATTCGGCTCGACGTGGGCGCCGCCGTTGTAATGATGATGCGATGACGCTATTCCCCGCCCTCACGCGGGAATGGCGTCATCGGGCCCGGTGCGCCCGTCGTTGCGCGCTTCCGGCATGCGGGCCGGCGCCTGCGCGCGTGTACACGCCGCGGGCACGCGCGATGCGTGCTTGCGGCGACATCGGAAATGCGAATGGAGGTGTGCGATGCAGACGACCAGAACGTCGGCCGGTCCGAATCAGGACACGCCGCTGAATCCGGGCGACGAAGGGCCACCCGATGCGCCGGGCGTGGGCGAGGACCTGTGCGGCGTGTGCCGCGGCACGGGCATGGTCGAAGGACAGCCATGTATGGTGTGCGGCGGAACGGGCAAGGTGCTGCAGGGTATTGGCGGCGGATAGGCGAACGACACGCATGCAGGCCGGTTGCCGCGATGCCCGGACGGGCCGCGCCTCACATGCGACGCCTCGGCACCGGAATCTGCCGCAACGCGGTGTTCGCAGCGTCCTGGCCGGACGCGCTCTCAACGACCGAGGCGTCGATCCCGCAGGAACGCGTTCAGCTCGCCGCCCGCATGCTCGATATGCCGCTTGAGCAGCGATGCCGCCGTGCGCGCGTCGCCCTTGCGGCACAACGCGACCAGTTCGGCGTGTTCGGATTCGGCCACGTCACGCGCGGCCTCGGACAGCGACAACTGCACGCGCGTGTAGCGGTCGGTCTGCTGCAGCAGCGACGCGACGATCGCCGCCGTCTTCGGCTGGTCGGCCCGCGACAACAACACCTGATGCAGCTCGGTGTTCAGTTCGCCCCAGCGCCCGGACTGGCTCGCATGCAGCACTTCGCTGTATTCCTCGAGGATCGCATCGAGCCGCGCGAAATCCTCGGCGGTCAGCTTCGGAATCGACTTCTTCAGCAGCACGGGCTCCAGCAGCGCGCGCAGTTCGAACAATTCGGTGATGTCTTCCGGGGACAGTTCCGAGACGATCGCCCCCTTGTGGGGCAGGATCTTGACGAGCCCCTCGCTCTCGAGCTGCACGAGCGCTTCCCTCAGCGGAATCCGGCTGATGCCGAGCTCGGTCGCCAGCGCATCCTGGCGAAGCTGATAGCCGTCGACATACTCCCCTGTCAGGATACGGCGGCGCAATTCGTTCGCCGCGGCTTCGGCGCGCGTGGCGTAGACAAGAGGAGGGCGTTTCTCGTTCATGTTCGGACTGGGGAAGGCGGTCAGGCAGATGTCGGCGCGGCGGCGGATATTGCATATTTTCTACAATATTAGCAGAGGGCCCGCGCCGTCGAGCCGCCGCCGCATGGGGCTTCATGCTGTCGCGCCCTGCGTTCGGCCGCCTGCGTATGTCGCTTGCCATCCCGAAGCGGTCACCCACGCGATGTGCCCTTGAGCGACCGGTTCCGGATCGGAAGCAGCCGCTCAACAATGCTGCGCATCTCCAGCACGACTTACCTGGAAATCCGGTTCGACTGTGCTGCCGGTGAATGCAAGACTTTCAACGCTATAACGACTCCGCAAACGATGGCGCCGATGCCGAATGCCTCGTCGAACGTAGGCCACCGATGACTTGCCACGAGCCCGAACGACGTCGCGAATACCGTCTCGGTCACGATAAGCTGACCTGCAAGCCCGATTGGCAGCTTCTTCGATGCTATCGTCCACGCCCACGAACCACCAATCGACCCTACTGCGGCCAGAACAAGTGAACTCGCCAGAACAAGTCCGAATGACGACCACTGGATGCCAAGTCTGGTGATATTCAGCAGCGACAGCGGTGCAGCGATTGGAATAAAGAGCGCAATCTCCAGCGCGCCACCGATCATCATCATCGCCGTCCACTTCCTCGGGTCCATCCCCGGGCGCTTTCTTAGCGCGTTTCGATTGGATAGGGCGAAGGCGGTCCACAGCGATACTGCGCCAAACGAGATTGCGATGCCAGCGATGACTCGAGTCGACAGGCCATCAAGCGCCTCCATCAGCCCGGACGAGTTGACCATCATCAAGCCCAACGTGATGAAGCCCAGAGGGATACTCAGAACTCTCCACGATGTGGCCTGAGCGCCCTGATTCCCAACGATGGCAAGCACCACGGGTACAGTCGCGACAATCGCTGGCGGGACAATCGGCCCGGCGAAGCGTACGGCTGACATGATCGTCACGAAATAGCCTACATACCCGACGAGGCCTAGCCATGCCGCGACCAGCCAGTCGACTAAGGTCGCGTGCGACCCGCGATCCTTCACGGCGATGAACAGAACAGCGCCCAATATTCCCGAAAGCAGAAATCGCGTAACAGCCAGGTCGTAAATGGAGTATGGACCGATCACGTAAGGCGCAACAAAATTGAGCGACCAGGAGAATGCCGCGAAAACGGCAGCAAACACACCCATCATAGACCGCGCCTGCATTCTCAGCTCCCGGAGTCAACGTAATCAGGTTAGCGGGTGCAGCGCCGTCGACCTTCCGAAAACAGCCTTGTTCTTACCCCGGAACGACAAGTTTTATGACGCCAACCCGGTAATAAGCGGCCCTCGGTGCGGCCGCTCACTGGAAAACGTCAGCGACTCTTGATGGCCGGTAAACTTCACCGTCATATAGAATGATGCGCTTTGCCCGCACGCCTATGTGGTTCAAGAATCTTCAGCTTCATCGTCTTCCGGCACCGTGGGCCGTTACCCCCGATCAGATGGAAGAATGGCTGGCGCCCCACGCGTTTCAGCCGGGCACCAGCGTCGAGATGCAGCGCTTCGGATGGGCGTCGCCGCGTGACGACGGCGCGCTTGTGTATTCGATCAACCGGCAGATGCTGCTGATGTTTCGTGCCGAAAAGAAACTGCTCCCGGCCTCGGTCGTCAATCAGGTGACCAAGGCCCGGGCGCTTGAAGTCGAGGAGCAGCAGGGCTTCAAGGTCGGGCGAAAACAGCTGCGCGAACTCAAGGAGCAGGTGACGGACGAACTGCTGCCGCGCGCGTTCACCATTCGCCGCGATACCCGCGTGTGGATCGATACGGTGAACGGCTGGCTCGTTATCGATGCGGCTGCACAGGCTCTTGCCGACGACGTCCGCGGCCTGCTCGTCAAATCGATCGATCAATTGCCGCTCGCCGGCGTTCAAGTGGCGCTTTCGCCGGTCGCCGCGATGACGGATTGGCTGCTGTCCGGTGACGCGCCGGGCGGGTTCACCGTGGACCAGGACGCCGAGTTGCGCTCGAGCGGCGAAGGCGGGGCCACGGTGCGATACGTCGGCCACGCGCTGGAAGCGAACGACATGCGCCGGCACATCGAGGCCGGCAAACAATGCATGCGCCTCGCCATGACCTGGGATGACCGAATCTCCTTCGTGCTGACACCGTCGCTGACGATCAAGCGCGTCACGCCGCTCGACGTGATCAAGGAAGCGACGGATCCCACCGCGCAGAACGACGACGAACGCTTCGACTCGGACGTCACGCTGATGACGGGTGAATTGGCGCGGATGTTGACCGATCTGGTCGATATCCTGGGTGGTGAGCGGCACGACGCGATTCATCAGGCGGCAGCAGCCTGAGTCTCGCCGGCTGTCAAGGATCATCGCCCTGCGGCGGCGTGGCTTCGCGCTGACGCGACATGTCGAGCAGGAGCGTCGCCGCTCTGGCGCGGGTCGCGGCTGCGCGCTCGCGATCCGTAGGAGACCGGTGCAATCCCTGAACGCGGCCGCGATCGTCAAGGTCGCCAGGCAATTCGTATAAGACCACCGACCGTCTTCCCCGCTCTCCCCGGGAAATCCGCGCTGAACCGAAAAAAGCCACCCTAGCGGGTGGCTTCGGTGCGTTCGACCGGGCTTCGGTCGCATACGTCACGCGTGGGTGCGCCGGCTCGCCTCGGCATCGACGTCGCGCAGCGACTTGCCGCGCGTTTCCTTTGCGAGGCCCACGCAAACGATCGAGATCGCCGCCGCCGCGACCAGATACAGTGCGATCGGCGTCGACGAGTGATAGCGCTCGAGCAACGACAGCCCGATCAACGGCGCGAGCGAGCCGGCCATCAGCGGCGCGACCTGGTAACACAGCGACAGCGCGGTATAGCGCACGTTGGTCGGGAACATCTCGGTCATCAGCGCCGAGTACGGCGAGTAGGTCATCGATTCGATGAACAGGCCGAGCACGATCGCGGCCATGATGATCCAGTCGTTGCCGGTGTCCATCATCGGGAACGCAACGAAGCCCCAGCCCGCGGTCAGCACCGCGCCGGTCAGGTATACGGGCTTGCGGCCGACGATGTCCGACATGAGCCCCATCAGCGGGATGAAGAAGAAGTGAATCGCGTTGGCGGCGAACATCAGCTTCAGGATCCGCGTGGTATCGAAGCCGACGACCAGCTTCAGATAGGTCAGCGAGAACGTGACGACCATGTAGTACAGGATGTTCTCGGCAAAACGCGCGCCGATGCCGATCAGCACCTGCCGCCAGTGGTACTTCAGCACGTGGCCCACGCCGAGCTGCCTTTCCTGCTTCTGCGCGCGGCGCGCCTGCGCTTCCTTGAAGATCGGCGCATCGTCGACCTTGCGGCGAATCCAGAAACCGATCAGCACGACCACCGCCGAGAACCAGAACGCCGCGCGCCAGCCCCACGCAAGGAAGTCGGCCTCGGACAGCGAGCTCGACAGCACCAGCAGGATAATGGTCGCGACCAGGTTGCCGGCCGGCACGCCGGCTTGCGGCCAGCTGGCCCAGTAGCCGCGGCGGTTGTCCGGGCTGTGCTCGCTGACCAGCAGGATCGCGCCGCCCCACTCGCCGCCGAACGCGAAGCCCTGGATCAGGCGCAGCGACACCAGCAGCACCGGCGCCCAGTAGCCGATCGCATCGAAGGTCGGCAGGCAGCCCATCAGGAACGTCGTGATGCCGACCACGATCAGGCTGACCTGCAGCAGATACTTGCGGCCGAACTTGTCGCCGTAGTAGCCGAACACCAGCCCGCCGATCGGGCGCGCGGCGAACCCCACCGCATACAGCGCGAACGCCGCGAGCAGGCCGTCGATCGGGTTGCCCGTCTTCTTGAAGAAGTGCGTGCCGAACACCAGCGCCGAGGCCGTTCCATACAGGAAGAACTCGTACCACTCCGCCACCGATCCGACCATCGACGCCGCGACAACCCGCTTCAATTCCCGTTTCGACGCCGTGTCCTGCACGGCCGTCGCACCACCAGGCGAGACTGCCTCGCCGACCTGACTTGTCATCTCCGTATCTCCTCTCGTTGTCTTCCATTTCCCTTGACGGGCCGGTTCGCGGGTAAGCGCGCCGAAAGATTTTATACAATATCCAATACACAATCCAAGCAATCTCAAAAATGCTTTCGGCGGAAATGCGACACGTCGGCGAGCCGCCGCCGGCCGTTCCGGGAGCCTGCGGGGGAACGGATTTCGGTCAGATGAAAGCGCGACGGGAACGGGCTTGCGCAACGCTGTTCGGGATTCGCGGGCATCCGGTGGAGCCGGGACGCGCATCGCGCCGCCTTCGCCGGGATCGCCCGCCATCCTCGCCGGAGGCCGCCGTGGCGCGGTTCGCCGCCGTCGCCGATGCCCCGAAACCAAGGCCTGTGTCACGCCCTTTTTATTTTATATTGTATAAAATATGCTGACTGGCTAGAATGCACTCGTCGATGGCTGACTTTCGGGCGAAACCGGAGGCAACGTTTCGGCACCGAGGCACGCAAGAGGTGGCCAGCCGCCGTCCGGATCACGTGAAGCACCGACGAGACGGCGAGCGCGCGTACTGCCCAGGTTGTGCCAGCAATGGCAGTTGACCCTATCTGAATGTGAGGAAACGAGATGAGCGACAACATTTTTACCGGCACCATTCCGGCCCTGATGACGCCGTGCACCGCTGACCGTCAGCCGGATTTCGACGCGCTGGTAAAGAAGGGCAAGGAACTGGTGGCACTCGGCATGCGCGCGGTGGTGTACTGCGGCTCGATGGGCGACTGGCCGCTGCTGACTGAAGCGCAGCGCCAGGAAGGCGTCGCGCGCCTGGTCGAAGCCGGCGTCCCGACGATCGTCGGCACCGGCGCGGTGAACTCGAAGGAAGCCGTGTCGCACGCCGCGCATGCCGCGAAGGTTGGCGCGCACGGCCTGATGGTGATCCCGCGCGTGCTGTCGCGCGGCGCATCGCCGGCCGCACAGAAGGCTCACTTCGCCGCGATCCTGAACGCCGCGCCGAACCTGCCGGCCGTGATCTACAACAGCCCGTACTACGGCTTCGCGACCCGTGCCGACCTGTTCTTCGAACTGCGTCGCCAGCACCCGAACCTGATCGGCTTCAAGGAATTCGGTGGTGCGGCCGACATGCGTTACGCAGCCGAGAACATCACGTCGCAGGACGACAGCGTGACGCTGATGGCCGGCGTCGACACGCAAGTGTTCCACGGCTTCGTGAACTGCGGTGCCGCGGGCGCGATCACCGGCATCGGCAACGCGCTGCCGCGCGAAGTGCTGCAACTCGTCGATCTGTGCAAGAAGGCCGCGCAAGGCGATGCGGTGGCGCGCGTCCGTGCAAAGGAACTGGAAGCGGCGCTGGCCGTGCTGTCCTCGTTCGACGAAGGCTGCGACCTGGTCCTGTTCTACAAGCACCTGATGGTGTTGAACGGCGACAAGGAATACACGCTGCACTTCAACGAAACCGATGCACTGAGCGACGCGCAACGGAACTACGCGGAAGCGCAGTACACGCTGTTCCGCAACTGGTACGCGAACTGGTCGAAGAGCATCGCGTAAGCGCGCTCGCACGATGCAGTGCAATATGCGGCCATGACACGGCTGCGTGATGGAAAGGGAAAGCCACGGATCGCTCCGTGGCTTTTTTTGTCTACGCCCCGCCCTGAATCAGCACGCCCGCACACGCTCGGCAGGCATCCGCCGCATCAGTGTTGCTGCACGGCCGCGCCGCTCGCGCGCTCCTGTTCCGTGAGTTCCGTGCGGCAGCGGCCGATCGCGTGCAACGCACCGGCCGCGACGAGCGCCGGTACCGCAAGCAGGCTGAACACATCGCCGAAGCGCCAGCCGAACCCCATCAGCATCGCGCCGGCGAACGCGCCGGCCACGCCGCCGATCCGTCCGATGCCGAGCATCCAGGCCACGCCCGTCGCGCGGCAACGCGTCGGATACAGGCTCGCCGCATAGGCCGACATCGACGTCACGGCGCTCGTCACCACGGTGCCGCACAGGAAGATCAGCGTGCCGAGCCACGCGGCATGCCCGATCGTGCGGCTCGCCACGAGCACCAGCAGCGCTGCGACGACATACGCAATCACGATCGTCCGGTTCGGATTGAAGCGATCCATCAGCCACCCGACACCGAGGTTGCCGAGCACGCCGCCCAGCGGGAACAGCGACGTCATCAGCGCGCCGCCTTCGGCGCTGAAGCCCGCATCGCGAAGCAGCGTCGGCATCCAGTTGGTCAGCAGGTAATAGATCAGCAGCCCCATGAAGTAGGCCGCCCACAGCATCAGCGTGCGCGAACGAAACTGCGCGGACAGCACCTGCGCGAGCGCGGACGCCCCGCCGGCCTGCGGGCGCGCGCCGGCGGCCACGAACGCACGGTCGTCGAAGCGCTCGTTCGGTGCGATCCGTGCGAGGATGCGCGCGATGCGCGCATGCGTGCCGGGTCGTGCCGCGAGATACTGCGCCGACTCGGGCAACAACATCACGAGCGCGACCGCCAGCGCGATCGGCCCGATGCCGCCCGCGGTCAGCACGCTTTGCCAGCCGAAGTGCGGAATCAGCCATGCCGACGTGATGCCGCCCACCGCGAGCCCGCACGAGAAGCCGCAGAACATCGCGTTGACGGCCACGCCGCGGATCCGGGCCGGCGCATATTCCGCCATCAGCGTGACGGCGTTCGGCATCGCCGCGCCGAGGCCGAGCCCGGTCAGGAAGCGAAAGGCGGTCAGCGCCTCGATCGACTGCGCGTGCGCGGACACGATGCTCCACGCGCCGAAGCACGCAACCGACAGCACGAGCACGGTCTTGCGGCCGAGCCGGTCCGCGCAGGGGCCGGCGGCGAGTGCGCCGATGCCGAGCCCGGCGAGCGCCGCGCTCATCACCGGGCCGAGCGCGCTGCGCGCGATGCCCCAGTCGTGGGTCAGCGCCGGCGCGATAAAGCCGATCGCGGCCGTGTCGTAGCCGTCGGCGGCCACGACCAGAAAGCACAGGATCAGGATCAGCCACTGGCAGGGGGAAAAGCGCTCGGCGTCGATGAACGACTGCACGTCGAGCGTACGCGGTTGGGTTTTCATCGTGTGTCTCCTTCGATCCGGTGCAAGACGGCGCTGATGCGCCGCACGCACGCGGACATCTCCATGTTCATGTTTCGTTGTAGGCCCGGCGTCCGGGTGACGTGCGCAGGTCAGCCAGGCGGCGAATCCCCGGCGCCAATGCCGTCCGCGCAGCTCGTCATCATTGCCACTCTCTCCATGCGAATGGCGTCCATGTCGTATCGGGGTGTCGTCGTCATGGGCTCAGCGCGTGAGGTACGCGAGGCTCGGGAACTCGACGCGGCGGATGATGCGGCTCTCCTGCGCGACGATCAGATGGCCGGACGCCTGCAGGTACGCGGGCCAGTCCGGATCGGCATCGCGCGCGGTGCGCCGCGCGTCGTAATCGGCGATGCTGTCGTAGCCCCACAGGTGGACAACCTGGTTCAAAGCGCCGATGTCGCTCATGTAGAAGCCGACGGGTGGGCCGAGATACTTCACCTGGATCGGCATCGCGAGTCGGTCGAAGATCTCGATGAATTCCGCCATGCCGCGCGGGCGGATCGTATAGATGCGATGGTCGATGAATGCTTTCGCGGTAGTCATGGTGTGCTCCGGGTTCACGCGGTCGCGCGCGCGTCGGCGGGATGCGCCACGGCAGCGCCCGGTGTCGGTTCGGTGAGGCCGGTCAGGTCGACGAGCCCCGCGATATGGCGCGCGCTCAGATAGCCGAACGTCATGATCGGACCGAGCGTGATCCCTGCACCCGGGTAGTTTCCGCCCATGATGCTGGCGCGATCGTTGCCGACCGCGTACAGGCCGGCGATCGGCCGGTCGTCGGCTGCCAGCACCTGCCCGACCGCGTTGGTGCGGATTCCGTCGAAGGTGCCAAGATCGCCCATCACGACCTTCAGTGCGTAATACGGCCCGTCGCCGAGCGGCGCCACGCACGGATTCGGACGATGGTCCGCGTCGCCGAGATAGCGGTTGAACGACGTCGTGCCGCGGCCGAATTCGGGATCCTCGCCACGCGCGGCATCGCGGTTGTAGCGCCGCACGGTTGCCTCCAGATTCGCCGCATCGATACCGGCCCGCTGCGCGAGTTCCGCCAACGTTCGGCCCTGCACGAGATAGCCGTTGCGCAGCAGCGGCCCGAGCGGCACCGGCGCGGGCTTCGCAAAGCCGAGCCCGTATTTGCGGATCGTTGCGCGATCGCACACGAGCCACATCGCCGTCTCTGTCTCGTCGCGACATGCGGCGATCATCGCCGCACCAACGTCATGGTAGGAATTCGATTCGTTCGCGAAACGCGTGCCGCGACGGGTCACGCCGATGACACCCGGCTTGTAGCGATCGAGCAGATGCGGAAACACCCCGAAACGGCCATCGCCGAGCGGCACGCGCGAAACGGGCATCCATGCGGCCGGTTGCGGATAGCGAATCTCCACGCGGCCGCCGGCCTGCTCGGCCAGCTTCGCGCCGTCGCCGGTGTTGCCGGCCGGCACGGGCGACACATGCACGCCGCCGCGCGCAACGTGTGGATACGCACGCGCGATTCGCGCGACGTCGTGCGAGAAGCCGCCGCTCGCCAGCACGACCGCACGGCGCGCGGTAATGCGATACGTCTCGCCATCCGCCCCGACCGTCGCGCCGGCGATGCGGCCTCCGTCGGTCACCAGTTCACGTGCGGGCGTGTTCGTCAGGATCGGGATCCCGAGGTCCAGCGCCGACTTCGCGAGTCGTGCAGCGAGCGCGTTGCCGCTCGTGATCTGCACGCCGCGCCGGTACAGCGCGAGATCCTTCAGATGCGCGGCGAGCCGCTTCGTCACGTACCACGCGGACTTGAGCGAGCGCGTTGCGTTGAAGAAATGCTTCAGGTCCGCATTCGACGAATTGAACATCATCCCGATAAACGTGATCGTCTTCAACGGCGGACGCAGGCGCTCGAGATCCTGCCCGAGCCGCCGCGCGTCGTACGGCGCGGCGACGACCGAGCGGCCGATGTCGACTCCGCCTGGCTGGTCCGGGTGATAGTCGGGATACAGCGTCGGGACGAATTTCACGTCCGTTTCGCGCTCGAAGAATTCGAGCATGCGCGGGCCGTGCTCGAGAAAGGCCTCGATTGCCGCGTCGTCACGGAACGCGCCCGTTTCGCCGCGCAAATACGTGCGTGCCGCCTCGCGCGTATCGCGCACGTCGTTTGCACTCGCGTGGCGATTGCCGGGGATCCACAGCACGCCGCCGGAAAACGCGGTCGTGCCGCCGAAGCACGCGTCCTTTTCGACGACGATCACGTCGAGGCCGGCCTTGCGCGCGGTAATCGCGGTGGACAGGCCGCCCGCTCCCGATCCGATCACGAGCAGATCGCACGTGACGTGCTTCGAACGATGCCGATCGTTCATCATGTCTTCCTCCATGGATGGAACAGCCGCGCCGCCACGCCGCCGAACGCGGCGTGTCCGCATCACGCGCGGCAATGTCGTTGAACTACCTTGCGCCGGCACCGGCCTCATAGCCAGGCCGCGGAACGAGATCCATCAGCATCGCGTCGAGTCCACCGTCGACCACCAGTTCCGCCCCGTTCACATACGCGGCGCGCGGGCTCGCGAGAAAGGCGACGACGTTCGCGATGTCGTCGGGGCGGCCGATGCGCCGGCTCGCGGTCATCGCGCTGCGTCGCGCCTCGATGTCGCCGCTCTGATAGAACGCTTCGGACAGCGGCGTGCGGATCATCCCCGGGCACACCGTATTGCTGCGGATGCCACGCGGCCCCCACTCCGCCGCCAGCTGCCGCGCGAGCATCGCGACCGCTGCCTTGCTCGCGCTGTATGCACCGCTATGCGTCTGCGGGTAGCGCGCCGCGATGGACGCGACATGCACCATCGAGCCCGAGCCGCGCGCCAGCATCGCGCGGCCGAACGCCTGCGAGCAGAGCATGTAGCCGGTGAGATTGACCTGCAGCATCGCGTTCCATGCGTCCAGGCTGATCGTCTCGATGCCGCCGGCACGCAACAGGCCGGCGTTGTTCACGAGTACGTCGACGGGGCCGAAATCGCGCTCGACGCGCTCCGCGGCCTGGCTCACGCTCGCCGCGTCGCCAATGTCACATTCGATCGCGACGACATCGCCGCCTGCCGTGCGCAGCCGCTCCGCGACGGCGATCGTCCTGTCCGCGTCGCGGTCGAGCAACGCCACCCGCGCACCGGCTGCCACGAGCGCTTCGACAATCGATGTACCGATGCCGCCCGCCGCCCCCGTCACGACACACACCTGCCCGTCGAGACGAAGCCAGTCCGCCTGTCGGGTGTCTGCTTGCGATATCATTAGGTTTCCTCTTTAAATAGGCTTGAAATGTCCGGATCGATCCGGCATACGCTGCCGGAACGTCGCGCGATGCGTCAGTTGCAAGCGCTACGTCGATGAGAAAAGTATAGAAGCGCGCATCGCGTGAAAACTGGACAAACGCCGCAAGCAACAGGACAATTTGTACACAGGAGGCCGCGCGGCATGAGGAGAATCCCTAACTACGATCTGTATGGCGAATCGGCTCGTCCGCCTTGGTACGACGCGTTCAACTTCGAATGGATACCGGAGCGCAGCCGGCCGAACGACTGGCATATCGCCGCGCACCGCCACGATGCGCTATTGCAGATTTTGTACATCCGCGGCGGGCACGGGCATGTCGTGATCGAGAGCGGGAAGCACACGTTCGCGCCGCCGTGCCTCGTGCTGCTGCCCGCGCAGACGGTCCATGCTTTCGAGTTCTCGCCGCAAATCGACGGCCTCGTGGTCACGGTCGTGCAGCACGCGCTGGAAAAGCTGGTCAAGACGGTCGCGCCGGGCGCGCTGTCGACCCTGCAACGTGCGGCGATGATTCCGGTCAAGGGGCCGGACGCGAGCGTGTCGATGCTGATGCCGCTGTTCGCGTTGCTCGAACAGGAATTCCGCAGCACGTCACGCGGCCGCGGCGCGGCCGGGATGGCGCTGCTCGTCGCGCTGGTCGTGCATGTCGCGCGCTTGAGCGATCTCGCGGCAGCGCCGTCGCATGCCGGCATCGACCGGCGCGGGACGTTGCTGCGACGTTTTCGCGAGTTGATCGACGCGCATTTTCGCGAGCATCGACCGGTGGAATTCTATGCGGAGCGGCTCGGCGTGACGGCCGCGCAGCTTGCGCGCGTCTGCCGCGAGGAGCTGGGGATTTCGACGACGGCGGTCGTCAACGCGCATCTGATCCGGGAAGCGCAACGCGAGCTGGTTTATTCGAATCTGAGCGTAAAGCAGATTGCGCACGAGATGGGCTTTGCGGACAGCGCGTACTTCAGCCGCTATTTCCGCAAGCAGACCAGCCAGACACCGGGCGAATTCAGGGAATCGGCCCATCGCGATCTGATGCCCGGCCAGTCTTGAACCGGCCCGATTCAGCCGGTGGAGCCGGTCGCGACGCCCGGGTGTCGCGACCGGAACAGCCGACCCGCTAGCGGCACGTCAGACCGCGACGGCACCGACGTAGTTTTCCGCCATCGCCATCGCCGCCGGGCGCGACGTCGTCACGTGCTCGAGCTCCGCGACCTGCAAACGCTGCTCGAACGGCGACGCGTCGTCGAGACGATGCATCATGCGCGTCATCCAGTACGAGAAGTGTTCGGCGCGCCAGATCCGGCGCAGCGCGGTTTCGCTGTATGCGTCGAGCAGGTCGGTGCGGTCTTCGTCATAGAACGCCTGCAACGCGGACGTCAGGATGCGCACGTCGGACACCGCGAGATTAAGGCCCTTCGCGCCGGTCGGCGGCACGATATGCGCGGCATCGCCGGCGAGGAACAGCCGGCCGTGCTGCATCGTCGTCGACACGAAGCTGCGCATGCCGACGATGTTCTTCTGGAAGATCCGGCCTTCCACGACCCGCTGGCCGTCGGCGGAATCGACACGCGCATGCATCTCCGCCCAGATACGATCGTCGGACCAGTTGTCGACCGAATCCTTCGGGTCACACTGGAAATACATGCGCTGCACGTTCGGCGAACGCGTGCTCACGAGCGCGAAGCCGCGCTCGTGGCGCGCATAGATCAGTTCGTCCGACGACGGCGGCGCTTCGACGAGAATGCCGAACCAGCCAAACGGAAAGACCCGTTCGTAGTCCTGCCGCAATTCGGCTGGGATCATCGTGCGCGACACGCCCTGCGAGCCGTCGCAGCCGATCACGAAATCGCAGTCGAGCGTCTGTTCGACACCATCGTGCACGAAGCGGATCGACGGTGCATCGGTCTCGATGCCGGAAATCGTCGTCCCGGATACGTTGAAGTATGGCGCACCGCCGGCCGCGACACGCGCGGCCACGAGATCCTTGAGCACCTCGTGCTGCGCGTAGACGGTAATCGCCTTGCCGGTCAGTTCGGTGAGATCGATGCGGCGGCGCTTGCCTTCGAACGCGAGTTCGAAGCCGTGATGCAGCGCGCCTTCCGCTTTCATCCGGTCGCCGACACCGGCTTCGGTCAGCACGTCCATCGTGCCCTGTTCGAGCACGCCGGCGCGAATGGTGGACTCGATCTGTTCGCGACTGCGCGACTCCAGGACGACCGACTCGATGCCGCGCAGATGAAGAAGATGGGAAAGGAGCAGGCCCGCGGGCCCCGCGCCGATGATGCCGACTTGCGTACGCATGAATGTCTCCGGGTGCAATTGATTTTGCGCAAGTTTGGCGGCGGCACGCGCTATCCCGCAATGCGATATCCGGAATATGGACTATCTCGATAATAGATAAAGGCCGGATGCGCTTCACGCCATCCGTGGCGTGTACCCGCTCGGTCAGGGTTTCACCGTCGCCAGGCGCGACTCCATCCCGTCGATCTTCGCGAGCAGGCCATTGGCGAGTTCCGTCACATGGCGCGGCATGCCGGGGATCGCCAGCAGCGCTTCGATCCGCCCGCGCCAGTAACTCGGACGACTCACACGCATCGCACACGGCATCGCCGCATCGCCGCTATCGGCATCGCTTTCCAGCAGCGCGACCATTCTCTCGATATGAGAGAGCTCGCGCTCCACATAGTCTCTCGTGAGCATCTGATCGATACCCCCCGCAACACTGCCTTGGCCTGTCGTCATCGCCGCGTCACCGCATGGTCTTTTCGGGGAACGCGTCGTACTCGCTTCCCGTCACGGTACGCGCGCTCTGTGTCAGAACACCGCCGATCCGCGCAACGATTTAGTTCATATCATCGGATCATTGCCGCGTGGCCTTCGAAACGTCGCCGTTGTGCCGCGTCGGTTGCATCCGCACTGCGATCCTCAGTTGACGATCGTAGATGCTCCGCCTCGCGACGGCATCCACAATATTGAGGATGACTGCTTGAATCGATCGCACCGCATCCGCGCGATGCGGCGCGTGCGGCAATCTGGGAATGGGGATATCCAAGGCACGCTCATGCGTGCGGAAATGGCCATCACGACCGACATCGGCAGCGGCACGCACGGCGTGCGCATTGGCACCATGCGCAGCAAGATCAAGGCGATCGTCGCAAGGACGGGCGTGAGAGGAAGCGCGGGTCTCGGCACGCTGTGCGGCGACCGAACCCACTCAGCGGCGCCGGCCGCGCATGCCCTTGCCTGCCGGCGGTTCGCGCACTCGTCCGGTCCAGTTGCCGGACCACGCGGGCCGACGCGACTCAGGTTACGGCTTGCCGTGCAGCGACTCGACGATCCCGTACGCGGTCTTCACGCGATCCTCGATCGGGAAGCTGCGGTTCGCGAGCATCACGATCGCGATCCGCTTCGCGGGAACGTACGCGACATAGGCGCTGAAGCCGTTGGTCGACCCCGTCTTGTTGATCCACGTGTCCGCGCGCGGCGCGAGCGGCGGCTCGAGTTCGGTCGCGGGTGTCGCGTTGTGGAGCATCGGCGGCGTATTCCCCGCGAGCAGCGTCGGCAACGCGACCGGATACGGATACTGTTCCCAGATCAGGTCCTGCGTGAACGGGCCCGCACGGAAATAGCCGGTATGCGTGCGTTCGAGCGCGCGCTGCAGCCGCGGCGACGTTTCGACGAGCCCCATGTTCGCCTGCACGAAGCGCAGCAGGTCGGCCGCCGTCGTCCTGACGCCGTACGCCGGCTGCCACAGCATGCCGCCGGTCATCCGGATCGGCTTGCCGTCCTGCGTATAACCCTGCGCATAATCGGCCTGGCGTGCGGCGGGCACGTCGATGTAGGTATGCGTCATCCCGAGCGCGGGGAACAGCCGCTGTTCCATCAGCACTGTGAAGTCTTCATGCATCGCCTTCGCGGTGAGAAAACCGAGCATCCCGATCGCGACGTTCGAGTACGTGCGACGCGTGCCCGGCGCGTACGCAGGCCGCCACGCGTCGAGATAACGCATCAGGTCCGCGTCGTCGCGGATGCTGTCCGGCACCTGCAGCGGCATTCCGCCGGGCGTATGCGTGCCGAGATTGAGCAGCGTGACGACGCCGAACGGCTTGCCCTGCAGCGCGGGGAGGTACTTGCCGGCCGGGTCCGAGAGCGACAGCTCGCCGCCTTCCTGTGCGTTCGCCGCAAGCGTCGCGGTCAGCGTCTTGCTGACGGAGCCGATCTCGAACAGCGTCTCGCCGGTCACCGGCTTGCCGGTTTGCGTCGACATCACGCCGTAGTCGAACACATAAGGCTTGCCGTCGACGACGACGCCGATCGCCATGCCGGGAATGGCAAACTGCTTCATCAGCGGCGCGACGTGGCGGGTCACGGTATCGTGAATTTCGTCCTGCGTGGCAGCGGCCGCGCGGCCAGCCATGGCAGCGGCGCACGCGGCGACGAACAGGGTCGCGGCGATGCGGATCGCGTTGAATCGCATGATTGCGGTTCCTTCGATTTTATGATGGTTGCGTGAACAACAGGTCCGGCCGCGCCGCGCGAGGACCGTGGGCAGCCGGCCTGTCGAGCAGGACTATCGCCCGCCGGCTGCTCGCCAACAATCGATGAAATTTTGCGCGAGCCTAAAGAAAATCTTATGCGGCGCGTGAACCGGCCATGCGGACGTCAGTCCGGCAACCGGTCGAGAAATGCCAGCATCGCGGTGTTGAAGCTCGCCGGCCGCTGCAGCGGCGCGAAGTGGCTCACGTCCGGCAGGATCGTCAGCGTCGCGCCCGGAATCGTGTGTGCGAGATACGCTGCATGGTCGAGGCGGATGAATTCGTCGTGCTCGCCCTGCACGATCGCGACCGGCACGGCGATCGCCGCGAGGTCGGCCGCGCTGTAATCCGGTTGCGTGCGCATCATTTCGCTGACGGCCGCGACGAACGCATCGAACTCGCCCGGCGTCGCGGACAGCCGCACGTAGTCCTTGCGGTGCCGCGCGAAGCAGCGGTCGATCAGCGGGCCCGGCACCATCTCCTTTGCGCCGCCCGGATCCATGTTGCACGCAAAGAAGAACACGCCCGCCGCACGCTCCGGCGCGCGGGCAGCCAGCACGAGCGACACGCACGCGCCGTCGCTCCAGCCGACGAAGCGTGCGCGCCCGATGCGCAGCGCATCGAGCACCGCGAGCACGTCGGAGGCCATGCGTTCGTAGGAATAAGGGCGATCGTCGCGCGTGCTGCGACCGTGGCCGCGGCTGTCGATCACGATCGCGCGGTAGCCGGCCGCGAGCAATGCCGGCACCTGGTTACCCCAGTTGCCGCCGTGACCGAGGCCGCCGTGCAGCAGCACGACCGGCGCGCCATGGCCGAACGACGCGTGCCAGATGCGCGCGCCGTCGTGGTCCAGCCATCCTTCGGTGTCGGCCGCCGGCAGCGGCGTGCCGCCTTGCGCGTCGAAGCGGACGAGATCGTCGTCGGTGAATTCCGCATTCATCGTTCTGCCGTCCTTTCGAGGGAGACGAGCTTCGGATTGTAATGCGCGGGGTGGCGTGCCGCGACGCGTGCGCGCGCGGCGGAACGATGCGGCGCCGTGCCGTCAGGCCTGCGTCGACACCAGCCCGCCGGACGTCGAGCCGCCCGACTTCTGGATCGCCTGCGCGAGCTGCGCGATCGCCGTCGACAGCGCGGCGGAAATCGTGCTGGCTTCCGCGCTCAGCGTCTGCTGCTCGATCGCCGCGGCCGGATCGTTCTTCGCGCGCTGCGCGGCGGCCGCCATTTGCTGCTGCACTTGCGCAAGCTGTTTCTGCAAGCGCTCGATGAGTTGCTTGAGCTGCGTGACTGCGGGATCCGCGGCCGAGGATCCCGACGCGCCCTGCGTCTGCCCCGCGCCGCCTGCCGGCGCGGCGCTGCCCGTCGACGACGACGCGGTGGACGTCGCCGTCGACGCGGCACCGGTGCCGGACGGGTTGGCAGTCGCCTGACCGGTGGCAAGCGAAGTCTGAGCGGCGGAAGAAAGATCGATCTGCATCGTGTCGGTCCGTAATGAGTGTGCAACTCGGGTTGGTTGAACAGGGAATACCTTGCAACTTGTTTACGGTATTCGTCAGATAAAACTTTAGCCCCGACCTCCGAAGTACCTTGAAGCGGCGGTTGCCAAGCGCGTACGGTCGATTGTCGCGAAGGGGCCAGATTAGCCGACCGTCGACGCTGGTAAAATCGCCCGCTGGCCTGCTGCCGCAGCACACCGGCTGCTTCCGGCAAGGTCTCGCGGGCTACCCCCGCGTTAGCGCCCGCCCGGTCGGGCCCGATACGCGATGCCCTCCGGCGCCGTCGATGCGCGAGCCCCGCGCCCGCATCGACATGACGACGCGCCGACTCCGGCACGCACGCCCTTCATCACGCATTTCGAGGAACTCACGATGGCCCGCATCGGCGCCTTCTGCCTGACCACGTGGCTCGCTGCCGCGATTCTCTATTTCGGCCAGCATTCGGTCGCGATGATTGCGCTTAGCGGCGTGGTCGTATTCGGCGGATTCGACCTGTTGCGTCCGTAACGGCGACGGCGCGTGCAGCGACGCGATTTGCCGCTGCGCTGAAAAATGCCGACCGGCGGGCCGTGACGCAGCGTAAGATGCTGGTCGGAATCGTCATCCTCGCGCAGTGCGAACACGGCAATCACCCACGACCGCCATCCGACCATGAAACAAGGCATTTTCGTCGCCACGCCCGCTTACGGTGGCATGTGCTATCTGCCCTACGTGAACGGGTTGCTGGAGCTTCAGCGTGCGTGCCTGAGTGCCGGCCTCGCGTTCGAATACTTCTACGTGAGCGGCACCGCATTGTTGCATCAGCAACGAAACGTCGCGGTCGAGCGTTTCCTGCATAGCGGCCTGTCGCACATGATGTTCATCGATGCGGACATCGGCTTTCGCGGCAGCGACGTGATCCGGATGTTCGAACAGCAGCACGACGTGATGCTCGGGCTGTATCCGTCCAAGAGCATCAACTGGCCGGCGGTCGCCGAGGCCGCGCGCTCGGATCCGTCGGCACCGCCCGAACGGCTCGCCTTGTTCAGCTCCGATTACAGCCAGACCGTGTATGCGGTGGACGGTGCAGCGCCCCGGATCCAGCTCGATTCGGTTTCCGAAATCCACTCGGGCGGCGCCGGTCTGATGATGATCGCGCGCGGCGTGTTCGAGAAGATGGCGCAAGCTTTTCCCGAGACGAAGGTCCAGTTCCCGCCGAGCTATCAAAACCTGTCGCCGAATTCGACCACCATGTACGAGCATTTCGAATTCCTGAGGGAACCCGACGGTCGCTCGCTGTCGGAGGATCTGTCTTTCTGCAGGAAATGGCGGATGTGCGGGGGCAAGCTGTATGCGTGTTCGTGGTTCAAGACCGTCCACGTGGGCGTTCATCTTTATGAAGGCAACCTGCCGGCGTTGCTCGGTCAATGACCCGCGGGCGCGAACGGCTGGCGCTGCGCGACGCGTAGCGGCGCGAGCCGTCCGGCTTGCGGAAGGCGGCTGACCGCCGCCAGCGCCGCAGCGTCGAGCTGCGTGCGCAGCCCCGCATCCCGGGCTGGTCGATGCGCGCATCGACCAGCCCGTCAACGCTTCAACACATTACCGCGGCAACGTCCTCAACGACGACGGCCCGCCCGACAGCGCAATGCGCTTGCCCGTGTCGCGCAGCTTGCCGCCTTCGACCGCATACAGCGCGAGCTGGCGCTCGACGTTGAACTGCACGATCACGTGCCGGCTATCGGCGGTAAACGCGATGCCCTGCGCGGCTTCGCCGCCCGGCACTTCACTCGTCTGCACCGCACGACCGTCGCGGATCTCGAACAGCACCACCTTGCCGAGCTTGCGGCGGCCCGGGTTGTCGGCCGTCAGGTTCGAGCCGTCCATCGCCTGCACGGCGATCCACTTCCCGTTCGGCGAGATCGCGACGCCCTCCGGCAGCGACGGCACCGTCAGGTACTGGACCGTGCGGAACGGCGTGCGCGACACGTCGATCAGCGCGACCGAATCCGCATCGCCCGCGAGCGTGCCCGTGTAGCCCGGCAGCCCCGCGAGGCCGACGTTGCTGACGACGGCCCAGCGATTGTCGCTCGACACGTCGATCGTATAGGGCGCGACGCCCGTGCTCAGTCGTGTGCCGCTGTCGGTCACCTTGCCGTCGTCGACGTTCAGCACCGCGACGCCCTGCTCGTCGCGCAGCGACACGAGCGCATGCTTGCCATCGTGCGTGAAGCTGATCCCCGCGAGCCGCTTCTTGCCGATCTTCAGGTTGCCGTCGAGCGTCACCTGCGTCCCGTCGATCCGCAGGATCGACACGCTGCCGTCGAGGTTCGCCACCAGCGCGAGCCGGCCCGATCGGTCGATCACGACCCCCTGCGGGTGCGTGCCGAGTTCGATACGCGTGATCGCCGGCGGCGACGCATCGAGGTCCACGACCTGCAGGAACGTGTCGTACACGAGCTGCTTCGCGTTCATGTCGTAGCGCGTCGGCGCGCCGACCAGCGCGAGCTTTGCGCCCGGCGCGATCGCGACGGCCTGCGGCGGCCCCTGGATGCCGTTCTCGACATCGACCTGCAACGCGACCTTCGGCGGAAATACGCTCGCGTCGAGCAGCGTCAGCGTGTCGGCGGGCGGTGACGCGAGATAGGTATCGCGCCCTTCGACGCGCTGGTACTTGCCGTCGTTGCCGGACACGATCCAGTCGGCCGCGTGCGCGGCGACGGCAGTGGTGACGAGCGTCAGCGCGGCGAGCAGGCGGGCGCGACGAAGGCGAAAGAGATTCGAATGCATGGCGGTCGGTTCTCCGGATCGGTTGCGGACGCAATGATTCGCACGGCCCTGCTGCTCGACGGGCCGATGCAACCGCATGATGCACGAAAGCGCGCGAATCCGGCGTCTCGCGCCCGCCGCTCAAGAATGCGCCGGGCGGGTTGATGCGCCCAACGCTATGTCACAGACTAATTAATTTGTGACAAAGTATGCGAGAATTCCGAACCGACGCATCCGGTCGGCACACCGGCACACGCCGCGCAACGCACGGCATCGAGGAAAAGGATGGATCGGCAACTGCGCTGGGGCGACGCCAGCAGGATGGACAGTGTCAACGACGGGCGAAATGCAATCCTGCGCGCGACGCTCGACGCGATGATCGAGCACGGGATCGACCGTCTGTCGATCGACGACGTCGCACGTCGCGCGAACATTTCTCGACGCACGCTGTACCGCTATTTCGGCACGAAGAAGGAACTGATCCAGGGCGTGATCGGCGTCGAGAATGCCGCTTTCTTCGACGAGATGCAGCGCGCGCTTACCGGCTTCGAGCACGACTTCGAGGCCTATTGCGAGGAAAGCGTGTGCTTCGCGGTGCGCTACCGCGATCGTCATCACGGCGGCTTTCACCACAACTATCTCGCCACGAGCGTCTCGACGGAAGTGTTCGGCTACATCGTCGAGAACGTCGCGCCGATGTGGCAACGCGTGCTGGAACAGCCGTACCGCGAATACGCTGCCCTGCATGGCGCGCAGGTGCCCGCACTTGACAACGTCATCGCGCTGATCAGCCGCATCGCGCTGGCGTACTCCCTGATTCCGGCTGACGAGCAGGCAATGCGCGCGCAGATGCGCATCCTGTGGACGTTCCGGCGCGAGCCGGCCGGCAAGCCGGCCGCGGCCAGGATGAAGGCGGCGCGCTGAACGGCAGCGCGCGCGATGTCGCGCAACCCGGCCGATGCCATCCGATACCGGCCACGTACCTTTCAACTCACACTGGATTTCCCCATGACGACTTGCGGAGCTTCCGTCTCCGGCCGAACACTCGATCGCGCCGACTTGCTGCTTCTCGTCGAAGGCTCGCCCGCGCCGATTCGTCTCGAAGACTGCGACCTCGAAGGCGCGGACCTGTCGCGGCTCGATTTGCGCGGCGTGCGGTTCGAGCGCTGCGCGCTCGCGGAAGCGTCGTTCGTCGGCGCGACGCTCGCGCAGACCGCGTGGATTCGCTGCCGCGCGCGCCAGGCGAGCTTCGCGTCGGCCGATCTCGAGGACGCGCAGTTTCAGTCCTGCGATCTCAACAACACGAGCTGGCGCCGCAGCAAGCTCGGCTCCGCACGCTTCGACGAATGCAGGCTCACCGGCGCCGACTTCGAGGAATGCAAGTCGCTCGGCATCGAATTCTCGAACACGCTGCTGGTCGGCGCGAGCCTGCGCCGTTTCTCGTTCCGGAAGACGCGGCTCGTGGCGCTCGACTTCTCGGATGCCGATCTCGCCGGCACGGACTTTCGCGACGCCGTGTTCGAAGGCGGCAGCCTGCGCAACGCGCATCTGAACGACGTACGGTTCGATGGAGCCGACCTGCGCGACGTGGAGCTCGGCGGCACGCCGAAGCTGCTCGCGTCGGGCGTGCTGCGCGGCGCGACCATCTCGTATGACCAGGCCGCGATGCTGATCGAGAATCTGGGGATCCGGGTCGCTTGACGACTGCACACGCATTTCTTCGCGTCGCGGCCGATATTCGCGACTTCGCTCGCGAGCCGCGCATGCGGCAAATGCCGCCCGGCAATCTGTCGAATATTCTCATCACGTCAGCGGCATTCCGACCGGCGCATGTCACGCATGCCCCGTGCGCTCGTATTCGCCGACCGAACCCATCGGCACTCGAATGACTAGGGAAAATCCTGAAACATCCTTCGTGAAGCCCGCGATCGCGCGCGATCCGTCGGTCTATCCGGCCGACGAGGTACTGAGCAAGATGACGCTGCTCAAGCCGATGCGGCCGGAGATTCGCCGGCTCCAGAACCGGTTGTGTGCGCAACTGAAGACCGGACGCTGACGGGGCAGCTCGCGTCAGACAACGGCGGGACAGCCACGGCCACTATCCCTGCGCCCGCTCCGCATGCGGCAACGCCGCCGCGCACGTTGCGTCGATGAACCGGATCACGTCGTCGAGCGACGACGTGCACGTCGCGCCCGCGGCGCGTTCCCGAAACTCGCCTTCCGGCCCGAGGCAGATGAGCGGCTTGCGCCAGCGCTGCGCGAGCGCGATCTCCTCGGCCGTCCCGTGCCCGCCGGGCAGCGCGACGATCAGGTCGCTGCTCAGCACGTTCACGTAGTTCCGGTTGATGGTGTGCGGATCGGCGCCCGGTTCGCGGCGCGGCAGCGGCGTGAGGATCGGGATCTCGACGAACGGATGCGGATAGCCGTCTAGCGGCACGAAGCCCGCGTGCGGATCGGCCTGCGTCGGCACGATGCCGATCGACCGGCCGGCCCGCCCCGGCACGCCGACGAATGCGCGCGCGACCGCCAGCATCACGCCCTGGCCGCCACCCGTCAGCAGGTTGAAGCCGGCCTGCGCGAGCCATGCGCCGAGCGGCTCGGAAAACGTGAGCCATGGTTCCTTGCCCGAGCCCATCACGCCGATCGTTCGGTTGTTGCGTTGCATCGTGAATTCCGGTGATGAAATTGATCTGAACCGTGCCGTGGCGCCGGGTCGCGAAACCCGGCGCGCGCCGCGCAGCATCATTCGAGTTCGACGCCCTTGAGTTCCGGGATCAGGAACAGCGTCGCGACCATGTCGAGCACGTAGAGGCCGGCGAGCAGCGCGATCGCTGTCTGGTACGAGTAGTGCGCGGCCAGCGCGCCAACCGCCACCGGCCCGAAGCCGCCGACCGCGCGGCCGATGTTCCACAGCACGTTCTGCGCGGTCGCGCGCGCGGCGGTCGGATAGCCTTCGGACATCAGCGTGCCGTAGCCGCCGACCATCCCGTTGACGAACATCCCCATCAGCGCGCCGGCCCACAGCATCGCCGTCGGATCCGACAGCCGCGCATACACGATGACCGTCACGACCGAACCGAGCTGGTACAGCAGGAACGTCGGCTTGCGGCCGATGCGATCGGCGAGCTGCCCGAACACCCAGACGCCGATCATCATCCCGACGACGGTCGCCGCCGTCCATAACCCCGACTTCGTCAGCGAGAAGCCCATCTGCTTCGACAGAAAGGTCGGCAGCCAGATCATGATCCCGTAGTAGCCGAAGTTCTGGACCGAGCACAGGATCACGATGCCGAGACTCGTGCGCGCGGTGCGGGCGTCGGCGACGAGCATCCGGAACGCGTTGGCACGCGGCCGCGTCGCGCGCTGCACGAAGACTTCCGGCTCGTGCAGCCGGTTGCGCAGCATCCACGCGAGTAGCGCGGGCAGCACGCCGACCACGAACATCCCGCGCCAGCCGACATGGAGCAGCAGCATCGGCGTCAGCAGCGCGGCGAGCAGCACGCCGGCCTGCCAGCCGAGCGCGACGTAGCACGAGACGCGTGCCCGCTTGCTGGCCGGCCACGCTTCGGCCGCGAGCGCCATGCCAATTCCGAACTCGCCGCCGAGGCCGATGCCCGCGATGGTCCGATACACGAGCAGATCCCGGAAACCCTGAGCGAACGCGCACAGGCCGGTGAAGACCGCGAACAGCATAATCGTCCAGGTCAGTACCCGCACGCGGCCGTAACGATCGCTCAGGGCACCGAACAGAATGCCGCCCGCGACGGCACCGATCAGCGTCCACGTGACGAGCGCGCCGCCCTGCCCGGGCGTCAGCTGCAATGCCGCCGTGATCGCCGGCAGCATGAAGCCGAGGATCAGCAGGTCAAAGCCGTCCATCGCATAGCCGATCGCCGAACCGGCCAGCGCCTTCCACGCGTATGCCCCGACCTGCTCGTCGCGCGGCGCCGCCAGATCGCCAAGCGCCGAAGATTTCATGTTTGCTGCCATGGTGTCCTGCCGGAAATGTCCGGGCGACATTCTAAAGCCTGTTCCCGCGCATGACGGGCGCCGGACGCGCACGCGGAAAGCGCCGCGCTGCCCGCTTCCGGAAATGGAAGCAGGCAGCACATGAAATGAATCTGAAAGATATTGAAGCCGGCGATCCCGCAGTCAGGCGGGACACCAAAAGAACGCGATGAAGCGGGTGTTGCGAGGCCGACGTCGCCTCCGGCGCGGGTCGAACGACACCGGAGCGGTGCCGGTGCGGTGCAGCCTCAGCCCTGATCGTCGCCGGGCCACCAGGTCTTGGCTTCGCGATCGACGAGCAGCGTATCGAGATCCTTGCCTTCGAGCCATTTGGGTCGCGGGCCACGGCCCGACCACGAGCGGCCGGTCGTCGGATCGTAATACTTGGCAGGCGCCTTGCGTTTTCGCTGGACGATGTAGCCGAGGGCGCTCAGCACTTCCTGCTGCGAGATGCCCAACAACTCGACCTGCTCCTTGAATGCCGCGAGCGCGGCTTGCTTCTCCTTCTGCTTGGCTTCCGACAGCTTGATATTCAGGTCCCGAAGTTGTGCTTCGAGATCCCGCAGAGCCTGGGTCATGTATTCATCCTCTTTGGGCATGTTTTTATTCAAAAAACCTCCGATGGCCGAACCTATCACGAAGTTCCGCCAATCGGTGTTGCGATATGTGACTCGTTGGCCTGGACCTGTAAGATTTTCGAAGTGTGCCGAACGCCACGCCGTCGTCGAAAACCGCACGGGATCGGCACGCAACACATGACGCGCCGCGTCCAAGCGCGCGGCGAGCCATCGGTGACGACCTCCTCGCCACCTTGCGCCGCGCCCGGGCACAGGCGCGGCATGCCGCGAATGATAGCAGTGCGCATCCGTCATGTTCGAGGACTTTTGCGGTCCGGCGCACACTTGCCTGCGCCAGCCGGCGAGCGTCGACGCCGGTGCGGCGATTTGCGTGCCGAAGCTGCACGCGTGCGTGTAGTGATGCAGCGGCGAGTCGCAGCGCATGGAACGTGTCGACATCGATATGGACGACGTAACGTTCCATTTCTCCGGGTGACGCGGCAAGAAAGCTGTCGGCCTCGCCCGGAGCGGGCACGCGCGAGGTCGCGCGCGCGATCGCATCCGAGACGAAGACACGTCACGATGGGTCCTCTCTTGCTCTCGTGATTTTTCGAATGCGTCAGGGCGTCGGCGAACCGGACACACCACCACGCGGCCCCGACGCTTCCCGCCAAACGGGAATATTGCGCGGTGGCGTGTCTTGCCTTGCACCCGCGATGAGCGGCCGCTTCCACGCGTTGCGGCATCTCGGTGCGACGTCACACCATGCAACCCGCCGCGCTTACGGCAGCCGCGGCGCGTCGCGCAGCACGGCTTGCAGCCCTGTCGCGAACGGCGTCGCATGATCGATCCCGAGTGCGCGCACGCGCGATGCATCCAGGTGGCAATTGTACGGACGCGGCGTCGCATCGGCCGGCGTGTCGATCGGCGCAAGCGCCGCGTCGACGCCGAGCGCGGCCGCGATCCGCTGCGCGATGTCGTACTTCGTCATCGGCTCCTCGCCCGACCAATGACGGATGCCCGTGACGGGCGAGCCCGCGAGATGGCGCAGCGTCAGGTCGCGGATGACCGCCGCGACGTCGGGCGTGTAGGTCGGATAGCGGATCGCCCATGCGTCCATCCCGACTGCGTCCGCGCCCGGTCGCGCGGACGCGACGATCGCCGGCACGAGGCTCGTGACGGCCGACTCGCGCCAATCGACAATCGGGCCGTAGAGCAACGGCAGCCGCAGCACGCAGGCAAGCGGCGACGCGGCGAGCAATGCGGCCTCGCCTTCCAGCTTGGTACGGCCGTAGATGTTCAGCGGGTTCGGCGCGGCGTCTTCGCGGTACGGCGCAGCCTTGCCGTCAAATACGTAGTCGGTGGAGATGCCGAGCGTCCACGCGCCGTAGCGCGCGGCGAGCGCGCCGATGCGGGCCGGTGCGTCGACGTTGATCGCGCGCGCGGCCGCGGGGTCGCGTTCACAGACGTCCGGGCGACGTTCGGCGGCGCAGATGATTACGGCGGCCGGGCGACGGGTTGCAAAGAGGTGTTCGAGCGCCGGCTGATCGAGCGCGTCGAGCCGGACGACGTTTTCCGGCGGCAAAGCGAGCCGCCGTGCGCCCGCGGTGTCCGGATTGCGGATCGTTCCGATCGGCGTCAGCGACGATTCGCGGGACAGCGATGCGGCAACCGCGCGGCCGAGCAGGCCGGACGCGCCGATGAGGAGGATGGTCGGATGCGACACGGTAGCCAACGATGAAAGGGGATGAGGGCCCCCAATCTATACGAGAACATGCGGCCGATGTCGATTTCGATCGCACGTCGATGACGTGCGATCGATGAAAACAAGGCCCGGTGCGCGATTCCGCGCACCGGGCCCGTCGTGCGGCACCAAGCCTCGCGCCCGCTTACTTCCGGTCGAACGAATAGCGCCCCGGCCCGCTCACCGCGAGCAACAGCAGGCCGCCGATGATGCTGATGTTCTTGTAGAAGTTGATCATCGCGAGGTATTGGTCCATGCCCTGCAGCGCCCAGTAGCGATGCCCGATCAACGCGGTCGCGAGCGTATAGACCGCGAACACCAGCGCGAGCGGACGCGTATAGAACCCGACCGCGATCAGCGCGCCGCCGAGCAGCTCGACCGCCACCGCGATCACCGCCGACAGCTCGGGCGACGGTGCGCCCGTCGATGCCATGTACGCGACCGTGCCCGAGAAGCCGTTCAGCTTCTGCCAGCCGAACAGCACGAACAGGATCATCATCAGCACGCGAGCCGCCAGCAGCAGCTCGTCCTTCTTCGACTCCAGCGAAATGTAACGCATAGCAATCACCTTGAATTGACGGTTTGACGCATTCGGTGCCGATGGCCGCCGCAACGGCGAACCCACGGATCGGCAACGAACCCGCCTCGCACGATCGAACTGCGGGCCAGCCGGCCCGCTGCCGAAGAATCCGTCCGGTCGCGCCGTCATGGCGCGCTGCGGTGCGGTTCTGGCGAAGCACGGGTGCAGTCTACTGTCTCACCGGAAATCATCAATCCGCCGAAACAAGATTGGCTGTCGCTATGTAGTGGACAATTGTCACGCAACAAACACATTATTGCGGCCGGGCACATCGGCCGGCGCGCCAGGCTGCCGGATCACATCAAATCGACCGGCAGCGTCTTGTCGAGATTGTCGTGCCATGCGCGAATGGTCTTCGGCACGGTCTTTTTCCACGCCGGCGCGCTGGTGTAATAGCGCATCCGCACCTTGTCTTGCGCATCGAACACGAGCAGACCGATCCACAGATCGGTACCCCGGCGCATCACGATTGCGGCGTTCGTCGTCGCGATGCCGCGTACCCAGTACGACTTCACGCCGGCATTCAGGCCGTCGAGATCCTGTTCGTCCGCGCTGGAATTGACCGTGTCGACGAGCGTCTGATAATCGGCGCCGAGCAGCTTGTGCGCGATCGCGTTCTCCCGCGCATCGGCCAGCACCTTCAGGGTCACGAGATCCGGCGCCTGACTCGCCTGCGCCTTCGACGCCGTCACGTAGTCACCCGAATACACAACGCCCGCACCGGCGCCGCAATCGGCATCGCCGCCCTGCTGCGCGACCTTCAAGTGCCCGCCCTTGCGGCTGAAATCGAGCCGGCATCGATCCTGGCGAAACGTGCCACTGTCGCCGTGCAGTTCGATATCGCCGCTGAGACCACCGGTATTCGCGCCGTTGTTGCCGCCCAATTCGAAGTGAAGACGCGGTGCCGTGCCGGTGAACGTCAGCACGCCGCCGAACGACGGGTTCGCGCTGTCGCGATACCACGTCTGCTGCCACCGATCGGGGGCAAGCGGTGTGCCGTTCAGGCTCGCGAGCCGCTCGCGATAGCGGTCGCCGAGGCACGGCGCATCGTTGCCGCAGCGATCGCGCTGCTTGAGCCATTTCAGCTGCGCGGCCTTCAGCGCGGCCGTATCGCCGCCTTTCGTGAGCACCCTCTTCCACGCAGCCGCCAGTTCGCCGTCGAGCGACGACAGCCCGGCGTCCGCACAGATGGCCTTTTCGGTCGGCGAAGCGGCTTTCGCGCAATCGAAGCCGGCCGCATGCGCGGCCATCGACGAGATCGTGAGCACTGCAAACATCATGACGGATCGCAGATTCGCACGCCGCGCATGCCGGCGGTGAAGCGTGGCTTGCCCTCGCTCGCCCGCGCGAGCATTCGATCGATTCTTCATTGTCATTGGACTGGACTCGTCGTGAATGGCGGTGAGTAGAAGCTACGTGCTCGATGCGATTCGCGGTAAAAACACCCGGCCCGCCATGCACTGCCGGCCGTCGCCCCCGGCGAAGCCTAACGCGAATGCGCGCCGCCGATCAATCGCGCGGCGCCGCGCGCGAGCGAATGGAAAACCGTCCGACACCGGCACGCGAGCGCCGAAACGAGACCATCGGCGCGCTCGACGCACGGGCCCGCATGCCGGCCGCCGACGAGCTCACGCCACTCGCCATGCCGCTCGACGGAAGCCGTCGCGACTCCCACCGCGCGCGCAACGTCTCCTTCGTCGGGTCAAAAAAAACGCCACCCGACGCACACCGCGCCCGCTACCTCCGCGCGCCCAACCGCTCCGCCAGAAACCCGATGAAGGTGCGCAGCGTGACGAACCCTTCCCGGTGTTGTGGAAACACCGCGTTCAGCGTGATCGGCGACGGCGCATACGCGTCGAGCACCGGCACGAGCGCGCCGCTGTCGAGCGCCGCGCCGACGATGAAATGCGGCAGCAGCGCGATGCCGAGCCCCGCGATCGCCGCGTCGCGCACGACTTCGCCGTTGTTCGCGACGAGCGGCCCCTGCACATCGAACGTGCGCGACGCGCCGGCGACCCGGAATTCCCAGCCGACGCGCCGCTCGCGCCCATACATCAGACACGTGTGGCCGGCGAGGTCGGCCGGCGTCGCGGGCGTGCCGTGCCGCTTCAGGTAAGCGGGGCTCGCGCACGCGATCATCTCCCACGCGCCGAGCGGGCGCGCGATCAGCGTCGAATCCTCGAGCGTGCCGATCCGCAGCACGAGATCGAAGCCCTCACCGATCAGGTCGACCCGCCGGTCGGTCAGGTCGACGTTGAGCCGCACGGCCGGATGCGCGGACAGGAATTCGGCGATCAGCGGCGACACGTGCGTGATCCCGAACGACAGCGGCGCGCTGATCTTCAGCGAGCCGTGCAACTCGGTGCTGCGCACCGACATCGCCTGCTCGGCGTCGGCGACCTCGGCGAGGATCCGCTGCGCGCGCGCATAGAACTCCTGCCCCGATTCCGTGACCGCGAGATTGCGCGTATTGCGATGCAGCAAGCGCACGCCGAGCGCTGCCTCGAGCGCCATCGTGCGCCGGCTCACGAACTGCTTGGACAGCATGAGTTGATCGGCCGCCGCCGTGAAGCTGCCCGCATCGACAGTCGCAACGAAGATCCTCAGGTCGTTGAGTTCCATATTGTCCACTCCAAAGTGACAGTCATTATCTCTACAGCCATTTATTTGTCAAATCGATTGACCTAAGATTCATCTCAACGAACGGCCGGCCCCACTTCCGAGGTCCGGCGACATCCAGGAAAAAATCATGATCGAGACTCGTTCAGCAAACCAACGTGGCCGTGCCGAGCATGGCTGGCTCAGCTCCCGTCACACGTTTTCTTTCGCGAATTACTACGATCCGAAGCAAGTCGGCTTCTCCGACCTGCTGGTGATCAACGACGACCGCGTCGCGCCGGGCCGCGGCTTCGGCACGCACCCGCACCGCGACATGGAAATCCTGTCGTACGTGCTCGAAGGCGCGCTGGAGCACAAGGATTCGATGGGCACCGGGTCGGTGATCGTGCCGGGCGACGTCCAGCTGATGAGCGCGGGTACCGGCGTGCGTCACAGCGAGTTCAACCACTCGCACGAGACGCCCGTCCACTTCCTGCAGATCTGGGTCGGGCCGGCCGAGAAAGGTGCCGAGCCGCGCTATCAGCAGACGAACGTCGCGGCAGAGGACAAGCGCGGCAAGCTCACGCCGATCGTGTCGCCCGACGGAAACGGCGGTTCGCTGAAGATCCGCCAGGACACGCGGATCTACGCGGGCCTGTTCGACGGCGATGAACGCGCAACGCTCGAACTCGCACCGGACCGCTTCGCCTACGTGCATGTCGCACGCGGCAGCGTGACGGTCAACGGCGTGACGCTCGGCGAAGGCGACGGCGCACGTATCCGCGACGAGCAGGTGCTGACGTTCGCGGACGGCAAGGATGCCGAAGTGCTGGTATTCGACCTGCGTCCGGTCGAAGTGACGGCCGAGTGGGCATGACGCCCGTTCGGAACATCGGGCCCCGCTGATCGCGGGGCCTTCTTAATCGGAGATTCGCAACATGGCCAAGGTACTCGTTCTCTACTACTCGTCCTACGGGCACATCGAAACGATGGCGCAGCACGTCGCGGAAGGCGCGAAATCGGTGCCCGGCGTCGAGGTCACGCTCAAGCGCGTGCCTGAAACCATTCCCGTCGACCAGGCGAAGGCGATCGGCGTCAAGGTCGACCAGGCCGCACCCGTCGCCACCGTGGACGAACTCGCGGGCTACGACGCGATCATCTTCGGCACGCCGACCCGCTTCGGGAACATGGCCGGCCAGATGCGCACGTTCCTCGACCAGACCGGCGGCCTGTGGATGAAGGGTGCGCTCGTCGGCAAGATCGGCAGCGTGTTCGCATCGACCGGCACGCAGCACGGCGGCCAGGAAACGACCATCACGTCGTTCCACACGACACTCCTGCACCACGGGATGGTGATCGTGGGCGTGCCCTATGCGTGCAGCGGGCTCGTCAACATGAACGAAATCACGGGCGGCACGCCGTACGGCGCGACCACGCTCGCGGGCGCGGACGGCAGCCGTCAGCCGAGCGCGAACGAACTCGACATCGCGCGCTACCAGGGCAAGCACGTCGCGGAACTCGCCGCGAAACTCGCGTCGTAACGCGGGTGCCGTCCGTCCCGGAAAGCCCCGGGACCACGGCGCGCACGAGCACGAACGGCGCCGGTCGACCCGGCGCCGTTTTCCGTCGCGCGAACGCCGGCCGTTACTGGCCCGATGCCGGCGCGGCGGGAGCAGCGGGCGCCGCCTTCGTCGCGGGCGCCTTCTCGACCGCGTTCTGCGGATAGTTGCTCTGATCGTTGGTCAGCCGGTAGCCGGTGCCCGTGCCGATCGCCTTCAGGTCCTTCGCGTGGCGCGCGCGGGCCGCCTTGCGGGCTGCCTTCTTCTGCGCCTTGTCGAGCTGCTTCTGCGTCGGTGCGGACGCCGGATCCTGCGCGTATGCCGCCGGCGCGGCGGTCAACAGCAGACCGAACGACGCCGTTACTGCCACTGCAACCGAAACCACGCGAGACTTCGTCATGGCCGGATCTCCTTGTCGATTGTTGGTTGTGGGTCGAACGCCGGCACGCACACGACGGACGTCGGCGTGCGACCACGGCGCCGATGCAACGTTAGCCGATCGCTGCGCAAATGTCCGTGCCGGTTCCTGAATTCTCCTGATAACGGCAACGATACATGCGCGGCAGGCGCCCGGCCAGACAGCGCGGCGCACGTGCCATCAGGGAAACCGATAGCATCGCGCGCGGCCAGCACCCGGCGCCGCTCAGATCCAGCGCGACAGCACCGGCAGCAGGATCGGCACGACGAATGCGGTCAGCACGCCGTTCAGCCCCATCCCCAGGCCCGCGAACGCGCCGGCCTCCTCGCTGACCTGAAACGCACGCGCGGTGCCGATCCCGTGCGACGCGACGCCGAGCGCGAAACCGCGCACCGCCGGCTCCTCGATGCGCAGCGCGTTCAGGATCGCACGGGCGCACACGGCGCCGAAAATTCCGGTCGAGATCACCAGCACGGCGGTCAACGACGGAATCCCGCCGATTTCCTGCGCGACGGCCATCGCGATCGGCGTGGTCGCGGATTTCGGCGCAAGCGACGCGATCGTCTGGTGCGACGCGCCAAACAGCGCGGCGATGCCGACCGCCGACACGATCGCGGTCAGCGAGCCCGCCAGCAGCCCGACGAGCAGCGGCACCGCGCTGCGCCGCAACTTCGCCCACTGGCGATACAGCGGCAGGGCCAGCGCAACGGTCGCCGGGCCGAGCAGGAAGTGGACGAACTGCGCGCCCTCGAAGTACGTCGGATACGGCGTGTGCGTGATCGTCAGCAGCACGACGATCAGCGCGACCGCGATCAGCACCGGGTTCGCGAGCGGGTTGAAGCGCGCGCGTGCATAGACGGCCTGTGCGAACAGATACGCGACCAGCGTGATGGTCAGGCCCAGCAGCGGGCTCGCGGCGAGATACACCCAGATCGCGCCGAGTTTCGGGAAGGCCGTCATTGCGTGCCCTCCGCGGTACCGCCCGTGCGGCGCTGGCGCCGCAGCAGCGCACGCGTGACGAGCGCCGTCACCGCGATCGCGAGCGTCGTGCTCACCGCCAGCGCGACGACGACCGCAACCGCGTCGCCGCGCACGCGATCGGCCGACACCATGATGCCGACGCCGGCCGGCACGAACAGCAGCGACAGATGGCGCAGCAGCTCGAGCGCGGTCGGCTCGATCGCGTCGGCGACCTGCGGGCGCAGCATCACGAAGCCGAACAGCAGCAACATGCCGATCACCGGGCCCGGCACCGGCAGGCCGAACAGATAGGACACCCCTTCCCCGAGACACTGGAAGGTCAGCAAGACCGCGAACGCCTGCAGCATGAACCGCTCTCCCGAAGGTGGTCGCGATACCGGGCGGCCGCGCGACCGATTTGCCGGCGGCGTGCCGCGCCGACGTGGACGATACGCGCGATCGTATCAACAATGCTCGCAACCAGCCGCGACGGTGCGATCGCACGATCCCGCTTCCACCGTTTCAATCTGGTTGGATCAGGCAAGAGATCGGGAGGAACCGGGCAAGACGAAGGAGCGATAGCGCCGGTCCGGACGCCCGTGGTGCCGCCTTTCACCGCGCCCGTCGGCCGCATGCAGAAACGGCGGGCATGAGCCCGCCGTTTCGTCGTTCGCATTCGAACGCATTCGAATGCCACCCGCCGCGTTACTTCAGCCGCGTCGCGATTTCATTCGCCAGCGCCTTCGTCGCGGCATTCGTCGGTGCATCCGCGGCCAGCGCGTTCAACAGACCGAAATCATGGATCGTGCCGTCGTAACGCGTGGTCGTCGCATCGACACCGGCCGCATCGAGCTTGCGACCGTACGCTTCGCCTTCGTCGCGCAGCACGTCGAACTGCGCGACCTGGATCAGCGCGGGCGGCAGGCCCTTCAACTGCGCGGTGCTCGCGCGCAGCGGCGACGCGTAGATGTCGTTGCGTTGCGCTTCGTTCTTCGTGTAGGCGTCCCAGAACCACTTCATCATCGGCCGCGTCAGGAAGTGACCCTGCTGATACGCGTTGTACGAGCCCGTATTGAAGTTGTGGTCCGTGACGGGCCACATCAGGCCCTGGAAGCGGATCGCGGGGCCGCCCTTGTCCTTCGCCATCAGCGACACCACGGCCGCCATGTTCCCGCCGACGCTGTTGCCGACCACCGCGAGGCGGCTACCGTCGACACCGATCTCCGCGCCGTGCGCGGCCACCCACTTCGTCGCCGCATACGCCTGGTTGATCGCGACCGGGTAATGCGCTTCGGGCGACGGCGTGTAGTTCACGAACACCGCGACGGCGCCCGATTGCACGACGAGATCGCGCACGAGGCGTTCATGCGTCGGGAAGTCGCCGAGAATCCAGCCGCCGCCGTGGAAAAACATGAACACCGGCAGCGTGCCCGGTGCGCCCTGCGGGCGAACGATCGTGATCGGCACCGACAAGCCGTCCTGCTCGATCGTGCGGTTCGACACGTCGACGCCTGACAGGTCGACCTTCGCGCCGTTCTGCGCGTCGACGAGCACCTGGCGTGCCTTCGCGGGGCTCAACGTTTCGAGTCCGGGGCCCTTCTGGCCGTTCAGCGCGGCGAGGAACCCGCTCGTCGCCACATCGGGCCGAGCGGCTTCGGCGCCGGCGGCAAATGCGGTGGACGCGATGGACAACGTGGCTGCAACAGCGGCGGCGACCAGCAGCGGCTTGACGATCTTCATGATGAAACTCCTGGGTTCAACCCGATGAATGACGATTAATGGTTCGCAGTGCGATTGATCAGGCGAGCGTGAGCGTGACATCGATGTTGCCGCGCGTCGCGTTCGAGTACGGGCAGACGATGTGCGCGCGGTCGATCAGCGTTTGCGCGGTCTCCCGATCGAGGCCCGGCAACGAAATCTTCAGTTCGACTTCGATGCCGAAGCCGTTCGGGATCGCGCCGATACCAACGCTGCCTTCGATGGCGGCGTCCGCGGGGATCGCGATCTTGTCGCGGGCCGCGACGAACTTCATCGCGCCGATGAAGCACGCGCTATAGCCGGCCGCGAACAGTTGCTCGGGATTCGCGCCTGCGCCGCCCGCGCCGCCGAGTTCGCGCGGCGTCGTCAGCTTCAGGTCCAGGCCGCTTTCGGGCACCGTGGCACGGCCGTCGCGGCCGCCGGTGGCTTTTGCATGGGCGCGGTACAGCACTTTTTCGATCGACATGACAGACTCCTTTTCAACCAGTGAGTGAAGCAGCCTTCCAACCCGGGGACCGCGTACCGAAAGCCTTGCCGCCGGCATCACGCTTGTTTATCTACTCATAGATAGATAAACATCCCCAAAAAATGCAGGCGGTCGATCCACCTGCTCCGATAATCTATCTACCAAAAGATAGACGGCAAAGCCCGACAAAAGGCGGCGAACCGCCTGACTGCTCGCCCCGCCCGTCAGGACCGGACTTTCCAGACGGCCTCGACATCCTCGAGACGCGCCCTGGTGTGAAACAGCCGACTGGCCAGCACGCTGCCCTGGAACGCCGCGTACAACGTGCGCGCCGCCGTTTCGGGCTTGCCGCTGAACTGCAGCGTGCGTTCCTTCGCGCCCTGCGCCAGCAATTCCGCAAGCCAGTTCTCGTTGGCCTTGAAAAACGCCTGCACGGCCTGCCGCACGTTCTCCGGCAACGATTCGATGTCGGCCGCGAGCATCCCGCACAGGCAAATCTGGTTGCCGTCGCCGAGCGTCCGGCCGAACAGTTTCGTGTACAGGCTCAGCTTCACGTCGGCCGGCAGCGCCGGATCGATCGCCCGCATGTCCGCGAGGACTTCGTCGCTGTAGGCCACCACCGCTTCCAGCACGAGGTCGTCCTTCGACGGGAAGTAGTAGTGGATGCTCGACGTCTTCACGCCCACCAGGTCGGACAGGTCTCGATAGCTGAAGCCGTTGTAACCGCGCAGCATCATCAGCGTGATCGCGTGGTCGAGAATCTGTTCGCGGACGGTCGGTTTCGTTTCCATGGATCGAACTTTATCTACTCATAGATAGATAGTCAAGGACTTTTTATGGGGTGGAATCGTAAAGCCTCGAGACCCCGGGCGCGGTCACACCCGCCCCGCTCAGCCGCGGCTGCTTACAACCGGCCTGCGGCCCAATCGAATCAATGCGACACTTGCTGCCGGACGATGCCCCAACAATGCAATGCTCGCGCACGCGGATGCGTCGCATACGCTCGGCGCGATCGGGTGATGGATTCGTTCGCGGAACGAATGCGCGCCGCACGGCGCACATGAAACACGCATGACCGGCCGGGCCACCTGCCCGCGCCGCATCAAGGAGAAGCTTCAATGTTTTCGTGGTTTGAACGGCGCCTGCCGACATTCCCGCTCGAGGATCCCGTCACGCCGCCGAAGGGGTTCTTCTCGTTTGTGTGGGCATGCACGAAAGGCGTGCGCGGCTGGATCCTGCTGATCGCGCTGACCTCGGCCGCGCTGGCCGCGTACGAAGCCGCGCTGTTCGCGATGATGGGGCGCGTGGTCGACTGGCTGTCGTCCGCTACACCGGCCAAATTCGGTGGCCGGCATTTCGGCACGCTCGCTGGCTTCGCGGCGATCCTTGCCAGCAGCGCATTGCTGATCGCGCTGCACACGATGGTCAAGCACCAGGTGCTCGCGATCAACTTCCCGATGCGGCTGCGCTGGCTGTTTCACCGGCTGATGCTCGACCAGAGCCTGTCGTTCTATGCGAACGAGTTCGCCGGCCGCGTGACGACCAAGATCATGCAGACAGCGCTTGCCGTGCGCGATGCGCTGTTCATGTCGGTCGACGTCGTGATCGGCGTCGCAGCGTACCTGATCGGCATCCTCGCGCTCGCGGCGAGCTTCGACTGGCGGCTGATGATTCCGCTCGCGCTGTGGGCGCTCGGCTACGGCGCGGCCTGCGCGTATTTCGTGCCGCGCCTGGGTGCCGTCGGCAGCCGGCAGGCCGACGCACGCGCGCTGATGACGGGCCGCATCACCGATGCGTATTCGAATATCACGACCGTGAAGCTGTTCTCGCACACGCGGCGGGAGGCCGACCACGCACGCCGCGCGATGGAGGCGTTCAAGGCGACCGGCGACGCGCAGATGCGGCTCGTCAGCGCGTTCGAGATCGTCAATCACCTGCTGTCGACGCTGCTGCTGGTCGGCTCGACCGGCCTCGCGTTGTATCTGTGGATGCATGGCGAAGCAAGCGCGGGCGTCGTCGCGGCCGTGATCGCGATGGCGCTGCGCCTGTCGAGCTATTCGCACTGGATCATGTGGGAGATGACCGAGCTGTTCGAGAACGTCGGCACGATCCAGGACGGCATCAACACGCTGACGAAGGTGCGCAGCGTGGTCGACGCACCCGACGCGAAGGCGCTCGTCGTGCAACGCGGCGGTATCGTGTTCGACAACGTGCGCTTCGCGCACGAGGACAACGAGCGCGCGGTATTCGACGGGCTGAACCTGACGATCCGGCCGGGCGAGCGGATCGGCCTGATCGGCCGCTCGGGCGCCGGCAAGTCGACGCTCGTGAACCTGCTGCTGCGCTTCTACGACGTGGACGGTGGCGCGATCCGGATCGACGGGCAGGACATCGCGCACGTGACGCAGGACAGCCTGCGCGCGGCGATCGGGATGGTCACGCAGGATACGTCGCTGCTGCACCGGACGATGCGCGAAAACATCCTGTATGGTCGCCCCGACGCGACCGAGCGCGAGATGCACGACGCGGCCGTGCGCGCGGAAGCGTCCGACTTCATCGAACGGCTGCGCGACCGGCACGGGCGCAGCGGCTATGACGTCGAGGTCGGCGAGCGCGGCGTGAAGCTGTCGGGCGGCCAGCGGCAGCGCGTCGCGATCGCGCGCGTGATGCTCAAGGACGCGCCGATCCTCGTGCTCGACGAAGCGACCAGCGCGCTCGACTCCGAAGTCGAGATCGCGATCCAGCGCAGCCTCGACGGCCTGATGAGCGGCAAGACGGTGATCGCGATTGCACACCGGCTGTCGACGATCGCGGCGATGGACCGGCTGATCGTGCTCGACGAAGGGCGTATCGTCGAGGAAGGCACGCACCAGCAACTGCTTCAGGCTGGCGGCATCTATGCGGCGCTGTGGGCGCACCAGAGCGGCGGGTTTCTCGGCGAAACGGCGGAGGCGGAAGGCGCGGAGCAGTAACGCACGCCAACGCATCGGGCATTCGCCACGCGCGCGCGGATGCCCGATGCCGCGCCTCGTTTAACAGGTTGCACACGCAACGATACGGCGATACACCACCGCGCCTCATAACGATTCGAAAATTTGTTGGTTCCCTTGACGGTGCGCTGTCCGTATCGTTCACCGACTCGTCAGACAAATCGACCAACGGGGGAATCCGACCATGAAACGAATCCGCTCATTCGCACTGCTCGCGCTACCGGCCGCGCTCTGCGCCGCAGGCGCGCACGCGCAAAGCAGCGTCACGCTTTACGGCATCGCCGACGCGGGCATCGCATACGTGCACAACGCGCAGAACGCGAGCGGCGGCAACGCGTCGACTCTCGTCAAGTTCAGCAGCGGCAACCTGTCGGGCAGCCGCTGGGGGCTGCGCGGCATCGAGGATCTCGGCAGCGGCCTGTCCGCGCTGTTCCAGCTCGAGAACGGCTTCAACATCGGCACCGGCGCGCTCGGCCAGGGCCAGCGCGAATTCGGCCGCAAGGCCGTCGTCGGCCTCGCGAGCAGCACGTACGGCACCGTGACGCTCGGCCGCCAGTACGATCCGGTCGTCGATCTCGTGCAGGGCCTCACGCAGGACAACTACTTCGGCGGCGTATTCTCGACGCCGGGCGACCTCGACAACTACGACAACAGCCTGCGCGTCAGCAACTCGGTGAAGTACACGAGCCCGCTGATCTCGGGCTTCCAGTTTGAGGCGCTGTACGGCTTCGGCGGCGTCGCGGGCGCCACCGGCAACGGCCGCACGTACAGCTTCGGCGCGAGCTACGCGAACGGCCCGCTGTCGCTCGGCGCCGGCTTCTTCTACGCGAACGGAGGCTCGACGGTCGCGAATGGCGTGCGCACGTGGTCGAGCAGCTCGGACACGCTGTTCAACACCGTGATCAACCAGGGCTTCTCGAGCGCGAAGTCGATCCAGATCGTGCGCGTGGCCGGTCAGTACGTGGCCGGGCCGGCGACCTTCGGCCTCGCGTATTCGAACACGCAGTACGGCGCGGACACGCTGTCGGCCTTCACGCAGAACGCGAAGTTCAACAACGGCTCAGCGTTCTTCAACTGGCAGTTCTCGCCGGCGCTGCGCGCGGGCGTCGGCTACAACTACACGTCGCTGACGGGCCCGGCTTCCGCGCACTACAACCAGGTGAACCTCGGCGCGGACTACGCGCTGTCGAAGCGCACCGACCTGTATGCGCTGTTCGGCTATCAGAAGGCGAGCGGCAATACGCTCAACGCGAGCGGTGCGACCGTGAAGGCCGCCGCGTCGGTCGGCTCGTACGGCGTGAACTCCGGCACCGATACGCAGGAACTCGCGGTCGTCGGGATTCGCCACAAGTTCTGATCGCGACATCGCATCGCGCGAACCACGCAGGCGCGCACCATGGTGCGCGCCTGCGCCGTTTACGCTGTCGCGTTCCCACTCGAGACGTTCAGATCGACCTGGCGTTCGAACCGGGCGACGCGGTTGCCGCACGTCGAAACGCCGGCCTAATGCCGCCGCAATCCGCCACCCCCGCTCATGCCACCGAATGAATGCATGCCGCCGAACCCGTGGCCCCCGCCGCCGATGAACGGGCCGCGGTGAAAGCCCGACCCCATCGGCATGCCGAAGTGGCGATGATCCATCCGGTTGAAGTGATCGAAGTGGTGGAAATGACGGAACCGATCGACGAAGATGAAGCTCACGCCCGCGCCGATGAAAAGCGGCGGCCCCCAGTACCACGGGTCGGGATACGGATAGGCCGCCGCCGGGTACCACAGCACGCTGCCGTCGTCGCTTTGCACGATCTGCCATGTGCCATCGCGTTGCAGGCACGCCCGCCCTACGATTTGCTGTTCCGTGCCGTCGATGTTCGCGTGCGCGACGACCGCGCGGCAGTTTGTGCCGTAGTCCGGCAATTCGTCGTCCATTTGCGCAAGGACAGGCGCGGAAAGACAAAGACAGACGATGCCTATTCCGAATCGAAACACGGTGCACATGATCGGCTCCCGCATTGTTGCCCCCGACCACTCCACCACCGGTGTCACTGGCGGCGCCCGGCACGCCGGTTTGCTTGCGCAAGATTCATCGCGCGGCGGTAACGGGCCGCCGCTTCGTATCGGGTCTCCTGACAGCAGAACGAAGCAGCACGCCCGGTTATTCCAGGGGTCGGGATGCGAATGAAGGAAGCGGGAACCGTCGGCAATCGTTGCCGCGGTGAGCGTCAACCCGGGCGTTTGACGACGTGGTAGACAGCCGCTGCCGTGACCCCGAATACCAGATGGGCAACCAGCGTGATCGCGCCGCGAACCGCGATGAACCACGGAAAGATCGCCGTGAAGGCGTGAAGGTTGACGCCGTACAGGATGAGTCCAAACACGCCGCCTGCGAAAAGCGCGGCCCCGAGCGACATGTTCCGCACCACCATCGCCAGCACGGCCGCATAGGCAAGCGAGAGCGCGGCATGCACGAGTGTCGCGACACCCATGACGATCGGATCGAAGCCGGTGGACGTTCCGAGCACGCTGCGCCCCATCACGATGGCTGCAGTCAGGCGCGCGTCGCGAAACAGGTTCCGGATGGCATCATCGCCGGCGATCGACCAGAGCAGCAGCTCGATGACGGTCGACGCGACCGCCGCGCCAAACGCCGCCCAGAGAATCGGGACCGGACTGGCTTGTTTCAATTGGCGCCCCCATGGCGACCGGCGGTTGCATCGACGCGGCGTGCGGCCCATCCGCTGCGACTACGATCGGGCAACGCGTGCGTGCGATACCGACCCGGCCCGCCACGCAACGTTACGACGCCCCTTCGCAGTCCGTCCAGTACGCAAACGGATCGCGATGCTTGGGATAGTTCTCGTCAAGCCATTTCAGCAACGTCGCACGGGCATTGTCCATATCGGCCTTCAGCGACGAGGTCGTCAATTCGTGCACTTCGATTGACTTTTCCCGATCGATCACGAAGCAGTTCCAGTCGGGGCCATCGAGATCCGGATCGTCGGACGCCTTCGATGACTTGCCCCAGCCGAACCCCTTGCGGGCGTCGATGTAGTACCGCGGGTTCACTTTCAGATACGACATCTCGCCGCCCTGCAGGCTGCTCTCTGCGCGCAGCACGTCGTGTCCGTCGACGATCTGCGTGACTTCCGGAAGCCGGCGCGATCGCCATCCGGCAGGCAGCTTCGCGATGGCCTGAACGCTATCGTACGTCCCCCACTCGAGGCCCCACGCTTCGGCCATGCGCTTCATGAACGCGTCCGCACCCGGATAGCCGCGCAACTGGATTCTGGTCGATAGCGTCACTTCCACCCGGCCGTCGGCGTCGGTAGACACATCGTCCCCCGCCGCATCGAACGGATTGCCCGGGCGTGACGCGCTCTTCGCATCCGCCGGCGCAATGCCCGAGAACAACTGATCGAGCGCAGCACGCGCTTTCGACGACTTGTCTGGTCTGTTCATCGTGTACCTCCGGTGCATCCGAACGACTGCAAAATTACTCGATTTACGTTCATCTCTCCAACCTCATCATTTTCCGCGGTCGCATTGTCGACGATCCCGCGGCCCATCTGTATGTATCCACGCACAGGCCTCGGGCGCGCCGCCGAAGCAGGCCCCCACGCCCACACAACCTAACTCTGTTCCCCCAGCGCCGCCCGCATCCGCTCCATCAACGCGAGCACCTCCGGCCGATTCTCCCCCTTCGCATGCACGAAGTGATAACGGAGCGGCGAATCGACCTCACGACGGCTCACCCGAACGAGCTCGCTGCGCTTCAGATATGCGTCCGCGAGCGGCGTTCGCGCCAGCGCCACGCCGAGCCCGGCTTCGGCTGCCGCCAGCACCAGGTTGTAATCCTCGAAACGGCGATCCTGCGCCCGCGGCTTGAACGGAATGCCCAGCGACTCGAACCAGGTGCGCCATCCGGTCACGTCGGAATCGTGCAGCAGCGGCATCTCGAGCAGCGCGGCATCGCCGCGCCGGCGGCGCATCTTTGCCAGTTGCGCGGCGAGCCGCGGATGCGCGACCGGATAAAGCCGTTCCGGCATGAATGCGCGCGTCTCAAGCTGACGCCAGTTGCCGCGCCCATACCGGATCGACAGATCCGCTTCGCCGCCTGCGATATCGACGTTGCGAAGCTCGATGCCGAGTTCGATGCGCAACGCGGGTGCCTCGCTCTCGAGCGCCTGCTGCCGCTCGAGCAGCCAGAGCTGCGCGAATGCCGGCACCACACTCATCCTGACCAGTCGCGGTGTACGCGGCGAGCGCCACTGATCGGCCGCGCTGTCGATGATCGCAAACGCCTGTTCGATCCGCCCGACGAAGCGCTGCCCGTCCGGCGTCAGGCGCACGCCGCGTGCATGACGTTCGAACAGTGCCATGCCCAGCCAGTTTTCCACGGCGGCCACCCGCCGGCTGATCGCGCCGTGCGTCACGCCGGAGACGTCTGCGGCCGCCAGGAACGAACCCTGACGCGCAACCGTACACACGGTCTCCAGGCTGGCGAGCGGCGGCCGCGGGCCAGGTGCCGGCGCGGCAAGCGGCAGCGCATCCGTCACCTGACGTGCGCGCGCCGGACTCGCGGCTCGCCGCCGAACCGAGCTGTGAGTCATGGTCATATCTGGATGTTGATCTGTGCGCTAGCTTAACATCTCGCGACATCGCACCATTGCCGCATGAATACCCTTTCCTCACCGTCGTCGCGCGGCGCGCGACAACCGCTCGTCGCGGCAGGCGCGGTCGCGTTCACGATCATGTCGTGGGCCTCCGCATTCCCGTTCATCCGGATCGGCCTGCACGGCCTGGCGCCCCTGCAACTCGCGGCGGCGCGCTTTGCTACCGCCGCGTTGCTCGTGATCGCGTGGCTTGCATGGCGACGGCCTCCAAGGCCCACGAAACGCGATGCGTTGCGCTTCCTGGCCTGCGGTTTCCTCGGCATCGCACTCTATAACGCACTGCTCAATACCGGCGAGCAAACCGTATCGGCCGGCGCGGCGAGTTTCATCGTGAACACGCTGCCGATCTTCACCGCGCTGCTTGCCGCGATGTTTCTCGGCGAACGATTCAATCGGTGGGGATGGCTCGGTTCGCTGGTCAGCCTCGCCGGCATCGGCGTAATTGCGCACGGGCAGCCGGGCGGGCTTGTGCTCGGCTCGGGGAGCACGCTGATTCTCGGTGCGGCCCTGTGTTCGGCGAGCTATTTCGTGTTGCAGCGGCGGCTGATTCCCGTATACGGCGCGCTGCCCTGCGCCGCGTACACGCTGCTGGCCGGTGCGCTGCTGCTCACGCCCTGGCTGCCCGGCGCGCTCGACTCGCTCGGCGGCGCGTCGCACGACACGACGCTGGCGGTATTGATCCTCGGCGTATTTCCCGCGGCACTCGGTTACGCGACCTGGACCTTCGCACTCGGCTACTTCGGTGCGGCGCGCGCCGCCAACTTTCTCTATCTTACGCCAGCGGTGGCGACAGCTCTGTCGATGATGCTGACGGGCGAGCGGCCCGGCATCGAGACGGTATGCGGCGGCCTGCTGGCGATTGCCGGCGTGATCCTGGTCGCCTTGCGCGGGCGGTCGCAGGGTCGCGATCGCAACGCGTAACCTCACCTGTCCGTCGAGCCGGAAGCGGGCAGGCCCAGGCGAACTCCGGTATCTGCGGAGCCGAGTGCAATGTGCGGGCCGTCGGCCTGCGCCAATTCGTCGATGCCGACGGGCTTGACCGTTAGTTGCGCTCGACAGATGTCGCACTCTAGGAAGCTTTTCCATGAACCCGGCTGCGCGATGGCGAGCGCCCAAACTGTGCAGACAAATCGACCGAACAGTTCCCGACTGACCGCACGTCAGTGTCCATGGCTTCGCCCCTGCGACCGGCCGAATAATGGATACCGTCGTAAGGCCATCGACAGCGAATCGCAGCCTTTGGCTCGCTGCGGCGCACGATTTCCGGCATCCGGCACCCTGGCAGTCCGGGCGCCGAACCGTGCCGCGCCGCCCACTACGCGATTCGCCGCGGCGCGCAAAATCGGCTTCGGATATATTCATACGAATTGCATGGCGTCAGGCGCGGGGCAGTCGCTCGCCCGGGCGGCATGCAAGCGAAGCCCATGATGGGTACGGAGACTCGTCCGATCGCCCCGGCCCGCAGCCGGCCGGTCGAGACGTCAATAGAAAGACATTCAATTCGGAGATGGCAGATGGAACGAAGCACTGTCGGCATGCGCTGCAAACCCCTGATCACCGTCGCACTGGCCGCCGCCGCGTTCGCGGCCGCGTCGACCGCGATGGCCGACCAGGTCGTGAAGATCGGCAGCGTGGAACCGACGACGGGCGGCATCTCGCACCTCGGCAAGGACAACGAGAACGGCGCGCGCCTCGCGGTCGAGGAAATCAACGCGAAGGGGCTGACGATTGGCGGCAAGAAGGTCACGCTGCAGCTCGACGCACAGGATGACGCGGCCGACCCGCGCCAGGCCACCCAGGTCGCGCAGAAGCTCGTCGACGACAAGGTCGTCGCCGTCATCGGCCACCTGAACTCGGGCACGTCGATCCCGGCGTCGAAGATCTACAGCGACGCGGGCATCGTGCAGATCTCGCCGTCGGCCACGAACCCCACCTACACGCAGCAAGGCTTCAAGACGACCTACCGCGTCGTCGCGACCGACGCGCAGCAGGGCCCGGCGCTCGCGAGCTACGCGCAGTCGAAGGGCGTGAAGAGCGTGGCGGTGATCGACGATTCGACCGCCTATGGCCAGGGTCTCGCAAACGAGTTCGAGAAGAAGGCGAAAGCGCTCGGCCTGAAGGTGCTGTCGCACGACGCGACCAACGACAAGGCGGTCGACTTCCGCGCGATTCTGACGAAGGTCAAGGGCGAGAACCCGGACGCGATCATGTACGGCGGCATGGACGCCACCGGCGGCCCGCTCGCGAAGCAGGCGAAGCAGCTCGGCCTGCGCGCGAAGATCCTGTCCGGCGACGGCGTGTGCACCGACTCGCTCGCCGAACTGGCCGGCCCGGCGGCAGACAACGTGCTGTGCTCGCAGGCCGGCGCCGCGCTCGAGAAGATGCCGGGCGGCGCGGCGTTCCTCGCCAAGTATCAGAAGCGCTTCAACCAGGGTATCAAGTTCGATGCGCCGTTCGCGTACGACGCGGTCTACATCGCGGTTGACGCGATGAAGCGCGCGAACTCGACGGACGCGGCGAAGATCCTCGCGGCGATGCCGTCGACGAAGTATGAAGGCGTGATCGGCACGACGACGTTCGACGCGAAGGGCGACCTGACGCACGGGATCATCTCGATCTACGGCTACAAGAGCGGCAAGAAGACCTTCCTCGACCAGGTGAAGATGTAACGCCCCGCGACGCCGGCACGACGGGAACGCCATCCGTCGGCGCCGGCGCCGTGCGGTGCCGATTCAAGTTTTGCGGAGATGAAGCAACATGTGTGCAATGGCGTATGCGGAATTTCAACAGGAGTTGAAGAAAGCGCAGTTGACGGCTCGGGAATTCGCCCGCCTGATCCGGATGAACGAAAGTTCCATCACGAACTATTCGAGCAAGGGCACCGTCCCTTCCCACCTCGCGGTCATCGCGACCCTGATCGGTGCGCTGGCCGCGCACGAGATCGATTTCCGGCACGTCATCGGTAAAACGGGTATCGAGCCTAAACGGCCGCGCGGCGTCGGTGCGTTTCCGGCAGCGCGCAAGCCGCGCGTGCGGAAGACCGCGAAAGCCGGCTCGTGAGCCGGGACGGGCGCCAGTCGCGGCATCGCACGTGTCGCTCGATCCTGCGCGCGCCCGATACCGTCACGCCTGCTGCCGCGCCACACGCGCGGCCCGCCCGTCACCCCGCCGCACGCACGTGATCGAGCAGCGCCTGCAGCGGATGACGCACCTGCCGCGCGGACATGCGCTTCACCTGGCTGCGGCACGAATACCCGGTCGCCAGCGCTTCGCCCTCCTCTTCCGGCGCATCGACATGCGCGGCCCACGATTGCGCATAGATCGCCTGCGACGTCTGCAGGTTGCGCGCCTCGTGCCCGTAGGTCCCCGACATCCCGCAGCAGCCGGCCGCCTGAACCGCCAGGCGCAGCCCGCGACGCGCGAACACCTGTGCCCACTGCTTGCCGCTGTCCGGCGCGTTGGTCTTCTCGGTGCAATGCGGCAGCAGCCGATACGGTGCCGATACGCTGTCCGAACCCGCGCCCGCCGCCGCCTCCGGCAGCGCGTGCAGCAACCACTCCTGCGGCAGCGCAACCTTCGGCACGTCGGCGAGCCCCGTCACCTTCAGGTATTCCTGGCGATACGTGAGCGTCATCGCCGGATCGAGGCCGACCAGCGCGACGCCTGAGCGTGCGAGCGCGGCCAGTTGGGTCGCATTGCGAATCGCCGCCTGCTCGAACGCGCGAAGGAAGCCCTGCACGTGCAGCGCCTTGCCGTTCGGCGCGAGCGGCGCGAGCCACACCTGGAAGCCGACGCGCGCCGCCAGCTCGATCAGCGTCGCCAGTTGCTCGGTATCGAAATAGCGCGTGAACGTGTCCTGCACGATCACGACGCTGCGCGCGCGCTGCACATCGCTCAGCGCGGCGAGCGCCCGCGGATCGGCCGGCCGCACGTTCCACTGCCGGATCACGGCCGCGAGGTCAAAGCGGCTCAGGAGCGGGCTGTCGACCATACCGAGGTGCCGCTCGAGCAGCATGCGCACCCAGCCGGCGCGCATCAGGCCGTTGTACAGCGCGGGCACGCGCGCCATCCACGGCATCGTGAATTCGAGCGAGCCGATCAGGTAGTCGCGCAGCGGCCGCAGGTAGCGCTGGTGATACAGCTCGAGAAAACGCGAGCGAAACTCGGGCACGTTGACCTTGACCGGGCACTGCCCCGCACACGACTTGCACGCGAGACAGCCGGCCATCGCGTCGTACACCTCGTGCGAGAAGTCGGCTTCCCCGCTGCGCGCGGCGCGGCTGTTGCGCCAGCGGGCAACGAGGCCACGCATGAACGGCTGCCGCGCGCGCGCCGCCGCGACGACGTCGATGCCGGCCTGTCCTTGCAGACGCAACCATTCGCGCATCAACGACGCGCGCCCCTTCGGCGACTGCACGCGTTCGCGCGTCACCTTCCACGACGGGCACATCGCGTCGTCCGGATCGAAGTTGTAGCACGCGCCGTTGCCGTTGCAGTGCATCGCCGTGCCGTAGCTCTGCCACACGCGCTCGTCGATCTGCCGGTCGTGGTCGCCGCGCGTCGGCACTTCGTCGATCTTCAGCAGCCGCAGCGTGTTGTCCGGCGGCGTCGCGATCTTGCCCGGGTTGAACTGGTTGTGCGGATCGAACGCGGCCTTCAGCTGCTGCAGCGACGGATACAGCTCTCCGAAGAACGCCGGCGCATATTCGGAGCGCACGCCCTTGCCGTGTTCGCCCCATAACAGGCCACCGTGCCGCCGCGTGAGTTCGGCCACCGCGTCCGACACCGGCCGCACCAGCGCGGCCTGCCGCGGGTCCTTCATGTCCAGCGCCGGGCGCACGTGCAGCACGCCCGCGTCGACGTGACCGAACATCCCGTACTGCAGCCCGTGGCCGTCGAGCAGCGCGCGGAATTCGGCGATATACGCGGCGAGATTCTCGGGCGGCACCGCCGTGTCCTCGACGAACGGTTGCGGGCGCGCCTCGCCCTGCACATTGCCGAGCAGGCCGACCGCGCGCTTGCGCATCGCGTACACGCGCTTCACCGCGTCGTCGCCGGCCGCGAGCGTGTGCCCCAGCCGCTCGACGCTCGTGTCGGTGCGCAAATGCTCGACGAATGCACGCACGCGCGCATCGACGTCGTCGGCATCGTCGCCGCTGAATTCGATCAGGTTGATGCCGAGCGTCGGACGCGCGTCGTCCTGCGGAAAATACTCGGCCACGCTGCTCCACACGAAATCCTTCATCGCGAGCATCAGCACCTTCGAGTCGACCGTCTCGATCGACAGCGGCTTGAGTTCGAGCAGCGCACGCGCATCGCGCAGCGCGTCCATGAAGCCGGCGTAGCGCACGTTGACCAGCACCGAATACTTCGGGATCGGCAGCACGTTCAGCTTCGCCTCGACGACGAAGCCGAGCGAGCCTTCGGCGCCGCACAGCACGCTGTTCAGGTTGAAGCGGCCGTCCGGTTCGCGCAGGTGCGCGAGGTCATAGCCGGTCAGGCAGCGATTGAGCTTCGGAAACTTCGCTTCGATCAGCGCGGCCTTGTCGTCGCTGATGCGGCGCGCGGTGCGATAGACCTTGCCGATGCGGTCCTGCCGCGCGCAGCGGCGCTCCAGTTCGTCGTCCGCGAGCGCGTCGCTGTGCAAGTGCTCGCCGCCCATCAGCACGAAGTCGAGCGCGAGCACGTGGTCGCGTGTCTTGCCGTACGTGCAGCTGCCCTGCCCGCTCGCGTCGGTGTTGATCATCCCGCCGACCGTCGCACGGTTCGACGTCGACAGCTCGGGCGCGAAAAAGAGGCCATGCGGCTTCAGCGCGGCGTTGAGCTGGTCCTTGACGACGCCCGCCTGCACGCGCACCCAGCGCTCGTCCGCGTTGATTTCCAGAATCCGGTTCATGTTGCGCGACAGATCCACGACCACACCGTCGGTCAGCGACTGCCCGTTGGTGCCCGTGCCGCCGCCTCGCGCCGCCACCGCGACGTCGCGGTGCGCGGGCTCGGCGAGCAGCCGGGCCACCAGCCGGACGTCGTCCGCATGCGCGGGACAGATCACCGCTTGCGGCAGGCGCTGGTAGATCGAGTTGTCGGTGGCCTGAACCGTCCGATTCGCATGGTCCGCGCGGATTTCCCCGGCGAATCCGGCCGCCTGGAGGGCGGCGAGAAAGTCACGGTACGCGTTCGCGGGCGGGCTGGCGGGACGGGGCAACGGGGCGATCGACATGGGGTAAAAGCGCAAGGTGGACGAACCGGTGTGCTCGCGTGCTCGGAAACATGAGTTTTGAGCAAGTTTCCACGCGACCGGGAATTCCAGTATCTTTGTAAATTCCGCGAGAAACAAACGAATTCTCATCCGGCGAATATTGCATAAAACTCATGAATTACCGTCGCCTCACCCCATCGATGTCGCTGCTGCTCGTGTTCGAGGCAGCCGCGCGGCACGAAAGCTACACGCGTGCAGCCGAGGAACTGTCGCTGAGCCAGAGCGCGATCAGCCGGCAGGTCCAGACGCTCGAGGATCAACTCGGCGTGCCGCTGTTCCGGCGCGAGGGCCGTTCCGTGAAGCTGACCGAAGTCGGGCGCCGCTACTTCGTCGAGCTGAGCGGCGCACTGGGGCGCATCCGCGGCGCGACGCTGCAGGCGATGTCCCACCAGGCCGGCGCCGGGACGCTGCGGCTCGCGACGTTGCCGACGTTCGGATCGAAATGGCTGCTGCCGCACCTGCACGACTTCTACGCGGCGCATCCGGGTGTGACCGTGCACCTTCATTCGCGGATCGGCGCGATCGATTTCCTCAACGACGACCTCGACGCAGCCATCACCGTCGGCGCGGACGACTGGCCCGGCCTGCACGCGCATCGGCTGTACAACGAGTTCCTGATCGCGATCGCGAGCCCCGACGCGGGCAGGCGCCGCAAGGCCGAAGCACGCACGCCTGCCTGGGCCGCGCAGCAGACGCTGCTGGGCGTAACGAGCAACCAGCAGGCGTGGGCCGAATGGTTCTCGCACTATCGGCTCGACCATCGCCAGATGCGTATCGGCCCGAGCTTCGAGCTGACGTCGCACCTGATCCAGGCCGTGCGGGCCGGGATGGGGATCGGGCTGGTGCCGAAGGTGCTGGTGGAAGACGAACTGAGCCGCAACGAGCTCGTGTCGATCGGTGACGCGATTACCAGCCAGCGCAGCTATTACCTCGTCTATCCGCCGGGGAACGAAACGCTGCCGTCGCTCGTGGCGTTCCGCGAATGGTTGCTGAACTCGTGCTGAAACACCGCGGGTCAGGCCGCGATCCGATGATCGCCGGTCACGCGCGCCATTCGTCGAGAATCTGCTCGGCGAGGTAGTCGCACGGCGCACGCGCGGACTGCGCACTGCGCGCAAGCACGACCTCGAGCTCCCCCAGCGGCGGCAGCCCGTGGGCCTCCGAAAGCTGAACGAGATGATCGGGAATGCAGCAACGCGCCAGCGGCGCGACAGCGAGCCCGGCCTCGACCATGCTGAGCAGCCCGAGGTAGCTCGGGCTTTCATACGACATCCGGAACGGGATGTGCTGCCGGTTCAGCGCCTTGATCGCGTGATCGCGCGCCATGCTGCCGCCGTGCGTGAAAAAGGCCACCGGCAGCGGCCGCTCTTCCCAGACGTTCCGTTTCGGCGACCCGGTCCAGACGATCGGCTCCATCCGGATCAGCTCGCCGGTCACGCCCTTGATCCGCGTGAGACACGCGAGGTCGACCGTGTTGTCCTTCAGCATCGGCACGAGTGCGCTGCTCGGCTGGCCGATCACGCGCACTTCCACGCGCGGGTGCATTGCGGCGAATTTGCCGAGCACCTGCGGCAGCAGCGACGAGATGTAGTCGTCGGGCACGCCGATCGTCACGCGACCGCGGATCTCCGGGCGCACCACCGACGCCCACGCCTCGTCGCGCATCGCCAGCATCCGGCGCCCGTATTCGGCGAGCGTCCTGCCGTCGTCGGTGGCCGTCACGTTGCGCGTATCGCGGATGAAGAGCGGCTTGCCGAGCGCATCTTCCAGCGCCTTGATCTGCATGCTCACCGCCGACGGCGACCGATGCACGGCCTGCGCGCCCTGCGCGAACGATCCGGATTCCGCAACTGCCACCACCATCGCCAGCACATCGAGGTCGAGCTTCTTCATTTTATTCAGAAAATCTGATCAATCGATTCAGTTTATCCCGTTTTACTGTTCACCTCCACGGTCGGACAATGAATCCCGTCAGCACTCGTTGCAGGAAGCGGAAAACATGCATACGTCCGGATCGCTCTACGGATTTCTCGCCATCGGCGGCATGCTCGCGGTCACGCCGGGGCCGAACATGGTCTACGTGATGTCGCGCTCGATCGCGCAAGGGCGCGCGGCCGGGCTCATTTCGCTGGCCGGCGTGATGATCGGTTACCTGTTCTACATGTTCGGCGCGGCGTTCGGCATCACGACGCTGTTCATGAGCGTGCCTTATGCGGGCAGCGTGCTGGGCGCGATCGGTGCGGCCTACCTGCTGTACCTCGCTTGGCAGGCGGTCAGGCCCGGCGGCCGTTCGCCGTTCGAGGTGCGGACACTGCCTAACGAGCAGCCGCTGCGGCTGCTGGCGATGGGCGCGACGACCAGCGTGCTGAATCCGAAGCTCGCGATGCTGTTCGTGTCGCTGCTGCCGCAATTCATCGACTACCGGCAAGGTAGTGTGTTCGGCCAGTCGCTGTTTCTCGGTTCACTGCTGATCGTCGCGTTCGCGTCGGCAAACGGGCTGGTGGCGATCTGCTCGAGCAGCATCGCGAAGTTCCTGCACGGGCGCCCGATGCTGCTGCTCGCGCAGCGCTGGGCGATGGGTCTTATCCTCGGCGGCCTCGGTGTGCAGATGGTTGTCGACGCATCGAAGATGGCGGGTGTGGCGTAATGGCCGCGAGTATGTCTGAAATGAAATCGGCCAGCAGACGCCACACTGCCGGCTGTCACGCACATCAAGCTTTGAACGCGCCGTCGATGCAGCGCATTCACTTCGTCAGCAGTTCGGCTTCCAGCTCGCGCAACCGTTCCGGAAACCGAACGCGCAGCACCAGAAACCACCCGAGCCCAATCGCCAGCAGCGCGACGAACACATAAGGCAGCCATGCGTAGACGCCTTCCGGCACCGGATACACGCTGCCGGCGAGCGGAATCGCGAGCAGCACGACGGCAACGACGCTGATCGCCACGTGCCGCGCGCGAAGCTTGCGCTGCCGGTGCAGATAAAGCGGCGCGCCGATCGCGACCAGCACGTAGGCGAGCAGCCAGCCATACGTCGCGATCGAGCTGAGATAGCCGTACGAATCGAGCAGCGCCGTGCCCCGCGCCGTCAACACCAGCGCGGTCGCCAGCGCCAGCGCCGCAATCAACGCGACTGCGACGTGCGGCGTCGCATTCGTCGCGTGCGCACGCCCGGTCGACGCATGCAGCACACCCTGCCGCCCGAACGTGTAGACGATCCGCGCCGCCGCATTGATCGACGAGAAGAACGCCGCGAAGAAGCTCAACGCCACTCCCGCGTCGATCAGCACGCCGATCCACCCGGCGCCCAGTCGATGCGCCAGCACCGCGAGCGGGCCGTCAACGCGGTCGAGCGGCGGCGTCTGGCCGTGGAACGCGCTCACCATTCCGTATGCGCCGATCACGAACAGGATCGCGGGCCCGACCACGCTGATCAGCACCGCGCGCGGAATCGCGCGAAACGGATCGCGCGCCTCGGCGCCGAGCACGGTCGCGCTCTCGAAACCCGTGAAGCTGAAGAACGCGAGCACCATCCCGAGCTGAAGCTGCGTCGGCTTCACGCCTTCGAGCGTGAGCTGTGCGCGATCGACCGGATGCGTGCCGAACGCGATCGTCGCGATCACGACGCTGGCGATCAGCAGCAACGTCGCGAGTTCGACGAGCAGCGTGAAGCGCGTGGAAAGCCGGATGTCGCGAAACGCGATATACCACGCGGCGAACGCGGTAACGATCGTGAGGCCCAGCACCGTGCCGACCGGCGTCGCGCTGCCGAGCAGCCCCGTTTCGCGGCCGAGCACGAGAAACGTGTTGATCGTTCCCTGCAGGATGCCTGCTGCTGCCACCGCATAGGCGATCAGCAGCGACCAGCCGCAGATGGCGCCCCAGATCGGTCCGATGCCGGCCGACACGTATGCGTATAGCGCGCCCGGCGACGCCGAATCCCGCGCGAACACCGAGATGCTCCACGACGAGAACAGCAGCGCGACGATGGCGAACACGTATGCAAGCCACGTGCCGTTACCGGCCGTCGCGAATACGGCAGGGATCAGCACGCCGATCCCGCCCGACACGCCGACGAGCCCGATCGACTGCGCGATCAGTTCGGGCAGGCTCAGGTAGTTGCGCCGCAGGCCGCCCGCCTGCCGCGCGGCGTCTTGCGCAGGCAGCGCCTGCGCGGATGTTGCCGGATAACTCATCGATTTGCCTCGTCAGGGATGAACCGGTGCGGCGTGCGCCGCGTCGGCGTCGGCGGCCGCCCGTCAATTCCAGGAATGGCGCGCAGGCTTCACGCCGTTGAGGTAGTAGCTGCCGATCGCGTGGTACTTCCAGCGCACCGGGTCGTGCAGTGTGTGCACGCGCGCGTTGCGCCAGTGGCGGTCGAAGTTGTATTTCGCCAGCGTCGATTTGCTGCCGCCGAGTTCGAACAGCTTGCTCGCGGCAAGCAGCGACACTTCGGTCGTCGCGATCTTCGCCTCGCCGACCGCGATAGCGGCCTGCGCGACCGCCTCCTCGCCCGGCTCGTGCTTCGCCGCGTCGACGAAGCGCCCCGAGCGCGCGAGCAGCGCTTCGGCCGCATGCACGCGGTACGCGATATCGCCGATCTGCGCGACCGTCAGCGGGTCCTCGCTCGCGCGTTCGACGCCGCTGTCGATCCACGGGCGCGCATGCTGCCGCACGAACGCGATCGTGTCCTGCAGCGCGGCGCGCGCGATGCCGAGGTCGATCGCGGCGGTCGTGATCTGCGCAAACGGGCCCGCGAAGGTCGGGCGGTCGTACGAACGCTGCGTGTGGAAGATCTCGAACGCGCTCACACGCACGTTCTCGACGATCACCGTGCCGCTCGCGGTCGTGCGTTGCCCGAAGCCGCTCCAGTCGTCCACCACGGTCAGCCCCGGCGCGCCCTGCCGCACGAACGCGAGCACCGCCTGGTCCGACTCGTCGAGCGCAAGCACCGGAATCCAGTGCGCGAACAGCGTGCCGGTCGAATAGAACTTGCGGCCATTCAGCACGAACGCGTCGCCGTCGCGGCGCACGCGCGTCTGGATATCGAGCACGTTCTTGCCGCCGGCCTCGGAAAACGCATTGCCGTAGCGCGTGCCCTTCAGAACGAGATCGAAGAAGAAGCGCTTTTGCGCGTCGCTGCCTTCGAGACGGATGTACTCGATCAGGCAGTAGTGGTTCTGCGGTATCTGGCCGACCGACGGGTCCGCCTGCGACACGATCGCGATCACTTCGGCGAGCGTCACGCTCGACACCTCCGCGCCGCCGTATTCACGCGGGACGGTGATGCCCCACAGGCCGCTCGACGAGAACAGCTCGATCTCGACGAACGGCAGTTTCCGCTCGCGGTCGCGCAGCGCGGCGTGCTCCGCCAGTCGCGCCGCGACCTGGTGTGCGACGTCGATCGCTTCGGCGTCGGAGCCGATGACGGGAACGGACGTAGCGCCCGCTTGCGATTGCGTGTTTTCTTCGATGATTTCCGTCGACATGAAATTTCCGGCAAATCCCTTGAATCGGTTGACGACGCCGTGCAGGCAGCCGCCGACCTCCTGTTTCGATATCCGAAACGTCAAACCGGGTACGCTCACGATGGCCGCCGCCGGCGCACCCTTCGATCGTCCGGTGCGGCCCGCTTGACCGCCTGCGACTCGCTGACCGCCTACATCACGCGGCGACTGCCTGCCGCTGCGCCTCGAGTTCGCGCACGAGCGGCAGCACGCGCTGGCCGAAGTACTCGACTTCCTCGATGAAATGCAGGAACCCGGCGAGCACGAGATCGACGCCGATCGCCTTCAGCGCGACGATCCGCTCGGCGATCTGTTGCGGCGTGCCGATCAGGTTCGTGCGGAAACCGTCGTTGTACTGCACGAGATCCTCGAACGTGGATTTCGCCCAGTTGCCCTCGCCTTCCGGTGACGCCTTGCCGGCCTCCTTCGCCGCATCGCCAAACGCATGCACGGCCTCGACGTGTGCGTGCCGGACGATGTCGTCGAGCACGGCGCGCGCCTCTTCCTCGGTGTCGCGCGCGATCACGAACGCGTTGACGCCGATCCGCACGCGGTGGTTGTTCGCGGCCGCCTTCGCGCGGATGTCGTCGATCTGCGCCTTCAGGTTCTCCGGCGTATTGCCGTTCGTGAAATACCAGTCCGACACGCTGGCCGCGTTGTCGCGCGCCGCACGCGAACTGCCGCCCTGGAAGATCTCCGGGTGCGGTTTCTGCACGGGCTTCGGGCTCAGCGTGTAATCGTTGAAGCGGTAGAAGTCGCCCTTGAACGTGAAATTGTCCTGCGTCCAGATGCCCTTCAGCGCCTGAATGAACTCCTTCGAGCGCCGATAGCGTTCGTCGTGTTCGAGCCACGGCTCGCCGATCGCGGTGAATTCACCCTTGAACCAGCCGCTGACGACGTTGATCGCGATACGTCCATTCGAAATGTGGTCGATCGTCGCGAGCTGCTTTGCGACCACGGCCGGATGCCACGGCCCCGGCAAGATCGCGGCGAGCACCTTCAGTTTGGTGGTCGCGTGCAGCAGCGCCTGGCTGAACGAGACCGACTCGTGCTGGTGTTCGGCGCCATAGCCGGCCGTGAAGCGGATCTGGCTCAACGCGTAGTCGAATCCGGCCGCTTCAGCCGTGCGCGCGAGCTTCTGGTTGTATTCGAGGCTCCAGTCGGTACGCTGCTCGATCGTGCTGACGACGAGTCCGCCGCTGACGTTCGGCACCCAGTACGCGAATTTGACGCCGTCGGCCGGAGATTTGTGAATGCTCATGAGAGGTCCTGATCGAAGGGTGAAACGAAAGACGGGCTATGCGGCCGCGGCGGCAAGCGTTCTCGGACACAGTTGCGGCGCCGCACGCTCCATCGCGAGCGCGATGCGTACGCGCAGTGCGGGGTTCGCGAATTCGTAGTGGTCGAAATCGCTTTCGGCTACATACAGGCCGATCGGCAGCGTGCGTGACGGACGTTGCAGGCCGCCCGACAGGGCGACCACGTCGAGGGTGTTGCTCATGCCATGCGTTCCCGTTGTCGAGCCGCGCGTTGCCGCGCCGATACGGTGTGGGGTTCGCAAGGAGCGTGCCATTCTCGACGGATGCGCGATCGTAGAGATCATCTGCATCACGAAGTTTTATTCAATCGCCCATCGGGTAAGGCTTACGCGGACAAATAGCCAGCCATGGAAAGCGTTTCACCAATCGCATCGCATCGATATTCCACAGCGCGATGAACCGACGGAAACAGCGTTGCTGATGCGCTGCTGCTCAATCAGCAGTTTCGCGCCCTCCGTTCGTCGGATCGCTGCGATCGGACACCGTTTCATCCTGCACAGCAATCCGGCTTTCGTTATCAGAAATCGATGTTTCCCGTCCGGCCCAAAACACTGAACACTCTGATGACCAGGCAGCAACCGGACCGCGGCGCCAGTCGACGCTGGTTCAAACCGTTCGATCGACTCACGCCTTCATCGCCATGACCTCCCTGTTTGCAACGCCGCGTCCTGTCAATCTTCGTGTCGTCACAGCGCAGCCGGACGAATCGCGCGGCGCGCCCGTTCTCGAGCGGTCCACCCACCATGTGCGGGCCCGCGCCCGCGCGCCCGTGTTCGTCGACCCGCGTTCGCTCGCGCTGCTCGAACGCGTGCGGCTCGTCGCGCCGAGCGACGCAAACGTGCTGATCGTCGGCGAGACCGGCACCGGCAAGGAGTTGATCGCGCGCCAGGTGCACGACGGCAGTCATCGTTGCGACGGCCCGTTCGTCGCCGTGAACTGCGGCGCGCTGTCCGACACGCTCGTCGACAGCGAACTGTTCGGTCATGAGAAAGGCGCATTCACGGGCGCGGTCGGCGCGAAGCCCGGCTGGTTCGAAGCCGCGAACGGCGGCACGCTGTTTCTCGACGAAATCGGCGACCTGCCGCTGTCGATGCAGGTCAAGCTGCTGCGCGTGCTGCAGGAGCGCGAGGTCGTGCGGCTCGGCTCGCGCACGGGCATTTCGATCGACGTGCGCGTGGTGGCCGCGACCAACGTCGACCTGCAGCAGGCGGTGGTGGACGGACGGTTTCGCGGCGACCTGTTCTACCGGCTCAACGTCGTGCGGCTCGACGTGCCGAGGTTGCGCGAACGGCCGGGCGACATCCTGCCGCTCGCGCGCCACTTCTTCGACGAATACCGCAGCCGCCTCGGCCATGGGCCGCGCAGCATCGACCCGCGCGCGGCGCGCCGGCTCGAAGCACATTCGTGGCCCGGCAATATCCGCGAACTGGAGAACGTGATCCATCACGCGCTGCTGGTGAGCCGCCACGATGCGCTGCAGGACACCGACCTGAACCTGTCGTCGTCATGCGTGCCGGCCGTGGCTGCCGGCGTGCGGGAAGCGGTAGGTCGCGTGCCCGCTCAGGATGCGCTCGAACTGGCACTGTGCGCGCTGTTCGACGAGGCGCACGAGAACCTGTTCGAACGCATCGAGGATACCGTGATGCGGGTCGCGTTCGATTTCAGTCACCGCAACCAGATCCAGGCCGCGCGACTGCTCGGCATCAGCCGGAACGTGTTGCGTGCGCGGCTGATTCGCGCGAAGGTGATCGCGGCAGTCAAGTAAGCGCGATCGCGCGGCTGCATGCGGTGCCGCGAGTCAGCAATGCGGGCGGCGGACGCTTCGGCACGTCGCAATTCATCGCCGGCATGAGCTGGCGAAGCCGATGCGCGACTCGCCTCCGCAACGGCGAGCAGCGCGTGGTCCAGCCGCTCGCCGTGCGGTACGCCACTATTTCCCGACGCCGCCCGTCACGCCGCCGAGCAACGATGTAACGGGGGCGAGCGGATTCGCCGAGGAACCCGCTCCGCCCGCCGCGCCACCGAGCGTGCCGGTGACCGTCGACACGAGATTCGTCACCGGCGCCAGCGGGCTCGCCGCGCCGGCACCGTTCGTGCCGCCGAGCGCACCGGTCAGCGACCCGAGCGGCGTCGAGCCGAGCCCCGACAGCAAGCCGCCGAGCGGGCCGGACGGGCTCGAACCGTTCGACGGGCCGTTCTGCACGGTGGCGACGGAAGCGCCCGCAAGACTCACGATCAGCCCGGGAATCGGCGCGACGCCGTTCGGACCGTTGTAGTTCACGAGTCCACCCGCGTTCGTGACGGTATTGCCGATCGCGCCGACGAGCGCCCCCACCGAGCCGACGGCTGGCTGTGACGAAACGGATCCCATCCGCGAGCCCGTCGTCGCCAGCGCGCTGCCGACCTGCCCAAGCAAGCCCGCCACCGGCTGCCCGAGGCTCGTGGTCGCGCCAATCTGTTGCGTCGCCTGACCGGCCGTGATGACCAGCGGTGTGACGGCCGAACTGAGCGGCTGCGTGACCTGCTGCACGGCACCCGATGCCAGCGTCGCGCCGACCGTGTTCCCCGCCGCGCCGAGTCCGCCGGCCACGGTGTCGAGCACTGCGCCGACGGGTGTCGTCACCGGCGCGAGCGGCGCCAGCGGCCCCGAGCCGAGCGCGCGGACGGTCTGCGCGAGGCCCGCAACCGGATTCGCCGTTGCGCCGACGACGTCGCCGAGGCCGGCGACCGTCGTACCGACCGGGTTGGGCGTCGAACCGATCTTACCGAGCCCGTCGCTGAGCGCATCGGCCGCGGCGCGCGAAATCGTGCTGACGCTCGAGATCGTGTCGCCTGCGCTGCGCGTCACGGTATTCCCGAGTACCGGTAACGACATCGCGCTGACGGTCGAGCCGACGCCGGCCGCGAGCGCGCCCGCAGTACTCACGACGCCGCGCGTGCCGGGGGCGCCGCTGGTGCCCCAACCGCCGTCGGGGGTGTTGCTGCCGGGTGTATTGCCGCCGATGGTTGCGCCGCCGGTGCTCGCGGCCGCGCTCGACGGCGCGGCGACGTCGGTGCCGCCACAGGCGGCCAGCATGCCGGCGGCGGCGAGCAACGCCGCGGACGTGACAATGCGGGTTCGATACATGATGGTCTCCTCGCGGTCCGGGCGATGGAATGTTCGATTGAGGACCGGAGGAGAAACAGCATTTTCCATGCCATTGGCGCCAATCGAACGGGCCGTCCCGCCGCCACGCCAGCATCCGCGCGCCCGTGCAAGCGCCTGCCCGCGATCACGATCGATACATTTCTGGCCCATGAGCGGCTCTGTTTTCGTTACATTCGTGCTACGAATGCTTCGATGTTACGTAACGCCGGCCGCGGCACGCCGCATTCGGCGCGGCGCCTACCATTCACAGTACGAAAACCGACGGCACCGCATGCGTGCCGCCGGGCCTCGGCCCACCGTCAGGAACCCGTTGCCATGAAAAAGCTCGTGAACCACCCGTCCGCTGTCGTGCGCGAAATGCTCGAAGGCATCGCGCGGCAATCGCCGCATGTCGCGATCCTCGGCGACGAGCAAGTGCTCGTGCGCCAGCCGCTGCCCGAGCCGTCGCAGCGCCCCGTCGCGATCGTGTCAGGCGGCGGTAGCGGTCACGAGCCCGCGCACGGCGGCTATGTCGGCGAAGGGATGCTGAGCGCGGCCGTCTGCGGCGAGGTGTTTACGTCGCCCCCGACCGACGCCGTGCTCGCCGCGATCCGCGCGTGCGCCGGCCCGAACGGCGCGCTGCTCGTCGTGAAGAACTACACGGGCGATCGCCTCAATTTCGGGCTGGCCGCCGAACTCGCGCGCGCCGAGGGCATTCCGGTGGAGACCGTGATCGTCGCCGACGACGTGTCGCTGCGCGGCCGCGTCGAGCGCGGGCAGCGACGCGGAATCGCGGGCACCGTGCTGATCCACAAGCTGGCCGGCGCGGCCGCCGCGCGCGGGTTGCCGCTTGCCCGCGTCGCGGCAATCGCGCGCGACGCGGCGGCCGAACTCGGCACGATGGGCGTCGCGCTCGACGGCTGCACGATCCCCGGCGCCGACAAGTCGGGATTCAGCCTCGCCGATCACGAGATCGAACTCGGCCTCGGCATCCACGGCGAGAAAGGCGTCGAACGCACCGCGCCACAGGCGGCCGACGCGTTGGTCGAGACGCTGCTGTCGAGCATCGTCGCCGACCTCGTGCTCGATCGCGGCGAACGCGTCGCGCTGCTCGTCAACGGTCTCGGCGCGACGCCGGACATGGAACTGGCGATCGTGCTGCGCGCCGCGTACGACAACCTGAGCCGGCGCGGCATCACCGTCGCGCGGGCATGGGGCGGCACGTTCCTGTCGGCGCTGAACATGCCCGGTTGCTCGATCTCGCTGCTGCGGCTGAACGACGAACGCGTGGCCCTGCTCGACGCGCTGACGCACGCGCGCGCATGGCCCGGCGGCGGCACCGTCAACGCGCAGATCCGGGTGGCCGCGGCTGCCGCGCCCGACCAGCCGCTGCCGCCGCTCGATGCGGCCGGCCACGCGTGGGCGGCGCGGCTGCAGCCGGCGCTGCACGCGATCGCGCAAGCGTTGATCGACAACGAAGCCACGCTGACGGAACTCGACACGGCCGCCGGCGACGGCGATCTCGGCGCGAGCATGCATCGCGCCGCGCAGGCGATCCTCGCGTTGCCGGAAGCCGCATACGGCACGCCGGCCGGCACGCTCGCGGCGCTGGGCACCGCGTTGCGCCGCGCGATCGCGGGCAGTTCGGGGCCGTTCTATGCGACCGCGCTGCTGCGCGCGTCGCGGCGGCTCGCCGATGCCGCGGATACCGCCGCACCGTCGGCACGCGACTGGGCTGCGGCATTGCGCAGCGCGGTGGATGCGATCTCCGAACTGGGCGGCGCACGTGCCGGCGATCGGACGATGCTCGATGCGCTGGTGCCTGCCGCCGATGCGTTCGATCGCGCGCTCGATCATGATCGCGACCCAGCTGGCGCATTGGCGCAAGCCATCGAGGCGGCGGAACACGGCGCGCAACGAACGGCCGGCATGACGCCGCGCGCGGGGCGTGCGAGCTATCTCGGCGAACGCGCGATCGGCACGCCGGATGGCGGCGCGGTGGCGGTCGCATGCTGGCTGCGCGCGTTGTTGCCGCACGTGCGCTAAACAGCGGTCGAGGGCTGCGCGAGCCAACGCGCGCAGGCCCTCGTCCGAGATATACACACGAGCCGCTTGTATTTCGACTCGATGCCGTGCACCGTGCCGATCGTGTCGTGCCAGCGCGCCGATACCTCGGTCCGTCCCATCTCGATGTCTCCGTCGTTGCTTCCACATGGTCGCTCAGAAAGAGTGCAATCGTGTGCGGAACCGGGACGGTGCGGCGCGCGTGGCGCGATCCGGTTGGTTGGCGTGGCCGGTGCGCGGTCATCCAGGATCGCATCGGGCTTACAACGTCCCTACAACCCTGAGCTGACCGCCAACCCCCACGTGCGATCGCCGCGTTCGAGCCGGATTGCAGGCGATGCATAAGAATCCGCCGCACGCTTGCAATCTGACAACTTGACCATCCCCGGATCGACCGCCTAAATTGCTCGTTGCAGATCGGCGCCCCGGCGTGCGGCATGACATGCGGATGACACAACCGATAGTTTGCTATCGAATGTTTTTGCCCCTATCATCTCGCCCATGACCAACCTGCACGACCTCCGCCTCGCCGTCAGCAGCCTGCTGGTGCTCACCGCGCGCAAATGGCGCCGCACGAGCGACACCGTGTTGACTGCGTACAACGTGTCCGAAGCGTGCGCGACGCCGTTGCTGATTGCCGGCCGCCTCGGCGAAGGCGTGCGTCAGGGCACGCTCGCCGAACACGTCGGCATCGAGGGGCCGTCGCTCGTGCGCCTGCTCGACCAGCTGTGCGCGGCCGGCCTCGCTCGCCGCGACGAGGATCCGCACGACCGCCGCGCGAAGACGATCTCGCTGACGGCCGCCGGCCGCGCGGTCACCGCGAAGATGGAGGAAGACCTGCGCATGCTGCGCGCCCAGGTGCTGAAGGGTGTCACGCGTGCCGATCTCGAAGCGACGCTGCGCGTGCTGAATGCGTTCAACGCGGCCGATGCGCAGCATCCGGCATCGCGTCCGTCTCATCCCGCCGATTCCGCGTCATGACCTATCCGAGCCTTCGCGACTGGCTGTTCTCGGGCAAGACGTTCGCCGCGTCGATGCTGGCGTTGTACCTCGGCCTGTATTTCCAGCTGCCGCGCCCTTACTGGGCAATGGCGAGCGTCTACATCGTGTCGAACCCGTTCGTCGGCGCCACGCGCTCGAAGGCGCTGTATCGCGCGCTCGGCACCGCGCTCGGCGCGGCCGCCGCGATCCTGTTCGTGCCGCCGTTCGTCGAGACGCCGTTCCTGTTCAGCATCATCGTCGCGACCTGGTGCGGCACGCTGCTCTACCTGGCGATCTCCGACCGCACCGCGCGCAGCTACGTGTTCATGCTCGCCGGCTATACGATGCCGCTGGTCGCGCTGCCGACGGTGACCGATCCGTCGACGATCTTCGACGTCGCGATCGCGCGGACCGAGGAAATCGTGCTCGGCATCGTGTGCGCGAGCGTGGTCGGCAGCGCCGTGTTCCCGAACCGGCTCGCGCCCGCGCTGATCGAGCGCACCGACGCATGGTTCAAGGACGCCGCGTTCTACGGCCGGGAGACGCTGTCGGGGCACATCGCGGGCAAGGCGCTGTCGGCATGCCGGCAACGCCTTGCCGCGACCATCACCGGCCTCGAATTCCTCTTGAGCCAGCTGAGCTACGACCATGCGCACCCGCGCGTGCTCGCTCGTGCGCAGGCGCTCGCGGGCCGCATGCAGCTGTTCCTGCCGCTGATGTCCTCGCTCGCCGATCCGCTGATCGCGCTGATGCGCGACCTGCACGTGCGACCGCCAGCACTCGACGCGCTGCTCGCCGACGCGGCAAAGTGGTTCGACGCGCCGTTGCCGGCCGTGAAGGCCGGCACCGACGGCGATGTGGCCCACGATCCGGTCGCGGACAATCTGCGCGAGCGCATCGCGTCGCTGCAGCCGTCCGACAGCGCGCTCGCGAGCTGGGACGGTGCGCTGCTGTCGAACGCGCTGTGGCGGCTACATCAGGTCATCGACATCTGGCAGGACTGCCGCTCGCTGCGCGCGCTGATCGCGAATGAGTCGGGCGTCTGGCAGCCGCGTTACCGACACTGGCGGCTCGGCGGCACCGAGCGCTTCTTCGATCGCGGGATGATGCTGTTCTCGACGCTCACCGTCGTGCTCGCGATCGTGTTCGCATGCTCGCTTTGGATCTCGTCAGGCTGGCACGACGGTGCCGCGGCCGTCACGCTCGTGGCCGTGTCGTGCAGCTTCTTCGCCGCGCTCGACGAACCCGCGCCGCTGGTGTTCAAGTTCTTTCTGTCGACGGCCGCGAGCGTCGTGTTCGCCGGGTTGTACCTGTTCGTCGTGCTGCCGCACGTGCACGACTTCCCGATGCTCGTGCTGATGTTCGCGGGGCCGTTCATCCTGATCGGCACGCTGCTGCCGCGCCCGCAGTTCAACATGGTGACGATGCTCGTCGCGGTGAACACCGCCACCTTCATCAGCATCCAGAGCGCGTACGATGCCGATTTCTTCGTGTTCCTGAACAGCAACCTCGCGGGCGTCGCCGGGCTGCTGTTCGCGTACGTGTGGACGCGCGCGACCCGTCCGTTCGGCGCGGAACTCGCGGTGCGGCGCCTGCTGCGTTCGGGCTGGGAAGACGTCGCGCGCTCCGCGTCGACGCAGCCGCTCGACGACCAGCGCAACCACGCATCGCGCATGCTCGATCGCGTCACGCAGCTGCTGCCGCGCCTCGGTGCGTCGGACGACCACCGCCATCCGTCGATCGAGAGCTTCCGCGACCTGCGCATCGCGCTGAACGCGCTCGACCTGCGCCGCTCGCGCCGCAAGCTGACAGGCGACGTGCCCGACGCGATCGACCGCGTGCTGGCCGGCGTCACCGATCACTACGCGCGCTGCGCGGCCGCGAATGCGCGACAGCCTGCACCGCCGGCGTTGCTCGGATTGATCGACGACGCGCTGCAGCGCGTGGCCGGCCGCAACCTGCCCGGCACGTCGGCCGCATCGGCGGGCGACGGCACGACGCACGACGCTCCCGCGGCGGCGCCCACGCCCGCGACACACCGCCGGCTGCGCGATACGCTTCACGCGCTCGTCGGCTTGCGCCTGTCGCTGTACCCCGCCGCGTCCGCGCAGCCGCCGCATGCCGCAACGGACGGAGCGCGCGCATGATCCCGCTTTCCAACCTGTCTTTCCGACCGCGACCATGATCGGCGAAATCGACATCTTCGGCGTATTCGTGCCGGCTCCGCTCGTGCTGATGCTGATTGCCTATCTGATCAACATCGTCGTGCGCGCGCTGCTCGAACGCGTCGGCTTTTACCGCCTCGTCTGGCACCGTTCGATCTTCGACCTCGGCATCTACGTGTTCGTGCTTGCCGCGGTCGTCATCGTGTCTCACCATCTCGTGGCTAGCTAACCATGAAAAAAACCTGGCTCTCGGCAGGGCAGATCCTGCTCACCCTGATCGTCGTCGTCGTGGCCGCCCTCGTACTGTGGCGGATCATCAACTACTACATGTTCTCGCCGTGGACACGCGATGGCCACGTGCGCGCCGACGTGATCCAGGTCGCGCCCGACGTGTCGGGGCTCATCACCGCGGTGCAGGTCGCCGACAACCAGGAGGTGAAGCGCGGCCAGGTGCTGTTCGTGATCGACCAGGCCCGCTACACGCTCGCGGAGCGGCTGGCCGAAGCGACGCTCGCGCAACGCCGTGCGACGCTCGCTCAGGCAAAGCGCGAATATGCGCGCAACCTGCAGCTCGGCAACCTGGTCGCCAGCGAGCAGGTCGAGGAAAGCCGCACGCGCGTCGAGCAGGGCGAAGCCGCCGCCGCCGATGCACAGGTGTCGCTCGACACCGCGAAGCTCAATCTGCAGCGCACGACGATCGTGAGCCCCGTCGATGGCTACCTGAACGACCGTGCGCCGCGCGTCGGCGAATACGTGCCGGCCGGCCGCGCGGTGCTGTCCGTTGTCGACCGCAACTCGTTCCGCGTTGACGGCTACTTCGAGGAAACCAAGTTGCGCGGCATCCATATCGGCCAGCCGGTCGACATCGTCGTGATGGGCGAGCCGCATCCGCTGCGTGGCCATGTACAGAGCATCGTCGCCGCGATCGAGGATCGCGACCGCACGCAAGGCGCGAACCTGCTGCCGAACGTGAACCCCGCATTCAGCTGGGTGCGGCTCGCGCAGCGCGTGCCGGTGCGCGTCGTGCTCGACGAGGTACCAGACGACTTCCGGATGATCGCCGGTCGCACCGCGACCGTCGCGGTGCGCACCCACACGCGCCGCGACGACAATGCGAAGCCGGCCGCCGGCGCCTCCGCGGCAGCCGTGCCGCCTGCGGCATCCGCACACGCGGCCGTCAGCGCGACGGGAGCATCGCAATGAAGCGGCACGGCTTGCGCCTCGCGGCGGCACTTGCGCCGCTCGCGCTCGCACTCGGCGCGTGCAAATCCGTCGGCCCCGACTACAAACTGCCGCAGCAGGCATACGTGAATGCGCCGCTCGCGAACCACGCGCTCGACGACGCGAACGGCACGCTCGTGTCGCGAGATGCGGTGCCCGGCAACTGGTGGCAGCTGTACGACGATCCCGTGCTCGATGAACTCGTGCGCAGTGCGCTGAAATCGAACACCGACCTGCGCGTCGCCGCGGCCAACCTCGCGCGTTCACGGGCAGCGCTGGAAGTCGCGAACGAGCAAGGCGGCTTCTCCGGTAGCGCGGAAGCAGCCGTGCAGCGTGCGCAAGAATCGGCCGAGCAATATCTGCTCGAAAACAAGCTGCCGGTCGTGAACGAAGGCGCGGTCGGCATCAGCGTGTCATACGAGCTCGATCTGTTCGGCAAGCTGCGGCGCGGCGTCGAGGCCGCGCGCGCGGACAGCGAAGCCGTGCAAGCGGCCGCCGACCTCGCGCGCATCACCGTCGTCGCGGACGTCGTGCGTGCGTACGTCGAATCGTGCTCCGCCGGCGACGAACTCGCGATCGCGAAGCAGTCGCTCGCGTTGCAGCAGCAGCGCGTGAAGCTGTCGCAGCGCCTGCGCGATGCGGGACGCGGCAACCAGACCGACGTCACGCGCGGCGTCACGCAGGTGCGCACGCTCGCGGCCGACATCCCGCGCTTCGAAGGGCGCCGCAAGATCGCGCAATACCAGCTCGCCGCGCTGCTCGCGCGTTCGCCCGCCGACCTGCCGAAGGCGGTCGCCGAATGCGAGCGCCTGCCGAAGCTGCGCCAGCCGATTCCGATCGGTGACGGTGCCGCGTTGCTGCGCCGCCGTCCCGACGTTCGCGAAGCCGAGCGTCAGCTCGCCGCCTCGACCGCGCGGATCGGTGTCGCGACCGCCGCGCTGTATCCATCGATCAGCATCGGCGCGTCCGCCGGTTCGGTCGGCGTGGCCGCCGACCTGTTCTCTTCCAACACGAATCGCTGGTCGTTCGGACCACTGATCAGCTGGTCGTTTCCGGTCAACGGCCAGCGCGCGCGCGTGCGCGAAGCGGAGGCGGCGACCGGCGGCGCGCTCGCGCACTTCGACGGCGTCGTGCTGAACGCGCTCCGCGAAACGCAGTCGAGCCTCGCGACCTATGCGGCCGACGTGCAACGCACCGATGCGCTGCGCACGGCCTACGAATCGGCGCGTAGTTCCGCTGACGAAACGCACCGGCTGTATACCGCCGGCCGCGAGTCGTTCATTTCGGATCTCGATGCGACGCGCACGCTGACGAGCGTGCGTGCGCAGGTCGCCGCAGCCGAAGGCCAGGTCGCCGCCGACCAGGTGAAGTTGTTCCTCGCGCTCGGCGGCGGATGGGAAGGCAATGGAACGGCCGCTGCGGCGCAGCAGACCTCGGCGGCGGGCGCGCCGGCTGCCGCGTCGGCCGCTGTAAAGTAAGCGCGCGCGGGGCGTCACGGCGTACACGAAATGCCTGTTGTCGCGCAGCATCGTGCGCGGTTTCGCATGTCCAGTATGCCGATGCCGACGTCGCGCTTCACCTGCATTGCCGGTAAACTCGTCCGCGGTTTCCGCCATTCGCTCGCCGCCCGCCGGGCGGCCCTTTCCCGGAGAGTCATCATGCTCACCAGCGCCCGCAATCAATTCGCCGGCCAGATCAGCGCCGTCAAGCCCGGTGCCGTCAACGACGAAATCACGCTGCGTACCGAGGACGGCCTCGACATCGTCGCCGTGATCACGCACGGAAGCGTAGCATCGCTCGGCCTCGCGTCCGGCGCGAAGGCCTTTGCGCTCGTCAAGGCATCGTCGGTGATCGTGATGGTCGACGTCGACAGCAGCAAGGTGTCGGCGCGAAACTGTGTCGCGGGCACCGTGTCGTCGATCGCGAAGGGCGCGGTCAATTCGGAAGTCGTGATCAAGGCCGCAGGTGGTGCGGAGATCGTCGCGATCGTCACCAACGACAGCGTCGATCGTCTCGGCCTCGCAAGCGGCAAGGCCGCGTCCGCGCTCTTCAAGGCGTCGAGCGTGATCGTCGGGGTCGAGTGATCGCCCGGTCGATCGTGCAACGACGTCCCGCCATTCGCCGCGCCCGGGGGGCGCGCAACGCGCGGCCGGCTTGCAGGCGCATACGATGACGTCTGCGCTCGAGCATGCGCATCGGCGCATATTGCAAGCGCTGCTGTCCGGCGCGGCCGACGCCGATTCCCCGGATGCAAGTCTGTTCGGTGAGCTCATTGCGGCACGTGCATGCCGCAATGAGCTCGCGCTGCTCGGCCTGTCTCCCGCCCGGTTGAGCGGCCTGCTTGAGCGCCAGTTTCCGCACCTGAATTCCACCGATGCGGCCGCGTTCGTTCCGGTGCTCACCATCGCACCGCTGCCGGCCGTGCACGCGCGGTTCGTCGCGACGCTGCACGCGCTGCTGATGCGGGATGCGCATCCCGCCGTCGCGCACGACGATGCCGACTGCGTCGCTGCAATCGTCGCGCATGCGTGCCTGCGCCCCGATCACCTGTGGCGCGATCTTGGTCTTGACGGACGCGACGCGGTCACCGCGATGCTCGATCGCTATTTCCCCGCGCTTGCCGCACGCAATGTCGCGCAGCTGCGCTGGAAGAAATTCCTCGCCCAGGAAGTGGCCGCATTGCTTGGCCTCCAGCCCGGGCCCGTGCCCGGATGCCCGGGCTGCGAGGATTTCGAATTCTGCTTTACCCCGGGACGATAATCGCGACCGCGGCCTGCGCGGCTTGCCGGAGCGCATCGTTTGACCGATGATGCGCGCCATCCGTCCGCGCGTTTTCCCGCGCGTTCGTTCGACCGCAACGCTCATTGGAGAAACAGCCTTGACCGACTTTGCGAGTCCCAATCTGCCGTCGCGCGATTTCGAAGCCACGTCGCTGTTCTACGCGAAGCTCGGGTTCGTCGAAACCTGGCGCGACGATGGCTGGATGATCCTCAGACGCGGCGATCTGCTGCTGGAGTTCTTTCCGCATCCCGGTCTCGATCCGGCCATGAGCTGGTTCAGTTGCTGTTTCCGGCTCGCTGACGTCGGTGCGTTTTTCGACGAGGTACTCGCCGCCGGCATTCCGGAGCAGATGACCGGCTGGCCACGCGCGCATCGACCGAAGCGCGAAGGATGGGGCGGTACCGTCGGCGCGTTGATCGACCCGGACGGGTCGTTGATCCGATTGATTCAGACGGAAGACTGAGTCGCGACCGGCCGGCCGCATCGAGCAACGCCGACGCGGCGCCGCGGGCACCCAATAACGTCCCCATAAACTGGTACCTTTGCGATGCGCATTGCACGCAGCGCGCGTCATTCTCCTTTGCCGCGCAAATCAGTGCCGATGGCGGTGGTGAATGTCCGGGAAATGCGCGTGACTGTGCGTGATCGGCAGGTGCACGTGCGGATGCGTGTGCGGTGCATCGCCATCGTACGGAAAATCGTGCGTGTGCTGATGATGTTCGTCGTGCCGATGCCGGTGCGTATGCTCGAGTCGTTCATGCGCGTGCTCGTGTTCGTGCCGTTCACGCACGTGCAGCCAGATGCCGAGCGCCATCAGCGCGGCCGCGATCCAGAACGTGACGGACGGCAGAGCCGGCCAGATCAGCAGCGACAGCACGACGCCGAACAGCGGCGCCACCGAAAAATACGCACCCGTGCGCGCGCTGCCGAGATGGCGCAGCGCCACGACGAACAACACGAGACTGATCCCGTAGCCGCCGAGGCCGGTCAGCATCGCGGCGGCCGCGGCCGGAATGGCGGGCAGCGCCGCGCCGGTCGCGAGCGCGATACCGATGTTCACGGGCCCGGCGACCAGGCCTTTCGCGCAGGCGATGACCATCGCATCATTCGCGGCGACCTTGCGGGTCAGGTTGTTGTCGATCGCCCAGCACAGGCATGCGCCGGCAATCAGCAACGCGCCAATCGGCACGCCCGCGCGCCCCGGGCCCCACGACAGCAGCGTGCCGCCGGCGACGATCGCTACCATGCCGAGAAACACCTGAAGATCCACGTTCTCGCGAAACACGACCCACGCGATGACCGCCGTCAGCACGCCTTCGAGATTGAGCAATAACGCACTCGTCGCAGCCGGTGTGCTCGACAGCCCGAGCATCAGCAGCGCCGGGCCCGCGACGCCGCCGGCCGCGATCGCGCCGGCAAGCCACGGCAGATCCGAGCGTTGCAGCGGCGCGGCGTTCTCGGCCGGCGCGCGGCGGCGGTGCAACCCGCGCAGCAGGATCCCGACGCCGAGACCGATCCCGCTGCCGAGATAGAACAGGCCGGCGACCATGAACGGCGACATCGCGCCGATCAGTGCCTTGGCTAGCGGCGTCGCGGCGCCGAACAGCGCGGCGGCGGTGAGTGCGACGAGGATCGCGGAATGTCTCGAAATCATGATGCGGTCTTTGCGTAGAGCATTGTGCGTATGGAATCGGCAAGCTTCGTGTGATGCAGTGGCGCGTACGGTTCGCCAGATGCCATTCAATTTCGGGGAATGTCGGGCGAGTTGCGCTGGCTTTGAGGTACCTGTCGCGTCATGCGGTGCCGGCAACGTGCCGGCCCGACGATTCGTGCTGGGGAGATTATCGCGCGTGTGTCACGGGTCGCCAACTGACGGACGGGCGACCGTGCGGTGCGTCCGGACATCACCCCGTGGTCTGTCGAATACGGCCGCACTTCACGTTTGACAGCGGCTCACGTGCGAGAAATTCGCGTGGGGGCGAATCCGGTTTTCACCTGGGATCCAACCACATTAGGAAAACGAATTATTGTGATGAAACACGAGTGGATGGGCGTGGGTCACCAACACGATGACACACGCGTCGGCCGTCTGTCCGCAAGCATCGATGCGCAGCCGCGCGCGACGCCCGTCTACGCAACGTTCGCCGGGTTGCGGCGCCACCGCGTTTTCATGATGCACGCCGCCCCTGATCGATATCCCGTCGCCTCGCCATGCTTGCCCGGTGTGACAGATAGCTTGCGCACACGGCGTCCGCTGACACGCTTTCGTCGTCGGGTCACAGTTCGATGAGGATTGGGTGAGGCTGACTGACTGTGCCGCCAGCGGCGGCAGTCCCGACCTGCCCCGGAGGACAGGTCGGTCTGTCATGTGATGCGCTGCATGCGCGGCGCAGGCAGGCCGTCACCGCGCGGTCGCGCGGCGACACATCGCGCGTTACTCGCTCGCGGCCGTTTGCTGCTCGGGCTGCGGTGCTGCGTCCTCCGGTGCTTCCGCGGTCGCCTGCTGCGGCGCGGCGGCGGCCTGCGCTTCCACCTTCGGCTGCTGCGGTGCGCCCTTCGCCGCTTGCGCGCCACCCTTGTTGCCCGGACGGCGCGACTTCAGCCGGCGCGCACGCGCCGCGTCGTCGTGCGTCACGCGCCCCGCTTCGTTACCTTGCAGATCGACCCGCACCGCGTCTTCGACGAGACACGACCAGTAACGATTGCCGCGGCACCACGTGGACATCGCCTCGCGCAGCTCGGCCTCGCTCAGGCCGACGGCTTGCGCCTCGCGAGCGAGGTCGTCCCAGATACCGACCTTCAGCGGCACCTTCGGAGCCGGATTCTTCGGGAACGCGCGCGGGAACCGGCGCTGCAGTTTGCCGATCGCAACGATGACCGGATCGACCGGCGTCGACGGCTTCGCCGAAGCGGGCTTCGCGCCGGACGACGCTTTCGCCCCGGCACCCGATTTGGCCCCCCGAGCTGGCCGGTCGCCGGATTTCGGCTTCGCGCCTGCGTCCGGTTGCGTAGCCGGTCGCTTCGCGTTGCGCTCCTGCTTGGCCTTTGCTGCGAGCTGCGCCCGCAATTCGGCAAGTTGTTCAAAACCCATAAATTCAATCCACCAGGAATATAAGGTGTGGTTCGTGCAGCCATTCCGCACATCGGCGTTCGCCGCATCGCCTGCGGCGCGTCTGCCACCGACGCGGATCATTGCGGGGCCGCATCGCCACCACCACTGTTTCAGGCACCCGGCCACGATGCCGGACAAAGGCAGGAGTGGAAGTATACCGGTACCCGCGGCCGCCGGTTGACTCACCGGTTCGCATTTGACGGATCCGGGGGAACGAGAATGCGTCCGCGCGGTCGTGTTGCGCATTATGGCGGCGTTTTCTCGGTAGATCGACACTCGCGTTACGTAGTGTCGTTTCCGGTACTCTCGGCTTCAGTGCGCCGGTCACGCGACGCATCGGTTACTCCACAGTCCGAAATGGCGAGCGATGGTACGGATAGCAAAGACGCCAAATTCTGCCGACTCGCATCGTCCGGAAGACCGGGCTTTCGCATACGATCCGTGCGGCGTGGCGAGTGTGCATCGATCTCTGCCGCCACGCTATTAGTTGCGCCCGCATCGATCGTCGAGCGTACGACGGCATCGGAAAGTGAGCAGTATGGGCTGGCTCGACAGCTGCCATGCGTATGGCGCTTCACGCGATCTCGTGAAAAGCCTGTGGCCCGAATACCATCAGCCGCCAGTGTCGACAAAGGCCAACTAGGGCATCGACATTCCATGGTGCCGCTGCCGCAAACGAGGATGCAATTCGCACGAGCGGTGTCTCGCGAAAATTGCGCGTCGCCGGCATTCGCTGCAATCGGGCAATGCACGGCAGGCGTCGCGCTCCAGTCGTTGCGCGCGGCCGCGGCTCCGCTTCCGCTGGCTTGATCGCCGGCAATCAGAACACGCCGAGTGCAAGGCCCGCAGCGAGCCCCGCGCCGACCTCCGCGCAGCGCGCGAGATCCTCGCTGCCAATCGTCTTCGGCGCGAGGATCCGCTCCGGCGTTTGCGCATGGGTGCAGACGATCAGGCCCGGCACCACATTCCTGAGCCGCCATCCGGTCGCGATCCGGTCGATCTGGCGCAGCGCGTTCTGACCGTCGCTGCCAGCACAGATCATCGCCGCATAGGGGCGGCCGTTCACGCGATCGAGCGCAGCGTAGTAACAGCGATCGAAGAAGTCCTTCATCAGCCCGGACATCGCGGCGAGATTTTCCGGTGTAGCGAACAGATAAGCGTCGGCGGCGAGTACGTCGTCCGCGCTGGTCGCATCCGCACGCTGCAATCTGACGTCGACGCCGGATTGCTCGCGCGCGGCATCCGCAGCCGCTTCGGCCATCTGCTGCGTGCCTCCCGTCATCGTGTGATAGACGATCAACAGCGTCTTCATCGGTTTTCGCTCACGTTCGGTTTCATTTGCGCCTGCCGCACGCGCCGGTACGGCTCGATCCGGCTACGTCGACGTGCGTATCAGTGCCTGCGTCCGCTGGTTGTCGAATGGCGCTTTCCTCGAGGCAGAGGATGAGACTCGCCTTGCGTATATCGACGCAATTGTTCCGCTTCGTGCTTCGCACGACGCGCGGTCAATCCCGCCCGGTACCTTACACACCGGCGTGGTCTGCGCGCGAGTAGTACGCAAGAAACATGTCGGCAGCCGTTTCCGCGACCTTCTGTTGTTCTTGCGCGCCGAGCGGCGGCTGGCCCATCGTCACTTGCGGCCAGAACGCGAACGCTTTCACGATCCCGTGCAGTTGATGCGCGGCGAAAACGGCATCGGTCACCGACAACCGGCCAGCCGCCGCGGCTGCACGAATCCAGACCGTCACGTCTTCTTCGCGCTCGCCCATACGTTCGACCATGTCGCGCGCGCGTTCCGGCGAATGGATAGCCGCACCGATCGCGACGCGGGCAAGTGCAAGAAATGCTTCGTCATTCAGCAACCGCAACTTGCGGCCCAGCAGCGCGAGCAGTTGATCGCGCAGTGGGACGTCGGCGCAGTAGGCCGGCGCGCCGGCGCTCAGCGTCGCGTCCCACAGCTGATTCAGGATCGCCGCGAACAATGCTTCCTTGCCCGGGAAATGGTTGTAGACGGTGCGCTTCGACACGTCCGCGCGCGCTGCGATGCGATCCATGCTGGTCCCGTCATAGCCAGCCGCAAGGAATTCCTCGATCGCCGCGGCGAGTATTGCCGCACGCTTTCGGTCGGTCAGCCGTTGAGGAGAAGTGCTCGTATCCATTCAAAAAATTTTACACCCCTGAGTTTACTTTTCCCAGGGATAAACTACACTGCTCGGTGTACTTTATTTTCCGGACGAATCGACATGGCTTCGCCTCTCGTATTTCTTCATCGCGTACTGGGTTTCGCCGCCGCCAGGCGTGGCCGCACACTGTCCGGCGAGTCGCCGCAGCACAACGGCGAACGCTTCAGCAACGTTGCACCGGCACCGGCCGAAGGCTTCGGCAAAACACTTGGCATCGCATGGAACATGCTGGTCAACAAGCCACGCAACACGGTTCCGACAGGCGCATTGCCCATCGATTCACTGACTCGCGAACAACTCGGCGCGGCCCCCGACCGCAGCCTGTATCGGCTAGGGCATTCAACACTGCTGTTGAAACTACGCGGCGAATTCTGGCTGACCGATCCTGTATTTGCCGAACGCGCATCGCCGTTCCGGCGCATCGGCCCCAAGCGCTTTCATGCGCCGCCGATCGCGCTCGTGGACCTCCCGCCGTTGCGTGGCGTGCTCCTGTCGCATGATCACTACGATCACCTCGACCGTGAAACGGTGCTCGCACTGGCAGCCACCACTGGCGTGTTCGTTACCACGTTGGGCGTCGGCGACCGGCTGATCGAATGGGGTATCGACGCGAAAAAGGTACGCCAGATCGACTGGTGGCAAAGTATCGACGTCGATGGTCTGACGCTGACCGCGACACCGGCACAGCACTTCTCCGGACGCAGCCTGTTTGACGGCAACAGCACGCTGTGGGCGTCGTGGGTCATCGTCGACGACGATTTGCGGGTGTTCTTCAGCGGCGACACCGGCTACTTCGACGGTTTCCGGACTATCGGCGAACGGCTTGGGCCCTTCGACGTGACGCTGATCGAGACCGGGGCATACGACCCACAATGGCCCTACGTGCACATGCAGCCGGAAGAAACCGTGCAAGCGCACATCGACCTGCGCGGTCGCACGCTGATGCCTATTCACAACGGCACGTTCGATCTCGCGATGCACCGTTGGCAAGAGCCGTTTGAGCGCGTCACCGCGTTGGCCATGGTACGCGGGGTCGAGTTGTCGACACCCAGGATGGGCGAGCGACTCGATTTGAATGCGCCGCATCGCGGCGAACGTTGGTGGCGAACGGTCGATGAGCCAGCAAAGACTCCAGCAACGAAGACGCGCTGGTGGCAGCAGCTGTGCGTATGGCAGGCGACGAAGTAGGTTCGCTGGCCGCGGCGGTTTCTGGACGAGAACGCCGCGGCGGTGAATTTTCCTGGTGATATACGGCTTCGCAACGGACTCTTTGGTCGATCGTCGGCGACGATGATCATTCGCCCCCGACAGCAGACATCCGGCGAAGGTCGAGATATACACGGTCGAACCAATTGTGGCGATGCGCTTCACCCTCTTGACGCAAAGTCTGCAAATCCCCGCTCCATCTGCACAGTGATAGATACAGGCCAAGCCCATCGGAAACTGCCTTCCGAGGCCGTCTGTAGAATCCGTCTTCGCTCAACGCCGCCGTTGGGACGAGGCGCCCGCTTCGGCTTCTCCCGTCACGTACAGGTTTGCAATCCGCGCTGTTGGCGCAGCGCGTTGTCACGTGACAACTAGCGATGACGAACTCACTACACCTCTTGAATCCGCTGCTGGCCTGTTCCGCTCGATGTTTGAGATCCCCGCAGATCGATCGAACTGCGCGCCCATCCGCGAAACGTATCAATTATCACAAAACACGTCTCAATTGATACGTCGATGCTTTAGCCGTCGTTACCTAGACCCAATAGCGCGCGCCGGGTTCATGCGCCCCCATTTTAACCGTCGTCGATGCTCATTTTGCGTGAAACAACATGAAGAAAGTAGCGCAACCCATTGCTGGGCAAGGGTTTCCGCACATACACCCATTTAGAAGAATTGTTTCACGCCCTGCTGATTTACGCCATTTCCCCTCGGCGACGCGCAGGAATTCGCGCTCAAAAAGCCCATCAAGAATGTGAGGCGACGCCGATGCTCTCGATCGTCCGATCGACGGCCCGCACAATAAGACTCTGCCGTACCCCTCCCCTGTCTCATCGTCGTTGCCTGTAGATGCTGATCAGCCCATTTATTAGGGCCACATCACTCGCTGGAATTAGTGTTCCATCGGACGCTGAGAGCATGCTCGCTCGGGCGTGATTTTCTCGGCCAACATAGATCACTCACTTATCGCCGGCTAGCCAGCACCTCCTCGTACTTCGTCACTGACGATGCCGCGTCGATGTCGAGTTGATCCTTTCGGCGTCCATCCGCAACGGTTGTCACGTGACAACAACCCGATCGCTTTCGCGTCAGTGACCTGGCCCAATCGAACACGACCAACCCATATATCCCATGAACTTCTTCACGCCCGCGACTTCTACAGTGGGTGCGCCGAGGCTGACGATATGTGTCCAGAAGCAACGCCTTGCCGGGTTGTCACGTAACAACACGCAGCAGTCGCCAGCACCAGCACCAGCACCAGCACCAGCACCAGCACCAGCACCAGCACCAGCACCAGCACCAGCCGTCATATCTGAACACAGACCGCCGTAATGAGGAGCGAGGAAAAAAGCACCGGAATTATCGGCGCGCGTCGCATCGGCATGCCTGCCGTCGAGCACCATTTGAGATCCGAGCCAGCCAAATTCGACTTGTCACGTGACAACTTTGCATCCCGACGCCGCCGAGGGCCACAAGCTGAATGCCAAACTACGGCAGAATTCTCACCGGTCGCGAGACACATTCGGGAATCGGCACTGTGACCTTTTTTCGCTACCAGCACTGAAGTCCTCAGTACTTCATCAGCACCTTCCGTCTCGAATGCAATGCCATTTATTTTTATTTTTCACCCACTTTCAAATCACAAATACTTGCTTGCCATTTGACGTACTTGTCACGTGACAACAACATCTATAAGAAAATTTCTCTTTTCATATAGCACTTTCTGGACTTTCCAACAATAAATGCATATATTACGAAAAACTCCTAGGAGGGAATTTAATGGCTTTCAAGATCGCCGTCAGTAATCAAAAAGGTGGTACTGGAAAGACCACCATCTCCGTCAATATCGCTGCTGCCTTCGAGGCAGGTGGCAACAAGGTCGCCTTGATCGATGCCGACCCTCAAGGCACATCAGTGAGATGGGTGACGAGCGGTGAAAATACGCTCCCGATGACGGTTCTGTCGTTGGCCCCCGCCGGCCGGGGCATCGGCGGCGAGATCAAGAAGCAGGATGCGAATTTCGATGTGATCGTCGTCGACTGCCCGGGCAACCTCGAAGACCCACGCATCGCGTCCGTGCTCGAGGTCGCCGATTTCTGCCTCGTGCCGCTGTCTCCGTCGCCGGCCGACCTGTATAGCACCGTCGCGATGATTCGCATGATCGAATCGATGCGTGCCGTTCGTAACCCGAATTTGTCTTCCGCATTGATGCTGAATAGCGTCAATGGAAAAACTAAAATGCGAGAAGAAATTCTAAAAATTCTAAGGGCTGAAGAAATAGGGGAGCATCTGCTCGACAGCCAGATCGCGCAGCGCGAGGTCTACCGGCAGACGTTCGCCCTCGGCACCACAATCCATCATCACAATCGATACCTGAAGGGGCTGAAGGAAGCCCGCGCGGAAATCGAGAGACTGGTCACCGAAATGGCCCAATACATCGCGTCGACGCGCGCTACCGGAGCCGCTCATGGCTAAGGACACATCGAAAGAGAAGAAGCCGACCGGCAACCTGCATCTCGCAGCCGGCTTGCTGCGTGGGCTCGCACAGGAAAACGCGGCGCTGGAAACGCGCCTGCCGGAGCCGACGCCCGCATCGAATCCCGCCGCCGAAGCCACACCCCCCGTCGCCCCGACCGCCGCCGCCTCCTCCGACGCGCTCGACCTGGGCGCGCCGCAGAAGGTCGCGGTCAAGGACTGCATCCCGAACCCGTTCAACCCGCGCGTGTTCTATTCCGAGTCGAGCCTGCACGAGCTCGCTTTGACGTTGAAGCGGGAAGGACAGATCGAGCCGATCAAGGTCACGCGTCTCCCGGAGTTTCCCGGCAAGCTCGTCGTGATCGACGGGCAACGCCGCTTGCGCGCGACGAGCATCAACGGCGACGAAACGATCAACGCGACGTTTCGCACGGACCACACACCCGAGCAGTTGTACACGATCGCGTATCGCGCCAACCACGACCACGAACGCCAGACCATCTTCGACGATGCAGTCGCATGGAAGCGTCTCCTCGACGAAAAGGTCTTCCCCGACCAGAACACGCTCGCGGAGAAGATAGGCAAGGACAAGGCATCGATCAGCAAGACACTATCGCTGAACGCACTGCCGAACACGCTGCTCGAACGGATGGCCAGCGCGAACGATGTGGTCGGGTTGCAGGCCGCGTACTTCCTGAAACTGATTTTCGAGCGCCTGGGCGAACCCGCTGCCGACCGTCTGCTCACGGCGGTGATCGACCGTAAAAAGTCGGTGCGCGACCTCGAGAATTTCCTGCGCGCACAGACCGACGGCAACAAGAAGACGGGGCGCACGCGTTACAGCGTTCGACACGATTTCGCGCTCGAATCACGCGCAATCGGTCAGCTGAAAACCTATCCGGACGGGCGTCTGGATCTGCAACTGAAGGGAGTCGATGCGTCCCATCAGGAAGCGCTCGCCGACCGGCTAAAGACCGTGATCGATGCATACGTCGCCGAACTGGCGGTAGCCGCGCAAAAGTAAAAGAAGGCGCCCAAAAGCAAAGGCCTCGCACCTGCATGACACCGCGCGTCCGATGAAGTCCGGTGCACGGTGCATGCCAGGCTGCGAGGCCTTGATCAGTTGGTCGCGAGGCTGCTTTTCAGCAGGAATTCCAGCAAATCGTCCGAGGTCGGTTCGCCCCAGGTGTCGAGCGCCAGCCATCGGAAGAAGCTGGTTTGCGCCAGCTTGCTCGCCTTCTTCTTCGGCGACAGCGTGAGATCCTTCGACCCGGCCACCGTTTCGTTGTAGCGCTCGATCAGCTTGGTCTGGTCGTCGATCTCCAGCTCGCGGAAATACGCGCCGGCTTCGTCGACCTTCGCGGCCAGGTACTTGTCGCGAATCTGTTCCTGCTTGCTCTGCCCGGATTCCTTTGCCGGCGCGGCCGTCTCGGTCCCCTGTCCGTCGGCCAGCGTATAACCGTGCGTCAGCGCCTTGCGGAAATACGCGGCCACGTTGTCGACCGGCGCTGCATTCTTTTTCGTAGTCCGATTGAGCGTATAGGCGATCGCCGCCTTGATGCGCTGCACACCGTACTGCGTAATCAACCGGCGCGCTTCCGAACGCGGGATGCCGAACTTGGCGACCTCGTCGACGAGTGCTTCGTTCTTGACGTCGCCTTCCTCGACCGTATCCGCGCTCTGCTTGCGCGTCACCTTGAACTGGACGGCCTCCACGCTGCGACCTGACTTGTGTTCGATCAACTCGAGCGTGTGGTCGGAAACTTCGTTTACCTCCTGAATGCACGGCACCAGGACCTTGCTCTTGAAGAGCTTGTACTCCTTATAAGACTGCGACGCCTTGTCCTGACCGAGAATGAGATCACGGAATTTCGGCAGTGGAATTTTTGCCGTGATGCCGATCCCCTCGTAGCGCACCGTGTTTTCCCAAAGGGCAAGCGAGTGCGAGCGCCGAAACTCGCGCGCGATCCGCATATCGATGAGCGCGTAGATTTCCGGGTTGAGCAGCTCGCTGCGAATCTGGTCGGAGAAGCTGTACTTCAGCACCGATTGCTCGAGCTCGGCGCCGGCGAGCAGGCCTGACGCCTTCCACACCGTCGAGCGGTCGGCGGCAAGGTAGTCCCAGTTGACGACGGTACTGATCAGCGAGTTGACCGTGTCCTTCACATACTTCGTGTTGTTGCTGTTCAACCCGCTCTCGTGCGACAGCGCGGCGATCGAGATCGAAAAGCTCGTCCGGCCGGGCTCGAATGCTTCCTGACGAAGGGCGTTCTTGATCAGCGAGCTGAACATCTTGCGCTGCTGCAGACCGATCTTTCCGGACTTCGGAGCGATATGAATTGCCTGGACCGCCTTGCGCAGCAGATCGGGTGGCTCGGGCGTCTGAAATAGCGAAACCTGCTTGTCGGAGCCTTTGATTGCGGGCTTGCGCGGCATCGTGATGTCCGGAGAAGGTGACCGTGTTGATGGCGGACTTTATACCTTTTCGAGCCATCGAGCAACGCCTTCATCTCCAGTATCACTTTCACTATCGTCGATAAAGCATTGTCTCAAAATGAAAAATTCCATTTTCACGATTTGTGCGAAACCCCATATCCATATACCTTTCCACCAAAAACAGCTCCCAAAACCTGCTACCTGTGTTGGCTGTCGCCAGAATCCGGCACGGGACTTGCCCTACTGAAGGTACCCATTCATGGGAAATAATCCGGTGGAACTGGATGTGCGGACCCGATTCGTGGTGCCCTGCAACACGGTCTGCGGTCTCCCATAAAACGCTACCTTTAGCACGTCCCATGGATAGGTACCTATCAAGATCCGCCAGCTTGGCGTTTTGTCTTCATCTGTGGCGGGCAGGCGGAAATACCTCCCATAAATGACTACCTTAAGATTTCCCCACAGATGGTGACCTATCCGCAGGCCTGATCCTGTTTATGGGACCCCGGTTCCTCTGGAACAAGCAGAACGAGATCACTCTGTCCACGCCGATACCCATAAACGGCTACCTGGAATCCATCCCATAACCGGCAACCCAATATGAAATGCTGTGCGCGGGACCCTAGACGAACAAGCAAGAGGGCACCATAACCGGGTACCTATAGATTCCCCCATAGAGGGCTACCTGAGGCGTTTTTGGGGCCGATTCCCATAGCTGGCTACGCGTGCCCCATATCCACAACCCCCATTTCCCACAGCGCGGTACCCGATGCCCCAAATCCACAGACCTGAAACCCCATATTCTTCCGCCTGTGCCCCCATAAATGGGTACCGAACCCCTGTCAAACCCTTACCAGACAAGGCTGTGAGCCGTCTAAAAGTAGTTAAAGATGTAAACGTTGTTTATCAAAGATGTAAACACACGTGCGTCTGTGCAGAAAAACAACCCCCATAAACCGCTACCCAAGCGAACCAGTGAGGCTCGACAAGCACAGCAATCCTGACTCGAGGCCTGTGGATCCCTCGATATCTGCCTCATTTTGCAAGCGTTCCAGGCCTGACAAGGCTTCCAATGAAGGTGAGTACCTACTAACAAATGCTTAAACGTAGAAACTTATGGGAGGGAATCGGTGTTTTCGGGACATAGGTTCCCACCTATGGGATTGAAAAATGCAGATAGCGGTCGGTTTCCCGTCAGGGATTACCCGCAGACGACGGCAGCCCCGCTCGACACAGAAGCACCGCGAGTTTCCGTCACGGCGGTGAAAAATCGCCGGAATTCATTCTCAGGCCGTTTTTTTTCGTCAGCGCCAAGGCTTCCGCAGAAAAGTCTTCGGCTGTCACCTGTTGATCTGCCTGTCACTTTCCAGTCGATGGCGCGTGCACAGACGAAATTGGCTGGCTCTCGTCCCGCTCATTCTGCATCGCGGTTTTCTACCTTTGGGTCAGTATCGGAATTGGGACAGCGTTCCGATCGACGCGACCAGAATCGCATCGCTGTGCCGAGCGAGACGCTGACCGCGGCCGCTTGATCACGACGATCCTGGCAACTGCCTCGAACGTGAGGCTGGCGTCATCAACATGGCTCATCCTCATCGGATCCGCACTCGACTCCCGAAAATTCTCACCGCTGGAAGTTGCCCCGTCCTGTAAAAGCTCACCTACAAGGTGTCCGTCGGATTAACAAACCGTGCGCGCGACGCCTCCGCACCAGATGCGGCCGCACAATGGAAAAGCTGTGATGAATGCGCCACGCGCTGGACGTGTCGCCGTCCTTGCCGCACAAGCTCGAGACGCTTCGTGACGTCGGTACGATGCCAAGCGCCACGCATTCGCACAGGCGACCGCTCGCGTGATGCTCGTGCGCAATCGTGAACGAATGCCGATCGAAGAGTTCACCTTGCGTGGCAAAGGTCGCCTCTACCTGCAAACGTCATCTCCCACATCTGGCGACGAATAGAATCGAACAGGTAGCCATGCGTGCGACATGCGGGGGAATGCGACAGGCTCGGTGCAGAATGAATCGTGGTCGTTTATGGGAGGAACCGTCGTTCGCGCGGGAGCGAGTCACAACATGGCGCACAGGTTCGCGATTTCGTCGTCTATCCCGCTCATGGGGCGACGATCGCATTGCACGAGCAGCAGACTCCACAGGTGAAACAGTCGGCGTCGTGCGAGTGCATGCATCACCGAAATCGATCTCATCCTCACCGGCAATCTGCACCGTATCGGTGGAACGATCCGCTTCGCCACGCGGTTGCCGCGGTCGTGCACGCTGCGTGATTCCCGAGCGCGATGCGTCGTCGTGGCCCCTGCGAAACGCGGATCGGGCGGGCGCGGGATACGTGACGATACGACGTCTCCCATACGTGTATCCCCAAGAATGCACGCATGATGGCGCCACATTTTTTGCAACGCGGTTATGATGCAAAGGCCCTGACCGCGACATGAAGACCGGCCAGGGGCAGGGGCGGTATCTCGATGTGCTTTCACTCCGTGACTAATCAGAAAAGAGAGTTCAGCGATGCGAATCCAGATCAAAAAACTGACGCTGGCTGCTACAGCAGCAGCGTTCCTCTTCGGCTCGGCCGCTCCGGTGTTCGCGCAGACCGTCGCCAGTGCACCGGCCGCATCCGCCGCATCGGATGCGAAAGCCGCGAAGCGTGAAGCACGCAAGGCAGCTCGGGCAAAACGCAAAGCCGAACACAAGGCAGCGCGCGCGAAGAACAACGCCGAGCTGAAGAAGCTCGAAGACGCTGGCTACAAGCCGGCGGCCAACGATCCGAACTATCCGCAGAATCTGCAGAACGCTCAGAAGAAGGCGGGCGAAGCCGCTGGCGCAAGCCAATAAACGTTCCCCCACGAGACAAACCCCGGCGCGAGCCGGGGTTTGTCGTTTATGCTGCTGAAACGCGATGCGCGACCGGTCATCGTGCAGGTGTGACATCCGAGTCAATTGATTCGGCGTCCTTCGTTTCTAGGTGAGATGAATGCCATCTCGATGCGTTGAATTTTCCTGCTCTCCGTGAACGACACGCGCCATTCTGCTTGTTCAGTTTCAGAGGAATCCTACGGAATACAACAGATCGCTGGATGAATCACGAGACGAAAAACAATCATGCACGAGCAATACGGCTCCGCACAAAGGCACACGAAACCCGCACAAATTGAGACGGTGCGCGTGGCGCAACGACTGGTCGCCGACATATCGACTTGGTCAGCGCCGCGCTTCCGCCGTCGCGTTCCCAGTCGCTTTTAACCAGTCCTTGAAGGCCCGCACGGCTTCGTCTTCCGCGCGCGCAGTCGCGACGTAAGTGAAATAGCGCCACGGCGGCAGTGCCGGTTCGCTGAACGGCCGCACCAGCCGGCCTTCGGCGATGTCGTCCGCGACGAGCGCGATCGGCCCCATTGCGACACCGAGGCCGTCGAGCGCGCCCTGCAGCGTCAGATAGAAATGCTCCAGCGTGAGCGAATGCCGCGGCACCAGATTCGCGTGCCCGGCCGCCGCGAGCCACTCGGGCCACATACCGGGGTACGTCGCCGCGTGCAGCAGCGTGAAGCCGGCGAGATCAGCCGGCGTACGCAGCGGCCGGCCCTCGAGCAGCTTCGGCGCGCATACGGGCAGCCGGATTTCGGACAGAAACTCCTCGGCAACATATCCGTCGATCGCTTGCGGGCCGCCGCGGACGATCAGGTCGACCTTGTCACGCAACTTCTCGATCGGCTCGTTCGACGTTGACAGCCGCACCTCGATGGCCGGATGCGCTACCTGGAACGATGACAGCTTCGGCACGAGCCAGCGCAGCGAAAACGTCGCGGGCGCGCTGACGCGCAGCACGCGCTGCTGCCCCTGGCCGAAATGCTGCGCGGTGGCGAGCGCGATCCGGTCGAACGATGCACCGACCTCGGCAAGGTATACGCGACCGGCGTCGGTCAGTTCGACGCGCCGGTTGTGCCGCTCGAACAGCGGTCGGCCAAGCCATGCCTCGAGTTGCTGAACATGCCGGCTGATCGCGCCATGCGTCACGCACAGCTCGTCGGCGGCGAGCGTGAAACTGCCGAGGCGGGCCGCGGCTTCGAAGGCGCGCAGCGAATTCAATGGAGGGAGTCGTCGGGCCATGCATCGTTTCGTGTGAAATTTACTCACACGACTGCTCAGATTTAATCGTTTGATCGGGTGATCCTAGTCCGCCAATATGGCACACGAACGGCCGATGCGGCCGAAACGGATGTCTGGATTTCTCACATGGAGTATGGAGCATGCCGAACGTGGTGGTGGTGGGCGCCCAATGGGGTGACGAAGGCAAGGGGCGCGTCGTGGACTGGCTGGCGGCGCAGGCCGATCTCGTCGCACGCTACAACGGCGGCCACAACGCGGGCCATACGCTGGTCGTCGGCGACAAGACGTACAAGCTCGCGCTGTTGCCGAGCGGGATTGTGCGTGGCAAGCGCGGTGTGATCGGCAACGGCGTGGCGCTCGATCCGGAGGCGCTGCTGGACGAGATCGGGCGGATGGCCAAACTCGGGCTGTCGGTGACGCCGGACAATCTGTCGATCGCGGAGAACGCCACGCTGGTCCTGCCGATTCACCGTGCGATCGACCAGGCGCAGGAGCGTCTGCGTCGCGAACCCATCGGCACCACGCTGCGCGGGATCGGGCCAGCTTACGAGGACAAGGTTGGGCGCCGCGGGCTGCGGGTCGCGGATCTGGCCGAGCCGGGCCGGCTTGCCGACAAGCTCGACGTGCTGGTCGATCACCACAATGCATGGTTCCGCGGCCTGGGGCTCGAGCCGTGCTCGCGCGACGCGATGCTGGCAACGCTGGTCGACATCGCGCCGAAGATCCTCCCGTTCGTGCGTCCCGTGTGGGCCGACCTCAACGACGCGAACGACCGCGGCGAACGCATCTTGTTCGAGGGCTCGCAGGCCGTGATGCTCGACATCGACTGGGGTACCTATCCGTTCGTGACGTCGTCGGGCACCGTTGCATCGGCCGCGGCGGCCGGCACAGGGCTCGGCGCGTCGAAACTCGGCCACGTGCTGGGCGTAACCAAGGCGTACGCGACGCGCGTCGGCGGCGGCCCGTTCCTCACCGAACTGAGCGACGCCACCGGCGAAACGCTGCGCGCACGCGGGCAGGAGTTCGGCGTCAACACCGGCCGGCCGCGCCGCTGCGGATGGCTCGATGCCGCGCAGTTGCGGCAGGCCGTCCGGATTTCGGGTATCGATTCGCTCGCGCTCACCAAGCTCGACGTACTCGACGGCTTCGCGTCGATCGAGCTGTGCGTCGGCTACGAGCTCGATGGCGCACGCGTCGACCATCTGCCCGCGAGCCGCGATGCGCAGGCGCGCGCAACGCCCGTCTACGAAACGTTCGCCGGGTGGGACGGCACCGTGAAGGGCGTGCGCGAGTTTGCGGCGTTGCCGCGTGCCGCGCAGAATTTCATCGCGCGCGTCGAGGCGGTCGCGGGTGCGCCCGTATCGATGATCACGACCGGCGCCGAGCGCGACGACACGATCGTGCTGAGCAACCCCTTCGAGCAGGGCTGAGCGCGACGCGCACGTGCAATGCGTGCGCGGCAGGCCGCCGCCGTGCGGCCTGCATCGAGCCGATGCCGGCAGCGGTTGTCGCGTGAGCGAGGGCGCGCCGGAGCGGCGCACGGCAAACTGGACACGCCTGCACCGCTGCGGTACTGTTCCGCACAATTCGCGCCAGACCGGGCTGTGCCGGGGCGGGCGCCGCCGCGAAGCGATTTCAATCCCGGGGACATGTCGATGGACACGTTACAGATGATGCGCATTTTCGTCCGGGTGGCGGAGGAGGGCAGCTTCACGAGCGCGGCCCAGCGCCTGGACATCACCACCGCCTATGCTTCTCGTTCGGTCGCGCAACTCGAAACGCATCTGCGCACGCGTCTGCTCAACCGGAGCACGCGCCGCATCGCATTGACCGACGCCGGACAGCGCTATCTCGACCGCTGCCAGCGCATCCTCGGCTATATCGACGAAGCGGAAGCCGAGGCGGCCGACGCGCAGGCGAAGCCGTCGGGGCGCCTGCATGTGCACGCGACCACAAGTTTCGGCCAGGCCTACGTGGTGCCCGCGGTGGTGCGATACCGGCAGCGCTATCCGTCGGTGGCGGTCGAACTTACGCTGTCGCAGCACGTGCCCGACATCATCGACGAAGGTTACGACGTGTCGCTGCAGCTGAGCGCGACGGAGCTGCCCGACTCGGGCCTGGTGTCGCAGCGTCTCGGCGATGTTCACAGCGTGCTGTGCGCGTCGCCCGCGTACCTGAAGGAGCGCGGCACGCCGCGCACCGTGCGCGATCTCGAAGCGCATTCATGCCTGCAGATCGTCACGCCGATCTTTCCACGCGACCGCTGGCACCTCGACGGCCCCGACGGTCGCGAGACATTCGAGCTGCCGCTGCCGGACTTCCAGGTGAATATCGCCGATGCGCTCGGCGCCGCGCTGCGCGCCGGCCTCGGGATCGGCTCATTGCCGATGTCGAGTGCGGTGCCCGCCCTGGCGAGCGGCGCGCTGGTTCGCGTGTTGCCCGAGTACCGGCTGCAGAAGCTGACGGTCTACACGCTGTATGCGTCGCGCCAGTACCTCGACGCGAAGATCCGGACGTTCGTCGATTTCCTGCGGGAATGCGTGCCCGAAATGCTGGCCGCCGACGAGGCCGCGCTGCGCGGTTCCTGCGAGTCCTGAGCGGAGGCGAACAACGAGTTTCGGGTCGAATGACTCGGCACTTGCAACGTCGTCCGTGAATCGACGTTCAGCCGTGCGGGATATTTAGCATACCGAACTTGATGATGACGGCACTGCGGCATGACGTCTTCGATTGGATGCGTCGATCGACTCGCGCGTTTATGAGAACCCCAGTCCGGAGCCGGCCGTGCCACTCGCATTTCGTCGTGCGTGCTTCGGTGTCGAACCCGTGATGCGCGAGACGGTCGCATAAGAAATTCATCCCATAAACGACAACGCCACGGCTGCAAGTCCGTGGCGTTTCGCTTCATGAGGATCGTTACCCGTCAGCGGCAGGTGCCTGCTGCGGTATTACTGCTGCTGGCCCCAGAGCGTGCGCCCGAAGAACGTCAGCGTGCGGTCCCACGCGATCTGCGACCACACCGGATCGAACTGCGTGCCGCCGATGCGGCCGGGGCCGACGGCCGTTTCGTTCGCGAACGCGTGATGGGCGAGATAGCGGTGGAATTCGATACCGACCTTCGCGTCGGTCAGCTTCTTCTCCAGCGCATCGACCTGGTCGATCGCGAAGAACGCATCCTGGGTACCCCAGTGACCCATCAGCGGCACCTTGATCTTCGACGGATCGAGGTAGTCAAGCGGAGGGAAGCCGTACCACGTGACGCCGGCATCGACATCGGCGAACTGCAGCGACAGCAGAGTGAGAGCGCCGCCCATGCAGAAGCCGGTGACCGCCACGCGCGACGCGCGCGTCTTCAGGTATTGCACTGCGCCGGGAATGTCCTGCGACGCGGCGTCGCCGAAATCGAGGCCGGTCATCAGGTGGTGCGCTTCTTCCTCCTCGACCGTCGACTTGCCGCGATACAGGTCGGGCACGAGCGCGAAGTAGCCGCAGCGCGCGAGGCGATCGGCAACGCCGCGGATCTGGTCGTTCAGGCCCCACCACTCCTGGATGACGACGACCGCGGGTGCACCTTCGGTCTTTTCCGGCGTCGCGAGGTAGCCCTGCAGTTCCTGGCCGTCGGGGCGGCGAAACGTGATCATGGAACCGGATGTTTGAGACATGAAACCGCTCCTTTTCGAAAAATGCGATGAGTGCGGCATCGGGTCGGCCAGCGAGTGAGGTATGCCCGGGTGACTCGAGGCTTCGCTCGCGTTCGCTTAGGCCGGCGCCGACCACGCGGCCATTCTATGCGCAAACGCCGGCCGTCTGCGTGAACGGTTCGGGGCTGCAGCCGATCCACGCTGCGCATCGATCGTGCGTCGCGGAGCGCGTAAGTCGGAGCCACCGAAAACGCAACACCCCGCCCCGATGAACGGGAGCGGGGTGTTGCGTCGACAGCGCGCGTATCGAGGTACGCGCTGCGTACGTCGGTCTTACTGACCGAAATAGACCGAGTCTCGAGCGGTTTGCTTGACCGCGATCACGCGGCCGGCACGCACGCCGGCGGCGGCTTGTGCGCCGTAACCCGTTGCGTCGCTGTTCGTCACGCGGGCCTGCGCGGTTTGCAGCGCATTCGGATAGTGGGCGTCGGACACTTCCGGCTTGTAACCGGCTTGCTCGAGCTGCACGAGTTCTGCGCGGACCTGGGCGCGCGTCAGTTCTCCCGACGAGTTCGACTGGGCGAATGCGCCAACGGATGCGGTAAGGGCGGCGACAGCGGCGACTGCGTAGATGAACGACTTCATGGTGACCTCCGGTTTTCGTAGATTTCGCGCTTCGCTTGTTGCGTTCAGCGGTTGATTGCATCGTAGCGATCGCGATACCGGTCGGAAATAGGCGTTCCGGCGAATAATTATTGCAACTGGGTAAACGATTCGCGGGGAATGCGGGGTTTTGTCTGATGATTATCCGTATGCCGGCGCGCATTCGATGAGTGTGATTGCGGGCGCCGAACCGGGAGCTGGCGCGATCCGGGACAGAGGTGTATTGCAACCGCACGCCGACTTCGGCCGATGGAAAGATCAATTAAATCGGATAACGAATCATTGGTCGCGAGCGAGGGAGTGTGTTCGCCCCTCGCTGTGCAATCCGGGCCGACTCCGCCTTCTCGCACATCGACGTGAGTATTAACGGCCGCATCGTCGTGCGTACCGCGTCACTCACTCCTCGACGACCGACTGTCGTTTCCGGTATTCGGCGGGCGTGATCCCGACGTGCCTCGCGAACGACCGTCTGAGCGTATCGACATTCGCGAAGCCGCATTTTGCGGCGACCTGCTTCGGCGTGTCATGTCCGTTTTCGAGCAGTTGCCGGGCAGCGGAGATGCGGGTCGCTTCGACCCACGCAGCCGGCGTCATGCCGACCTCCGCGCGAAAGAGCCGCGCGAAGTGGCGCGGGCTCATGCCCGCATGCTTCGCGAGTGCCGCCACCGAGTGTTCGAGTTCAGGATGGCTGGCGATCCAGCGCTGGACTTCCTGCAGCACGGAGCGCCCGGCCGGCCGTGCCTCGCCGCTGCGGCTGAACTGGAGCTGTCCGCCCGGGCGCTTGAAGAACATGACCAGTTGCGCGGCGACGCGCCGTGCGATTTCCCGGCCGAGATCTTCCTCGACCAGCGCGAGCGCGAGATCGAGCCCGGCCGTGACGCCCGCTCCGGTGCGCAGCTTGCCGTCGCGTACATACAGCGCGTCCGCTTCGACCGTGAGCGACGGATACGCATCGGCGAGCGTGTCGGCGGCGGCCCAGTGCGTCGTCAGGCGTCGTCCTTTCAGCAGGCCGGTCGCCGCGAGGATGAACGCGCCGGTGCAGATCGAGCCATACCGCTTGCTTTGCACGGCGGCCGAGCGCAGCCACGCGAGGACGTCGGTTCGCAGCGCGACCGCGGCGGCACCCGGCGCACCGGCGACGAGCAGCGTGTCGAGGCGATCGGGAATGTCGGGAGCGATCCAGTCGGCCAGCAATTGCGCGCCCGATGACGCGCGGATCGGCCCGGGCTCGCTCGCGATGATCCGCAGCGTATAGAACGGCTTGCCGCATTCGGCGTTAGCCTGGGCGAATACGTCGAGCGGCGCGGAAACGTCGAGCAGTTGTACGCCCGGTACCGCGAAAATTCCCACGACCTTCGGCATGTTCGGTTGCGTGTGGTATCGATGTGTCGAACGTGACGCGTAGCAGTATAGACGCGCAACGCGAGGCGACGAGGGGCATCGGCGCACTTCGCGGGCGCGGTTCAAGGGTTGCGGCCGCGATGGCCGTCGATCGCGCGAAATGGCAGAATTCGTCGTAACACGGCGATTGATGCCAAACCCGGGCCTTCGGAGAATGGGTGCTGTCTTCAATGGAGGTCGATCATGACTGTGAACGTCGCCGGCATCACCGTTCCCGATAGCCAACTCGCTCGCGAGATCACCGAACTCGTACGGGATACCGAGTCCGAGTTGCTGTTTCACCATTCCAGCCGCGTCTACTACTTCGCCGCGCTTGCGGGGCAGCACCGCGGGCTCCGCTACGATCCCGAACTGCTCTATTGCGGCTGCATGTTTCATGACATGGGGCTCACGCATCGGCACAGCAGCGCGTGCGAACGATTCGAAGTGGACGGCGCCAATGCCGCCCGCGATTTTCTGAAGAGCAAGGGCATTTCGCAGCAGGACATCGAGGTCGTGTGGACTGCGATCGCGCTGCACACTACGCCAGGTATTCCGAAGCATATGCATCCGGTCGTCGCGCTCGTCACCGCAGGGGTCGAGATGGACGTGCTGGGCCTCGCGTATCCGGAGTACAGCGACGTCGAACGAGATGCCGTCGTCCGCGCACATCCGCGCACGCCGCATTTCAAGGAAGACATCATCCAGGCGTTCTACGACGGCATCCGGCACAAGCCGGACACGACGTTCGGCAACGTGAAGGCCGATGTGCTGGCCGACAAGGATCCGCATTTCCATGCAGGAAATTTCTGCAGCGTGATCCGATCGTCGGCATGGGCCGGCTGATCGGCATCGGCGCCGGGCAGGGCGTGGGAGGGGGGCGCCCTGGGCCGCGCACGTCGCGCCTGCCGATCACTATTCCTTAGAAAAGTTGTTACGTGACAACCACATGACGTCGATGCAGGCCTTCATATCCTGAATTTCATCGCCTTGGCTTCCGCAGGGAATCGTCGATTCGCTCGATCCGGGCGACGGGTAATGGGGCCGGAGTCGGGTGCCGAAAGCCCGGTCCGACGCCCGGTGAACCCCTGACGACAAGAATCCGCCCGCCTTCGGCAAAACGCCTATAATGATTGGGCAAATTGCCGGAGAAGAATCATGAGCACGATCGCGTTTCACCCTTCGGGCGTCGCGCACCCGCGCCAGGCCGAATTCACGATACTCGAGCAACTGCTCGCGATTCGCGTGCGCTCGGGCGCCGATCTCGCCGAGCTGGCGAGTGCGCGCGTCGACCTCGCGGTAATCGATCGCCTGTCGGAGCGCGGCCTGAAGTCGGATGAACTCGCCTTCATCATCCCGCGGCGCACGTTGAGCCATCGTCGCCAGGCGCACGAGCGCCTGTCGCCGGAGGAATCCGACAAGGCGATCCGGCTTGCACGCATCGTCGCGCAGGCGACGGCCACGTTCGGCGACCAGGACAAGGCAATGGCGTGGCTGCGCAACGGGCTCCAGCGCTTCGGCGGCCGCACGTCGCTCGACATGTCGAGCACCGAGCACGGCGCCCGACTCGTCGAAGAGGCGCTCACGCAGATCGACGAGGGGTATTTCGCTTGACGACGCTGTGGCGCATCAGCAATTACGCCGATCTGAAAGGCATCGGCGGCTTGCGGGCCGGCGGGCGCTGGCATTTTGCCGGGCAGCCCGTCGTCTATCTCGCCGAGCATCCGGCGCTCGCGCTGCTCGAGACGCTCGTCCACTTCGAAATGGCCACCGTTGCGCAATTGCCGAGCGCATACCAGTTGCTGCGCGTCGAGGTGTCCGAATCGGTGGACGTTGCCGAGATCGCGGAAGGCGATGCGCCGGCCGACTGGCGGGAGAACGTCGACTGGACCCGCAGCGCCGGCACCGAGTGGCTGCACACGCAGCCGAGCGCACTGCTGCGCGTACCGAGCGTCGTCGTGCCGCACGCGCACAACTTCCTGTTGAATCCGCTGCACCCGGCCGCATCCGACGTCCGCGTCGCGGAAGTCATGGAGTCGCCGTATGACAGCCGGATTCTGCGGCTGGTCCAGTCGAACAAGAGCGAATAGAGCGCGTCGCGCACGACGAGCCGCAGGAACATGTCGTTCATTGCGTCGCCGCAGCGTGCCGCGGGAAACGGTAGCGCCGCCGCAGGCGCACCCGCCGACATCGACCGCCATCCCACCAGCAGCCCATTACGCAGGAAGCGAACGTGCGGCGCAGGCCGCGGTATGGCAAATCGCCGACGCGTCGTCATGACGTGCGCAATGCCGCGACAGTCAATGCGCTGACCCTCGGATTACATTTTCGTAATCGAGCTGTCCCGCTGGTCGGCGAAGACTTTCACCCGCCGGTTTACCGGTAACATCGCCGCATATTCCAACCGAATGCGATGGAGCCGAGCATGCGCATCCTGATAGTCGAAGACGAACCGAAGACGGCCGCGTACTTGAAGAAAGGGCTCGAGGAATCCGGCTTCAGCATCGATCTCGCAAAGGACGGCGCGGAAGGGCTGATGCTCGCGCAGGAAGAGAACTACGACGTGATCGTGCTCGACGTGATGCTGCCCGTGCTCGACGGGTGGGGCGTGCTCAAGCGCCTGCGCGATACCCATACCACGCCGGTGCTGTTCCTGACCGCGCGCGACGATGTGCAGGACCGCGTGCACGGTCTCGAACTGGGCGCGGATGATTACCTCGTGAAGCCGTTCGCATTCGTCGAACTGCTCGCTCGCATCCGCACGCTTGCTCGCCGCGGCCCACCACGCGAGACCGAGCGCATTGTGGTCGGCGACCTGGAAATCGACGTCGTACGCCGCCGCGTGAAGCGCGGCACGGTGCGGATCGACCTGACGCCACGCGAGTTCTCGCTGTTGCAGTTGCTCGCGCGTCGACAAGGCGAAGTGCTGAGCCGCACGCAGATCGCGTCGTATGTGTGGGACATGAACTTCGATAGCGACACCAACGTCGTCGAAGTCGCCATTCGGCGACTGCGCGCGAAGATCGACGATGCGTTTCCGGTCAAGCTGATCCACACGGTGCGCGGCGTAGGCTACGTGCTCGAACCGAAGGACGGTGCATGACGCTCGGTCGATCGCTTGGCGCGACGCTCGCGCTCTCGTTTGGCGCGACGATGCTCGCGGTCTTCGCGCTCGTCGGCACGTACGTGTATACCGGCCTCGACCGGCAAGTGAGGACGCAGGACGATCTGGACATCGTGCTTGCCGCACGGCACACGCGCCGGCTCGCGGGCGAACTCGATTCGCTCGACGCCGTGCGCGCGCACGCGGACCGGCTGACGAGCCAGGTGCTCGGGAACGCGGCACTCTCGATGGCCGTGGTCGACGATCGGGGCAATGTGCTCGCGCGGCACAACGTCAGGCGGACCGAGCGCGAGGATCTGCCCCCACCTGCGTCGGGCACGGCGTCGCCCGCACCGCCTGCGTTGCCCGATGCCGAACTGTTTCCGCCCCACGCGACGCCGGTGCCGGCGGCCGAACGGATCACCGTCGACCGGATCGCGACATGGCGCGCCGACGACGGCACGTCCGTGCGCGGTGTCGTGGCCGGCGCAATGCTGCGCGACGGTACGCAGATCCGCATCGCGATCGCGCGCGACATGAGCGATCGCGCCGAACTGCTCGACGGCTATCGCAACAAGCTGAAGCTCGCCGGCGGGCTGGGCGCGTTGTGCGCAATGCTGCTAAGCTACTGGCTGATCCGCACGGCGCTCGCACCGCTGCGCGAGATCGTCGCGAACACCGGCCGGATCACCGTCGACAAGCTCGACGCGCGGCTCGACGCCGCGCGTGCGCCGCGCGAACTGCGTGCGCTCGTCGATGCGCAGAACGCGATGCTCGGCCGCCTGCAGCAAGCTTTCGGACATTTGTCGCAATTCAGCGCCGATCTCGCGCACGACCTGCGCACGCCGCTGAACAACATGCGCGGCGCGACCGAAGTGGCACTTGCGCGGCCGCGTTCGCCCGGCGAATACCAGGCGCTGCTCGAATCGAATCTCGAGGAATACGACCGTCTCGCACGCATGATCGAGAACGTGCTGTTTCTCGCGCGCGCCGAACACCCGACCTTCGTGACGCGGCAGCGCGCGTTTGACGTGCATGACGAGCTGACGCGCATCGCCGAATACTTCGAAGGGCTCGCCGATGAAGCGGGTTCGACGCTGCGCGTCGAAGGGCACGGCCAGCTGATTGCCGATGTCGAACTGTTTCGCCGCGCGGTCGGCAACCTGCTCGCGAATGCGCTGCGCTATACGCCTGCGGGCGGCGTCATTGCGCTGAGCGTCGACGAAACGGCGGACACGGTACGCGTCGTCGTCGAGAATCCGGGCGAGCCGATCGATCCCGCGCTGCTGCCGCGCATCTTCGACCGATTCGTGCGCGGCGACCCCGCGCGCAGCGGCGGCGTGCCGGGCGGCACGGCCGGGCTCGGGCTCGCGATCGTGCGCTCGGTGATGGAGCTGCACGGCGGCAGCGCGCGCGTCGAAAGCGACGCGGCGGGCACGCGGTTCATCCTCATCTTCGTCAGGAACCCTGCGTCTTGATCGCTGTACCCGATCCGGCGGCGCGAGCGGCGATATCCGCGCCCGAGTGCCAGCCGCCGCCCAGCGCCTTCAGCAATCCGACCGATGCTTCCATCCGACGTGCGGCGATCTCGTCGGCCTGGCGCCGATTGGTCAGCGCGATCGTCTGCGCGGTCACCACGTCCAGATAGCTGACGGCGCCGGCATTGAAGCGATTCGTCGTCAGCCGCAGCGACAGGTCGGCCGCGTCGGTCGCGCGCTGCTGACTGGCGGCCTCGGACGCGAGCGCATCGAGCGCGGACAATTGATCCTCCACCTGCTGGAATGCGCCCAGCACGGTCTGCCGATAGTCGGCGACCTCGCCATCGTACTGCGCGTGCGTGCCGCGCAGCGTCGCGCTGCGCCTGCCGCCGTCGAACAGCGTGCCGACGAGTTGCGGGCCGAGCGACCAGAACAGGCTTGGCGCGGTCAGCCACGGCGTGAAGAACCCGCTTTCGAGCCCCGCGCTCGCCGACAGCACGAGGTCGGGGAAGAACGCGGCGCGCGCTTCGCCGATCTGCGCGTTCGCGGCCGCGACGCGGCGCTCGGCAGCTGCGATGTCCGGCCGTCGTTCGAGCAGTTGCGACGGCATGCCTGCCGGAATGGCAGGCACGTCGAACGCTTGAACGCGCGCCGGCAATGCGAACGTCGATGCGTTTTCGCCGACGAGCGTTGCGATCGCATGCTGGAGCTGCGCACGCGACGCGTCGATGTCGGTATCCTGCGTGCGCGTCGCTTCCAGTTGCGTTTCGGCTTGTGCGACGGCGGACGCATCGATCGCGCCGGCCGCGAGCTGCTGTTTCAGCAGCTTCAGCGCATCCGCATAGGCCCGCACCGTGTCGTCGAGCAGCTGCTTTTGCGTGTCGAGCGAACGCAGCGCGAAATAGTCGGTCGCGAGTTCGGCCGTGACCGACAGTTTGACGGCTTGCAGATCGGCCGCACTTGCGTCGGCGTTCGCCTGCGCACCTGCTACCGCATCGCGCACGCGGCCGAACACGTCGGGTTCCCAGCTTGCCGCCACGCCGACCTGATGGTCGGGTGTCGTCTTGCCGGCGAGCGACGAACCCAGCTTGTTCCGCGATATGCGTGAACGGCTTTGCGCCACGCCCGCCGTGACTGTCGGCAGAAACCCCGCATGCTGGTAGTCGACCGTCGCGCGCGCTTGCTCGAGGTCGGCAACGGCCTTCTTGACGGTCTGGTTCGACACGTCGACGCGCGCTTCGAGCGCGTTCAGATCCGCGTCGTTGAACACCGTCCACCACGCGCCGCGCGACGCGGCATCGGCCGGCGCCGCGACTTGCCAGCCCGGTTGCGCGGCCGACGTGCCGGCATAGTGCGTGGGTACCGAGACGGTCGGCGGCGAATAGGGCGGCAGCGTCGAGCAAGCGGCCAGCGCGGTGACAACGCCGAGCGCGACGACGCGGCGGGCGAAGGGGAGTGGGTGAGGAAGGCGCATGGCGGGAATCTCACAGGTAGGCATGGCGGGTCAGGTGCGGGCGTTCGAGGTACGCGCAACCGGCGCGGAGGCGGGCATGGACGTCGCCGCGCGTGGCGCTGACGGCACACCGCTTGCCGTGGCCGGTTGCGCTGCCGGCGAAGCGGCCGGCACCGCGCTGTGCTCGACCGACACGATCTTCACGGTTTCGCCGCTTGCGATCGAATCGCCCGGGTTGTCGATCACGCGATCGGTCGCGCCGAGCCCGGCGACGATCTCGACATGCGTGCCGAAATCGCGTCCGATCTGCACGGTCTTCAGCGCCGTGCGTCCATTCGCGTCGACCGTTGCAACCGTCACGCCGTTCGGTCGATACAGCAGTGCACTGACCGGCAGCTCGAACGTCGGCGCCGCGCTCGGCACGAGCAGGTGCGCCTGCGCATACGCGCCGGGCAGCAACGCGCCATCGCGATTGTCGACGTCGATCTCGACACGCAGCGTGCGCGTGACCGGGTCGATCGCGCCCGCGCTGCGGGCGACGTGCGCGGCGAAGCGCCGCCCCGGATACTGCTGCGTGGTCAGGTAGGCGGCCGTGCCGGTGGAGACGCCGGCCGCGCTGTCCTGCGGCACGTCGACGAACACGCGCAGCGTGTCCGTCTGCTCCAGATGGAACAGTTCGCCCGACAGTCCGGGGCTGCCCGGCGTGCCGCCCGCCGTCACGAGCGTGCCGACGTCGACGTTGCGCGCGGTAATCACGCCGTCGAATGGCGCGCTCACCGATTCGAACGATACGAGTTCGTTCAGATGGGCGGTATTGGCCTGCGCGGATGAGAGCATCGCGCGCTTCGCGTTCATGTCGGCCACCTTCGTGTCGGTGTCCTGCTGCGACACCGATTGCGTCTTCAGCATGTCCTGCCAGCGCTGCGCGGTCGATTTCGCATAGTCGTAGTTCGCTTGCGCGGTCGCCGCGTCCGCGCGCGCCTGGCGCAGCTGCGCATCGAGGTCGGGCGCGGTGATCTGCGCGAGCGTTTGCCCGGCCTTCACATGCGTGCCGATGTCCGCGCTCCAGTGGGCGATGTAGCCGCTGGTACGCGCGTAGATCGACGCTTCCGCATACGGCGTCACGGCACCCGGCAGCGTGAGCGTCTGATCGGCCGGTGCGGCGCCGGGCTGGATCACGGTCACCGGCAGCGCCTGCTGCGCCGCCACCTGGTGGCGCTGCGCGGCGCGCGCGGCGATGCGCGGCACGATGCCGATCGCGAGCAGCGTGGCGGCGAAGGCAATCGCGGCAAGCGGGACGGCCAGCTTGCGGCCGCGCCGGGACGGCGGTGTTTCTGGCGTTGCGTCGCGCGCGGTAGGCGGCATCGTTGCCGGTTCGGCAGCCGGCGGCGGGGTCAGCGGTTCGATCGTGTCGTTCATGATGAGTTCGATGTCGGGCGAGTCGTAGGGAATCGGGATGCGTTCTTGATCAGCGCACCACCGGCATGTCCTGCACGCGGCGGGCGGCGGCCGCTTCGCGGCGTCGGTCGAGCCACGCGTGGATGAAGCCGAACAGCACGGGTACGAACAGCAGTGTCGACAGCGTGCCGAACGCCAGCCCGCCGATCACCGCACGGCCAAGCGGGGCATTTTGTTCGCCGCCGTCGCCGAGGCCGAGCGCCATCGGCAGCATGCCGATCAGCATCGCGAGCGCGGTCATCACGACCGGACGGAAGCGGCTGAATCCGGCCTCGAGCGCAGCCTGCCACGGTGACGCTCCGCTTGCGATCAGCTCGCGCGCCGCGTTGACGACGAGGATGCTGTTCGCGGTCGCGATGCCGATGCACAGGATCGTGCCGGTCAGCGCGGGCACCGACAGCGTGGTGCGCGTGACGAACAGCATCCACGCGATGCCCGCCAGCGACGCGGGCAGGCCGCCAACGATCACGAGCGGGTCCAGCCACGACTGGAAGTTGACGACCATCAGCAAGTAGACGAGCGCGATCGCGATCGCGAGGCCGCCGAGCAGTCCGGTAAACGATTCGTGCATCGCCTGCACCTGGCCGCGCAGCACGATCGACGAACCGGGCGGCAGTTGGGCGCGCGCATCGTCGACGAGCTTCGTCACGTCGGCCGTGACGCCGCCCAGATCGCGTCCGTGCACCGACGCGAAGATGTCGAGCACGGGTTGCACGTTGTAGTGCGACACCACGGCCTGCTGCGTCGCGCGGGAGAACGCACCCATTGCGCCGAGCAGGTTCTGTGCGGGCGCGCCTGCGGCCGGACCGCCGGCGGGCGTCTGCGGCGGGCGCGCGGTGCCCGCAGGCAGCGGTATGTTCGCCAGCGCCTGCAGCGAATCGACCGAATACTGCGGGGCCTGCACGATCAACGGGTAGCTGACGCCGTTGCGCGGATCGAGCCAGAAGTTCGGCGTCGTCTGCGAACTGCCCGACAGCGCGATCAGCAAGTTCTGCGCGACGTCGCGTTGTTCGAGGCCGGCCTGAATCGCCTTCGTGCGGTCCACGTCGACGTTGATCGCCGGCTCGTCGCCCGGCTGCTGGATGCGCGTATCGACGAGGCCGCGCACGCCGCGCAGCTTCGCAAGCAGCGCGTTCGCCACCGCGCGGTTCTGGTCCAGCTTGTTGCCGACGATCTGGATGTCGACCGGCGCGGGCAGTCCGAAATTGAGAATCTGGCTGACGATGTCGGCCGGCAGGAATGCGAACGTTACACCCGGGAACGATTGGGCCAGCAGGTTGCGCAGCTTCGCGACATACGCCGCCGTCGGCGCATGGTTCGGCTTCAGCGTGATGTTCACGTCCGCATCTTCGGTGCCGATCGGGTCGGACGAGTCGTACGTGAGGTTGATCCCGCTCACCGGCACGCCGATGTTGTCGAGCATGCCGGCCAGCTGGTTCGCCGGAATCACGGTACGGATGCGCGCTTCCACTTCGTCGGTGAGGCGCGCGGTTTCCTCGATCCGCGTGCCGGTCGGTGCGCGCAGATGCAGACGGATCTCGCCCGTGTCGACCGACGGGAAGAAGTCCTGGCCGGCGAATGCGAACAGGCCGGTCGATGCGGCGCACGCAAGAAGAAATGCGGCCGCGAAACGGCGGCGATTCGAGATTGCTGCCGACAGCAGCGCGCGATAGCGCAGCCGGACCGCCTCGAAGCGACGTTCGAACGCGGCCTGGAATCGTGCGATGCGCGCGAACACGCCACGCGGCGGGCGGCCTTGTGCCTTTGCGCGCATCAGGACCATGGCGAGCGTCGGCACCAGCGTACGCGAGAAGAAATACGACGCGACCATCGCGAAGATCACTGCTTCGGCCAACGGCACGAACAGGTAGCGCGCGACGCCCGTGAGCATGAACATCGGCACGAACACGATGCAGATCGACAGCGTCGATACGAAGGTCGGCACGGCAATTTCGCCCGAGCCGGTCAGAATGGCGTCTTCCAGCGGCGCGCCGCGTTCGAGATGGTGCGTGATGTTCTCGATCGCGACGGTCGCGTCGTCGACGAGTATCCCGACCGCGAGCGCGAGCCCGCCGAGCGTCATGATGTTGATGGTCTGACCGAGCGCGCCCAGCGCGAGCAGCGATGTGAGCACGGCGAGCGGAATCGATACGGCGATGATCAACGTCGCGCGCCAGCTGCCGAGGAACAACAGGATCATCAGCGCGGTCAGGCAGGCGGCGATCAGCGCTTCGCGCACGACGCCCTGCACCGCCGCCTTCACGAACACCGACTGATCGCCGAGCGCGGAGATGTGCAGCGCTTTCGGCAAGCCGGCCGCGATCTTCGGCAGCATCGCCTTGACCTGGTCGATGATCGTCAGTGTCGACGCGCTGCCGGTCTTCTCGACGGTCAGCAGCGCCGCGCGCTTGCCGTCGACGCGCACGATGTTGGTCTGCGGTGCGTAGCCGTCGCGAACGTGCGCGACGTCGTGCACATAGACCACGTTGCCGTCGATCGTCTTGACGGGCAGGTTGTTCAGCGCGGCGACCGTCTGTGTGCTGCCGTTCATCTGCACGTTGTACTCGCGCGTGCCGATCTTCGCGGTGCCGCCCGGCAGGATCAGGTTCTGCGCGTTGATCGCGTTCACCACGTCGATCGGCGCGAGCCCCTTCGCCTGCAGCGCGCGCGTGTCGAGATCGACGACGATCTGGCGAATCTTGCCGCCGAACGGCAGCGGTACCGCCGCGCCTTGCACCGTCGCGAGCTGCGTGCGGATGAAGCTGTTGCCGAGGTCGTACAGTTGCTGTTCGGCAAGCGTGTTGCTCGACAGTCCGAGCTGCAGGATCGGCACCGTCGACGCGTTGTACGTGATGATGTTCGGCGGCAGCGTGCCGGGCGGCAGGATCCGCAGGATCGACGCGGAATTGCTCGCGGCTTCCGCGATCGCGCGATTGATGTCCGCGCCGGGGTGGAAGAAGATCTTCACGACCGACACCCCGTTCAGCGACTGCGATTCGATGTGCTCGATGTCGTCGACGTCCGACGTCAGTGCGCGCTCGTAGTTGGACGTGATTCGCTTGGCCATGTCCTCGGCGGAAAAGCCGTTGTATGACCAGACGATGCTGACGACCGGAATGTCGATGTTCGGGAAGATGTCGGTCGGCATGCGCAGGATCGCGAGCGGTCCCGCGATGAAGATCAGCAGTGCGAGTACGACGAATGTATAGGGCCTGCGCAACGCCAGCCGGACGATCCACATGATTTTTTTCCTCGAAGCAGGGCATGGGTGCCGCATTCGATGCGGTGAGCATGCAGTCTGCTGGCGCGGCGTTGACCCGTTGCTGACCTGAACATTACGAAACCGTTATCCGTGCGTGGGCGACGGATTTCAAAGTTGTCATCTGCCGGTCAGCGTGGGGTGCGGGTCGATCGCCAGAATGGACGTGTCAGGCGGCGAATCGCAATTGCGGTCACGCCGGCGGCGCATCGACGATGCGTCTTCATTGAACCGTTCTCGGGAGTTTCATCATGAATCGCAAACTGATCGCAGCCGCGCTGCTCGCCGTCGTCGTCGGAACGCCGGTCGCCGCCTTCGCACAAACTTCGTCGTCCGGCGTGACCCGTGCCGAGGTAATCGCCGATCTCGTTCAGGCACAACGCGACGGCACCGTGCCCACGTCGAACTCCGACTATCCGCCGAGCGCGGCGACGGTCGCACGCAACCGCGAGCTCTACGCGCTCGCGCACGGTGACCAGCGCACCGGCATGGCCGCCGCGGCAACGACCGTATCGACCGCGAGCGCGCAATGAAGCAGGGGAACGCGACGAAGCTCCGTTCCCGGATGGTGGTCGCCGCGCTGCTCGCGGCGACGGCCATGCCGGCCTTTGCGCGCGGGCAGCCGGAATTGCCGAGCGACGACGGCAGCCGTGCGAGTGTGCTGCGCGAGCTCGATCCGACGCAGGCGTCGGATGTTGCGCGATCGCGCACGGCATTCGCCTCCTCGCATGGCGTCGGCAGTGCACACGGGACTGCCGCGACCTGGCGGGTCCGAGCCTCGTCGCGCCCACAGGGGTGATCCGGGGGGCCGCCTCGAGATCCTTTTCACGCACGTATGTCGAAGTCGGCGCGACAGTGAGCCGCGACGGTGCAACCCTGTCGCGCGTCGGCCATCACGCAGGCGATCGGCTGGTTCGCATCGCCAGTTTCGCCCACCGTGTCTGAAGTCCCGATACCGAATCCGTACGCACGGTCACGCATGCGGAGCCCGCATGCCGGCCCGGACGATGGTGTCAAAAAGGTGTCGTGCGGATTGGCACGGGAGAGCGGCGGAGTAAGCGCCGGCGTCGTCAAGCAAGCCTTTGGGATGCCTACAGGAATGGTCGCTTTCCCTGCTAGCCGGTGCGTCGTGCCCGGCGCACCGAAGCAAGCCATGGGACGGCGCCAATCACGAGCCGGTTCCGATGATTGTCAAGCAGTGTGAGTCAATCGTCAGCATTTGCAACGGAAGTAACAGTCCCCGCAATTCGACGGTTTTGGGCGGCGCCGCCGCTACATTAGCTCCACCTGCCGCACGTCGCGGTGAGGCATGCGACCAGCCGCGGAACGCGGCCCGCAGCAACAACGTCTTTGGGGAGAATGACCATGAACAAGATTCGCACGATTCTGCTTGGCGCCGCGCTGACGGCAATCGCATCGGCGGCTTTCGCACAAACGGCCCAGACGGGCGCTGAGGGTTCCGCCGGCGTCGGCGCCCAAGTCCAGACGCCGCTGCTCGGCGGCGGCGTGGGCGTGCAGGCAGGTGCCGGCGCGAATGCCGCGGGCTCGGGTTCGGGCGCAGGCAACGTCGTCGGCGGTGCGCTGAACGGCGTGGGCAAGACGGTTGGCGGCGTCGGCTCGGCGGCCGGTAACGCTGTCGGTGGCGCGACGCAGGCAGTCGGCTCGGCCGCCGGTTCGGCGAAGGACGCGGCGGTATCGGCCACGCACGCGGCGAAGTCGCACGTGAAGCACGTCGCGAGCTCGGCGAAGAACCATGCGCAAGGCGCGGTGTCGACGGCGGGCGATGTCGCCGGCGGCGCGAAGGCGAAGGCTGGCGAAGCGCTCGAAGGCGCGGCGAACTCGGTGCAGGGCGGTGCATCGGTCGGCTTGAAGGGTTCGGCGTCGGCGCAAGGCGGCGCGCTGTAAGCAACCTGCCTCCCGCACAGGCCCGGCCCGCTTCGATGCGGGCCGGGCTTTTTTTATTGATGCGCCGTGCATCGTGACAGGAAGCGTGGGCCGCAGACCGAAACAGGCGGTCCGTATACTCTCTGCCCATTGCCTGCACGCCATGCTTAAATAGCGGGGCTCCCGGTCACCGGGGCTCCCGGCATGGTCCGGTAACATGCCGAGGCATCACGAATTCGAAGTACGGGGAGACGGCGAACGCCGGTGTGATCGGCGTCGCATTGTTCGCGCGGAAGGAAAGCGCCGAGGAAGCGCTGCGTCGCAACGCGAATCCGCCCCGGACAACGACAACGGCTTTGCACTGCCGCCCGTGACGCGCGGCGAGTGACGCGGCGCGACGAACTTCGCCGTCGTCGGGATGCTGGGCCGTGGTCTGCGCGGTACCCGCTTTCAGGTACCATCCCGACCCGCTGGCGACGGGCGGCCGTGCCCGGCGTTCGATCGCGCACGATGCCGGTCGACATCGCCCCATCGTCATGAAACAGAGGAATCTTCGTGAAGTTCATCCACGCGGCAGACATTCACCTTGACAGTCCGTTGCACGGCCTGAGCGCGTATCCCGACGCGCCGGCCGCGCAGTTGCGCAACGCGTCGCGCGAGGCGCTGCGGCAGCTCGTGGATCGTGCGATCGAAGAGGAAATTGCGTTCCTCGTGATCGCCGGCGACCTGTACGACGGCGACTGGAAGGACCACAACACCGGCATTTTCTTCGGCCAGCAAATGGGCCGCCTGCGCAAGGCCGGGATTCGCGCATTCGTGCTCGGCGGCAATCACGATGCCGAAAGCGAGATGACGAAGAAGCTCACGTTGCCCGACAACGTCACCGTGTTCGGCCACCGCAAGCCGGAAACCCACCGGCTGCCGGAATTCGACGTGGCGTTGCACGGGCAGAGCTTCAAGGACAAGGCTGTCGTCGACAATCTCGCGATCGGCTATCCGGACCCGGTGCCGGGTTACTACAACATCGGCGTGCTGCACACCGCGCTCGAAGGCTATGCGGCGCATGCGAACTATGCGCCGTGCACGCTGGCGGAACTGCACGCGAAGGGCTACGACTACTGGGCGCTCGGCCACGTGCACGAGTTCCAGCAATGGTCCGGGCCGTCGACCGTCGTGTTTCCCGGCAACCTGCAGGGTCGTCATATCCGCGAGACGGGCCGCCGCGGCGCGGTGCTCGTGACGATCGAGCAGGGGCGCACGCACATCGAACGTCTGTATCTCGACGTATTGCGCTGGGAAGCCGTGTCGGTCGACGCGTCCGACTGCCTCACGGTCGCCGACCTGTCGAGAAAGATCGGCCAGTCGCTGGAGGCGCTGCTGAACGTCGATGGCCATGTGCCGCGCGCGGTGCGCGTGACGGTCACGGGGCGTACGCCCGCGCACGGCCTCTTTTTCGGGCGCGCCCCGCAACTGCGCGCGGAGGTGCTGAACCAGATCGGCGTCATCGGCAACGAACGGCTGTGGCTGGAGAAGGTTCGGCTCGCGACATCCGCGCCCGAGCAGCCGCAGGGCGAGAGCGAGCAACTCGAGGCGCTGGAGGATCTCAAGCAGATCCTGGCCGATGCCGCGCACGATCCGGATTTCCTCGCGCTGCTTGAGCGCGACCTGAAGCCGTTCATCGGCAAGGTGCGCAGCGACGTGAAGGAGGAGGTGCCGCTGCTGACGATGGCGCGCGCCGGCGAACTCACGGCGATGGTCGAGCAGGTCGGGCCCGCGTTGCTCGCGCGGCTGGCGCGGGGGGAATAAGCGATGCGCATCAGCCAGCTCGATCTGATCAAATACGGCAAGTTCACCGACGAGACGCTGCGCTTTCCGTCGGCCGGCCAGGATTTCCACGTGATCGTGGGGCCGAACGAGGCCGGCAAGTCGACGATCCGGACGGCCGTGTCGGAACTGCTGTTCGGGATGAAGCTGCAGACGCCGCTCGACTTCCTGCATGCGACGCCCGAACTCCGGCTCGGCGGCGTGCTGGAGAGCGGCACGGGCGCGCTCGCATTTCATCGCGCCCGCGGGCGCAGCCCGCTGCGCACACCCGCCGACGACAAGCTGCCGGACGACTATCTGAACGCCATCGTCGACGGCGCGACGCGCGAATTCTTCGAGCAGATGTTCGGGCTCGACCACGGTCGGCTCGTCGACGGCGGCCGGAGCATACTCGATGCGTCCGACAAACTCGGTCAGGTGCTGTTCGAATCGGCGGCGGGCGTCGGCACGCTCGGGTCTGTGCGCGAGGAACTCGACGCGCGCGCGGGCGAGCTGTGGGCGCCGCGACGCAGCGGCAGCGCGTTCGCGCAGGCGGAGACCTCGTTCAACGAAGCGGTCGGCGAACTGAAGGCGGTCCAGGTGCGCACGCGCGACTGGGTCGATCGCAAGGAAGCGCGCGATGCGGTCGAGCAGGAGATCGAGCAGGCGCGCGCGGAGCAGCGCCGGCTTGAAGCGCTGCGCTCGAAGCTCGAGCGCGTGCGGCGGCTGGCGCCGTACCTGAAGGAATTGACGATCAAGGAAGCGGCGCTTGCCGAACTGGGCGCCGTCGTCGAATTGCCGCCGACCGCGTACGCAGACCTGCTGAAAGCGCAAGGCGATCTCGCGGCCGAACAGAAGGTGCTCGAGGAGCGCCGCGCGGACCTGCTCGCGAAACGGCAGGCGCGCGACGCGATCGATCCGGATGCCGACGCGCTGGCTCTCGAAGGCGACATCGAAGCACTCGACCGGTTGCGCGGCGCCTGCATGAATCACGCACAGGATCTGCTGTTGCTCGGCGCGGACGTCGAGCGGCATCTGTCCGCTGCCGCTTCCGCCGCGGCTCAGCTCGGCTGGCCGACCGACGAGGCGTCACTGCGCGCGGCACTGCCGAGCGCACTGTCGCTGAAGACGGTCGCGAACCTGTTGCGCGATCACGGCGCGCTGCATCAGGCGCTGGCCGGCGCGCGCGAATCGCTCGACGAACGCACGCAGGAACTCGCGCAGGCGCAGGAACAACTGGCGCGCCTGTCGACGGTCGACGTGCCGGAAGTGCTTCGAGCGGCGCTTGCCGACGCGCAGGGCTTTCGCAGCAGCGGCCAGCGCGAACAGGCGCTCGAACGCGACATTGCCGCCGCAGAGCGCGCGCTCGCCGATGCGCTCGATGCGCTCGGCCAGTGGCGCAAGCCGGTCGACGCGCTGCGGGTGCTCGATGTGCCGTCGGCGGCGCGGCTCGGCGCGCTGCTCAACGAAGCAAGCGAGCGCGCGAGTGCGGCGGCTGCCGCACGCGATGCGCGGGACGGCGCGCAGGAGGAACTCGAGCGGCTCGAACTGCAGGAGAAGCATTTCGCCGAGACTCACAAGGTCGTCACGACCGCCGAGGTGCTGGCGGCGCGCGCACGCCGCGACGATGCGTGGGGCGATATCCGCAGCGGCGCGGTCGATCTCGCAACGGGTGCGCCGGCCGTCGACGATGCGATACGCCTCGCCGACGAACTGGTCGATGCGCAGCTCGGTGCCATGCAAGCGGCGGCGACGTTGCAATCGCTGCGTCAGCAGGTCGAGTCCGCCCGCGCCGTATTGACGCGCCGGCAGGCGGCAGTCGACGAGCGTGAGCGCGAGCTGGCCGCGCACCGCGACGCATGGTCCGACCTCGCGACGACGGCCGGCGTGCCCGGCATGCCGCTGGCAGCGATGGGCGACTGGCTCGCGAAGCGCGACGTGGTGTTTGCCGCGCAGCTCGAGCTTGACCGCCAGCGCCGCGAATTCGAGACGATCCGCGAAGCACGGGCCGGCGCGGAGGCTACGTTGCGTACGGCGCTGCGCCTGGTTTCGCGCGGCAGCGACGCCGACGGGCTGGCGGCGCTCATCGCGATCGCCGAGACGTTCGTGCAATCGGCTGAAAAGACGCTCGCGCAGAAGGACAGCCTGGAGGACCGCGCGCGCGAAGCCGAACGCGGCTGCGCGACGGCCCGTTCACGCGCCGGCCAGGCCCAGGCGGCCTACGATGGGTGGCAAGCGCAATGGCGCGATGCGCTCGCCGACGCGAAGCTGTCAGCGAATGCGGTGACGCTGGCCGCAGCGGAAGGGGCGCTCGGGCTCGCGAATGCGGTGACGGCCGAACTGGCCGGCGCCGATGCGCCGCGCAACCGGATGGCCGCGATCCGTGCGGAGCTGGCCGCGCTCGAGGCCGGCGCACGGCGGCTCGCTGATGCGCTGGAGCCAGCATGGCTGGCGAGCGGCGACTGGCTGGACGTTGCGCGCCGGTTGACGATGCGCGTGTCGGCCGCACGGGAAACCGCGCGCGCGATCGATCGTGCCGACGAGGCGGTGCGGCAGGCCGACGGCAAGGTCGCCGATGCGGCCGCCGCGGTGGCGGGTGCGGATGCACGCATTCAGCCGTTGCTGCAACTGGCCGGCGTTGCGTCGATCGACGCGGCGCTGCCGCTGGCCGAGCGATCGGATCGGCAGCGCCAGCTTCGGCAGGCTGTCGATGCCGCGAAGGAGGCGCTGGTGCGCGATGGCGACGGGTTGTCCCAGGCGGCCGTCGAGGCCGAGGTCGCGGAACAGGACATCGCAGACGTGCCCGCGCATCTCGAAGCAGTGAAGCAGTCGCTCGGTGACGTCGGCAAGCGCCTGAACACGCTCGCGCAGCAACAGGTCGTCGCCCAGCAGGCATTCGGTGCGATCGACGGCCAGGCGAGCGCGGCCGTGGCCGAGGCGAAGCGGCAGGAAGCGCTGGCCGCGATGGGTGACGCGGCCGAACAGTATCTGGAAGCGGCGACGGCGAGCCGTCTGCTGAAGTGGGCGACCGATCGCTATCGCGACCAGAAGCAGGGGCCGATGCTGCGCCGGGCGGGCGAGATTTTCGCGGGTCTCACGCTCGGCGAATTCTCGCGGCTGACCGTCGACACCGAACGGACGCCGCCCGCGCTGTACGCGCGGCGCACGAAGGGCACGTCGGTCGAGGTGGCGGGCCTGAGCGAAGGCACGCGCGACCAGTTGTTCCTCGCGCTGCGGATCGCGGCGCTCGAACTGCAGCTCGCCAGCCGGACCGCTCTGCCGTTCGTTGCCGACGATCTGTTCATCAACTTCGACGATGCGCGTGCGAAGGCGGGGCTCGAGGCGCTGCGCGATCTGTCGACGCGAACCCAGGTGCTGTTCCTGACGCACCACGATCACCTGCTGCCGCTCGTGCGTGACGTGTTCGGCGCGCAGGTCAACGTGGTCGCGCTGCAGCGCGAGGTAGTCGGCGCATGACACGGGCCGGCCCGATGGTCCCGATACTTGGGAATGGTCATCGCGTACAGGTAGTATGTGCGGTTCCGAAACGGACGTGACCGGTTCTGCCGGCCGCAGTCCGGCCACACGAGGGATCAATATGAACAAGCTGGTAGCTGCCATCGCATTCGCGGCGGACAAGCATCGCAATCAGCGGCGCAAGGATGACGAGGCATCGCCGTACATCAACCATCCGATCGCGCTGGCCGATGTGCTGGCCAACGAAGCCGGCATCGAGGACGAGCGCGTGATCGTCGCGGCCGTGTTGCACGACACGATCGAGGATACGGAGACAACCGAGCAGGAACTGCTGCGGCTGTTCGGCAAGGACGTCGCGGACATCGTGATGGAAGTCACCGACGACAAGTCGTTGCCGAAGGACGAACGCAAGCGCCTTCAGGTCGAGCATGCGGCGAACATCAGCCGGCGCGCGAAGCTCGTGAAGCTGGCCGACAAGATCTGCAACCTGCGCGACATCACGCGGCATCCGCCCGCGGACTGGCCGCTCGAGCGCAAGCAGGCGTACTTCGACTGGGCGAAGTCGGTCGTCGACCGGATGCGCGGCGTGCATCCCGGCCTGGAAGGAATCTTCGATGCCGCGTACGACGCTCGGCCGGTGGACTGACGCGCAGCCATGCAGGCGGCCCGATCCCGATCCGTCGCGTGGTCATCGCCTGCGGTGGCGGGCGTCGACGTCGGCGGCGACAAGAAGCAATGCGATCTCGTGATCCTGCGCGGCTCGACGATCGTCTGCCGCGAGGCGCGGATCGCGCCCGAAGCGCTGCCTGCGCTGTGTATCGAGCATGACGTGGTGGCCGTCGGCGTCGATGCGCCGAGCCTGTGGTGGACGGGAAGCGGACGCCGCGCGGCCGAGCAGGCGCTCGCGCTTGAACGGATCTCATGTTTCCCGACGCCATCGCGCGAGCAGGCCGTGACCAGCACGTCGGGCTTCTTCGACTGGATGTTCATGGGAGAGCGCGTCTACCGCGCGCTGGCTGAGGCCTATCCGCTGCTGACCGACGCACGCTATGCCGGCGGGCGCGTGAGCTTCGAGACTTATCCGTACGCGATTACCTGCGCGATGCTTGGCAAGGCGATCGCGTCGGCGAAGCAGAAACGCAACCAGCGCAGGCAATTGCTGACCAAACTCGGGATCGACGTGTCGACACTACGATCGGTCGACGCGCGGGACGCGACGTTGTGCGCATTGACCGCGCAATACGTGATCGACGGAAATGCGCACGCGTATGGCGATGCGGCGGGCGGGTACATCCGTGTGCCGATCGTCGGCGAGACGATCGTGCTCGATACGCTCTAGTCACTCACGGGCCGCGGTTGGCTGCTACCCGTGAATCCGTGACGGCAAGGTGAGCTTTTGCGGGGGACGTATCTGATCGTCGACGTCAAGGTGCCGAGCAGTGACAGCCGGTCGGCATGTGCGAAGCCGGTGGCATGCGCAACCTGTTTAGTCGATGCGCCGTGCGCCTCCCGGCCGTGCTGCTCAGTCTTCGAGAATGGACTTCGGCACGCTGGAGAGATCGCAGGCAGCCGCTTGCTCGAAATAGCCTTGCGCATCGTCGATCATCACGACCGCGACGTCGATCAGCTCGTCGAGTCGCTGCAGCAGCGATTCGCGCCACTCGATGTCCTCATCGCGCTCGGGCGTCTTGTCGAGCTGCTCGATGATCGAGTCGGCCGTTTGCAGGAACGGGATCGCCTGTTGATAGTTTTCGATCGAGACCATCGCTGCGTTGCGCGCGCCGACGAGTCGTTCACGATGCTCATCCGCCAATTCGGACACGCCGCTGATGCGCGGCAGGACATCCGAGATGCGTTGCAGTAGCGGTGGGACCTGTTCTTCGAGCATGACGGCGCGCTCGCGCAGCGCGGCGTATTCATCGCGAAGATCGGCGTCGCCGGATTGAGTGGTGCTGTCCATCGTCGGTATGAGAGGGTTGTTCGATCGCGGCATGATACTCGACGGCGTGCACCCCCTTTGTTTGATTCGCAGCCGGGTGACCGGCGTGAGGGAAATGCGGGCGTGCTCGAACAGAGGATGTTGTCGCCCCACCGGTTTAGGAGTTAAGAAGGACTCGCCCTGAATCTGTCGCGGACTCTCCGCGCTGAGGTAATGTGGAGCGCCCCACCCCCAAAGCCCCCGTGCGCGTTAGCGCGCGGGGGCTTTTTCAAAATATTTTCACAAAGGGGTTGCGGAGACCGGGGCGGGTGCATAGAATCACGCCTCTTTCGCGCTAACGGAAACGCGGCGCGGAGGAAGAAGGGAAGCGGTG
>NZ_CABVPN010000028.1 GCF_902499115.1 Burkholderia diffusa
GCCGCGATCTTCGCGAGCGAACCGCCGAATTTGCCGACCGCGGTCCGCGCGGCCGATACGATCACTACGTCCGTCATTTCCCTTTCCTCCAGGCCCGCACGACGCGGCGCATCGCTACCGGCCCTGTTAAAAAACTGCGGTGCACCGGACAGCGTGCGCCGCTGTCCGTCTTTCGTCAATCGCGCTGCAACACGTAGCGGCCCGGCGCCGGCTCGATCACCGGGAACTGCGCGGAACCGGCCTTGGCGGGCGGCGCCACCTTGCGGCCGCCGTACTGGTCGAGCCACTCGACCCAGGTCGTCCACCAGCTGCCCGGCTGCTCGGTCGCACCGGCAAACCAGTCGTCCGCGGATCCGGGCAGATCGTTGTCGTTGACCCAGTAGCTGCGCTTCTTCTTCGCCGGCGGATTGATCACGCCCGCGATGTGGCCCGACGCGCCGAGCACGAACTTCAGCGGGCCCGTCAGGATCGACGTCGATGCATAAGCCGTCTGCCACGGCACGATGTGATCCTCGCGCGACCCGTAGATGAAGGTCGGCACGTCGATGCGCGACAGGTCGACGGATTCGCCGCACACGGTCAGCGCGCCCGGCACGCGGAGCTTGTTCTCGAGATAGGTATTGCGCAGGTACCACGCGTACATCGGGCCCGGGAGGCTCGTCGAGTCGCTGTTCCAGTACAGCAGGTCGAACGCGGCGGGCGTGCGGCCCTTCAGGTAGTTGTCGACGACGTAGTTCCAGACGAGGTCGTTCGGCCGCAGGAACGAGAACGTGTTCGCGAACTCGACGCCGCGCATCAACCCCGGCGCCGCGCCGCTCTTGCCGCCGATGGTCTGCTCGCGCATCTGCACGTGCGCCTCGTCGACGAACACGTCGAGGATGCCGGTGTCGGTGAAATCGAGCATCGCGGTCAGCAGCGTCATCGACGCGGCCGGGTGTTCGCCGCGCGCGGCGAGCACCGACAGCGCGGTCGCGAGCATCGTTCCGCCGACGCAGAAACCAAGCGTGTTGATCTGCTCGCGGCCGCTGATCTGCTGCACGGCGTCGATCGCCGCGAGCAACCCTTCGTTCATGTAGTCGTCCCACGTCTTGTGCGCGACCGACGCATCGGCGTTGCGCCACGACACGAGGAACACCTGATGGCCGTTCGACAGCGCATGCGCGACGAGCGAATTCTCGGGCTGCAGGTCGAGGATGTAGAACTTGTTGATGCACGGCGGCACGATCAGGAGCGGCCGCTCGAACACCTTGTCCGTCTTCGGCGCGTACTGGATCAGCTGGATCAGGTCGTTCTCGTAGACGACCGCGCCTTCGGTACACCCGAGGTTCTTGCCGACCACGAATTGCGATTCGTCGGTCTGCGAAATTTTGCCGCGCTGCATGTCGCCGAGCAGGTTCATCATCCCCTGCCGCAGGCTTTCGCCCTGCGTCTCGAGGATCGACTTCTGTGCATCGGGATTGAGCGCCAGGAAGTTGCTCGGCGCGGCCGCGGCGGTCCATTGCTGGACGGAGAACCGGATGCGTTCGCGCGTCTTCGGATCGGTCTCGAGCGCGTCGGCCAGTTCCTGCAGGTAGCGCGCGTTGAGCAGATACCACGCAGCCGCGAACGCATGCGCGGGCGACGCCTTCCATGCATCCGCGCTGAAGCGGCGGTCCTTCAGTTCTGGCGACTCGAGCTTCGCGGCGGCGGCCTGCTGCATGAGCGTCACGCAGTCGCGCGCATAATCGGCCTGCAGCTTCTGGAGCCGTTCAGGCGGGATCGCGGCCACGGGCAGCTTCAATCCCGCGAACGGCGAAGCCAGGCCGCCGAAGGCGCCCAGATCGGGCATCGACGGCATCTGGAACGGCACGGATGTCGGGAACTGGAATGCGGCGAACGGATTCGCCGTGGTCGCCGCCGTTGCAGCGCGCGCCGGATCGGCGAAACCGCGCCAGGCGTTCAGCCATGCCTCGAACATCTGCTGCATCGGCTGGGTAGCCTGGTCGAATCCGGTGCTGCCCGCGAAAGTGCCCGCTTGAGCGGACGTCGACGAATTTTTCGATGCTGTCATTACCTGCCTTACCGGTGATTCGTGAGCGTCAATCGTGAAATCCTGCTCGCGCGCGGCGTGCCGGCTGCGAGCCGGGCCGTCATGCTCTGGAGAGGCGTCTCCAGATTCTGCCGCAGTGCGGTATTTTTATCATTATCGTTTTCCCCATGTGAAGCACTGCGTCAAACCACCGAGCATTTCTGCTCGGAGATAATCCGCGCGAAACAAGCTGGACAAGGCTTCCGGCGAAACATAAAACATTTTGATTGACTTGACTTCGCGATTATTCATTCGATTGTCCATGCAACGCCGCATTGCCGCGCCAATATCGCAATAACCGATTTCGCAGCGCAACAAGCCAAGCCGCGCGCGCACGTGCGCGGTCAGCAGTCAATCGGCCAGCCAGATCGCCGCCGCCATGCGGCCGGTCACGCGGTCGCGCCGGTACGAATAGAAGCGCGCGCGTTCGATGACCGTGCAGGCGGTCCCGCCGCTCACGTGCGTCACGCCTGCGCGCGCGAGGCGCAGGCGCGCAAGCGCGTAGAGGTCGGCGAGGTACTTGCCGGGCGCGCCGTCGATCACGACGAACGCTTGCCGCGTCTCATCATGCTCCGACTGCGGAGCCGTGTCGAGAAACGCCTCGTGCACGTCTGCGCCGACTTCGAACGCCCGTGGGCCGATCGCGGGCCCGAGATACGCATGGAGATCATCCGTCGCGCCGCCGGCGAGTGCCGCGACGCCGGCCGCGGTCTGCTCGACGATGCCGGCCGCGAGCCCGCGCCAGCCAGCATGCGCGGCACCCACCGCCCGGCCCTGCGCGTCGCACAACAGCACCGGCAGGCAATCGGCGACCATCACGACACAGACCGCGCCCGCGCGGTCCGTCACGCTCGCGTCGGCCCGCACGGGCGCCTCGGCACCCGGCGCGGCCTCGATCACTTCGTCCGCACGCACGATCCGCGCGCCGTGAACCTGTTCGAGCCATGCCGCTCGCGACTGGCCCGCCAGCGCGAGCAAGCGCGCGCGATTCGCGGCGACATGGGCCGGATCGTCACCGGTGTGCAGGCCGAGATTCATCCCGCCCGGCAACGCGGCGCCGTCCTGCCAGCGCCCGTACGGGCCCTCGCTCACGCCGCCGTCGCGCGTCGTGATCAGCGCACGCACGCGCGGCGCCACCTGCCAGTCGGGCCGCACGCAGTCCTGCCACGTCAACGGCGCCAGGTTCGTCATCGGCACTCACTCCTCCTCATCGTCGTAATCGTCGTCGTGATCCTGATATTCGCCGGCGAAATCGTCATCGTCGTAGACACCGTCTTCATCGTCGAATTCCTCGTCGCCCTGCCCGAAGCCCAGCGCCGCGACGAGCGCGTTCATGTCGTCCGGCAACGGACAACGCCACTGCATCGTCTTGCCCGTGACCGGATGCACGAGGCCGAGCCGCCAGGCGTGCAGCGCCTGCCGCGCGAACCCGCCCGGCAGCGGCGCGACCGAGCGCTTGCCGCGCGCGCGCCCGTACACCGGATCGCCGAGCAGCGGATGCCCGACATGCGCGCAGTGCACGCGGATCTGGTGCGTACGGCCAGTTTCGAGATCGCACTGGATCGCGGACACCGGCTGACGTTGCCACATGCATGTGTCAACCGTACGGAAATGCGTGCGCGCGGGCTTGCCCGACGCGCCGGTGACGACGGCCATGCGCGTGCGCTCGCGCGGATCGCGGCCGATCGGCGCGTCGATCGTGCCGTCTTCGGGCATCATGCCCCATACGAGCGCGAAATAGCGGCGCTTCACGGTACGCGCCTGCAGCTGGCGCACGAGGTCGGTCTGCGCGGCGAGTGTGCGCGCAACCACCATCAGGCCGGACGTCTCCTTGTCGAGCCGGTGCACGATGCCCGCGCGCGGCAGGCCGGCCGCCGCGTCGCCGTAGCGGTGCAGCAGGCCGTTGAGGATCGTGCCGCTCCAGTTGCCGGCAGCTGGATGGACGACGACGCCCGCCGGCTTGTTGATGACGACGAGCGCGTCGTCCTCGTAGATCACGTCGAGCGGCACCGGCTCCGGCGTGAACGCCAGCTGCTCCGGCAGCAGGTCGGGCACGAGCTCGATCCTTGCGCCGAGCGGCACCGGCTGGCGGATCTTCGCCGGCGCGCCGTCGACCAGCACGCGCTGCGCCTCGATCCAGCTCTGCAGGCGGCTGCGGGAGAATTCGGGGAACAGTTGGGCAAGCGCTTTATCGAGGCGCTCACCCGCGAGCGACAGCGGCACTTCGACGACGCGCGGGGCCTCGTCGACCGCCGCGGACGGCACGACAGGCGGCTGCATCGCGCCTGCAGCCAGATCGTCATCGGGGGAATCCCCCGACGCAGCGTCGGCGGGCCGATCGCTTGGGCTATAATCTTCGCGATTTGACTTGCCCTGCGGGGCATTCTGCGAACTTGAACGGGTCATTTAGACTGGGTCACCGAGACTTGAAGCTAGGACATGCGAGCATGATGAATTCGACCAAACGTACGGCCAAAACCGTCGCCGCCCGAGCTGCGGCGGTAGCGGCCGCGGCCCTCATCGCCGGCTGCCACGGCTTGCCGCAGAAGCAGGACGAGACGGCTACCTGGTCGAACAACAAATTATACTCAGAGGCCCAGGACGCACTGTCCGGCGGCGACTGGGGCAAGTGCGCGAAATATTTCGAATCGCTGCAAGGTCGCGATCCGTTCGGCCATTTCGCGCAACAGGCGCAGATCAACGTCGCGTACTGCAACTGGAAGGACAACGAAGCGGCAGCCGCCGACCAGGCCGTCGACCGCTTCATCCAGCTGCATCCGGATCACCCGGATATCCCGTACGCGTACTACCTGAAGGGGATGATCCACTTCAACGACGATCTCGGCCTGTTCGGCCGCTTCTCCGGCCAGGACATGAGCGAGCGCGATCCGCAGGCACTGCGCGAATCGTACGACGCGTTCAAGGTCGTCGTCGACCGCTACCCGAAGAGCAAGTACGCACCCGACGCCGCCGCCCGGATGCGCTACATCGTCAACGCGCTCGCCTCGCACGAGGTGCACGCGGCCGACTACTACTATCGGCGTGGCGCGTATGTCGCGGCGATCAACCGCGCGCAGCTCGCGATCAAGGACTACAAGGGCGCGCCGGCGATCGAGGACGCGCTGCACATCATGATCCTGTCGTACGGCAAGCTGAACCAGCCGGAACTCGCGGAAGACACGAAGCGCGTGCTCGCGGGGACCTTCCCGGACAGCCCGTACATCACCGGCCATTCGCGCCCCGGCACGAAGAAGTCGTGGTGGCAGTTCTGAGCGACGCCCGAGCACCAACAAAAAACCCGGCCATCGAGCCGGGTTTTTTGTTGGTGCCGCCCGCAGCAGGCAACAGCGCGATCACGCGCGCTTTGCCGCGCGATGTTCGTCGAAGAAGTCCTGCACGACCGCGATCTCGCGGGTGCGCTTGAACGGCGGCAGGCTCTGCCAGATCCGTCGACCGTAAGGCTTGTCGACGAGCCGCGTGTCGCAGATCATCAGCACGCCGCGATCCGTCTCCGCGCGAATCAGCCGGCCTGCGCCCTGCTTCAGCGTGATCACGGCCTGAGGCAGCTGGTGAACCGCGAACGGGCTCAAGCCCTTCTTGGTCAGCGCGTCGAGCCGCGCGGCCAGCACCGGATCGTCAGGCGGCGCGAACGGCAGCTTGTCGATCACAACGAGCGACAGCGCGTCGCCGCGCACGTCGACGCCTTCCCAGAAGCTCTGGCTGCCGACGAGGATCGCATTGCCGTACGAACGGAAACGATCGAGCAGTTCGGTACGGCTGGCATCGCCTTGCACCAGCAGCGGCGTGTTCCAGCCGCGCGACTCGATCACATCGCGCAGCTTCGACGCGATCCGGTCGACTGCGCGCAGCGTCGTGCACAGCATGAAGACGCCGCCGCCCGACGCCTCGATCGCCGGCAACGCCGCATCGAACACGGCATCGGTAAACGCCGGCGACGACGGCTGCGGCAGGTTGCGCGGCACATACAGCAGGCCCTGCGTCTGATAGTCGAACGGGCTTGCGAGGGTCATCGAGCGCCGCGAGCTGAGGCCCATCTGGGCCGCGTAGTGCGTGAAGTCGCCGCGCACCGACAGCGTCGCCGACGTGAACACCCACGCGCGGGGCACGCCGGCGCGCTGCTTCGCGAAAATCGGCGCGACCGACAGCGGCGTCTCGTGCAGCTGGACGGTATGTGCGAACACTTCGACCCAGCGCACCTTCTCGTTCGGGTCGTCGGTGGCCGCCTTGTCGCCGGCTGCCGCGGCATCGGCCTTCGCGGCCGCTTCCGCCGCGCCGGGCGCAACCCAGCCCGCGAGCAGGTCCTGCAGCTCGCGTGCGCGCCGCAGGCACGCGCCGAGCGACTCCGCCCGCTCGGCCTGGCTCGCGAGCGCCGAGGCAAGCGCATCGAGCGCCACTTCGAGCGCGTCGAGCGCGGCGAACATCGGATGATCGTCGCCCAGTTGCGCGAGCGACATGCGCACGATCTGGTCGTTCGCGAACGCGAGACGCAGGTCGCGCGCCGCACGTTCGAGATCGCCGCCGAGCTTCACCCACTCGACCGCATCGCGCGCATGGCTCAGGCCTTCCGCGACCGTGTCGCGCGCAAGTTCGAGGATCTGCGTGGTCGACAGCGTCTCGCCGAAGAACAGCGTGGCCGTCTCCGGCAACTGGTGCGCTTCGTCAAAGATCACCGTGTTCGCGTTCGGCAGCAGTTCGGCCATCCCGGTGTCGCGCAGCATGATGTCCGCGAAGAACAGGTGATGGTTGACGACGACGATGTCCGCCTGCTGGGCCTCGCGGCGCGCCTGCATCACGAAGCATTCCTTGTAATGCGGGCACTCCTGGCCGAGGCAGTTGTCGCGCGTCGACGTGACCATCGACCACACCGGTGCCGTCTCCGGCACGCTCGCGAGTTCGGCCTTGTCGCCGCTCTTCGTGACCTTGGCGAACCGGACGATTTCCTGCAGGTACGCGGTATCCTGGCGCGACGGCAAGCGACCGTTGTCGGCCGTGCGCTGCAGGTAGTAATGGCACAGGTAGTTCGAGCGGCCCTTGAGCATCGCGACCGTCACCGGCACCGCGAGTGCGTTGCGCACGGTCGGGATGTCGCGCTGGAACAGCTGGTCCTGCAGGTGCTTCGTGCCGGTCGATACGATCACCTTGCCGCCCCACAGCATCGCGGGCACCAGGTACGCATAGGTCTTGCCGGTGCCGGTGCCGGCCTCGACGATCAGCGTATTGTCGCCAGCGTCGCCGTCGGCTTCGGGCGCAACACCCTCCGCGGCAGATTCGGCCGCCTTGTCGCCTTCGCCGAGGCGGCGCGCCGGCCGCTTGCGGGTCTCGAAGATCTCCGGCTCGGGCATCCGGCGCGCGGACGCCTCCATCGCGGACGCGACCGCGCGCGCCATCTCGATCTGCGACTGACGCGGGTGATAGCCGTCGAGCGCGCGCGCGAGCAATCCGCCGTCGCCGAAGATCGTGTCGAGTTCGTCGACGCGTTTGCGGCTCAGCTCGAAGGTGCCTTCGGGCGCACGAACGCGCCCGGCGGACGACGCGTCACGCCGGGAATCGGGTTTGGCATCAAGCGGTGAATTCAAGGCAAGCGTTCCTGTGTCCAGCGCCCGAGCGGCGCCGGCGCTTGCCAGGCCGCGCTCAGGCGCGCTTATCCGGTTCCAGCTGCGATTGCAGCAAAATGATTTTGTCCTTGGCCGCCAGCTTTTCCTTCTTCAGCCGGTGCAGCGTGATGTCATCGATGTCGGAGTGTCCTTCCTTCAGCTCGATCTCCCGAGCGAGCTGCTGGTGCTGCTCCTGCAATGCAGCCAAACGGTTGTGCAATTCCTGCTGCTGTTCCGTGGGACGGTTTTGCATATGCGCCTCCTCATCGAAGCAGCGCGCCGACTGGCGTGCCGGCACGCACGAGACTGACTCCGGATCAATCCAACACGTTACTGCCCCTGCTGTTGCTGCTTGGCCTTGTCGGCCGCTTCCTGCTGACGCCGCTCGACATCGGCCTTGTGCTGGGCGGCTTCCTTCTGCTTCTGCTCGTAGCGCGCGGCGTTGTCCGCCCGCTCCTGCGCTTTCTGCGCGCCCTGCTGGCGCGCCTGGTCGAGCTTGCGCTGGAAGTCTGCCTGCTTCTGGTCGTATGCCTGCTTGTTCGCGGCGCGCTGCGGGCCCTCGGCGCCGCGCTGCGCCTGCTTCAGCGCATTCTGCTCCTGCTTGTCGCGGAACGCAGCCGCGTTCGCCGCATCGTTCGCCGCGCGCTGCGGCGCTTCCGCCGCATTCTGCGCCTGCTTCAACGCCTGCTGCTGGTCGCGCTGCTGCGCCCGCACCGCGCGCTGTTCATCGTCGAGCGCGAGCTGCTCCTGACGGATGCTCGCCCGCTCCTCGCGCATCCGGTCGCGCGCATTGCCGAGACAGTGATTGACGAAGAACTTGCTGTAACAATCGTGCTCCGCCACGGCATAACGATAATCGTTTTCCGCGGAACGTTGATTGAGCACTTTTTGACGGGCGTCAAAATCCTGCGTGGTGGAGGGGGCGACGGGCGCGGCCACTGCGGCGTCCGGCGCGGTGGCGCCCGATGCCTGTGCGTACGCGACGGTAGACCCGGCGGACAAAGCCGCGGCGAGCGCTGCGCCGAGCGCGACGAGAGAAATGCGGGAAGTTGGCAACGTCGTAGGAAAGCTGCGGGACATGTGTCAAATTCTATCACCCCCGGCTGGACGCTCCGCCATTTATGGCAAAATGCCCCGCTTCACTCACCCGCGGCATCTGGTCCGGCGGGCCCGTCTTGCAGCCCGCGGCGCGCGGCCTGCCGGCCCGCGCCGCGATTTCAGCAGGCAGATCATCCACGACATGACGGAAACCGTAGCACTCAAGATCGTACAGCGCATCGCCACCGAACTGTCCGTCCAGCCGCGCCAGGTCGCGGCGGCAGTGCAACTCCTCGACGAAGGCTCGACCGTTCCGTTCATTGCCCGGTACCGCAAGGAAGTGACCGGCAACCTGGACGACACGCAGCTGCGCCAGCTCGAGGAACGCCTCCTGTACCTGCGCGAGCTCGAGGATCGCCGCGCGGCGATCCTGTCGAGCATCGACGAACAGGGCAAGCTGACCGACGAACTGCGCGCCGCGATCGACGCGGCCGACAGCAAGCAGGTGCTCGAAGACCTTTATCTGCCGTACAAGCCGAAGCGCCGCACGCGTGCGCAGATCGCGCGCGAAGCCGGCCTCGAGCCGCTCGCGCAGGCGCTGCTCGCGAATCCGCTGCTCGACCCGCAGACGGAAGCCGCCGCGTACGTCGATGCCGACAAGGGCGTCGCCGACGTGAAGGCCGCCCTCGACGGCGCCCGCGACATCCTGTCCGAGCAATTCGGCGAAACAGCCGAACTGCTCGGCAAGCTGCGCGACTACCTGCACAGCCAGGGCGTCGTGTCCTCCGCGGTCGTCGAAGGCAAGGAAAACGAGGAAGGCGAGAAGTTCCGCGACTACTACGACTACGCGGAAACGATCCGCACCGTGCCGTCGCATCGCGCGCTGGCACTGTTCCGCGGCCGCAATGCCGGCGTGCTGACCGTCAAGCTCGGGCTCGGCGAGGAACTCGACGCGCAGATCCCGCATCCCGGCGAAGCGATGATCGCGCGCCATTTCGGGATCGCGAACCAGAGCCGCCCGGCGGACAAGTGGCTGTCCGACGTGTGCCGCTGGTGCTGGCGCGTGAAGGTGCAGCCGCACATCGAGAACGAACTGCTCACGCAACTGCGCGAAACGGCGGAAGCCGAAGCGATCCGCGTGTTCGCCCGCAACCTGAAGGACCTGCTGCTGGCTGCGCCGGCCGGCCCGAAGGCCGTGATCGGTCTCGACCCCGGCCTGCGCACGGGCGTGAAGGTCGCCGTGGTCGACCGCACCGGCAAGCTGCTCGCGACCGATACGATCTACCCGCACGAGCCGCGGCGCGACTGGGACGGCTCGCTCGCGAAGCTCGCGCGCATCGCCGCGCAGACGCAGGCCGAGCTGATCAGCATCGGCAACGGCACCGCGTCCCGTGAAACCGACAAGCTCGCGAGCGAGCTGATCGCGAAGCACCCCGAACTGCGGCTGCAGAAGATCGTCGTGTCGGAAGCCGGCGCGTCGGTCTACTCGGCGTCCGAACTGGCCGCAAAGGAATTCCCGGAACTCGACGTGTCGCTGCGCGGCGCCGTGTCGATCGCCCGCCGCCTGCAGGACCCGCTCGCCGAGCTCGTGAAGATCGAGCCGAAGGCGATCGGCGTCGGCCAGTACCAGCACGATGTGAACCAGCGCGAACTCGCCCGCTCGCTCGACGCGGTGGTCGAGGATTGCGTGAACGCGGTCGGCGTCGACGCGAACACCGCGTCGGTCGCGCTGCTCGCACGCGTCTCGGGCCTGAACGCCACGCTCGCGCGCAACATCGTCGACTACCGCGATGCGAACGGGCCGTTCCCCTCGCGCGATCACCTGCGCAAGGTGCCGCGCCTCGGCGACAAGACCTTCGAACAGGCAGCCGGCTTCCTGCGCATCAACGGCGGCGAGAATCCGCTCGACCGCTCGTCGGTCCACCCGGAGGCTTATCCGGTCGTCGAACGGATCCTCGCGAAGATCAACAAGCGGATCGACGACGTGCTCGGCAGCCGTGATGCGCTGTCCGGCCTGTCGCCGACCGAATTCGTTGACGAACGTTTCGGCCTGCCGACCGTGCGCGACATCCTGTCCGAACTCGAAAAACCGGGTCGTGACCCGCGCCCCGAATTCAAGACCGCAACGTTCCGCGACGGCGTCGAAAAGGTGTCTGACCTGATGCCGGGCATGCTGCTTGAAGGTGTCGTGACGAACGTCGCGGCGTTCGGCGCATTCGTGGATGTCGGCGTGCACCAGGACGGCCTCGTCCACGTGTCCGCGATGTCGACGAAGTTCATCAAGGATCCGCACGAAGTCGTGAAGGCCGGCCAGGTCGTCAAGGTCAAGGTGCTCGACGTCGACGTAAAGCGTCAGCGCATTTCGCTGACGATGCGCCTCGACGACGAAGCGGCCGCGCCCGGCATGGCGCCGCGCGGCGGCCAGGATCGCGGCAATGCCGGCCGCGGCGCGGCGCGCCCGCAGCGTTCGCGCGAGCCTGAACCGGCCGGCGCGATGGCTGCGGCGTTCGCGAAGCTGAAACGCTGAACACGCGAAGGCTGTCGACGCACCAAAAAAAGCCCGCCGGAAGGCGGGCTTTTTCATGGCTTCGGCAAGAAGCGTTGCCGGATCGGCGTGGGCCGCCTATGCGGCCCGTGCACCGATCAGATTTCGATCTTGGTGCCGAGCTCGACGACGCGGTTCGCCGGGATCGAGAAGAAGTCGGTCGGCTTCGCCGCGTTCTGATGCATCCATGCGAACACGCGTTCGCGCCAGATCGACATGCCGGGCAGATGCGTCGGCACGACCGTTTCGCGCGCGAGGAAGAACGACGTGTCCATCAGTTCGAACGTCATGTCGTGCGTGCGGCCGAATTCCTCGAGCACGGCCTTCACGTCCGGCGTCTCGTTGAAACCGTATTCGGCCTTGACGATGTACAGACCGCCGCCCGCGTCACGTGAACTCAGGCGCTTGTCGTCGCGCACGTACGGGATGTCGCGCGTGACGAACGTCAGGAAAATGGTCCGCTCGTGCAGCACCTTGTTGTGCTTCAGGTTGTGCAACAGGCTAACGGGCACGAGCTTGTCGTTACCGGTCAGGTAGATCGCCGTACCCGACACACGGTGCGGCGGATGCGCGAGCAGCCCCTGCAGGAACGGCTCGAGCGGGATACCGTCGGCAGCCGTACGCTCCTTGACGATGTGGCGGCCCTTGTACCAGGTCATCAGCAGGAAGAACAGCAGCGCGCCGATGCCGAGCGGCAGCCAGCCGCCCTGCGCGACCTTGAGCAGGTTCGCGCCAAAAAAGCCGAGGTCGACCGCGAGGAACACCGCGATGATCGCGCCGACGAGCAGCCGGTTCCAGTTCCATACCTTCACCATCACGACAGCCGCGAGCACGGTCGTGATCACCATCGTCGCCGTCACCGCGATACCGTACGCGGCGGCGAGGTTGTCGGAGCTCTTGAAGCCGATCACGATGCAGAGGATCACGAACAGCAGCAGCCAGTTCACGACCGGCACGTAGATCTGGCCGATCGCCAGCTCGGACGTATGCAGCACCTTCATGCGCGGCACGTAGCCGAGCTGGATCGCCTGCGACGTCAACGAATACGCGCCCGAGATCACGGCCTGCGAAGCGATCACGGTCGCAACCGTCGACAGCACGACGAGCGGCAGCAGCGCCCACTCCGGCGCCAGCAGGAAGAACGGGTTCTCGATCGCCTTCGGGTTCTGGATCAGCAGCGCGCCCTGGCCGAAGTAGTTCAGCACGAGCGACGGCATCACGAGCCCGTATGCGGCGAGGCGAATAGGCTTCGCGCCGAAGTGGCCCATGTCCGCGTAGAGCGCTTCCGCACCGGTCAGCACCAGCACGACCGAACCGAGCACGACATAAGCCTGCAGCACATGCTCCGACATGAACGACGCCGCGTAATACGGGTTGATCGCCGCGATGATGCCCGGCACGCGCGCGATGTGATACACACCGAGCGCCGCGATCGCGATGAACCACAGCACCATGATCGGCCCGAACAGCTTGCCGACCATCGCGGTACCGTGACGCTGGATCCAGAACAGCGCGATCAGGATCACGATCGTGATCGGCATCACGAGATGGGACAGGTGCGGCGTCGCGATCTCCAGACCTTCGACGGCCGACATCACGGAAATCGCCGGCGTGATCACGGCATCGCCGTAGAACATGCACGCGCCGAAGATCCCGAGCGCCATCAGCGCGCCCGCGACGCGGGTTTTCGAGTCGAGCGGCCGCAGCGACAGCGCCATCAGCGCGAGCACGCCGCCCTCGCCGTTGTTGTCGGCCCGCATCACGAACAGTAGATACTTGATGCCGACCACCAGGATGATCGCCCAGAACAGCAGCGAGATCACCCCGAGAATCGAGCCTTCGGTGAGCGGAATGCCGTGTGCGGGGCTGAACGCCTCCTTCAGCGAATACAGCGGGCTCGTGCCGATGTCGCCGAACACGACGCCGATGGCCGCTATCGCAAGCGCCCGCATCGAGTGTTGGTGCGTCGAATGCGCATGGGCTGCGTCGGTCGCCTGGATCGTGTCGTTCATATGAAGCTTAATAATCGGGTCCGGTTCGGACAAAACGAGCGCTATTCTACTCGCGCCCCCCTGAAAAACCGTCCTGCCCTGTTGCCCTGAAGCCACGTGATCCACGCTGCGCATGCAATCCTGCGCGAGCTGTGGCAGGGCTGCCATCATAGCCGGGGCCGCGACGTCTGCCTACCGTCAAGACCGATTGTGGTACCCACCAGCCCGGCGCCGCAATGAAAAACGGCGCCGCAAGCGGCGCCGTATAAGGCTTTCCTTCGATCAGCCGGACACTCACGCGCCCGAGCCGTCGCGCTGCGCACGACCGCGCTTGATCCACGCCTCGAGATTATGCGGACGAACCGTGTCCCACTCTTCGAACGGCTGATGAATCCACGGATTCGTCGGCAGATACTGCGTGTGATAGTCAGGCTTGATCTTCGAGCAACCCTTGTACCAGAGCACCGCCGAGCGCACGGCCTTGACGGCCGGATAGCGCTCCTTCAGGTGCTCCTGCACGCGCGCGAGCGTGACGCCCGAATCGACGAGATCGTCGACCAGCAGCACGTTGCCCTCGAGGTTGCCACGCGTCATCGTGATGTACTGCGCGATGTCGAGTTCGCCCTGCTCGGTGCCGGCCGCTTCGCGGTACGAACTCGTCGCGAGGATCGCGAGCGGGACGTCATAGATGCGCGACAGTTGGTCGCCGACGCGCAGACCGCCGCGCGCGAGGCACAGGATCTGATCGAACTTCCAGCCCGATGCATGCACCTGGAGCGCAAGCAGCTCGATCAGACGATGGTATTCGTCCCAGCCCACCCACAGGTTCTTGTCGTCGTTGCGCGGATCGGTCATCAAGTCTGCCGCCGTCATCGTGATTTGCTGCGTCATGCTGAGAATTACACCTTGAACGGGTGGCGAAGCAGGATCGTCTCGTCGCGATCCGGCCCCGTCGAAACCATGTCGACCGGCACGCCGGCCACTTCCTGAACACGGGCCAGGTATGCCTGAGCATTCGCCGGCAGCGCGTCCCACGCATTGATGCCGACGGTGCTTTCCTTCCAGCCGGCAAACGTCTCGTACACGGGCTCGCAACGCGCGACATCGGCCGCACCGCGCGGCAGGATGTCCACGTCCTTGCCGTCGATCTTGTAGCCGACGCACAGCTTGACTTCATCGAGGCCGTCGAGCACGTCGAGCTTCGTCATGCACAGACCCGACACGCCGTTGATCTGGATCGAGCGGCGCAGCGCCGCCGCGTCGAGCCAGCCCGTGCGGCGCGGACGGCCGGTGACCGAGCCGAATTCCTTGCCGACGTTCGCCAGCGTAACGCCGACCTGGTCCTGGCGCTGCGGGTTGTCCGCGTCGTACAGCTCGCTCGGGAACGGGCCCGAGCCGACGCGCGTGCAGTACGCCTTCGTGATGCCGAGGATGTAGTTCAGCTTCTGCGGACCGACGCCAGCGCCGGCCGATGCCGCACCCGCGACGCAGTTGCTCGACGTGACGAACGGATAGGTGCCGTGGTCGATGTCGAGCAGCGTGCCTTGCGCGCCTTCGAACAACAGGTTCTGACCGGCGTTGTTCGCGTCGTACAGGCGGCGCGACACGTCGGCCACCATCGGCTTCAGGCGATCGGCGTAGCCGAGCATCGTGTCGAGCGTGGCCTGGAAATCGACGGCCGCGCCACCCAGGTACTGGGTCAGCACGAAGTTGTGGAAATCGAGGTTTTCGCGCAGGCGGTCGGCGAAGGTCTTTGCGTCGAACAGGTCCTGCACGCGCAGCGCGCGGCGGCCGACCTTGTCTTCGTACGCGGGGCCGATGCCGCGGCCGGTCGTACCGATCTTGCCCGCACCCTTACGCGCCTCGCGCGCCTGGTCGATCGCAATGTGGTACGGCAGGATCAGCGTCGTGGCTTCGGAGATGAACAGGCGATCGCGCACGTTCACGCCGGCCTCTTCCAGCTCGCCGATTTCCTTGAACAGTGCCTCGGGGGACAGGACAACGCCATTGCCGATGTAGCAGGCGACGCCTTCACGCATGATGCCCGACGGAATGAGGCGCAAGATGGTTTTCTTGCCGCCGATGATGAGGGTGTGGCCGGCGTTGTGACCGCCCTGGAAACGCACGACGCCCTGAGCGTGGTCCGTCAGCCAGTCGACGATCTTGCCCTTGCCTTCATCACCCCATTGCGTTCCCACGACGACGACATTGCGCCCGGGAGTCACGTTCACTGCGCTGGCAGACATGTTGATTCGTTAGCTGGTTAAAAACGTATTCTACCTATGTTCGCGGGCGATTCCGAATTTTTCCGTTTCGCTTCAACGATATGCACGCCGAACGACGGCCCGCGAACGCCTGTTTAACGGGGTTCGACCACCCATGCGCCGTTACGCTCGACGAGCGAACGGTCGCACGCGAACTCGTCGAGCACGTGGTCGTGCCCCGGCAACGCCTGGATCACGACCTCGCCCGCATCGCGCAGCGCCGCAACGGCCGCGCTCAGCGCGTCGTCCTGTGCCCACGGCGCGAGAATTGCAGTGCCGCGCGCCTCGATCGGCGAAATCCGCGCGAGCTCGCGCAGGTCGAGCGAGAAGCCCGTCGCCGGGCGGGCGCGACCGTAGGCCTGGCCCACGTGGTCGTAACGGCCGCCGCGCGCGATCGCGTTCGGCACGCCATCGATGTACGCCGTAAACATCGCGCCGCTGTGGTACGCGTAGCCACGCAGGTCGGCGAGATCGATCGCCACCTCGACGCCCTTCGCCTGCGCCGCGAGCTGCGCGAGATCGTCGAGTGCGCGCGTGATCTCGGGCAGCACCGGCAGGCGTGCACGTGCCTCGTCGAGCACGCTCGCGTCGCCATAGAGGTGCGGCAGCGCCCGCAGCGCCGCGCGCGTATCGGCGCCGAGATCGTCGGTGAGTTCGTTCAACAGCGGCACGTCCTTGCCCGACAGCGCGTCGTGCAGCGCCTCGCCGCGCTCGGCGGCCTGCGCGTCGCGTGCGAGCAGCGCCGCGAGCACGCCCGCGTGACACAGATCCAGACGGATCCGCGACAGCCCCGCGAGGTGCAGTGCGTCGAGCATCAGCTGCTGGATCTCAAGATCGGCTTCCAGCCCGGCATGACCGTAGATTTCGGCGCCGATCTGGATCTGTTCGCGCGTCGCATGCAGGCCGCGCGGACGCGTATGCATCACGTGGCCCGCATAGCAGAGGCGCGTCACGCCCTGGCGGTTCAGCAGGTGCGCATCGATGCGCGCGACCTGCGGCGTGATGTCCGCGCGCAGGCCGAGCGTGCGGCCCGACAGCTGATCGACCAGCTTGAAGGTGCGCAGGCGCAGGTCGGCGCCGCCGCTCGTCAGCAGCGACTCGAGATATTCGAGCAGCGGCGGCATCACCATTTCGTAGCCGTACGAACGGAAGCGATCGAGCAGCCTGCGGCGCAGCTCCTCGATCTTGCGCGCTTCCGACGGCAGTACGTCGGCGATATTCTCGGGAAGTAACCAGGTCGACATCGGTACGGTCCTACGACAGGAAACAGGGCGCGACACGCGCGCCGCGAGATGAATCGGAAATCGGAAATCGGGCGGAACGAACGGCGGGTGCGCCGTCCGGATCAGGTGGCGAGCAGCAACAGGACGAGCCCGAGCGCCATCACGATGAGCCCGCCGATCCGGATATGATGCGGCGGCCGCTCCGCTATTCTACGAAACGTGTCGCGCCAGGCGACGGGAAACACGAAGGGGAACGCCCCCTCGATAATCAGCATCAGTGCTACCGCGAGCAACAACGAGCCAGCCAGATCCATGCGAGCGACGGCGCCGCTCGATGCGGCGCCCCAAGGTCAGTGTTTGCGGGGAGCGGGTGCCGCCGGTGCGGCACCGCCCGTCGAGCTGCGCATGAAGCGGAAAAACTCGCTGTCGGGGTCGACGACGATGATGTCGTTGCGCTTGAAGGTATTCCGGTAAGCCTGCAGGCTCGCATAAAACTGATAGAACTGCGGATCACGGCCAAACGCTTCGGCGGCGATCGACGCGGCCTTCGCGTCGCCCTCGCCCTTGACCATCTGCGCGGACTTGTACGCATTCGCGAGCACCGCCTGCTGTTCGCGTTCCGCGTCGGCCTTGATCTGCTCGACATCGGCGGCGCTATCCGCACGCACCTGTGCGGCCTGGTCGCGCAGCGCGGCAATCATCCGCTGATAGACGGCATCCGTCTGCGCAGCCGGCAAGTCGACACGCGTCAACTGCACGTCGACCACGTCGACGCCCAAGACCGATGCCTTCGCGCGCACCGCCTCGCGCACCGCATTGGCAATGTCGCGCTGGCCGCCGAGCGCGTCGTCGAGCGCGCGCTTGCCGAACGCGTCGCCGAGTGCGCTCTTCAGCGCGCCGGCCAGACGCTCGGTGGCAGCCGCCGGGTCGCCGCCCGTCGCCGTGAAATACTTCATCGGATCGCTGATCCGGTACTTGACCGCATACGCGACAAGCAGATCGTGCTTGTCTTCGGTCGCCAGTTGCAACGGATCCGACGACTCGAGCGATTGCAGGCGCGTGTCGATCAGCGTCGCCGTCTGCAGCGGCGGCGGCAACTTGAAATGAATGCCGGGACCCGCGAGTTCGGGTTGCGCGCCGTCGCGGCCCGACAACACGGCAGTGTGGCGCGGGTCGACGGTCAGGACGGTCGACGACGCCGCGAAGGCGGCGATCACGATTGCGACGACGAGCGCAATGATTCGGTTCATGTTCTGCGCTCTCCGTTACTTCGTATCGTCTTCACGCGAGCGGCTGCGGAACGCTTCGCGCGACCGCAGCACGTCGCTGCCCGGTGCGGGCGCCGCCGCGGACGAAGCCGCGCTCGCGGGTGCGCTCGATGCAGCGGCAGCCGGGGCCGACGCCGCGGCGGGCTCGGATGCACCGGCCGGCGTCGTGGCATTCGTGGCATTCGCGACGTTTTGTCGCCCCTGCTCGACGAGCTTGTCGAGCGGCAGATACACGACGCTGTTGCCACCCTTGTTGCCGACAAACACTTTCGTCGCGTTCGAATAGATTTCCTGCATCGTCTCCAGGTACATCCGCTCACGGATCACCGCGGGCGCTTTCGAATACTGTGCATAGACCTGCTTGAACCGGTCGGCGTCGCCTTCTGCTTGCGTGACCACGCGATCGGCATACGCCTTCGCTTCATCGGCGAGTTTAGCGGCATCGCCCTGCGCCTTCGGCAGCAGGTCGTTCGCATAGGCCTGCGCCGCACGCTTCGCCGCCTCGCGGTCTTCGCGCGCCTTCGCGACTTCGGCGTATGCGGCCTGTGTCTGCTCGGGTGCCGCGACGTTCTGCATCGTGACGGCCGTGATCTCGAGGCCCGACTGGTAGCGATCGAGATCGCGCTGGATCGCGGCGGACAATTGCTCGCGCAGCGCGTCGCGATCCTGGTTCAGCATGTCGGCCGCGCTGCGCGTGCCGACGATCGCACGCACCGCGGCCTGGGCGGCCTGCGACACACTGCGCTCCGGGTCGACGCTGCGGAACAGGTAGTCGGTTGCCGAACGAATGCGGTACTGGACGATGAAACGCACGTCGACGATGTCGGCGTCGCGCGTCAGCATCGCCGCTTCCTTCACGTTCGCGAGACGCACGACGTTGTTGCGGCCGATCTCGATCGAACGGACCTGCGATGTGTCGACGATCTCGTGCGACGCGAACGGATACGGTGCGCGCCAGTGCACGCCCTGGCCAACCGTGCCGGACAGCTTGCCGAACTGCAGCACGACGCCCGTCTGGCCCTCCTGCACGACGAACAGCCCGCTGCCTGCGTAGACCGCGACCAGCACGCCGATCACGATGCCGACGCCGACGCGCGCGGCCCGGCCATTGTCGGGCCGGAAGCCGTTGCCGCCCTTGCCGCCGAACAGGCCGCTCAGACGCCGGTTGAAGTTGCGCCACATCTCGTCGAGATCGGGCGGACCGTCACCGTCGCCACCGGGCGGACGCTTCGATTCGTTCGCACGCGGACGGGATCCGTCGTTGCCCTTGCCTTCGCCGCGTCCCCAGCGGGGATCGTTGATTGACAGCAAGGCGCGCATCCGCCGCCAGGTACTCCGCTCGTTGTATTCGTTCACCAGAGTTTGTTCACCAGATTAGACGCCAGCGAACCGGCCGGGACCGGTTAGCGCCCGTGTTCGGAAATCGTGTGGTCTTCGTGCGGTTCAGCGGGTGCGCCGTCGAGCGCGCCGTTGGGTAACGTCGCGCCGGAAAGGTGTTCCGCGGAGGCGATCTCGGCGATGGCGGCACGCAACGCATCAAGACCCTGACCGGTGCGTGCGCTCAAAAAGACGCGCGAAATATTACCATACTCGTCCCGCTCGACCGCGTCGCCTCGGGCCGCCAGCTCGGGCACGGCGTCGATCTTGTTGAACACCAGCACCTGCCGGATCGTGTCCGCACCGATCTCGTGCAGCACGCCGTTCACCTGCTCGATCTGTTCGAGCCGCACCGCGCTCGACGCGTCGACGACGTGCAGCAGCAGATCCGCGTGGATCGTTTCCTCAAGGGTCGCGCGAAATGCGGCAACCAGCTGGTGAGGCAGTTCGCGAATGAACCCCACCGTATCGGACACCACGATCTGGCCTGCCTCGTCGCCGAGGTACACGCGCCGCGACGTCGTATCGAGTGTGGCGAACAGCTGGTCGGCCGCATAGGCCTGCGCTTTCGTCAGCGCATTGAACAGCGTCGACTTGCCCGCGTTCGTATAGCCGACGAGCGACACCGACATCGTGCCGCTGCGCGCGCGCTGGCGACGCTGCGTGCTGTGCTGCCGGCGCAGCCGGTCGAGCCGCGACTTCAGCATCTTGATGCGCTCGCCGATCAGCCGGCGGTCGGTTTCGAGCTGGGTTTCACCGGGGCCGCGCAGGCCGATACCGCCCTTTTGCCGCTCCAGGTGAGTCCACGCGCGAATCAGGCGGGTCGACAGGTATTGCAACTGCGCGAGCTCGACCTGCAGCTTGCCTTCGTGGCTGCGGGCACGCTGCGCGAAGATATCGAGAATGAGGCTCGTGCGATCGACCACCCGCCTGTTAAGCGCCTGCTCCAGATTGCGTTGCTGGGCCGGTGCCAGTGCGTGGTTGAAGATGACGATTTCGACGTTGTGCGCGTCGCAGGCAAGCCGCAATTCTTCGGCTTTGCCGCTGCCGATGAACATCTTGGCATCGGGACTGGCGCGACGACCCGTGAGGGTGACGGCGGGACGGGCCCCCGCACTGGAGGCGAGAAGACTGAGTTCTTCGAGACTGGCTTCGAAATCGGTCTTGCCGAAGTCGATGCCGACGAGCGCTGCGTTGATCAAATTATCGGGTGTCAAGATAAGGCGGCTGGCATCGGTCGCTCGCGGCGACCGGACGCCGGCCGCTGCGATGGGTTAGGACGAGGCTTCCGCGTCCGGGTGGAAATTCACCGGGCGCGCCGGCACGACCGTCGAGATGGCGTGCTTGTAGACCATCTGGGTCACCGTATTACGGAGCAACACGACGTACTGGTCGAACGATTCAATGTTCCCTTGCAGCTTGATGCCGTTGACGAGATAGATCGAAACGGGAACGTGCTCTTTGCGCAGTGCGTTCAAAAACGGGTCTTGTAACAATTGCCCTTTGTTGCTCATGGCGTACTCCATCTTTTTTTGCAGGTTGATCTGGATTGGCGACGAAGAAAAAGAGATCCGGCGCCAATCGCTACACTATAGCCGATTTTGCATGCCCCGCCCGGGCGTAGGCCATGCGGCCTACCCCTTGCAGGACCTGCTTCAGCCCTTGTCCGCGTACGGGTTGTTCGACGAACGGAACTCTATGCGCAATGGAGTCCCGGTCAGTGAGAAAGTTTCGCGGAATCGGTTTTCGAGGTAACGCTTGTAGGTTTCCGTGACCGCATCGAGCGCGTTGCCGTGGATGACGATCAGCGGCGGATTCTGGCCGCCCTGGTGCGCGTAGCGCAGCTTCGGACGCACCGGACCGCGACGACGCGGCTGCTGGAACTCGACCGCCTCGATCAGCGCGCGCGTGAGCTTCGGCGTCGGCAGTTTCGCCATCGCCGCCGCGTACGCGTCGTCGACCGAGCGCATCAGCGCGCCGATGCCCGTCTTCTTCGCGGCCGAAATGTAGTGCGATTTCGCGAAGTCGAGGAATTTCAGCTTGCGGGTCAAATCCGCTTTCGCACGATCGCGTGCATGGTCGTCGAGGCCGTCCCACTTGTTGACGCCGATCACGAGCGCGCGGCCCTGTTCGACGACGAAGCCGGCGATGTGCGCGTCCTGGTCGGAAATGTCCTGCTGCGCATCCAGCAGAAGAATGACGACGTTCGCGTCGGAGATCGACTGCAGCGTCTTCACGACCGAGAATTTCTCGATCGCCTCGAACACCTTGCCGCGACGTCGCAAGCCCGCGGTGTCGATCAGCGTATATTTCTTGCCGTTGCGCTCGAAGTCGACGTAGATCGAATCGCGCGTCGTGCCCGGCATGTCGAACGCGATCACGCGGTCCTCGCCGATCAGCGCGTTCACGAGCGTCGACTTGCCGACGTTCGGCCGGCCGACGATCGCGATCTTGATGCCGCGCGACGGATCGTCCTCGTCCGCTTCCTCGGGCTGGCCCGCGTATGCGACTTCCAGCGCTTCGTTGATCATGTCGGTCACGCCGTCGCCGTGCGCGGCCGAGATCGCGCGCGGATCGCCGAGCCCGAGCTCGTAGAAGTCCGTCGCAACCGCCGTGTACTTCATCCCCTCGGCCTTGTTGACGACCAGGAAGATCGGCCGGCCGGTCTTGCGCAGGTAGTCGGCGATCGACTTGTCCTGCGGCGCGAGGCCGTTACGGCCGTCGACGATGAACACGACGACGTCGGCTTCCTCGACGGCCTGCCGCGTCTGGCGTGCCATCTCGTGCAAAATGCCGTCCTTCGCGACGGGCTCGAAGCCGCCGGTATCGACGACCAGATACGGCCGCTCGCCGACGCGCCCTTCGCCGTAATGGCGATCGCGCGTCAGGCCGGGCAAGTCGGCAACCAGCGCATCGCGCGAGCGCGTGAGCCGGTTGAACAGCGTGGATTTCCCCACATTGGGGCGCCCAACGAGGGCAATGACCGGTTTCATCTGTGTTTTCTACGGTGATGCGCAGCAGCGGGAGGCCCGCTGCTGCGGGCGGCTGCGCTGAATGAAAATATCACGAATTCGCGCCGCGCCGGATGCGCGCGCCGGGCGCGCGTTGCGCGCCGTCGTCTTTCGTTTCGAACTGCCTTTCAAATATCGAGCGGCCGGGGACACCGGCCGCCTTCATGTCGCGCAATCGCTCGCGCGGGACGAGCCCGCCGCGCCGCGATTGCGCTCGTTGCGTGCGCGTCAGCGCGGACGGAACCCGTACAGGCCGCCGTCCTTCGTCTGCACGACGAGCGTATTGCCGGCCAGGACCGGCGCCGCGGTAATCGCGCTGCCGTCGGTTTTCATCCGGGCGATGAAGCTGCCGTCCTCGCGCGACAGGAAGTGCACGAAGCCCTTGTAGTCGCCCATCACGACCGCATGGCCGAGCAGGTATGGCACGCCGACGTCGCGGCTCTTCAGCTTGTCGTTACGCCAGAGCTGATTGCCGCTCGCCGCGTCGTACGCCGTCACCACCGACCAGTCGTCACCGCCGGCGACGACAGAATCGTCCTGCGCCAGACCGCTGCGGCTCGAGAACGCCTTTTCCCACAGCGGACGGCCCGAGTTCGCGTCGAAGCAGCCGAGCTGGCCCTGGAACGTGACCGCGCACGTTTCGGCACCCACGAGCGTCGGCGGACCGCTGACGTCGTTGATACGCTCCACTTCGGTCACGCCTTTCGGGAACGACACGGGCGTCTGCCAGAACGGCTCACCCGTCTGCAGGTTGATCGCGACAAGACCACCGCCGGGGAAGCCCGCCAGCACGGCCGCATCACCCGCGAACGTCATGCCGGACGACACGCGCAGGTTCAGCGGCACCGCGCGGTTGCGGTAGTTCCACTTCTGTTCGCCCGTCTGCGCGTTGAACGCGATCACCTGGCCGTCGATCGTGCGCACGATCACGAGACCGTTGCCGACCAGCGGCGGCGAGAAGATCTCGCCCTGCACGCTCGTCTTCCACAGTTGCTTGCCGTCGGGGCCCAGCACGAACACGCCGCCCTTCAACGCGCCGACTGCGGTCAGGTTGCCGTCGCTGCCGACCCCGGCCGACAGATCCGAGCCGACCTTCGCGCGCCACAGCGTCTGGCCCGTCTTCGCGTCGATCTTCTCGACCGAACCGTTCTCGCCCGCCGCGTAGACGGCGTCGCCAACGGCCACCGGCGAGAACAGGTAGCGCCCGCCCTTGCCGACGCTCGCCTTCCAGACCTGTTGCACGTCCATGACGGGCTTGAACTCGGTGAGCGGCGTCGGCACGCGGCGCGCGTCCTTCGACGACGAGCAGGCCGCCAATGCCAGGACAGCCGCCGCGCAGGCTACGGGCACAGCGTAACGTTTCAGCAAATTCATCGGTTAGCGAAGCAGAGTTAAGAGGTTGAGAGGGCCGGGATCAGCCGCCGAGCGCGTCGAGCTTGAACTGCACGAGCTGACGCGCGGACTGGTCGTCCTGCGACAGACCGTCGAGCGCAAGCTTGTATGCGGCGCGCGCATCGGCGGTCTTGCCTTGGGCCGCAAGCAGATCGCCGCGGCGATCGGCCACGAGACCCTTGAATGCATCGACCGGCGTGCCGGAAAGCAGCGCGAGGCCCGCATCGTACGCCTTCTCGTCGAGCAGCAGCGATGCGAGACGCAGCTTCGCGATCTGCTTGTACTCGTCGTCCTTGGCGTGATCGACGGCCCATTGCAGCTGCGCCTTCGCGCCGGCGGCATCGCCGGCTGCGTACAGCGTCTTCGCTGCCAACAGTGCGCTCATCTGCGCATACGGCGTGCTGCCGAACTTGTCTTCCATGTCGGCCGCCGCGCGGGCCATCGTCGCCTTGTCATTCCCGGCGGCAGCCTTCTGCACCTGCTCGTACAACCCGGAAGCCTCGGCGGCCTGACGGCGCTGCCAGTAATTCCAGCCGTTGAAACCGGCCGCGACGACCAGCGCCGCGAGCACGATCCACGTGGTGAGGTTGCCCCAGCGGGCCCACCACGCCTTGAGACTTTCAATCGATTCTTGTTCGTCGTGATAACTCATCGGCGAGCGATTCCTTCCTTTTCAGGCTTTTCTTGTCGAGCGAATGCCAGCGCGATCAGTCGTCGCCGTCTTCGGCGGATGCAACCATCGCATTGATTAGGAATTCGGTCAAGCTTTCGACCGGTACGGTCTGCTGAACGTTCTTTTCCCCATCCTCGCCCGCACCGCGCAACGCTTTCACGCCGACCGTGCCGTTCGCGACCTCTTCTTCGCCGAAGATCACCGCGAACGCCGCACCGCTCGCATCGGCCCGCTTCATCTGCGACTTGAAGCTTGCCGGGCCGCCGTCAGCGCTGCAGTGGAAAATCACGTCGAGGCCCGTATCGCGCAGACGCTCGGCCGCGATGAACGCCTGTTCGCGCGCCGTCTCGCCCTGGTGCACCACGTACACGTCGACACCTTCCTGCTCGGGCGCGAGATCCTCTTCCTTCAGCAGCTCGAGAATGCGCTCGATGCCCATCGCCCAGCCGCATGCGGCGGTCGGCTTGCCGCCGAGCTGCTCGATCAGCGGATCGTAGCGGCCGCCGGCCGCGACCGTGCCCTGCGCGCCGAGCTTGTCGGTCACCCACTCGAACACGGTCAGGTTGTAGTAGTCGAGGCCGCGCACGAGACGCGGGTTGATCTTGAACGGGATGTTGTTCGCGAGCAGCAGGCGCTGCAGCCCTTCGAAATGGGCACGCGACTCGTCACCGAGGAAGTCGATCAGCTTCGGCGCGTTCTGCGCGATTTCCTGCAGCGCGGGGTTCTTCGTGTCGAGCACGCGCAGCGGGTTCGTATACAGGCGACGCTTTGCGTCCTCGTCCAGGACATCGGCGAACTGCTCGAGATATTTGATCAGTTCGACGCGGTGTGCGGCACGCTCTTCGGCGAGGCCGAGCGAGTTGATCTCGAGCTTGATACCGGTCAGGCCGAGGTCGTCCCACAGGCGCTGACACATCATGATGATTTCGGCATCCGCGTCCGGGCCAGCGAAGCCGAGTGCCTCGACGCCGACCTGGTGGAACTGACGATAGCGGCCGCGCTGCGGACGCTCGTGACGAAACATCGGGCCGATGTACCACAGGCGCTTCGGGCCGTCGTACAGCATGTTGTGCTCGATCGACGCGCGCACGACGGCCGCGGTGTTCTCCGGGCGCATCGTCAGGTTCTCGCCGTTCAGCGCGTCGGTGAAGCTGTACATCTCCTTCTCGACGATGTCCGTGACTTCGCCGATGCCGCGCGTGAAGAGCTGCGTATGTTCGACGATCGGCGTGCGGATGTTCTGGTAGCCGTACGCGCGCAGCAGCGATTTCACGGTAGCTTCGAAGAACTCCCAGAGGCCGGCATCCTGCGGGAGGATGTCGTTCATGCCCTTGACGCCGGTGAGCTTCTCGATCTTGCGTTTCTGTTCAGTCATCGTTCGTGTGTGTGGACGAATTTAGTTCAGGGCCTCGGTGCGGCCGTAATTGCGTGCGACGTAGTCGCTGACGATCTGCTGGAATTCCTCGGCGATCCGCTCACCGCGCAGCGTCCTGACCTTCTCGCCATCGATGAAGACGGGCGCGGCCGGGTTTTCGCCCGAACCCGGCAGGCTGATGCCGATGTTCGCGTGCTTCGACTCGCCCGGGCCGTTGACGATGCAGCCCATCACCGCGACGTTCATCTTCTCGACGCCCGGATATTCCTTGCGCCAGACCGGCATCTGCTCACGCAGATAGGTCTGGATCTGCATCGCGAGTTCCTGGAACAGCGTGCTCGTCGTGCGGCCGCAGCCCGGGCACGCGATCACCATCGGCGCGAACGAGCGCAGGCCCATCGTCTGCAGGATTTCCTGGCCGACGATCACTTCGCCCGTGCGCGACGCGCCCGGCTCCGGCGTCAGCGAAATGCGGATCGTGTCGCCGATCCCTTCCTGCAGCAGCACGCCGAGCGCGGCCGTCGAAGCGACGATGCCCTTCGAGCCCATGCCCGCCTCGGTCAGACCGAGGTGCAGCGCGAACCCGCAGCGCCGGCCGAGCTCGCGGTACACGGCGATCAGGTCCTGCACGCCGCTGACCTTGCACGACAGCACGATGCGATCACGACCGAGACCCAGTTCGACCGCGCGCTCGGCCGAGCCGATCGCCGACTGGATCAGCGCTTCGTACATCACGCTCTGCGCATCCCACGGCTGCGCACGCGCACCGTTCTCGTCCATCATGCGCGCGAGCAGGTCCTGGTCGAGACTGCCCCAGTTCACGCCGATCCGCACCGGCTTGTCGTACTTCGCCGCGGCTTCGATCATCTGTGCGAACTGCGTGTCGCGCTTCGCGCCCTGGCCGACGTTACCCGGGTTGATCCGGTACTTCGACAGCGACTCCGCGCAGCCCGGATAGTCGCGCAGCAGCAGGTGCCCGTTGTAGTGGAAATCTCCGACGAGCGGGACGGTCACACCCATCCGGTCGAGCTGCTCGCGGATCGCCGGCACGGCGGCCGCGGCCTCCGGCGTATTGACCGTGATGCGCACCAGTTCCGAGCCCGCATTCGCGAGTTCCTTGATCTGGATCGCCGTGCCGATCGCGTCGGCCGTGTCGGTATTCGTCATCGACTGCACGCGCACCGGCGCATCGCCGCCGATCGTCACGAGCTGCCCGCCCCAACGAACATCCACCGCATGCGACACGCGACGCGGCTGATGCCCGCCGAACACCGGCTCGGTTGAACAAATCTGACTGCTGCGTGGGGATTGAGCTTCGGATTGCATCGATAGATCCATTTACGCGGAATGCGCCGCGAGGCGGCGCATGAATTGAAAAAGCGCCGTGCCCTCGCGGCCTGTCCAGGACAGGCCTGCGTCACGGCGCTTGACGTCAGGGCAGCGTGAACCGCGCCACGTTACCCCGCGCTGCCGAATATTTCGCCGGATCGACGGGTTTTCCGTCGAACGCGACCGTATCAAGACCTGCCTTGTTGCCGATCGTGACCTTGAACGGCCCGTCGCCGGCGACCTGCTTCGTCTCGCCGGCCCGCACAAGCGCCGAGAACAGCTCCTTGCCGTTCTTGTCGCGCACGCTGAACCAGCAATCCTGCTTGACCTTCAGTTCGACCATCGACTGGCCTGCCGCCACCACGACGCTCGCGGGCTGCGCCGACACGGCCGCGCTGCTCGCCGCTGCCGACGCGACGATCGGTTGCGACGCAGGCACGACGGCCGTCGGGGCCGGAGCCGAAGCAACCGGAGCAGCCGGAGCAGCCGACGCAACAGCCTGCGGTGCCGCGGCGGATGCTGCAACCTGCGCCGGGACGTCGTTGCCGACTGCCGTCGACGCACCGCCGGCGACCGCCTCTTCGGCGGAAGACGCCGCCGACGCGCTCGCCGCCGACGCATGTTCGGCGTCGCCGCCACTCTTGAAGCGCGCGAGCCAGCTCGACGTATCGCCGCCAGTGTGCCACATGAGTACCGCGATCACCGCGACGACAACGATCGCCGTCCCCCACAGCCACGGATGATGGCGCGACGAGCCGCCGAGCGGAATCGATACGCGGCCGCGCGGCAGATCCGTCCCCGACGACGCGGGCATCGACAGATCGACTTCGGGCACGCCGCGCTCGCGGCGCAATGCCTGTGCAAACGGCTCGGGATCGACACCGAGCATTTTCGCGTAGCTGCGCACGACGCCGAGCGCGAACGTCACGCCGGGCAAATGGCTGATGTCGCCTGCCTCGAGCGCACGCAGTTTCTGCGGGGCGACCTTGAGCCGCGCCGACACGTCGTCGACCGTCCAGCCCTTCGCTTCCCGGAGCTCCGCCAGCCGGCTGCCGACGGCCGCCAGCGTTTCAAGCCCTGCCTGCGCCGGCTTCGCGGCATTCATCTCTGCGCCGTTTGTCGGCTGCGGCTCACTCATCCTTGTCCTCGCGTCGATTCTTCTTCACTGGCGGGCGCCGCCGGCTCCCGCAACCGTCCATATCATGCGCGGCGCCGAGGCGCCGCGTCCGATCGCTATTCGCGTGTTGTACCGCCAAAAGGTTCGGGCATCCCCGTCAAACCGCCCGAACTTCGATGATTTTTGCTGCTGCGCCCGTTCGCTCCGCCAGGCGCGTGCGGTCCTTCACGGCGCCGGCCAGCTGGCCGCACGCGGCGTCAATGTCGTCGCCGCGCGTCTTGCGCACGGTCGTGACGACACCCGCGTCGATGAGGACCTGTGCGAAACGTTTGATCTGCTCCGGCTTCGAGCGGATGAGGCCCGACTCCGGAAACGGATTGAACGGGATCAGATTGAACTTGCAGGGCACGTCGCGCGTGACGGCCAGCAGTTCGCGCGCATGCGCTTCGGTGTCGTTGACGCCGTCGAGCATGCAGTATTCGAAAGTAATGAAGTCGCGCGGCGCAACTTTCAGATAACGCTGGCACGCGGCCATCAGCTCGCGAAGCGGATGCTTCTTGTTGAGCGGCACCAGTTCGTCGCGCAGCGCGTCGTTCGGTGCGTGGAGCGAAACGGCGAGCGCGACAGGCAGTTCGGCGCCGAGGCGGTCCATCATCGGCACCACGCCGGACGTCGACAATGTGACGCGGCGGCGCGACAGGCCGTAGGCGTTGTCGTCGAGCATGAGCCGCATCGCGGGCACGACCGCGCTGTAATTCAGCAGCGGCTCGCCCATGCCCATCATCACCACGTTGGTGACGACCCGTTCGGCCTTGCCGTTCGGACCGGGCGCGCGACCGAGCGACGCACGCAGTGCAAATTCGGCCATCCGGAGCTGGCCGATGATTTCGGCTGTCGACAGGTTGCGGGAGAAGCCCTGCTTGCCCGTCGAGCAGAAGCGGCAGTTGACCGCACACCCGGCTTGCGACGACACGCACAACGTGCCGCGCGTCTCTTCCGGGATGAAAACGGTTTCGACCGCATTGCCGTTTCCGACGTCGATCAGCCACTTGCGCGTGCCGTCGGTGGAAACGTGATCGCTGACGATATCGGGCATCACGATCGACGCGCGGCCCTTGAGCTTTTCTCTCAGGGACTTCGCGAGGTCGGTCATGCCGTCGAAATCGCCAGCGTTGTACTGATGGATCCAGCGCTGCAACTGCTTGGCGCGGAACGGCTTCTCGCCGAGGCTGCCGCAGTACGCGACAAGACCCTCGGCATCGAAGTCGAGAAGATTGACGGAAGTTTCGCTCGTCATGATGTGCTGCCTTGCCGCGTGCGCTGAATCCTGCCTACTTGCTGCCAGCCAGGGCTTAGCGCGAGTAAACGTTCATTTCCGGGAAGAAGAACGCGATTTCGACCGCAGCCGTTTCCGCTGCGTCCGAGCCGTGCACGGCGTTCGCGTCGATGCTGTCGGCGAAGTCGGCGCGGATCGTGCCCTTTTCCGCCTTCTTCGGATCCGTCGCGCCCATCAGGTCGCGGTTCTTCAGGATCGCGCCTTCACCTTCCAGAACCTGGATCATCACCGGGCCCGAGATCATGAAATCGACGAGGTCCTTGAAGAACGGACGTGCTGCGTGAACTGCGTAGAACTTCTCTGCGTCAGCACGCGACAGGTGTGCCATGCGCGATGCGACGATCTTCAGGCCGGCGCCTTCGAAACGGCTGTAGATCTGGCCGATCACGTTCTTTGCCACCGCATCCGGCTTGATGATCGACAGGGTGCGCTCGATTGCCATAAAAACTCCAAGAAATTAAGAAGTTACAGGTTCAAATGAATCCGCTATTGTAGCACGATCCCGTGTATCATTGCGATTGAACCCTTACACGAGTGAAAGGTTCAGAATCCATATGTTTTTGCGCCGCCCTTCCATTGAAACCAAGCGGTGCGGAACGTATCTTAGCCATAGCTGCTCCGGTTTGCTGCGCCGCACACCGCGTGCGCCGAACCGGCCCGGGACGCCCACGCGTTCAATGTTAGGAGAAACCATGAACGACTATCCGTACAATTTCGGCCGCGGCGGCTCCGTCAGCACCGCGGAGGTTCGCAATCGCGTGCTGCGGAACACGTACTGGCTGCTCGCGCTGTCGATGGTGCCGACGGTGCTGGGGGCATGGGTCGGCGTCGCGACGGGCTTCTCGCTGTTCGCGGCCACCAGCCCGATGATGAGCCTGCTGGCGTTCTTCGCGATCGCGTTCGGCTTCATGTTCGCGATCGAGCGGACGAAAAACAGCGCGGCCGGCGTGTTCGTGCTGCTCGGCTTCACGTTCTTCATGGGCCTGATGCTGTCGCGCCTGCTCAGCTTCATCCTCGGCTTCTCGAACGGCCCGTCGCTGATCATGCTCGCGTTCGGGGGCACCGGCATCATCTTCGCCGCGATGGCGACGATCGCCACGGTCAGCAAGCGCGACTTCTCGGGGCTCGGCAAGTGGCTGTTCATGGGCGTGATCGTGATCCTGCTTGCCTCGGTCGCGAACATCTTCCTGCAACTGCCGGCGCTGATGCTCACCGTGTCGGTGCTCGCGATCGCGATCTTCTCGGCCTACATGCTGTTCGACGTCCAGCGCGTCGTGAACGGCGGCGAGACGAACTACATCTCGGCGACGCTTGCGATCTACCTCGATCTGTACAACGTGTTCACGAACCTGCTCGCGCTGCTCGGCATCTTCGGCGGCAATCGCAACTGACGGTCGCTAGACACCGAAAAAAACCGGCCTCGTGGGCCGGTTTTTTTACGTCCACCGCCCGTCCGCTCAGTCGCGCTCGAACAGCGCGATCGATTCGACGTGCGACGTATTCGGGAACATGTTAACGACCCCGGCACCCTTCAGCCGATAGCCGGCCTCGTGCACGAGCAGGCCCGCATCGCGCGCGAGCGTCGACGGGTTGCACGACACGTAGACGATGCGCTTCGGCAGCGGGCCGTCGCCGCTTTGCGCGATTTCGGCCAGCGCCTTCGACACCGCGAGCGCGCCTTCGCGCGGCGGGTCGATCAGGAACTTGTCGAACGCGCCGAGCGCACGAAGGTCGTCGCCCGTCACCTCGAACAGGTTCCGGCACGCGAACGTCGTGTGGCCGTCGACACCGTTCTCGCGCGCATTCGCCAGCGCGCGCGTCGTCAGCGTCTCGCTGCCTTCGATGCCCATCACCTCGCGGGACAGCCGCGCGAGCGGCAGCGTGAAGTTGCCGATCCCGCAGAACAGGTCGAGCACGCGATCGTCGCGCGACGGCGCGAGCAGGCGCAGCGCGCGGCCCACCAGCACGCGGTTGATCTGATGGTTGACCTGCGTGAAGTCGGTCGGCTTGAACGGCATGCGGATGCCGAACTCCGGCAGCGTGTAGTCGAGCGGCACGTCCAGCGGATAGAACGGCGCGACCGTGTCCGGGCCCTTCGGCTGAAGCCAGAATTGCACCTTGTGCTCGTCCGCGAACGCGCGCAGCAGCGCTTCGTCATCCGCATTGATCGGCTCCAGCACGCGCAGCACCAGCGCCGTGACTTGCGAACCGACCGCGAGCTCGATCTGCGGCATCCGGTCACGGATCGACAGCCCCTCCACCAGCCGACGCAGCGGCACGAGCATCGCCGACACGTGCGGCGGCAGCACTTCGCAGCTCGTCATGTCGGCGACATAGCTGCTCTTCTTTTCATGGAATCCGACGAGCACGCCGCCCTTCTTCGCGACGTTGCGCACGGTCAGGCGCGCACGGTAGCGGTAACCCCACGACGGGCCGTGGATCGGCGCGAACATCGTCTCGGCGCGCAGCTTCGACAGGTGCCACAGGTTGTCCTCGAGCACGCGCTGCTTGATCGCCACCTGCGCACGCATGTCGAGGTGCTGCATCGAGCAGCCGCCGCAGGTGCCGAAGAATTTGCACTTCGGCTGCGTGCGCAGCACGCTTGGGCGCAGAATATCGACGACGGTCGCCTGCTCGTAGCTCGGCTTGCGACGATAGCTCGAATAGGTCACGCGCTCTCCGGGCAGCGCGCCCTCGACGAAGATGACCTTGCCCGGCGAGCCGTCCTCGGTCGTCGTGCGGCCGACACCGCGCGCTTCCATGTCGAGCGATTCGATCTCGAGAACCGGGGCAGGCCCGGGCGCGACGGGCGCATTTTTCGATTTGCGCGCAGAAGTGGGGACGGCTTCGGACACCAGCTTTTCCTGACAAAACGTTGAAGAAGGCGAGATTGTAGACGACGAAAGCCCGCATCGCCCGCTTTCGTGGCGCAAGCGTCGATATGGATGCGCCTACCACACCGCGTCATACAGGCACGGTCTGCCGCCGGCCCGCATGCGCGGCGTCTCGCCAGGCCACGGACGGCATAAGTTCTGCTCGCAGGAGACTCGACCATGCGACTGATCGACTGGAACGTTCAATGGGGTCGGGACGCGGACGGCGTCGTCGACCTTCCCCGCACCATCGCCGCCGCCCGCCGGCTTGGCGACTTCGACGTGTTGTGCCTGCAGGAAGTGACGCGCGGCTTCGGCGCACTGCCCGGCCGGCCGGGCCCCGACCAGTTCGCCGAACTGGCGGCGTTGCTGCCCGGTTATACGATCGTCGACGCGTTCGGCGCCGACCTGCCGGCGCTGGAACCCGGCGCGCCGCGTCGCCAGTTCGGCAATGCGATCGCGACCCGGCTGCCCGTCCGGCGCGTGCTGCGCCACCTGCTGCCGTGGCCGGCCGACGCGGGCGCGCCATCGATGCCGCGTGTCGCGCTCGACGTCGAGCTGGTGACGCCACCGGGCCCGCTGCGGGTCGTCACGACGCACCTCGAATACTATTCGGCGCGCCAGCGACTCGCGCAGGTCGATGCGTTGCACGATCGGCACCGAGAGGCCTGCGCCCACGCGGACCGGCCCGCGCCGGCGGAAAATGCGACGGGGCCGTTCAGCGCGACCGACCAGCCGCGCGACGCGATCGTCTGCGGCGATTTCAACAGCGCGTTCGGCAGCGATGCGTACCGGCGCATGCTGGCGCCGATCGCCGACGCGCCGCCGTTCGTCGATGCGTGGATTGCCCGCCACCCGGGCTGCACGCCACCGCCGACTGCCGGCGTCTACGACACGGCGCAATGGTCGGAAGGGCCGCTCGCATGCGATTTCGTGTTCGTGACCGATACGCTGCTGCCACGCGTCACGCTCTGCGAGATCGACGGCGACGTGCGCGCGTCGGATCACCAGCCGATCGTGCTCGAACTCGATTGATCGCTGCCGCGGCGCGAGCCTCCCGCGTTACACGTCGAAACCGGCCAGGTATTCGGCCCAATGTGACGCGGGCTCCTGTGCCAGCGCGTTCTTCACGAGCAGGATCTCGTCAGCATACTCGCTCGGCGTCAGGCCGCCGCGCATCAGCTGGAACCGGCAATACAGCAGGTAAGTATTGACGACGTCGGTTTCGCAATAGTTGCGGATTTCCTCGATCCGTCCGTCCTGGAACGCAGGCCACACCTGGCTGCCGTCCATCCCGAGCTTGCCCGGAAAGCCGCACAGCTTCGCGAGCGCGTCGAGCGGCGCATTCGCGCGCGCCTGATACATCGCGAGCACGTCCATCAGATCGGTGTGTCGCGAGTGATAGCGCGAGATGTAGTTGTTCCACTTGAATTCGCGGTCGTCCTCGCCCAGATCCCAGTAACGCGTCGCGGGGATCCCATGCACGAGCGCACGGTAATGGAGCACCGGCAGATCGAAGCCGCCGCCGTTCCACGACACGAGCTGCGGCGTGTATTTCTCGATCACGCGATAGAACGACTGGACGAGCGTCGCCTCGTTGTCCTGGGGCGTGCCCAGCGAGCGCACGCGAAAACCATTGTTGTCGCGGAACACGCAGGAAATCGCCGCGATGCGCTGCAGGTGATGCGGCAGGAAATCGCTGCCGGTCTTTTCGCGGCGCGCGGCGAACGCATGTTCGGCCACCGCGGCATCGTCGAGCGTCGCGGGCAGGTCTTCCAGACGGCGAATGCCGTCGACATCGGGAATGGTCTCGATGTCAAAAACGAGAATCGGAGTCATCAGTTACAGAACGGCGTCCTTGCGCACGCCGTTGGAGGCAAAGAACCGCTTGAGGCGCACCAGCGCTTCCTGCTGGATCTGCCGCACCCGCTCGCGCGTGAGCCCCATCTCGTCGGCCAGCTCCTCGAGCGTGGCCGGTTCGATGTGGTTCAGGCCGAAGCGGCGCTCGATCACGTGCCGATGCTTGTCGGACAACCGCGACAGCCACGCGCGCGTGAGCGTCTCGAGTTCGCGGTGCTGCACCTCGGCGTCGGGCGACTGGCTCTGGTCGTCGGGCAGCAGGTCGAGCAGGCTGCTCGCGGGATCGAGATCGAGCGGCGCGTCGAGCGACGCGGTGTGCTCGTTGAGCGCGAGGATGTCGGTGACTTCCTCGGCGGTCTTGCCGGTGAGATAGGCGATGTCGTCGATGCTGGCTTCGCGGCGCTCGGCCGCCTCGCCCGTCGACATCGAGTTCTTTTCGAGGTGGCGCTTCGCGCGCAGCACCTGGTTCAGTTCGCGGATCACGTGCACGGGCAGGCGCACGGTGCGCGCCTGGTTCATGATCGCCCGTTCGATGCTCTGGCGGATCCACCACGTCGCGTAGGTCGAGAAACGAAAGCCGCGCGTCGGGTCGAATTTCTCGATCGCGTGCATCAGACCGAGGTTGCCTTCCTCGATCAGGTCGAGCAACGGCACGCCGCGGTTCAGGTAACCCTTCGCGATGCTGACGACGAGACGCAGGTTGCGCTCGATCATCACCTGCCGCGCCTCGAATTCGCCGGCCTTCGCGAGACGCGAATAGCGCTGCTCCTCCTCGACGGTCAGGAGTGGCTTCACGCTGATGCGATTCAGGTAATGCTGGATCGTGTCGGCCGTGAGTTCGGCCTGCAGCAATGCGCGGAAATCGTCGACGTCGGGCGCGGCTTCCGCACGGCCTTCGCGCTCGTCGTCGCCGTCCGCTTCGGCGTCGCGTGCCTCGAGATCACGTTCGTTTTCCGCGACGTCGTCTTCGTCGTCCGTCGAAGCGCCAGCTCGCTCCACCGATGCTTGCGTGGCACGACTGATCTTCTCAGATTCGGCTTGCGGCTCGTGGCGCTTCGATTTCGGCATGGTCGTCTCGGTTATTGAGGCGGCAAATACTTCAGCGGATCGACAGGTTTACCCTGCCGGCGAACCTCGAAATGCAGCATCACGCGGTCGGCATCGCTGTTACCCATCTCGGCGATCTTTTGCCCCTTCGTTACCGCGTCCCCCTCTTTTACCATCAAAGCGCGATTGTGTGCATACGCCGTGAGGTAAGTTGCATCGTGTTTGATGATAATGAGATTGCCGTAGCCACGCAGGCCGTTGCCCGAGTAGACGACGCGGCCGTCGGCCGCCGCCTTCACGGCCTCGCCGGACGTGCCGCCGATATTGACGCCCTTGTTCTTCGCGTCGTCGAAACCGTTCAGCACCGGGCCGCGCACGGGCCATGCGAACGTCACGGGGCCGCTCGGCGCCGCGGCCGTATCGCTCGATGCGGCGGCAGCCGGCGGCGTGACCGCGGACGACGAGCCTGCGGCCGGCGTCGCGGGACCGCTGCTGAGCGGTGCGGTCGCGACGGCGGCGCCTGCGATCGGCGCGGCAGCCGGCGAGCCTGCAACCGCGGCACCGCCCGGCGGCGTGACGCGCAGCAGTTGGTCGACTTCGATCTGGTTCGGGTTCGCCAGGTTGTTCCACGCGGCAATGTCGCGATAGTTCTGTCCGTTTTCGAGCGCGATCCGGTACAGCGTATCGCCCGGTTTCACACGGTAGAAGCCTGGCGGCGGCGGGCCGAGCGGCACCGCCGGCTGGGCGGCGGTAGTCGTGCCGAGCGTTCCGGAGCGGTCGACGACGGGCGCGTTGTCGAGCCGCGTCGCACAGGCGGCCAGTAGCGTGGAGAACGCAGCCACACAGATCGCGCGCTGGGCGAACGTGAGCGGTTCCCTGGTTCGGTTGTTTTGCATCGCGCGCAACATACTCATCGGTTTCAAATCACTCCGGATTTTAAAGGGACAAAGAAAACGCGATCAAGCCGTGACTCCCGCCATTGCGCGTGCGCGACGCGCTCGACAAGCGTGAGCACCTGAGGCCGCCCGCTCTGCGCGCCGACCGGCGCGACGAGCCGCCCGCCGATCGCGAGTTGCTCGAGCAGCGCCCGTGGCACGTCGAGCCCCGCCGCCGCGATCACGATCGCGTCGAACGGGCCCGCGGACGGCAGACCGACACGCCCGTCGCCGTAATGCAGACGGATGTTCGGCACGCGCAGCGGCCGCAGGTTCAGCTTTGCGCGCTCGTAGAGCGGCTTGATGCGTTCAATCGAATACACGTCGCGTGCCACGTGACTCAGCACCGCGGCCTGGTAGCCGCAACCGGTGCCGATCTCGAGGACGCGCTCGAGCGTGCGGCCGGCCATCGCGAGCTCGATCATGCGCGCGACGACCGACGGCTTTGAAATCGTTTGCTGATGACCGATCGGCAGCGCGGCATCCTCATAGGCCTGCGTCGCGAGCCCCGGATCCACGAACATGTGACGCGGCACCGCGGCCATCGCATCCAGCACGCGCGCGTCGGTCACGCCGTTCGCGCGCAGGCGTTCGACCATGCGCTCGCGCACACGTTCCGACGTCAGCGCGAACGCACCGGCCGGCGCGACGCTCGGCGCAGCCGGCTTGGGCATCGCCGGCTTCAGCGCGGTCGGTTTCGGCGCGGTCGCCGGCTTCGCGGCGGTCGTGCCGGGCACCGGGCGGGCGACGCCCGTCTTCACCGCCACCGGCTTCAGCACGGCGGCGGACTTGTCGACGGCCTTCGGCACCGCGCCCGCCGCATGGCGTTCGCCGGCCCGGCCTTCCGATTTGCGTGGCGCTCGCTTGAGATCTTCGAGCGCGAGCGGAAACCGCTTCGCGCGCTCGCCGCTCATGAAGCCCGCCCTCCTGCGCGCACCCATTCGCGCGTTGCGGGCAGCATTTGCGTATGCGTGAGATCGAGCTGCAGCGGGGTGATCGATACGAAACCGTTTGCGACGGCGTGGAAATCGGTGCCTTCGCTCGCGTCCAGCGCAGCACCCGCGGCACCGATCCAGTAGACCGGCTCGCCGCGCGGGTCGGTCTGGCGAATCACCGGCTGGGACGGGTGACGCTTGCCGAGGCGCGTGACCTGCCAGCCTTTCAGTTCCCCATACGGCAGATTCGGGATATTGACGTTCAGCAGCGGCTGACCGGGCAGCGGATGCGCGAGGTAGTGTTCGACGATTTCCGCGGCGACGCGCGCCGCGTCCGTCAGATGCGCCCAGCCCTTCTCGGCCAGCGAAAACGCGATGGCCGGCACGCCGAACATGATGCCTTCGGTGGCGGCCGCAACGGTCCCTGAATAGAGCGTGTCTTCGCCCATGTTCTGGCCGTTGTTGATCCCGGACACGACGAGGTCGGGCCTCGCGTCGGCCATCCCCGTCAACGCGACGTGCACCGAATCGGTCGGCGTGCCATTCACGTAGAAGAAACCCGTATTCGTCGCGCACTGCACCGACAGCGGCCGCGACAGCGTGAGGGAATTCGATGCGCCGCTGCAGTTCTGCTCGGGCGCGATCACCGTGAGGTCGGCCAGCGGCTGCAGCGCGTCGCTGAGCGCGGCGAGACCGGGGGCGAGATAGCCGTCGTCGTTGCTGAGTAGGATTCGCATCCGGCGATTGTAACCGAGGAAAGATGGCGCGAGAGCGACAGTCAGGCGGCTGCGGACGGGCCTGCATGCACGACGCGTGCGCGGTGCGCCGCCGCATTGCACGGCGGCGTTCCGCGGGCGCGAGACAACGTTGTGCCGCCCGGCGTTTCCCGCCCCAAAGCGTGCTCCTCGGGAGAGGCCGCCCTCGCGGAAGCCCGACGCGAAGCGCCCGGCCCTCGGGCACTCAGATCGCGCCGGCCTCGCGCAGCGCGGCGATCGCCTGTACGTCGTAGCCGAGGCCGCGCAGCACCTCGTCCGTATGCTCGCCGAGTTCGGGCCCGAGCCAGCGCGTTTCGCCCGGCGTGCCGGACAACTTCGGCGTGATGTTCGGCAGCGGAATGTCGGTGCCGTCGGCCAGTTTGAAGCGCTGGATCATCTGCCGCGCGACGAACTGCGGATCGGTGAACATGTCGGCGGCGCTGTAGATGCGCCCGGCGGGCACGTCGGCCGCGTTGAGCACGGCAAGCGCCTCGTCGATCGTACGCGGCGCGAGCCACGCGGCGATCGCATCGTCGATCTCCTGCGTGCGCGGCACGCGGCCGTCGTTCCGTGCAAGCGCCGGATCGTCGGCGAGATCGTCGCGTTCGATCGCCTTCATCAGCCGCTTGAAGATCGGGTCGCTGTTGCCGCCGATCACGATGCTGCCGTCGCGGCACGCGTAGGTGTTCGACGGCACGATGCCCGGCAGCGACGCGCCGGTGCGCTCGCGCACCATCCCGTACACGCCGTACTCGGGCACCACGCTTTCCATCATGTTGAACACCGCTTCATACAGCGCGACGTCGACCACCTGCCCCGCGCCGCCGTTCACCTTGCGGTGGTGAAGTGCCATCAGCCCGCCGATCACGCCATGCAGCGCGGCGATCGAGTCGCCGATCGAGATGCCGATGCGCGGCGGCGGCAGGTCCGGATAGCCGGTGATGTGGCGCAACCCGCCCATCGATTCGGCGATCGCGCCGAAGCCCGGCCGGTCGCGGTACGGGCCCGTCTGCCCGTAGCCGGACAGGCGCACCATCACGAGACCGGGGTTGTCGGCCGACAGCACGTCGTAGCCGAGCCCGAGCTTCTCGAGCAGGCCCGGGCGGAAGTTTTCGATCACGATGTCGGCCTCGCGCGCGAGTTGCCGCGCGATCGTCTTGCCGGCATCGGATTTCAGGTTGAGGGTGACCGATTTCTTGTTGCGGGCCTGCACCGACCACCACAGCGACGTACCGCCCTGCTCCGGATGCAGCTTGCGCCACTTGCGCAGCGGGTCGCCGCCGTTCGGATCCTCGATCTTGATCACTTCCGCGCCGAATTCGCCGAAGAGGCGCGACGCGAACGGCCCCGCGATCAGCGTCCCGAATTCGAGCACTTTGACGCCCGCGAGGGGGCCCTGACTGGCGCTCATGTGTCTCCCTGACATGAGGAACGGCGCCGCCGGCCGGCGGCGCCCGGCTTACATCGTGCGGCGGTCGAGCATCGCGCGGGCGATCGTGCCCGCGTCGACGTATTCGAGCTCGCCGCCCACCGGCACGCCACGCGCGAGGCGCGTGACCGCGAGCCCGCGCGCCTTCAGCGTCTGGCCGAGGTAGTGCGCGGTGGCCTCGCCCTCGTTCGTGAAGTTGGTCGCAAGCACGACCTCCTTGACGATCCCGTCAGACGCGCGCCGCACGAGGCGGTCGAAATGGATTTCCTTCGGGCCGATTCCGTCGAGCGGGCTCAGCCGCCCCATCAGCACGAAATACAGCCCGCGATACGTCATCGTCTGCTCGAGCATGATCTGGTCGGCCGGTGTCTCGACGACGCACAGCAACGTCGGATCACGCTCCTCGTCGCTGCACACCTCGCAGATCTGCGCTTCCGTGAACGTATTGCACTTCTCGCAGTGCTGCAGGTGCTCGGTCGCGAACAGCAGCGACCGGCCGAGCCGCTCCGCGCCCTCCCGATCGTGCTGCATCAGGTGGTACGCCATGCGCTGCGCGGATTTCGGCCCGACGCCGGGCAATACGCGCAACGCTTCGACGAGGGCGGACAGGGCGGACGGCTGTTTCATACGGCGGCTGAAAGCAGAACGAACTGATCGGACTGAACGGACGCTGCGCTCAGAACGGCAGCTTGAAGCCCGGGGGCAGCGGCAGGCCGGACGTCATGCCGCTCATCTTTTCCTGCGACGTCGCCTCGGCCTTGCGCACGGCATCGTTGAACGCTGCCGCGACCAGATCCTCGAGCATGTCCTTGTCGTCCGCGAGGAGGCTCGGGTCGATCGCCACGCGGCGCACTTCGTTGCGGCAGGTCATCGTCACCTTGACGAGCCCGGCACCCGACTGCCCTTCGACTTCAATCTGCGCAAGCTGCTCCTGCATCTTCTTCATGTTTTCCTGCATTTGCTGCGCTTGCTTCATCAGTCCGGCGAGGTTGCCTTTCAACATGGGAATACTCCTTCTTGATCGTGTGAAAACCGGCACGCGGCGCGCGCCGGTCAATATGTGCGGGCGTGATTGTGCCTGTCGCGGTGCGATTCGTTCAATGCAGCGTCGGGGATGTGCCGTCCGGCGCCAAATCGGCGAGCGGCCGCACCGAGCCTTCGACGATACGCGCCCCGAAGTCACGCACGAGTTGCTGGACGAACGGATCGCCATGGATGTCCTGCTCGGCCTCGCGCTGGCGTGCTGCACGCGCGGCCGCATCCAGCGCCGCCGCGGTGCGCCGCGCGGGCCCGACCTCGACCTCGACCTCGACGGGCTTGCCGAGCGCGTCGGCCAGGGCGGCCTTCAGTTTCGCGACCTGGGCGGCGTCCGCATACTGCGGCACCGGCACGGACAGTTTCAACGTCGTCGCGTCGACGGCCGTCAGCTCGCTGTTGAACGCGAGCTGATACGCGACGCCCTTCAGCGGCAACCGTGCTGCCAGCGCCGGCCATTCGCCGTCGAAGCCGACCGGGTCGAGCGCGATCGCGGGCGGCAGCGGGCGCGTGTCGACCGGTGCGGACGGACGCGCCTCCGCCGCCTTCGGCGTAATGCGCACGTCATCGGGGCCGCTGTCGAACACAGGCACGAAGCCGTCGTCCGCCGCGCCGCCGAACATCTCGTCGGCGCTGAGCGGCACGTATTCGTCCGGCGGAATGTCTTCCCACGGCGGCGGAGCCTGGCGCGTGTCGGCTGGCTGGGGCGCGCGTGCCGCCGCGCGCGGCGTCGGCACCTGCACGGCAGGTCGCGATGCCGCCGGTTTCTCCGGGGCCGGCTGGGCCGCCGCCGGTTTCGACGCGCCGCCCGCCCGCGAACGGTCGGACGACACGCGCATGCCGGCATTGCGTAGCACGTCGAGTGCGGCAGCCGCACCGCCGCGGGCCGCCGGGCGCGCGACGGGCTCGGCCGGCGCGGCACGCGGCGCCTGTTCGGCAGCCGGCGCTGGTTCGTCGTTGCGCGTGGCGGCAGCAGGCAATTCGGGTTCGTTGCGGACAGCGGGCAGCGCATCGCTCGCCGGTGCTGCCTGCGGTGCCGGGTTTGCTTCCGGCTGCGGCGCTGCGGCAGCAGCCGCTGCCGCAGCCGGCGTCGAAACAGGCTTCACGGCAGGCGAAGTCACCGCTTCGTCAGACCGGGCCGGCGACGGACGCGCAGCGGGCGCGACCGGAGCGGCCGCTTGCGGGCGTGCTGCGCCCGCGGCGGCTGCCACACGCGGCGCAGCCGCGGGCACGGCACGCGGCACGGCCGGCTGACCGCCCGGCGCACTGCCGGCGCCGACGGCCGGCTCGAACGCGAGCATCCGCAGCAGCGTCATCGTGAAGCCGGCGTATTCGTCCGGCGCAAGGCCGAGCTCCGCGCGTCCGACCGTCGCGATCTGATAGAACAGTTGAACCTGCTCGGGGCTCAGCGTCTCCGCGAAGCGGCGCAGGTCGGCCGCTTCCGGCCATTCGTCGAGAACCGAGCCCGGCGCGAACTGCGCCCACGCGATCCGGTGCAGCAGGCTCGCAAGGTCCTGCAGCGCGGTGGAAAAAGACAGGCTGCGCAGCGACATCTCGTCGGCGATCGCGAGAATCTCCGGGCCGTTGCCGGCCGCGAGCGCATCGAGCAGGCGCACCATGTAGGTCTGGTCGAGCGCGCCGAGCATGCCCGACACAGCCGATTCGGTCACTTCGTTCGCCGAATAGGCGATCGCCTGGTCGGTCAGCGACAGCGCATCGCGCATGCTGCCCTGCGCGGCGCGCGCGAGCAGGCGCAGCGCCTGCTGCTCGAACGAGATCCGCTCTTCGCCGAGGATCCGTTCGAGATGCGACACGATGTGCCCGGCCGGCATCTGCTTCAGGTTGAACTGCAGGCAGCGCGACAGCACCGTGACGGGAATCTTCTGCGGATCGGTCGTCGCGAGGATGAACTTGACGTGCGGCGGCGGCTCCTCGAGCGTCTTCAGCATCGCGTTGAACGCGTGATTCGTCAGCATGTGCACTTCGTCGATCATGTAGACCTTGAAGCGCGCATCGACGGGCGCGTACACCGCGCGCTCGAGCAGCGCGGCCATTTCGTCGACGCCGCGGTTGCTCGCCGCGTCCATTTCGACGTAATCGACGAAGCGGCCTTCGTCGATCTCGCGGCACGCGCGGCACACACCGCACGGCTGCGACGTGACGCCGGTTTCGCAGTTGAGTGCCTTCGCGAAGATCCGCGACAGCGTCGTCTTGCCGACGCCGCGGGTTCCGGTAAACAGATAGGCGTGATGGAGACGCCCGCCGTCGAGCGCGTGCGTGAGCGCCCTGACGACGTGCTCCTGGCCGACGAGCGAAGCGAAATCCTTCGGACGCCACTTGCGTGCGAGAACTTGATAGGTCATCGGGAAATTGTATCAGTAACGCTGCGTCGCGCCGACACGTGAAACGGTGCGGAAGACGGGCAATGCGCAGGTAGAACGGAGAATGACGCAGAAATAAAAAACGCCCGGCGAACGGGGCGAGAGGAAAGGTGACGAGCCCGACCCTCGGCACTGGCGGAAAACGATTGTGGCTGCTTCGTTCCCGACCTGACCAGGTTCACCGCCCCACCATGCGAGGAGGCCCGTCACGGCATATTCTATCACCGCTTCCGGCCGAATGCGACCGTTTGTTCGCAACAAGGCCAAGGATCGAGCAAACCGACGCGCGTGCGGGCTCTCCAATCCGGCGCGAACCCGCGGTCATATATCGTGACGCTTCGTGACTCTTGTATTTTGCGCGCCGGCCTCCACGTTCGGGACACAACGGTCAAACGGCGCGTCGTACCCCTACTCGCGTAGCGGCTACTATCGCCGCCCGCAGCAGATAGCAATTTAGGCTAATATGACGCCCGAACGACCCGCGAGCCGCGCCAAGCAGCGCTTACGCCCTTCCTTCCGGAGAGGGGAGTGACCTGCGGCAGCGGCCGGCAGCCGACAAGGCCGCCGGAGCGCCGCAACGCGCCGAGCAGGCAGTCCCCGAACCGTAAGAGGTATTGACCCAATGAGCGAACAGATCAAACACATCAGCGACGCATCGTTCGAACAGGACGTCGTCAAATCCGACAAGCCCGTGCTCGTCGACTTCTGGGCCGAATGGTGCGGCCCGTGCAAGATGATCGCCCCGATCCTCGACGAAGTCGCGAAGGATTACGGCGACAAGCTGCAGATCGCGAAGATCAACGTCGACGACAACCAGGCAACGCCTGCGAAGTTCGGCGTGCGCGGCATCCCGACGCTGATCCTGTTCAAGAACGGCGCGGCCGCCGCGCAGAAGGTCGGCGCGCTGTCGAAGTCGCAGCTCACCGCATTCCTGGACAGCCACCTGTAATACCGGCTGTTCCGCGGACGTGTTGTCAACCGACAACACGTCCGCCGTCAAGCCGCCGATCGGCCGCTCAGGCGCGAATCGGCGTATGCTAGAATCAAAAAACGTCTACAAGACGCATTAAGTCTCAGAGCGCTTCCGCTCGCCCTCCTCCCTTATTTCTTTTCGTCGCATCTCCTCCCTGGCGGGTTCTCCGTATGCATTTATCCGAGCTCAAGTCTCTGCACGTGTCCGAACTGATCGAAATGGCCAATGGCCTGGAGATCGAAAACGCGAACCGCCTGCGCAAGCAGGAATTGATGTTCGCCATTCTCAAAAAGCGCGCCAAGACGGGAGAGACGATCTTCGGCGACGGCACGCTCGAAGTGCTGCCGGACGGTTTCGGCTTCCTGCGCTCGCCGGAAATGTCGTACCTCGCGAGCACCGACGACATCTATATCAGCCCGTCGCAGATCCGCCGCTTCAACCTGCACACCGGCGACACCATCGAAGGTGAAGTCCGCACGCCGAAGGACGGCGAGCGCTACTTCGCGCTGGTGAAGGTCGACAAAGTCAACGGGCAGCCGCCCGAGGCCTCGAAACACAAGATCATGTTCGAGAACCTCACGCCGCTGCACCCGAACAAGCCGCTGTCGCTCGAACGCGAAATGCGCGGCGAAGAGAACGTCACGGGCCGCATCATCGACATGATCGCGCCGATCGGCAAGGGCCAGCGCGGCCTGCTCGTCGCGTCGCCGAAGTCGGGCAAGACCGTGATGCTCCAGCACATCGCACATGCGATCAAGCAGAACCATCCCGACGTCATCCTGTTCGTGCTGCTGATCGACGAGCGCCCTGAAGAAGTGACCGAAATGCAACGCTCGGTCGCCGGCGAAGTGATCGCTTCGACGTTCGACGAACCGGCCACGCGTCACGTGCAGGTCGCCGAAATGGTGATCGAGAAGGCCAAGCGCCTCGTCGAAATGAAGCACGACGTCGTGATCCTGCTCGACTCGATCACGCGTCTCGCACGTGCGTACAACACCGTGATCCCGGCGTCGGGCAAGGTGCTGACGGGCGGTGTCGACGCGAACGCGCTGCAGCGCCCGAAACGCTTCTTCGGCGCGGCGCGCAACATCGAGGAAGGCGGCTCGCTGACCATCATCGGCACCGCGCTGATCGAAACCGGCAGCCGCATGGACGACGTGATCTACGAAGAGTTCAAGGGCACCGGCAACATGGAAGTGCACCTCGAGCGCCGTCTCGCGGAAAAGCGCGTCTATCCGTCGATCAACCTGAACAAGTCGGGCACGCGCCGCGAAGAAATGCTGATCAAGCCCGAGATCCTTCAAAAGATCTGGGTGCTGCGCAAGTTCATCCACGACATGGACGAAGTCGAGGCGATGGAATTCCTGCTCGACAAGATCCGCCAGACGAAGAGCAACTCCGAGTTCTTCGACCTGATGCGCCGCGGCGGCTGATCGCCCCCGCACCGCAACGAACGGCTGCCCGCGCATTTCGCCCGGCAGCCGTTTTTTCACGTCAACCTGAACGTGAACGTACAGGTTGATCTATAATCGCGCCATCGCCCCAACCGAAGCCGCGCCAATCCAATGCCGAACGACGCCTCCCCCTCGCCGCTGACCGTGAGCGACGCCGCGTCGCGGCTCGGCGTCACGCCGCGCACACTGAAGTATTACGAAGAGCGCGGGCTCGTCACGCCGTCACGCAGCGGCGGCCGCTATCGCCTCTACGACGAAGCCGATCTCGAACGCTTCGCCCGCATCCTGCGGCTGCGCGCGCTCGGCTTTTCGCTACACGGCATCACCGAGATGCTCAAGCGCCCGCTGGAAGAAACGGGCGACGGCCGGCGCCGCTATTCGGACGCGTCGCTGCGCGACATCCGCTCGGGGCTCGCCGAGCAAATCGACACGCTCGACCAGCGGATTGCGGCCGTCCAGCGCGAGCTGAAGGAAGCCGTCGCGCTGCGCACGGAACTGCAGCACGACATCGACTACATCGAACGGCGCCTCGCCGGCGAAAACCCCGACACGCTAATCGCGCAGCGGCAAGCCGAAGCCGGCACGCGGCGCGCCCGCAAGGATCGGGAATGAACGTCGCGCCGGGTCGCCCGCCGCTGTGGAGCCGTGCGAACCTGCGCGCGGACCTGTTCCCGTGGGCGCTCGCGCTCGTGACCGGCATCGACTACTTCGACAATGCGGCCTTCTCGTTCTTCGCGAGCTACATCGCGGGCGGCATCAACGCGTCGCCCGACGAGCTCGTGTGGTCGTCGAGCGCGTATGCGGTCACGGCCGTGCTCGGCATCCTGCAGCAGCAATGGTGGGTCGATCGGCTCGGCCATCGCCGCTACGTCGCCGGCTGCATGTTGATGTTCTCGTTCGGCGCGATCGCGGCCGCACTCGCCGACACGTCGCTCGAGCTCGCGTTCGCGCGCGGCTTCCAGGGTTACTTCATCGGCCCCATGATGGGTGCATGCCGGATCCTGATCCAGATCAGCTTCAAGCCGCAGGAGCGGCCGCCCGCCACGCGCGCGTTCCTGATCATGATCCTGCTCGGCAGCGCGCTTGCGCCGATCGTCGGAGGGCTGCTCGTCGCGCATTTGACGTGGCGCGCGCTGTTCGCGTGCACGGCGCCCGCCAGCATCGCGTTCGCGATTCTCGCGCTCCTCACGCTGCCCGATTCGGGCAAAACGCCCGACGACGAGCGCGGCTCCGGGCATTTCTGGCCGTACGTCGTGTTCGCGCTCGCGCAAGGCGCGCTGCAGATCGTGCTGCAGCAGGTGCACTACCAGCTCTACAGCGGTTCGCCGATGCTGATCCTGCTGACGATCGGGGGCCTTGGCGCGCTCGCGTGGTTCGCCTATCACCAGTGGAACCATCCGACGCCGCTCGTGCGACTGCATGCGTTTCGCGAGCGCACGTTCCAGGTCGGGTTGCTGCTGTATATGTTCTATTACTACGAGTCGACGGGCTTCAGCTACCTGACTTCCCGCCTGCTCGAAGGCGGGCTCGGCTATCCGGTCGAGAACGCCGGGCGCCTGGTCGGCACGATGTCGCTGATCTCGGCCACCGCGCTGTTCGTCTACCTGCGCCACGCGAAGCGCGTCACGCACAAGAAATGGTTCGTCGTGCCGGGGTTCGCGATCGCGATCGTCGCAGCGCTGTGGATGACGCGGATGACGCCCCAGGTCGGCGAGGTCGCGCTGATCGTCCCGCTGCTGCTGCGCGGGCTGTTGCTGCTGTTCATCGTGCTGCCGGTAGCGAACCTGACGTTCCGCATCTTCGCGATCGACGAATACACGCACGGCTACCGGCTGAAGAACATCGTGCGGCAACTGACGATCTCGTTCGCGACGTCGTCGGTGATCATCGTCGAGCAGCACCGGCTGGCCGTACATCAGACGCGGCTCGTGGAGCGCGCGAACGTGTTCGATCCGCTGTTCCAGCAAACCGTCGACGCGCTCACGCGCAGCTACGCGGCTGCCGGCCATGCGCTGAACGAGGCGCACGCCCTCGCGATCGCATCGATCGCGCGGATGGTCGCGCAACAGGCGTCGTTCCTCGCGTCGCTCGACGGTTTCTATTTCCTCGCGGGCGTCGCGCTCGTCGGCGGTCTCTTCGCGGCATGGCAAAAAGAGATCGATTGAGTTAAAAGACAGGCTTTGGATTCTCCCGCGCTGCTTCCATGCTCTCGAAACTGACCCGCTGGCTCGACGACCGCCGCCGCGACCGCGCGCTGCGCAGCCATCCGATTCCCGACGAGCTGTGGCGCAACACCGTCGCGCGCCTGCCATTCCTCGACGCGCTGTCGCCCGGCGATCTGGGTCGGCTGCGGGAGCTGACGAGCCTGTTCATCGCGAAGAAATCGTTCTCGACCGCGCACGGACTCGCGCTGACCGACGAGATGATTGTCGCGATCGCCGCGCAGGCGTGCCTGCCCGTGCTGAACCTCGATTTGTCGCTGTACGACGGCTGGGTCGGCGTCGTCGTGTATCCGGGCGAATTCGTCATCCGCAAGACCGTGCAGGACGAGGACGGTGTCGTCCATGAAGTCGAGCAGGATGCGAGCGGCGAAGCGTGGGAAGGCGGCCCGGTGATCCTGTCGTGGGAAGACGCGCAGATGACGGACGGCCGCGACGCATACAACGTCGTGATCCACGAGTTCGCGCACAAGATCGACATGGTCAATGGCGAGGCCGACGGGTATCCGCCCCTTTTTCGCCGCTTGCACGCGCCGCACCTCGACGCGCAGGCGTGGGCCGACGTGTTCGAGCATGCATACGACCAGTTCTGCGCGCGCGTCGATGCGGTGCCGGATCGCGCGTGGGCGCGCTTCGAGCGCGTCTCGCTGATCGACCCCTATGCGGCCGATCACCCGTCGGAGTTCTTCGCGGTGTGCAGCGAGGCGCTGTTCGTGCGACCGCGTGCGTTCGAGTCCGAATTTCCGGAGCTCTACCGGCTGCTCGCCCGCTACTATCGGCAGGATCCGGCCCGGACGGGCGCCCTCGACGCGTGATGAAAATTATTCCTCAACCGTCTGATTTTCTGGCATAATCGCCGTTTTTCGACCTTAGGCAAGTGGCTCGCGCCGGGCTTGACGTCGGCTGAATCGTGCGAATGCGTGCGGTCCGGCACGGCAAGCGGCGGGTTGGCTACCGCTCTCACCAAGGAACATCATGAAACCTGGCATTCACCCGGACTACCGCGAAGTCGTCTTCCAAGACATGTCGAACGGCTTCAAGTTCATCACGCGCTCGACGATCCAGACGCGTGAAACCATCGAACACGAAGGCAAGACCTACCCGCTCGCCAAGATCGAAGTGTCGTCGGAATCGCACTCGTTCTACACGGGTCAGCAAAAGATCATGGACACGGCAGGCCGTGTCGAGAAGTTCAAGAACAAGTTCGGCGCACGCGCCAGCGGCAAGGTCGCGAAGTAAGCTTCGCACCGATCCGGTGGTTGCAACGCACCGGTACCGCACGAAAGGGCAGCCCAGGCTGCCCTTTTTTGTCTCCGCTCGCCGGGAAAACACCGCACGGCGGCCGGTGCAGGGGCAATCGTCCGACGCGCAACGGCCGGCGCGTCTACAATGCCGGATGCCCGAATCCGGCGCCGTCGGCGCATGACCGCGCCGGCCGCCTGCTCATAACAAATCACTCATCTGCATGAAGCCAGTCGTTCGTCTCACCGCCTCCGCCACGCGCGCGCTGCCGCGCTGGCTGCTGCTTACGCTCTGCCTCGTCTACGCGGCGTTCGGCCTGTTCGGCCGCGACCCGTGGAAGAACGAGGACGCGGCAGGCTTCGGCGTGATGTGGACGATGGCCACCGGCGGCTGGCACGACTGGCTGCTGCCGAATCTCGTCGGCAAGTTCATCACGACCGACGGGCCGCTCGGCTACTGGCTCGGCGCGCTGTCGATCCGCGCGCTGGCACCGTGGGTCGACGCCAGCAACGCGTCGCGCGTCGACACGGGCGTGCTGTTCTGCGTCGCGTGCGCGTTCGTCTGGTACGCCGCCTACCTGCTCGGCCGGCGCGCCGAGGTCCAGCCGTTCAAGTACGCATTCGGCGGCGAGCCGGAGCCGCGGGACTACGGCCGCACGCTCGCCGACGGCGCGCTGCTGGTCCTCGTCGCGTGCTTCGGGCTCGCGGAGCGCGGCCACGAAACGACGCCGCAGCTCGCGCAGTTCGCGTGGATCGCGATGTTCGTGTACGGCATCGTGCGCGGCATCGACAAGCCGATGCAGGGGGCGCTGTGGTGGGGCGTCGCGATCGGCCTCGTCGCGCTGTCCGGCAACCCGGTGCTCGTCGTCGCGCTGCTCGCCGGCACGGCCGCACTGTGGCTCGTCACGCCGGAGATGCGCAACCTGCGCCTGCCGCTGATCGGCCTGCCGCTTGCGGCCGCGATCTTCGCGCTGTGGCCGCTCGCCGCGTTCCACGCGGCACCCGACGACGCCGCGTGGTTCTTCAATCAGTGGATCCACGGCAGCCTGATGCGCTTCTCGGGCCCGCCGACCGCGGTGCTCGCCTACGCGGCGAAAAACCTGCCGCTCTTCACGTGGCCCGCGTGGCCGCTCGCGATCTGGGCGTGGTGGAGCTGGGCCGGCATGCGCCGCCGCGCGCACATCGCGATTCCGCTGTCGGTCGTGGTACCGCTCGTCGCGCTCGTGATCCTGCAGAGCCAGCAGTCGAACCGCATGTACATGCTGCTGCTGCCGCCGCTCGCGGTGCTCGCTACCTTCGCGCTGCCGACGCTCAAGCGCGGCGCGATCAACGCATTCGACTGGTTCGCGGTGCTGAGCTTCACGATCCTCGGCACCTTCGTGTGGCTCGTATGGCTCGCGTCGCTCACCGGCTTCCCGCACCCGCTCGCGCGCAACCTCGCGCGCCTGGTGCCGGGCTACGAACCGCACTTCAAGATCCTCTCGTTCATCTGCGCGGTGATCGTCACCGTGTGCTGGTGCCTGCTCGCGCGCTGGCGCATCTCGCGCCAGCCGAAGGTGCTGTGGCGCAGCGTCGTGCTGTCGGGCGCGGGCACCACGCTGATGTGGGTGCTGCTGATGACGCTGTGGCTGCCGATCGTCAACTACGGCCGGACTTACAGCGATGTCGCGCAACAGATAGCGTCGCATCTGCCGAAAGACTATGAGTGCATCGCGCCCGTGCGGCTCGGCGATGCGCAGATCGCGACCTTCGCGTACTTCGGCGACATGCACTTCGAATTCTCGGGCGACTGCGACGTGATCCTGCGCCAGGACCGCGCGGACTTCGGCGAGCCGAGCGCGATGTCGCAATACGTGTGGCGTCTCGTATGGGAAGGCCGTCGCGTCGCCGATCGCGACGAACGCTTCCGCCTGTACGAGCGCATCGAGCGGCCAACGGCGCCCGTCAAGCGCCGCGGCCCGCGCCACCGGACGGTCGATTGACGATGTTCGCCGACATCCGCCGGATCGTCGGTCTCGCGTGGCCGGTGCTCGTCGGCCAGCTCGCGATCATCGCGTTCGGCGTGATCGACACGGCGATGGTCGGCCGGTATTCGGCCATCGACCTGGCCGCACTCGGGCTCGGTTCGTCGATCTACGTGTCGGTCTACATCGGGATGACGGGCATCCTGTCCGCGCTGCAGCCCATCACCGGGCAACTTTACGGTGCGCGGCGCTACGCGGAAATCGGCGAGGAAGTCCGTCAGGCGCTGTGGCTCGCGCTGATGCTCGCGGTGCCCGGCTTCCTGCTGCTGCACTTTCCCGAACCGCTGCTGCACATCGCGCACGCACCGCCCGCGCTGCACGATCGCACGGTCGATTACCTTCGAATCCTGTCGTACGGCCTGCCGGCGAGCCTCGTGTTCCGGATCTACAACGCGCTGGCCAACGCGGCCGGCAAGCCGCGCCTCGCGATGATCCTGCAGGTTGGCGCGCTGCTGCTCAAGTTTCCCCTCAACGTGTGGTTCATCTTCGGCGGCTTCGGCGTGCCGGCCCTCGGCGGGCCGGGCTGCGGGCTCGCCAGCACGCTGATCAACTGGGCGCTCGCCCTGATCGGCTTCACGCTGCTCGCGAAGCTCGACGTGTTCTCGCCGCTTTCGATCTTCTCGCGCTTTTGCTGGCCCGTCTGGGTACGCCAGAAGGCGATCCTGAAGCTCGGCGTGCCGATGGGCCTGTCATACCTGATCGAGGTCACGTCGTACACGTGCATGGCACTCTTCATCGCGCAATTCGGTACGACGACGCTCGCCGGCCATCAGATCGCCGGCAACATCGGCGCGGTGCTGTACATGACGCCGCTGTCGATCGGCGTCGCGGCGTCGACGCTGGTGGCACGCGCACTCGGCGCCGGCCGCCCGGACGAGGCACGCCTGCTCGGCCGGCACAGCGTGATGCTCGCGTGCGGGATCGCGGCGGCGTACGGCGTGCTCGTGTTCACGCTGCGTCCGCTGATCGTCGGCGGCTACACACCGAACCCGGCCGTGGCCGCCGCCGCGCTGCCGCTCGTCGCGATCGTCACCTGCTACCACTTCTTCGACGCACTGCAGATCACGTCCGCATTCGTGCTGCGCGCGTACAAGGTCGCGGTCGTGCCGACCGTGATCTATGCGGTCGCGCTGTGGGGCGTCGGGCTCGGCGGCGGCTACGTGCTCGGTTTCGACGTCGGCGGCATCGCGCCCGCCTGGCTGACCGGCGCGCGCGGCTTCTGGTTCGCGAACACGATCAGCCTGATGCTCGCGGGCGCAGGCCTCGCGCTCTACCTGCGCCACGTCAGCCGCACGCAACCGAACGTCAGCGCATACGGCGCATGACGCATGGTGCGCGGCCTACGCGCCCTCCAGCACGTCGGCCGCGTGGTACGAGGACCGCACGAGCGGACCGGCAACGACTTCCCTGAACCCGAGCGCCAGCCCCTCGTCTCGCCACGCGGCGAACGCATCGGGGCTCACGTAGCGGCGCACCGGCAGATGGTGCGCCGACGGCGCGAGATACTGGCCGAGCGTCAGCACGTCGACCTCGTGCGCACGCAGGTCGCGCAGCGTGTCCCGCACCTCGTCGTCGCGCTCGCCGAGCCCGAGCATCAAGCCCGATTTCGTCACGAGCGTCGGCCGCGCGGCCTTCGCCTGCGCGAGCAGTTCGAGCGAACCGCGATAGTCGGCGCCCGGCCGCGCCGCCCGATACAACGACGGGACCGTCTCGATATTGTGATTGAACACGTCCGGCCACGCTGACGACAACGCATCGAGCGCCCGCGCGACGCGGCCACGGAAATCGGGCGTCAGCACCTCGACGCCGATGCCCGGCACGCTCGCGCGCACCGCCGCGATGCAGGCCGCAAAATGCGCAGCGCCGCCATCGCGCAGGTCATCGCGATCGACCGACGTGATCACGACGTAGCGTAGTTCGAGTGCCGCGACCGCGTCGGCGAGCCGCGCGGGCTCGTCGGGATCGAGCGGATCGGGGCGGCCGTGCGCGACGTCGCAGAACGGGCAGCGCCGCGTGCACAGTCCGCCCATGATCATGAAGGTCGCGGTGCGCTGTGCGAAGCATTCGCCGATGTTCGGGCACATCGCCTCCTCGCAGACGGAATGCAGCCGATGATCGCGCAGCACGGCCGCCATGTCGGCGACCGCACCGCTCATCATCGGCCGCGCCCGCAGCCACGGCGGCTTCGGCAGCGCCGCGCCGGCCGCGGGCTCGACGCGCACCGGAATGCGCGCGAGCTTGTCGCGGCTCCTCGCGCCCGGCTGGCCGAGCGCGGTGAGGCTGGGTCGTTCGAGCGCGGCGGCCATCGTCAGTCTCCGAGAAACGCGCCGATCAAGCGGTTCACGTCGGCAGCCGCCTCCATCTGCACCATGTGGCCGCTGCCGGCGATCACCTCGATCCGCACGCCGTCCGGCAAGCCCTGCGCATGCTGCGCCGGAATCACCTCGTCGCGCTCGCCCCAGATCACGAGCGTGCGCGGCGCGAGCGCCCCGACGCGGTCGCGGAACACGCGCCGCTGGGACGCACCGTCGAACGCGGCGTTCGCGATCTTCTCCAGCGCGGCCTGCACACCTTCGAGCCGCTTGTACTTGACGAGATCCTCGACCAGTTGTCGCGTGACGAGCGCGTCGTCGGCGAACAATGCGCCGAGGTGCGGCTTCAGTGTGTTGCGGCTGTTGCCGGCGACGAAGCCGTCGATATAGGCGCGGTTGATATCGGTGCCGAGCCCCGCGCTCGCGATCAGCGTCAGCGACGCGACGCGTTGCGGCGCGCGTTCGGCCGCGGCCATCGCGACCGCGCCGCCCATCGAATGCCCGATCAGATGCGCACGATCGATGTGCTGCGCGTCGAGCAGCGCGAGCACCGCGTCGGCCAGTTCGTCGAGACTGCCCGTGTCGACCGCCTTGCCCGACTCGCCGTGCCCGGGCAGGTCGAGCGCCCACACGGGCCGATGCGCGGCCAGCTCCGCGTGGTTGAACAGCCAGTTGTTCAGGTCGCCGCCGAAGCCGTGGATCAGCACCGCAGGCGTACCCGAACCGTCGCCGAGTTTCAGGAACCGGACCGTGCGTCCGCCGATCTGCGCCTTCTCGGGTTGCGGGCCCGCCGCGTCGTCGGCGGCCGCGGCCGGCACGAAATCGCGCTGGAATTCCGCGATCGCCGCGTCGATGTCGGCATCGCTTGCCTCGGCCGCGGCCACCACGCCGAGCAGCGCACCGACCGGCAGCGTCTCGCCCTCCTGCGCGACCTGTCGGCGCAGCGTGCCGTCGAACGCGCACTCGACGCCCGACGAGATCTTGTCGGTCTCGACGTCGAGCACTTCGTCGCCCTTCGTCACGCGTTCGCCGATCGCCTTCAGCCAGCCGTTGACCTGCCCCTGCTCCATCGACAGCCCCCACTTGGGCATCGTGATCATGTGAATCGACATCGTGTCAGCTCCTCGTCTTCAGTACCGCCTGCGCGATCGCGTCGGCGGATGGGATGTAAAGGTCTTCCAGCACGCCGGCGAACGGCGTGGGCGTGTGCGGTGCGGTCACGAGCTCGATCGGTGCCTTGAGCGATCGGAACGCGCGCCGCGCGACGAGCGCGGCGATGTCGGTCGCGATCGAGCAGCGCGGGGTCGCTTCATCGACCACCACCACGCGCCCGGTGCGCTCCGCGCTTTCGAGGATCGTTTCCTCGTCGAGCGGCGAAGTCGTGCGCAGGTCGATCACGTCGACCTGGATGCCGTCCTTCGCGAGCTTCGCGGCCGCGTCGGTCGCGAGGTGCACCATGCGGCCGTAGGTGACGATCGTCGCGTCATCGCCGTCGCGCACGATGTTCGCCTCGCCGAACGGAATCGCATAGGATTCCTCAGGCACATCGCCTTCGCGCGTGTAGAGAAGCTTGTGCTCGAGGAAGATCACGGGATCGTTGTCGCGGATCGACTGGATCAGCAGCCCCTTCGCGTCGTAAGGCGTCGACGGGCACACGACCTTCAGCCCCGGGATGTGCGTAAACAGCGACGTGAGCATCTGCGAATGCTGCGCGGCCGCGCGCAGGCCGGCGCCGTACATCGCGCGGATCACGACCGGCGTCACGGCCTTGCCGCCGAACATGTAACGGAATTTCGCGGCCTGATTGAATATCTGGTCGAAGCACACGCCCATGAAATCGATGAACATCAGTTCCGCGACGGGCCGCATCCCGCACGCGGCCGCGCCGACCGCCGCGCCGATGTAGCCGCCTTCCGAAAGCGGCGTATCGAGCACGCGGCCCGGAAACTTGTGGAACAGCCCCTTCGTCACGCCGAGCACGCCGCCCCATGCGTCGTCCTCGCCCGGCGCGCCCGCGCCGCCCGCGTTGTCCTCGCCCATCACGATCACGCTGTCGTCGCGCGCCATTTCCTGCGCGAGCGCCTCGTTGATCGCCTGCGAATAAGTGATCTTCCTTGCCATGTCCGTCTCCTGGAATATTGGGTTCGCCGTGCCGGCTGCAGGCCGGTGGCCGCTGTGTCACATCGCGTTCACGGGTACGACACGTACACGTCGGTCAGCAAGTCGGCCGCGTCGGGCAGCGGCGCGGCCTTCGCCTGCGCGACCGCGTCGTCGATCAGCGCCTTCACCTGCGCATCGACCGCGCGCAGTTCGTCGGTCGTCAGCACCTCGGCACGCACGACGCGCGTCTCGAAATGTTTCAGGCAGTCCTTCTCGTCGCGGAGCTTCTGTACTTCGCCCGGCGCGCGATAGGTCTGCGCGTCGCCTTCGAAGTGACCGAAATAGCGCGTGAACTTCACTTCGACGAGCGTCGGGCCGCCACCGTTGCGTGCGCGTGCGACAGCTTCGCCGAGCGCCTCGTGAACCGCGAAGAAGTCGAAGCCGTCGACGATCACGCCCGGCATCCCGAAGCCGTTCGCGCGGTCGGCGATGTTGTCGGTCGCGACCGACCAGCTCGACGACGTCGCTTCCGCATAACCGTTGTTTTCGGCCACGAAGATCGCCGGCAGCCGCCACACCGACGCAAGGTTCATCGATTCGAAGATCACGCCCTGATTCGACGCACCGTCGCCGAAGAAGCACACCCCGACGCCGCCCGTCTTCTTGTGCTTGGCCGCGAGCGCCGCGCCGCACACGAGCGGGCCGCCCGCGCCGACGATCCCGTTCGCGCCGAGCATCCCCATCGACAGGTCGGCGATGTGCATCGAACCGCCCTTGCCGTGGCAAACGCCCGTCTTCTTTCCGTAGATCTCGGCCATCATCCCGTGCACGTCGACGCCTTTCGCGATGCAGTGGCCGTGCCCGCGGTGCGTGGTGGCGACATAGTCCTCGAGGCCGAGGTGCAGCATGGTGCCGACCGCGGAGGCCTCCTCGCCCGCGTACAGGTGAACGAAGCCGGGGATTTCGCCGGTCGCGAACTCGACGTGCAGGCGCTCCTCGAATTCGCGGATCGTGCGCATCAGCCGATACGCATCCAGCAGCGTGTCCCTGCTGAGCTGTGTCGAAACGGTCATGTGTGTCTCCTTGATAGGTCTGACTGCGAATGCCGCCGCGGCAACGCCCCGGCGACGGATTGCACGACGGCCCGGCCGTCGGTGAAACGTGAAGCCGGCGTCAGCCGCGCCACGCGCCGGCATCGCGCAACAACTGCCGCGACGACGCGTAACGCAGCGTGCGGCCGACATCGACCGTCAGCGGCCCGCGCCAGTCGAGCGCGATCTCGTAGCGGTCGCCGCGCGTGACCTCGATCTCGCGCTCGCCATCGAACGCGAGCGTGCCGTGCTCGAACGGGATCGTCTGCCACGCACCCGGCTCGAGCCGCTCGCAGCTGCGCATCACGACGCGATCGACGCGGCCGGGTGCGATCGGCGCGACGAGCGGCGTGCCGGCGGTCTTGCCATCGGCGGCGAAACGCATCGCGAGCCCGTGCGGCGCGCTGCGCTCGAGCGGTGCCCACGCGCCGCCGAGCGCGGACAGGCCGATGCCGTCCGGCTCCGCGAAAGTCAGATAGAGCGTGTCGATGTCGTCAGGCCCCGAGATGGCGCGCGCGCCGATGAAGCGCTGGCGGGCCGCGCACACGTCGACGAGCGCGATCTCCTCGCGCCCCGCGTTCGGGCCCGCCCCGCAGCGCACGACGAGCCGCTTGTTGCGCGCGAACGCGACCTCGGCCGGCACGGCGCCGGTCGCGACGAGTCCGGCCGCGACGCCCGCGACGGTCGCCTCGCGATGTTCGGGAAACGCGTTGTTGGTGCCGGTGGACAGCGCGACGAGCGGCGTCGCGCCGCAATGCGCGGCGACCGCGCGATGGGTGCCGTCGCCGCCGAGCACGACGATCAGCGCGACTTCCATCCGGTGCATGTATGCGGCGCCGGCGTGCGTGTCGGCGACGGTATCGGAGATCGGCAGGTCAACGAATTCGACGTCGGGCCAGCGTTCGTGCGGCGCGACCGCGCGATGCGTATCGAGCGCACGCATCAGCAGCGTCGCGATGCCCGTCTTGTCGCGCAAGGTCAGCACGCGCTCGACGCCCATCGCGCCGAGGCCGGCGAGCAGGCGCACGACCATGTTGGCCTTTTCCGCCGTCGGGAACACGGATGCATGCGTCGTCAGGCGGCGAATGTCGCGCCCCGATGCGGGGTTCGCGATCACGCCGACGGTCACGGGCGTCGTCACGGGCTTGTCTCCATCCAGTGGACCGACGCTCGCGCCGGCCCTGCATGTGTCGTCCGCCGTCATCGAGGGCAGCGGATCATCGCACCCGACGCGACCGCGCCGGGCTTGCCCATGACATCTGCAAGCGGCGTGCCACCGTGTGTGCGACGACCACGGAACCCGCGTGCGGACTGGCTCTGCGGGCATGCCGATCAGCGACATCTGCCGCCTTGACAGCCCGACGCTCCGCGAAACCGCCCGTGCGTCTCACGCCGTCGATGTCCCGGCGCACCGGTTTCGGCACCTTCATCCGGATTGCGCGTCGGCCGGCAAGCCACGCGTATCGCGGCGCGGCGCGCGACACCATGACGTGGGCCACCATCGCGCGCGGCATGCCCGCGCGTCTCAATCGCGCGAGACCGGCTGAGATGCCGCTGAGACGAACGTCTCACGCCGCGCGCGTGCTGCGATGCAATGTGATCCGCGCCGACGGATGTGCTACAAGAACATCGAATTCCCCGTCGTACGGAACCGGAGCCGACCATGCCCTACGCCGTCCCCCAGGCCCAGCACGCCGACCGTGTGCTCGGCGCGCTCGCCGGACGCCTGCCCGCGCCTGCCGATTCCGCGCGTCTCGTGTCGTCGTGGCAGCGCTCGCTCGAGCGCTACGCGCTCGACCCCGCGTCGTCGATCGGCCCGCGCGTGCTGACCGCGGCCGAGCTGCGCGAGGTGCGCGACAAGGAGGAAGCCTTCCTGCGCGCGTCGGGCCAGTGCCTGACGCGCCTGCACGACATGATTCGCGTCGCCGATTACTGCGTGATGCTGACCGACGCGCACGGCGTGACGATCGATTACCGGATCGACCGCGAACGCCGCAACGACTTCCGTCATGCGGGGCTGCACATCGGCTCGTGCTGGTCGGAAAGCGAGGAAGGGACCTGCGGGGTCGCGAGCGTGCTGACCGATCTCGCGCCGATCACCGTGCACAAGACCGACCACTTCCGCGCGGCGTTCACCACCCTCACCTGCAGCGCGGCCCCGATCTTCGCGCCGGGCGGCGAACTGATCGGCGTGCTCGACGCGTCGGCCGTCCAGTCGCCGGACGGCCGCGACAGCCAGCGTCTCGTGTACCAGCTCGTGCGGCAGAGCGCGGCGCTGATCGAGGACGGCTATTTCGTGCACAGCACCGCGCAACACTGGATATTGTTCGGGCATCCGAATCGTCACTATGTCGAGGCGCAGCCCGAATGGCTGATCGCGTTCGACGAGTGCGGCAACATCGTCGCCGCGAACCGGCAGGCGCGCGACGCGCTGCCGGCGCTGCGCGAACCGCGCCATATCGACGAGATCTTCGACGCAACCGAGATGCCGCTGCGCGACGCCGCGCGGCTCGACACGATCGTCGCGCTGCGGCTGCGCGCGACGGGTGCCCCGCTCTATGCGCGGCTGCGCGCGCCGCTGCGGCGCGCCGGCCGCGAAACCGGCACGGCATCGCGCCGCCCCGGCACCGCGCAGCGCCACGTCGGCGCCCTGACGCCGTTCCTGCACAGCAGCGACGCGCGCGTCGCGCAGCAGGCCGAACTCGCGCTGCGTGTCGCGAGCAAGCGGCTGCCGATTCTCGTACTCGGCGAAACCGGCGCAGGCAAGGAAGTATTCGCCCGCGCGATCCACGACGCCGGTGCGCGACGCGCACGGCCGTTCGTCGCGGTCAACTGCGGCGCGCTGCCCGAGGCGCTGATCGAAAGCGAGCTGTTCGGCTATGCGGCGGGTGCGTTCACCGGTGCGCGCAAGCACGGCGCGCGCGGCAAGATCGCGCTCGCCGACGGCGGCACGCTGTTTCTCGACGAAATCGGCGACATGCCGCTCACGCTGCAGACGCGCCTGCTGCGCGTGCTCGCCGACGGCGAGGTCGTGCCGCTCGGCAGCGATACGCCCGTGCGCGTCGATCTCGACGTGATCTGCGCGACGCACCGCGATCTCGCGCGCATGGTGGCCGACGGCACGTTCCGCGAGGATCTGTATTACCGGCTGAGCGGCGCGACGTTCGAACTGCCGCCGCTGCGCGAGCGCGCGGACGTGCGCGACGTGATCGCCGCGGTATTCGCCGAGGAAGCGCAGGCGACCGGCCACGTGCTCACGCTCGACACGTCGCTCGCCGAGCAACTCGCCGCGTATCCGTGGCCGGGCAACGTGCGGCAACTGCGCAACGTGCTGCGCTATGCGTGCGCGGTGTGCGATGCCGCCCGCGTGACGCGGCGCGACCTGCCGGCAGATCTCGCCGCGCAGCTCGGCGCCGGCCCGTCCGGCGGCGCGCTGCCGGACGACGAACGCGGCCGCATCGTCGCGGCGCTCACCGCGCATCGCTGGCGGCCCGACGCAGCCGCGCAGGCGCTCGGCATCTCGCGCGCGACGCTGTACCGGCGGATCGCAAAACACCGGATCGTCGCGCCGCACCGCGCGTGACGAGCCGGCGCGACCGCCATCACGCGGCCTGCGCGGCCACTTCGCCTGCTTTCCCGCCCTCACCCGCCGCTTCGTCGCGCCGCGCGAACACCTCGTGCGCGGCGAACAGCGCGTTCAGCGCGGCCGGGAAACCTGCGTAGACGGCCATCTGCATGAACACCTCGACGATCTCGTCGCGCGTGCAGCCCACGTTCAGTGCCGCCTCGACATGCACCTTCAGTTGCGGCTGCGCGTTGCCGAGCGCGGCCAGCGCGGCGATCGTCGCGATCTCGCGCGCCCTCAGGTCGAGCTGCGGCCGGCTGTAGATGTCGCCGAAGCCGAACTCGACGAGCAGCCGCCCGAAGTCCGGCGCGATCGGCGCAAGCGCCGCGATCACGCGTTCGCCCACTTCGCCGTCGATTTCCTTCAGCTTGTTCCAGCCGCGCGTGTAGCGATCTTCAACGAGTCGATCCATGGTGTCCGTCCTGTTCCAAGAGTGAATGAGTAGCGTTCGCCCGTCGTTCCGTCTCGCGCTCCTTGGCCTCGTAGTACGCGATCTTGTCGCCGATCGCGTCGAGGCTCGCCTGCAGTTCCGCGATATGCGCGCGCACCGCGTCGCGATGCGCGGCCAGCAAGCTGCGCCGCGCACCGAACGTCGACTCGCCTTGCGCACGCAGCGCCGCGAACTGCTGCATCTGCGCAATCGGCATGCCGGTCGCCTTCAGGCGCATCACGAAGGCAAGCCAGTCAAGGTCGGCCGGCGCATAGAGCCGGTGCCCCGCCGCCGTGCGTGAAATCGCGCGCAGCAGGCCGGCCTGCTCGTAATACCGCAGCGTATGCGTCGACACGCCGGTCAGTTCGGCGACTTGCCCGATCGTCAGCGGACCGGCGGCGGAAGGTCTGGATACGGTTTTCGACATGGCAGGATCAAGGTTAGGAGTTAGAGTTCACTCTAAGTCAAGCATTGTCGAATGGCCAGGCACGACAATCCGAAATCACCGCCGCGAACACCGTAAAGAATGGTCAAAACCGCCGTCCGACGCGGCTTTCTGTCTTTACAGCGACGCAAGCCTTCAGCAAGATTCGGACAGCCTGTCTTAAAAAGGGCACGCATTTGTCCTATGCTTAACGGCGACGCCCGGCCAGGTCTCGCCCCGCCGTCCGTTGCAACAGCCATTCATCCGTCAGAACCAGGGAGCCTTTGCCATGCTGAAAAAGCTGCTGATGCTGTTCGTCGCGCTGTCGCTGTCGCTCGCCGCCGGCATCGCCGCGGCCGTTGAAGTCAACACGGCCGACCAGGCCGCGCTCGAATCGGTGAAGGGCCTCGGGCCCGTGAAGTCGAAGGCGATCATCGACGAACGCACCAAGAACGGCCCGTTCAAGGACGCGGACGATCTCGCGAACCGCGTGAAGGGTCTCGGCACGAAGTCGGTCGGGCATCTCGAGGAAAACGGCCTGACGATCGGCGGCTCGTCGACGCCGCCGAAGGGCGTGAAGCTGTCGAAGCCGGCCGCGACGACGTCGGCCACGACGTCGACATCGACGTCGACGACCGCAACGGCCGGCACGACGGCGACGGCCCCGGCCGCGAGCGCCCCCGAAGCAGCGACCAAGCCGGCCAAGAGCAAGCGCATGTCGAAGAAGGAAAAGGCAGCCGCGGCCGCAGCGGCATCCGCCGATGCGGGAGCGAGCGCGCCGGCCGCAGCGTCGTCCACGAAGGCGACGAAGGGCTCGAAGAAGAAGAGCAAGAAGGACAAGGCAGCCTCCGCCGCCGCGGCGTCGGGCGCCTGATATGCGCCACGCGCGCGATCGCGTGCGCGCGGCATTCGATCAACGGGCGCCGTCGTTGCGGCGCCCTTTTCAGTAAAGGTGAAGAACCATGGGTCTCCTCGACATCGTTGGCGGTCTGATCGGCGGCCAAGCCGGCGGCAACTCGCAAAGCGCGCTCATCACGACGGCGCTCGAATTCATCAACAACCAGCCGGGCGGCCTGAACGGGCTGATCGAGAAGTTCAAGGCCGGCGGCGCCGGCGACATCATCGGCTCGTGGGTCGGTAACGGCGAAAACCAGCCGATCTCGGCCGACACGCTGCAAAACGTGCTCGGTTCCGACGTCGTCGGCTCGCTAGCGAGCAAGGTCGGTATCGATCCGTCTCAGGCATCGTCGATCCTCGCGCAAGTGCTGCCGCACGTCGTCAACGGCGCGACGCCGAACGGCGAAGTGCCGGCCGGCGGCCAGGTCGATACGTCGAACGTGCTCGGCACGCTCACGCAGCTCGCCGGCATGTTCGGCGGCAGCAAGCAGGCCTGAGCCCGCAGCGCGCCGCGCTGACCGCCTCGACGGCGGTTTCGGCCGCCCCATATGCAAACACCCCGCCTGAGCGGGGTGTTTGTTTTTGCGCGCCCGGCGCGAACCGGGCGTGCGGCCGATCACTGGCAATCAGTGCACGACGCGGTCGAACACGAACGTGCCGTCGCTGACGTCGACCGGGATCACGTCCTTCGGACCAAAACGGCCCGCGAGGATCAGCTTCGCGACCGGGTTCTCGATCTCCTGCTGGATCGCGCGCTTCAACGGCCGCGCGCCGAACAGCGGATCGTAGCCGACCTTCGCGATCTGTTCGAGCGCGGTGGGCGACACGTCGAGCGCCATGTCGAGCTTCGCGAGCCGGTCGTGCAGGCGCGCGAGCTGGATCTTCGCGATCGATTCGATGTTGCTGCGATCGAGCGCGTGGAACACGACGACGTCGTCGATCCGGTTCAGGAACTCGGGGCGGAAGTGCTGCTTCACTTCGAGCCACACGGCATCCTTGATCTCTTCCTGCGGCGAGCCCGTCATGGCCTGGATCACCTGCGAGCCGAGGTTCGACGTCATCACGATCACCGTGTTCTTGAAGTCGACCGTGCGCCCCTGCCCGTCGGTCATGCGGCCGTCGTCGAGCACCTGCAGCAGCACGTTGAACACGTCCGGGTGGGCCTTCTCGATCTCGTCGAGCAGGATCACGCTGTACGGCTTGCGGCGCACGGCTTCCGTCAGGTAGCCGCCTTCCTCGTAGCCGACATAGCCCGGCGGCGCGCCGATCAGCCGCGCGACGCTGTGCTTCTCCATGAACTCGCTCATGTCGATGCGGATCAGGTGCTCTTCCGAATCGAACAGGAACGACGCCAGCGCCTTGCACAGCTCGGTCTTGCCGACCCCCGTCGGGCCGAGGAACAGGAACGAGCCGTACGGGCGGTTCGGATCGGCGAGACCCGCGCGCGAACGACGGATCGCGTCCGCCACCGCGCTGATCGCCTCGTCCTGGCCGACCACGCGTTCGTGCAGTTTTTCCTCGATGTGCAGCAGCTTCTCGCGTTCGCCCTGCATCATCCGCGACACCGGAATTCCGGTTGCGCGCGACACGACTTCCGCGATTTCTTCCGCGCCGACCTGCGTGCGCAGCAGACGCGGACGCGTCGGGTTGTGCTGCTCCTGCTCTTCGGCCTGCGTGACCTGCTTCAGTTGCGACTCGAGTTGCGGCAGCTTGCCGTACTGCAGCTCGGCGACCTTCTCGAGCTTGCCTTCACGCTGCAAGCGCGCGATGTCCGCCCGCACCTTCTCGATCTCTTCCTTGAGCTGCGCGCTGCCCTGCACCGCAGCCTTCTCGGCAGTCCAGATCTCTTCCAGGTCCGCATATTCGCGGCCGAGGCGTTCGATCTCTTCCTCGATCAACTGCAGGCGCTTCTGCGACGCCTCGTCCTGCTCCTTCTTCACGGCCTCGCGCTCGATCTTCAGCTGGATCAGACGACGATCGAGCTTGTCCATCTCTTCGGGCTTCGAATCGATTTCCATCTTGATCTTCGACGCGGCCTCGTCGATCAGGTCGATCGCCTTGTCCGGCAGGAAGCGGTCGGTGATGTAGCGATGCGACAGCTCGGCCGCGGCGACGATCGCCGGGTCGGTGATGTCGACACCGTGGTGCAGTTCGTACTTCTCCTGCAGCCCGCGCAGGATCGCAATCGTCGCCTCGACGCTCGGCTCGTCGACGAGCACCTTCTGGAAGCGGCGTTCGAGCGCGGCGTCCTTCTCGATGTATTTGCGGTATTCGTCGAGCGTGGTCGCGCCGATGCAGTGCAGCTCGCCGCGCGACAGCGCCGGCTTCAGCATGTTGCCTGCGTCCATCGCGCCTTCGGCCTTGCCGGCACCGACCATCGTATGGATCTCGTCGATGAACACGATCGTCCGGCCTTCGTCCTTGGCGATGTCGTTGAGCACGGCCTTCAGACGCTCCTCGAACTCGCCGCGATACTTCGCGCCGGCGAGCAGCGCGGCCATGTCGAGCGACAGCACGCGCTTGCCCTTCAGCGTCTCGGGCACTTCGCCGTTGACGATCCGCTGCGCGAGCCCTTCGACGATCGCCGTCTTGCCGACACCCGGCTCGCCGATCAGCACCGGGTTGTTCTTGGTCCGGCGCTGCAGGATCTGGATCGAACGGCGGATTTCATCGTCGCGGCCGATCACCGGATCGAGCTTGCCCGCGCGGGCGCGCTCGGTCAGGTCGACCGTGTATTTCTTCAGCGCCTCGCGCTGGCTTTCGGCGTCCTGGCTGTGCACCTGCGAGCCGCCGCGCACCGCGGCGATCGCGGCTTCGAGCGCCTTGCGCGTGAGGCCGTGCTGGCGCGCGAGCTTGCCGGCTTCGCCCTTGTCGTCGGACACGGCGAGCAGGAACATCTCGCTCGCGATGAACGTGTCGTTGAGTTTCTGCGCCTCCCTGTCGGCCTGGTTCAGCAGCCCGGCCAACTCACGGCCGATCTGGATGTCGCCGCCCGTGCCCGTTACTTGCGGCAGGCGCGAGATGGCTTCGTTCAGCGCGCCTTGCAGCGCCTGCACGTGCACGCCCGCGCGCGACATCAGCGAGCGGGCGGAGCCGTCCTGCTGAGCGACCAGCGCCGCCAGCACGTGAACGGGTTCGATGTATTGATTGTCGCGGCCTGCCGCGAGGCTTTGCGCGTCCGCGAGTGCTTCCTGGAACTTGGTGGTGAGCTTGTCGATTCTCATTTGGCGAGACCTCCAATTTTCGATTAACACCAAGATGAGGATGGTTATACGGGTTTCAAGCGAAATTCGGGTTGATTCAGCGCAAAAATAGCCGGGCGGCGATGCGGCGGCCTGCGGGCGGGCCGCCGCCCGGATGGTGGCGGTGGTACCGGCGTGTCAGCCGACCTTCGACGGCGATTCGGCGGACGCCGATGCGTCATCCCCGGACGGCTCGGCACGCACCAGCGCGATCGGACGAATGCCCAGCAGCGCGACGAGCGGCGACGCGGGCACGGTCAGCTCGCCGAGCGTGTGACGGTCGAGTTCGGCGAAGAATGCGTCGCGCGCGGCCGCCAGCACGCCCTTCAGGCGGCAATGCGGCTCGATCACGCAGTCGCGCGACGCGTCGCCGTCGGCCGCAAAGCAGCCGACCAGCGCGAAATCGTTCTCGGTCGCGCGCACCACCTGGCCGACCGTCAGCTTCAGCGATTCGGGGAACAGCCGCAGCCCGCCGTTGCGGCCGCGCACGGTATCGACCCAGCCGAGCTCGCCGAGCTGCTGCACGACCTTCATCAGATGGTTCTTCGAGATGCCGTAGGCGTCCGAGATCTCCTGGATCGTCGCGAGCCCCTCGCCGCGCACGGCGAGGTACAGCATGACGCGCAGCGAATAGTCGGTGTAGTCAGTGAGTCTCATGAGCGAATACGGAAAATGATCGATCGCGCCCCGATCAAGCGGGACGGATCAATCGGAACGCGCGCCGGGATGGTTCTCGAGGCCGCTTGACGGCGCCGGGTTGCCGGGACGGCCTGCGCGCAATAATATTCATGAAATCTACGCATTTTTCGGGCATTGATGGACGCTATTTTGCGTCAAAATTCTGTCGGCGTCCTGCGCGTTGCCCACGCTGCCGTTCCGCGGGCACGACACCGACGCCCTGATTTTCCCGGCCCTTTTTTCCATGACCGCCCTGCCCGCCTCGCCCGATACCGCCCCGGCCCGCCCTCGCGACGCCGAGCCAACAGAAGACAATATTCGCGACCTCGTATACGCGTTCTACGACCGCGTGCGCGCCGATCCGCTGCTCGGCCCCGTGTTTGACGCGAAGCTGGACGGTCGCTGGGACGACCATCTGCCGAAGATGGTGAGCTTCTGGTCGAGCCTCGTGCTCGGCACCAAGGGCTATCGCGGCAACGTGCAGCAGGCGCACCAGCCACTCGACGGGATCGAGCCCGCGCATTTCAGCCGCTGGCTGTCGCTGTTCCTGAAGACCGTCGAGGGGCGCTACACGCCGCCCGCGGCCATCCGCTTCATGGAGCCCGCGCTGCGCATCGCGCAGAGCCTGCAGTTGAGCCGCTTCGGCTGGGATTATCAGATTCCACCCGAGCAGCAGGCGCTGCTCGACGCGATCGCGCCACGCCGCCGCGACACGGGCGACGATCCGCATGCGCTGCCGTCACGCGCCCGCGGCGAGCCGTTTCCGACGAAGATCATCGGGCGCGGCACGGATCCGGACGCCTGACACCTCGATTCGCAGCGCCGGAGCGCTCGAGTGCCTGCGGCACATCGCCGCACGACACGTACGCCGCGCTCAACGCGGCGTGTTGCCCGATTCGACGCCCCAGCGCGCGAGCGCCGCATCGTCGGTGCTGCGAGCATCGACCCAGCGCTCGCCGTCGGGCGTCGTTTCCTTCTTCCAGAACGGCGCCTCGGTTTTCAGGTAGTCCATCACGAACTCGCACGACGCGAACGCATCGCCGCGATGCGATGCGACCGTCGCGACCATCACGATCTGGTCGAGCGGCAGCAGCCGGCCGACGCGATGCACGATCGCGACGTCGATCCCGGGCCAGCGCCGGCCAGCCTCGGCGGCGATCTTCTCGAGCGCCTTCTCGGTCATCCCCGGATAATGCTCGAGCTCCATCGCGGCGACCGAATCGCCTTCGTTCAGGTCGCGCACGGTGCCAACGAAGCAGGCGACCGCGCCGATCTTCGGGTTGCGCGCGCGTAGCGCCGCCACTTCGGCGTTCAGGTCGAAATCGTTGGCCTGCACTCGTACCGTAGCCATCGCCCGCCTCTCAACCACCCGTCACGGGCGGAAAAAACGCGACCTCGCAACCGTCGGTGAGCCGCGTATCGGGGTCGGTCATCTCGTGATTGCATGCCATGCGCAACGCGCGCCCTTCGGCGAGCGTCTCGGCCCACGCGCCGCCGCGCAGGCGCAGCCATGCGCGCACGTCGCCGACGGTCGTCACGCCGTCCGGCACGTCGGCCTGCTCGTCGGACACGCCCAGCGCCTCGCGCACGCTTGCAAAGAATTTCAGTTGAATCTTCATGGGTCAGGAAGCCGTCGCGTTACGACAGCAGTTCGGAAAACGGAATGAAACGCACGGTCTCGCCTGCGCTGATCGCGTGCTGCGGCGGATTGTCGATCAGGCCGTCGCCCCAGACCGTCGACGTCAGCACCGCCGAGCTCTGGTTCGGGAACAGGTCGAGGCCGCCGGCCGCGTTGACGCGCGCGCGCAGGAATTCGTTGCGCCGGTCGCCCTTGCTTTGCGAGAAGTCCGCGCGCAGCGACAGCGCGCGCGGCGCGACGTCGCGCACGCCGGACAAGCGCAGCAGGAACGGCCGCACGAACAGCAGGAACGTGACGAAGCTCGACACGGGATTGCCCGGCAGCCCGATGAAGTGCGCGTCGGGATGCGCGTCGCCGCGGCGCACCGCGCCGAACGCGAGCGGCTTGCCCGGCTTCATCGCGATCTGCCACAGCGCGAGCCGACCTTCGGCTTCGACGGCCGGCTTCACGTGATCCTCGTCACCGACCGATACGCCGCCGCTCGTCAGGATCACGTCGTGATCGCGCGCGGCCTCACGCAGCGTGTCGCGCGTCGCGGCGAGCGAGTCGGGCACGATCCCGTAGTCGGTCACGTGGCAGCCGAGCCGCTCAAGCAGTCCGCGTAGCGTGAAGCGGTTCGAATTGTAGATCGCGCCGGGCTTCAGCGGCTCGCCCGGCATCGTCAGTTCGTCGCCGGTGAAGAACACCGCGACGCGAATCCGCCGCGCGACCGACAACTGCGCGCAGCCGACCGACGCGGCCAGCCCGAGCGCCTGTGGCGTAAGCCGCGTACCGGCCGGCAGGATCACCGAACCCTGGCGGATGTCCGCGCCCTGCGCGGTGATCCATTCACCGGCCTTCGGCGTGTGGAGGATTTCGACCGCATCGCCGTCGGCCGACGCCTGCTCCTGCATCACGACGGCATCGGCGCCGGGCGGCACCGTCGCGCCGGTGAAGATCCGTGCGGCCGTGCCCGCCGCGAGCGGCGCGGCCGGATGGCCCGCCGGAATCCGCTGCGACACCGGCAAGCGCCGCTCGCCGTGCAGCAGGTCGGCGACGCGCACCGCATAGCCGTCCATCGCGCTCGTATGCATCGGCGGCACGTCGAGCGGCGAGCTCACGTCGGCCGCCAGCACGCGGCCGAGCCCGTCGAGCGTGGCGACGGTTTCAGTGCCGGGCAGCGGCTTCGCGGCTTCGAGCAGCGCGGCGAGCGCTTCGGCGGTCGACAGCATCGGCGCGCGCGGCGCCGCGGGATTCGGGTTCGACATCGATGGAATCGGGGATCGTTGGGATCAATACGTCATTGTAGCGACGCCATCGCGCCCACGTGCGATATGCCGGACATGCGACAACCGTGATCGGCGCGAAGCGCGGCACTGGCACTTGATTCGCGCGCCATCTGACAATGCCCCTGCGCGCGGCCGCCACCAAGCGAAACGGCCGGAACCCCGATCCGTGTGACGAATCGGCATTCCGGCCGTCCTGCGCCGCCGGGCTTGCGACCCCGCGGCCCGAGGCTACCCCGGTGCTACGTTACGCGCCCGTATGCGCGGCAATGAAGTCCTTCACCTGCTGCGCATCGGCCTTCACGACCTCGAAACGCTGCGGCAGCGCCTCGAGCCCGTCGAATGCCGCCGGCCGCTCGGCCTCGCGATCGAGCGCTTCGCGGATCGTCTCGCCGAACTTGATCGGCTGGGCCGTCTCGAGCACGACCATCGGCACGCCCGCGTCGAGGTGCTCGCGCGCGACCTTCACGCCGTCGGCCGTGTGCGTATCGATCATCGTGTCGTAGCGCGAGAACACGTCACGGATCGTCGCGATGCGGTCCGCGTGGCTGCTGCGACCCGACACGAAGCCGAACTCGGCCACGCGCGCGAAATCGCCGCTCGCCGCGAGATCGAAACCGCCCTTCTCCTCGACGTCGCGGAACAACTGCATCACGCGTGCCGGATCGCGGCCGAGCAGGTCGAACACGAAGCGTTCGAAGTTCGACGCCTTCGAGATATCCATGCTCGGGCTGCTCGTGTGGTACGTGTTTTCCGCGCTGCGCACGCGATATGCGCCGGTGCGGAAGAACTCGTCGAGCACGTCGTTCTCGTTGGTCGCGACCACGAGCTTGGCGATCGGCAGGCCCATCATCCGCGCGATGTGACCCGCGCAGACGTTGCCGAAGTTGCCCGACGGCACCGTGAACGACACGCGCTCGTCGTTGGACGTCGTCGCCGCGAAATAGCCCTTGAAGTAGTACACGACCTGCGCGACGACGCGCGCCCAGTTAATCGAGTTGACCGTGCCGATCTTATGCCGCGCCTTGAACGTGTGATCGTTCGACACGGCCTTCACGATGTCCTGGCAGTCGTCGAACACGCCTTCGACCGCGAGGTTGAAGATGTTCGGATCCTGCAGGCTGAACATCTGGGCGGTCTGGAACGCACTCATCTTCTTGTGCGGCGACAGCATGAACACGCGCACGCCGGCCTTGCCGCGCATCGCGTATTCGGCCGCGCTGCCCGTGTCGCCGGACGTCGCGCCGAGGATGTTCAGCGCTTCGCCGTGCTTCGCGAGCGTGTACTCGAACAGGTTGCCGAGCAGCTGCATCGCCATGTCCTTGAACGCGAGCGTCGGGCCGTTCGACAGTTCGAGCAGCGAGATCGGCGCGCCGTTCTCGGTGCCGAGCGTCTTCAGCGGCGTGATGTCGGACGCGTTCTCGCCGTGGCGCGTGTTGCTGTACACGGCGGCCGTATACGTGCGGCGCGTGATCGCGCGCAGGTCGTCGGCCGGCACGTCGTCGCAGAACTTCGACAGGATCTCGAACGCGAGATCCGCGTACGGCAGCGTGCGCCAGCGCGCCAGTTCGTCGGCCGACACCTTCGGGTACTCGGCCGGCAGGTACAGCCCGCCGTCCTTCGCGAGACCGCCGAGCAGGATGTCGGAGAACGTGTGGCGCTCGCCGATGCCGGCGCCGCGCGTGGAGATGTAGTTCATGTCGTTCCTGGTCCTCAGTTCAGCGCTTCCATGCGCAGCTTCGTCACCTTCGAGACCACCGTCGCGAGGCCTTCGATCTGCGCGATCGCCGCGTTCACGTGCTTCTCGAGCGTCTCGTGCGTGATCAGGATGATGTCGGTCTCGCCGTTCGCGCCGTCGACCTGCTCCGATTCCTTCTGCAGCAGCGCGTCGATCGAGATGCCCGATTCGGCGAGGATGCGCGTGATGTTGGCGAGCACGCCCGTCTGGTCGGCCACCCGCAGGCGCAGGTAGTAGCCGCTCGTGACTTCCTCGATCGGCAGGATCGGCGTGTTCGACAGGCTGTCCGGCTGGAACGCGAGGTGCGGCACGCGATGCTCGGGGTCAGCCGTGTGCAGGCGCGTGACGTCGACGAGATCCGCGACGACCGCCGAAGCGGTCGGCTCAGCGCCCGCGCCCTTGCCGTAGTACAGCGTCGTGCCGACCGCGTCGCCGTGCACGACGACCGCGTTCATCGCGCCCTCGACGTTCGCGAGCAGGCGCTTCTCGGGAATCAGCGTCGGATGCACGCGCAGCTCGATGCCGTTTTCGGCGCGGCGCGTGATGCCGAGGAGCTTGATCCGGTAGCCGAGCTCTTCCGCGTAGCGGATGTCGGTCGCGTCGAGCTTGCTGATCCCTTCGACGTACGCGCGGTCGAACTGGACCGGCACGCCGAACGCGATCGCGCTCATGATCGTCGCCTTGTGCGCGGCGTCGACGCCTTCGATGTCGAATGTCGGATCGGCTTCCGCGTAGCCGAGTTCCTGTGCGGCCTTCAGCGCGGTCGCGAAGTCGAGGCCGCGGTCGCGCATTTCCGACAGGATGTAGTTCGTCGTGCCGTTGATGATGCCCGCGATGTACTGGATGCGGTTCGCGGTCAGGCCTTCTCGCAGCGCCTTGATGATCGGGATGCCGCCGGCGACGGCCGCCTCGAACGCGACCATCACGCCCTTTTCGCGCGCGGCCTCGAAGATCTCGGTGCCGTGCACCGCGAGCAGCGCCTTGTTCGCCGTCACGACGTGCTTGCCGTTCGCGATCGCGCGCAGCACGAGCTCGCGCGCGATGCCCGTGCCGCCGATCATCTCGGCGATGATCGAAATCGACGGATCGTCGACGACCGCGTTGAAATCGTCGGTGATCTGCGCGGCGCCGGCGTTACCGCCGAGCGCGGCCTGCGCCTTGGCCGGGTTGCGCACCGCGATGCGCGCGACCTCGATGCCGCGCCCCGCGCGTCGCTTGATTTCTTCCTGGTTGCGGTGCAGCACCGTGAAGGTGCCGCTGCCGACGGTGCCGAAGCCCAACAGGCCAACTTTGATCGGTTCCATGCTGCGTGTGATCGATGAGTAAGAGTGAATGAATGCCGGGGACGATGTCCGCTCAGACCGAATGGCGCTTGCGGTAGCCGTCGAGGAAGCGCGCGATCCGGTTGATCGAATCGGTCAGGTCGTCGAGGTTCGGCAGGAAGACCACGCGGAAGTGATCCGGCGCCGCCCAGTTGAAGCCCGTACCCTGCACGAGCAGCACGCGTTCCTCGAGCAACAGGTCGAGGATGAACTGCTGGTCGTTCTGGATCGGATAGAGCTTCGGATCGAGGCGCGGGAACATGTACAGCGCGGCCTGCGGCTTCACGCAGGTCACGCCCGGAATCGACGTGAGCATGTCATACGCCAGCTCGCGCTGCTTGTACAGGCGCCCGCTCGGCACGATCAGCTCGTTGATGCTCTGGTAGCCGCCGAGCGCGGTCTGGATCGCGAACTGCCCGGGCACGTTCGCGCACAGGCGCATCGACGACAGGATCCCGAGCCCTTCGAGGTAATCCTTCGCGCGCCGGCGGTTGTCGCCGCCGAGGCCCGACACGGCCATCCAGCCCGCGCGGTAGCCGCACGAGCGATAGCTCTTCGACAGGCTGTTGAACGTGACGGTGATCACGTCTTCCGACAGCGAGCCCAGCGCCGTGTGCTCGAGCCCGTCGTAGACGATCTTGTCGTAGACCTCGTCGGCAAACACGATCAGCCCGTGCTGGCGCGCGATCTCGAGCAGATCGCGCAGCAATTCGTCGGAATAAAGCGCGCCGGTCGGGTTGTTCGGGTTGATCACGACGATCGCCTTGGTGTTCGGCGTGATCTTGCGGCGGATGTCGTCGAGGTCGGGCATCCACGCGTTCTGCTCGTCGCACACGTAATGCACGGGCGTGCCGCCCGACAGGCTCACGGCGGCCGTCCACAGCGGGTAGTCGGGCGCCGGCAGCAGCACTTCGTCGCCGTCGTTCAGGAGCGCCTGGGTCGCCATCACGATCAGCTCGGACGCGCCGTTGCCGATGTAGATGTCGTCGAGGCCGACACCGACGACGCCCTTTTGCTGCGTGTAGTGCATCACGGCCTTGCGGGCCGAGAACACGCCCTTCGAATCCGAATAGCCGGACGACGCCGGCAGGTTGCGGATCATGTCCTGGATGATTTCGTCCGGCGCGTCGAAACCGAACGGCGCGAGGTTGCCAATGTTCAGCTTGATGATGCGGTGGCCTTCTTCCTCGAGGCGCTTCGCATGCTCGAGCACCGGGCCACGGATGTCGTAGCAGACGTTGAGCAGCTTGTTCGACTTCTGAATCGGTTTCACGACGACACGGTTCCTGGGTTGGCCTTGCGGCCGGGGGACGGGATCAAAACTGGAGAGCGGCCGGTCTGTGCGCGCTGTCTAGACTGGGGAAAATGCGGGCGGTCGGACGCGGCTTGTGGCGACGCACGATGCAACTGGCGCCCGGGGGCAACCAAAAAGTTATAATTTAGCGGATTTTGGCCGACTTTCGCAATGCACCATGGCCGCTCCGGGCCCGCGCCTTCAGGCGTCCCGCGCGCGGCGGTCGCGAAACCGGCCGCCCGGGCCCGTGCGGCCCTTGCCAGACAATCCCTCCACGGAACCGCGGAATACCGATTTGAAACTGCACCAGGACGCGAGCGGCGCGCTCAACACCGTCACCGGCTACGGCCCCGATTATGTCGACGTCAACCTCCAACACCACGAAGGAAGCGTCATCGTGCTGCCCGGCGCACCGGTGCGGGACTGGCCCGTGTCGTCGTTCGACGCGCTCGCGCCCGAGCATTTCGCGATGCTGCTCGACCCGGCACCCGAACTCGTGATCTTCGGCAGCGGCGCGCGGCTGCGCTTCCCACACCCGCGCCTCGTGGCCATGCTCACGGCCAAGCGCATCGGCGTCGAGACGATGGATTTCCAGGCTGCCTGCCGTACCTACAACATCCTGATGGCCGAGGGCCGCAAGGTCGCCGCCGCGCTCTTAATTGAACGTTAATCACCGTTGCGGTAAAACTCGGGCCGGCACACCGGGTCGATCCCCGGATCGTCCTCCCGGTCGATGACCGGCACGCCGACCGCCCCCGGCGCAACCCGCCGGCGGCTCTTACAACAACCAACAGGCTGAAAATCCATGAACGATACGCCGCCGAGGCTACCGCTCAATCGCATCACGCTCGTCCTCCTGCTCGTCGCACTCGCGATCGTCTGGTTCGCGCCGCTCGGGCTGCGCCACCTGATCCCGAGCGACGAAGGCCGCTACGCCGAAATGGCGCGGGAAATGTTCGTCACCGGCGACTGGATCACACCGCGCTACAACGGCTACAAGTACTTCGAGAAGCCGCCGCTGCAGACCTGGCTGAACGCGCTGACGTTCGCGTGGTTCGGCATTGGCGAATGGCAGGCGCGCCTCTACACGGGCCTCGCCAGCTTCGCCGGCGTGCTGCTGGTCGGCTTCACGGGCGCGCGCCTGTTCAACCCGCTGTCCGGCTTCCTCGCGGCCGTCGTGCTCGCGTGCTCGCCGTACTGGAACCTGATGGGCCACTTCAACGCGCTCGACATGGGGCTCGCGTTCTGGATGACGCTGTCGCTCTGCTCGCTGCTGCTCGCGCAGCGGCCCGGGCTGCAGGCGGGCGCGGCGCGCGGCTGGATGTGGGCGTGCTGGGGCGCGATGGCGTTCGCCGTGCTGTCCAAGGGCCTCGTCGGCCTGATCCTGCCCGGCGCCGTGCTGGTGCTCTATACGCTGATCGCCCGCGACTGGGCGCTGTGGAAGCGGCTGTACCTGGTCAGCGGCCTCGTGATCTTCTTCGCGATCGTCACGCCGTGGTTCGTGCTCGTCCAGCAGCGCAACCCCGAGTTCTTCAACTTCTTCTTCATCGTCCAGCAGTTCCGCCGGTATCTGACCCCGGAACAGAACCGCCCGGGCCCGCTCTACTATTTCGTGCCGGTGCTGCTGGTCGGCTTCCTGCCGTGGCTGTCCGTCGCATGGCAGAGCATCCGCCATGCACTGCGCATGCCGCGCCAGCCGAACGGTTTCTCTCCGATGCTCGTGCTGCTGATCTGGAGCGCGTTCATCTTCCTGTTCTTCAGCGCATCGCATTCCAAGCTGATCTCTTACGTGCTGCCGGTCGCGCCAGCGCTCGCGCTGATGATCGGCGCGTACCTGCCGCTGATGAGCGCCGACCGGTTCCGCCGTCACCTGCTCGGCTACCTCGTATTCTTAGTCGTCGCGGCGTTCGGGATCATCTTCCTCGCGTATCAGGGCGACGCCCGCACGCCGAACGCGCTGTACCGCGCGTTCCAGCTATGGCTGTACGCGGGCCTCGCGGTCGCGGGTGCGCTGACGCTCGCGGCCGCATGGCTGAACCGTCACGTGAGTGTCGCGGCCGCGATCACCGCGTTCGGCGCCGCGTGGCTCGCGTTCGGCACGATCGGCGGCACCGGTCACGATGAATTCGGCCGCTACAGCTCGGGCGCCCTGCTCGCGCCCGCCGTGCGCGCCGAACTGGCGAAGCTGCCGCCCGACACACCGTTCTATTCGATCGAGATGCTCGATCACACGTTCCCGTTCTATATGGGCCACACGACGATCATGGTCCAGCGCCAGGACGAACTCGCATTCGGGATCTCGGTCGAGCCGAACAAATGGATCCCGACCGTCGACCAATGGATCGAACGCTGGAAGCAGGACACCCATGCGCTCGCGATCATGCCGCCCGGCCAGTACGACACGCTGGTCAAGCAAGGCGTGGCGATGCGCGTGATCGCGCGCGACAACCGCCGCGTGATCGTCGAGAAACCGCAATCGTAAGGACGCCCGCCGCATGAATCCCGTTTCGTTCGTCTGCATCATCACCGGCGTGATGCTCAACGCCTGTGCGCAACTCCTGCTGAAAGCCGGCGTCAACGCCGTTGGACACTTCGAATTCAGCCGTGCGAACATCATCCCGGTCGGCCTGAAGATCGCGACCCAGCTGCCGATCATCGGCGGCCTCGGCTGCTACGTGCTGAGCGTGGTCGTCTGGATTCTCGGGCTGTCGCGAGTCGACGTATCGATCGCGTACCCGATGTTGTCGCTCGGCTACGTGGTCAACGCATTTGCCGCCTGGTACCTGTTCGGCGAGGTGCTGTCGGTCCAGCGGCTCGTCGGCATCGGCATCATCCTGATCGGCGTGCTCGTGCTCGCGCGCAGTTGAGCGCGCCCGGCCCGGCGGCATTAAGCGTCCGCCTACAAAAAATCACGGTACGAATCCGGCAACCGGTGTTTAATGCCGGTTTCGGGCCGGATCGCCCGACCCCTTTATTACCAGCCATTACAGGCCACAAGCGTTCATGAGCCAGACTACCGCTCCGTTCCTGCCGTTCACCCGCCCCGAGATCGACGAGGAAACCATCCAGGGCGTCGTCGAAGTGCTGCGCTCGGGCTGGATCACCACCGGCCCGCAAAGCCAGAAATTCGAGGCAGCGCTGTCCGAGTACTGCGGTGGCCGTCCGGTCCGCGCGTTCAATTCGGGCACCTGCACGCTCGAGATCGGCCTGCGCATCGCGGGGGTCGGCCCCGGCGACGAGGTGATCACGACGCCGGCGTCGTGGGTGTCGACCAGCAACGTGATCCTCGAGACGGGCGCGACGCCCGTATTCGCCGACATCGACCCCGTCACGCGCAACATCGACCTCGACAAGCTCGAGCAGGCGATCACGCCGCGCACGAAAGCGATCATCCCGGTCTACCTGGCCGGCCTGCCGGTCGACATGGACCGCCTGTACGCAATCGCGCGCGCGCACAACCTGCGCGTGATCGAGGACGCCGCGCAGGCGCTCGGCTCGACCTGGAAAGGCAAGCGCATCGGCGCGATCGGCGACATCGTGTCGTTCAGCTTCCACGCGAACAAGAACCTGACGACGATCGAAGGCGGTGCGCTCGTGCTGAACAACGAGGACGAGGCGACGCTCGCGCAGAAGTACCGGCTGCAAGGCATCACGCGCACCGGCTTCGACGGGATGGACTGCGACGTGCTCGGCGGCAAGTACAACCTGACCGACGTCGCCGCGCGCGTCGGCCTCGGCCAGCTGCCGCACCTCGAGCGCTTCACCGCGCAGCGCCGCGCTCTCGTGCGCGCGTACTTCGCCGCGCTCGACGGCGGCCCGGCCGTGAAGCTCGGGCTCGGCCTGCCCGTCGCCGATTTCGAGAACAGCAACTGGCACATGTTCCAGGTCACGCTGCCGCTCGACCGGCTGTCGATCTCGCGCGCCGATTTCATGGCGCAGATGAAGGAACGCGGGATCGGCACGGGCGTCCACTACCCGGCCATCCATCTTTTCACGCTGTATCGTGCACGCGGCTTCAAGGAGGGCATGTTCCCCCACGCCGAACGATACGGCGCATCGACCGTCACGCTGCCGCTCTTCACGCAGATGACGGAAGACGACGTGCGTCGCGTGGCCGACGCCGTCAACCAGATTTGCGAACAATACGGAAAATAAGCGTACATGAATCACCTTGAAGCACGCGCCGGGCATCCGGGCGCCGCGAACCCGGAGGTATCGGTCATCATCCCCGTGTACAACGAGGAAGACGGCCTGGCCGCGCTGTTCGCGCGCCTGTACCCGGCACTCGACGCACTCGGCACGTCGTACGAAGTGATCCTGATCAACGACGGCAGCCGCGACCGCTCGGCCGCGATGCTGGCGGACCAGTTCCACGTGCGCCCCGACACGACGCGCGTCGTGCTGCTCAACGGCAACTACGGCCAGCACATGGCGATCCTCGCCGGCTTCGCGCAGTCGCGCGGCGATATCGTCATCACGCTCGACGCCGACCTGCAGAACCCGCCCGAGGAAATCGGCAAGCTCATCGCGAAGATGCACGAGGGCTACGACTACGTCGGTTCGATCCGCAAGCAGCGTCAGGACAGCCTGTGGCGACGCAAGGCATCGCAGATGATGAACCGGCTGCGCGAGCGCATCACGCGGATCAAGATGACCGACCAGGGCTGCATGCTGCGCGCGTACAGCCGCCGCATCATCGACACGATCAACGTGTGCGGCGAAGTCAACACGTTCATCCCCGCGCTGGCCTATACCTTCGCGCAGAACCCGACCGAAATCGAGGTCGCGCACGAAGAACGCTTCGCGGGCGAGTCGAAATACTCGCTGTACAGCCTGATCCGGCTGAACTTCGACCTCGTGACGGGCTTCTCGGTCGTGCCGCTGCAGTGGCTGTCGTTCATCGGCGTGATCCTGTCGCTCGGCTCCGCCGCGCTGTTCGTGCTGCTGCTCGTGCGCCGTTTCATCGTCGGCGCGGAAGTGCAAGGCGTGTTCACGCTGTTCGCGATCACGTTCTTCCTGCTCGGCGTGATCATCTTCGCGCTCGGCCTGCTCGGCGAATACGTCGGCCGCATCTACCAGCAAGTGCGTGCACGGCCGCGCTACCTGATCCAGGCCGTGCTCGAACAGCATGACGGCATGCCGGCGGTGCCGGTCGGCACGAACCGCACGGGGGTGTCGCAATGAAGCCGCGCGCCGTCGTCTTCGCCTATCACAACGTCGGCGTGCGGTGCCTGCAGGTGCTGCTCGCGCGCGGCGTCGACGTCGCGCTCGTCGTCACGCACGAGGACAACCCGAACGAGAACATCTGGTTCGGCAGCGTCGCATCCGTCGCCGCCGAGCACGGGATCCCGGTCGTCACGCCGGCCGACCCCGCCGATCCGGCACTGCGCCGCGCGGTAGCCGACGCGCAGCCGGACTTCATCTTCTCGTTCTACTACCGCCACATGCTGCCGGTGGATCTGCTCGCGATCGCGCCACGCGGCGCGTACAACATGCACGGTTCGCTGCTGCCGAAATACCGGGGTCGGGTACCGACGAACTGGGCCGTGCTGAACGGTGAAACGGAAACCGGTGCGACGCTGCACGAGATGGCCGCGAAGCCCGACGCCGGCGCGATCATCGGCCAGACCGCGGTGCCGATCCTGCCGGACGACACGGCCACGCAGGTATTCGACAAGGTCACGGTGGCCGCCGAGCAGACGCTCTGGCGCGTGCTGCCCGCGCTGCTCGCGGGCGATGCGCCACATCTGCCGAACGATCTCGCGAACGGCAGCTACTTCGGCGGACGCAAGCCGGAGGACGGCCGCGTCGACTGGTCGAAGCCGGCCGCGCAGGTCTACAACCTGGTTCGCGCGGTCGCGCCCCCGTATCCGGGCGCGTTCACCGACGTCGGCGGCACGCGGTTCGTGATCGCCCGCGCGCGCCTCGCGGCGCCCGGCAGCGCGGTCGCCGCGGCCGCGGCGGATTTGCCGCCCGGCCTGCACGTAAGCGATAATGCGCTATTCGGCGTCTGCGGCGACAGCCGCGCCCTATCCATTCTCGAGCTGTGGCAGCAGCGCGACGGCAGCGAAACCGTCGTGACGCCCGCGGAATTCGCGCAGTTCATTCATTCTTCCCGTCATTCATGAAAGCAAAAAAAGTCCTGATCCTGGGTGTGAACGGCTTCATCGGCCATCACCTGTCGAAGCGCATTCTTGAAACCACCGATTGGGAAGTGTTCGGCATGGACATGCAGACCGATCGGCTGGGCGACCTCGTCAACCACGAGCGGATGCACTTCTTCGAAGGCGACATCACGATCAACAAGGAGTGGGTCGAGTATCACGTGAAGAAGTGCGACGTGATCCTGCCGCTCGTGGCGATCGCGACGCCCGCGACCTACGTCCAGCAGCCGCTGCGCGTGTTCGAGCTCGACTTCGAGGCGAACCTGCCGATCGTGCGTTCGGCCGTCAAGTACGGCAAGCACCTCGTGTTCCCGTCGACCTCCGAGGTCTACGGCATGTGCTCGGACGAGCAGTTCGACCCGGATGCATCGGCGCTCACCTACGGCCCGATCAACAAGCCGCGCTGGATCTACGCCTGCTCGAAGCAGCTGATGGACCGCGTGATCTGGGGCTATGGAATGGAAGGCCTGAACTTCACGCTGTTCCGTCCGTTCAACTGGATCGGCCCGGGCCTCGACTCGATCTACACGCCGAAGGAAGGCAGCTCGCGCGTCGTCACGCAGTTCCTCGGCCACATCGTGCGCGGCGAGAACATCAGCCTCGTGGACGGCGGCTCGCAGAAGCGCGCGTTCACCGATATCGACGACGGCATCAGCGCGCTGATGAAGATCATCGAGAACAAGAACGGCATCGCGTCGGGCAAGATCTACAACATCGGCAATCCGGAGAATAACTTCTCGGTTCGCGAGCTCGCGCACAAGATGCTCGAACTGGCCGCCGAGTACCCGGAATACGCCGGCTCCGCGAAGCAGGTGCAGCTCGTCGAAACGACGTCGGGCGCCTATTACGGCAACGGCTACCAGGACGTGCAGAACCGCGTGCCGAAGATCGACAACACGATGCAGGAGCTCGCATGGGCGCCGCAATCGACGTTCGACGATGCGCTGCGCAAGATCTTCGAAGCGTATCGCGGCCATGTCGCCGACGCGCGCGCGCTGGTCGAGCAGCAGAACTGACGGGACGCTCGCTTGGCTCGTATCGTCCTCAAGATCGACGTCGACACGCTGCGCGGCACGCGCGAAGGCGTGCCGAACCTCGCGCGCATCTTCGACCGCTTCAGTGCGCGCGCGACCTTCCTCTTCAGCCTCGGGCCCGATCACACGGGCTGGGCGCTGCGGCGCGTGTTCCGCCCCGGCTTCCTGAAGAAGGTGTCGCGCACGTCGGTGGTCGAGCATTACGGCGTGAAGCAGCTGATGTATGGCGTGCTGCTGCCGGGCCCCGACATCGGCCGCCGCGCGATCGCGGACATGCGCGCGATCCACGAGGCCGGCTTCGAATGCGGGATCCACACGTGGGATCACGTGTACTGGCAAGACAACGTGCGCGTGCGCGATCGCGACTGGACCGCGCGTGAAATGCAGAAGAGCCACGCGCGCTTCGTCGACGTCTTCGGCGCGCCGCCCGTCACGCACGGCGCGGCCGGCTGGCAGATGAACGACGCGGCGTTCGAGCAGATCGACGCATGGGGGATGCGCTACGCATCCGACGGTCGCGGCCATTCGCCGTACCTTCCCGTCGTCGGCGGCCGCACGCTGTCGCACGTGCAGATGCCGACCACGCTGCCGACGCTCGACGAAGTGCTCGGCATCGACGGCATCGACACGCACAACGTCGCCGCGCATATCCTGAAGTTCACGGAGACCAATCCGCACGACCAGGTGTTCACGCTGCATGCGGAACTGGAAGGCCAGAAGCTCGCGCCGGTGTTCGAGCAGTTGCTCGCGGGGTGGCGCGCACAGGGCCATACGTTTGCGACGATGGGCGACTACCACGCGACGCTGGACCGCGACTCGCTGCCATCGTACCCTGTCACGTGGGGCGAGATTCCCGGCCGCTCCGGCGAACTGATCGTCCAGCCCGACTGAGTTCGCGCGCGCCGGCGCCGCCGGCCCTGCCCTCGCGGCGTGCCGCCGCGACGTCCCGCCGTACCACGCCGCCCGAGCGGCGCCTTTCCATAACAACAGGAGAAACACGTGTCCGTCGAAGTTGACCGCCAAGTTCCCGATTTCACCGCACCGGCTACGGGCGGCGACATTTCGCTGTCCGACCTGAAGGGCAAGAAGCTCGTCCTGTATTTCTATCCGAAAGACAACACGCCGGGCTGCACGACCGAAGGCCTGCAGTTCCGCGATCTCTATCCGAAGTTCAAGAAGGCGGGCGCCGAAGTCATCGGCGTGTCGCGCGACAGCCTGCGCTCTCATGACAACTTCAAGGCAAAGCTCGAACTGCCGTTCCCGTTGATCTCCGATGCCGACGAAGCGCTGTGCACGCTGTTCGATGTCATCAAGATGAAGAAAATGTATGGCAAGGAAGTGCGCGGAATCGAGCGTTCGACGTTCCTGATCGACGCCGACGGCGTGCTTCGCCAGGCATGGCGCGGCATCAAGGTGCCCGGTCACGTGGACGACGTGCTAAGGGCTGTACAAGCGCTTTGAGCCGCGTTATATTGGGCCGCAATGAATGCCAGTTCGCCCCATATTTCTCGTAGCTGCACCGGTGCCCGATGCGATGCTTCCCGGCACCTGACGCGCATTACGACGGTATCAGCCGAGCCGCATGTCCCTGTCGACGGGGCAGCGGCTTTTTTTATGGACTGCGCGCCGGCCCTCGGTCCGGCCCTCACCCCGTCAAGGAGCTGATCGACACTTAGGCGAACCGGCTAGACGAAATTCCTGTGCGCCACCGCGCGCAAACTGCATGCGTGTACGTCACGCAGGATGCGATCAGCGGCGCACTTCATGCGACACGATTCCTCCCGAGGGACACCATGCCTTTGCCTACCCCCCCCAGCAAGCTCGGCAGCCTGCTGCCGCCCGACGAATACAAGGCGAAAGCGCGACCCGCGAAAGCCGCGAAGAAATCCGCCGAAGGGGACGCATCCACTGCCGGTGACTATGGCCCGGCCAGCGTGGCCCAACCGATGACCGAAGCCGCGAACACGGCCGCGCCGCTGCGCGCCGTCGCGTCGTCGGCGCAAGAATCCGCGAGCACACCTGCACGCGGCCGCAGGACCAAACAGACCGCGGCGCTGCTGCAGCCGATCCAGGCGCCGGTCGAAGCAGCACCCGCCGCGCCGGTCGAGGCACGCCACGACAAGCCCGCCGCCGCGAAACCGGCCGCGGCGCCCGCACGCGATGCCGGCGCGGCGACGAAGTCGCGCAACCGCAAGGCCGCCGAAGCCGAACTGCAGAAGCTGTTCGTGCTCGACACCAACGTGCTGATGCACGATCCGAGCAGCCTCTTCCGCTTCGAGGAACACGACGTCTATCTGCCGATGATGACGCTCGAGGAACTCGACAACCACAAGAAGGGGATGTCGGAAGTCGCGCGCAACGCACGCCAGGTGAGCCGCACGCTCGACGCACTGGTCGCCGACGCGGGCCCGATCACGAACGGCATTCCGCTGTCGCGCCTCGGCAGCCGCGAGGCGCTCGGCCGCCTGTACTTCCAGACGACGCTCACCAACATTCCGCCCGTCGAAGGCCTGCCGGCAGGCAAGGCCGACAACCAGATCCTCGGCGTCGTGCGCGCGCTGCAGCGCGACCGGCCGGACCGCCAGGTCGTGCTGGTGTCGAAAGACATCAACATGCGGATCAAGGCGCATGCGCTCGGCCTGCCCGCGGAAGACTACTTCAACGACCAGGTGCTCGAGGACTCGGATCTCCTGTACAACGGCGTGCGTGAGCTGCCGCAGGATTTCTGGACCAGGCATGCGAAGGGCATGGAGAGTTGGCAGGACACGAAGACGGGCACCACGTACTACCGCGTGACGGGCCCGCTCGTCGCGTCGATGCTCGTCAACGAGTTCGTCTATCTCGAACCGCAGAACGGCGAACCGACGTTCCATGCGATCGTCCGTGAGCTGAACGGGAAGACGGCGCTGCTGCAGACGCTGCGCGACTACAGCCACCACAAGAACAACGTGTGGGGCATCACCGCGCGCAATCGCGAGCAGAACTTCGCACTGAACCTGCTGATGAACCCCGAGATCGACTTCGTCACGCTGCTCGGCCAGGCCGGCACCGGCAAGACGCTCGTCGCGCTCGCGGCCGGCCTCGCGCAGGTGCTCGACGACAAGCGCTACAACGAGATCATCGTGACGCGCGCGACCGTGCCCGTCGGCGAGGACATCGGTTTCCTGCCCGGCACCGAGGAAGAGAAGATGCAGCCGTGGATGGGCGCATTCGACGACAACCTCGAAGTGCTGCAGAAGACCGACGACGCAGCCGGCGAATGGGGCCGCGCGGCGACGCAGGAACTGATCCGTTCGCGCTTGAAGGTGAAGAGCATGAACTTCATGCGCGGCCGCACGTTCGTCGACAAGTATCTGATCATCGACGAAGCGCAGAACCTCACGCCGAAACAGATGAAGACGCTCGTCACACGCGCGGGCCCCGGCACGAAGATCGTGTGCCTCGGCAACATCGCACAGATCGACACGCCTTACCTGACCGAAGGCAGCTCGGGCCTGACCTACGTCGTCGACCGCTTCAAGGGTTGGGGGCACAGCGGCCACGTGACGCTCGCGCGCGGCGAACGCTCGCGGCTCGCCGACTACGCGTCGGACATCCTGTAACGCGCGACCGGCTGCCCGCCGGCCGTCGACGCCATGCGGCGCTCCGTTTCCGGAGCGCCGTTTTTATTTTTGGGGTCGGAAACGTCGGTCATGATTCGTTACGCAACGGCCTCACTTACGCGCGAAACTTCAAGTAAATTCTCAGGAATGGTTGCCTAAGCCCCGCCGGAACGTCTACCATCGGGTCTGTCTGTTGTCATACGATTGGCGAGCGCCCTGCGCTCGTCCGCCATGTCATGCTTCGAATCTGGGTTCCCGTCGCCGTCGCTTCACTGCTCGCGGCCTGCTCCAGCGTGCCGCAGCAGTCGGCTTCGCGCGCCTCGGGCATGAGGATCACGACGCCGCGCGCGTTCCCGGCGCCTGCCAATTTCCCGAAATTCGTCGATCACAGCGTCGGCCAGGAAGAGATCTCGATCCAGGCGATGAGCCTCGTCGGCGTGCCGTACCGCTGGGGCGGCAACACGCCGACGAGCGGCTTCGACTGCAGCGGGCTCGTGCGCTACGTGATCGGCCGCGCTGCCGACGTGAACCTGCCGCGCACGACCGCCGACATGAGCAGCCGCGGCGTGTCGATCGACCCCGACCAGGTCGCGCCGGGCGACCTGATCTTCTTCAATACGACCGGTCGCCCGCATTCGCACGTCGGCATCTACGTCGGCAAGCTGCGCTTTGTCAACGCGCCGTCGACCGGCGGCACCGTGCGGCTCGACTACCTGACGAACCCATACTGGGCCAAGCGCTTCGACGGCATTCGCCGTGTCGCGCCGCCGCGCGGTACGCCAGCACCGTTCGATGCGCCGACCTACGAGGCACGGCGCGATGCGCCGACGGCCGCACCGGCCCCGGTCGTCGCAGCCGCCGCGCCGCGGCAGCCGACCTACGCTTCGTCACAAGCCGGCGCAACACCGTCGCCGGCTCCGGTCATGCTGGCGGCACCGGTCGTATCGACCGCAGCGGTCTCCCCGGCAGCCGCGCCGTCCGTCGATCCTTACGAACCGCCGCCGCCGCGCATGCCGGCAGCCCGGCAGCAGGCGGCATCCGCGAATGGCGACATGACAGCGATGACGGCGAACGCAGTCCCGACGGAGACCGGCACGCAGATTCCGACGACGGCACTGACGGCCGCCCAGGCTGCCGCGTTCGATACGGAGCCGCCGCCTGCGGCCGCCGCGCCGTCGCCGCGCGACATCGAGCCCGTGCAGGTGCTGCGTGCTTCGACGCAATCCGCGCCGCGCGGCCCGCGCACCGGCACCGCGGACGATCCGATCGCCCGCTTCGCGAACGGCAGTTACTGACCCGTCCCATCCCGGCGGCAACCCCGCCAGTCCCGCCCCTTTCCCGACCACCAAAGAAAATGCGCCGCAACCTTTCGGTTTGCGGCGCATGTCGCGTCGTCCGGCAGCGTCGGAATCAGAAGATCTGATGCCCGATCCACCATCCGCCCGCGGCGATCAGCGCAGACGCCGGAATCGTCAGCACCCAGGCCCACACGATGTTGCCGGCAACGCCCCAACGCACGGCCGACAGCTTCTGCGTCGCGCCGACGCCGACAATCGCACCGGTAATCGTGTGCGTGGTCGACACCGGAATGCCGAGGAACGACGCGATGAACAGCGTGATCGCCCCGCCGCTTTCGGCACAGAAACCGCCGACCGGCTTGAGCTTCGTGATCTTCTGGCCCATCGTACGGACGATTCGCCAGCCGCCGAACAGCGTGCCGAGGCCCATCGACAGGTAGCACGCGCCGATCACCCACGCGGGCGGTGCATCGGAGGTCGCCGACGCATAGCCCGACGCGATCAGCAGCATCCAGATGATGCCGATCGTCTTCTGCGCGTCGTTGCCGCCGTGGCCCAGGCTGTACAGACCGGCCGACAGCAGCTGGAGCCGGCGGAAGCGCCGGTCGACCTTGCTGGGTGCGGTACGGAAATACAGCCACGACACGCCGAGCATGAACAGCGAACCGAGGATGAAGCCGAGCAGCGGCGAGATGAAGATGAACGCGACGGTCTTCATCAGGCCGTCGATGTTCAGCGAGCTCCAGCCCGACTTCGCGAGCGCCGAGCCGACGAGGCCGCCGATCAGCGCGTGCGACGAGCTCGACGGAATCCCGTAATACCACGTGATCACGTTCCAGCCGATCGCACCGACCAGCGCACCGAACACGACATAGTGGTCGACGATCTCGGGGTCGATCGTGCCTTTACCGACCGTCTGCGCAACTTTCAGGTGGAAGATGAAATACGCGATGACGTTGAACGCGGCTGCGAACACCACGGCTTGCTGGGGTTTCAGCACCCCGGTCGACACGACGGTGGCGATCGAGTTCGCCGCGTCGTGGAAGCCGTTCATGAAGTCGAATACGAGCGCGACGAGTACGAGCGTCGCGACCATCCATAGGGCGAGTTGTATCGAATGCATCGTGGTCCGCTCAGGCGTTTTCCAACACGATGCCTTCGATGATGTTCGCGACGTCCTCGCACTTGTCGGTGATCTCCTCGAGCAACTCGTAGATCGCCTTCAGCTTGATGAGCGTCTTCACGTCGTCTTCCTCGCGGAACAGCTTCGACATCGCCGCGCGCAGCACGCGATCGGCTTCCGACTCCCAGCGGTCGATCTCCTCGCACTGCTTGAGGATCTGCGCCGACTGCTTCATGTCCGACAGCAATCCGACGGCCTGCTGCACGTGCTGGGCCGACTGCGTGACGATGTGCGCGAGCTGGCTCGCCTCGGACGTGACGGACTGCACGTCGTACAGCGACACGGCCGTGGCGACGTCTTCCATCAGGTCGAGGATGTCGTCCATCGTCGTGATCAGCTTGTGGATCTCGTCGCGATCGAGCGGCGTGATGAAGGTCTTGTGCAGCAGATCGATCGCTTCATGCGTCAGCTTGTCAGCGGCCTTCTCGGCGGTCTGCACGTTTTGCTTGTGAATCTCGGCGTCGGCGAGATTGTCGATCAGCAGTTCGAGCTCGCGGCCACCGGAAACGATGTGCTTCGCGTGCGCGTTGAAGAGTTCAAAGAACTTGCCCTCGGTGGGCATGAATCGACCGAACATGGGATTCCTGAGAGATTGTCAAACGACTGTCACGAAAACGGGCGATATTGTACCGTTTTCGGTTGCGACGCGACGCGCGCATATGCGCGCGCCGGGATTGGATACAACGCTTGGTGAAATAACGGTTTACATCTGGCGAAGAAGTGTTACTCGCCGTAGAAGGTCTGCGCCCCCGCAAAGTTGTCGAACTTCGTGTATTGACCCAGGAACGTGAGCCGAACGGGCCCGATCGGACCGTTACGCTGCTTGCCGATGATGATTTCGGCCGTGCCCTTGTCCGGGCTGTCCGGGTTGTAGACCTCGTCACGATAGATGAACAGGATCACGTCCGCGTCCTGTTCGATTGCGCCCGATTCACGCAAATCGGACATCACCGGACGCTTGTTCGGACGCTGCTCCAGCCCGCGGTTCAGCTGCGACAGCGCGATCACCGGCACGTCCAGTTCCTTGGCCAGACTCTTCAGCGATCGCGAGATTTCCGAGATTTCGGTCGCGCGGTTCTCGCCCTGCGACGAGCCCGACATCAGCTGCAGGTAGTCGACGATGATCAGGCCGAGCTTGCCGCACTGGCGGGCCAGACGCCGCGCGCGCGAGCGCAATTCCATCGGGTTCAGGCCGCCTGTCTCGTCGATGAAGAGCTGCGCCTCACTCATCTTCTGCACCGCATGCGTCAGCTTCGGCCAGTCCTCGTCCGTCAGCCGGCCGGTACGCATCCGGTGCTGGTCGAGGCGGCCGATCGAGCCGAGCATACGCATCACGAGCTGGGTGCCCGGCATTTCCATCGAAAACACCGCCACCGGCAGCCCGTACTCGACCGCAACGTATTCGCCGATGTTCATCGAAAATGCGGTCTTACCCATCGACGGCCGCCCCGCGACGATGATCAATTCGCCGCCGTGCATCCCGGACGTCATCCGGTCGAGGTCGACGAAGCCCGTCGGCGTGCCCGTGACGTCGCTCGGGTTCGCGGTGTGATACAGCGTGTCGATGCGCTCGACGACCTGCGTGAGCAGCGGACCGATCTCGAGGAAGCCCTGGTTGCCGCGCGCGCCTTCTTCGGCGATCGAGAACACCTTCGACTCGGCCTCGTCGAGCAGCTGGCGAACTTCCTTGCCCTGCGGATTGAACGCGTCGGCCGAGATTTCGTCGGCGACCGACACGAGCCGGCGCAGCACGGCGCGGTCACGCACGATTTCCGCGTAGCGGCGGATGTTCGCGGCGCTCGGCGTATTCTGCGCGAGTGCGTTCAGGTAGGCGAGGCCGCCGACGTCGTCGGCCTTGCCGGACGTGGTCAGCGCTTCGTACACGGTCACGACGTCGGCCGGGCGCGTCGACGCGATCAGCCGGCCGATGTGCTCGTAGATGATCCGATGGTCGTAGCGATAAAAGTCGCCCTGCGACAGGAAGTCGGCAATCCGGTCCCATGCCGCGTTGTCGAGCAACAGGCCGCCGAGCACCGACTGCTCGGCTTCGACCGAATGTGGCGGGACTTTCAGCGATTCGATTTGAGGATCTTGCGGCGCGTTCATGGGTTGGGATTATCGCGAATTGATCGCGGCAGCGCTACCGCTCCGGCGATCGGGCAATAAAAAAGGCAGGCCCCGGTTGCCCGGGCGCCTGCCCTTGTCCGGTCGACGGAAGCCGCCCGGAAAGCCTGCGTACGCTTACGCGTGGTCGCCGATCACGTTGATCGTGACGTCGACGATGACGTCCGTGTGCAGCGCGATCTGAACGACGTGCTCGCCGATCATCTTCAGCGGGCCTTCCGGCATGCGAACTTGCAGCTTCTCGACTTCGAAACCTGCCTTCTTCAGCAGTTCCGCGACGTCGCCGTTCGTGACCGAGCCGAACAGACGGCCGTCAACGCCCGACTTCTGCGTGATTTCGAACGACTGGCCGTTCAGCTTCTCGCCGACTGCCTGCGATGCCGCCAGCTTTTCAGCGGCGATCTTTTCGAGTTCAGCGCGGCGAACTTCGAATTCGGCGATCGCTTCCTTCGTTGCACGGCGAGCCTTGCGGTTCGGGATCAGGAAGTTGCGAGCGTAACCGTCCTTGACCTTGACGATATCGCCGAGGTTGCCCAGATTGGCGACTTTTTCCAACAGAATGATTTGCATTCGAATTCTCCTTATTGCGTCGCCTGATTACGCCTTGTGCTGATCGGTGTACGGCAGCAGCGCGAGGAAACGCGCACGCTTGATTGCCGTGTCCAGCTGACGCTGATAGTGCGCCTTCGTACCCGTCAGACGAGCCGGCGTGATCTTGCCGTTTTCGCCGATGAAGTCCTTCAGCGTTTCCGTGTCCTTGTAGTCGATCTGCTCGACGCCGGCAGCCGTGAAACGGCAGAACTTCTTGCGCTTGAAGAGCGGGTTTTGTTGCTGACGACGCTTGTCGAATTTCTTACCAGTCGGGCGGGCCATGATTTCAGTCCTTTCCTATGTCCTGCAATGCAGTGATGTGAAACACCAAGGTTCTCGCGTTGCGGCTTTTCTTTGCCAGGAAGCCCGTGAACAGCGTCTCGACGCCCATTTCACGGCTTTCCAGCTTGCCGCTCGCCTCACCGGCCGCCACCGCCTCGATCGTCATTTCGACCTGACGGGGAATGCCTGCTTCAACGACTTCCGTGCGGTGATGCAACGTGGCGCTTGCGATCGGAACACCTGCCGGCGTATATCGCACCGGTGCGCGTTCGACGACGCTCGCCGTCAATTGCAACCTGTTCACGTGAGTGACGCGCTCCTTGATGGCTTAATGAGTGACGAACTTAAGCCTGCGCTTCGGTCGGCTGAGCTGCAGCCGCCTTCTTGGCTTCTTCGCGCTGAACTTCCTTCATCATCGGCGACGGGCCGGTCTCGGCCTTCTTCATCTTGACGATGAGGTGACGCAGCACGGCGTCGTTGAACTTGAACGCGTGTTCGAGTTCGTCGAGCGTCGTCTGGTCGCACTCGATGTTCATGCAGACGTAGTGAGCCTTCGCGAGTTTCTCGATCATGTAGGCCAGCTGGCGACGGCCCCAGTCTTCGACACGGTGGATCTGGCCGCCGTGCGTCGTGATCGTGGTCTTGTAACGCTCGATCATCGCGGGCACTTGCTCGCTCTGATCGGGGTGCACGATGAATACGATTTCGTAATGACGCATTACACACTCCTTGTGGATTGAAGCCACCCGGGCGTCTGAACCGGTGTGGCAAGTGAGAAGCCGAAGATTCTAACCCGGTTACGGGGAGCATGCAACACCGATCGACGATTTCCGACCGGATTCGGCCATGTTTTCAAAGACTTGAACGGTGCCGACAATTCAAAAGGCTGTCGGTGCGCCCGCTCAAGAATCGGGGACGGAGCGTAGCGCGCAGGATGACGGGCCGGTGGCGCGACCTGCCGTCACTCGCTGCGCGCCCCGCCCAGCCGCGCGTCGAGCGCCGTCCTGAACGCGGCCAGCGCCGACGGCTCGGCGTCCGTCACGGCCCACCACGTCATCCCGGCCGCATCCCAGCGGTCGAGCGCGTAACCCTGCGACACGGTCGCGTACGGCGCACCCTGCCGCCCAACGCCGACCGGCCACACGTACACGTCGATCACGTGCTGCCGGTACCGGTAGACGAGCACTGCGACGCGGCGCCGCCCGACGTAGTCGAGCCGGCCGCCGGCCAGCGGGAAACCGCTCGCCGACAGGTCCTCGACCGGCGGCGCATAGTCGAGTCGGCCGTTGAACCACGGCTTGACCGTATGCCGGTCGGTCGAGATCACGTCGATGTCGCGCGCCGACAGGCCGGCCCGCACGTGGCTCGCGACCAGTTCGTCGACCGTCTGGCCGGTTTCGGCGTGGCGCGCGGACACCACCATTCCGGCGGCCGCGGCCAGCGCGATCACCAGCGCCACGCCCCACCCAAGCCCGGGCAGCGCCGCGACACGCGGCCCCGGCCCGGCAGGCACCGGGCGAGCCGGCTCGCCGCGCCCGGTCGGCCACGAGAACCAGCGGCGACCGTTCGGTCGAGGTCGCGGCCGCGCCGCTGCGTCAGGCTCCGGTTCCGCGCGGGCTTGCCTGCGCGCCCCCGCGCCGCCCGCCGCCGGCAGTCCCGCGAGGATGCTCGCCCGCAGCGCATCCGGCGCGCGATGATAGTCGGCCTGCCGCACGATCCGCCCCAGCGCGACGATTCGTTCGCGTTCGCGGCGGCACGCGTCGCACCCTTCGACATGCCGCTGGATGCGCAATGCATCGGGCGCCGACAGCTCGCGGTCGATGTCCGCGTCCAGCAACGCTCGCGCTTCGTTACAGTCCATCGATCGCCTCCGATGCGGTTCCGCTTGCCGACGCACGTCCCGGCGCGGGTTTGGACGTCGACGCCGGCGCCGCCGTGTCGCCCAGCAGCGCGGCGAGCCTGCGCCGGCCGCGTGCAAGCCGCGACATCACGGTGCCGACGGGCACGTCGGCGATCGCCGCGATCTCGCGGTAACTCAAATCCTCCATCTCGCGCAGTACCAGCACCTCGCGATATTCGGGCGACAGCTTCGCGAGCGCCGCGTTCACCAGCCGCACGTTTTCGCCGCGCAGCAACTGCGCGAGCGGATCCTCGGTCGCCGGCTGCCAGTCGTCGGGCACTTCCGTGTCGTCGAGCGTGTCGGGCAATGCAACCTCGTGCGCGTGGGTGCGGCGGCGCCACTCGGTGTACCAGGTGTTGCGCACGATCGTCAGCAGCCAAGGTCGCGCGTTGTCGCCACGACACGAGTCGACGAAGCGCAGCGCGCGCATGCACGCGTCCTGGACGACGTCGTCCGCGTCGCCCGCATTGCCGCTCAGCCAGCGCGCGAGGTTGTACGCGGCGTCGAGATGCGGCAACACGAGCGCGCGAAACCGCTCGCCACGCGCGACCGCGTCGTCCTCCGTCCGTTCGTCGACCGCCTGTCCGGCTTGCCCCACATGGCCTCCCTGGTCCCGGCGGCCGAAGCCGCGCCCGTTCCGCGCCCGGTGCCCGGACAGACCGGCAGCGTGCGCACTCGATGACCTTACCGCCGCTGCGTCGAGTTTATTCCCGCATGAAGCCGATGATGCGCAAAAAAATGCCGGAACCTGCCGCGCCCGTTACGGCGTGCTGCTCCAGTAGCCGGGGCGCGCATACGCTTCGCGCAGGTAGTCGATGAAGTAGCGCACGCGCGCGGGCACGTAGCGCTGCTGCGGATAGACCGCGAGGATGTCGTAGTCGGGCAGCGCATATTCGTCGAGCACCGTCTCGAGTTCGCCCGTCTCGAGCTGTGCGGCGATTTCCCAGGTCGAGCGCCAGCCGAGCCCGAGGCTTTCCGCTACCCAGCGATGCAGCAGCTCGCCGTCGTTGCAGTCGAGATTGCCGGCCACCCGCATCGTCACGATCTTGCCGTGGCGCTGGAAATACCAGCCGCGGTTCTGGCCCCCCTGCAGGTTGAACGCGAGACAGTTGTGCCTGAGCAGGTCGTCGAGCGACTTCGGCCGGCCGTGGCGGCGGAAATAGTCAGGCGTGCCGCACACGACGCGCCGGTTCGACGCGAGCTTTACCGCGACGAAGTTCGGGTCGACCGAGCCGCCGATCCGGATCGACAGGTCGTAGCCTTCGCGCACGAGATCGACGACACGATCGGTCAGGTTGAACGACAGCTGCATTTCCGGCTTGTCGGCGAGGAAACCGGGCGCGTGCGGCGCCACGTGCTTGCGGCCGAACGCGGCTGGCGCGGACACGATCAGGTGCCCGCTGACCGCGCGGCGGCCGGCGGCCAGTTCGTTCTCGGCCTGGTCCCATTCGGACAACAGCCCGCGGCAGCGCTCGAGGAACGCGGCGCCCTCCTCGCTGACCACCAGCCGCCGCGTCGAGCGGTACATCAGCTTCACGCCGAGGCGCTTCTCCAGCGCGTCGATGCGCCGCCCCAGCACCACCGGCGACACGCCCTCCTCGAGCGCGGCCGCCGCGAGGCTGCCCGCGTCCGCGACTCGCACGAACGTCTCGATCTGCTTGAAACGATCCATCTCCTGTCTCCCTCCCGGCTCCGACACCGGCGGGGAAACCCCGTCCGGCCGTCATTCCATACTTTTAGTTTCGAAATAAACGACTTCGGCTGATCTTATCAAACCTTTCTTGCATCCCTAAAGTGTTCCCAACAGACCGATTCGCAAGATCCGCACATTCAAGGAGACATTCATGGCCAAGATGAGAGCCGTCGACGCAGCCGTACTCGTGCTCGAGAAGGAAGGCATCCAGACCGCGTTCGGCGTGCCGGGCGCAGCAATCAACCCGTTCTATTCCGCGATGCGCAAGTCGGGCGGCATCAGCCATGTGCTGGCCCGCCACGTCGAAGGTGCGTCGCACATGGCCGAAGGCTTCACGCGCGCCGCGCCGGGCAACATCGGCGTGTGCATCGGCACGTCGGGCCCCGCCGGCACCGACATGATCACCGGCCTGTACTCAGCGTCGGCCGACTCGATTCCGATCCTCGCGATCACGGGCCAGGCACCGCGTGCGCGCCTGTACAAGGAAGACTTCCAGGCCGTCGACATCGAGTCGATCGCGAAGCCCGTCACCAAGTGGGCCGTCACCGTGCGCGAGCCGGCGCTGGTGCCGCGCGTGTTCCAGCAGGCGTTCCATCTGATGCGCTCGGGCCGCCCGGGCCCGGTGCTGGTCGACCTGCCGATCGACGTGCAGCTCGCCGAGATCGAATTCGACATCGACACGTACGAGCCGCTGCCGGTCTACAAGCCCGCGGCGACCCGCGCGCAGATCGAGAAGGCGCTCGCAATGCTCAACGACGCGGACAAGCCGCTGATCGTGTCGGGCGGCGGCGTGCTCAACGCGGCGGCCGAAGACCTGCTCGTCCAGTTCGCCGAAACGATCGGCGTGCCCGTGATCCCGACGCTGATGTCGTGGGGCGCGATTGCCGACGACCACCCGCTGATGGCCGGCATGGTCGGCCTGCAGACGTCGCACCGCTACGGCAACGCGACGATGCTCGCGTCCGACTTCGTGCTCGGCATCGGCAACCGCTGGGCGAACCGCCACACGGGCAGCGTCGAGGTCTACACGAAGGGCCGCAAGTTCGTGCACGTCGACATCGAGCCGACCCAGATCGGCCGCGTGTTCGGCCCGGATCTCGGCATCGTGTCGGACGCGAAGGCCGCGCTGGAACTGTTCGTCGCCGTCGCGCAGGAATGGAAGGCCGCCGGCAAGCTGAAGGATCGCAGCGCATGGGTGTCCGAGTGCCAGGAACGCAAGCGCACGCTGCAGCGCAAGACCCACTTCGACAACGTGCCGGTCAAGCCGCAACGCGTGTACGAAGAGATGAACAAGGTGTTCGGCCGCGACACGTGCTACGTCAGCACGATCGGCCTGTCGCAGATCGCCGCCGCGCAGTTCCTGCATGTGTTCAAGGCGCGCAACTGGATCAACTGCGGCCAGGCCGGCCCGCTCGGCTGGACGATCCCCGCCGCGCTCGGCGTGCGTGCGGCCGACCCGCGCCGTCCGATCGTCGCACTGTCCGGCGACTACGACTTCCAGTTCATGATCGAGGAGCTGGCCGCCGGCGCGCAATTCAAGCTGCCGTACGTGCACGTCGTCGTGAACAACTCGTACCTCGGCCTGATCCGCCAGGCGCAGCGTGCGTTCGACATGGACTACTGCGTGCAGCTCGCGTTCGACAACGTCAACGCACCGGAGCTGAACGGCTATGGCGTCGACCACGTGGCGGTCGCCGAAGGCCTCGGCTGCAAGGCGCTGCGCGTGTTCAAGCCGGAAGAGATCGAGCCGGCGCTGCGTCAGGCGCAAACGCTCGCGGAAGAGTTCAGTGTGCCGGTCGTCGTCGAAGTGATCCTCGAGCGCGTGACGAACATCTCGATGGGCACCGAAATCGACGCGATCAACGAGTTCGAGGAACTCGCCGAGAAGGCCGAACACGCGCCGACCGCGATCTCGATGCTCGACTGATCCGCACGACATTTTTTGACTGACCGACCGAAGAGGCTTAGCTCATGCCGAAGTTTGCTGCAAACCTGACCATGCTGTTCAACGAAGTGCCGTTCCTCGACCGCTTCAAGGCGGCCGCCGACGCGGGCTTCGACGCCGTCGAGTTCCTGTTCCCGTATCCGTACGCGAAAGAGGAACTCGCCGAGCGGCTCGAGACGCATCGCCTGCGCCTCGTGCTGCACAACCTGCCCGCGGGCAACTGGGATCAGGGCGAGCGCGGCATCGCGTGCCTGCCCGATCGCGTCGGCGAGTTCCAGGAAGGGGTCGGACGTGCGATCGAGTACGCGAAGGCGCTGAAGGTGCCGCAGCTGAACTGCCTCGTCGGCATCCCGTCGGCGAGCACGGCGCGCGACAAGACGTTCGTCACGATCGTCGACAACCTGCGCTTCGCCGCCGACGCGCTCAAGCGCGAAGGCATCCGCCTGCTCGTCGAGCCGTGCAACAGCTTCGATATCCCGGGCTTCGCGCTGAACCGCTCGTCAGAAGGGCTCGACGTGATCCGCGCGGTCGGCTCGGACAACCTGTTCCTGCAGTACGACATCTATCACATGCAGCGCATGGAAGGCGAACTGGCCGCGACGATCGAACGCAACCTCGCATCGATCGGCCACGTCCAGCTCGCGGACAACCCGGGCCGCAACGAGCCGGGTACGGGCGAGATCAATTACGCGTTCCTGTTCGCGCTGCTTGACCGGCTCGGCTACGCCGGCTACGTCGGCTGCGAATACAAGCCCCGCACCACCACGACGGAAGGCCTCGGCTGGCTGCAAAGCGTCGCCGGCTGCGCATCGGGCTCGGCGCGTCGCGCAGCCTGAGGCCCGCCCTTCCAGCGGCATTCCCACATACGCCCCTATAGGAGACTTTCACATGGCAACCATCGGTTTCATCGGCCTCGGCATCATGGGCGCGCACATGGCGCGCAACCTGCTCAAGGGCGATCATCAGCTCGTCGTGAACGGTGCGTTCCCGATTCCCGACGACCTGCGCGCCAGCGCGAAGGTCGTCGCAAACTCGACCGAAGTCGCGCAGAACGCCGACATCATCATCTCGATGGTGCCGGACACGCCCGACGTGCGTAACGTGCTGTTCGCCGACGACGGCGTCGCGAAGGGCCTCTCGGCCGGCAAGCTCGTGATCGACATGAGCTCGATCTCGCCGCTCGACACGCAGGAATTCGCGAAACAGATCAACGCGCTCGGCTGCGACTACCTCGACGCACCGGTGTCCGGCGGCGAAGTCGGCGCCCGCGAAGCGACGCTGACGATCATGGTCGGCGGCCCGGAGAAGGCCTTCGAGCGTGCGAAGCCGCTGTTCGAGAAGATGGGCAAGAACATCACGCTCGTCGGCGACAACGGCGCGGGCCAGACCTGCAAGGTGGCAAACCAGATCATTGTCGCGCTGAACATCGAAGCGGTCGGCGAAGCGCTGCTGTTTGCCGCACGCTCGGGTGCCGATCCGGAGCGCGTACGCCAGGCACTGATGGGCGGCTTCGCCGCGTCGCGCATCCTCGAAGTGCACGGCGCGCGCATGACGAAGCGCACGTTCGATCCGGGCTTCCGCATCGAGCTGCATCAGAAGGACCTGAACCTCGCGCTCGACGGTGCACGCAAGCTCGGCCTCGCACTGCCGCACACGGCGAGCGCACAGCAGCTGTTCAGCGTGTGCGCATCGCACGGCGGCAAGGCGTGGGATCACTCGGCACTCGTGCGTGCGCTCGAGATCATGTCGAACTTCGAGATCGGCCAGACGCCGGCCGCGTAACGCCGACTCAACGACGCGCGTTTCGCTGCAACGGCGAACGCGCGACGCACACACGCGATCCGGCCACGGCCGGTCGCATCGATGCATGCCTGTGCGTGCATCACGATGGGGCGCCCCGCCGCGTATTGCTGAAATGCGTGCGCGGCGGGGCGAAAAACGCCGCTCTGGGCTGAGAGCGGCGTGGTGGGGTCCGCAGCGGCACCCGGCGACGCCGGGGAAGCCTTGGTCGGTCAGACGTCGTCGTCGGGTGTCCGCCTGTCGGATTTCGCGTATTACATTTCTTTACGTTCGGGCGTGCGATTTTTCATGCAATCGTCGCGATGAACGCCTACACTTTCGCCACGCCTTTCGAGAAATCCGCCGCGCTTGCGCTCACTCCCGTGATCGCGCCCAGCGCGGTGTTTTTTTCGCCACTTCACGGCGCGTTTTCTTTTCAACCACCTAGGGAGTGCAACGATGGGTCTTCTTTCGTTTATCAAAGAGGCGGGTGAAAAACTGCTGGGTCACGCCGATGCGCAAGCAGCGGAAGATCCGAATGCCGCGAACCAGACCGCGGCCGATGCGATCAAGAACTACATCAACACGCAAGGTCTCGACACGTCGAACCTGACCGTGGCGTTCGACGGCGCATCGCGCACCGTCACGCTGTCGGGCAGCGTCGCCGACCTCGACACGAAGGCGAAGGTCAAGGTCGCGGCCGGCAACGTGCAAGGCGTCGCGGGCGTCAACGACGACGATCTGCAGCCGGACGATCCGGAAGTTCAGTACCACGATGTGAAGCCGGGCGACACGCTGTCGGCGATCGCCAAGGAAGTGTACGGCGACGCGAACAAGTACCCGGCGATCTTCGAGGCGAACAAGCCGATGCTGTCGAGCCCGGACCGCATCTATCCGGGTCAGAAGCTCGTGATTCCGCCGCAGTCCTGAGCATTCGCGCAGTACTGACGCAAAAAAAGGCAGGCCGATGGCCTGCCTTTTCTTCATGCGCGCCGCCCGATCGGCGTACAGCGGTCAAAGCGTATCGAATGCGCGTTGCAGCGCGTCGCGTCCGTGCATGCCGTTCGCGAGCGCAAGCATCAGCAGCACGCGTGCCTTGAACGGGCTCAGCGACCCGGCGCTCACGAAACCGAGCACGTCGTCGTTCGCGGCGCCGTTGCGCATCACGTGCCCCGAGCCGACGCGCGACGCACGCACCACGGCGACGCCCGCTTTCACCGCATCGGCGAGCGCCGCCTGCAGCGTCGCGTGGATCGACCCGTTGCCGGTGCCCGCCACGACGAGGCCGCGCACGCCGGCCGCCACCAGCGCGTCGACGGCCGTGCGCGTCACGCCCGCATAGCTCGCGACGACCTCGACCGGCGGCCACGTGGCAGCAATCGCCAGGTGCGCATCGCGCGAGCGCGTCACGCGGCGCGCGAATTCGACGCGGCCGTCCTGCACCCAGCCGAGCGCGCCCAGTTCCGGCGACTGGAATGCGTCGACCGCGTACGTGCTCGTCTTCACGACGTCGCGCGCGCCGTGGATCCGGTTGTTGAACGCGACGAGCACGCCCTGCCCGCGCGCGGCCGGGTGAGCGGCGACCGTCACCGCGTTCAGCAGGTTCAGCGGCCCGTCGGACGACAGCGCGGTGGCCGGCCGCATCGCGGCCGTCAGCACGACCGGCTTGTCGCCGGTCACGACCAGATGCAGCGCGTACGCGGTTTCCTCGAGCGTGTCGGTACCGTGGGTGATCACGATGCCGTCGATCGCCGGATCGGCCATCAGCGCGTCGATGCGCGCGGCGAGCGTATTCCAGAGCGGCAGCGCGAGATCCTTGCTGTCGATGCTGGCGACCTGCTCGGCATCGATGCGCGCGACCGACCCAAGCGCCGGCACCGCGTCGAGCAGGAAATTGACGCCGAGCGCGCCGGCCTGATAGCCGGCCGTGCTGGCGGCGTCCGGCGCGGCGCCGGCGATCGTGCCGCCAGTGGCGAGTACGGCGATGCGCGGCAGCGCCGGCGCGGACGAAGGAGTTGCGGTGTTCGAAATATTCATGGCCGCGATTGTAATCGCTCGCGGCCGGCATCCGGTAGGTCCCGTGCGCGCGCCCGGAGCCGAACGCGTCGCATCATGGTTTGTCCCGATCGCCGGCGTGCGCACGCCGTCAACGGCCGCGTTGCCCGCCGCGTTATAGGTATGCCGTTTTGGTGTTTTCACATTGATTTGCCATAATCGGAGCGCGCGGCGCGATGTGACCCTGTTCCCGTTGCGCCGGGCTTCGTGACGGCGTCGATATAAAACGCAATTCACCCCATGGGAGTGTCGAAATGAAAATCCAATCGCTCGTAGCCGCAGTCCTTCTCGGCGGCATGCTGGCTTCCCCCGCTTTCGCGGCGAACAGCCAGCAGGACAAGATGAAGGCCTGTAACACCCAGGCCGCCGGCAAGACGGGCGACGAACGCAAGGCGTTCATGAAGGACTGCCTGTCGGCCAAGCCCGCGAAGAAGATGTCGCAGCAGGAAAAGATGAAGGCCTGCAACACCCAGGCCGCCGACAAGAAGGGCGACGACCGCAAGGCATTCATGAAGAGTTGCCTGAGCAGCCAGCCGGCCGCCTGAGTTCCGGCGCTCCCGCGCGAATGCCGCGCACCGCTTCGGCGGGCGCGGCATTTTTGTTTTCGTTGCACGCGCATCGACGCGCGCGACGACGCCGGATGCGTCACCGCGCTGTCCGGCCAACGGCATCGTCGCCGTTGCGACATGCTCCACCACCCTCCCACCCCGCTTCCTTACACGCGCCGCACGAATGCCGCCACATGGTGCGGCAATTCGCCGCGATTTCTTCTATGATGGCTGCAACGCGGCCCATCCAAGTACAAGAAGCGCCATCGGGCCGCCCTCGAGACGGACGCGCACACCGCGTCAAACGGAGGCATGGATGGCATGGAGACAACACCGCTGGTTCCGCCGCTGGCTGATCGTGATCGTGTTCTGGGCCGTGCCCGTCGCGATCGTCGCCGTGCGCGAGATCCGCGAGGAAATGGCGTACAACAAGGCCGACCTGCAGCTCGCGCTGACCACCTGGCAGCTCACCGATGCGCAGCAGGCGGCAGGCGCCGCCGCGAAGTGCCACGGCGATCCTGACGCGGCGCGCGCCGCCGGCTGCCCGGCCGACGTGCTGGCCGCCAACGCGGCACGTCAGCAGGCAGCCCGGGACGAATACGTGGTGCGCCGCAATACGCTCGCCGGTTATCTGTGGCATGCATTCGTCGGCTATTGGGTCGTGCCGGCCGCGTTCCTGTTCGCGTGCGGGGTCGTGATCGCGCTGATCCGCCGCGCGCTGCGGCGCCCGCCGATCAAACCGCCTGCCCCGCCGGCACCACCCGTCACGCCGCACTGACGCGCAGCAACCGCTTCCCTTTCCCCTTTCCTGCCCCCCCGGCCGGCCGCACGACGTATGGCCGTACGCGCGCCGGTCCGTCCGTTGGCGCGCCGCGACACCCCAAAACGATTTGACGCTTTTTCACGCGCGAACGAAAAGGGATTGTAATCCGCTGTGATATAACTGCCGACGTGATCCGCTCCTTGAGCGAGACTCACTCCGAACGTCATCCGATGGAGAAGAACGATGCAAAAACGGAATCTTGTGCTGAAAGCCGCCGCTGCGCTTGTCGTCGGTAGCCTTGCGCTCACCGGTTGCACCACCACCCCCGACAAGCCCGACAATGCCGCAACCAACGCGTCGAAGCGTCAGGCGATCGATTCGAGCGTCGACGCAACGCTGTCGCGCATGTATTCCACGGTCAAGGGTTCGCGCGAACTCGTCGCGAAGTCGCGCGGCGTGCTCGTGTTCCCGGACGTGATCCAGGCAGGCTTCATCGTCGGCGGCCAGTCGGGCAACGGCGCACTGCGCGTCGGTGGCAGCACGGTCGGCTACTACAACACGTCGTCGCTGTCGGTCGGCCTGCAGGCCGGCGCGCAGTCGAAGGCGATCGTGTTCCTGTTCATGACGCAGGAAGCGCTCGACGAATTCCGCGGCTCGGACGGCTGGGCAGCCGGCGCCGGTGCATCGGTCGCGCTCGTGAAGATGGGCGCGAACGGCGCGGTCGACACGACCACGGCCACCGCGCCGGTCCAGGTCGTCGTGCTGACCAATGCCGGCCTGATGGGCGACGTGTCGATCAACGGCACGAAGGTCACGAAGCTGAAGATCTGACGCCGAGGCGTCCTCGCCCGTGCGCACCGCGCGCGGGCAACGTGCAAACGGCGATGTCCTTGCGGGCATCGCCGTTTTTTTATCCGCGCGCGTGGCGCGTCAGGTCGTCGAATCGATCACCTTGAAGCGCGAACGCTTCTGCGCGCGAATCAGCGACTGGTACACGTCGACGTATTGCTGCGCCATCCGCCGCGCAGTGAAGCGCTCCTCGAAGCGCTGCCGCACGCGTGCGCGCGGCAGCAGGTGCAGCCGGTTCACCGCGGCCACCGCGCTGATCTCGTCCTCGACGATGAAGCCCGACACACCTTCGTCCAGCACCTCCGGCACCGCGCCGCGATTGAACGCGATCACCGGCGTGCCGCACGACATCGCCTCGATCATCACCAGCCCGAACGGTTCCGGCCAATCGATCGGAAACAGCAGCGCATGCGCGCCCGACAGGAATTCGGCCTTCTGGTGGTCGGCGATCTCGCCGATGTATTCGACGTGCGGGAGAGCGAACAGCGGCTTGATCTCGCGTTCGAAGTATTCCTGGTCCGCCGCGTCGATCTTCGCCGCGATCCGGATCGGCAGCCCGCACTGGCGTGCGATGCGGATCGCCGTGTCGACCCGCTTCTCCGGCGAGATACGGCCGAGGAACGCGAGATAGCGCGGCTCGACGGGCTGCGGCAGGTACAGTGCGTCGGGCAGGCCGTGGTACACGGTCGTCAGCCATTTCGCCTGCGGCAGCGGCTGGCGCTGCGAATTCGAGATCGAGATCACCGGCGCGGTGTTGAACGTGTCGAACACCGGTTGCTGCTCGGGCAGATCCAGCCGGCCGTGCAGCGTCGTCACGTACGGCGTGTCCTGCCGGTTGAAAACCGAAAACGAGTAGTAGTCCATGTGAAAATGGAGCACGTCGAAATCCTTCGCGCGGCGCGCGACCGTCTCCATCAGCAGCATGTGCGGGGCGACGCGATCGCGGATCGACGAGTCGAGCCGCAACGCGCGTGGCCACACCGGTTCGAGCCTGGCCCGGGTCGTCGAATCGCCGCTGGCGAACAGCGTCACGTCATGGCCGAGGTCGACGAGCGCCTCGGTGATGTAGGACACGACGCGCTCCGTGCCGCCGTACAGCTTCGGCGGCACGGATTCGGTCAGCGGGGCGATCTGGGCAATTCTCATGGTCCACGTCTCCTGTGTCCTCGGTCAGCCGCCACGGGGGCTGGTGCACGCCGCGCTCCGTGCGGCATGCGGCCGGCATCGCGCCAGCCAAATATCTCATTATTATTCGCGATCCCGATGCCCGGAAGCACCGGACTTTCATTTTATGGGCGTTGTTACAGACAGGATACATTCGCCCGCGGGCCGCCCGTACCAGCTTCGAGGCGGCCGGACCGGCGCGACGGGCATCCGAGGGCGAGCGACCGACGGCCCACCGCTGACGGGCCACGCGCGCACCGCGCCGCCCGTCAGCGCGACGGCCACTTCCACGGCGGCAGGTCGCGCGTATCCGCGTCGACGAGCACGGTCGCGCCGAGCTGCTTGTCGAGCACCAGCGACTCGCAGCCGGCCTCGCGTTCGAGCGTCGCGATGAGCCGCGCCGCGTGCGACACGACCAGCACCTGCGAACGCTGCGCGGCCTGCGCGATCAGGCGGCCGAGCGCCGGCAGCAGATCGGGATGCAGGCTCGTTTCCGGCTCGTTCAGCACCATCAGCGCGGGCGGCCGCGGCGTCAGCAACGCGGCCGCGAGCAGCAGATAGCGCAGCGTGCCGTCCGACAGCTCGGCGGCCGACAACGGCCGCAGCAGCCCCGGCTGGCGCATCAGCACGTCGAAGCGGCCGCGGCCGCCCGGATTGTCGATGTCGATCGATGCGCCCGGGAACGCGTCATCGATCGCCGCGTCGAGCGCCGCGGCATCTCCGATTTCGCGAATCGTCTGCAGCGCGGCGGCCAGGTCGGCGCCGTCGTCCGCGAGCACCGGCGTGTGGGTGCCGATGTGCGACTGCCGGGCCGGCGCCTGCGCATCGGTGCGGAAATGGTCGTAGAAGCGCCACGATCGGATCCGCTCGCGCACCGCGATCATCTCTGGCGCGCCGACCGGATCGGCGAACTCGGTCATCATGCTGTCGAAGCTCGCGACCGGCTGCGGCACCGTGTGCCAGTCGCCCGACCCGGCGCGCGCGCGAATCTGCGCGCCCTGCCGGTCGACCAGCAGCGTCGACGGGCGCAACAGCGCGCCACCCCAGATGCATTCGCGCTTCACGACGGGATCGAGCGCGAACTGCGAACGGCTCGGGACCGGCAGGCCGAGATCGATCGCATAACCGAAATCGTCGCTCGCGAAACCGAGCTTGAGGCTCACCGGTCCATTGCGCACCGTACCGGTCACCGGCGTCTCGCCGCTCAGCATCGCGCGCGAAAAGCGCTCGGGGCCGGCCCACAGCGTCGAGGGCAGCCCGCCTTCGCGCGCGAGCGACGGAATCACGCGCCCCTGCGCCGTATCGGCGAGCAGCCGCAGCGCGCGGTAAACGCTCGACTTGCCGCTGCCGTTCGGCCCCGTGACGACGGTGAGCGCCGCGAGCGGCACGATCAGCTCGCGCAGCGAGCGGTAGTTGGCGATGGCGAGCGTGTTCAGCGCGGTCATGGAAAGAAAATGGCGGCGGGTACCGGCACGCGTTCAGCGGCCTTCGGTGGCTTTCGGATCGGCCGCGGTGTTGGCTGCCGTGCTGGCGGCGGGCGGCCGCGCATGCGGTCGTTCGGGGCTCGGCTCGTCCAGCGCCGAATCGTGCGGATACAGTTCCATCCGGCTGCGCGGCAGGCATTGCGGAAAACGCGCCTGCAGATAGGCGATCAAGCCCTCGCGCACGCGGCAGCGCAGATCCCAGCACGCCGACGAGTCGGCCGCGCTGACGAGCGCGCGCAACTGCATCGTGCGTTCGGTCGCGTCGGTCACCTGCAGCACCTGCACGCGGCCGTCCCACTCGGGCGCCGCATGGACGAGCCGCGCGAGTTCCTCGCGCAGCGGCGCGAGTGGCGTGCGGTAGTCGACCGACAGGTACACCGTGCCGATGATCTCCGAGCTGCTGCGCGTCCAGTTCGTGAACGGGTTTTCGATGATCCACTGCAGCGGAACGACGAGCCGGCGCTGATCCCACAGCCGCACCGACACGAACGAGCCGGTGATTTCCTCGATGCGGCCCCACTCGCCCTGGATCACGACGACGTCGTCGAGCCGGATCGGCTGCGTGAGCGCGATCTGCAGCCCGGCGATCAGGTTGCCGAGCACCGGCCGCGCGGCGATGCCGGCAACCAGCCCCGCGACGCCGGCCGACGCCAGCAGGCTCGCGCCGACCTGGCGCACGTTCGGGAACGTCATCAGCGCGGCGCCGGTGCCGATGATCACGATCAGCACCATGACGGTCCGCACGAGCACCTTGGCCTGCGTGTGGACGCGCCGTGCGTGGAGATTGTCGGCCGCATCCATCGGATGGGCCTGGATGATCGCGTCGCCGACGCCGGCCACGAGCCGCACCAGCAGCCAGGTCAGCGACACGATGGAGCCGACCGCGGCCGCGGTGCGCATCCCGCCCACGAACGACATGCCCTCGTCGGCCTGGATCCACAGGAACTCGAGCGCGAGCAGCGCGAGCGTGACGAGCGAAGGTTTGTCGATGTAACGCAGGATCACGCTCATCAACGGATACGGCTGCGCGATGCGCTTGACGATGCGTGCGCCGACACGGTGCACGATCACGACGACAAGCACGACGATGACCGACACGCCCAGCGTGCCGAGCCACGCATGCAACGGCGCATCGGCGATGCGCTGCAATTCCTCGATTGAAATCATCGGCGCCCGGGAATGCTTCGGTTATGAGGCGCGGCGGCCTCGTCCTGGATGCGTCGGCGACGTCCGGGCAACGCGCGCGCCCGGCCCCGGCGTCAGATCAGCTGCCGCCCCTGCAGGGGAACGCCTTGCCGAGACCGAGCGACACCGCGGTGCTCGCGTTGTAGTCGGCCAGCTTCGGGTTCTCCGCGATGTACTTGCGCACCGCGTCGGTCATCTGCTGCGCCCGGATGTCGGGCGGCAGGCAGAAATACTGCCCGACGCGCGGCCCCGTGGTACCGCCGATCGCGTCGATCGTGTTGTAGACGCCATCGGCGGCGCCTTCGATGTAGGCGGCGCACGACGCCCGCGACTTGACGTCCGTCTTCGCGCACAGCCGGTCGAGATCCGCGCCCGTGAAAGCCGCCGCCGACAACGGCACGGCGAACGCCGCGGCACAAAACATAGCCCGCAACATGGTGTTCCTTATGTCAATGCGGCCCCGGGCCGCTTGCTGCGCTGACCGGCGCGGCAGCCGGACGCCCGCGGCCGGCCGGGTTCCGGACGGCCGGGCGCTGCGCCACCGCGCCAAAACCGTCATTTTGCACTCTTTTGGGCATCTGCCGGCGCCGACGCACCGACGCGCACCGTCCGCTTGCTCAGGATGTCGATTGCGTCCGGCGCCTTGTAGTGCTTCGCGAACTCGAGCGCGGTGATGCCGAGCTGGTTCTTCACCTGCGGATCGGCACCCTGGTCGAGCAGCAGGTTGACGGTCGTCGCGTGGTTGCCGCGCGCGGCCATCATCAGCGGCGTCGTGCCGTTCGGCGATGCGGTGTCGATATACGCGTCGTGGTCGAGCAGGATCTTGACGACCTCGTCCTGGCCGTTGGTCGCCGCGTAGTGCAGCGGCGCCCAGCCCTTCTTGCTGACTTCCGCGCCCTTGTCGATCAGCAGCTTGACGAGCCCGACGTCGCCGTTCAGCGACGCGAGCATCAGCGCGTTCTCGCCGGCCTTGTCTTCCTTCTCGAGGTCGACGTTCGGCGTCGTGGCGATCGCGGCGGCAACCTTGTCGGACTTCTCGCGCGCGGCGATCACGAGGATCGGGTCGCCGTTCGGCGCGAGCGTGTTCGGATCGAGCTTGCCGCTCTTGAGCTGCTTGCCGATGTCGGCGATATCGTCGAACTTGACCGCCTTGACGATCGCGTCGAGCGACTCGGCATGCGCGCCGGCGGCGGCAAAGAGGCCGCTCGCGACGAGCGCGGCGGCGATGAGTGCGCGCTTGGGCAGGTATGTGGTCGGCTTCGTCATTGTTGTGGGCTCCTTCCCTGGGTTGTCGGCTGGCTGCGCGCCGTTAGCGGGCGATCTTGAACAGCCGGAAAAAGTTCTGTGTCGTCGCATCGGCGAGCGCCTCGACGGCGATCCCGCGCTCGGATGCGATAAAGCGTCCGACATGGCTGACGTACGCAGGTTCATTCGGCTTGCCGCGATATGGCACCGGCGCGAGGTACGGCGAGTCGGTTTCGATCAGCAGCCGGTCGAGCGGCACGCGCCGCGCGACGTCCTGCACGTCGGTCGCGTTCTTGAACGTGACGATCCCCGACAGCGAGATATGGAAGTTCTGCGCGAGCGCCTGCTCGGCAACGGGCCACGGCTCGGTGAAGCAGTGCATCACGCCGCCCGGCACGTCCGCGCGCTCCTCGGCCATGATTCGCAGCGTGTCTTCCGACGACGAGCGCGTATGGATGATCAGCGGCTTCATCGTCGCGGTCGCCGCGCGGATGTGCGTGCGAAAGCGTTCGCGCTGCCACTCCATGTCGGCGATCGAGCGGCCTTCGAGGCGATAGTAGTCGAGGCCCGTCTCGCCAATCGCGACGACCTTCGGGTGCGCGGCCAGCTCGATCAGTTCCGCGAGCGTCGGCTCCCGTGCGTCCTCGTGATCGGGGTGCACGCCGACCGACGCGTACACGTTGTCGTGCGCCTGCGCGATCGCGAGCACGTCGGGCAGCGTCTCGAAGTCGACCGACACGCACAGCGCGTGCGTGACGTCGTGCTCGCGCATGTTCTCCAGCACGGCAGGCAGGCGGTCGGCGAGACCCTTGAAATTGATGTGGCAGTGAGAATCGACGAACATCGTGGTTCCTGAATACGGTTGGCGGGCGCTCATGCACTCGCCGGCAATCGTTTCCTCACCCGAAGGAAACAATACTCGCTCACGCGAACATTTCCCGATAACCGAGAAACAGTTCCTCGAATACGAGCCGGGCATTGAGCGGATGGTTCTCGACCGTCCGCTGGCGCGTCACGGCCTTCATGAAGCGCGCGAACGCATTCGCATCGACCGCCTCCGCGCACCGCGCGAGCGCGGCCGCCTGCATCGGGAAGTAGCGCGGCGCGCCCGCCATCCGCTGCGCGAGCAGATCGTACAGCCAGCGCTGCAGCCAGCCGAGCACCAGCGGCACCGGCAGCTTCTGCAGCGTCTCGCCGCACGCGAACGGATCGCACGCGGCGCCGGCCGCGAGCTGGCCGAGCGTGAAATCGCGCAGCGGGCGGTTCTCGTCGCTCGCGAGCGCCAGCGCGGCGAGCGGCGCGCCGCCGGCTTCGGCGAGCAGCGCGCGCGCATCGTCGATACCCTGCGCCGCGAGCCATGCCGCGGCCGCGTCGGGCGCCGGCACGGTCATCGGCCACTGCCGGCAGCGGCTGATGATGGTCGGCAGCAGCCGGTCGATGCGGGCCGACACCAGCAGGAACACGACGCCGGACGGCGGCTCCTCCAGCGTCTTCAGCAGCGCGTTCGACGCGGCGACGTTCAGCGCCTCGGCCGGATACAGCACGACGACGCGCGCGCCGCCGCGGTGCGAACCGACCCCGCAGAAGTCGAGCAACGCACGCACCTGCTCGATCTTGATTTCCTTGCTCGGCGCGCGCGTCTTCTTGCCGCCCTCGTCCGCGTCGGCAGGCTTCGCGTCGTCGGCGGCGCCCGGCGCCTCGCCCGCGAGCGCCTCGGGCAGCACGATCCGGTAGTCCGGATGGTTGCCCTGCGCGAACCACGTGCAGGCCGCACAAGCGCCGCACGGCTCGCCGTTCGGCTGTGGCGCCTCGCACAGGAAGCCCTGCGCGAGATGCTGCGCGAACTGCAGCTTGCCGATCCCGGCCTGGCCGTGCAGCAGCAGCGCATGCGGCCACTGCGCACGCAGTTGCTGCAGGCGGTTCCAGTCGTCGGTCTGCCACGGATAGATCATGTGGTGCGTTCCTTCGTGTTACAGCGCGGCGAGCACGCGTTCGAGCTGCTGGCGGATGTCGGGAATCGTCTGCGTCGCGTCGACGATCGCGAAGCGGTGCGGCGCCTCTTCCGCGCGCCGCAGGTATTCGGCGCGAGTGCGCGAGAAGAATGCGTCCGACTCGCTTTCGAACTTGTCGGGCATGCGCGCGGCGCCGCGGCGCTCGCTCGCCACCTGTGGCGCGACGTCGAACAGCACCGTCAGGTCGGGCTGGAAGCCGCCCTGCACCCAGCGCTCGAGCGTCTCGAGCTTGTCGCGCGGCAGCCCGCGGCCGCCGCCCTGGTACGCGAACGTGGCATCGGTGAAGCGATCCGACACGACCCAGTCGCCGCGCGCGAGCGCAGGCTCGATCACGAGCGCGAGGTGCTCGCGGCGCGCGGCGAACATCAGCAGCGCTTCGGTCTCGAGATCCATCGGCTGGTTCAGCAGGATCTCGCGCAGCTTCTCGCCGAGCTGCGTGCCACCCGGCTCGCGGGTGACGACGACCTGCCGGCCGCTCGCGGCCAGCCTGGCCTGGAGGCGTTCACAGAACCATTGCAGGTGGGTGGTCTTCCCCGCCCCGTCGATGCCTTCGAACGTGATGAATTTACCGCTCGCCATTATTGACCTCGTATGTACTTGTCCACGGCCTTGTTGTGGTCGCCGAGCGTGTCCGAGAACACGCTCGTGCCGTCGCCCTTCGCGACGAAATAGAGCGCGCTCGTCTGGGCCGGATTGATCGCCGCCTGCAGCGCGGCGACGCCCGGCAGGGCGATCGGCGTCGGGGGCAGCCCGCGGCGCGTATAGGTATTGTAAGGAGTGTCGGCCTGCAGGTCGCGCTTGCGCAGGCGGCCGTCGTACGCGTCTCCCAGGCCGTAGATCACCGACGGATCGGTCTGCAGCGGCATCCCGATCCGCAGCCGGTTCGCGAACACGGCGGCGACGAACGCGCGATCGGCCGCGTGGCCCGTTTCCTTTTCGACGATCGACGCGATCGTCAACGCTTCGTAAGGCGTCTTGTACGGCAGCCCCGGCACGCGCGCGGCCCACGCTTCGTCGAGACGCGTCTGCATCAGATGGTACGCACGCCGGTAGATGTTCAGATCGCTCGTGCCCTTGTCGAACAGGTAGGTGTCCGGGAAGAACAACCCCTCGCCGCTGCCGCGCTGAATCGCGTTGTCCGGCGCACCGATCGCGCGCAGCAGTTCGGCGTCGCTCATGCCGGCCGTCGCGTGCGCGAGATCGGGATTGCCGTCGAGTTCCGCGCGCATCCGCTTGAAGGTCCAGCCTTCGATCACCGTCGCGACGTACTCGTTCACGTCGCCCCGCGCGATCTTCTGCAGCACGTCGTACGGCGTGATGCCGGTCTTGAATTCGTAGTTGCCGGACTTGAGCCGGCTCGACAGCCCGAGCAGGCGCGTCATCGCGACGAAGCCGAGCGGCTCGACCGGCACGCCGCCGCGCCTGAGCTGCAGCGCGACGCTCTTGACGCTGCTGCGCGGCTTGATCGTGACATCGAGCGACGCGGCACCCAGCAGCAGCGGCCGGGTCGCCCAGTAATATCCGCCGCCCGCGCCGGCAGCGGCCACAACGACGGCCAGCGCCACGACAGTCGCGGCGCATTTCTTCAGTAGGGACATGGAAACGAGACTCAGGTAAGACCCATATAATACTTGCTCGCCTTCGTCAAAGTCAGGGTTGACTGTTCCCTCATTCCATGAGCACACCGTTCGCTTCACCGGCTGCACAGCCCGCATCCGTCTCGCTCCCCGTTTTCCCCCGCCCGTCAGCCGCCGATTTCGACGCGCCGGGCGCCTGCATGCCGCTTGCGCAGTTCGGCGTGATCGACGTGGCCGGCGACGACGCCGCGACGTTCCTGCACAGCCAGCTCACCAACGACATCGAGCATCTCGATGCCGCGAGCGCGCGCCTGTCCGGCTATTGCTCGCCGAAGGGCCGCCTGCTCGCGTCGTTCCTCGCGTGGCGCGCCGGTCACGGCGTGCGCCTGCTTGTCTCGAAGGACGTCCAGGCCGCCGTGCAGAAACGGCTGTCGATGTTCGTGCTGCGTGCAAAGGCGAAACTGACGGACGCGAGCGACGCGCTCGCGGTCGTCGGCTTCGCGGGCGACGTGCGCGACGTGCTGTCGGGCATCTTCGACGCGCTGCCGGACGGCGTGCACGTGAAGGTCGACGGCCCTGCAGGCGCGCTGATCCGCGTGCCGGACGCGGCCGGCCGCAAGCGCTACCTGTGGATCGGGCCCCGCGCGGAAGTCGACGCGCGTCTCGCCGCGCTCGCCGGCACGCTGCCGGTCGTGTCGCCGGCCGTCTGGGACTGGCTCGACGTGCGCGCGGGCGAGCCGCGCATCACGCAACCGGCCGTCGAACAGTTCGTGCCGCAGATGGTCAACTTCGACGTGATCGGCGCCGTTAACTTCCGCAAGGGGTGCTACCCGGGCCAGGAAATCGTCGCGCGCAGCCAGTACCGCGGCACGATCAAGCGCCGTACCGCGCTCGCGCACGTCGCCGGCGAGACCGACACCGTGCATGCCGGCGTCGAGCTGTTCCATAGCGACGACCCGGGTCAGCCGTGCGGGATGATCGTCAACGCGGCGGCCGCGCCCGCGGGCGGCGTCGACGCGCTCGTCGAGATCAAGCTGGCCGCGCTCGACAACGGCACGGTGCACCTTGGTTCCGCCGACGGTCCGGCGCTCGCGTTCGACGCGCTGCCGTACGCGTGGCCAACGGAAGCGTGACGCACTGACAACCCGTTCGCACGCCGGCTCGCAGATCGCGGCCGGCGCCCGAAGTTTCCTGCGAGAGATTCGCCCGATGTGTCTGATTGCCTTCGACTGGCAGCCTGATGCCGCCGCCGGTCCCGTCTTTACCCTGACCGCCAACCGCGACGAATTCTTTCGCCGTACCAGTGCGCCGCTTTCGTGGTGGGAGGACGTGCCGGGCTTGCTCGCCGGCCGCGATCTGGAAGCGGGTGGCACGTGGCTCGGCGTGTCGCGCGACGGCCGGTTCGCGGCGCTGACGAATTACCGCGCGCCGTTCGACATTCGCGCGGGCGCGCCGACCCGCGGCAAGCTCGTGTCCGATTTCCTCCGCGGCCCGTCCGTCTCGCCGCTCGACTACCTCGGCGAGCTGGCCGAGCACGCGGCCGTGTACAACGGCTTCAACCTGCTGGTCGGCGACTGGAAGCGGCGCGAACTCGCGTGGTTCTGCAATCGTGCGGCCGAAGGCGAAACCGGCGTTGCGTCGCCGGTCGCGATCGGCGCCGGCGTGCACGCGCTGTCGAACGCCCGGCTCGATACGCCCTGGCCGAAAGTCGTGCGCAAGCGCGCGGAACTCGGCACGCTGCTGACCGACAATCCGACCCCGTCGCTCGACGAGTTGATCGAGCTGATGCGCGATCCGCACGTCGCGGACGACGACGCGCTGCCGCACACCGGCATTCCGATCGAGCGCGAGCGGGCGCTGTCGGCCGCATTCATCGAGACGCCCGAATACGGCACGCGCGGCACGACCGCGCTGCGCGTGACGATGAAGGAAGGCGTGCGGCTGACGGTCGACATCAAGGAACGCTGCGACGACGACGGCTCGCACCGCACCGTTCGGCCGGGCAGTTTCGAGCGCGCATTCACGTTCGACATCGACGCGACGCAACCGCGCTGAGCCTGCCGCGCGCGGCACTAGGGCGTGCGCGCCATCTCGACGTGCGGCACGCCGATTTCGAGGAACGGTTCGCCGATTGCCGCGAAGCCGTGCCGCACGTAGAACGACACCGCGGCATCCTGCGCGTAGAGCCGCACGATCGGCTCGCCGCGATGCCGCGCCGCGTCCAGCAGCGCATGCAGCACGGCCGATCCCGCGCCCTGCCCGCGTGCGTCGGCCAACACCGCGACGCGGCCGATCGTGGCGGTGCGCAGCAGCCTTCCCGTCGCGACCGCGCGGCGCGCGCCGGTCGCCACATCGACACGGTAGGCAACCGCGTGCAACGACAGTGGATCCTCGTCGTCGAGTTCCCATTCCGGCGGAATCCGCTGCTCGCGCACGAACACCGCATCGCGAATACGTGCGGCATCGCCGCCCAGCACGGCCCAGTCGCCCGTTTCCACCCAGCCGTCGGTCATCGCTTCCTCCGCGCGGCGCCGGGCGCCGCCGCCATCAAACGTCGTCGAATGCGGCCTTGAGCGCCGCCACCGCGTCGGCATGCGCGGCCCGCACCTCCGGCACGTAGCCGCCCATCTTGAAGAACTCGTGGATCATCCCCGGATAGCAGACCAGCGTAACCCTATTGCCAGCCGCGCGCAGCTTGTCCGCGTACGCGGCGCCCTCGTCGCTCAGCGGATCGTATTCGGCCGTCGCGATCCAGGCCGGGGCCACACCGGCGAACGACGGCGCGCCGCGCGTGCCGTCGAGCGGCGCGAAGCGCCAGTCGTCGCGGTCGGAGCGATCCCGCACGTATTGCGTGAAGAACCACTGGATCGTGTCCTGCGTCAGCAGGTAGCCGTTCGCGAGCCGTCCGTGCGATTCGGTGTCCTGGTAGCCCGTCACGCCAGGATAGATCAGCAACTGCAGCGCAAGATCGATGCCTGCGTCGCGCGCGAGCACCGCGCAGACGGTCGCGAGCGTACCGCCCGCGCTGTCGCCACCAACCGCGAGCCGCGTCACATCGATGCCGAATGCGGCAGCCTCGCGATGCAGCCAGCGCAATGCGTCGTCGGCGTCGTTCACGGCGGTCGGGAACCGGTGTTCGGGCGCGAGCCGGTAGTCGACCGACAGCACCGCGCACTGCGCGTCACGCGCGAACATGCGACACAGCGCGTCGTGCGTATCGACGCTGCCGACCGTGAAGCCGCCACCGTGGTAATAGACGAGCGCCGGCAGCGGTTCGGCGAGGCTCGGCTCGACCGGCAGAAAGAGCCGCGCGCCGATCGTGCGGCCATCGCGCGTCGGCACGACGCAGGCCTCGACCGAATGCATCGGCGCGGGCGCGACATCGAGGATCGGCGCACTCTTCTCGTACGCGGCGCGCGCCTGCTGTGGCGTCTGGTGGTGATAGGACGGGCGTTTTGCGCGCTCGACCATGTCGAGTATCTGGGCGATCTTCGGATTCAGCGGCATCGGTGAGGACGGCGCGTGCGGCGCCGTGAACGGACAAGCGTCACATGATGCCACGCGCGGATCAGACGAGTTGCATGAGCTGCTTACCGAAATTGTGGCCTCTCAGGAGCCCGGAGAACGCGTCCGGCGCCGGCTCGAGTCCGTATGCGATCGTCGCGACGAGTTCGCCGAGCTCGGCCAGCGCGGGCGGCCATGCGTCGGGGTGTTCGAATACGATGAAGCCCTGCATCGTCAGCGGCGAACGCAGGTTCAGGCCCGGATTCGCGAGCGGCACGGGCGGCGTTTCGACGAGCCGGAAGTTGTCGGCGCGCGCGGCGCCTTGCGGGCGCGACACGAGCGGGATCTAGCGGCTGATCGTGTTCATGGCTGTCTCCCTGGATTCGTTCGCAGCGTCACGCCGTCCCGTTGTGAATCCGTGCCGCAAAACAAAACGGCCCCGCCTGTGACCAGGCAGGGCCGCGCGTCCCGGCGCTTACGCGTCGCTCGGGCCGGGCTGGGCGTCCGGCGCCGTACGCGTGCGTTGCCGCTTGATGTCGCGACCCACCGCGAGCCGCCGCATATACTTGAACGTGCCGAGCGCCTTCGCGACGAAGTTGCCGTCGCTGTCGCGCACTTCACCTTCGCAGTACGCCATCGTCGTCGAACGATGCATCACGCGTCCATATGCGCGCAATTCGCCGCGCCCGGGCTGCATGAAATTCACCTTCATCTCGACCGTGACGACGCCGACGCCGTCGTCGGTCAGGCTCCGGGCGGCCATCGCGAGCGCGATGTCCGATAGCGTCATCGTCACGCCGCCGTGCGCGATGCTCCACGTGTTCATGTGCCGCTCGTCGAGCGGCAGCACGATCTCGCTCGCGCCATCCTTCGCAGACACGAGCCGCACGCCGAGCAGATCGACGAACGGGCTTTCGATCGACGGACCATCCGTCGGGGATGCCGCGTCGCTCATCGTGCTGCGCTTTCGGACAGGTAGTCGACACACTGGCGCGATTCCGCCACCGCAACGACGAATTTCTTCACTTCCTGGTGGACCGGATGCACCTGGTACGCATCGAGCGCGGCCTTGTCCGTGAAATCGGACACGAGCACGACGTCCGACGTGGCTTCGAGGCCTGGCGTCGCGATGCCGACGTCGAGTTGCAGGATGCCCGGCACGAGGTCGCGGCAGCCTTCGAGCTTTTCCTTCAGCTTCAGCGCGTTCTGCGCACGCGTGCCGCCTTCCGCCGATTCTTTCAGCTTCCACATGACGATATGTCTGATCACTTCCGTTGCTCCTGTTCGTGTTGGTTCGGCGATTCGCCTATAACCCTTACCAGTTGGGCACTTTACGCCCTTCCACTGTTCGCTTATGTTCGCCGGAAATCGTCCCCAGCCGAGAAAAAACGGGGTACAAAAGGGGGTATCATTTCGACAATCCAGAGTCGATACCCCCTTTTTCACCCTACTTAGCGACGTCAAAATCCGACAAGCGAAAGCAGGCAACAAGCCTACCAAACTTACTGACGGCAATGGACTGTATCTGTTGGTGGAGCCGACTGGCTCCAAGCTCTGGCGATACAAGTACCGAATTGCTGGGAAAGAGAATCTTTTCGCGATCGGCGAATATCCCACCATCAGCCTCCAAGACGCGCGCACGGCACGCGACGATGCCCGTGAACTCGTCACGAAGGGGCTGCATCCGCCTCACGCGCGGCAGGAAGTGCTGTCCGCGCGCATCAACGAAGGCAAGGCAACTTTCCGCGTTGTGAGCGACGAGTGGCTGGAGAAGAAGCGCAAGACGTGGACCGAGCGGCACTTTGGCGAGATTTTGCGCATGCTCGGAGCAGACGCATACCCTTACATCGGGAACCGCCCAATGCGCTCTACTACCGCTCACGATGTGCTCGCCTTGATGCGCCGCGTCGAAGAACGCTGCCCCCCTTCCGTAGCGGTCAAACTACTCAGTACGTATCCAACGTGTTCCCGTACGCGGTGATCACGCTTCGTACCGATACCGATCCAGCTTCGGTGTTGCGCGGAGCAGTTCTCAAGCCACCGACCCCACATGAGTCGAGCAACAATCAATCGGGCGCTCGACTCCACGATGCCGAATATCCCCGAGCCGATAACGGGCCATGACTTCCGAGCAATCGCGTCGACGAACCTCCACGAGATGGGCTGGAAAGATGAAGTCGTTGAAATGCAGCTGTCGCATAAGGACAAGACTCGCTCGACGTATAACCACGCGAAGTACTTGCAAGAGCGTCGGGACATGATGCAGGCTTGGGCAAACTGGCTCGATGACATCGAGGAGGAGGCGTGCAACGGCCACGGTACTGACGCCACCTTCGTCAATGATCGATGATGCAGCAGTATCTGCGCCTTAGCTGGCAAGGCACCGTACGTAGAGACCTACACCGGTCTTTTTGGGGATGAAAATTTCTGATCTGCTGGATAACGTCGCCATTCCCGAAAGCGGCGGCTCAACGTGCTCCGACCAAAGGAGTGTCACGGGCTTGGCTAGTTTTCGGGTGGTCGCAAACTCGCGATTATTGCGCGCGACATCCCACCGCTTCTTCTTTCATGACCGGGCGACGCTGCTAAAATTGCAGCGACATAGCCGGGGAGCCGTCCCCGTGAGAGCGCGGCCCATCGCTGGTCTGCAAAATACAAGAAGATGGATAACGCATGAATATGACCCAATTGGCTCAGGCGATTCGTGGCGGCCTGATCCAGCAAGACCGCCTGCTCAAGGCGGATATCCCGTCGTTGCCGGATAACGCGCTCGTGCCACGTCGGGCCACGACCTATTCCGAGCTTGGTCGTGACTTCAGTGTCACGATCGACGTGGTATCCACGGCGAGCGACATCGAGCTCAAAACGCTGATCGCCCAGCCGATAACACTTTGGATTCAGCAAGCGAACAAGTCTTATCTGCCGATCAACGGATACATTCATACAGCTCGCAGGCTCGGAACTGACGGCAGCCTTTCAAGTTACCAATTAGCTTTCGCTTCATGGATGCATTTCCTCAAATTCCGCAACGATATGCGGTACTGGCAGGATGTGAGCATCGACGCCGTCATCACGGACGTATTCAATGGGCATCCACAAGCTCGAGGCCAATTCGAATTCGCGTTGCTGAAGCCGCTCCCCCCGCGCTCGTACTGCCGTCAGAGCGAGACTGATTGGAATTTTGTCCATCGATTGATGGAGGAAGAAGGCCTATTCGGTTTCTGGCGTCATGACAAGGATGGAAAGTCGCATAGGTTTGTCGTAACCGACGACATTTACTCGCTTGATGAGATGTCGCCCAAGTCGGTCGGATTCTCCAGGTCCGGCACAAGTAGCGAAACCGACGCGTTTACGCAGTGGGCTGGGTCGCGGACATTGCAGAGTACCGTGTACACGACACGCACGTTTGACTATAAGGCACCGTCGTCTCTGGTCAATCCCAAAGGTACGACGTTGCCGACAATGGCCGGTCAAGGAAACTTGCCGGAGCAGACTGAATTCTATGAATATACCGGCGCCTACACATATTTGAACCAGGATCGCGGTGAGCATCTTTCGAGGATTCACCTAGGGAAACGCTGATTAATAGGCCAACGCGCGAGCTTGTCGGCGGTGCTGACGCGCAAATTCCGGATGCCGAAGTG
>NZ_CABVPN010000029.1 GCF_902499115.1 Burkholderia diffusa
CTTCACTTCGGCATCCGGAATTTGCGCGTCAGCACCGCCGACAAGCTCGCGCGTTGGCCTATTAATCAGCGTTTCCCAAGCGCAACGGGTGCTGGTCTGCAAAGATGCCGAACTCTGGTTCACCTGGAACGGGCAAGCTGAGTCTCCCGAAGCCGGGATCTTTACCGTAAGTGAGAAATGATGGCTAAAGCACGAGTGATAGGCACAACAGTAGATGCGATCCATGCAGCTGAGACGGAATTGGCGCGAACCTTGCCTAAGTCCTTCTCAGATTGGTTGTTGGACAACAACGGCAAAGCATTGGGCGCTCTGACTGTGTTTCCTGTATTCGATGCCCGCGATCCCCGCAAGACGTGGGAGTCGATAGTGCGTCACTTCAAAGGAGACTGGCAGGAGTGGCAAGACAATTTCTCCGGTAGCTCTATCGACTTCTCTCAGTTGCTACCGTTTGCCGAATTCGGAACGGGCGATTACTACTGCTTCGACTACGGAACGCTTGGCAACACCGGAGAGCCTGTTGTCGTTCTTTGGTCGCATGAGACAGGGCGGGCGTCGGCGATTGCAGACAGCTTCGCAGCCTTCTTAACCGTGCCCGGTCGCCCTGGATAACGATAGACGCTCAAGCATCTTGGGGCCGCTTATGCGGCCCCTGTTGTTTCTGGGCGCGATACTCGATGTGGCTCGGAAATCGAACAATGTGCACTTACTCGTTTCTCCCCGATCGGGGAGAAACGCAGCGGCGGCCGTCAGGATGGAGGCTGCTAGAAAAGCCGCTTTGCGACCTCGCGGCGAGCGTCGTCGTTGAGGTGCATTTGCTGGATGCCGGCGATCGCGTGTTGCAGCCAGGTATCGGCAATGACGCGATGTTCGTCGTTCGTGTCGGCCGGCGCCGACGCCGACAATTGCTGAATTCCGATGCTGGCCGTCGCGGCGTCGTCGGGCTGATTTACAGCGGAAATATCGTGTTGGTCCAAAATGCACCACCCCTTGAAGTAGCACAGACATGACGCACGTACCAAACCGCGTGCGAAACGGTCGCTCAGCCAAGCGTGGCACGGGTTTGAGGCGCACCACATTCCTGAGCGGCGAGGTGTTGCCGTAGTGGTCGCGAATCGCGCAAAGCCAGAGCCGACGGGGCTTTGCGGCATGGTGCAGATTGCACCACAACAGATCAAGACAGCGATAGTGTGGTCGTGTTGTAGCCTTTGCGTATCGATCGTGTATCCGAGCTGTATCCCGAGTGTAGCCCTGATGAAAACGACAGGCACGACGCATATGTTTACGGAGATGCAGACGCATTGCCGAACCATATGGTGCCCAAAGGGCGCAGCCCTTTGGAAACCGGGGGGGGGCTGTTGATGTTCCCACAGTGTTCCATCTGCGTTCAGTGAGTGCGCGCGATGTTCCATCGACGTGCATCCATGTACCGGTCGTGTTCCCGTTGTGTTCCATCTGCGTTCGTTCGTCTGGGTTGGGAGGAGCAAGGAGAGCGATTGCAGGATAGGCACGTGGTGCCAAATGTCCGACAAGGTCGATGTTGGAAAGCTCCCGCCCATGATGTGCCGACCTGTGAAAGGCCGAGAGGCGATACGTTGGTCGTGGGTGAGTGCATTTGGAAAAAGAAAACAGGCGTCCTCAACCTCGGCGGTCGCGTGGGGTGAGAGCGGCTAAGAGAAGGCGGGCATACCGCGCGAGTACGGTATCGAGCAGATCGGAGGTGGGCTTCTGCTTGGAACGCGGAAGCTGGCTGATGGGGACGTTTCAACGACACGCGTCGCAGCCAGCCGGCCTACCGTTATGACTCGGTGGGCCGGCCGCCAGCACTGCCGCGCCCCGGCGCTAGCCAACCTGCTCAAGCAATGCGCCGACACCCACTGATCGAGAGCCGGGACCGGCGCTGTATCACACTTGATGACATTTTTCAGTGAGGACGCTTTCGTGCCATGGGGCCGCGGAAGCCGGTGGCGTCAACTGTTCGACCCGGCCGATCAGAAAGCCGGCTCGGCCACGAGACCTTCGACTTCGGCCTGGCGAGCAACCTCATCGACCCGGAAACCCAGCGCGAAGCCGAGTGCCAGCGCATGCCGCGCATCAAGGCGCTGGATAACCTGCTCAAGCAATACGCGGGTACCCACTACCAGTACTACGCGCGCGGCAACCTCACGCAGCGTTGGCACAACGGTAAGGAAGGCCGCTTCACCTGGGACCTGTTTGACCGCCTGACGCACTACGAAGACGATCGCCTGAAGGTCGACTACACCTACGACGCGCTTGGGCGGCGTCTGTCCAAGCACAGCCAGGCGCACTACGAGGAAAGAAGGGAAGCGGGCCCACACTGGAACCGCGCCGAGCGTGTGAAGCGCAACCGCGAGCTGCAATGCGGTTTCACGCTATATGGCTGGGACGGGGACACGCTGGCGTGGGAGAGCAAGATCGCCGACGAGGACGGCTTTGGCGCACGCACCACGCACTATGTGTACGAGCCAGGCAGCTTCGTGCCGGTGGCGCAGGCGGTGCGCGAGGAAGCCATCGAATTGCTGGACCAGCCCGAGTACGGCGATTACTACCGGCAGGATGAAGACCCGCTGTGGTTGCCGCCGCCGCCCGCACCAGCCATCGACAGAGTGGCGTGGTACCAGTGCGATCACCTCGGCACGCCGCAGGAGCTCACTGACGAGCACAGCGAGATTGCGTGGAGCGCGGAGTACCGCGCGTGGGGTGTCGCGCAGGAGACGATCCGCAAGGCCTCGGGGAAGGCACTGATCGCCAACCCCATCCGCTTCCAGGGGCAGTACCATGACCATGAGTCGGGGCTGCATTACAACCGGCATCGGTACTATGATCCAGCTACGGGGCGGTTCGTATCGAAGGATCCGATCGGGCTGGCGGGCGGGGTCAACGCCTTCCAGTACGCGCCGAATCCGACGCTCTGGACCGATCCTCTTGGTTTAGCGAGAAAGTGTAATTCATGTCCGGGTAAGGATGACCGCCAATGCGATGAAGTGCACGATGACTACAATCAAGCGATGAATAGTGCCCTTGATTTTACGAAGATTACAGCAAAGAGAGCTATTCCAAATCCAGCCAAATTCGGCTCTCAGCGCTTTAACGGAAGGCGTGCTCCCGATGAATATCGAGGATTTCGTGTTGAGCACGATGAAAGGCATGGTGCTCACATCAACATCTTCAACGGGAAAGGGAACGAAAAAACGATCTGCTTTAATGCATCTGGAAAGACGGTTGCCAAGATAGTCAAGAGGTTCAATAGATGATCTTCTCTAGTGAATGTGCTAATTATGTTGCCGCCCACTCATGTGCTCGGGGTGAAGAAAGGCAGATGCTTGATATGCTCAGGAAATCTCTTCCTGCGAGTTCGTCGTCTATCGACTGGAGTCGCATTATTAAGAAGAAAGAGGTAAATGGTGTTGATCGAGCACGATTAAGTAATGAGCTGAAAGTTCTTTCGACTTCTATGGGGGCGGCGATAACTGACGTTTTTTATGTATTCAATTTGGACGATGCTGTCCCGGCACTTAAGACAAGCTTGTCAGAATGGCTGAGGTTTGTGAGTGAGCTGGATTTTGTAGATACGATATTTTTATCGAAATCTGGCAAGCTCATTATTCATTGGGATTTCTATATGAATCTGCACGCGACAACCATATAAGTGGGCTGGATGTGCGTCACTAACCCGAAGGGCTGCTAATGAGCGGGTCTTCCCGGCTTCGGCGCTTGGGATGACGCGGAGGAGGCGATCAGCGATGTGGCTCGCAAGCCCGAGGTCGTGAATCCGCTGTACTTGGTTGTGGCACGACTACGATTGAGTAGCGGACCAACTTCTGCATACTGCCGAGCGACGCCGATATGCTACGTAGCACAAGGCGAGGCGGAGAGTCGGTCAACACTCGATAGCGTCACGACGACGAGTGCACTCTGCGTCAGCGCACGAGATTATGGGCAATCGTTAGGGTACTGGTACCGAGTGGTAGACGGGTCTTCACTATAACCTATAACCTGTATCGGTACTATGATCCCACCGTTGGACGCTACCTCTCGAAAGATCCGATTGGGCTTGCAGGCGGGATCAACGTCTATCAATACGCACCCAATCCGACGGGGTGGGTTGATCCGCTTGGCTTATCCGGTTTTGAACCTAAGGGTATAACTAGCGGAACTGTCTTTAGAAATGCATCGGGAACCCCCGATAGCCTGACTCCGCGCTTAGGAAAAGACACGACCCGAATCGATGGGAAAGAGCCGGGCTTGTCGGCAGCCACTTCGGAAGCGGGATTGGACAGAGGGAAATATGTTGAGCTGGACGTCGGAAAGCTTTGTTCGTTCGGGCTTCAAGCGACGCATGATAAACCGAATGGTCACGTGACCATTCGACCGATAAACGATCCGATCGATTCCAAATTGACAGACTGGGCGAAGTCCAGAGGAAGCGGCTCGACGCATTCTCTGACAGAAGGTATATTGGAAGCAGTCACTGGTCGGGGGAAAAAGTGATGGCGATAGATATTAAATCCTATTTGTCAGACTATGTAGCAAGGGTAGAATGTGCCATTGAAAAGAGGGTCAAGATTGAGTCATCGAATTCAGGGTTTTACCAAAACTCTCTCGGCGGCACGGCATACGTAAGCTTCTACCCAATGGAGATCGATCTAACACTTGATCTGACAGGTATGGGTGATAAATATAGAGTAACCGTCGATCTGACGGATCAAGAGGGAAAATTGATTTCCGGAGATATTTTTAAATTCGACGGGAATTCAGAGTATTTGTGCATGGAGCTTGACGCGTTCTTCTCTGATTTGGTTAAGTTGGTTTCGGATCGTCTTTAAATGAATGAGAGGGCCGCGTCAGCGGCCCCTCGTTCGTCTACAACCGGCATCGGTACTGCGATCCACAAGCGGTAGGTTTGTATCGAAAGACCCCATCAGATTGAAGGGGGGTATCAACGTATATCAATATGCGTCCAATCCGATACAGTGGATCGACCCATTGGGGTTGTCAGGATACGACGTTTCTGCCAATACCGCCGGGCCGGATACTTTGGCGCGAGGGGCACATGTCAATGTAAGCGGTCCTGGACTGCCGCCTAGCGGGCGGCATATTACGTTGACGCCTAACGCAGACGGAAGCCATGTGGATCTGGGGCCGGCGGATAAAGCCACGCGCAATATGTCCGAGTCTCAATGGAAGAAAGTATGTAGCTGCGATGTCAAATGCCTCGACAAAGCAAGGAACGTTGATCGTTTGGCCAAGGCTTCACAGGCCGGCGTGGACGCATGTCCAAATTCAAATCGAGCATCAGAACTCAAAAAGGTTACTGAGATTCTCGGCAAGCATGGTGCATCTGGGACGAATCCTATTTCTAAGTAAACAGAGATGGCAATTTATTTTTATGAAATTATTGATGTGCTGCTGCAATCTAATGGCGATGATCCAGGCAGGTTGATCCGCGGTGAGGATGGCGATAAGTCGCAGCTCGAGGATCGAGGCTACGATGTTGTGGGGAAAATTCCCGATTTCCATTTGTACGAGAAGTATATACATGTAAATCATAGGAATATGGAAATTAATTCTCTGTATAAGTTGTATTATCTTGGTGAAACTTATATTGGTAGCTCTGTCGACTTTGGGCCGGGCGTAAGGTTGATGGCTTTGCTTAAGCGAATTTGGGATGGGGTTCAATTAAGTTTGCTGAGGGACGATGTTCATCTTTATTTTTCTGACGACAAAAAAGATGGTGCAATTGTGTTGGGTCAGTACTCTGTTATCCGGTTTGGCCGAAGAAATGTAAGATCTGGGTATGCTGTGGTGGGCGTGGATTATGCGTCCGTTGGAAATGAAAAGTTAATAACGGGGAGTATAGGGGCGGCAATGGATATGCTCGATGAGCGGCCGTTGGGTAGTTTGAGGAAGTATTCTTCTGAATACGGAAAATTGATCAATTTCTACTTCGGCTGATTAAGCTGATGTGAAGCGTGGTACGAGTGGGACAGCTTCGATCGACTGGTACGGTTCGGCAACGGCCGGGTATCGGTGCGCTACTGGTACGATGCGCTGGGGCGACGGGTGAGGAAGGAATCGAACGCGCAGGTGAGATACAGTGCCAGTGACGGCAGTGGTTACCGGGAAGCGGAGACGGCGCGGCTGAACGCGGAGCACGGCTATGGTTTGACGCTGTACGGCTGGGACGGCGACACGCTGGCGTGGGAGAGCAAGATCGCCGACGAGGACGGCTTCGGCGCACGCACCACGCACTATGTGTACGAGCCGGGCAGCTTTGTGCCGGTGGCGCAGGCGGTGCGCGAGGAAGCCATCGAATTGCTCGACCAGCCGGAGTACGGCGACTACTACCGGCAGGATGAAGACCCGCTGTGGGGCCCTCCGCCGCCGTGCAGCATGGGAGTTGACACTGGGCTTCGCAGGGCGGCGGTCAGTGACGTTTCTATTTCGCGACGTGCAACGTCATGAATTTCCGAGAGTTTCGTATCGTTCATCGTTCGGTCGACGACGACCGGCGCAGTGACGTCCTTATTTCGCAAACGGTGACAACTTTACTTTGTTCTGTGGCTACGTGTATGGCCCGCGGTCGCCGGATGACCTCGGGCCGCTTCACTTTTCATGAAGATGCGGATCGCTGTCGCGCACCTTCGTGACGCAAGCTACTCCACCACCTTGAACACCCGGTTCTTCTCGATCATACCGGCTTTCGGCAGCTTGCCGTCATCGTGGGCCTCGGGCCGCAGATGCCGCTCGTCGAGCGTCGGCCCCGTATAGCGGCTGCGTGGCCGGATCACCTTGCCGACGCGCAGTTGCTCGATGCAGTGTGCGAGCAGCCCGACACTGCGCGCGATCGCAAACAACCCGAATGCCGCATCGGTCGGCAATTGAAGCTGTACCGCTAGCATCACAAGCGCGACGTCGATGGTCGGCCGCTGGCCGGTGAGCGTCGTGACCTTATCGACAAAGTACCCGAGTTCGGTGGGCGGATCGAGTCGCGCGAGCAGCGCAGCGGCGCGCGGATCGCCGTCGGGGTAAAGATGGTGACCGAAACCTGGAATCGGGATCGCGGACTTCAGGTGATGATCGACCACGCGCTCGGCGCCGAGCCGTTCAACGTCGTCGAACACGGCACGCACGCGCCCCGACGCGTCGCCGTGCAGCGGGCCCGACAATGTCGTGAGGCCCGTCAGCAGGCAGCCAGCGAGGGACGCGCCGGTCGACGCGGTGATGCGTGCGGCGAACGCCGAACTCGTGATCTCGTGATCGGCGACCAGCACCATCGCACGGCGCAGCAGGTCCGCGCCATGGTCGTCGAGGCCCCAGCCGGCCGCGAGCCGCTGATGGATCCAGGGCCGCCCCGCATCGGCATCGTCGTACGCGCCGAACGCGCGCGACACGATCGCGACGAGCTGTCCGGCCTCGGTGTGCAGCGCGCTGTCGAGCCGGCCGAGCGTCGAGTGACCGTGCGCGGCCAGTGTCGCGAGCATCGTGAACGCGCATTGCCGATCGCGCTCGCTGGGCGGCAACGCAACCGCCGGCGCGTTGAACGACACAGGCGTGGTGGCTTGCCACAGCAGCGCGGCCGTTTCCTCGAGCGTGGCGGTGTCCGCGAGTTGAATGCTGTCGCGGCCGCGATACCACGCGCGGCCCTTGGAGAAGGTGGTGATGCCGCTGTAGATGCACGGCTCGGCGCCGAAGATCGTGCTGGCCGCCAGCGCTGCCCGCTTGCGGCCGACCTGTTTCTTGCGGCACAGCGCGACCACGTCGTCGGCGCGATACAGGCTCTTGCGCGGATCGTCGGGATCCTGCATCACGGCGATGCTGCCGCGGCTCGCATACGCATAGATGGTCTGCGCCCGCACGCCCAGCCGCCGCGCCGCTTCCGTCAGGGTGATCCAGTTCTGCATGGCGTGTCGTGAATCAGATGCGGCCGGCGACCGGCCGCTTCCGACGACTATAGACCGGGTTCAACTGAATGTCATCTCGGTCGCGCGCCGCTCGAGCACCTCAACGAGGATGTCGCCCGGTGCGCGCACGAAACAGCCGCGCACGCCGGCGCGAATCCGCGTCACCGGTTGCACGATTTCCGCGCCATTGTCGACCAGATGCGCATAGGCAGCATCGAGATCCTCGACCAGTACGCCGAAGTGATCGATGCCTTGCACGCGGACGCCGTCCGGCACGATCGCCGAACGCGCATCCGGCAGTGCCGTGATGAACAAGTTGACGGTGCCGATTCGCAGGTCGACGCGGCCGGGGCGTCGCACGACTTCGGCGTTCAGGCAACGCGCGAACCATGCGGCCGTGGCCTCGGCATCAACTGAGCAGAGTTGCAGGTGATCCCATTTGAATTCGATCATGATCGAGGTCAGTACGTGAAGGAGTGGCCGGAATGGGAGATGAACGTGGTCAGAGCTCGATACGCGACAGCTTGCCGAGCAATACCGAGTACGACAGCGTGCCGACGAGGCAGATCGCGCCCATCAGATTCAGCGCCCAGAAAAAGTTGCCGGTGTGCTGCGTCACGTAGCCGATCATCAGCGGCGTGGTGACGGCCGCGATATTCGCGGCAAGGCTGGTGATGCTGCTGGTGAGCCCGACATAGCGTTTCGGCGCGATCTCGGAGACGGCGGCCCACGACATCGAGCCGATCCCCTGCGCGAAGAACGCGATGGTGAGGATCGCGATTACCAACGCATTCGAGTGCACGAAATTGACGAGTACGATCGATGCGCCGAGGAAGGTGCCGATCACGAGCGGCGCCTTGCGTGACGACGACATCGACACGCCGCGCCGGATGCAGAGATCGGACAGATAGCCGGCAATCAGGATCCCGAGCGTCGCGCCGATGAACGGCATCGCCTGGAAGAAGCCGACCTTGATCATCGACATGTGCCGCTCTTCGACGAGATAGGTCATGAACCACGTCGTGAAAAACACCAGTAGCGTGTTGTTGCAGAACTTGCCCAGACAGATCGCGAGGATCTGCCGGTAGCCGAGCAGGCGCAGCGCCATGCGCCAGTCGAACGGGTCGCGCGCGGTCACCACAGGCCGCCCTTCGGTGATGTACTGTAGCTCGGCCGCGTTGACGCGCGGATGCCGCGACGGATCGCGATAGAGCCGGTACCAGACAACGCTGAACAGGATGCCGAACGCGCCGGTCGCGAAGAACACGGTACGCCAGCCGAACGCCGACGAGATCCACAGCAGCAGCCCGGTGAAGAGCGGTGTGCCGATGTACTGGCCCATCACGTACACACTCGTCGCAAACCCGCGCTCCTGGACCGGAAACCACATCGTCACCGCGCGCGCGTTCGACGGAAACGCGGGCGCCTCGAGCGCGCCCATCGCGAGCCGCGAGCCGAGCAGCATGTGATAGCCGTGCGCGAGCCCTTGCGTGAGCGTCGCAAGCGACCAGCCGACGAGCGACAGCGCATACGCTACGCGCGAGCCGAGCAGGTCGGCGAGCACGCCTGCCGGCAGCAGCGCGATTGAGTACGCGAGGCCGAACACGGCGAACAGCTCGCCCATCTGCACGCGGGTGAGCGCGAGATCCTTCGACAGCGCGGGCGCGACGATGCCGAGCGCCGAGCGGTCGACGTAGTTGAGGATGGTAGCCACCAGCAGCATCGACAGCACGCCGTAGCGCACCCTCGATCGTCTCGCGAGGGCTGCGGGCGCGTCGAGATCGCGCATCACCGGAACCTGCTCTTCTGCGGTTTTCAATGTCGTCTCCTTATATATTCGATTTGATGGGCCGGCGCGCAGTCGTCGTGCGCGCTCGCGCGCGTCAGGTCAACCGCGCCCGACGAACGGCATCGCGCTCGCCATGATCGTCATGTGCAGAATGTTCGCTTCGAGCGGCAGGCTCGCCATCTGCACGATCGCGTTCGCGACGTGCGCGACGTCGACGCGCGGCTCCGGCGCGACGCGGCCGTCGGCTTGCAGCACGCCGCTGTTCATGCGCTCCGTCAGCGACGTGGCGGCATTGCCGATGTCGATCTGGCCGCATGCGATATTGAACGGACGACCGTCGAGCGCGAGCGAGCGTGTGATGCCGAGCACCGCGTGCTTCGTGGCCGTGTATGCGATCGTGTTCGGGCGCGGCGTGTGCGCGGAGATCGACCCGTTGTTGATGATGCGCCCGCCTTGCGGCGTTTGCTGCTTCATCTGGCGCCATGCGGCGCGGGCGCACAGGAACACGCCCGTCAGGTTGGTCGCGATCACGTCGTTCCAGAATTGCAGCGAGTAGTCGTCGAGTGGCACCGCACCCGCGTTGCGGCCGGCGTTGTTGAACAGCACGTCAAGGCGCCCGAAGTCTTGTGCGATCTGCGCGAAGCTCGCGTCGACCGATGCTTCGTCGGAAACGTCGGTCGGAATGGCCGCCGCGTCACCTCCGGCGCGCTCGATGATTTCCTTCGTCGCGAGCAGCGGATCGATGCGCCTGCCGAGCAGTGCGACGGTGAAACCTGTGCGCGCGAGCGCCACAGCCGCCGCCTGCCCGATTCCGGTACCGGCGCCCGTCACTGCCGCAATTTTTTTCTCTGCCTGCATTTTCACGACCTCGTCGTCAGTTCGTTGAACGTGCAAAAAGCATTGCGCGACGGCGATCCTGCAGCAATCTTGATTCTTTCAATCAATATCAACTGCCCCGTCCGGTCGTGGTGGCGTCAGGGTTTTCCTGAGTTCGCCGACGCGTCGGGCGGAGGCCGGACCGTACCGGCGTATCGCAAACCACACGACCGTAACCGTTCGGCAATTCGGCTGTTCGATGCCACACGAACATGTTGATCGAATCAATCAATATTGACCCGCGTCGACCGCGCTTCGTAGGCTGTGTTCCGTTTTCCGACCTAAGGACGAGACCATGCCTGACAACAATCGCACCCGCCTGCTGGTGGCGCGACGCGTGCCGGCCGCGGTGGCCGCACGCGCGGAAGCTGACTTCAACGCTTATGTAACCGACGCCGACATGGACGCGCCGTCCGTCGTCGAGTTCTGCAACCGCTACGACACGCCGGCGGTGCTGATCGGCAAGAAATCGGGGCTGCAGGCCGAGCACATCGCGGCGTTGCCGCCGAGCGTGAAGATCATCGCGAACGCGAGCGCCGGCTACGATCACATGGATGTGACCGCCGCGCGCGCGCGCGGGATCGTGGTCAGCAACGCACCCGACGCGCTCACCGACTGCACGGCCGATTTCACGCTGCTGCTGATGCTGGCCGCGTGCCGGCGTGCGTCGGAGTACGAGCGTATCGTGCGCGCCGGTTGGGGAAAGTCGTTCGGCATGACGGACATGCTCGGCACGCGCGTGAACGGCAAGACGCTCGGCGTCGTCGGCTTCGGCCGGATCGGGCGGGCGGTTGCGCAGCGTGCGCGGGGCTTCGGAATGAAGATCGTCTATACCGACCGGCGGCCCGCACCGCCGGAGATCGAGGCCGGCGCCCGCTATTGCGCGGACCTCGACACGCTGCTGCCGCAGTGCGACATTCTCACGCTGCACGTGCCGGGCGGCGGCACGCCGCTGATGACGCGTCGCGAGTTCGGCCTGCTACGCGACGGTGCGGTGTTCGTGAACGCAGCGCGCGGCAGTCTCGTCGACGAAGATGCGCTGTACGATGCATTGGCATCGCATCGGCTCTTCGGCGCGGGGCTCGACGTCTACCGGAACGAGCCGAATATCGATCCGCGCTTCGCCACGCTCGACAATGTGTTTCTGTCGCCGCACATGGCGAGCGCGACGATCGAGACGCGCGACCAGATGGGGTTTACCGCGCTCGACAACGTCGCGGCGGTGCTTGAGGGGAGGGCGGCACCGAACGCGCTGTGACGGCGACCGGGGTGGCCGCTCATTGATGCCGGGGCGTCCGATGGCAGGAACCCCGGCGCTCGGCACATGCTTACCGCCCCCCCCCTCCGCCACCAGCACCTCATGTGTTGGTGGAAGCCCTTAAAAGGGCTGGGAATCGGCCGCGTGGAGGCGTATCCAGGTCGTGACAGTCATGTAACCATCCGCAATCACCCCGTGGGCGTCGGGAAATCAATACAGGGGACGCGGTCAGTGCGTCGGTGGTGCGAGACAACAAAGCCGAATGTAGAACTCGGCATCGACATCGGCTATGTTCGTCGCGCCCGGTGCAATCGCAAGGGTTCGAGCAAGCAAAATCGCATAGAAGCCGGGAACCGGCCATCGTCAATCGCAGTCGTCGTGGCTGCGCTGGCGGAATCCGGCAAGCTGCCACGAGTGTGGGCTTCCGCCATGCCGCGCACCAAGCGATTGAACCAAGAAATGACACGATTTCTCGAAGACAGTGGATGCGGAGACCAAAATGAAGTCGTAGTTTTGACTGATGGAGTTCGAGACCTAGCCGGCGTCGCCAACAATCTGCCATACGACAACGAGTGGGTTCTCGATTGAGCACACATCGGACGGATGATGCGACGCGTTGATCAGGCTATCGCGCCTTTGGCATACGAGCGACTCACGGACGGTGGATCAGCGTTTGAGTTATGTGATCTGTTTGTCCGCTTCCGCCATTACGTTTGGGTCGGACGCACATTTGCCTGGAAGCAGCTTGCAGCCAGACTCGCTCGCTTGCTTGACCTCCGCGAGAAGCGCGATCCTGCGGTGAGACGTGAAGTCAGGAAAGCGAGCTATAGCCTGTTGAATGTGGTCACGTATCTCAACAGTAACGTCGAGTCGCTGATTGACTATCGCACCTGGCAATGCTCGGCAGGGCGGATCTCCACCGGATTCGTGGAATCGTCAATCAATCGAATCATTGGCCGTCGCATGTGCAAGGGCCAGCAGATGCGCTGGAGTCGCGTGGGAGCACAGAGTGTCGTGCAATTGCGCGTGGCATTGTTGAACCGGGAATTTCACGAACTCGCACAGCGCCAGTTTCCGTGCATTGGACTGCAGCGCGTTAGTTGGCCATGGCGATGAGCTTCCGGGCCTTTTTAACGGCTTCCTTCAACAGCAGCTGCAGGAGCGGATGCAGTCGATGCTGCTCGAGCGCAGCGCACGGTCGCGCCGACCCGACGAAGTGATCCTGCGCCAAGTGGCGCACCTGCGCGACGCGTAGCAGATGACGCCTGATCTCGTGCTGAAAGATCCATACATCCTCGACTTTCTCGGTCTCAATGATCACTATCTGGAGCGTGATCTCGAGGATGCGATTCTGCGCGAGATGGAACAGTTCTGTTGATTTCCACCGCATCCCCGGTGGGTCAATTCCGCGTGGACGTCAACAGCCGCAGCGTTCGCACCAAATCCGACGGGGGGATGCAGCATCACCCGGTACTCGAACAGCGGCAGGTCACGCACTCGGCGAACCGTTGTCTCGTGGATCTGCGGGCAGCGTGTCCCACATTGCTCGCAGTACATGACCTTGCTGACCGGCTTCAAATACAGCGACAGCCTGCGGCCTTCGCCTTCCGGCTATTCCACACGCTCCAAATCGCTGACCTGTCCAGCAACCCGGTGCCTGAAGTGCCTTGCGATCGAGCAATTCCTCCTCCTGACCTCCTTACAGTCAGGCGTCAGATTCGCAATCGGCATCAAATCTTCCACGGTTTCCTGTGATGAACCATTTTTAAGCCATTTCCTAGTGTTTTCCCTTAAATGGCTGTGTCGGGTTTTTCCCGTAGTTCGCCTCCGCGAGCGCCCAGTGCCCGGCGCAGCAGTAGTTCCCGTCAAATCGCGCCCGGCCGCGCCAATACTGGCTGTAGCGTCACTGGTACTTTTCCACAAGCGCCGGCTTTTTTCGTCCGTAGCCGATGCATTACCAAAGGTATGGGAAAGCGCACAAAAAATGTATCTGGAACAACGAAATTGGATTGATACGCTGCAATCACTGTATCAGCGCCGTCAACCACGCAGAAGCGGCATCGGGCCCACCCGCCAATCGGGCTATCGATGCCGAATCAGACGAAGTTCGCGGTTTCCCTTACCAGTTAGTCGGGACGACAGAATGACTCCAAATCTGACGTTTGCGCCGGGCGACGTACTTCCCCCCGAAGCAATCCACACCGACGGTGCGCCGTCGATCGCCCGTTCGAGTATCGCGACCGGAACCGACATCCTGACCGTCAGGCATCTGTCGAAGATTTTCGGTCCGAAGCCGGAGCGTGCGATCGAGATGATGAAGCGCGGCGTCGGCCGCAACGAGATTTTCGCTGAAACCGGCAACATGGTGGCGGTCAACGACGTGAGCCTGAGCGTGCGCGCCGGCGAGATCTTCGTGATCATGGGATTGTCGGGATCCGGGAAATCGACGCTCGTCCGGCTGCTGAATCGCCTGATCGAGCCGACGTCCGGTCAGGTCGTGCTCGAAGGCCGCGACATCGCACCGATGTCGACGCCGGAACTGCGCGACGTCCGGCGCCAGAAGATGGCGATGGTGTTCCAGTCGTTCGCACTGCTTCCGAACCGCACGGTTCTCGACAACATCGCATACGAGCTCGAAGTCGCGGGCATCAAGAAGGCGCAGCGCTACGACGTCGCGCGTGCCGCGCTGGAGCGCGTCGGCCTCGGGTCGTACGAAAAGCTGCTGCCGAGCGAACTGTCGGGCGGCATGCAGCAGCGCGTGGGCCTGGCACGCGCGCTGGCGGTGAATCCGTCGGTGCTGCTGATGGATGAGGCATTCTCCGCGCTCGATCCACTGATCCGCTTCGAAATGTAGAACGAACTGCTGCGCCTGCAGAAGGAAGAGCAGCGCACGATCGTGTTCATCTCCCACGATATCGAGGAAGCGGTCAAGATCGGCGGGCGCATCGGCATCATGAAGGACGGCTGCCTGATCCAGGTCGGTACGCCGGCCGAACTGATCCAGACGCCGGCCGACGCGTACGTGCAGGACTTCTTCCGCAACGTCGACGTGTCGCGCTTCCTGAAGGCGTCGAGCATGATGACGAAGATTGAACGCGGACTGCTTCGCTGCGATGCGGGCACGCCGTCCGAGCGTTACCTGAACCAGCTGATCGACAGCGGCGCGGAATGCGGCTACGTATGCGACGAGGCCGGCCATTACCTGGGCTGCGTCACGCCCGCGACGCTTCACCGGTCCGGCACGCGGCCGATTCGCGAGGCATTCCTGAACGACTTCAATGCGGTTCCGATCGATACCGATCTGCATCGGCTCGCGTCGATCGCGCTGACCCAGGAGCACGACGTGCCGGTGACGGACACAGCGGGACGACTGGCGGGCGTCGTGTCCTGCCGGACGATACTCAAGCAGATGATGCAACGGAGGGCAGCATGAATTCGTCGGTGATCGGGAAGTTCGCGGAGAACTTCGTCAATTTCCTGTTTCTGCATTTCCGCGGCGGCTTCGACACGTTCTCGGCGGGGCTTGGCGCGGTCGTGAAGCTGCTCGAGGACGGCCTTGCCGCCGTGCCGTTCATCGCGATGGTCGTGATCCTGGTCGGCCTCGCACTGTGGCGCCGCGGCATCGTGTTTTCGGTCTTCGTCGGCGGCGCGCTGCTTGTGATTCACTACATGGGCTTGTGGGCGCAGACGGTGTCGACCCTCGCGCTCGTGACCGCGGCGACGTTCTTCAGCCTCGTGATCGGTGTGCCGCTCGGCATCTGGGGCGCACGCAACAACCGGATCGGCATGATCCTGCGCTCGCTGCTCGACTTCATGCAGACGATGCCCGCGTTCGTGTACCTGATCCCGGCCGTGATCCTGTTCGGGCTCGGACGCGTGCCGGCGGTGATCGCGACGATCGTGTTCGCGATGCCGCCCGTCGTGCGGCTGACGACGCTCGGCATCCGGCAGGTGCGCGAGGAACTGATCGAAGCCGGCCGCTCGTTCGGCAGCACCGACTGGCAGCTGCTGTGGAAGATCCAGCTGCCGAACGCGTTGCCGTCGATCATGGCCGGCGTGAACCAGACGATCATGATGGCGCTGTCGATGGTGGTGGTCGCGTCGATGATCGGCGCGGGCGGCCTCGGCGAATACGTGCTGAGCGGGATCCAGCGGCTCGACATCGGGATCGGCTTCGAAGGCGGGCTGGGCGTGGTGCTGCTCGCGATCGTGCTGGACCGCCTGACGGAAAGCTTTGGCGTGAAGGCGAAGAAGAAGGCGAAGAAGCCGATGGCCCGCACCGGCAAGGCCGGCCCGCACGGCGCGGCACGCACCTGATGAGCACAGAGGTGAAACGCAGTTGACGGACGATCAAGCGCCGCGGCCACGGTGCCGCGGCTCAGCCGGTGTAGCAGTGCATGGAGACCAGAAACGCCGATCAAGGCGTTTCTCATTCTTGAAAGACTCGCGTGATTAAAAAGGAGTACTAGATGAAAATCCATACGTTCAAGTCGCTTCTGGCGAAACTTGCGGTATCGACGGTGGTTGCCTGCAGCGCAGGTGTGGGCGCGGTGTCGGCGGCCGAACCGGTCAAGATCGCGGTGACCAACTGGGCGGACGTGCTGGCGGTGGCCAATGTCGCGAAGTACGTGCTGGAGACGCAGCTTAAGCAGCCGGTGCAGTTCGTCCAGGCCGATATCGGCATCCAGTACCAGGGCGTCGCCCGCGGGGATCTCGACATCATGGTCGGCGGCTGGCTGCCGGTCACGCACGGCACGTACTACGCGAAGTACAAGAACGATCTGGATGACGTCGGCATCATCTACACCGGCGGCAAGAACGGCTGGGCCGTGCCGACCTACGTTCCGGAATCGGAGCTGTCGTCGATCGCCGACCTGAACAAGCCGGAAGTCAAGAGCAAGCTGAACGGCACGATCCAGGGCATCGAGCCGGGTGGCGGCCTGATGCAGGCGTCGGAGAAGACGATCAAGGCCTACAACCTGGAAGGCTACAACCTCCAGGCATCGAGCGAGGCCGGGATGCTGGCGAGCGTGTCGCGTGCGTACCAGTCGAAGCAGTGGATCGTCGCGACGGTCTGGAGCCCGCACTGGCTGTTCCAGAAGTGGCAGATGCGTTACCTGAAGGACCCGAAGGGCACGCTCGGCGGTGAAGAACAGGTCCACGCGTTCGCGTCGAAGAAGTTCGCGGGCAAGTTCCCGCGCGCCGACGTGTTCTTCAAGCACCTGAAGCTGACGCTGGCCGACGTCGAGGCGATCGAGTTCGAAGGCAACAGCACGAACGACTACGCGACGGCTGCGAAGAAATTCGTCGATGCCCACCCGGACAAGCTGAAGGCCTGGCTGCAGCAGTAACGTCGTGCGGCGGTAGCGCAGGCGACGCGTTCGACGTCGTCCGCGTGAACCGGCCAGGTGTATCGCCGCAAGCCGATGGCCGGTGCCGCAACGATGGTGCCGGCTTGGCAGCGGACGGTACACGCAGTCGATGCAGCCCATCACGAACCGCGCCGCGGAGTCACCAAGTGAACGAGAACGCCCGATTTTTTTCCGAAACCCTCCAGAGCCGAGATCCGGTGATCGCATCGGAGATCGCACTGGAGCTGCGTCGCCAGCAAACCCAGATCGAGCTGATCGCGTCCGAAAACATCGCGTCCGCGGCGGTGTTGGAAGCCCAGGGAACCGTGCTGACGAACAAGTACGCGGAAGGCTACCCGTCCCGGCGGTACTACGGCGGTTGCGATCATGTCGACCGGATCGAGGCGCTCGCGATCGACCGCGCGTGCGCACTGTTCGACGCGAACCATGCGAACGTCCAGCCGCACTCGGGCGCGCAGGCAAACGGTGCAGTGATGCTCGCGCTGGCCAAGCCCGGCGACACGGTGATGGGCATGTCGCTCGATGCGGGCGGCCACCTCACGCACGGTGCGCGGGCCGGGCTGTCGGGGAAATGGTTCAACGCGGTGCAGTACGGCGTGAACCCGGACACGCTGCGCATCGATTACGACGACGTGCGCCGGCTCGCCGAGCGTCATCGCCCGAAGCTGATCATTGCGGGCTATTCCGCGTATCCGCGCGCGCTCGACTTCGCCGCGTTTCGCGAGATCGCGGACAGCGTCGACGCGAAGCTGATGGTCGACATGGCGCACATCGCCGGCATCGTCGCGGCCGGCCACCATCAGAACCCGGTGCCGTTCGCGGACGTGGTGACGTCCACCACGCACAAGACGCTGCGCGGCCCGCGCGGCGGCTTCATCCTGACGAACCACGCCGAGGTCGCGAGGCAGATCAATTCGGCGGTCTTTCCGGGGCTGCAAGGCGGGCCGCTGATGCACGTCGTCGCGGGCAAGGCCGTGGCATTCGCGGAAGCACTTCGCCCCGAATTTACCCGCTATATCGACCAGATGCTGCGCAATGCGCAGGCGCTCGCGGGCGTGCTGACGGCAGGCGGCCTGAAGCTCGTCACGGGCGGCACGGACAACCACCTGCTGCTGGTCGACCTGCGTTCGCGGCGCATCACCGGCACGCAGGCAGAGAAGGCGCTGGAGCGCGCAGGCATCACCTGCAGCAAGAACGGCATTCCGTTCGATACGGAAAACTTCACCGTCACGTCTGGCATCCGGCTCGGCACGCCGGCCGGCACCACGCGCGGTTTCGGTATCGCGCAGTTTGAGCAGATCGGCGAAATGATCCTCGACGTGCTGGACGCGATCGAGCGCGACCCGGCCGGCGACGAAGCGGTCGAGCGCGCGGTGCGCACGCGCGTGCGCGACCTGTGCAACCAGTTTCCAATCTACGCGCATGCGGAGGTGTTCGCCTGAGCGCGGAAGCGGACCGGGTCAGGAACATCGTTCGGATAACGTAGCTAACCGGTCGTCGCGCATGCATCAACGTGCCGACGACATTGAGTCGAATTGCCGGTTTCCCGCCTGACGGCGGGAACCTGGCGCACCCACCTGAATGAGGAATCGAAATGAGCTTCGAGGGCGTACACACACCGCTGGTCACCCCGTTCGACGCGGACGGCGAAATCGATCACGAACTGCTTGGCCGGCATGCGGCCGATCTCGCCGGCCGCGTGTCTGGCCTCGGCATCGGCGGGACGACGGGCGAATACTATGCATTGAGCTTCGACGAGCGCGTGCGCACGTTCGACACGGTCGCGGCCGCAGCCGGCGGCAAGACGTTCCTGACCGCGGGCATCAATGCGACGACGACGAAGGAAGTGCTGCGTCTCGGCCGCGAAGCGAAACGCGCGGGATTGAACGCGCTGCTCGTTGCCGCGCCGTATTACGCGCAACCGACCCAGCAGGAACTGCTCGCGCATTTGCTCGCCGTGGACGACGCGCTCGACATGCCGATCATGCTGTACAACTTCCCGGCGCGCACCGGCACCGAAATCGGCGACGGAATTCTCGAAACGCTGCTCGAGCGCAAGAATTTCGTCGCGATGAAGGAAAGCACCGGCGACATCGCGCATCTGCATCACCTGTCCACGCATTTCGGCGGCCGGCTCGTGCTGAGCTGCGGCATGGATGACCAGGCGCTCGAGTTCTTCGCATGGGGCGCCCGCAGCTGGGTCGGCGGCGCATCGAACTTCCTGCCCGAAGCGCACACCGACCTGTTCGACGCATGCGTGACGCGCGCCGATTTCGCGACCGGCCGCAATCTGATGGCGCAACTGCTGCCGGTGCTCGAACTGCTCGAGCGCAGCGGCAAGTTCATTCAGTACGTGCGTTACGGGTGCGAGCTGGCCGGCTTGCCGGTAGGCGTCGCGCGCGCACCGCTCGGCGCGCTGTCGGGCGACGAGCGTGACGCGTTCGCGAAGCTCGTGAAGCCGCTGCTGCGCGAGCGCCGGTAATTCATCATGAGCACGAGTGTGGAATTCGCGCGGTTTCCGGCGCCAGACGGGATGAATGGCTGGTGGGAGAGCCTGCCGCCCGCGACGGACGCCCGCACCGTCGCGTCCGAGAGCCGGTTCGACTGGGTCGTCGTCGGCGGCGGCATCACCGGGCTGTGCGCGGCCCGGCGGCTCGCGGAGCTCGCGCCCGGCGCGTCCATCGCGCTCGTGGAGGCCGACCGGATCGGCCGCACGACGGCCGGGCGCAATTCCGGATTCTTCGTCGACCTGCCGCACGACATCAGCAGCGAAAGCTACTCACGCAGCATCGAGGAAGATCGCGCCGACGTTCGGTTTCAGCGGCACGGCATCGACTATGTGCGTGACATCGTGAGGCGCTTCGGCATCGACTGCGACTGGCGCGACGACGGCAAATTTCACGCATCGGCGAACAAGAAGGGCGCCGCCGCGCTCGCGCATTTTGCCGACGGCCTGACCCGCATCGGCGAAGCATTCGAATGGCTCGACCAAGCCGCGATCAAGGCTGTGACCGGCACCGACTTCTACACGGGCGCGCTGTTCACGCCTGGCTGCAGCACAGTGCAGCCGGCTGCGCTGATGCGCGGGCTCGCGGCCACGCAGCCGGACAACGTGACGGTGTTCGAGCTCAGCCCGGTCACGCTGATCGAGCCGCGCGGCGACACGCGCGTGCTGCATTTCGCCGGCGGCACGATCGTCGCGAAGCAGGTGATCCTGTGCACGAACGCGTACGCGGCGACTTTCGGCATGCATTCGAACGGCTTGCTGCCGGTCTATACGTTTGCGTCGCTCACGCGCCCGATGAGTGCCGACGAAGTCGCGAAGCTCGGCGGCACGCGCTCGTGGGCGGTGATTCCGGCTGATCCGATGGGCACGACCGTGCGGCGCCTGATCACCGATCGCATTTGCGTGCGCAACCATTTCGCGTTCCGGCCGGACGTGAAGGTGTCTGCGGCTGATCTGGCGAAGGCGCGGCATCTGCATCAGCGCTCGTTCGCGCGCCGCTTCCCGGTGCTCGGCGGCGTCGAGCTCGAATATACGTGGGGCGGGCCGCTGTGCCTGTCCGCGAACAACGGCGCGCTGTTCGGCAAGCGCGGCGACGGTCTCTACGAGGCGATCGGCTGCAACGGCCTCGGGCTGAGCCGCGGATCGTCGTCCGGCAAGCTGATCGCCGAATATGCGCTCGGCGAATCGAACAGCCTCGTGCAGCAGCTGCTAAAGCAGCCGCATCCGCGCCCGCTGCCGGTCCGACCGATCGTCGACCTGGCCGTGTCGGCGACGATCTGGGCCAAGGAATTCTCGGCAGGTGCCGAGCTTTGATTTTCAAGGAAACGACATGACGACCCATCAGGATTGGAAGCAGAAGGCGAGTGCGTTGTCGCTCGACGGCCGCGCGGTTATCGCGGGGCAACGCAGCGCGGCGACGTCGGGCGAGACGTTCGCGACGCTCAACCCGGCGTCAGGCAAGGTGCTCGCGGAAGTGGCGCGCTGTAACGAGCGCGATGTCGATCGCGCGGTCGCGGCCGCGCGCGACGCGTTCGAGTCGGGTGTCTGGTCGAAGGCCGCGCCCGCGCATCGCAAGGCGGTGCTGCTGCGCCTCGCGCAGCTGATCGACGAGCATGCAGAGGAACTCGCGCTACTCGAGGCGCTGGAAGCCGGCAAGCCGATCGGCGAATGCCTGGGGCTGGACATTCCCGAATCGGCCGCGTGCATTCGCTGGCACGCGGAAGTGACGGACAAGCGCTACGACGCGTTGTCACCGTCCGGCGCCGGCGTCGTCAGCATGATCACGCGCGAACCGATCGGCGTCGTCGGCGCCGTGCTGCCGTGGAATTTCCCGGCGCTGATGCTAGCGTGGAAAATCGGCCCGGCGCTGTCGGTCGGCAACAGCGTGGTCGTGAAGCCTGCCGAGCAGACGTCGCTGTCGACGCTGCGCATCGCCGATCTCGCGCTGGAAGCCGGCGTGCCGTCCGGCGTGTTCTGCGTCGTGACCGGGTTCGGCGGCGAAGCGGGCGAGGCGATCGGCCGCCATCCGGACGTCGATCTCGTCGCGTTCACCGGCTCGACCGCGACCGGCAAGCGCTTCCTCCACTACTCGGCCGACACCAACCTGAAGCGCGTCGTGCTCGAGTGCGGCGGCAAAAATCCGCAGGTGATCCTGCCGGACGTCGCGAACCTCGACGCGGTGGCCGAGCAGGCGGTCGCAGCGGCATTCTGGAACATGGGCGAGAACTGCAGCGCCGGCTCGCGGATCCTCGTGCCGTCGAGCCGCAAGGCCGAACTGCTGGAGAAGATCCAGGCCGTGCTCGCCGGCTGGAAGACTGGCGATCCGCTCGACCCGGACGTGAAGCTCGGGGCGCTGATCGAGCAGAAGCATTACGAGAAGGTGCTCGGCCATATCGAGAAGGCGAAGGCAGAAGGCGCGCACGTGGTGTGCGGCGGCCGCGCGATCCTCGCGGAGACCGGCGGCTGGTTCGTCGAACCGACGATCTTCGACCGGGTGACGCCGGAGATGAGCATCGCGCGCGATGAGGTGTTTGGGCCGGTCGTCTGCTTCATCGAATACGACGACGTCGACGATGCGGTTCGGATCGCGAACGATACGTGCTATGGGCTGGCCGCGTCGCTGTGGACCGACAACGTGAATAGCGCGCACAAGATCGCCGCGCGGATTCGCGCGGGCACGGTCACCGTGAACTGCTTCGGCGAAGGCGACCTGTCGACGCCGTTCGGCGGCTTCAAGCAATCGGGGTTCGGCGGGCGCGACAAGTCCGTCTACGCGCACGATCAATATTGCGAGCTGAAGACCACCTGGCTGAAGCTCGACTGAGTGCGCGGGCCGGGCACGACGCGCGATGGTGCGCCGAACCATGCGTCGCCCGCCTGGTCGCCGGTCGTTCGGCCTGCGGGAGTCGCGCGCGGCGCGACAAGCGGCGCCCCGCGCGGCTGCCGAACCGATGTGCGACTTGCAGTCCCCGTAATCGCTTCCGATAATGGCGGCGCGGTGCACAATCGATCGAAAATGGCGTCGTCGCGACGCTGTTGCGGCGGCCGGGCCGCCCTTGTCAGCCGCCCGGCCGACGCGCAAGCTGCAATATTCGGATAATTGAATGGTTTGCGATGAGACAGCCCGCGGCCAGCGTGCGGGACTGTTGTCGACGGGTGCGTCGACGCAGCGTCCGACCTCCGTTTTGAGAGTGAAAGCCATGTTGAAGAAGCAATTGTTTGCCGACCGACTTCTCGCGCAGATGCCGTCGCTTCGCGCGCTGCGGTGCTTCGTGACGGCGGCGCGCTATGAGAGCTTCACCCAGGCGGCCGAGGTGCTGTGCGTGACGCAGGCCGCGATCAGCCGGCAGATCAAGGAACTCGAGGATTCGCTCGACGTCGCGCTGTTCGAGCGCACCGGCCGGCACATCGCGCTGACGGATGCCGGACGGATTCTCTACAACGCGTCGTATCTGTCGATCATGAACATCGCCGAGGCGGCGGAGGCCGTGCGGCGCACCGACAAGCACGCGTTGATGGTCTGCGTGTCGCACACGTTCTCGGCGCTGTGGCTGTCGTCGCGGCTGCCCGCGTTTCGCGAGCAGTTTCCGAATATCCAGCTGCACGTGATCGTCACCGAACATTTCATGGAGCTCGACGGGCTCATCGAGCCCGACGTGATCATCACGAAGAACCCGCCGCGCGAGCCCGAGTTCGAATCCGAGCCGCTGTTTCATGACATCGTGTATCCAGTCTGCAGCCCGTCGTTTCACGAGCGGCATTTCCACGGCCGGTCGCTGAAGCCGCTGGACCTGCTGTCGAGCCCGACGTTGAACCTGTCGATGCTCGGCCGCGCGCAGGTGTGCGAGCACGTCGACTGGCGCGTGTGGCGCAACTGGTTTCAGCAGAGCGACGGCACCGATATGCTGAGTCAGAACAAGTATCTGGAAAGCAACGACTACCGGCTGCTCGTCGCGCAGGCCGAGGCCGGCGAGGGCACGCTGCTCGGCTGGCATCACCTCGTGCACCGGCAGATCGACCAGGGCATCCTGATGCGGCCGGTGCAGGACGTGCTGGTGTTTCGCGATCGCCATCACTACCTGATCACGCACCGGAATGCGCAGCCGCGCCCGGAGTATCGGATGTTCCGGGAGTGGCTGAGCGACGAGGTCGGCGTGATGATGCGCGGCTGGCTCGACACCGGCGTCGAGATCGCGGGCTAGCGCATCGGCTGCATCGCTCGATCGCGCTGTTCGACAAGGAAGTCTTTCCCGTTTGCTCTCCGGCGTGGCTGCGGCAGGACAGCGCGCTACGGACACGGCGTCGCGCTTGGCTGGGGGTGGTTCGTTCACGATCTGCTTGATACGGCGTCGATTTCAGAATTGAAACTTCGGTTCCATATTTGACGCGGTGCGGCGCCGGGCCTCGCGGCCGGTCACGGTACATCAACGCCGTCCGTTCCATTCTCGATGTGGCCTGCTTTTTGCATTACCGGAGCGACATGCTGGATGTCCGCTCGTTTGACGGATCTTTCCGGATAAACGGAAACGAACCCGACAGTTCGACGGACGCCCCCGCTTTTCAATCGTAAGGTGATGCAATGACTGACTACGACAAACGAAGCACCGTATCTGACGGCGACGCGCATTGCGATGCGCAGGAACGCCTGGCGGACGCCAATCGATCCGCATTGACGCCCGGATGGGTGGGCGCACGCCGCCTCGACACGAACTGGGCCTGGGCGAAAGGAACGTCAGGCTACGACTGGATGGATCACGCGCCGCTTTTCGATCCCCGCGATTGATCCTCCCGCGAGCGCAGGTCGTGCCACGGGCTCGCCGTGGTTAGACCGGCGACCGAACCGGCCGGCGAGCCGGTCCCTTATTTCCGGCTGGTCGGCTGGATGCTATTCGTCGTCGCGATGTCGATAGCGGCTGTCCGGCGATCTGGCGAACATGTCGACTGGCGAAAGCCGGGACGATGCAACCTCGAATGACCGACGCGAGAATCCGCACGCCGCCCAGCGAGGCAGGCGGGTGGAGGACGGTGCGTCGGCGAGCTCAATTCAACTCTTCACTATCCATGGCCGCCGTGACGCCCACCCCCATCCAGTCCATCCTGATCGCGAACCGCTCGGAAATCTCGATTCGCGTAATGCGTGCCGCCGCCGAACTGAACATGCGTACGGTGGCGGTCTATTCGAAGGAAGACCGGCTCGCGCTGCATCGCTTCAAGGCGGACGAGAGCTACCTGATCGGCGAGGGCAAGAAGCCGCTCGCCGCCTACCTCGACATCGACGACATCCTGCGTGTCGCGCGGCAGGCGAAGGTCGACGCGATTCACCCCGGTTACGGCTTCCTGTCCGAGAACCCGGACTTCGCGCAGGCCGTGATCGACGCCGGCATCCGCTGGATCGGCCCGTCGCCGGACGTGATGCGCACGCTCGGCAACAAGGTTGCCGCGCGCAATGCGGCGATCGCGGCCGGCGTGCCGGTGATGCCCGCGACCGCGCCGCTGCCGGGCGATCTCGACGCGTGCCGGGCGCTGGCCGCGGAGGTCGGCTATCCGCTGATGCTGAAGGCGAGCTGGGGCGGCGGTGGACGCGGGATGCGCGTACTGGAAAACGCTCAGGACCTCGAAACCCTGCTGCCTGTCGCGCGGCGCGAGGCGCTGGCCGCATTCGGCAACGACGAGGTGTACGTCGAGAAACTCGTGCGCAATGCGCGGCACGTCGAGGTGCAGGTGCTCGGCGATCTGCACGGCACGGTCGTCCATTTGTACGAGCGCGACTGCACGGTGCAGCGACGCAACCAGAAGGTCGTCGAACGCGCACCGGCGCCATATCTCGACGACGCGGGCCGGCAGGCGCTGTGCGAATCCGCGCTGCGCCTGATGCGCGCGGTCGGTTACACGCATGCGGGCACCGTCGAATTCCTGATGGATGCCGACACCGGCCGGTTCTACTTCATCGAGGTGAACCCGCGCATCCAGGTCGAGCACACGGTGACCGAGATGATCACCGGCATCGACATCGTGAAGGCGCAGATTCGCATCACGGAAGGCGCCCGTATTGGTCTTGCCGAGGACGCAACGGACGGCGACGGCGCGCTTGTCGCACGTGCGGCCGGCGTGCCGGAACAGCAGGCGATTCCGCTGAACGGCAACGCATTGCAATGCCGGATCACGACCGAGGATCCGGAGAACGACTTCCTGCCCGACTACGGGCGGCTCACGGCCTATCGCAGCGCGGCGGGCTTCGGCGTGCGCCTCGACGCCGGCACCGCCTATGGCGGCGCGGTGATCACGCCGTACTACGACTCGCTGCTCGTGAAGGTGACGACCTGGGCGCCGACGGCCGCCGAATCGATCCACCGGATGGATCGCGCGCTGCGCGAGTTCCGCATTCGCGGCGTCACGTCGAACCTGCAGTTCCTCGAGAACGTGATCAATCACCCGGCCTTCATCGCGGGCGACGTGACGACGCGCTTCATCGACAAGACGCCGGAGCTGCTCGCATTCGCGAAGCGCGGTGATCGCGCGACGAAGCTGCTGCGCTATCTCGGCGAGCTGAACGTGAACGGAAACGCCGAGATGAGCGGCCGCACGCTGCCGGCACTGCCGTTGCCGAAGCCGGTGTTGCCGAAGATCGATACGGCCGTGGCGATTCCTGCGGGCACGCGCGATCGCTTGCGTGAGCTTGGTCCCGAGAAATTCGCGCGCTGGATGCTCGACCAGAAGCAGGTGCTGCTGACCGACACGACGATGCGCGACGCGCACCAGTCGCTGTTCGCGACGCGCATGCGCACCGCCGACATGCTGCCGATCGCGCCGTTCTATGCGCGCGAGCTGTCGCAGCTGTTCTCGCTCGAATGCTGGGGCGGCGCGACGTTCGACGTCGCGCTGCGGTTCCTGAAGGAAGACCCGTGGGAGCGGCTCGCGCTGCTGCGCGAACGCGTGCCGAACATCCTGTTCCAGATGCTGCTGCGCGGCTCGAACGCGGTCGGCTATACGAACTACGCGGACAACGTCGTGCGCTTCTTCGTGCAGCAGGCCGCGAGTGCCGGCGTCGACGTGTTCCGCGTGTTCGATTCGCTGAACTGGGTGCGCAACATGCGCGTGGCGATCGATGCGGTGGGCGAGAGCGGGATGCTGTGCGAAGGCGCGATCTGCTACACCGGCGATCTGTTCGACACGTCGCGCTCGAAGTACGACCTCAAGTACTACGTCGGCATCGCGCGCGAACTGCAGCAGGCCGGCGTGCACGTGCTCGGCATCAAGGACATGGCCGGCATCTGCCGCCCGCAGGCGGTCGCGACGCTCGTGAAGGCGCTCAAGGAGGAAACCGGGCTGCCCGTGCATTTCCATACGCACGACACGAGCGGCATCGCCGCGGCGTCGGTGCTTGCGGCAGTCGGTGCGGGCTGCGATGCGGTTGACGGCGCGCTCGACGCGATGAGCGGGCTCACGTCGCAGCCGAACCTGTCGAGCATCGCGGCGGCGCTGGCCGGCGGCGAACGCGATCCGGGGCTGGATCAGGACCGTCTGCACGAAGCGTCGATGTACTGGGAAGGCGTGCGCCGGTATTACGCGCCATTCGAATCCGAGATCCGCGCGGGCACGGCTGACGTCTACCGTCACCAGATGCCCGGCGGCCAGTACACGAACCTGCGCGAGCAGGCGCGCTCGCTCGGCATCGATCATCGCTGGACCGAGGTATCGCGCGCGTATGCGGACGTGAACCGGCTGTTCGGCGACATCGTCAAGGTCACGCCGACGTCGAAGGTGGTCGGCGACATGGCGCTGATGATGGTCGCGAACGACCTGAGCGTGGACGACGTGCGCAATCCGGACAAGGACATCGCGTTCCCGGAATCGGTCGTATCGCTGTTCAAGGGCGAGCTGGGCTTCCCGCCCGACGGCTTCCCGGCCGAACTGTCGCGCAAGGTGCTCAAGAGCGAGCCGCCGGCACCGTATCGTCCCGGCGACCAGATTCCGCCGGTCGACCTCGACACGGTACGCAAGCAGGCCGAGGCTGCGTGCGAGCAGCCGCTCGACGACCGGCAACTCGCGTCCTACCTGATGTATCCGAAACAGACGGTCGACTATTACGCGCACGTTCGCGCGTACAGCGACACGTCGGTCGTGCCGACGTCCGCGTTCCTGTACGGCCTGCAGCCACAGGAGGAAGTGGCGATCGACATCGAGCCGGGCAAGACGCTGCTCGTATCGCTGCAGGGCCAGCATGCCGATGCGCAGGACGGCATCGTGAAGGTGCTGTTCGAGCTGAACGGCCAGTCGCGTTCCGCGCTGGTCGAGCAGAAGAGCGTCGTGCAGGCGGGCAAGGAGCGCCATGGTCTGCAGCGTGCCGATCCGGCGAATCCGATGCATGTTGCCGCGCCGATGCCGGGCTCGGTCGTGACGGTGGCGGTGCAGCCGGGCCAGCGCGTGGCGGCCGGCACCACGCTGATCGCGCTTGAGGCGATGAAGATGGAAACACACATCGCGGCGGAGCGCGACTGCGAGATCGCGGCCGTGCATGTGAAGCCGGGCGAACGGGTGGCGGCGAAGGATCTGCTGATCGAGTTGAAAGACCCGACACAATGAGGGTTGCCGCGATCGGTCGTGTGTGGTGACCGGGCATGGCATCGCAATCGGCACACCGCCTGCTCGGGGGGCGTGCCGAACTGTTCGGCGACGGCTGCCTGCGCGTCGTTACGCGCCGACGCGCAGGCAGCCGGCCCGCCATCGGTCAGTACACCGCGTCGCTGCCCCCCTGATCGGTCACGATCGCAACACCCGAACTCGTGCCGAGCCGCGTCGCGCCGGCCTCGATCATCGCGAGCGCGGTCGCGCGGTCGCGTACGCCGCCCGACGCCTTCACGCCGAGCACGGGGCCGACCGTGCGGCGCATCAGCGCGACATCCGCGAGCGTCGCGCCGCCGTGGCCGAAGCCGGTCGACGTCTTCACGAACGCGACGCCGAGGTCGCGGCACATCTCGCACACGCGCACCTTCTCGTCGTCGGTCAGCAGCCCCGTTTCAAGAATCACCTTGAGCGGCACCGTGCCGCAGGCGCGGTGCACGGCGTCGATATCGGCCTTCACGTCGTCGGCGCGGCCGCTCTTCAGCGCGCCGAGGTTGATCACCATGTCGATCTCGCGCGCGCCCGCCGCGATCGCGGCCGACGCCTCGAACGCCTTCGCGGCGGACAGGCCCGCGCCGAGCGGGAAGCCGACCACCGCACACACAAGCACGCCGGTGTCGGCCAGCTCGCGCGCGGCGAGCGGCACGTTCGCCGAATTCACGCAGACCGAGTAAAAGCGATGCTCGGCCGCCTGGCGGCAGAGTTCGCGGATCTGTGCGTCGCTCGCGTCGGGCGCGAGCAGCGTGTGATCGATGGTTTGAGCGAGTTGGGCGTTGGAAAGCGGCATGTTTCAGGACTCCACGGATCGTGTGCGGGAAGGGCACACGTAAAGTTGATGTTTTCACATCGGTTTGTTACAAATACGACATTCCGGCCGGGCCCGCGCGCCCGGCATGACAAGCGACGGATGCGACGGGTACGCAGGATACTGGCATGGAAACGAAGAAGGGCGAACGGATCAAGACGCTGATGAACGTGCTGCAAGGGCAGAACGCGATTCATCTGAGGGAAGTCGCCGAACTGTTCGGCGTGTCGGAAATGACGATCCGACGCGACCTCGCGGACAATCCGCACGGCCTCAGCCTGATCGGCGGCTACGTGACGCGCCACTTCGCCGCGCAGCGCAGCGACATCGGCGAGTACGTCGTCAGCGCCGAGAACAACCGGCAGACCGAGGAGAAACGCCGCATTGGCAAGCTGGCCGCGCAGTTCGTGACGACCGGCGACACGATCTTCGTCGACTGCGGCTCGACCACGCCGTTCATCGTCGACTTCATCCCCGACGACCTCGAATTCACCGCCGTCTGCAATTCGCTGAACGTGTTCGCGAAGCTGCAGCAGAAACCGCATTGCAGCGTGATCCTGTGCGGCGGCGTGTATCACCGCAAGAACATGGTGTTCGAGTCGGTGGCCGAGACGGGCATCCTCGACACGGTGCGCGTGTCGAAGGCGTTCATCTCCGCGGCCGGCGTGAGCGACCGCTGCGGCGTCACGTGCTTCAACTTCCACGAAGTCGACGCGAAGAAGAAAGTGATGGAACGCGCGCAGAACCGCTTCCTGCTCGTCGACCACACGAAGTTCGACGAAGTGCGCGCGGCCTATTTCGCCGAGCTGACCGACTTCAACTACGTGATCTCGGACGGGCAGCTGAGCCGCCGGTACGAAACGACGATCCGCGAACACGGGATCGCGCTCGTGACCTGATGCAGCATGGCGGCGCAGTTCGATCTCGCCTCGCATCGTCAGGCTCCTGACGTGTTGCGCGCAGCGGCATAGCGCGCGGGCGCGTTGCCGTCGGCGGCTGCGTCGGGCATCGCCGCCGGCTGGTGCCGCAGGCAGTAGAAGCCGTAGTAGACGATCACGACGAAGCACGCGAGCGGCACGACGAATGCGAGCTGCATGTTGCCGCCCGTGTGATCGGAGATCAGCCCCTGGATCAGCGGTACGACCGCGCCGCCGACGATGCTCATCACGAGGATCGAGCCGCCGTATTCGGTATCCTTGCCGAGCCCGTCGATCGTGAGGCCATAGATCGTCGGCCAGCACGGGCCGAGGAACACGCTCACGCCCACGGCTGCATAGACGGCCGTGATGTTGTGCACGCTGATCGTGTACGCGAGCAGCACGATGCACAGGATGCCGTAGACGATCAGCACCTTGGCCGGGCCGACGCGCTTCATCACGAGCGTCGCGATCAGCTTGCCGACGAAGAACGCGAAGAACGTCGCGAGCAGGTAGCGCGACGCGCCGCGCTCGGTGAGGCCGCCGATCTGCATCGCGAGCCGGATGGTGAAGCTCCAGACGCCCACTTGTGCACCGACGTACAGGAACTGCGCGACGATCCCCGCGACGAAGCGCCGGTTGCCGAACAGGCGCGCCAGCGTGCCGCGCGCGTCGATCCGGTGCGTGGCCACGCCGGGGCCGTTGCCCTTGCAGGCCGGGTAGGGCGTGAGCGCAAACACGACGAACACGCCCGCGAGCACGACGATCAGCCACTTGTACGGCTCGAGCGTGGCCTGGATCATCGCGAGCTGGTGGACGTGGGCTTCGGCCGCCGACATCGCGGCGAGCTGCGCATGCGACGCATCGCCCTCCTTGAAGATCAGGAAGCTGCCCATGTACACGCCGGCCATCGCGCCGAACGGATAGAACGTCTGCGAGATGTTCAGCCGCCGCGTGCTGGTTTCGCGCGGGCCCATCAGTGTCGAATACGAGTTCGACGCCGTTTCGAGGAACGACAGGCCCGCCGCGATCACGAACAGCGCGACGAGGAACATCCCGTACTTCGCCATCGACGCGGCCGGGAAGAACAGCAGGCAGCCGGTCGTGTACAGCAGCAGGCCGACGAGGATCGTCGTCTTGTAGCTGAACTTCTTCACGACGGTCGCGGCCGGAATCGCGAGAAAGAAGTAGCCGAGATAGAACGCGGACTGCACGAACGCCGATTCGAAATCGGACAGGAAGAACGATTTCTTGAACTGCGCGATCAGCACGTCGTTCAGGTTCGCGGCGGTGCCCCACAGCGCGAACAGGCAGCACAGCAGCGTGAACGCGAAGAGCGGCGTGCGGTTCAGGTAATAGCCGTCGGGGGCGTGTTCGATTCTGGTACGGGCCATGGGTGTCTCCTTCCCGGTGTCTCGTCGATGAAGGCGCCGTTCAGATGCCGGCGTCGCGGAGGAAGCGTTCGAACGTCGCGGCGTCGGCGTACGACTTCTGCGTGCCGAGGCCCATGACCGAATGCGCGGCGTAGGCCGACGCGTAGCGCATCGCGTCGATCGCATCGCGCTTCGCCGCGTAGCAGCGCGCGAAGCAGCCGATGTACGCGTCGCCGGCGCCCGTCGTGTCGCGCGCATCGACCTGTACGCCCGGCACGTGCCGCGCGCCGTCGCGTGACGCGAACAGCGAGCCGTCGCTGCCGAGCGTGACGAGCACGTGCTTGAGCCCGCGCGCGATCAGCGATTCGGCGGCGCGGGTGGCGCTCGCGCGCGAATCGACCGGCATGCCCGACACGATCGCGAGTTCGGTCTCGTTAGGCACAAAGAATTCGACGGACCGGATCCGCTCGAAATCAAGATCGGCCACGGCGGGTGCGGGGTTCAGCAGCACGGGAATGCCGTGCCGGGCACCGAATTCGATCGCGTGATAGACGGTGTCGAGCTCGATCTCGAGCTGCAGCACGATCAGCGCGCATTCGACGAGCTGCGGCGCGGCCGCGTCGATGTCGGCGGGCGTCAGGTGGCGGTTCGCGCCCTTGACGATCAGGATGCTGTTGCTCGAATCGGGTTCGACGAAGATCGGCGCGACGCCGCTCGGCACGCCGGCGACCTTGCGCACGTGCGTGGTGTCGATGCCCTCGCGCTCGAAGTTGCGGATCGTGTTGTCGGCGAACACGTCGTCGCCGACCTTCGTGACCATCACGACACGCGCGCCGAGGCGCGCGGCCGCGACGGCCTGGTTCGCGCCCTTGCCGCCGCAGCCGAGCTCGAAGTTCGGCGCCTCGAGCGTTTCGCCCCGGGCGGGTATGCGCGTGACGTAGGTCACGAGATCGACCATGTTGCTGCCGATGACGGCGATTGTCTCCATCTGCGTCTCTTCCTTGGAATGGGGGGGCGTATGCGATCGACGGCGGCCACCACGGATGAGAATAAAATCACAATAAATGTGATAATGCAATCGTATGGTGTTATGTGGATCACTATATGGGATCGGCCCGGGTGCGCCTGGTACTGGGCGCACCAGACGCAGGACATCCGGGGCGTGACTGCGCTCATCCTGAAGTCGCTGGCGGGTCTCTGGTGCGCGACGCCGCACGCGGCGAGCGTGCGCGTCCCGACCAGATTCGCGCACCGAGCATCGGGCCCGCGAAGGTCACACGTGCGGCTCGCGGCTCAGCCAGTCAATGCGACGACACGAACACCGCATCGTCGAATGGCGCCGGAATCGCGAACTGCGCGCGCATGCGCTTCGTCTCCTGCGCGGGCGTCAGGCCGAACAGCCGCTTGAATTCCCGGCTGAACTGCGACGCGCTCGCATACCCGACCGCATGGCCGGCCGCCTCCGCAGTCAGGTCCTGGCGCACCATCAACAGGCGCGCCTGATGCAGCCGCGTCGACTTCAGGTACTGCATCGGCGACACCTGCGTGATCGCCTTGAAGTGGCTGTGGAAGCTCGGCACGCTCATGCCGGCTTCCCCGGCCAGTTGCGTCACGTCGAGCGACTTCGCGTAGTCGGCGTGGATCATGCGCAGCGAACGGCCGATCCGGCCGAACTGTCCACGCATCGCCAGCGCGCTCCGCATTGCGCCGCCCTGCGCGCTGGTGAGCACGCGGAAATACAGTTCGCGCAGCAACCCGGGGCCGAGCACCGCCGCTTCGAGCGGGCGGTGCATCGCCTCGACGAACCGCAGCACGGTCGCGTGCATCGCATCGTCCATCGGCGTCGACATCATGCTTTTCGGCGCTTGCACGGGTTCGGCGATTCCCTCGCGATCGATCTGCGCGGCCAACTCGGCGGCCATCGGGAAATCGAGGTGCAGATACAGCGCGAGCAGCGGGCGATCCGCCGTTGCGTCGGTTTCCATGCTGAACGGCACGGGCACCGATACGGCCAGGTAGTGGTCCTCGTCGTACAGATAGCGTTCGCCGCCGAAATAGCCGCGCTTGCTGCCCTGGCACACGATCACGATGCCCGGGTCGTAGAGCACCGGCATGCGCGATAGCGCGCGGTTCGAACGCAGGATGCGCACGCTCGGTAGCGCGGTCAGGTTGTAGCCTTCGTCCGGCGCCAACGCATGCAGCAACGCGATCAGGCGTTTGCGACCGCGCGCGGGCAGCGACCGCGAGCGGGACGAGGAGGAGGCAGCGTTCATAGTTTCAGGCAAGAAATTCAGCGGAATCGGGCTTATTCGACCTGGTTCGTCAGACTAGCATGCATGCTTCGATCGACATTCGGGAGAAGCTCACATGGCATCCGGCAACATCATGCTCATCACCGGCGTCAGCAGCGGCTTCGGCCGTGCGCTCGCGCAAGCGGCGCTGGCCGCGGGTCATACGGTGGTCGGCACCGTGAGAAGCGAAGCGGCAAAACGGGCGTTCGAGGCGCTGTCCCCGCGTGCGGCCATCGGGCGCGTGCTCGACGTGACCGACTTCGAGCGCATCGACGGCGTCGTCGCGGAAATCGAGTCGAGCGTCGGGCCCGTCGACGTGCTGGTGAACAATGCCGGTTATGGACACGAAGGCATCGTGGAGGAGTCGCCGCTGTCGGAGATGCGCCGACAGTTCGACGTGAACGTATTCGGCGCCGTCGCGATGTTGAAGGCCGTCGTGCCGTTCATGCGCGAACGCCGGCGCGGCCGCATCCTGAACATCACGTCGATGGGCGGCCACATCACGATGCCGGGCATCGCCTATTACTGCGGCAGCAAGTTCGCGCTGGAAGGGATTTCGGAGACGCTCGGCAAGGAGCTCGAGCCGTTTGGCATCGCGGTGACTGCCGTGGCGCCGGGCTCGTTCCGTACCGACTGGGCGGGCCGTTCGATGACGCGAACGCCGCGTTCGATCGCCGATTACGACGCGCTCTTCGATCCGATCCGCCAGGCGCGCGAGGAGAAAAACGGCCGCCAGTCGGGCGATCCCGCGAAGGCGGCGCGCGCGATGCTTGCTGTCATCGCGGCGGACCATCCGCCGGCCCATCTGTTGCTCGGCAGCGATGCGCTTCGGCTCGTGCGCGCCAAATGGTCGGCGCTGGAAGACGAAATTCGCACGTGGGAGGCGGTGACCGTGTCGACGGACGGTTGACGCGCGATCGGTCGTGCGTGACGCGTCACACGGTGAGTACCAGGGTGCCGATGCACGGCGCGACGTAATTGGCTTCATGACACGGTCGCGGTTTTCCGCTACAACACTGAGGTGCTGCGTCGACCGACGCGGTGTGCCACCGCGCCGCAGCTCGTCACCGACACCCGCCCGGGTGGCCGGCCGGCACGTATGTTCACTTACCTCAAAGGAGCCTGCAGCCATGCCGTACATCACCACGAAGGACAACGTCGACATCTTCTACAAGGACTGGGGCCCGAAGGACGCGCAGCCGATCATGTTCCACCATGGCTGGCCGCTGTCTTCCGACGACTGGGATGCGCAGTTGCTGTTCTTCGTTCAGAAGGGTTATCGCGTGGTTGCACACGATCGCCGCGGCCACGGCCGGTCGGCGCAGGTTTCCGACGGCCACGACATGGATCACTACGCGGCGGACGCGTTCGCGGTGGCCGAAGCGCTCGACCTGCGCAACGCGGTTCATATCGGTCACTCGACCGGCGGCGGCGAAGTCGCACGCTACGTGGCCCGCCACGGCGAGCCGGCCGGACGTGTCGCGAAGGCGGTGCTGGTCAGCGCGGTGCCGCCGCTGATGCTGAAGACGGACGCGAACCCGGAAGGCCTGCCGCTCGAGGTCTTCGACGGCTTCCGCAAGGCGCTCGCCGACAACCGCGCGCAGTTCTTCCTGGACGTGCCGTCGGGCCCGTTCTACGGCTTCAACCGGCCGGGCGCGGTGGTGCACCAAGGCGTGATCCAGAACTGGTGGCGTCAGGGCATGATCGGCAGCGCGAAGGCGCACTATGAAGGCATCAAGGCGTTCTCGGAAACGGACCAGACCGAAGACCTGCGGTCGATCTCGGTGCCGACGCTCGTGCTGCACGGCGAAGACGATCAGATCGTGCCGATCGCGGACTCGGCGCTGAAGTCGGTCAAGCTGCTGAAGAACGGCACGCTGAAGACGTATCCGGGCTATTCGCACGGGATGCTGACGGTCAATGCGGACGTGCTGAACGCCGATCTGCTCGCCTTCATCCAGTCGTAACGCTATCGGCGCATGCCCGCTTTCGCGGGCTGCGCCGCGCCGACCGGTCACGCCGGTCGCCTCGGCGCCGATTTGATTCGGTGTCCTGTGCGTTTCGCGGAGCGGGGACACCGCGTCGACTTGAGTCTGCGCGGTGTCGTCTTGCCGCTGAACCGGTGCGTCGGCGGCAACGCGCGTGCAGCCGGGTCGCGCCGCGCGCGTCACACGTCACGCATTGTTTGCGGCGCTGTCGCCGACATCGCCTTCGATCGCGGCCATCAGATCGTCGACGCTCACCATCAACGCTCGAACCTGCCGCAGCGATTCGTACTGATGCAGCACTGCGCGCCATGACGGCAGTTCCAGCAACGCTTGCCATACGGCGCCGAGGCCGTGCGGATCGGCATCCGCGTGCTGCGCCAGCGCGCTCGCGTATTCAAGGCTCGCCGGCGCCGACAGCAACTGCATCCGGCTTGCGGCCCCCAGCAGGCGCGGCGCGGGGTCTGCCGATGCATCGCAGCAGTACAACACCTCGCGTTGCAGTGACGCGTCGTCGATCGTCAGTGCGTGCAGCGACGCACCGTGCAGGCGTACCGCGCCTTCGCGTGTTTCGAACGCATAGACGGTGTCCGGATCGGCTTGTGCGAGCAGGCTCAGGCCGCGCAGCAGGCGCGGCAGGTCGGTGGTCGCGGCATCCGCGGACGCTTTCGCTTCGACGAGAAACAGGACGTGCCACGCGGCCGACGGATCGTCGCCGCGCGCGCGCTCGAGCAGCACCGCATCCCACTCGGTTTTCGCGCGGTCGTGTTTGCCGGGTATCGAGGCCGGCACGCGCATCGACGTGACCACGCGATACGTGCGGTGCGCGTCGCTCGCATCGAGCTGCGCGGCCAGGGCGTCGAGCGCCTGCGCGGCCAGCGCTTCGACGGCCGCGCCCCGCTGTTGCGACGTGACGCCTTGCGCGACGGCGAGCGCGCTGCCTTCGAGCGGACCCTGGCGGCTCCACAGCGTGCGGTACCGCTGGACGTCCGGATCCGGCAACAATGCGTCGAGACGCTGCAGTCGGGCAAGCGCGGCGCTGTCCTTCAGTTTGGCGATGTCCTGTTCGAACGCGGTGTCGGCCGCCGTCTCCGGTTGCGCGAGCAAGTGGCGCAGTGTGGCATCGAGATCGTCCCACGACGCGCCCGCCGCGGCCGCATGCAGCCGTGCGAGCGGCTCGCGTTGCCATGCCTGCGCGCGCCGTTCGAGCCGGGCCGGATGCGCGATCGTGTTGACGGCCGAACGCAGCGTGCGCCGATCCTGCTCGGCATGCGAGGCGAGCGATGCGTATTCGCGCACGGCCGGGGCACCATGTCGAAGCACCGCGGCCTGGAATGCGGGGTCGCCGGACCGTGCGTCCATCGCGTCGCCGATCATCCGCGCGAGCGCGTCGATGAACCGGCGTTGCAATGCCGGGGCGGGCGTGAGGCCGTCGGCGTGCATCCGGCGCGCTTCCTCGATCACGATGGCGATGATGGCGGCCGGGTTCGCGGCATCGGTCAGCGACGACGCACGCACGAACGGCGGCAGCCGGTAGCGGCGATCGACTGTGCTCAGGACTTCGTCCAGCAGGGCAGGCAACGGTGTCGGCGGCATGGCGAGTGACGGGAGGGGCACGCGGTTCGTGCGTGACGGGCGATGTGCAACGGTATCACGCAGTGCCGACATGCTGCATCGTGTGCCACGGCGAAGCCGCCGTTCGCGTGGCGCGGGCCGTGCCCGACGTGCGTTACGCGTGGAGCGCTTCGATCTGCTTGCGTGCGTTCGCCAGCCCCGCTTCGAAGCCGTGCGGCCTCATGTCGAGGCCTTCCGCGTAGACGAACCGGACTTGATGGATGCCCATCAGGCCCAGCACGGCACGCAGGTACGGCGTGACGGCGTCGGTCGGCTGCCCGACGTGCACGCCGCCGCGCGAACTGAACACGATCGCGTCGACGCCTTCGACGAGCCCCATCGGATAGGTGTCCGTGTAGCGGAACGTCACGCGTGCGCGTGCCACCAGGTCGAACCAGTTCTTCAGCTGGGTCGGCACGTTCAGGTTGTACATCGGTGCGCCGATCAGCAGCAGGTCGCTGCCCTTCAGTTCGGCGACGAGCTCGTCGGACAGCGCGACCGCCTGCCGCGCACGCTCGCCCGGATTCTCCGCGCCGCGCAGCGCATGGAACAGTTCGCCGTCGAGCACCGGCAGGTCGAGATCGACGAGATCGCGCACGACCACGTCGTCCGCGTGCCCGCTGGCCTTGCGTTGCGCGAGGAATGCGTCGATCAGCGCGTTGGTTTGCGACTGGTCGCGGTTGATGCTGGACTTGAGTACGAGAATGCGGGCCATCGGGATCTCTCCGTTCATATATGAACAACGGAGCCGATCGTATCATCCACTTTTTGTCTCAAAAAGCGATAAGATTTCCCGTCAATGTAGACTTTATCGATCCAATTGCATGCGAAACAACCTCAACGGCATCGCCGTGTTCGTTGCTGCGGCGGAAGCCGACAACTTCGCGCAGGCCGCCGAGACGCTGCACATCACGCGTTCTGCGGTCGGCAAGAGCATCGCGCGACTCGAGGCGCGGCTGGGCGTCGTGCTATTCCAGCGCACGACGCGCAGCCAGAGCCTGACGGACGAGGGCGCGTTGTTCTATGAATACTGCCTGCGCGCGGTGGAGGAGATCGACGCGGGGGAGGCGCTGCTCGAAAGCGGCAAATGGCAGATGAAGGGGCGGCTGCGCGTGTCGATGCCGGCGCTGTTCGGGCATCTGTGCGTCGCGCCGATCCTGATCGGGCTGGCGCGCGACCATCCCGAACTCGATCTCGACCTGTCGTTCAGCGACCGGACGATCGACCTCGTCGAGGAGCGCGTCGATCTGGCGGTGCGGGTCGGTGCGCTGCCCGACAGCAGCGGCCTCGTCGCGCGTGCGCTCGGCGAGCACAAGATGGCCTTTTGTGCGTCACCGGCGTATCTGGCACGCTGCGGCGAACCCGCGACCGTCGACGCGCTCGCGCAGCACAAGGCGCTGGCCTATACGCGTTACGGTCAGATGCATCGCTGGCAAGTGGTCGTCGATGGCCGGACGGAGGAGTTGCAACCGGCGGCCCGTCTGCTCTCCGACGACTTGCGCGCGGTGCTGGACGCGGCTGTCGCGGGGCTCGGTGTCGCGTGGCTGCCTTACTGGCTGGTGCGCGACGAGATTCGCCGCGGCGCGTTGCGCGAGCTGCTGCCGGATCAGCCGGGCGTGACCTATGCGATCCACGCGGTGTGGCCGCATACGTCGCACCTGCCGCTGAAGGTGCGCGCGGCCGTCGATGCGCTCGTGAACCAGCTGCCGGCGCGACTGGCCGAGGTGGAGGCGCAGGCGTAGCGTGCGGCGAGCCGCGCATGCGGCAGGCTCGCGGAAACGGCGCGACGTGCCGGCGGCGAGCGATGAATATGTGACGGGTGTCGGCCGGCGTGAGTCGTTCAGCGCGACGATGCCGACACCCCGCTGCGCGCCGACGACGATACGCGCCGCGTTCCCCGCCGTCGGCCGTCAGGCCGTCAGCGTCACCGACAGGCTGCCGAGTTCGCCGAAGCGCACCGTCAGCGCGTCGCCGATCGGCACGTCGATCGCGCCCGCATACGACCCGGTCGTTACGATCTGGCCGGCACGCGCGCCGTCGCCGCGCGATGCGAGGAAATTGACCAGCCACACGAGCGGCTTGAGCGGATCGCCGTCCGGATGACGGCCGTCGATCGTGCGATTCAGCGCACCTTCGAACGACAGCGCGAGCGTCTCGAGCGGCACGTTCAATCCATCGGGCACGACGGGGCCCACGCACAATCCCTGGTTGAACTGCCCGTCGGCGAGCAGTTCGAACTTCGACGCGCGCGCGGGCTCCGCATAGCGGCAACCCAGCACCTCGAGCACGATGCGCACTTCGCGGATCGCGCCGCGCACGTCGCTCTCGTCGTACGGCTGCGCGCGCGCGGGCAGGTCGCGATCGAGCACGAACGCGATCTCCGGCTCGATCCGCACGATCGGGCCGCCGACGACGCGATACGGCACATCGGCTTCGCGGATCGTCGACGCGAAGATCGGCGCGACGATCACGCGGTCGGGCGGCGGCAGCGCGCATTTCCATCCGCCGATGGCTTCGCCGAGCAGGTCGGCGACGCGATGCTGGATCGCCAGCGCGGTATCGACGCTCTCGGGGCGCAAGGCGTCGGGGAGCAGCGGGCCGGGCACGCCGGCATGGCGGGCGGCGACGAGATGCTGGGCGGCGCCGTCCACGCGTTCGGTAGTCGTTGTCATGTCGGTTGAGCGAGTTGAAAGTGAGCCGGCAAAAAAAGGGCCGGACGAAGGTCGCAACGTCGATGATAGCGCTTTCGGCGGCATGGCCGCCCGGTTGCCCGGCGCGGCCTCGGGGATGGCGCGCCGATTTTTGCGCGTGGCGCTTTGCCGCACGCCGCGTTTTGGGTGGATTTTGATCGCCGTCAAGCTTCCAGCCGGCCGTCCGCCGATGATGGGGACATGGCCACGCGCGACCGCGCGCGGCAACTCACCCCAGCGAGGTTCGCATGTACAAGAAGATCATGGTGGCCGTCGACGGCAGCGCTTCGTCGAAACAGGCGCTTGCCGAGGCAATGAAGGTGGCACTGGCGGGCGACACGCACGTCAGCGTCGTGTACGTGGTCGACAAGTCGGTGCTGTTTACGTACGCGGGTCGTTTCGATCCGCATGCGCTCATCGAGGAAATCCGCGACGACGGGCGCAAGGTGCTGCGTGAAGCCGAAGAGGTCCTCGCGCGGGCCGGCGCGAAGGGCGAGGGCGAACTCGTCGAGACCGAGAGCATTGGCGAGGACGTCGCGGAACGCCTGCAGCGTTACGTCAAGGAGCGCGGGATCGACCTCGCGGTGGTCGGCACGCACGGGCGGCGCGGCATCCGGCGCGTGGTGCTCGGGAGCGTCGCCGAGCGCTTCGTGCGTGGCTCGAAGTGCCCGGTGCTGCTGATTCGCGGCGACGATGCCGGCGAGCCGGCTTCCGCCGCGGCAGCCTGATCTGGCGGACGCGCGATGATACGTCGTCAATACCGGATCGTCGTCGCGGCGATCGCCGTGTTCGTGTCGCTCGCGGGGATGATGGCCGTGGTGACCGGGCTGCTGTTCGACGAAACGATCGCGCTGCGTGGCGGCGCGGTCGCGTTGATCGTCGGCGTGGCCTGCTTTGTCGTCATGCTCAACCCGGGGCCGAAGGGCGAGGGGTGACGCGCGGCGCTTCCTCGGTTTCATGCAAGACCGGCAATCACCGCAGCAGCACCGCCGGTCCGTCTTTCCGCCTCTCTCCGTCCGTCATGTCCGGCGCATTCGCGTCATCCTGCCCGGCCGGCATCGCCCTGGCCGGCATCTCCCGTCTCATCGATTCCGCATCAGGCAGCGCACGCTTTGATTGAATGACTCGCGCATGCGCGAGCACGCCGCTGCTTACCTCATCGCGGCGGTCGAGTCCTGTCCTCGCAGCTTTCCTTCGGTGGCGCACCCGCATTGATCCGGCCTGACACGGCAACCGTTAGCGCGCGCGTGGCAGCGACCCGTGCGTGATTGCATCGCGCCGCGAAAGCGCGTGATGTCGTGACAAAGCGGCTCACGTGCATAACCGTGTGATCGAGCGCCGGCCTGCAACCCGTCAAACCCGTTTCGAAGTCCTTCGTGAAGGCGGGAGCCGCGCGGCGGTTCCAGATGGCAAACACCGGTTGATTCAACGCCACACGGTGCAGGTGAATCCCGAGCCTCGCTCCGGCTACGAGTGGCCGCGATGGACGAACGCGTGATGCGAAGGTCCGGTGCCGAGCATGCCATTAGCGCTCCTGAATCGATCCCCATTTAATACCGATGCGTGCGGGGGCAACGATATCGTGATTTGTATCAAATCGTGATATGTCGATCCGAAAGAGAATTCATTCGATCCGGACGCAAGGGATGGAACCGGACGCCACGAGCCGAATGCCGATCGTCCTTTACATCCGGAATATCACCTCCTTAAATACTCAGGGTCTGCGAAAAGACCGGAAAAACGAGATCCCCATGAGCCATTTCCTGGATAGATTGCGTTATTTCTCCACCACAAGGCCAACATTCTCCGACGGACACGGCGCCGTCACGGACGAGGACCGCAAATGGGAAGACGGCTATCGGCTGCGCTGGCAGCACGACAAGATCGTCCGTTCGACCCACGGGGTGAACTGCACGGGTTCGTGCTCCTGGAAGGTCTATGTGAAAGGCGGGATCGTCACCTGGGAAACGCAGCAGACCGACTACCCCCGCACGCGCCCCGACATGCCGAACCACGAGCCGCGCGGCTGCTCGCGCGGCGCTTCGTACTCCTGGTATCTGTATAGCGCGAACCGTCTCAAGCATCCGATGGTGCGCAGCGCGCTGGTGAAGCTGTGGCGCGAACGCCGCCGCACGCTCGCGCCGGTCGACGCATGGCGTTCGATCGTCGAGGACGACGACGCGCGGCGCTCGTATCAGAGCCGGCGCGGGCTCGGCGGTTTCGTACGCGCGAGCTGGGACGAGGTCAATGAGATCGTTGCGGCCGCAAACGTTTACACGGTCGAGCGGCACGGGCCCGATCGCGTCGTCGGCTTCTCGCCGATTCCGGCGATGTCGATGGTGTCGTACGCGGCGGGCTCGCGCTACCTGTCGCTGATCGGCGGCGTGTGCCTGAGCTTCTACGACTGGTATTGCGACCTGCCGCCCGCGTCGCCGCAGACCTGGGGCGAGCAGACCGACGTGCCGGAATCGGCCGACTGGTACAACTCGACGTTCATCATGATGTGGGGCTCCAACGTCCCGCAGACCCGCACGCCCGATGCGCACTTCCTCGTCGAGGCGCGCTATCGCGGCACGAAGGTCGTGTCGGTGTTCCCCGACTACTCGGAAGGCGCGAAGTTCGGTGATCTGTGGCTGCATCCGAAGCAGGGCACCGACGCGGCGCTCGCGCTCGCGATGGGTCACGTGATCCTGAAGGAGTTCCACCTCGCAGGCAAGAGCGACTATTTCATCGACTACTGCAAGCGCTATACCGACATGCCGGCGCTCGTGCGCCTCGTGCCGCACGGCGATGGCTACGTGCCCGAGCGCCTCGTGCGCGCGTCCGATTTCGACGACGCGCTCGACGAGGCTGCACATCCGGACTGGAAGACCGTGATGATCGACGACGCGACCGGCGAATTCGTCGTGCCGGTGGGCTCGATCGGCTTCCGCTGGGGGCAGCAGGCCAAGGACGGATCGAGCGACAAGGGCAAGTGGAACCTGCGAGGCGAGACGTCGAAGGGTGCGGCGCTGTCACCACGGCTGTCCTGCACGGCCGGGCACGACGACGTGGTCGACGTGCTGTTTCCGTACTTCGGCAACCAGCCGCACGCGCATTTCAACTCGACGCAGCACGGCTCCGAGCTGTCTCGCCGGATCGGCGTGCGGCGCGTCGCGACGCACGACGGCGAGATGCTGGTCGCGACCGTCTACGACCTGTTCGTCGCGAACTACGGGCTCGACCAGGGGCTGGGCGGGCGCGACGTGGCCGCGAGCTACGACGACGATCTTCCATATACGCCTGCCTGGCAGGAAACGATCACGGGCGTGAAGCGCGCGGACGTGATCTCGGTCGCGCGGCAGTTCGCGGAGAACGCGCACAAGACGCAAGGCAAGTCGATGGTGATCATCGGCGCGGGGATCAACCACTGGTTCCACATGGACATGTCGTACCGCGCGATCATCAACATGCTGATCATGTGCGGCTGCGTCGGCAAGCCGGGCGGCGGCTGGTCGCATTACGTGGGCCAGGAGAAGCTGCGTCCGCAGACGGGCTGGACCGCGCTCGCGTTCGCGCTCGACTGGAACCGGCCGCCGCGGCACATGAACGCGACGTCGTTCTTCTACGCGCACACCGATCAGTGGCGCTACGACACGATGGACCCGGGCGCGCTGCTGTCCCCGCTCGCGGACAAGACGCAGTTCCACGGTTCGCCGATCGACTACAACGTGCGCGCCGAACGGATGGGCTGGCTGCCGTCCGCGCCGCAGCTCGCGGTGAATCCGCTGAAGGTCGGTGCGAGTCTCGGCGACCCCGCGCAGGCCGGCGCCGAGGTCGCGCGGCACCTGAAAGCCGGGATGCTGCGGATGGCGTGCGAGGACCCGGATTCCCCCGACAACTTCCCGCGCAACCTGTTCGTGTGGCGCTCGAACCTGCTCGGTTCGTCGGGCAAGGGCCACGAGTATTTCCTGAAGCACCTGCTCGGCACGACCAACGGCGTGCAGGGCGACGACCTCGGCGCGACGGGCGGCGCGCGTCCGGAGGAAGTGAAGTGGCACGACGAAGCGCCGCGCGGCAAGCTCGACCTGCTCGTCACGCTCGACTTCCGGATGTCGACCACCTGCATGTATTCGGACGTCGTGCTGCCGACCGCGACGTGGTACGAGAAGGACGACATGAACACGTCCGACATGCACCCGTTCATCCATCCGCTGTCGGCAGCGGTCGATCCCGCATGGGAATCGAAGAGCGACTGGGAAATCTTCAAGGGGATCGCGAAGCGCTTCTCCGAGCTGTGCGACGGGCATCTTGGCGTCGAACGCGACGTCGTGCTCGCGCCGATCGCGCACGATACGCCGGGCGAACTCGCGCAGCCGTTCGACGTGCAGGACTGGAAGCGCGGCGAATGCGAGCCGGTGCCGGGCCGTACGATGCCGTCGGTGATCGCGGTCGAGCGCGATTATCCGAATACGTATGCACGCTTCACGTCGCTCGGCCCGCTGATGGACAAGCTCGGCAACGCGGGCAAGGGCATCGGCTGGGACACGAAGGACGAAGTGAAGCTGCTCGGCCAGCTCAATTACCAGGTCGCCGGCGGCGCCACGCAGGGGCGCCCGCGCATCGACACCGCGCTCGACGCCGCGGAGGTGATTCTCGCGCTCGCGCCGGAGACCAACGGCGAAGTCGCGGTGAAGGCGTGGCGCGCGTTGTCTGGCATCACCGGCATCGACCACACGCACCTGGCCGCCGCGCGCGCGGACGAGAAGATCCGTTTCCGCGACATCCAGGCGCAACCGCGCAAGATCATCTCGTCGCCGACGTGGAGCGGGATCGAATCCGAGCACGTGTCGTACAACGCCGGTTACGTGAACGTGCACGAGCTGGTGCCGTGGCGCACGCTGACGGGCCGTCAGCAGTTGTACCAGGATCACGCGTGGATGCGCGCGTTCGGCGAGTCGCTGTGCGTGTACAAGCCGCCGATCGACACGGGCAGCTATGCGCACATGGTCGGCAAGCGCTCGAACGGCAATCCGGAGCGCGTGCTCAACTTCCTGACGCCGCACCAGAAGTGGGGGATCCACAGCACGTACACGGACAACCTGCTGATGCTGACGCTGTCGCGCGGCGGCCCGATCGTGTGGATGTCGGAGGACGACGCGAAAGCGATCGGCGCGGTCGATAACGACTGGATCGAGTGCTACAACTCGAACGGTGCATTGTGCGCGCGGGCGGTCGTGAGTCAGCGGATTCCGTCCGGGATGGTGATGATGTACCACGCGCAGGAAAAGATCGTGAACACGCCGGGCTCCGAGATCACCGGCACGCGCGGCGGCATTCACAACTCGGTCACGCGCATCGCGCTGAAGCCGACCCACATGATCGGCGGCTACGCGCAGCTGTCGTACGGCTTCAACTATTACGGCACGGTCGGCTCGAATCGCGACGAGTTCCTGATCGTGCGCAGAATGAGCAAGATCGACTGGCTCGACGGCGAGGAAACCGCGGTCGACCCGACCACACAGGCCGTACGGGATGGAGAAACGTCATGAAGGTACGCGCACAGATCGCGATGGTGCTGAACCTCGACAAGTGCATCGGGTGCCATACCTGCTCGGTGACCTGCAAGAACGTGTGGACCAGCCGCGAAGGGATGGAGTACGCGTGGTTCAACAACGTCGAGACGAAGCCGGGCATCGGCTATCCGAAGGACTGGGAGAATCAGGACCGCTGGCGCGGCGGCTGGCAACGCCGTGCGGACGGCCGGATCGAGCCGCGTATGGGCGGCAAGTGGCGGCTGCTCGCGCAGATTTTCGCGAACCCGCACCTGCCCGAAATCGATGATTACTACGAGCCGTTCACATTCGACTACGGCCATCTTCAGGAAGCGGGCAACACGCGCGCGATGCCGGTCGCGCGGCCGCGCTCGCTGATCAGCGGCCAGCGGCTCGAAAAGATCGAGTGGGGTCCGAACTGGGAGGAAATCCTCGGCGGCGAGTTCGAGAAGCGCGCGAAGGACTACAACTTCGAGTCGGTGCAGAAGGAGATCTACGGGCAGTTCGAGAACACCTTCATGATGTACCTGCCGCGCCTCTGCGAGCACTGCCTGAATCCGGCGTGCGTCGCGTCGTGCCCGTCGGATTCGATCTACAAGCGCGAGGAAGACGGCATCGTGCTGATCGACCAGGACAAGTGCCGCGGGTGGCGCATGTGCGTGTCGGGCTGCCCGTACAAGAAGATCTACTACAACTGGCAGAGCGGCAAGGCCGAGAAGTGCATCTTCTGCTATCCGCGCATCGAGGCCGGCCAGCCGACGGTGTGTTCGGAAACCTGCGTGGGCCGCATCCGCTACCTCGGCGTGCTGCTGTACGACGCCGACAGGATCAGTGAAGCCGCGAGCGCGGAGAACGAGAAGGACCTGTACGAAGCGCAGTTGTCGCTGTTCCTCGATCCGGAGGACCCGGCCGTGATCGCGCAAGCCGAGCGCGACGGCGTGCCGGCCGCGTGGCTCGACGCCGCGCGGCGCTCGCCGACCTACAAGATGGCGATCGACTGGAAGATCGCGTTCCCGCTGCATCCGGAATACCGGACGCTGCCGATGGTGTGGTACGTGCCGCCGCTCTCGCCGATCAACTCGGCCGCCAACAGCGGCGCGCTCGGGATGAACGGCTATCTGCCGGACGTCGAATCGTTGCGCATTCCGCTGCGCTATCTCGCGAACCTGTTGACGGCCGGCGACGAGGCGCCCGTGAAGCTCGCGCTCGAACGGCTGCTCGCGATGCGCGCGTTCATGCGCGCGCGCCACGTCGACGGCGTCGACGCGCGCGGCGTGCTCGACCAGGTCGGTCTGTCGCTCGCGCAGGTCGAGGAGATGTACCGCTATCTCGCGATCGCGAACTACGAGGATCGCTTCGTGATCCCGACGACGCACCGCGAGTATGCGGAAAACGCATACGATCTGCGCGCGTCGTGCGGCTTCTCGTTCGGCAACGGCTGTTCCGACGGCCGTTCGGAGGGCAGCCTGTTCAGTCCGAAGAAGGGCACGAAAACCATTCCGATCCACGAGGCGTCCCGATGACCATCGCACCCGATCCGACCTACGCGGCGTTCGCTGCGCTGCTTGACTATCCCGACGATGCGCTCGTCGACGTGCTCGACTCGATCGAAGCCCACCTGCGCGAATATGCGCGCGCGCCGAAGGCGGTGCGCGCGGGCCTCGACCGCTTCTTCGCCTACGTGCGCGAGCGTGACTTGATGACGCTGCAGGAGAACTACGTCGCGCTGTTCGATCGCGGTCGCGCGACGTCACTGCACCTGTTCGAGCACGTGCACGGCGAATCGCGCGACCGCGGGCAGGCGATGGTCGACCTGCTGCAGATGTACGAGCGGCACGGGTTGACGTTGAATCCGGGCGAGCTGCCCGACTACCTGCCCGTGTTCCTCGAATACCTGTCGCGGCTGCCGGCGACCGATGCGCGCAACCTGCTCGGCGAGACCGGCGAGATCCTGCGCGCGTTGGCCGGCCAACTCGCGCAGCGCGGCAGCCATTACAGCTTCGTTGTCGGCGCGCTGCTGCCGATGGCCGGCCTCGCGTCGGTCGACGCACCGGCGGCCGCGGACGACGACATCGCAGGCGAGCGGCCGAGTGCCGACGACTACCGCGCGCTCGACGCGTCGTATGCGGACGAGGCAGTGCGCTTCGTCGGCGCGGCAACGCCGGCCGAGCAGACGGTGCGGTTCCACGACAAGCGGCCGGCCCGCAGCGCATAAGCGCGGGCTCAACTGGGGAAAGACATGAACGCTTATTTGCATCAGTTCCTGTTCGGGATCTACCCGTACATCTGTCTCGCGGTGCTGCTGGTCGGCAGCCTGATCCGCTTCGACCGCGAGCAGTACACGTGGAAGAGCGATTCGTCGCAGCTGCTGCGCCACGGGATGCTGCGGCTCGGCAGCAACCTGTTCCACTGGGGCGTGCTGGTCGTCGTGCTCGGGCACTTCGGCGGCTTCCTCGCACCGCACTGGCTCGTGTCGCCGTTCCTGTCGGCGTCCGGGCACCAGCTCGTCGCGATGGTGGCGGGCGGTGCGGCCGGCGTCGCGGCGATCATCGGGCTGACGATCCTGATCTGGCGCCGCCTCGGCGACCCGCGCATCCGCAAGAACAGCCGCCAGTCCGACATCCTGATCGTGCTGATGCTGTGGGTGCAACTCGCGCTCGGGCTCGGCACCGTCGTGCTGTCGACGCGCCACATGGACGGCGTGATGTTCGAGCAGCTCACCGATTACGTGAAGGGCGTCGGCACGTTCCGGCCGGACATCGCGAGCCTGCTGGTCGGCGTGCCGCTGACGTACCGGCTGCATATCCTGCTGGGCTTCACGATCTTCCTCGTGTCGCCGTTCACGCGGATGGTGCACATCTGGAGCGGTATCGCGTCGGTCGCGTACCTGATCCGCCCGTACCAGCTCGTGCGCAAGCGCTGAGGAGGCCACATGAACGACGTTCTCTCCGAAGTCGCGACCGCGCCGCTGGCGATCAACGGTGTTGCGATCGACGACGCGGCCATTGCGGCCGAGGCCGAGCATCACGGCGATGCACCCGATCCGCTCGACGCGGCACGGCATGCGCTCGCGGTGCGCGAACTGCTGCGTCAGCGCGCGGTATCGCTCGGGCTGATCGATGAAAGCACACCCCTCGACGACGCAGCGGTCGATGCCTTGCTCGAGCGCGAGCTGACTCACGTGCCCGAACCCGATCGCGCCGATTGCGAGCGCTACTACGGGCAGCATCCGACGCGTTTTCGCCGCGGCGACATCGTGTATGCGAGCCACGTGCTGTTCGCGGTGACCGACCGCGTGCCGCTCGCACCGCTGCGGCAGCGCGCGGAACGTGCGCTCGCCGACGTGGTGGCCGCGCCCGACACGTTCGAAGCGGTCGCGCGCGCGTCTTCGAATTGTCCGTCGGCACAAGTCGGCGGCAGCCTCGGGCAGCTCCTGCGCGGCGACACCGTGCCGGAATTCGAGGCTGCGCTGTTCGATACGGACGGGCTCGGCGTGCTGCCGAAACTCGTCAATACCCGCTTTGGCTTCCACATCGTGCGCATCGAGCGACGCGTGCCTGGCGACGTGGTGCCGTTCGACGAGGCCGCCGGCCAGATCGCCGCGTACCTGTCGGAACGCGTGCGGCAGCGGGCGATACGGCAGTACGTGGCGATACTCGCGGGCGGCGCGCGGGTCGAAGGCGTGACCTTCGACGGCGCGAACGGCCCGCTCGTCCAATGAAACGAGGTTTTGCGTATGGCAATTCAACAAGGTAACGTCCGCCTGGCCGCGGAGACGCCGGCCGTTCCGCTGCGCGCATGGTCGGTGCTGGCCGCGAGCACGCTCGCGTTCATGGTGTGTTTCGTCGTGTGGATGATGTTCGGCGTGCTCGGCGTGCAACTGCGCACCGATCTCGGGCTGAACAGCACGGAATTCGGGCTGCTCACGTCGACGCCCGTGCTGACCGGCGCGCTGATGCGCTTGCCGCTGGGCACGTGGACCGACCGCTTCGGCGGCCGGATCGTGATGACGGTGCTGCTCGTCGTGTGTGCGATTCCCGTGTACATCGTCAGCTACGCGACGCAGCTGTGGCAGTTCCTCTTGATCGGGCTGTTCCTCGGCTGCGTCGGCGCGTCGTTCGCGGTCGGCACGCCGTACGTCGCGCGCTTTTTCCCGCCGAAGCGGCGTGGGCTCGCGATGGGCGTGTTCGGTGCGGGCACGTGCGGCGCGGCGGTCAACCTGTTCGTCACGCCGCTGCTGCTGTCCGCATATGGATGGCGCTTCGTGCCGCGCGTCTACGCAGTCGCATTGCTCGTCACGGCCGTGATCTTCTGGTTCGCGTCGGCACCCGATCCAGGGGCAGGCAAACGGGGTGGATCGATGCTCGATGCGTTCAAGGTGTTGCGCGATCCGCGCGTGTGGCGGCTCTGCCAGTACTACTCGATCACGTTCGGCGGCTTCACGGCACTGTCGCTGTGGATTCCGCAGTACCTGAAGAGCGAATACGGGATGTCGCTCGTGATGGCATCCGCGTTCGCGGCCGGCTTCTCGCTGCCGGGCTCCCTGTTGCGTGCGCTCGGCGGCGCGCTGTCCGACCGCTTCGGCGCGCATGCGGTCACCTGGTGGGGACTGTGGGTCGCGTGGATCTGCCTGTTCCTGCTGTCGTATCCGGCGACCGACTTCGTGATTCACACGATCGACGGCACCGCGTCGCTGAATCTGTCGATGCCGGTGGCAGGCTTCGTCGCGCTGGCCTTCGTGCTCGGTGCGGTGTTCGCGTTCGGGATGGCGTCGACCTTCAAGTACGTCGCCGACGATTTCCCGGACAACATGGGCGTCGTTACGGGCATCGTCGGCCTCGCGGGCGGGCTCGGCGGCTTTCTGCTGCCGATCCTGTTCGGCCTGCTGCTCGACTTGCTGCGCGTGCGCACGACCTGCTTCATGTTCTTGTACGGGATCGTGTGGGTGTCGCTGATCCTGATCTACCTGTCCGAGGTGCGGCGCACGCCTGTGACGGGCTGAACGTTCCTGCGCGATGCCGGTAGCCTGCGGCATCGCGCACGCATCTTGCAGCACGCCGGGCGTTTTCGAGCGTCCGCAGTTCTGTCAAACTGGCGCCCATGACACCGCGCCTCGCCTTATCGCCTTCCTCCGATTCCACACCTGCGCCCGCGGGCTTCCCCGACGCCGACGAACTGGCCGCGCTGCGCGCGTGGTACGCGGGCATGACCGTGCGGCAGGCCGTCGAGCGCTACCTGCCCGATCGGCTCGGCGAAGGGCGCTCGGCGCGCGGCGTGATCGGCGGGATTCGTCGCCGTCTCGTGCGTGTCGCGCGGCAGGCAGGGCGGCCCGATCTCGCGGAGCAACTGGGTCATGCCGACAGCGCGCGCATTCAGATGGCGAAGGCCGCGACCGATGCGATCGGCCTGCTGCGCCATGCGCGAGCGCCGGTGCCGCAGATCAGCGACGACGTTGGTTTGTGGCTGCCCGCACGCGCAGTCGTCGCGCTGCGCGCACACGGGATCGCGACGCTGGCCGACCTGACCGTGCGGATTCCGCGGCGGCGCCAGTGGTGGCGCGCAATAACGGGGCTCGGCGTGGCGAGCGCGCGCCACATCGAGGCGTTCTTTTCCGCGCATCCCGACTTGACGGAGCGGGCGCGCGCGCTGATCGCGGCGACGCCGCGCAGCGCCATCGTGCCGTGGGAGCACCTGAAGTTGCCGCACGAGGTCGACGGGTCGGCCGGCACGTTCCGCGCGCCGCGCGCGACCAGCACGCTCGACGCGGACAACGATTACGCGGCCGTGCACGCGTGGCTGTCGCTGCACGAATCGGCCGCGACGCGCCGCGCGTACCGGAAGGAGGCCGAGCGGCTGATCCTGTGGGCGATCGTCGAGCGCGGGCGCGCGCTGTCGTCGCTGACCACCGAGGATGCGGTTGCGTATCGCGCGTTCCTGCGCAACCCGACGCCGCACGAACGCTGGATCGGCCCGGTGCGGCCGCGCGGCGCGCCGGACTGGCGGCCGTTTTCGGGCGGATTGTCCGCGCGTTCGGCCGCGTACACGCTATCGGTTCTCGGCGCGCTGTTCCGCTGGCTGATCGAGCAGCGCTATCTGCTCGCGAATCCGTTCGCGGGCGTCAAGGTGCGCGATACGCGCGGCGCGAATGCGCTGGACACGTCGCATGCGTTCACCGAAGGCGAGTGGCTGCTCGTGCGCACGATCGCGGACGGGCTCGAGTTTCGCAAGGCCAAGCCGTCCGGCGCACCGCAGTCCGGCTGGACGCCGGCCGCCGCGCAACGGCTGCGTTTCATCCTCGATTTCGGCTATGCGACCGGGCTGCGCGCGAGCGAACTGGTCGGCGCGACGCTTGGCGACATCGAAACGGACGCGCACGGCGATGCGTGGCTGAAGGTGATCGGCAAGGGCAGCAAGGCCGCGCGCGTCGCGCTGCCGCCGCTCGCGCGCACGGCGCTCGATCGTCATCTGGTCGCGCGGCGGCTGCCGGTCACGCCGGTGCGCTGGCGGCCCGATACGCCGCTGATTCCGAGCCTTGCGGAAGACGGGGCGGCCGGAATTACGAGCGTGCGGCTGTGGAAGGTGATGCAGCGTTTCTTCGCGCAGACGGCCGCGCTCGTCGATGACGACAACCCGTCGCTCGCGCAGAAGCTGCGCCAGGCGAGCCCGCACTGGATGCGTCATACGCATGCGACGCATGCGCTCGCGCGCGGCGCGGAGCTGACGACGGTGCGGGACAACCTGCGGCATGCGTCGATCTCGACGACCTCGATTTATCTGCACGGGGACGATGTGAAGCGGGCACGGCAGATGTCGAGTGCGTTTTCGGCTGACAAATGAGCAGGGCGCGCGCGTGATCGCATGAAATCTGAACGGAACGACACCGCGTCGGTGACGGTCAGAAGGGTTATTCGGTAACGGAGCGGATGGATGGCATCGAGTCAGGGAACCGTCGATTTCGTCGTCGAGCAGATGGCTGCAGCGGGTACCGTGTCGGCGCGCAAGATGTTCGGCGAGTACGGCATCTACTGCGATGGCAAGATGGTCGCGCTGGTGTGCGACGACCGGTTGTTCGTCAAGCCGACGCCTGACGGGCGTGCGTTTCTCGGCACCTGCGACGAAGCGCCACCGTATCCGACGGCGAAGCCGCATCTCGTCATTGGGGGCGAGCGCTGGGACGACCGCGAATGGCTGTCGGCGCTGATCCGGATCACTGCTGCGCAACTGCCGGTGCCGGTGAAGCGGGGTCGATAGCGGTCGGCGTATTCTGTGAACCATGTGCGCGACCATCGCGCCCCCCGCTGGAGCACAAGAATGGAGACATCCGAACATCCGCAAACACCACGATATGCGCGCCGTGCATGGCACGCGCTGGTCGCAGCCCTGTGCCTCGGCTGGTGCGCGCTGTCGTTCGGCGCGGACGGCGCGGCGGCGCTGCTCGACCGTTACCACAGCCTCGGTGCGCAACTGAAGGACAACGCGTTTCACCGGCCGCTATACCTCGAATCGTCGGAGGCGTCGTCGTCGCTGAAGGGCGACATCTACGCGGTCGTCGACTATCCGTTTGCCGTCGTGAACGGCAAGCTCAACGATCCCGCGCAGGGCCCCGCGAACTGGTGCGCGGTGCTGATCCTGCACCTGAACACGAAGTACTGTCACGCGTCGACCGGCAGCGACGGCCCGGTGCTCGACGTGAACCTCGGCCGCAAGATCGAGCAGAAGCTGTCGGATACCTATCGCGTGCAGTTCCGCTACCGCGTGGCCGCCGCGACGCCTGACTATTTTCAGGTCGACCTGACCGCCGACAGCGGCCCGATGGGCACGAAGGACTACCGGATCGCGCTGGAGGCCGTGCCGGTCGGCGCGTCGCGCACGTTTCTGCACCTGACGTATTCGTACGGCTTCGGCGCCGTCGGACGCATGGCGATGAAGACCTACCTCGCGACGGTCGGCAGCGACAAGGTCGGGTTCACGGCAGCCAGCGGCGCATCGGCGACGCAGCCGCAGTACATCGGCGGCGTGCGCGGATTGCTGGAGCGCAACACGATGCGCTACTACCTCGCGATCGACACGTATCTCGCGACGCTCGACAAGCCGCTCGACCAGCGCCTTGCGCGCTGGTTCGACGCGACCGAGCAGTATCCGAAGCAACTGCACGAAGTCGAGCGGGGCGCGTATCTGCAGATGAAGGCACAGGAAGTGCAGCGGCAGCAAGCGGCGCGATGACGCCGCCTGCTGCCGGGCTGCTCGGCGCCGATCAGTTCGACGCGCCGCCGACCGTGCGAATGCTGTGCCACTGCCCCTGTTCGACGCGGAACAGCGTGTAGGGCGGCTTGATCAGGTCGCCGCGTTCGTCGAACGAGATCTTCCCCGTCACGCCCGTGACCGACACCCCCGGCAGGCTCGCGACGATCTTGCCGCGATCGACCGAATCGGCCTTGCGAACGGCCGCGATCATGGCAAGCGCCGCGTCGTACGCGAACGGTGCATACAGCTCGACGTCCTGGTTGAAGCGCGCCTTGTAGCGCTGCGCGAACGCGATGGCGGACGGCAGCTTGTCGAGCGCCGGGCCCGGCTCGAGATCCTGCGTGCCTTCGCCCGCGTTGCCGGCGATCTTCAGGAACGCATTGCTTTTCAACGCGCCGGCGCCGAACAGCTGCGCGCGGATGCCGAGCGAGCGCATCTGCTTGACGAGCATCGCGCCCTGTTCGTCGAGGCCGCCGAAGAACAGCAGGTCGACGTTGTTGCTCTTCATCGTCGTCAGGATGCCGCGGAAATCGACGGCCTTGTCGTTCGTGTATTCGCGGCCGACGATGCTGCCGTGCGCGTCCTTGACGCCTTTCTCGAATGCGTCGGCAAGCCCCTGGCCGAATGCGGTGCGATCGTCGATGATGCCGATCCGCTTCGCCTTGAACTGCTCGACCGCGAAGCGGCCGGCCACCACGCCGCCGACGCCGTCGTGCCCCATCGTGCGGAACACGTTCTTGAAGCCCTGCATCGTCAGTTGCGGATTGGTCGAGCCGGGCGTGATCATCGCGACGTTCGCCTGCCTGTAGACGGCCGACGCGGGGATGCTGCAGCCCGAGTTGTAGTGGCCGATCACACCGACCACGCCGTCGTCGACGAGCTTCTGTGCGACCTGGATCGCGATGCGCGGATCGGCCACGGTAGCGACGATACCGCGTGCAACGGCGAAGGCTGCCGGCTCGCTCCCCGTGTCGAACAGACCGACGTCGGTGCCCGCACCGGGCGCAGGTGAACAGCCGCAGCGCGTTGCGCCACCGGACAGCGTCCGCATCTCGTCCCGAACCCTTCATCGTCGGCTCGCTGACGCCCGCGTGGCACGCCCCATCGCTCTCGTGCCATTTTCATGGCCGTGCAGCTCGGGCAGCCTCGACCTTTTCCTGTCAGGCCGGTCGGGCGTGACCAGCCAGCGCCGACAGCGCTGCGCGTCACGTCGTATTGCTCTCCGGTCGCCGCTCCCCGCACCAAATTCGTAAGACGTACAGTTCGCCCGAAGTCGCAAATTCGCGACGAACTGTACTCTTCTGTGCGTGTCCGATGTGTGTACTCTGCGTCAACTGTTCTGCTCTTAAGATTCCATCATCAAGTGCACAGTGCCGCAGGCCCAGACATCACGGGCCTTCCGGCGCATCTTCAAAAGCGAGCCACTGCGATGGAAAAGGCAAAACCCGAGGGAGCAATCAGGCATCACGACAGCCTGGTCAGCAGGCAGCACACGCACGGAACGGGCGTGCACGGGGCGGCGGCGCGCATGCGCTGGGCGGCGGGGAGCACGCAATGAAGCTCTACGAAAAACTCGCGGACGACATCGAACGTCTGATCCGCCAGGGCGTGTACCGGCACGGCGACCGGATTCCGTCGGTGCGGCAGGCGAGCCAGCAGCACCGGATCAGCATCACGACCGTGCTGCACGCGTACCTGTTGCTCGAAAGCCGCGGGCTGCTGGAAAGCCGTCCGCAGTCGGGCTACTTCGTGAACCTGCGTCGCGACGACAACCATGCGCCGGTGCGCGAGCTGCGGCCGTCGAAGCCGATCGCGATTTCGTCGTCGGTCGACATGAGCCGGCTCGTGCTGTCGACGTTGCGCTCGATCGGCACCGACGACGCGGTGCCGCTCGGTTCGCCGTATCCGGATCCGAGCCTCTTTCCGTTCGAGAAGCTGAACCGCTACGCGTATGCGGCCGGCCGGGACAAGTCGCTGTGGGGCGTGACCGACGGGCTGCCGCCCGGCCATCCGCGCCTGATCCGGCAGATCGCACGGCGCTACCTGGAAAACGGCATGTCGGTCGACCCGAACGAGATCATCGTGACGGTCGGCGCGACGGAGGCGATCAACCTGTGCCTGCAGGCGGTCGCGAAACCGGGTGACACGATCGCGGTGGAGTCGCCGACGTTCTACGCGATGCTGCATGCGATCGAGCGGATGGGGATGAAGGCGATCGAGGTCGCGACGCATCCGGAATACGGGATCGATATCGCCGCGCTGGCGGCAATCGCAAAGTCGCAGCCGATCGCCGCGTGCATGGTGATGCCGAATTTCCAGAATCCGCTGGGCTTCCAGATGCCCGACGAGCGCAAGCGCGAACTGGTGGAATTCGCGACCCGCGTCGACATGCCGATCATCGAGAACGGTGTGTATAACGAACTGTATTTCGGCGAGTCGCATCCGAGCACGCTGAAGTCCTACGACCGCAACGGGATCGTGCTGCATTGCGCATCGTTTTCGAAGAGCCTGACGGCGGCTTACCGGGTCGGCTGGGCGTTGCCGGGCCGGTATCGCGATCAGGTCGAGAAGCTGAAGTTCCTGAACACGCTGGCCACGCCGTCGCTGCCGCAGCTTGCGATCGCCGAGTTTCTCGAACGCGACGGCTACGAGCATCACCTGCGGCGCTTGCGCAAGGCGTATGCGCAGCAGGCGAACCTGATGCGCGCGATGGTGTCGCGATTCTTCCCTGAAGGCACGCGCATCTCCAGCCCGGCCGGCGGCTACGTGCTGTGGGTCGAGTTGCCGGTGCAGGTCGACGCGATGCGGCTGTATCAGCTCGCGCTGGAGCAGGGAATCACGATCGGCCCCGGCTACATGTTCTCGATCACCGACAACTACCGGAACTTCATCCGGTTGAACTACAGCAGCCCGTGGTCGCCGGAGATCGAGCGAGCGGTGATCGCGGTCGGGAAGCTCGCCGCCTCGTGCGTGCGATGAAGCGAAGGCCGGTGCGCGTCGCACGCACCGGCCGAGATGGTGTCGCGCGGCGATCAGCCGGCCCTCGCGCGCAGAAACCCGGACACGCGCGCGAGGTGCATCGCTCCGGTCGAGCGCATGATGCTCAGCGACTGCCGCGCGCAACGGCCAGCAAGATCCCGAAGCCGACGAGCAGGACACCAAAGGTGCGGTCGATCCAGTGACGTAAGGACAACAAACGATCGCGGACGGCCCGGGCGGAGAAGCAGGCGGCCACCAGGCTGAACCAGCCCGCATGCGCCAGCGCGATGAACAGGCCGTAACCGATCTGCACGATCAATGGCGTATCGGGGCGAACGGCCTGCATGAACAGGCTGACGATGAACACGGTGGTTTTCGGATTCAGCGCATTGGTCAGGAAACCGGTGCGCAGCGCCGCCAGATCGGACAGCGGCGCGGCAGGCGTTGCGGGCTGTCCGCGCGCGGGCCTGGCTGTGAGCATCTTCGCGCCGAGGTAGATCAGGTAGATCGCCCCGAGGAGCTTCACGGTATTGAAGAGCCACAGGGATTGACGGATCAGCAGGCCTACGCCGAGCAGCGTATAGCTCACGTGTACCGTCACGCCCAGCCCGATCCCCCATGCGGTGAGCAAGCCCGACCGGCGCGACAGCATCAGGCTGTTGCGCGTGACCATCGCGAAATCCGGCCCCGGGCTGATGACCGCGAGTAAAGTGATGGTGACTACGAGTATCCATTCCGTCATTGCATCGTCCTTTTGATTTTCACCGTGATGCGCCAATATTAGGGATCACGGTTCACCAGGAAAAGCGATGATTTCTGACCAAGATGGTGAGTGGGAGTCACAGAATGTTCGCGCCAGTCTGCCGTCGCTGATGGCACTGCGCTGCTTCGAGGCGGCGGCTCGCCATGAGCATTTCAGCCGCGCCGCCGATGAACTGCACGTGACGCACGGCGCCGTCAGTCGCGCGGTGCGCCTGCTCGAAGACGATCTGGGCGTGGCGTTGTTCGAGCGGCGCAGTCGCCGTGTGTTCCTGACCGATGCGGGCCGCAAGCTGGCGCAGGCCGTCCATGAAGGTCTGCATCTGATCAGGCAGACCGCGCATGAATTGCGGACCGAGGCGGCTCGTGCGCAGCGTTCGGTGCTGTCGTGCGAACCCACGCTGCTGATGCGCTGGCTGATCCCGCGCTGGCCGAACTTCCAGGCAATGTACCCGGGCGTCGACATCCACCTAGCCGCGGCGGGTGGCCCGTTCTCGTTCGACCACGGCATCGACATGGCGATCCGCCGCAATGACTTTGCGTGGCCCGACGGTTATCACGCGGAGAAACTGTTCGCAGAAAGGGTGGGGCCGGTGTGCCGGCCCGACAAGGTGGACATGTGGTTTTCCGGCAGCCGGGACGGTCGCGCGCTGAAGCGCGGCGCGCCGCGGCTGCATGCCCGGACACGGCCGGACGCGTGGAAGGAATGGGCGGCGGCCGCGCATCGACCGCCGGGCAGCGGGCGCGGGCTGGTGTTCGACCATTTCTATTTCAGCATTCAGGCGGCCGTCGCGGGGTTGGGTGTCGCAATCGGTCCGTGGCATCTCGTTCGCGATGACCTCGAAAGCGGCGTGCTGGTCGCGCCGATGGGTTTCGTCGAGGACGGCTCGCACTATTGTCTGCTGACGCCGGCGCCCGTGAAGGACGGGAGCGCGCAGTGGGCGCTGCGCGATTGGCTGAAGACGATGGTCTGACGCGTGAGCCGGATCGATGCGCGATGCCGGCAGCATAAAAAAATGGCGCCGCAGGCATTCAGCCCGTGGCGCCATTGCGTGTCGCCACGACGGGCACAGCCCGCCGTAGCTCGACCGCATGCTTAGATCTGCACGGTGTCGGCGACTTCCTTGAAGTCTTCGATCTGGTCGAAGTTCATGTACTTGTAGATCTTGTCGCCGTTGGCATTGAGCACGCCCATGTCGGCCATGTACTCGTCCTTGGTCGGGATCCGGCCGAGACGCGAGCAGATTGCCGCCAGTTCCGCCGAGCCGAGGTACACGTTCGTGTTCTTGCCCAGGCGGTTCGGGAAGTTGCGGGTCGACGTCGACATCACCGTCGCGCCTTCGCGCACCTGCGCCTGGTTGCCCATGCACAGCGAGCAGCCCGGCATTTCGGTGCGGGCGCCGGCCGTGCCGAACACGCCGTAATGACCTTCTTCCGTCAGTTGCTTCTGGTCCATCTTGGTCGGCGGCGCGACCCACAGCTTGACCGGGATGTCGCGCTTGCCTTCCAGCAGCTTCGATGCGGCACGGAAGTGGCCGATGTTGGTCATGCACGAGCCGATGAACACTTCGTCGATCTTCGCACCGGCGACGTCGGACAGCGTCTTCACGTCGTCCGGATCGTTCGGGCACGCAACGATCGGTTCATGGATGTCGGCCAGGTCGATCTCGATGACGGCCGCGTATTCGGCGTCGGCATCCGGCGACAGCAGTTGCGGGTCGGCCAGCCACTGCTCCATCGCCACGATACGGCGCTGCAGGCTGCGCGGATCCTGATAGCCCTGCGCGATCATCCACTTCAGCAGCGTGATGTTGCTGTTGAGGTACTCGATGATCGGTTCCTTGTTCAGGTGCACCGTGCAACCGGCTGCCGAACGCTCCGCCGATGCGTCCGACAGTTCGAACGCTTGCTCGACCTTCAGATCGGGCAGGCCTTCGATTTCGAGGATGCGGCCCGAGAAGATGTTTTTCTTGCCTTGCTTGGCGACCGTCAGCATGCCCTGCTTGATCGCGTACAGCGGAATCGCGTTGACGAGGTCGCGCAGCGTGACGCCAGGCTGCATCTTGCCCTTGAAGCGGACCAGCACCGATTCCGGCATGTCCAGCGGCATCGTGCCGGTGGCGGCCGCGAACGCGACCAGGCCCGAGCCTGCCGGGAAGCTGATGCCGATCGGGAAGCGCGTGTGCGAATCGCCGCCGGTGCCGACGGTGTCGGGCAGCAGCATGCGGTTCAGCCACGAGTGGATCACGCCGTCGCCCGGGCGCAGCGCGATACCGCCACGGGTGCTGATGAAGTTCGGCAGCGTCTGGTGCGTCTTCACGTCGACCGGCTTCGGATAAGCGGCGGTGTGGCAGAACGACTGCATCACGAGGTCGGCCGAGAAGCCGAGGCAGGCCAGATCCTTCAGTTCGTCGCGGGTCATCGGGCCGGTGGTGTCCTGCGAGCCGACCGAGGTCATCTTCGGTTCGCAGTACGTGCCCGGGCGGACGCCCTGGCCTTCCGGCAGGCCGCATGCGCGGCCGACCATCTTCTGCGCGAGCGAGAAGCCCTTGCCGCTGTCGGCCGGCTGGTGCGGCAGGCGGAACAGCGTCGACGGTGCGAGGCCGAGCGCTTCACGTGCCTTCGCGGTCAGGCCGCGGCCGATGATCAGCGGAATGCGGCCGCCGGCGCGCACTTCGTCGAACAGCACGTCGGACTTGACCTGGAATTCGGCGATCACGTTGCCGTCCTTCAGCGCCTTGCCTTCGTACGGGCGCAGTTCGACCACGTCGCCCATGTTCATCTGCGACACGTCGAGCTCGATCGGCAGCGCGCCGGCGTCTTCCATCGTGTTGTAGAAGATGGGGGCGATCTTGCCGCCGAGGCACACGCCGCCGAAGCGCTTGTTCGGGACGAACGGGATGTCTTCGCCGGTGAACCACAGCACCGAGTTGGTGGCCGACTTGCGCGAGGAGCCGGTGCCGACCACGTCGCCCACGTAGGCGACCAGATGACCCTTTTCCTTCAGCGATTCGATGAACTTGACCGGGCCGCGCTTGCCGTCTTCTTCCGGCGTGATGCCGGGGCGCGCGTTCTTCAGCATCGCCAGCGCGTGCATCGGGATGTCCGGGCGGGTGGTGGCGTCCGGGGCCGGCGACAGGTCGTCAGTGTTGGTTTCGCCCGTGACCTTGAACACGGTGATGGTCAGGCTTTCCGGCACTTCCGGACGGCTCGTGAACCATTCGGCGTCAGCCCAGCTCTGCAGCACGGCCTTCGCGTGCGCGTTGCCCTTGTCGGCGAGTTCCTTCACGTCATGGAACTGGTCGAACATCAGCAGGGTTTTCTTCAGTGCGTCGGCAGCGACGGCCGCGACTGCGTCGTCGGACAGCAGCTCGATCAGCGGCTGGATGTTGTAGCCGCCCAGCATCGTGCCGAGCAGTTCGGTCGCGCGCTCGCGCGAGATCAGCGGGCAGGCCGTCTCGCCCTTCGCGACGGCGGCCAGGAAGCCGGCCTTCACGCGCGCGGCTTCGTCGACGCCGGCGGGGACGCGGTGGGTGATCAGGTCGAGCAGCGTCTGCTCTTCGCCTGCGGGCGGGTTCGCCAGCAGTTCCACCAGTTCGGCGGTTTGCTGAGCCGTCAGCGGCAGGGGAGGAATACCGAGCGCGGCGCGGGCGGCCACGTGAGCACGAAAGTTTTCAAGCATGGGGGGACCTGCTGAGATTGCGTTTCAGGGGAAGGGCTTTCCAGGCACGCCGAGGCTGCTGTTCCGGACACTGCTTCACTGCTTGGACGGGATTCTAATCCCAATATGGTCAGGCGTCAAATGTCTTATGTCTTATATAAGAGTTGATTGTGGAACGTCGAGAAACGCGTGCTGTCGCGGCGCACCTTGCGGAAGAATTCGGCGGATTAGGTAGCGGCGTGGTGCAGGGAGTGATCGCGGATCGGGGCGCTGTGGGGCGTACGCACGTCGCAGATGAGGCATTCGCTCGACCGGTGCGATTTCAGTATGTGGAAAATCCAGGGGTGAACCGGTCGAGGTCAGGAAGCTTCAGGATCCCAACGGATGACGAGCGCGACGAGCAAGATAGAGCACGATGAAGACACCGATGCCGATCCAGGCGGTCTCGACCGGCGGCGGCGTCCGAAAAGCGCCCATCACGGTGGTGTGCGCGGTGAACACGGCGAGTGCGAGCAACTTCGCGCTGATCACGCCGCAAATGTTGGCGCGTCGTCGATCGTCGGCGGCGCGGGTGAGTACAGCGCCTTCGTCGCTGCAACCTCGTCGGTCAGTCGAACCACGAGTTCCCGCGGCCCGAGCACTTTCAACTCCGCACCATATCCAAGCAGCTTCCGCGCACCGTGCTCGATCGATTCGATCGGCATCAGGAATTCTTTCCATCCCGGCGGAACCGCGGCATTGCCGGCGCTCTCCAGGACAGGCACGACCTTCACGCGTGCATTGACCAGCCAGCGCTCTCCGCGCGCCGACACCGCGACGTGCGCGCTCAACCGGTAAAGCTCCGCCTCATACCGGCTCATCGCATCACGCCAGTGCTGCGGCAGGTCGAACCGCGCGGGCCGCTTGAATCGCCGGCGCGACGCCGCGAGTTCCCGAATGTTCGCGAGCCGAAAAGTCAGTGCATCGCGCTTGCCGGCGACCTTCGCCACCACGTACCACGCACCGCCCTTGAGCACCAGGCCGAGGGGATCGAGTGCCCGGCGCGACACGCCGCGCCAGCTCTCGTACGTCACCTCGATCCGCTGCGACTGCCATACGGCATCGGCGACCTCGCGCAGAAACGCCGGTGTTTCCTGCGCCCGATACCAATCCATGGTATCGACATGCAGCCGGCTCGCGACACGATCGGCATGCTCGCGCGAGTCCGGCGGCAGGCTGGCGATCATCTTCAGCCGCGCGGACGCGGCCATCCCGTCGAGCCCGAGTTCTCGCGCCGGCCCCGGCAGACCCGCCAGAATCAACGCATGTGCCTCCTGCTCGGTCAGTCCCGTGAGATCGGTACGCCAGCCCTCCTGCAACTGAAAACCGCCGTTGCGTCCGCGATCGCCCCAGATCGGCACGCCGGCCGTCGACAGTTGGTCGATATCGCGCAGGATCGTCCGCTCGGACACCTCCAGCGCGGCAGCCAGCGCCGGCGCGGTCATGCGGCCGCGCGCCTGCAACATCATCATGATCGACAACAGCCGGCTGGCTTTCATGTGCGGCACCTGATCCGGAATACATGACACAGGATGTCATGTTATCGGATCTATGATCCGACACATCCGCGATCGGCCTGCGCGCAACGGAGTCGGGCGCGGGCTTGCCGACACGCGGGCGGTGCTCACGTGAAGGCCGCTGCGCGAAACCCATCGAGGAGAGCGACACATGAAAATCATCACGGGTCCGCTGAGCATGTTCGGCGCGAAAGTCGAAATTGCGGCGCACGAGAAGGGCATCGCCTTCGAGCGCGTGCTGGCGCCGTTCAGCCAGCAGCGCGGCTATGATCCGAAGCATCCGGACGTCTTGCGCATCAATCCGAAGCGTCAGGTGCCGGTGCTGATCGACGGCGACCTGGAGATTTTCGATTCCACGCAGATCTTCGAGTACCTGGAAGACCTGAAGCCCGATCCGGCGCTATGGCCCGCGCAGCCGAAAGCGCGCGCGGTGGCGCGTCAGCTCGAGCACTGCAGCGACGAGGTTTATTTTCCGCACGTGATCCGGTTGATGGGCCTCGAAGAGACGCCGGATCATCCCGCGGCACAGGCCGCACGCGGCGAAGCGCGGCAATACTGTCGACGCATGGAGCGCGTGCTGGCGGACCGGGAATTCCTCGCCGAAAGCTATTCGTACGCCGACATCGCGTTCTACATGGCGCAGTTGTTCGGCGCGCGCAAGGGCGCGCCGATGACGGCGGAGACACCGAACCTGCTCGCCTGGCGCGAACGGATGACCGCGCGTCCGGCCGTGCGGAAAGTGGCCGGTGCGATGGCGGATTATCTCGCTTCGATCGACCATCCGGTTCCGGATTTTCTTCGCGGGCTCTATTAGCCAGCCGGTTGCGCATCGAGCGGCTACGATCTGTCAGTCGCCGCTGGATGTGCACGAATCACCCGCCTGTCACCGGCGGAAAGAACGCCACCTCGCTATCCTCCCGCACGACGAATCCGCCGGTCACCATCTCGCGATTCACGGCCGCGCGCACGGGCCGGTCTATCCGCAGCGCTTCACCACTGCGCGCGTCGCGTGCGGCGAGCGTGGCGCGCAGCGCGTCGACGGTGAGCTCATGCGCATCGATCTGGATGACTTCCTCGTCGGTATCCAGTTGTTCGCGAATGCTCGCAAAGTATTTGATCGTCAGTTTCATTGCGATGTCCCGAGCGAAATCGGTGAAGTCGGTGATATCGGCGGAATCGGAAAGGCGTTGGCCGGCACGTTCATCCCCATCGACGCATCGCCTGATCGTCATGCGCCTTCGGCTCGACCCAGCCGGCCACGCCGTCGTGCCGGATCTCCTTCTTCCAGAAGGGCGCGTGCGTCTTCAGGAAGTCCATGATGAATTCGCACGCATCGAACGCCGGCGCGCGATGCGCGGCGGCCACCACGACGATCACGACCGCGTGGCCGAGCGGAATGCGCCCGACGCGATGCACGATCCTGACCGCCTCGAGCCGCCAGCGCGCGCTGGCTTCCTCGACGATGCTCCACAGCGCCTGCTCGGTCATCGTCGGATAGTGCTCGACTTCCAGCGCGATCACGTCGTCGACGTCGCCTTCGTTGCGCACGACACCGAGGAAATTCACGACCGCGCCGACATTCGGATTGCGAATGAACGGCGCGATCTCGGCGCCGGCGTCGATCGTCGCGTACTGCACACGCACCTCGAAGCCGGCTGCGATCGCCGGCGGCGGCTCGGTGTGTGGGTCGACGGGTTCGGAATGTCCGCCGTCACGCGACGGATCGTCGGATGACGCGGCACGGGATTCGGTGAATCTGGTCATGACGGTTCTCCAGTAGGCGGTGCGCTCCGCTTCGCGCGGCAGCCCGTCAGCCGCCGACGAGCGACATGCGCACGATCGAATGGGTCTTGCCCGACGGCCTGGCCGCACGCGTGGCCCGCCGTTCGGAATAGCGGTCGTCGCGCCGCATCCATCGCGCGCGCACGGTGTCGGCAAGGCGGTCGATCGATTCGGCATCGTCGAGCCACGGCCGCAGGTCGGTGCCCTGCATCGCGAACAGGCATGTATAGAGCTGGCCGTCGGCCGACACGCGTGCGCGCGAGCACGTGCCGCAGAACGGATGCGACACGCTCGCGATGAAACCGACGTCGCCCGCGCCGTCGATGTGCCGGCAGCGGATCGCGGTGGCATCGTGTCCCGGTTCGCCGACGAGCACGAGCGGATAGCTCGCTTCGATGATTTCGCGCATCCGCGCGGCCGGCACGACCTTGTCGCCGGACCACGCGTTCGCGCCGCCGACGTCCATGTATTCGATGAAGCGCACGGCCACGCCGCTATGACGGAAGTGGCGCACGAGCGGCAGGATCTGGCTGTCGTTCGCGCCGCGCTCGATCACGGCGTTGACCTTCACGGGCGCGAGCCCGGCCGCCTGCGCGGCCTCGATGCCGGCCAGCACGCGCGCCACCGGCACGTCAGTGTCGGTCATCCGGCGGAACACGGCATCGTCGATCGCGTCGAGACTCACGGTCACGCGCGACAGGCCCGCATCGCGCAGCGCGCGTGCCTTGGCGGCGAGCAGCGAACCGTTGGTCGTCAGCGCGATTTCGACAGGCTTGCCGTTGACGGTCGTCAGCGTCGCCAGCCGTTCGATCAGCGCTTCGAGGTTGCGGCGCAGCAGTGGCTCGCCGCCGGTGATGCGGATCTTTTCGACGCCGAGCGAGACGAACGCGCGCGCGATCTTCTCCATTTGCGCGAACGACAGTCGCTCGGACGACGGCATGAACGCATAGTCGGAACCGAAGCTGTCTCGCGGCATGCAGTAGCCGCAGCGGAAATTGCACCGGTCGATGACGGACAGCCGCAGATCGCGCAGCGGCCGCGCGAGCGTGTCGAGCGGGCGGGAGAAGGCACCGGGCGATGCGCTGCCGGATTCGGCGGCGGCCGGCGCGGAAGCGATGGCATTCACGATGGGTTCGTCTGCCTGCAGGAAGTGAGCGGAACGGCGTCGCCGATCGGCCGTGCGTGTGCCGACGTGTCGGCGTACGGGTCGTGACGAGCCTCATCGTGAGGATAGGTCGCCGGCTTCCATCGGCAGAGACACAATCCCGCCTGGAATACAGGAATACAGTTCGTCATCCTGGATGCGCGAAAGATGGGCATGGCGAGCCGCCGCATGCTCATGTTCGTGCTCATGCGAGCCAGTGCGCGAAATCGTAATACGGCACGGCGTCGCCGCGCGCGATGCGTCGGCCGGCCGGCAGCCGTGCGAACCCGGTCGCCTGCAGCAGCGATTGCAGCGTGCCGGCGCTTTGCTGCCGCAGTGTGTCGAGGACGGGCGCGCCGGTGGCGTCGATGGTGCGGCGCACGCGCACGAAGCGTTCGCGCTGCGCATCCGGTTCGGCGTCGATGTCGATCGGCAGCGACGGTACGGCCGGCAGGCAGTCGTCGCGTCCCTGCAGACAGCGGATCAGCGGCGCGACGAACAGCGCGAAGGCGATCATCGCCGCGCCCGGATTGCCGGGCAGCAGCACCACGGGCCGTTCGTCGAGCCGCGCGAGCGCGACGGGCTTGCCCGGTTTCATCCGCACGCCCGACACCACGAACGACGCGCCGAGCGCGGTCAGCGCGGGGCGCAGCAGGTCCTTGTCGCCGACCGATGCGCCGCCGACGCAGACAACCAGATCGCAGCGCGCGGCCATTTCGCGCAGTGCCTGATCGACGGCGGCCGGCGTGTCGGCGGCGTGTTCGCTCGCGGTGACGCCAGCACCGGTTCCCGATACCAGAGCCGCGAGCATCGGCGCGTTGCTGTTGTAGATCTGCCGGGGCGCACGCGGCTCGCCGCACGGGACGAGTTCGTCGCCGGTCGTCAGGATGCCGACCCGCAGCGGCGGCCGCACGGCGATGCGCGCGCAACCCTGCGCGGCTGCGACGCCGACGTGCATCGCGCCGAGCCGCACGCCGGCAGGCATCAGCAGGTCGCCCGCGCGCACTTCCTCGCCGCGGCGGCGGATATGCGATCCGCTGCGCTGCGGTGCGTCGAACGTGACGCCGCCGTCCTGCTCGCGCGCGTGCTCCTGGATCACGACGGTGTCGGCACCGGGCGGAATCAGGCTGCCGGTAAAGATTCGCGCTGCCGTGCCCGGTGCCAGCGGCGACGGCGCGTCGCCCGCGTAGCAGCGCTGCGCGACGCGCAGCGGCTCGCCGTGTTCGAGGTCGGCGTGACGGACCGCATAGCCGTCCATCGCGCTCTGGTCGGCGGGCGGCTGGTCGAGCACGGCGGAGAGCGGCGTGGCGAGCACGTGGCCGGCCGCCTGCTCGACCGGAATGGAGACGGCCGCATGCGGCGGCGCGAACGCGGCGGCGAACTGCCGTTGGGCGGTATCGAAATCGGTCAGGGGTTTCATCAAGCGGTGAGCGCATGCGGTTGCGCACGCGTTGGTTCGGGTAGCGGGAGCGCGTCGGGCGACACGTATTCGACGAAGCCGTCGTTGCGGCAGAAGCCGAGCAGCCGCACGCCGGCTTCGCGCGCGACGTCGATCGCAAGCGACGTCGGCGCCGAGATCGTCGCGATCATCGGGATGCCGACGCGCGCCGCCTTGCGCACGAGCTCGTAGCTCGCGCGGCTCGACAGGAACACGAAGCCCGCGCTCAGGTCGGCGCGACGCCGCGCGAGCCAGCCGATCAGCTTGTCGAGCGCGTTGTGGCGGCCGACGTCCTCGAAGACTTCCTGAACGGCGCCGTCGCTGTCGCACCATGCGGCCGCATGGATGCCGCCGGTCGCCCGCATCAGCGGCTGCCGCTGCGGCAACGCGCGGGCCGCGCGCGCGACGGCGTCGGCACCGATGCCGGCCGCCGCACCCGCGGCCGCGATGCGCGGCGGATGGAGGTCGAGCTGCGCGATGCTTTCGATCCCGCAGACACCGCAGCCGGTGCGGCCGGCCAGCGCGCGCCGGTGTGCCTTCAGCGCCATGAACGCCTGCTGCGATACGGTCAGCCGTACTTCGGCGCTGGTCGGCCGATATTCGCTTTCGATGTCGAAGACGTCCGACGCGCGCTCGACGATCCCTTCGCTCAGCGCGAAGCCGAGGCCGAACGCGTCGAGGTCGATCGGCGTCGCCATCATCACCGCGTGTGCGATGCCGTTGAACACGAGTGCAACCGGCGTTTCGTCGACGACGCGATCGACGGTGTCCCATGTTTCGCCGGCACGATGACGCGTCACGTGACACGCGCAGCTCCCGGCCGGATCGTCGGGGCGGTCGTTGGGCTCCATGCTGTTTTCTCCTGGGAGATCGCTCGGCGCGTGCGCCGAGCGATGGGCGCGAATTATGCCGGGGTGGTGCGCGGTGTCGCGCCGGCTCGCCACCGGCAGGCTACGAGTCGATGGTACGGGCGTTCGGCCGTGCGGCGGATGCACAGCGTCGCGGTGCGGAAAGCAGTACAGCTGAGGGCCTCGCGGCCCCGCAACGGGTTTTCCGTACACACATCTTCGGCCCAGGGGAAAGCACAGTTTCAGCGCACGTTCGCGCGATTGCGAGTATCGTCGGAAACGCGATATCGTCATTCACGCTTCGTTGCCGTGTCTCGCGATCCGTCCACGCTTGCACGTGCCGTCGCGAAGCCGTCGCGCGACTTCCTGCTTCGAGCTGACGTTCTCACAACCACGAGCACTTTACGGTCATGGAAATCTTCGATGCGTTCCATCTCGCCCGATTGCAATTCGCGTTCACGGTGTCTTTCCACATCGTGTTTCCGGCGATCAGCATCGGCATGGCGAGCTTTCTCGCGGTGCTGGAATGGCGCTATCTCGTCACCGGCGATGCCGCCTACAAATCCATGTTCCAGTTCTGGTCGAAGATCTTCGCGATCGGCTTCGGGATGGGCGTCGTCTCCGGCGTCGTGATGGCGTACGAGTTCGGCACGAACTGGGCGGGCTTCTCGCGCGTCGCCGGCAACATCACGGGCCCGCTGCTCACGTATGAAGTGCTGACGGCGTTCTTCCTCGAAGCCGGCTTTCTCGGCGTGATGCTGTTCGGCTGGCAGCGCGTGAGCCCGCGCGCCCATTTCTTCGCGACGCTGATGGTCGCGGTCGGCACACTGATCTCCACGTTCTGGATCCTGGCGTCGAACAGCTTCATGCAGACGCCGCAGGGCTACAAGATCGAGAACGGTCTCGTCGTGCCGGTCGACTGGTTCAAGGTCGTCTTCAATCCGTCGTTCCCGTACCGTCTCGTGCACATGACGATCGCGGCGTTCATCGTCGCGGGCTTCATCGTCGCCGCGTGCGGCGCGTGGCACCTGCTGAAGGGGCGCCGCGACGAGCCCGTGAAGCGCAGCTTCTCGATGGCGCTGTGGATGCTGCTGCTGCTCGCACCGATCCAGATCGTCGCCGGCGATGCGCACGGGTTGAACACGCGCGAATACCAGCCGGCGAAGATCGCGGCGATCGAAGGGCTGTGGGAAACCGAGAAGGGCGGCACCGCGCTGAACCTCGTCGGGCTGCCCGACATGCAGGCCGAAACCACGCGCTATTCGATCCAGGTGCCGCACCTCGGCAGCCTGATCCTCACGCACAGCTGGGATGGCGAAATCCGCGGGCTGAAGGAATTCCCGCCGCAGGACCGCCCGTATTCGCCAATCGTGTTCTGGACGTTCCGGATCATGGCGGGCCTCGGGATGCTGATGCTGCTGACCGCGCTGCTCGGGCTGCTGCTGAGAAAGGGCGGGCGCCTGTATGAAACGCGCTGGTTCCAGTGGTTCGTGGTGGGCATGGGGCCGTCGGGTATCGTCGCGCTGCTGGCCGGCTGGATCACGACCGAGGTCGGGCGGCAGCCGTGGACCGTATACGGCGTGCTGCGCACCGTCGATTCGGTCGCGCCGCTCAGCGCGCAGCAGGTCGGCGTGTCGCTGCTGATCTTCGTGGTCGTGTATTTCCTGGTGTTCGGGACGGGTATCTACTACATGATGAAACTGATGAAGCGCGGGCCGGCCGCCGAGGCCGGATACATCGAGCTGCACCGGCATCCGGGGCTGCGCAAGAGCGCGCTGTCCACGCCGCTGAATGTCACCGAAGCGGAGTAAGCCATGCTCATCGATCTTCCTGTCGTGTGGGCCGCGATCATCGGCCTCGGCGTGTTCATCTACGTGATGCTCGACGGCTTCGACCTCGGCATTGGCCTGCTGTTTCCGTTCTTCGACGCGAAGGCCGAACGCGAAGTCATGCTGAATACCGTCGCGCCGGTATGGGACGGCAACGAGACCTTTCTCGTGCTCGGCGGCGCGGGCCTGTACGGTGCGTTCCCGGTCGTGTATTCGACGCTGCTGCCGGCGAATTACCTGCCGCTGGTGCTGATGCTGGTCGGGCTGATCTTCCGCGGCGCGGCGTTCGAGCTGCGCGCCAAGGCGACCCGCACGCAACACATGTGGGATCTCGCATTCATCGGCGGCTCCGCGCTCGCGGCGCTTTGCCAGGGGATCGTGCTCGGTTCGCTGCTGCAGGGCATCAAGATCGAGAACAACCAGTTCGCGGGCGGGCCGTTCGACTGGCTGTCGCCGTTCAGCCTGTTCTGCGGGATCGGCGTGCTCGTCACCTATGCGGCGCTCGGCTGCGGCTGGCTGATCCTGAAAGTCGACGGTGAGTTGCAGCGCAAGATGCGCATGCTGATGAAGCCGCTCGCGGGCGTGCTGCTCGCGGTGATGGGCGTTGTCAGCCTGTGGACCGTGATCGGGCTGCCCGCCGTCGCGCACCGCTGGTTCGGCAGCGGCAACCTCGGCTGGTTCCTGCCGGTGCCGATCCTCGTTGTCGCGTGCGTGTGGGGCATCTTCCATACGGTCAAGCGCGAGCACGAGGCGACGCCGTTCCTGCTGACGCTCGCGCTCGTGTTCCTCGGCTACACCGGGCTCGTGATCAGCATCTGGCCGAACATCGTGCCGCCGTCGCTGACGATCTGGGACGCGTCGTCGAGCCATTCGAGCCAGCTGTTCGCGCTCGTCGGCACCGTGATCGTGCTGCCGGTCATCCTCGTGTACAACGCGATGCAGTACCGCGTGTTCCGCGGCAAGGTTCGCGAGGGTGACGCCGGCTATCACTGACCGGCGCGCTCCGGTGACGGGGCAGGGTGTGCGCGGGCGTATCATCACGCGCAAGCGCGGTGAATCGCGTCACCCGGCCCGGTATCGACCGGACAGCGGCCCGCCACGCGCGGGCCGCTGCACATCGGGCGACGGTGATTCGCATTGCGTATTTCATCGGCAGTCGAGACAACACCATGATCGTCAGACCACGACAAAACTGGCTCAGGATGCTGTTCGTATGGAACGGCTCCGTGCTGCAGTCGATCATTCCGCAACTCGTGTTCATGGCGATCGTCAGCACGCTGGCGGTCTTCACGAACGGGCGCATCTTCGGCGAGAAGATTCCGCTGAACACCGCGCCGTTCACGCTATTCGGGCTGGCACTCGCGATCTTCCTCGCGTTTCGCAACAACGCGAGCTTCGAGCGCTTCAAGGAGGCGCGGCTTTTGTGGGGCAACCTGCTGATCGCGGCGCGCACCGTCACGTCGCAGCTGCGGCGCTACCTGCCCGACAGCGTCGGCGACGCGGAGCGCAACCGGCTCGCCGATCTGCTGATCGCGTTCACGTATGCCTTGAAGCATCAGCTGCGTCATACCGATCCGGCGCAGGACCTGCAGCGCATCCTTGGCGCCGAGCGCGCCGCCTTGTTCGCGCACAAGTGCTATCAGCCGGTCGCGATTCTCGATGACCTGCGCGGCGGAATCGTCCGCGCGCTGGGCCGCGCGCCAGGCAGCGAAGCAACGTGCTGGATGTTCGATGCGCAACTGGCCGAGTTGGGCAAGGCGGTGGGCGGCTGCGAGCGGATCCTGACGACTCCGATCCCGTTTTCGTACAGCGTGCTGCTGCATCGCACCGTCTATGCTTATTGCGTGCTGCTGCCGTTCGGCCTCGTCGATTCGACGGAATTCTTTACGCCGCTCATTTGCGTATTCATCTCGTACACGCTGATCGCGCTCGAAGCGATCGCAAACGAGGTAGCGGAGCCGTTCGGCCTCGCACCGAACGCGCTGGCGCTCGATGCGATGGCGCGTACGATCGAGCGGTCGGTGCTCGAGCTGGGCGATCGCGCGATGCCGGACGAGTTCGTGCCGGCGTCGACGTATCAGATCACGTGAGCGGCGCGGCGACGCGGCCGCGCATGCTTCGTCGGTCCGGCCCGCAGGCGCGACATTGGGGGAACCGGCCAGGGAAGTTTGTGTAGACTCGTGCTCGTTCAATGGAGCCAACAACATGCAACTTCTCGACCACGTGTCCATCGGCGTTCCGGATATCGACCAGGCACGCCCTTTCTACGACGGTGTCATGGCCGCGCTGGGCGCGACCCGGGTTTATGACCGCGGCATCGCGCTTGGTTACGGCGAACGTTGCAATGCCGACGACACCGCCTCCACCTTCCTGGCGATTTATCTGGATCCCGCCGAAGTCGGGGCGAGCAAGCGGCACTGGTGCTTCAAGGCCGCTTCTCGCGCGCAGGTACATGCATTTTTCGAGGCAGCGCTGTCGGCGGGCGGGCGGCCCGATGGCGACCCCGGCTTGAGGCCGCACTATCACGCCGACTACTACGCCGCCTTCGTCATCGACCCGGCCGGCAACCGGATCGAGGCCGTATGCCACGCTGCGCCGTCGGCACACGAGCGGCCGTGACGGCAGGCTTCGCCGGCTGACTGCCGGCGGCACGGCGTTGTCCCGCCGGGTAGCAAGCAAGCGCGGCGCAGGCATGCCGCCGCGCGTCGCCGCCCGCTTGCGTTGATCGCGCGCGTCAATCGAAGTACGTCAGCCCCATCGCGCCTTTCACCTCGGCCAGCGTCGCGCCGGCCACCTCGCGCGCATGCATCGTGCCGCGCTTCAGGATCGCCATCACCTCCGCCTTGTCCGCCTCGAATTCGCGACGACGCGCACGGATCGGCTCGATCAGCGCCTGCAGCCGCTCGTTCAGCACGCGCTTGACGACGCTGTCGCCGAGTCCGCCACGGCGATAGTGCGCCTTCAGTTCGTCGACTTTCTGCACGTCGGGCTCGAACGCGTCGAGGAACGTGAACACGACGTTGCCTTCGACCTGGCCGGGATCGCTCACGCGCAGGTGGTTCGGGTCCGTGTACATGTCCTTCACGGCCTGCGCGATCTCGTCGGGCGTCGAGCCGAGCGTGATCGCGTTGCCGAGCGACTTGCTCATCTTCGCCTTGCCGTCGATGCCCGGCAGCCGCGTGACCGCCGACAGCACGGCCTCGCATTCCACCAGCACGGGCTTGTCGACCGTCGCGTTGAAGCGGCGCACGAGTTCGTTGGTCTGCTCGATCATCGGCAGCTGGTCGTCGCCGACCGGCACGTGTGTCGCCTTGAACGCGGTGATGTCGGCGGCCTGGCTGACGGGATAGGTCAGGAAGCCGGCCGGGATGTCACGCTCGAAGCCGCGCAGGCGGATCTCTTCCTTGATGGTCGGGTTGCGCTCGAGGCGCGCGACCGTCACGAGGTTGAGCAGGTATTGCGACAGCTCGGCGAGCTCGGGCACCTGCGACTGGACGACGATCGTCGAGATCGCCGGATCGATGCCGACGGCCAGGTAGTCGAGCGCGACCTCGATCACGTTCTCGGTGACGCGCTGGCGGCGGCCCATGTTGTCGGTCAGCGCCTGCGTGTCGGCGAGCAGCAGGAACTGCGTCGCCTCGTGCTGCATCTGCACGCGTGCGCGCAGCGAGCCGATGTAATGGCCGAGATGCAGCGGGCCGGTCGTGCGGTCGCCGGTGAGGATGGTCGGTTGGGTCGGGTGCGTCATGGTGTGGATTGGCTCCGGATTATCGAAGCCACCAGCCATGACGTGAGCGCAGAAACGACAATGCCGCCATGGCTGGCGGCATCACGTTCGGGACATGCAAAAGGAAACGGGCCGCCTGGGTCAGGCGCGCCACCAGCGATGCACGTTCGGCGAGGCAGGTTTGGTTTGCATTGCGCGAGTATAGCGTAGTGCGGGGATGGGTGTTGCGTCAGCGCAGGACCGACTCCATCGCGAGATAGGCGGTTTCTGCCGACGGCCACAGCAGGTACAGCAGGCCGGCCATCAGCAGCAGCGCGCCGGCGCGTGCCAGCGGCGTGCGGTCCATGTCGTTCAGGGTGCGGATGTGCTGCTTCAGTTTCTTCATGCTTGCAGGCGCAACGTGCGCCACTCCAACGGTTGCTGCAACGGGTCGCATGGAGCGACGCCGGGGTGTTGCGGGCTTCAACGGGGGCTGGGTGCGGTTGGGGCACCGTGTCGTCTGGGCGGACGGCCGGGCTGGCCGATCGCGGGCATAAAAAAGGGACGGTTGAACGTCGTTTGGCTGCCGTCCATGCCCAGGCGACGGGCATCCTACCAGTTCGGCGGTGTGGACAAGGTCAAGAATTGTCGGGACAGGGGCCGCAAGGGCAGCGTCGAGTCGTTGAGACGCTGCCAGCCCGGGCTGTCGTCGTCCAGATGCAGCGATGCAATTTTTCCTGCCCGACGATCGTAAGGTATCCGTCGGCCGATTGCATCAAGGACCGGGCTGCCTCGTCAGACGGGTGCGCAGCTGCCGTCGTCGGCGGTGCGATAAGCGGATCGTTCGACGCGATGAAAGGGAGCGGCCGCCGCATCCGATGCAATGCGGCGGCCGGGGAGAGGGTGACGAGCGGCGGCGGGCAGATTCAGGTTCGTGGCGTGCGGTACGTCGCGAACCTGCCCGCCCGCGGATTACACGACAGCGGAACGCGCGACCCGCACCGGCACCGACTTGTACGACGGCGTGCCGCTTTCCTTGTCGATGTAGTCGAGCGGCACGAGCACGTTCGCTTCCGGGTAATACGCGCCGACCGACCCCGGCGCGATGTCGTACTCGATCGCCGTGATCTGCTCGAGGCGCAGCGTGCGGCCGGATGCGGTGATCGTCTCGATGTCGACGAGGTCGCCGTGTTCGAGCCCGTACTTCGCGAGATCGGTCGCGTTCATGAACAGCACGTCGCGCCGCCCGAACACGCCGCGATAGCGGTCGTCGAGCCCGTAGATCGTCGTGTTGTACTGGTCGTGGCTGCGCAGCGTGATCAGCCGCAGCACCTGCTCGGCGCCGAGCACGTCGGCGTCTTCCTTCACGCCCTTGTAGACCGAAAACATCGCCTTGCCGGTCGGCGTGGGCCACACGCGCTCGGTGGGCGGCAGCGGCAGGCGGAAGCCGCCCGGCGCGCGGATCCGCTCGTTGAACGCCTCGAAGCCGGGCACCGTCTTGTCGATCAGGTCGCGGATGCGGTCGTAGTCGGCAATCAGGTCGAGCCACGCGACCTTGCTGTTCGGCAGCGTCGCGTGCGCGATCCCCGCGACGATCGCGGGCTCCGAGCGCAACTGGTCGGACGCCGGCTTGAGCTTGCCGGCCGACGCATGGACCATCGACATCGAATCCTCGACGGTGATCGACTGCCGGCCGCTCGCCTGCATGTCGAGCTCGGTGCGGCCGAGCACGGGCAGGATGTAGGTTTCCTTTGCCACCAGAAGATGCGAGCGGTTCAGCTTCGTGCCGAGATGCACGCTCAGATCGAGCTTCGCCATCGCGGGGAACGACAGCTCGGGGTCGGGTAGCGCGACCGCGAAGTTGCCGCCGAGGCACAGCAGCGCCTTGGCCTGGCCGTCGATCATCGCCTGCATCGCCTGCACCGCGTCGTGCCCGTGATGCGCGGGCGGCTTGAAGCCGCACACGTCCTCGATCTTTTGCAGGAACTCGGCCGACGGCTTCTCGGTGATGCCGACCGTGCGGTTGCCCTGCACGTTGGAGTGGCCGCGCAGCGGGCATATGCCCGCACCGGGCTTGCCGAAGTTGCCGCGCATCAGCAGCAGGTCGGCGATCAGGCGCACGGTCGCGGTGCCCTTGTTGTGCTGCGTGACGCCCATCCCGTACGTGACGATCGTCGCGTTCGACTTCGCATAGGCGAGCGCGACCTGCTCGAGCTGCGCCTGGCTCAGGCCGCTCGCGCGCTCGATGTCGTCCCACGACGTCGCCTGCAGGTCGGTGGAAAACGCGTCGAAGCCGTCGGTGTGCTGCGCGATGAAGTCGCGGTCGAGCACGTCGCCGCGCTCGGCCTCGAGCTGCAGCAGCGCCTTCATGATGCCTTTCAGCGCGGCCGCGTCGCCGCCCGCGTCGACCTGGTAGTACGTCGACGCGATGCGCGTCGAGCCGAGCGACGCCATCTCGATCATGTCCTGCGGATCCGCGAAGCGTTCGAGCGCGCGCTCGCGCAGCGGATTGAACACGATGATCGGCACGTTGCGGCGCGAGCACTCGTGCAGCGTGCCCATCATCCGGGGGTGGTTGGTGCCGGGGTTGTGGCCGATCGAGATGATCAGCTCGCAGTGGTCGAAATCCTCCAGCGACACCGTGCCCTTGCCGATCCCGATCGACTGCGGCAGGCCGACGCTGGTCGGCTCGTGGCACATGTTCGAGCAGTCGGGGAAGTTGTTGGTGCCGAGCTCGCGCGCGAAGAGCTGATACAGGTACGCGGCTTCGTTCGACGCGCGGCCCGACGTATAGAACTCGACTTGCTCCGGTGGCAGCGCGCGCAGCACCTCGCCGATGCGCGCGAATGCGTCATCCCATTCGACCGCGCGGAACGTGTCGGTCGCGCGATCGTAGACGAGCGGATGCGTGAGCCGGCCCATGTTCTCCAGCTCGTAGTCGGACATCCGCAGCAGCGACGATACCGTGTTCGCCGCGAAGAACTCGGGGGTCACGCGTTTGGTCGTCGCTTCCCACGTGACAGCCTTCGCGCCGTTCTCGCAGAACTGGAACGTCGACTTGTGTTCCTTGTCGGGCCATGCACAGCCGGGGCAGTCGAAACCGTCGGGCTGGTTGGTCCGCATCAGCACGATCGGCGCTTCGATGGTTTCCATCTGCGTGCGCACAGCCTCGGCTGTCGCGCGAAGCGCGCCCCAACCGCCAGCGGGCCCATCGTACTTCCTGATGCCTGGCACCTCGCGTCGATTTGTCATGTGAATCTCCATGAGCCGGACCCGCTGCGGGGTGGCTCGGGTTGCGCCGCGTCGCGGCGTGAGGCGGCTCCGTCCGGCGAACGGAGCCAGTCATGCGCGCCCGTGCATCCGGGCCCGTCGAGTGTCAGTGCGCATCCATCAAAATAGCGAATCGGCCCATGGCCTCCAAGACACAGTTCGGCATCGGCCAGGCAGGGAATTGCACCCTCACATGCGTGTGCTCGGGAGACGCAAGGAGTACAGACGAGCGCGCATGCGGGTGCCGCGTGCGGGACATGAAAAGGTGGCGGCGTGCGACGCGCGCGAAGCGCGGTGCGACAGTGGCGCGTCGGGCGCGGCACGTGTTGAACGGGAAGAGGCGCACGCGATGCCCGGCAGGCATCACGCGCGGGCGGGACGTCAGGTCGCCGCGTTGCCCTGCGGCGCCACGGCCACCGATGCCTCGCTCGTCAGCATCAGGAACGTGAACGTTTCGCGCAGGTACAGGCGAACAACCTTGTCTGTGTGGCTCGTGTAGCCGATCGACACGTCTTCGCCGAGGTGCAGTTCATAGTCGCCGCCGCGGGTAGACAGCACGCAGCCGCCGCTGATCGCTGGCGCCCAGATGATCTCGCCGCTGACGATGCGCTTGATGTGGCCGAGGACCGGGTAGCCCTGGTCGCGCGCTTCGCTCAGCGCCGTGTAGGCGTCCGAGCCGAGCACGACCGAGTACGGGCCGTCGACGCCGGCGAGCCGAAGCGCTTCCAGCGCGTCGCTGATCGCGTCCGGGTACGCGCTGACGTCGGCCGGCAGCGTGAGCTTGCGGTTCGACGTGCCTTCGCGGATGCCGACGATGTCCGCGGCGAGATAGCCGTCGAAGATTGCGCCGTCTTCCGCGAATGCGAGTTGTTGCGCGGCGTCCTTCGCCGGCTGCCAGTCGGCGTCGCGCGCACCGCGCTCGACGCTGTCGATCGCATCGCGGCTCAATTCGAACGGCACCGTCAGCTCGACGATCGTGCGCACTTCGCGCAGCCGTGCGTTCACCTGCTCGCGCGGTGCGGCGACCTCGCGCAGATGCCCGGTGCCGACGGCCGACAGCTCAGGGCCGGCCGGGCCCTCGACGTCGACCACGCGGCGCCCGGCCACCGAGCGCTTGAAGGTACGTGCCACTTCCTCCTCGATCTGCTCCCAGGCGGACGAGGAAACCGGCGCGAGTTCGCGGTGCAGGTTATTCATGGGCTTTGGCTCCTTTCAGCGATCCGATATTCAGCGAGCCGTCACGACGCGACTCGGGCGAGGTGGGGGCCGGCGGCGCGGCGGTGGCGTCGGCCGGTGCGGCGCGATCGGCGAGCGCTTCGAGCAGGTCGGCCGACGGCACGAAAAACAGCGAGCCGGTGACCGCGCGGCTGTAGTCGAGCAGCCGGTCGTAATTGCCGGGCGGGCGGCCGACAAACATGTTCTCGAGCATCTGCTCGATCGGCGCCGGCGAGCGCGCGTAGCCGATGAAATAGGTGCCGAATTCGCCGAAGCCGGGGCGCCCGAACGGCATGTTGTCGCGCAGGATCTTCACTTCCTTGCCGTCTTCGTCGAGCGTGGTCAGCGAGCTGTGCGAGCACGACGGTTTCACGTCCGGCGCGAGCTCGATGTCGGACAGCTTGGTGCGCCCGATGATGCGCTCCTGCGTCTCGACCGCGAGCGCGTTCCAGCCGGCCATGTCGTGCAGGTACTTCTGCACGATCACGTAGCTGCCGCCCGCGAATGCCGGATCCTCGTTGCCGATCACCGTGAAGTCGACCGCCTCGCGGCCTTCCGGGTTTTCGGTGCCATCGACGAAACCGATCATCGCGCGCTGGTCGAAGTTGCGGAAGCCGTGCACCTCGTCGACGACCGTGACTGCGTCGCCCAGCGCGCCGAGCAATTGCGTTGCGAGCTCGAAGCACAGGTCCATCGCCTCGGCGCGGATGTGCAGCAGGATGTCGCCCGGCGTCGCGACCGCGACACGCTGGCCGGCGCCGAATTCGCGGAACGGATGCAGCGACGCGGGGCGCGGATCGCCGAACAGCGCATCCCATGCGTCGGCGCCGAAGCCGCACACGCAGGACAGGTTGCCGCCCGGCACGCGCTTGCCGACCGAGCGCACGAGCGCGGCGATGTCGCCGCACCACGCGCGGATCGTGTCGGCTCGGTCGGCGCCCGGGTTGACGGTTGCGACGAGGAAGATCGCGCTGCGCGTGATCGGACTGTGAACGGCCTGGGAGAGCGGGGGAAGGGTTTGCATCGCGGCCTGCCGGTCAGTCATGTCGGGACGGACGTGCCGAGGATGTCGCGGCGCGCGAAGACGCACGGTTGGACTGTGTCATGCGACTGTTCTCTTTGTGACATGCGGATGAAGGACGTTGCACGGGCATCGCGCAACGGGCCGTGGCAGCGGCGGCCTGCCGCCCGGGCGCGCAAGGGGAGGCAGGCAGGATGGCCGCGCGTTCGCCCGGCGCATGACCTCGCCGCACCGCGTAACGTCGTCGAGCCTGCAATCTAGCAGCTTCGGCGGGTCTTTGGAACACGTATCGGCAATCTGTGATTCGAATGGATTGATCGGAGTCCGTTTTCGCGTCGCGGGCGCGCGGCTGTACTCCTGAAGCGCGCGGCGCTGTGCTCTTGAGCGGGTGTGGCGCGTGCAGTAGATTAGGTTCGCTCCGCCCACCGACGAGGACCGTCATGATGAACCTGCTGGAAGCGATGCCGGTTTTAATCGCGGTGGTCGCGCATGGCGGGGCGTCCGGCGCGGCGTCCGACCTGAAACGCGGCGACGCGCAGGTGAACGCGCGGGTCGATTGCCTCGAACGGGATCCCGGCTGCAGATCGTTGCCGGACCGCGCAGGCGACGCCATGGCGTGTACCGATGCTGGCGTCGCGTTCCACCCGTGCTGCCGAAGCACGCTGTCCGAGGCCGCGCAAGCCATCGCCCAGATCGATGCGTGCGCAACCGTTCAGGATTTACCCGTCGGGGGCTTTCCGCCGCTCGAAACCATCGACCGTGTCGACGGATCTTCGATCGCGGAACCTATGCCATTGCACGAGTCATCGCGTTGAATACGTCCACTGTTTCCGCCGATACGGCCGCCGAGCGCATCCGCCGCCGCTTCGGACACTTCCTCCATGCGGCCGAGCTGGTCGGGCTGATCGTGATCGGCCTAGCGACCGCGTTCGCGATGGCGCAGGAAGCGTGGAAAGTCGTGCTCGCGGGTGAGGTGTCGCTGACCGACCTGCTGCTGATGTTCCTGTATCTCGAAGTGCTCGCGATGGACGTGCGCTACCTGCGACTCGGCCGGCTGCCAGTGCGCTTTCCGCTGTTCATCGCGATGACGTCGCTCGCGCGCGACCTGATCCTGCGCGGCGCCACCGACAGCCCCGAGCGAATGCTGATGACCACGTTCGGGATCGTGCTGCTTGCGGTGGGCGTACTGATCCTCAGCTTCGGTCAGCACCGTTTTCCGGCGGAAGTCGACGATGTCGAGGAGGACGCGCACACGCGTCGTTAAGGCCGCGCCTGGCCGGCGCTGTCGGTGAAGAACGAAGGATTCCACATCGATAACGGTGTCATCGTTGAAACGGACACAGCAGGCAAGCTTGCCGTGCCCGGCACGGATTGGCCGTTCAAGGGTCGCCCGCTCGGGTCGCTCGCCAGGCCGTATGCCGCACACGGCATGCGGATTGCTCCGGTTGCCGGACACCCGCGCACGCGTATCCAGCGTGTTGCGCCGCAACGTCGCGGACGTTCCATGCCGGTCGCGGATCGCATACGAACCATGAACCGCGTTTGCGTGCGCTGCGGGGTCGCCCGTACCTGCTCTTTTCAGGAAGGACGCCGATAATGGGATCGTTACCTCAGCTGGGAGCCGCGCCATGTCTGGAAGCGACGCATCGTCTTCACGCCCCGATCTTGCGCGGGGCATTTCGCTCGATGACATCGCTGACGGCGCGATGATCGAGGGTCAGGTCGGCGACACCACGGTGCTGCTGGTGCGTCGCGCCGACGCGCTGTTTGCCGTGGGCGCGCAATGCCCTCACTACGGCGCACCGCTGGCCGAAGGGCTGCTGGTCGGCGATACGATTCGCTGCCCGTGGCATCACGCGGCGTTCTGCCTGCGCACCGGCGAACGGCTGCGCGCGCCGGCGCTCGACGGCCTGACGTGCTGGCGCGTCGAACGTCGAGACGGCCGGGCGGTCGTGCTCGGCGCGCAGCCTGCCGCGTCGCCGCCCGTGTCGAACGCGGCCGGATTGCCCGAATCGGTGGTGATCGTCGGCGGTGGCGCGGCCGCTATCGCGGCGGCCGTGACGCTGCGGCAGGAAGGCTACCCGCACGCGATCACGCTGCTGAGCGCGGACAGCGAGCCGCCGTACGATCGACCGAACCTGTCGAAGGACTATCTGGCCGGCACGGCAGAAGCCGACTGGCTGCCGCTGCGCGGGGCGTCGTTCTATACGGACCAGCGCATCGATGTGCACTGCGGCACGCGCGTCGCGCGGATCGACCCCGCGCAACACGCGGTCGAACTCGCGGACGGCAGCCGCGTCGGCTACGGCGCGCTGCTGCTCGCCACCGGCGCCGAGCCGAACCGCCTGACCGTACCGGGCGCTGATCTTCCGCACGTGTGCGTGCTGCGCTCGCGCGCCGATTGCGATGCGCTGATCGGCAAGCTGAAGGCCGCGCGTCGCTGCGTCGTGGTCGGCGCGAGCTTCATCGGCCTCGAAGCGGCCGCCGCGCTGCGCACGCGCGGGCTCGACGTAGCGGTGGTCGCGCCCGATGCGCGGCCGATGGCGCGCGTGCTCGGCGACGCACTCGGCGACACGATCCGCGCGCTGCACGAGTCGCACGGCGTGGCGTTTCATCTTGGCGCGACGCCCACGCAGATCGCGCAGGATCACGTAACGCTGTCGAACGGCGATGTGCTGCCGGCGGACGTCGTGCTGGTCGGCATCGGCGTGCATCCGAACGTCGCGCTCGCGCAAGACGCGGGGTTGCTCGTCGATCGCGGCGTGACGGTCGACCGTTTCCTGAAGACGAGCGCGCCGGACATCTACGCGGCCGGCGACATCGCGCGCTGGCCCGATTCGCTGACGGGCGAACGCATTCGCGTCGAGCACTGGGTCGTCGCGGAGCGACAGGGAATCGCCGCGGCGCGCAACATGCTCGGCCGGCAGCAGCCGTTCGACGCGGTGCCGTTCTTCTGGAGCCAGCACTACGACCTGACGGTACGCTATGTCGGCCACGCGGAGCAATGGGATCGCGTCGAGATCGACGGCGATCTGCGCGCGCATGACGGTTCGGTGACGTACTGGCGCGGCGACAAGCGGCTCGCGGTCGCGACGATCGGCCGCGATCTTGACTGCCTGCGCGCGGAAGCGGCGCTCGAGCAGCAAGGCGCGACGCACGCGTGAGCAGGCTGCCGACTGTGCGTTGAGCGGTGCACGCTCCGGTCAAGATGTTGCGTATGCAACGGTTGTTGCATCGTCGCGACATGCGCGGAGATGGCCGAACCGGACATGAGCAGATAAACCGCGACTTCGGCTGCTCCATCGAGGTGTTCGCGACGCGGTTCCCGAACGCAATCGACGCGTATCGCGCGTTCGACGTGCGCGAGCCGGGCTGGATGAAGGTGAAACCGACGCCATGACGATGCGAACCGGAACGAGGAGGGCTGTGATGAACCAGATCGACGATCGCTACGACAACTGCATGGCCGCGTGCGATGCGTGTGCGCATGCGTGCGACGCGTGTATCGCGGGGTGCCTGGCGGAACCGGAATCGCACACCCTGGCAGGCTGCATCGCGCTCGACATCGAGTGCGCGCAGCTGTGCCGCCTTGCATCGGGCGCGATGGCGCGCCGCAGCGCGCTCGCGCCTCAGGTATGCGCGCTTTGCTCACATGCCTGCGAGCTGTGCGCAGCTGAATGCCTGCAGCACGCGCAGGACCACTGCCGCCGCTGCGCGCTGGCATGCGACACCTGCGCCGCGATGTGCCGCGCGATGACCTGAGCGATCAGCGCGCGTCGCGAACCTGGCGGGCGACGCGCTGCAGCAGCGCGTCGAGCACCGCCATCTCGACGGGCTTGACGAGGTGATCGTCGAAGCCCGCGCTCGCGGTGCGCGCGAAGTCGGCCGGGCTCCCATGGCCGGACAGCGCGACGCAGGTCATGCCGGCCAGTGCGTCGATCGCGCGCAGTTGGTGCAGCAGCGTGAAGCCGTCGACGTCGGGCATCGACAGGTCGACGAGCATCAGGTGCGGAACGAGGTCGCCCGCGAGCGCCAGCGCGTCGTCCGCGTTGTACGCGACGCGCGGCGCGTGGCCCTTGACCTGCAGCAGCACGGCGAGCGTGTCGGCGGAGTCGCGGTTGTCGTCGACGATGAGGATGCGCAGCGGCGCACGGGCCGGTTGTTCGGTTGTGCGCGGTGCGGGCGCATCGCCCGGCGTCGCGCGCGTGGCATGCTCGAGCGGCAGCCGTACCGTGAACGTCGCGCCATGGCCGGGGCCGCTGCTCTCAGCGGCGATCATCCCGCCGTGCAACTCGACGAACGACCGGCAGATCGCAAGGCCGAGCCCGAAGCCGTCCGACGGGCGCCGGCCCGGCACGGCTTCCTGCTCGAACAGGTCGAAGATCGATTCGAGCGAGCCAGGCGCGATGCCGACGCCGTGATCGGTTACGCGGATCGCGACGATCGGCCCTTCGGTGTGCGCGCCGACGTCGATGCGCCCGCCTTGCGGCGAGAATTTCGACGCGTTGTCGAGCAGGTTGTGCAGCACCTGCACGAGCCGCGTGGCGTCGCCGCGCACCACCAGCGGATCGGCCGGCAGATCGACGCGAATGTGCTGCCCGCGCGCGGCCAGCTTCGGCTGGATGCTTTCCACGCCGCGGCAGACGAGGTCGCGCACGGTCACCGGCGCGTCGTCGAGTTCGACCTTGCCGGCGGTGATGCGCCCGACGTCGAGCAGGTCGTCGACCAGTCGCGTCAAGTGTCCGACCTGGCGGTGCACGGCGTCGCGGCATTGCGCGAGCTCGGGCGCCGGATCGGGCAGGCTCTGCAGCACGCCGACCGAATGGCGCAGCGGCGCGAGATGGTTGCGCAACTCGTGCGCGAGCATCGCGATGAACACGCTGAGCCGGTGCGTTGACACTTCGAGTTCGGCCAGCCGCTTGCGCTCGGTCATGTCGCGTGTGATCTTGATGAAGCCGGCGAGCTGGCCCGCATGGTCGCGCACGGCCGTGATCGTCACGCTTGCCCAGAACAGCGACCCGTCCTTGCGCACGCGCCAGCCTTCGTCCTCGAAGTGGCCGCGCGCGACGGCTTCCCGGAGCCCGAATGCGGGCCGCCCGGCCGCGATCGCGTCGGGCGGATAGAAACGCGAGAAATGGTGGCCGACGATCTCGGCCGTGCGATAGCCCTTGATGCGCTCGGCGCCCGTGTTCCACGTCGCGACGTTGCCGTGCGCGTCGAGCATGAACACCGCGTAGTCGGTGATCGCGCCGACGACGGTCTCGAAGCGAAACTCGGCGAAGCGGTGCCGCAGATCGCGCGCATCGTTGGGTCCGAGCGGCGGGGGCGGATTGGAAATGGTGTCGTCTGTCTTCATCGGAACGGCAAGTCGTATGCGGGCGGAGGAACGCCGCCCCGCCGCAGCCGGCCGGGCTGGCTGCGGCCATTCAAATTGGATTGACACCCCGAAAGCATAAGGGAGGTCAATTCACCTGATCAATGGGGACGCACGGCCTGTGCCGCGCGGCGCACGTGGTGCGAAATCCTGCCGGAGGCGGCGGTGCGGCATGGCGATTGCATCTCTGTCCGGTCCGCCGCGGCGCTTTGCGGCTACACGAGGACATCGACATGAGCAGCACACTGAACCCCGACAACGAACCGGCCGGCCCGGACGACGACAACGCGCGGCGCGGCCGCGATGGCCGCGCGCTGGGGCCGAGCGACTCGTCCGACAGCGGCAGCGACATGGCGGGCGCGCGGCGCTATCCGTTCGACGTCGATTCGCCGCTCGACGAGCACGCGCTGGAGCGCGGAGACGCGGCCCTCGACAGCGATACGGACCGCGCGGGCACCGGCGAGCGCGCGTCCGCGGACGGCGATTCGGGGCTGGAGGAAGCCGCCGACATCGAGCCGGATCGCACGGACCGGCTGAGCGAGCCCGGCGGCATCGACGATCCGGACGCGCCGGGGGAACCCGGCACGGGCGGCGTATAGGGCCATAGCAGGACGACCGGCTGCGCAAAAACTGCAATCCCGTTGCAGATAGGGACGCCCGGCAAGAGACGTGCGGCGACGAGTGGCCGATCAGCGCCGCCCGTCGGCGGGCATCGGGCGCGAGGTGCGGGGATCAAGGCGTCGACCGGAATATTGACGTCGGCGTGCCGTCCCTTCGCGCCGGCAGGCGGCACATGACTTGCAACCGGTTGCCCGACGCGCGCCGCGACGCGACGTGGGGCCGTGCGCGGCACAGGCGCGGATCAAGGAGAGACACGATGCAACGGCGATATCCCGGACCGCAAGCCGAACGGAGCGGCCTGCCCGACTGGCAGGCGCGCCGCGAACGCGCGTACGGGGACACCGGCGAGCGCGATCTCCGTGGCGACCCATTCCGACGGGACGATGCCGACTACGAATCCGCGCACCGGCGCTTCGCGAGCGAGGACGTCGGCCCGGAAGACTGGGGCAGCGAATGGAGCGAGCGCCCGGCGGGCTCGTGACCGGCTCGTTCTTGCAGGAGAAGCCGAGATGAACATGCGCGACGTGCAACTGCCGCCGGTCGTGTCGGTCGTCGTGCCGACGTATCGGCGGCCCGATTTGCTCGAGCGCTGCCTTGAAGCGCTGTGCGTGCAGGTATTCGATCCGACCACCTACGAGATCGTCGTCGTCGACGACGACCCGGCCGGCAGCGCATGGGAGACCGTCGACGCGTGCCGCGCACGCGTGAGCGATGTGCCCGTGATCCGTTATATGACCGCACCCGATACGCAGGGGCCGGCGGGCGCGCGCAACATCGGCTGGCGCAGCGCGCGCGGCGCGCTGATCGCGTTCACCCACGACGACACGATTCCCGATCCGACCTGGCTGCGTCATGGCGCGGCCGCGCTGCTCGCCGAACCGGCCGCGGTGGCTGCGGCGGGGCGTATCGACGTGCCGCTGCGTGCGCACCCGACCGACTACGAGCGCGACGCGGCCGGCGTCGCGCGCGCGGAATTCGCGACCGCGAACTGCTTCGTACGGCGCACGGCGCTCGAGTGCGTCGGCGGGTTCGACGAGCGCTTCACGCGCGCATGGCGCGAAGACGCCGACCTGATGTTCGCGCTGCGCGAGCATGCGGGACCGATCGTCGAGGTCGACGCCGCGCGGATCGTGCATCCGGTGCGCCCCGCGCGCTGGGGCGCAAGCATCGGCCAGCAATCGAAGGTGTATTTCGACGCGCTGCTGTACAAGAAGCATCGCGCGACCTACCGGCGTCATATCCGGCCGATGCCGCCATGGCATTACTACGCGGCCGTGCTGTTCGTGCTCGGCGCGATCGGCTGCTTCGTGGCCGGGTGGCGCGCGCCGGGCATCGCCTGCGCGGCGGCCTGGGCCGTGATTACCGCCGCGTTCTGCGCGAACCGGCTGCGCGGCACGCGGCTCACCCCGTCGCACATTGCCGAGATGATCGTCACGTCGATCGCGATTCCGCCCGTGTCGCTGTACTGGCGCATGCGCGGCGCGCTTCACTTCCGGGTGTTCTTCCTATGATGCTCGAATCCGTTTCGTCGTCCGGTCCGGTCCGCATCGCGGTATTCCGCGCGCTGCAGCTCGGCGACATGCTGTGTGCGGTGCCGGCGCTGCGCGCGTTGCGGCGTGGCGAACCGGCTGCGCGCATCACGCTGATCGGGCTGCCTTGGGCTCGCGAGTTCGCATCGCGCTTCTCGGACTACGTCGACAACTTCATCCCGTTTCCCGGCGCGCCGGGGCTCGACGAGCAGCCGGACGCCGAGCCGGCCGCGCGCGAGGCGTTCGTCGCGGAATGCCGCGCGCGCGACTTCGATCTGGCGATCCAGTTGCACGGCAGCGGCGCGCAGACCAACGCGATCGTCGCGTCGCTCGGTGCGACGCGCACCGCCGGCTTCGTGCCGCCTGACGGCGGCACGACCGCGCTCGACTGTTCGCTCGTCTGGCGCGACGGGGAGCCCGAGGTCACGCGCTACCTGTCGCTGATGCGCAAGCTCGGGTATCCGGACTGGGGCGATTACCTGGAATTTCCGCTCGGCGGCCTCGACTATGCGCTATGGCATGTGCTGTGCGACGAACATGCGCTTGATCCGCGCCGCTACGTGATCGTTCATCCGGGCGCACGGATGGCGTCGCGGCGCTGGCCGGCCGAGCGCTTCGCGAGCGTGGCACGGCAGCTCGCGGACGACGGCTGGCAGATCGTGCTGACCGGTACGCGAGCGGAGCTTGCGCTGGCCGGTGCGTTCGTCGAACATCTCGCGCGGCCGTGCGTGAACCTGTGCGGGCGCACGCCGCTCGGCGCGCTGGCCGCGCTGATCGGCCGCGCGCGGCTCGTGCTGTGCAACGACACGGGCGTGTCGCATGTCGCGGCGGCGTTCGGCACGCCGAGCATCGTCGTCGCGTGCGGCAGCGACACGGCCCGCCGGGCACCGCTCGACGCCGAACGCCATCGCGTGCTCGCGAACTATCCGGCTTGCCGGCCGTGCACGTTCGACACGTGTCCGTACGGGCACGCGTGCGCGACGGCGATCGGTGTCGACGACGTGATGGAACGGGCGTGCGAACTGCTCGCCGAGGAGAGACGTCATGTCACGTAAGCGGTTGCGCGTGCTCACCTGGCACGTGCATGGCAACTATCTGTATTACCTGTCGCAGGCGCCGCACGATTTCCATATCGTGACGAAGCCGCAGCATCCGCCCGGCTACGCGGGGCGGGCCGGGCACCTGCCATGGGGCGACAACGTGCACGAGGTGAGCGTCGAGTGCGTGCGCGACACCGAGTTCGACTGCGTGCTGTACCAGCATCACGATCACTACGCGCACGACCGGTTGCGGCTCCTGAGCGACGCGCAGCGTGCGTTGCCGGCGCTGTTCGTCGAACACGATCCACCGCGCGAACATCCGACCGACACACTGCACCCGGTGCAGGATCCGAACGTGTTGCTGGTGCACGTCACGCCGTTCAACGCGCTGATGTGGGACAACGGCGTCACGCCGACGCGCGTGATCGAGCATGGCGTGCGGATTCCCGACGGCGTGGAGTATCGGGGCACGCTGCCGAAGGGCGTGACGGTCGTGAACAACATCGCGCGGCGCGGGCGGTGTCTCGGTGCTGACCTGTTCGAGGTCGTGCGTCACAGCGTGCCGCTCGATCTGGTGGGCATTGGGTCGAACGAGCTCGGCGGCATCGGCGAGGTGCCGAACCCGGCGCTGCCGCAGTTCCTGTCGCACTACCGCTTCTTCTTCAATCCGATCCGCTACGCGAGCCTCGAGCTCGCGGTGATTGAGGCGATGACGATCGGGCTGCCGATCGTTGCGCTCGCAACGACGGAGATGGCACAGCTCGTGAAGAGTGGCTGCAACGGGGTCGCCGATACGCGACCTGCCGTATTGATCGACGCGATGCGCATGTTGATCCGCGATCCGGACCTCGCGCGCGAGTGGGGCGCGGCGGCGAAGCGCGATGCGTGCGAGCGATTCGGGATCGAGCGGTTCGTGCGTGAATGGGATAGCGCGTTGCGCGACGTCGCGTCGTGAGCGGTTCAGCCGCCGAGGCGGCGCGCTTACGGGCTCGTCGCGCTCGGTGGCGCGCCCGCGCTCGCGGCGCCGCCGGCGCCACTTGCACCACTTGCATCATTCGCGCCTGACGCCGGTGCTGGCGCGCCGCTCGCGGCATTGCGCTCGTGTTCGGGCAATAGCGCGAGGCGGTTGTACAGCGTCTTCAGGCTGATGCCGAGCGCCTTCGCGGTGCGCGGCTTGTCGCCGTTGAAATGACGCAGCGACGCGACGATGAAGCGCTGCTGCGTATGCGCGAGCGTCGTGCCGATATGCAGCGTCATCGCATTGTGTCGGACTTCCTCTCGCGGCTGTTGCCGACGCGGCAACTGCAGTTCGATCTGTTCGTCCGCGAGGATGAACGCGCGCTCCAGCGCGTTGCGCAGCTCGCGCACGTTGCCGGGCCACGTATACGCGCGCAGCGCCTTCATCGCCTGCATCGACAGACGCTTGCGCGTGCGGTGCCGCGCGTTCAGCCGTTCGACGATCTGCAGCGCGATGTCGCCGACGTCGTCCTCGCGCTGCCGCAGCGCGGGCACGTGCAGCGCGATCGTCGCGATCCGGTAGAAGAGATCCTCGCGTAGCCGACCGCTGCGCACGGCCTCCACGGGATCGTGACGAGTGGCCGCGACGATCCGCACATCGAGCGGAATCGCTTCGTGACCGCCGACGCGCATGATCGTGTTCGACTCGAGCGTGCGAAGCAATTTCACCTGCAATTCCGCCGGCATTTCCGCGATTTCGTCGAGAAACAGCGTCCCGCCGCGCGCGGCTTCGAACATGCCCACATGTTGTGCAACGGCGCCGGTGAAGCTGCCTTTCTCATGTCCGAACAAATGGGATTCCGCGATGTCTTTCGGAATTGCACCGCAATTGACGGGCACGAACGGGCCACGCCGGCGCGGGCTCATGTCGTGGATGAGCCGCGCGACGATGTCCTTGCCGGCGCCGCTCTCGCCGACCACCAGCACGCTGACGCGTGTGCTTGCGACGCGCGAAACTTTCAGCAGCAAGTTCTGAATCGTTCGCGAGCGGCCGAACAGTCGCGTGCCGTCATCGTCGGATTTCGACATGAGTGATATCGCGTCGGGAAATATTGACCGAAACCGTCGAAGACTCGATGAAAAAATGACCGGCACGCGTCGTTTTTTCATGTGGAGATCATACCTTTTATGCCGAAATAGGCGGATTGAATCTGGCAATGCCACCGCCGCCGCCGGATAAATTTATTCGATGAGTGGCGATTGCGCGACGTGCTTCTTCTATACTGCTAAGCACTCGATTGTCATGGCAGGACAGCTAGTCTGCTCATTCGTGTGCAGTGCGGACGTGCATGCCAAGTACCGGCGTCATGCCCCCGCATTGCATGCCAGCCGCGGTTTCGGCCGATGCTTGGCGCCGGGGCCGCATCACAAGGAGCTTCGATGCCTTATGTCCTGATCGTCGAAGACGATGCCGATACGCGCATGATGCTCGCGACGCTCGCCCAGGCGCAGCAACTCGCCTGCGACACGGCCGCGACGCTCGAAGAAGCGCGCACGCTCGTTTCGACGCATACCCCCGATCTCGTGTTGTGCGACCTCGTGCTGCCGGACGGCAACGGGATGGATCTGTTCGACGCTTTGCCCAAGCACGCGCATTGCGAAATGGTGCTGACCACCGGTCACGCAAGTCTCGAAACCGCGATCGACGCGTTGCGGCGGGGCGCGACCGACTATCTGGTGAAACCGCTCAACATGCAGCGGCTGAACAGCATCTTCGCGCGCGTGCCGCGCACCACCGCGCTGCACGAGGAAATCGCCGAATTGCGCTCCGAGCTGAAGCGTCTCGGCCGCTTCGGCCGGATGCTCGGCAGTTCGCCCGCGATGCAGGCCGTCTACGATGCGATCGGCCGCGTCGCGCGCACCGAAGCGTCGGTGCTGCTCACCGGCGAGTCGGGCACGGGCAAGGAGCTCGCCGCGCAGACGGTTCACGATTTGAGCCTGCGCCGCCGCGGCCCGTTCCTCGCGGTGAATTGCGGCGCGATCGCCGCGAACCTCGTCGAGAGCGAGATGTTCGGCCACGACCGCGGCAGCTTCACCGGCGCCGAGCGGCAGCACAAGGGCTTCTTCGAACGCGCCGACGGCGGCACGCTGTTCCTCGACGAAATCACCGAGATGCCGGTCGAATCGCAGGTCAAGCTGCTGCGCGTGCTGGAAACCGGGCGGCTCACGCGGCTCGGCTCGACGCGCGAGATCGACGTCGACGTGCGCATCGTCGCGGCCACCAACCGCGATCCGGAAGCCGCGATGGCGGACGGCAAGCTGCGGCCCGACCTGTTTCACCGGATCAACGTGTTTCCGATCCCGCTGCCGTCGCTCAGAGAGCGCGGCGAGGACATCCCGATGCTCGCCGACGCGTTCCTGCAGCGCTACAACGAGGAAAGCGGCCGCAACCTGCGCTTCGCGCCGGCCGCGCGCGAAGCACTGAAGACCTACGCGTGGCCCGGCAACGTGCGCGAGCTGCGCAACTTCGTGCAGCGCGCGAGCATCTTCACCGATGCGGACGTGATCGACACGCTGCCGCCGCCGATCATGGAAGAACTGTCGAACATGGTCGACTCGGACGAGGAGCGCGTGACGGTACCGTTCGGCACGCCGCTCGAGGAAGTCGACCGCAAGCTGATCCTCGGCACGATCGCGCAATGCGGCGGCGTGAAGGCGCAGGCGGCGGAGGTGCTCGACGTCAGCCTGAAGACGATCTACAACCGGCTCGCGCAACTGGAAGACGAAGTGGAGAAACCGGATTCCTGATGTCGTGCCGGACATGCTCATGCGCGCGCACCCGCACGGCGACGCGTTTCTTCGTCGAGCCGGCGGCGCATGCGCTCGACATGCGGCGGCAACGTGCGCCGCTCGCCCAGGATCCACAACAGGCTCGCGAACGCGGGCGCGATGCCGCGTTCGAGCCATAGGCGCGGAAACATGCGGACCATATGCGCGCGGCATCGGCGCGGTAGGGCGTGGTCCGGTCGAGCGCATCCTGCGGGCACTCCGCGATCAACCGGTCTGCGCGGCGCGCGAGCGTGTCCTCGATCGCGAAGCGTTCGTCGGGGAAACCGTCGGCACACCCTGATGCAGCCGGTGTACGTGGTCGAGCGAATGGAACGTCATGACGAGCGGAATCCCGAGATGGTTCTTCACGCGTAGCACGGCCTCGCCCGACGCGAAGCAGTTCGCGTGCATCACGTCGACCGGGTCGGGCTCCTGCCGCATGCGCGCCGTCATGTAGTCCGCAAGCGTGCCCGTATAAGGCAGCAGCCGTTCCTTCGCGATATCGGCGGGCGGCCCGACCGGCACGTGGATCACGCGCATGCGCGGACCGATCCGCGCGACTTCCAGCAGGTGCGGATTGTCGCAGCGCGTGCGGACGTCGACGTCGAGGCCGCGCTCGGCGCTTCGTGACGTTCGCGACGTAGATGTTCTGCACGCCCGCATCCACGCTGCCGATCACCCCCAGCGGCGACGCATCTTCACCGATCAACGCGATTCCTTGCATGGTGCTGCTCCCGAGATCGGGGCCACGCCGGCCAGCCCCGTTGCGTCCCCCTTCGGCAATCACCATACCCGCCACTTTGCTGGGCGCATGCCCCGCCCCCGTGCCGAAAAAATTACAACGCGTTGGATGAAAGGGCGTCTGGTCAGCGCGTCGCGCGTGCGCGCCGCGTATTGCGCGCGGCACGCGATTTGCGCCACCCGGATGTCCGCCGGCCATGCCGGCATCACCCGACAGGAGGTCACGATGAAGGTATTCCCGTTGCAAGCCCGCGCTCCGCGATTCCGCCGTCGTGCCGCGAAGCGTCTCGGCATGGCGGTCGCGATCGCCGCGGCCACTGCCTGTATCGCCGTCGCGCCGAACGTGTTCGCCGCAGGCGACGACGGCACGGCATCGTCATCCATGTCGTCGGCGACGCATTCGAGCACCGGTACGAAGATCCGCGACGCGACCATCACGACCAAGGCGAAAGCGGAGCTGGTCGGCACGAGCGGCCTGTCGGCCGGCGACATTCATGTAAAGACGCGCCACGGCATCGTGATGCTGACCGGCAGCGTGCCGGATGAACAGCAGCGCACGCAGGCCGTCAGCGTCGTCAAGCAGATCGACGGCGTGCAGGACGTGCGCAACCAGTTGACCATCCGCCCGAAATAACTTCGGCCTCGTAGAAGGAGTCCAGTGATGAACTGCATGCTCAAACCGGTCGGCGAGCAGACGATCGTGATCACGGGCGCCACGAGCGGCATTGGCCTCGTCACCGCGCGCAAGGCGGCACGGCGCGGGGCGAAGCTGGTGCTGTTCGCGCGCAACGAGGCCGCGCTGAACACGCTGTGCGAGGAAATCCGCCAGCACGGCGGCCTTGCGGTGCCGGTCGCCGGCGACGTCGGCATTCTCGAGGACCTGCAACGCGCGGCCGCGAAGGCGGCCGATACCTATGGCGGCTTCGATACGTGGGTCAACAACGCGGGCGTGTCGATCTTCGGCACGGCGGCGGCCGTGCCGCTCGAGGATCAGCGCCGGCTGTTCGACACCAACTACTGGGGCGTCGTGCACGGCTCGCTCGTCGCGTCGGACCATTTCCGGCGCAAGAGCGATTTCCACGGCGGCGCGATTATCAACATGGGCAGCGAGGCATCCGATGCGCCGGTGCCGCTGCAAAGTGCGTATGCGGCGTCGAAGCACGCAGTGAAGGGCTTCACCGATTCGCTGCGCCTCGAGATCGAGTCGGATCACTTGCCCGTGTCCGTCACGCTCATCAAACCGGCCGCGATCGACACGATGTTCGTGATGCACGCGAAGAACTACATGAACGTCGAGGCGAAGCTGCCGCCGCCGATTTACGACCCGGACCTCGTTGCCGACGCGATCCTGTTCGCCGCCGCGCACCCGCGCCGAGCGCTGTTCGTCGGCGGCGCCGCGAAGCTGACGTCGGCCAGCGCCTATCACGCGCCGCGCCTGTTCGATCGCGTCGCCGCCACGCTGTTCTCGCGCGGCCAGCGCACGGTGCGACCGGCGCGCCCGCGCGACGACAACGCGCTGTACGAGTCCCGCCATGCGCTGCACGAGCGCGAAGGAATGGAAGGGCTCGTGCTGCGCGGCTGTGCGTACAACGCGGTGGTGCAGCAGCCGAAGGTCGCGGGCGCGGTCGCGCTCGGCGCCGCGGCGCTCGTGGTTGCCGCGCTGGCACGTGCGCGGCGTGCCTCGACGTAACCGCGTTCGTTTCCGTATCCCGGTTTCTCATTCGAAGGAGGTTTCCATGTCATCCCGACAACATACGGGCCACGAATACAGCCACGCTCGCGCGCACGAAGGCGAGCGCACGCAGCAGGACCACGACAAGGGCGGCCACCAGACGGGGCACGGCAAGGCGCCGGGCCCGGTCGACGTGCAGAAGGCGCTGAAGGGGATGGACTATCCGGCGAGCAAGTCGGAAGTCGTCCAGTGCGCGGAGCGCTCGCACGCCGACCCGCGCGTAATCGACATGCTCAGGCAGATACCCGATCGCGAATATGGCACGCCGGCATCGGTATCGAAGGAGCTCGGGCGGCTGATGTGAGCGCCGCCACGTCGCGTCGCGCACGCCGTCGCGTGTGCGGCAGCTTACGGTCACGAGGAGCACGAACATGGCGATGATCGTCGCAGGACGCTTCACGACGTTCCATGAAGCGGAAGGTGGCGCGCGCCACCTTTACGAGCGCGCGTTCGGCCCGGACGACGTGTCGATCTTCTTCCTGAACCCGGGCGGCCAGCACGCGCGCTTTCCGATCGGCGGCGACGTATATGCCGATACGGCCGCGAAGCCGGGTGGCCGCGGCGCGATGGTCGGCGCGCTGCGCGGGCTGCTGATCGGCGCGATCGTCGGGCTGATCGTCTATGCGCTCGGCGTGCACTACTGGTTCGTGCCGGCCGCCGGCGCGCTCGCCGGTGCGTATCTCGGCGCATTCGGCGGCGCGCTCGGGCGGATGCGCGGCGAGCAGGCCGAAGGCAAAGGCACGCTTGCGCATACCGAAACCGGCGTGATTCTGGCCGCACGCGTGACGGCGACGAACGCGGCCGCCGCGGAAGACGTGCTGCGTGCGACCGGCGCGCAATCGATCGAGCGCGTCGAGGGTGACTGGCACGACGGCGAGTGGCGCGACTTCGATCCGGTGCGCCGGCCGGACGGCACCGCGCAGGGCCGCCCGCGCTGAACGAGTCGTTTCCGCCTGCGCCTGCAGCGCGGCGTGCCGCAGCGCGGGCCGGTGCGCGGTACACGGCACGCAGCTTGCGATGCATTCGCGACACCCGTTCAAGGAGGAACCCATGACCATCGCCAGGACACCGCCGTCCCAGACGCAGACGCAACAGCCGGGCCACGAGCGGGAGATGCATCCGAAGCCGCGCGACGAAGCGGCCGATTACGTCGGCAGCGGCAAGCTGGCCGGCAGGGTCGCGCTCGTGACGGGCGGCGACAGCGGGATCGGCCGCGCGGTCGCGATCGGTTTCGCGAAGGAGGGCGCTGACGTCGCGATCGTGTACCTGAACGAATCGGACGATGCCGCGCACACGAAGCGCCTGATCGAGCAGGCGGGGCGGCGTTGCGAGGCGATCGCATGCGACGTCGGCGACCGCCGGCAGGCACGCGACGCGGTCGCGCGCACGGTCGAGCGGTTGGGACGCCTCGACGTGCTGGTCAACAACGCGGGCGAACAGCATCCGCAGCAGGGCATCGAGGACGTGACCGAGGAACAGCTCGAAGGCACGTTCCGCACGAACGTGTACGGAATGGTGTTCTGCACGCAGGCCGCGCTGCCGCACATGAAGGCGGGCGGGCGCATCGTCAATACCGCGTCGGTGACCGCGTATCACGGCAGCCCGAAGCTGCCCGACTACTCGGCGACCAAGGGCGCGATCGTCGCGTTCACGCGCTCGCTGTCGATCGAGCTGGCCGAGCGCGACATTCGCGTGAATGCCGTCGCGCCCGGCCCGATCTGGACGCCGCTGATTCCGTCGACCTTCACCGCCGAACAGGTATCGAAGTTCGGCGCGAACGTGCCGCTCAAGCGGCCGGGGCAGCCGGACGAGCTGATCGGCTGCTACGTGCTGCTCGCGTCCGAAGGCGCGAGTTACATGACGGGACAGACCTTGCATCCGAACGGCGGGTCGATCGTCGGCGGGTGACGATTCTGCCCACACAAGGAGAAAGCGCATGAAACAGCCCAACTGGACGATCGCGGCGCTCGCCGCGGGTGTACTCGCGGTGTCGGGATTCGCGCATGCACAGATGCCGAGCGAGCCGCCCGCATCGAATTCGCACGTGCCGGGCGGCGTGATCAACCCGACGTCGGGTGCCGGCGCGGGCGATCCGGGCATCGCGAAAGCACCGCAGGGCGTCGATGCGGAATTCGTCGACAAGGCCGCGCTGGCCGGCAAGGCCGAGGTGCAGGCGAGCCAGCTCGCGCTGGAGCAGGCGCAGTCCGCGGACGTGCGCACGTTCGCGAAGAGGATGGTGGCCGACCATGGCAAGGCCGCTATGAAGCTCAACGAGATTGCCGCGCGCAAGGGCATGAAACCGCAGGTCGAGCAGATCACGGATCCGGACGTCGAGGCATTGCGCGGCAAGCGCGGGCACGACTTCGACACCGCCTATGTTGCCGCGGTCGGCCCGGACGCGCACAAAAAGGCGGTTGCGCTGTTCGAGGAAGAGGCGCGCGACGGCAAGGACGCGCAACTGCGTGCGTTCGCGACATCCACGCTGCCGACGCTCAGGCATCACCTCAGCATGGCGGAGGCACTCCAGCGCAAGGTGGGCGCGCAGTAACGCGCGTCCGTTTCAACCCCAGGGCCGCGCGGGCGGCCCGTTCTTTCGGAGAAGCAGTCATGGCCCAACGACAATCGAAGCATGCAGGCATCCTCGAACTGCTCTGCCAGGCATACGAGACCGAGCTTGGCGGCGCGAAGATCTACGAGGCCGCGCTCCAGTGCGCGACCGACGAGGACCTGCACAAGGAATGGGAGAAGTACCACCGCGAAACGATGCATCACCAGGACGTACTGCGCAAGGTATTCGAAACACTCGGCCTCGACCCGGATACGAAGTCGCCGGGCCGCGCCGCCGTGGAGGCGACCGGCAAGTCGCTCGTCCAGGTGATCGAGCAGGCGAGGAAGCAGGCCGAGCCGGCGGTCGCGCAGGTCGTCGCGGCCGAATGCGTGGTGCTGGCCGAAACCAAGGATCACCTGAACTGGGAACTGATCGGCTATGCGGCCGACCAGTTGCGCGACGGCGACGCGGCGAAGGCACTGAAGGCTGCACACGATGAAGTCGAGGCCGACGAGGACCATCACCTGTATCACACTCGCGGCTGGGCGCGCGAGATGTGGATCGAATCGATGGGCTTCAAGGCGGTGCTCCCGCCGCCGGAGGAAGTGAAGAAGGTCGAGTCGGCGGCCGACGCGGCGCGTGCCGAAAAGTCGCGCGGCAAGATGATGTAACCATGCCGATCGGGCAACCGGGCCATGCTGCTTGCGCGGCCGCCCGGCTGTCCGATATCGTTGCTCTGCCGTCCCCGTCCGCCTCGCTTGAACGGTTGCTGACGCAACCACACCGTGCCGGTCAGGTCAGCATGTCCACGGCCATCACGATCACCGATCCCGCCATCAGCACGCCCGCCAGCCACCCGAACACGTTCGATGCGATGCCGCTGCCGGGCTGGCCGGCCGCATCGCGTCGCTGTGACAGCCGTCGGTACCACGGCTGACCGGTGGATGCGGCGGTCGTGGTTTCCCGCGCCGCGTCGTTGCCGCGCGGGCCGCTCATTCGGCGTCCCCTGCTGCGCCGCGCGCGAGGCGCGACGCAGTGCGCAGCGCGTCCACGAGCGTCCGGTATGCGTGCTCGCGCGAATCGGCGCCGCGCGTGCGCAGCACGTAGGACGGGTGATAGGTTGCGACGACGAAACAGCCGTCGGGTGAGCGAACCGGCTTGCGCGTGCGCTCGAGCGTTGCTTCGTTGTCCTGCAGCACCGCGCGCAGTGCCGTCGCGCCGAGCGCGACGATCACCCGCGGGCGGATCGCATCGAGTTCGCGTTCGAGCCAGTAGCGGCACGCCGCGACCTCTCGCTGCGCGGGCGTCTTGTGCAGCCGACGCTTGCCGCGCGGCTCCCATTTGAAGTGCTTTACCGCGTTGGTCAGATAGACGGACGTGCGCTCGATCCCGGCTTCGTCGAGCGCGCGGTCGAGCATGCGGCCCGCCGCGCCGACGAACGGGATGCCCCTGCGGTCTTCCTGATCGCCCGGCTGCTCGCCGACCAGCATGATGCGCGCGTCAGCAGGCCCCGCACCGGGCACTGGCTGCGTCGCATGTTCCCACAGCCCGCAGCGGCGGCAGGCGTCGAGCGTGGCTGGTGCATCGTCGGCGTCGACGAGCGAGACCGCCGAGCGCTTTGCGGACGCTTCGCGCATCATGCGGTGCTTCCTGCACCCGTCGGCGCCGGGCTCGCGTCGGCGTGCGCACGACGGCGTGCTCGCCGGTGGGCGGCCAGCGGATCGAAAGCCTGTCCGGGTCGGAATATCGGTAGTGCGCGCATTGACGGTTCCCATATCGACGCTGTGCACTTCGTACAGCAACCGGCGTGCCGCATGCAGTTGAAACGCGTGTGCAGTTGGCGCTGAGGGCAGCATCCGGTTACGGGAGAACGCCGCGATACAATTCGACCCCTACGACGATGCGGGCGCCGGCGACGTGCTGCCGTGATGCGCGGCCGTGCCGCGGACGCCGCACCTGTCCGGAACCGGCGAGTGGCCGCGGACGATCAGGCGTGGCCGATCGGGCGCCTTACACGGCACGTGTAAAACGGCATCGGGCGTCGCCGTGCCGAGCGCATTCGCCCGCCGCATGCGATACGGCGGCGCGGCTGGCGCATCGCAGCCGGGCATTTCCCGGCTGGGTGTGCTTGTCCGAATCGTGCAAAATACCCGGCATCAGAGATGCGGAGACCAGGCCCGTGGGAATCAACTTCGATTTGACCGACTTGCAGGCGTTTCGCGCGGTGGTGGAGCTGGGAAGCTTCCGGAAGGCCGCCGAGGCGATCAGCATTTCGCAGCCCGCGTTGAGTCGCCGGATCGACAAACTGGAGGAAGCGCTCGGCGTGCGGCTGTTCGAGCGCACGACGCGCAGCGTCACGCTGACGACGGTCGGCCGCGTGTTCGCGCCGAGCGCCGAGCAACTGCTGGACGATCTCGACGTCGCGCTGCTTGGCATCCGCGACGTCTCGTCGAGCCGCCTCGGTCACGTGACGATCGCGTGCGTGCCGTCGGTGGCCTACTACTTTCTGCCGAACGTGATCGCGAGCTATCATCGCCGCTTTCCGCGCATCAGGGTCAAGCTGCTCGATGCGAGCGCGAACGAGGTGCTGAGTGCCGTCATCAGCGGCGAGGCCGACTTCGGTGTGAGCTTCATGGGCAGCCAGGAGTCCGAGGTCGAGTTCAAGCTGCTGCTGCAGGAGCGATTCGTTGCCGCGTGCCGGCGCGATCATCCGCTCGCGCGCAAGAAGCGCGTGACCTGGAACGAGCTTTACGAGTACGAGTATGTGTCCGTGGACAAGACATCCGGCAATCGCTTGTTGCTCGATCAGGCATTGACGAGCGTCGCGCCGCGTGCGCCGAGCGTGTGCGAGACGCGCCACGTGACGACCATGCTCGGGCTGGTCGAGGCGGGGCTCGGCGTCGCCGCGGTGCCGTCGATGGCGATGCCCGGACACGACCATCCGCTGCTCACGAGCGTGCCCCTCGTCGAACCGGCGGTCAAGCGCCGCGTGGGCATCGTGAAACGGCGTGGACGCCCGCTGACGCCGGCCGCGGAGGAGTTTCACCGGGCGATCGTCGACGCCAGACGCGGCAGTGCGCCACACAGCGATGCATCGAAGTGATGCATGCGACGAATACGACCGGAACATCGAGGAAGACCACACCGTGAGGCTGGGAAGACCGCTGCATTCGCTCTACGTGCAGGTTCTGCTGGCGATGGCGCTCGGCGTGAGCGTCGGCCACTTCTGGCCGTCGGCAGGCGCGTCGCTCAAGCCGCTCAGCGATGCATTCGTCGGTCTCGTGCGGATGATGATCGCGCCGATCGTGTTCTGCACGATCGTCTCCGGCATCACGTCGCTGGCGAACGGGAAGGCCATCGGGCGCACGATCGTCCGCGCGCTGGTGCTGTTCTACCTGCTGACCGCCGCCGCGCTCGCATTCGGGCTCGTCACCGCGTTCGTGCTGCGGCCCGGCGCCGGCATGCACGTCGACGTGCGCCATCTCGACGCGAGCGTTCTGGCGCAATACGCGCAGCATGCGCAACCGCGCGGACTCATCGCGTTCGCGCTGAGCGTGATCCCGGATACGATGCTCGGCGCGTTCCAGCAGGGCGAGGTGCTGCCCGTGCTGCTGCTGTCGCTGCTGTTCGGTTTTTCGCTGAACGCGTATCCGCAGGCCGGGCGGCCCGTGCTGGCGCTGATCGACGGCGTCGCGCAGATCGTCTTTCGCGTGCTCGCGATGATCATGCGGCTCGCCCCGCTCGGCGCATTCGGCGCAATGGCCTTCACGGTGGGCCGCTTCGGCATCGGTTCGGTCGGCTCGCTCGCACGGTTGATGGTGTCGTTCTACGTGGCCTGCGGGCTGTTCGTCGCGCTGGTGCTCGCGCCGCTCGCGCGGTTGCACGGTTTCGCGTTGTGGCGGCTGTTGCGCTACATCCGCGAGGAGTTGCTGATCGTCCTCGCGACGTCGTCCACGGAACCGGTATTGCCGCGGCTGATCGTCAAGCTGGAGTCGCTCGGTTGCGACAAGGGCGTCGTGGGGCTCGTGCTGCCGGCTGGCTACTCGTTCAACCTGGACGGCACCGCGATCTATCTGACGCTCGCGGCATTGTTCATCGCCCAGGCGTGTGATGTGACGCTTTCCGCGCCGCAGATCGCGGCGATGCTGGCCATCATGCTGCTGACGTCGAAGGGCGCGGCCGGCGTGTCCGGCAGCGGGCTCGTCGCGCTCGTCGCGACGCTCGCCGTGATGCCCGACCTGCCGGTTGCCGGCGTCGCGCTTCTGGTCGGCATCGATCGCTTCATGTCCGAGGCGCGTGCACTGACGAGCGTGATCAGCAACGCGTGCGCGGTGATCTTCGTTTCAATGCGGGAAGGGGCGTGCGATCGTGCGCGTCTCGCGCAGATGCTGAACGGGACCGGACCTGTTGGCCCGAATGGCGCCGATGGAGCGGAGTCCGGCGCCCGGCCCGACGGGAAGGCGGTCTGACGCGCACCTTCCCGTCGTGCGTGCTCAGTGTGCGGAGACCGAATCCAGCCCGGTCGATTTCACTTCCGCCTGCACGTCGGGCGACGCGAGATAGTCGAGAAGTGCCTTCGCTTCCTGCGGGTGCTGCGCGCCCACGGGGATGCCGGCCGCGAAGCGCGTGACGGACTGCAGCGACTCGGGAATCTTCCCGGCGAAGGTCGCGCCCTTCACGGGCAGCAGTTCGCTCACCTGCTGAAAGCCGATCTCGTAGTCGCCGTTCGCGACCACGGATGCGACCGGGATTCGCGGGACCATGGTCGCCTTCGATTTCACCTGGTCCTCGACGCCGAGCTTCCTGAACAACTCCCGCTCGATGTAGACGCCGCTCGCGCTGTCCGAGTAGGCGATCGACTTCGCATGCAGCAGAACCTGCTTGAGGCCTTCGGCGGTGCTGATGTCGGGTTTCGCCACGCCGTCGCGCACGACCATGCCGATGCGCGAATCGGCCAGCTCGACGCGCGATCCGGCGATCACCTTGCCTTGCCGGATCAGATCGTCGAGCGCATAGCCGACCATGATCACGGCGTCGGCCGGCTCGCCGCGCGCGAGCCGGTTCGGAATCGCTTCAGGCGATTTGCCCATCGACGGGCCGAGCGCGGTATCGAGTGTGTTGCCCGTGTGGGACGCGAACCGCGGGCCGAGCAGTTTGTAGGCGGCGGTGAAGCCGCCCGAGCTCATCACGTGCAGGTCGGCGGCCTGCACGTTCGCGGTGACCGCCGAGGTGGCGACGAGCGCTGTGGCGCAGAGTTTCAGGAGCAGGGTTTTCATGGTCGTGGTCTTGGCCGTGTGGAGTCGGGACAGGTCGTTCGGCATGAGGAGGTTTCAGTGCGCCGGCGTCAGCGTGACCGTCCGCCGGCGATACAGGGCGAACGTCGCGAGCAGCCCGCATACCGCGGCGAGGCTCATCCAGTAACCGGGCGCGGCCTTGTCGCCGGTCATGTGAATGAGCGCCGTCGAGATGGCCGGCGTAAAGCCGCCGAACACGGCCGTGGCGAGGCTGTAGGCGAGCGAGAAACCCGCCACGCGCACCTCGACGGGCATCACTTCCGTCAGGGCGACGACCATCGCACCGTTGTAGATCCCGTACATGAACGACAGCCACAGAAGCACGAGCAGCATGTTGACGAACGATGGCGCATGAGCGAGCAGGGACAGCGCCGGGTACGCGGTGGCGATCGCAAGCAGCGTCATGCCGACGAGCAGCGGCCGGCGGCCGATGCGATCGGACAGGGCGCCGCCGATCGGCAGCCACACGAAGTTCGACACGCCGACGCACAGCGTCACGAGCAGGCTGTCGGCCGTGCTCAGGTGCAGGACCGTCTTGCCGAAGGTCGGCGCGTAGACGGTGATGAGATAGAAGCTCGTGGTGGTCATTGCGACCAGCATCATGCCGGCGACCACGACGCCCCAGTTGCGCGCCAGCGTACCGAACACTTCCTTCATGCCCGGACGATGCTTGCGGGCCTTGAACGCCTGCGTTTCCTCGAGGTTGCGGCGCAGCATGAAGATGAACGGCACGATCATGCAGCCGACGAAGAACGGCGCGCGCCAGCCCCACGCGGCGATGGCCGACGTGCTCAGCCATTGATTGAGCGCGAAGCCGAGGGCTGCCGCGACGACGATCGCGACCTGCTGGCTGGCAGACTGCCAGCTCGTGTAGAAGCCCTTGCGGCCAGGCGTCGCCATCTCGGCGAGATAGACCGACACGCCGCCGAGCTCGGCGCCTGCCGAAAAGCCCTGCAGCAAGCGCCCGACGAGCACGAGCGCGGGCGCGAGCAGGCCGATCGTCGCGTAGCCCGGCACGAACGCGATCAGGATCGTGCCGCTTGCCATGATGGCCAGCGTGACGATCAGGCCCTTGCGGCGGCCGACGTCGTCGATGTACGCACCCAGCACGATCGCGCCCAGCGGCCGCATCAGGAAGCCCGCGCCGAAGACGGCGAAGGTCATCATCAGCGACGCGAACTCGCTCGCGGCGGGAAAGAATACGGCGGAGATCTGGGTGGCGTAGAAGCCGAACAGGAAGAAGTCGAACTGCTCGAGGAAGTTGCCGGCCGTCACGCGGAATACCGCGGCGGCCTTCGAACGTCCGGTCGGAAGGCTGGGCGAGGGGTGCATCAGGGTGTCTCCAGAAAATGCGGGAAATGCGCGGGGAACGATCGATTGTCGTTTCGGTAATCTTCACCCGAAGACGAGAAAACGATAAGTGCGATTTTCGGAAGGATTGATGTTGTTTGGTTATCAATCGGGGAGCGCGCTACGCCAGTCGCGCACGGCCGGCGACCGACGACGCCGGCCTCAAAGGATCGGCACGCCTCGTAGATCCGTCAAAAAGCCCCAAAAAAAGGTTCATCGCGGATTACCGGGGAACGCGGCGCGGATCTTGAGGAAGAAGTATTCCTCGTCGCGATACCCGTAGGCC
>NZ_CABVPN010000030.1 GCF_902499115.1 Burkholderia diffusa
GCTTCTTCCGCTTCTTCCGCTTCTTCCGCTTCTTCCGCTTCTTCCGCTTCTTCCGCTTCTTCCGCTTCTTCCGCTTCCTCCGCTTCCTCCGCTTCCTCCGCCTCCGTCGCTCCAACAGATTCGCGCCGACCCGCTTCGATTCGCGGCCTCCCCACAACAGTCTCGCCCGCCCGCCGTTCGCCGCCGCACCTGCCCCGCCTCCCCCGCCGCTGCGCCGCCTCAACACGCATTCCGTCGCCAACGCAGCCGTTTTTCGCTCAACTCACCGCGTTCCGGCGCCTTTTTTCACGCGCGGCACGCTTTGACGGTATGCTATCGGCCAGCCGCGCCCGCCCTGCCCGCTTCCGGGCCGCGCCCGCATTCCGACACCCGGCAAAAAATCACAAGTCACGTGGGAGATCCTATGCAGGTCAAGCTGTTCGCCGCGGCCACGCTCGCCGCCGCCCTCGCCGCCCCCGGCCTCGCCGCCGCCAAGCCGCTCACCGTCTGCACGGAGTCGAGCCCGGACGGCTTCGACGTCGTGCAGTACAACTCGCTCGTCACGACCAACGCATCGGCCGACGTGATCTTCAACACGCTCGTGTCGTACGACGAAGCCGCGAAGAAGGTCGTACCCGCGCTCGCCGACAAATGGGAAGCGAGCGCCGACGGCCTGACGTACACGTTCCACCTGCGCCCCAACGTCGCGTTCCAGACCACCGACTACTTCAAGCCGGGCCGCACGCTCAATGCGGACGACGTCGTGTTCACGTTCTCGCGGATGCTCGACGATACGAATCCGTGGCACAAGGTGGCCGGCGCGAGCGGCTTCCCGCACGCGCAGTCGATGGGCCTCGTGAAACTCGTGAAGTCGGTCACGAAGGTCGACGACAGCACGGTGAAGTTCGTGCTGAACGAGCCGAATGCGACGTTCGTGCCGATCCTGACGATGGGCTTCGCGTCGATCTACTCGGCCGAATACGCGGACCAGCTGCTGAAGGCCGGCAAGCAGGCCGACCTGAATGCGAAGCCGGTCGGCACCGGCCCGTTCGTGCTCAAGAGCTACACGAAGGATGCGCTGATCCGCTACGACGTGAACCCGGCCTACTGGGGCACGAAGCCGAAGGTCGACCGGCTGATCTACGCGATCACGCCCGACGCGTCGGTGCGCATGCAGAAGGTGAAGGCCGGCGAATGCCAGATCGCGCTGTCGCCGAAGCCGCAGGACGTGCTCGCGGCGAAGGGCGAAAGCGCGCTGAAGGTCGTGCAGACGCCCGCGTTCATGACCGCGTTCGTCGCGCTGAACACGCAGAAGAAGCCGCTCGACAACGACAAGGTGCGCGAGGCCCTGAACCTCGCGTTCGATCGCGCGACCTATCTGAAGGTGGTGTTCGACAACACCGCGACGGCCGCGAACAACCCGTATCCGCCGAACACGTGGAGCTACGCGAAGGACATCGCGCCGTATGCGTACGATCCCGCGAAGGCGAAGCAGCTGCTCGCGCAGGCCGGCTTCCCGAACGGCTTTTCGACGACGATCTGGACGCGCCCGACGGGCAGCGTGCTGAACCCGAACCCGAAGGCCGGCGCGGAACTGCTGCAGGCCGACCTCGCGAAGATCGGTGTGAAGGCCGAAGTCAAGGTGATCGAATGGGGCGAGCTCATCAAGCAGGCGAAGCTCGGCCAGCATGACATGCTGTTCATGGGCTGGGCCGGCGACAACGGCGATCCGGACAACTACCTGTCGCCGCTGTTCAGTTGCAACGCGGTGAAGTCGGGCATCAACTTCGCACGCTTTTGTGACGCGCAGCTCGACAAGCTGATCGCCGATGGCAAGTCGACCGCCGATCAGGCCAAGCGTGCGAAGCTGTACGAATCCGCGCAGAAGATCATCCACGACCAGGCGCTGTGGATTCCGCTCGGCTACCCGACCGCGGCCGCGCTCACGCGCGCGAACGTGAGCGGCTATCGCGTGAGCCCGTTCGGCCGCCAGAACTTCGCTGCGGTCACGGTGCAGTAACCGCGCGTGGCGCGCAAGCGACGGCATGCTCGCCGGTCGCTTGCGGCGCGCGCGCCGCGCTTGCTACACTGCGCGCTCATTCCTCATACCGGACGCCAGCCGAAGTGAACAACTAAGCCTTCCCAAAAATGTTTTCGCCGCCGTGCCACGCACGCCGCGCGAAGGGTTTCACGCATTTTCGGAGGTGCTTATGGCTGCTGCCACGCCGACCGGCGCGCTCGTCGCGCTTCATCACGTTTCCATCCGCTTCGACGACGGCGTCACGCTGTTCGACTCGCTCGACCTGTCCATCGATCGCACGCCGACGGGTATCGTCGGCCGCAACGGCGCAGGCAAGAGCCTGCTCGCGCAACTGATCGCGGGCCGGCGCGCGCCGAGCGCGGGCACGATCGACCGGCAGACGCCGGTCGTCTACGTCGCGCAGCAGCACGATGACGCGCCGGCCGGCACGCGGACCGTCGCCGAGATCGCCGCGCTGGATGCGCCGCTCGCAGCCCTGGCGCGCCTTGCCGACGGCCGCGCGCACGCGCACGACTTCGACCTGATCGGCGATCGCTGGGACCTCGCCGAGCGGCTGCGCGCGGCGCTCGACGAGCCGACCAATCACCTCGATCTGGAATCGGTGCGCGCGATCGAAGCCGCGCTGGCCGGCTTCCCCGGCGCGATCGTGGTCGCGTCGCACGACGCCGCGTTTCTCGCGGCGCTCGCACCGACGCACACGATGCAATGGCAGCGCGACGGGTGGCGTTACGAACCCGTCGCGTGACGGTGACGATGCGCGCTCAGCGCGCGGTACGGAAACGCAGCACGCCGTCGTCACCCTGTTCGCGCACGAGTTCGCCCGCGAGCCACAGCAGGTTCAGGTGGGCGAGCGCCTCGCCGAGCGCGAACGTCATCTGGTGGATGTCGAGCTCGCGGCGGCGGAACATGATCGGCACGATGTCGGCCGCGCTCGCCGGCTTCTCCGCGCAGGCGACGCGCACTTCGTCGAGCCGCGCGTCGTGGTGCGCGCGCAGTTGCGCGATGCGCGTGCGCACGCCGCGGAACGGCTTGCCGTGCGACGGCAGCACGAGCGTGTCGGGCGCCATCGTCTCGTAGCGGCCGAGCGATTCCAGGTACAGCGCGAGCGGGTTGGCTTCCGGTTCGAGATCGAACACGGACACGTTGGTCGAGATGCGCGGCAGCACCATGTCGCCGGAAATCAGCACGCCGTCCGCTTCACTGTGGAGCGCGCAATGTTCAGGCGAATGACCGTAGCCGGTGACGACCCGCCACGTGCGCGCGCCGATCTTCACCGCGTCGCCTTCGCGCAGGCGCCGGTAGCGCGGCGGCACGGCCGGCACGAGGTCCGAGTAGTAGCTGCGGCGGCTGCGCAGCTTCTCGAGCGCGACCGGGTCGGTCAGGCCGTGGCGCGCGAAATGATCAGCCGCGGCCGCGCCGCCGGCGTTCGAACCGTTGCCGGCCGCCATCAGGCAGCCGAACATGTATTCGCCGAGCGTCATCCACAGCCGCACGTTCCAGCGGCCCTTGTCGCCGCCTTCGCAAAGCCAGTTCGCGAGGCCGAAGTGATCGGGATGGCAATGCGTGACGAGCACGCGCAGCACCGGCAGCCCGTCGAGATGCGTGTCGAAAATCTGTTCCCAGTGCGTACGGATCGCGTCCGACGAGATCCCGCAGTCGACGATCGTCCAGCCGGCCTGTCCGTCGATCTCGTCGCGCAGCAGCCAGAGGTTGATGTGATCCAGCGAGAACGGCAGCGGCATGCGCAGCCAGCGCACGCCGGGCGCGACCTCGAACGTGTCGCCCGCGGCGGGCAGCGTGTCGGCGAAGGGATAGTCGAGTTGGTGTTCCAGTGCGTTCATCGGTGGGGCGTCTCGTCGTTATCAGGGCAGGCAAGTGCGAATGCGGGGCAGGCGCGCGCGGGCTGCAGGCCGCGCGGGGATCGCGTCGATTCTATCGCCGTCGCGCGAAACGCGCGCCCGCGCTGGCGCCGGACGGGCAAAAAAAGTTCGTGCCAGAATCAATTCCGTACCCGTATCTTTACGCGAAGATGCACCGAACGGCATGTAACGGCGCACAACCCGCGCATTGACGGCGCTTGGGCGCCGGCCCTGAAAGTCATTGAAACGCCGACTTGGGCGCTAAAATGGCGAGTGCTTACAGCCCCTCTCGAACGAGCCTGCACGCGATGAATCACTTCCCCAAACTGCTGTCGTCGCAGATCGGTTTCGACGTCGCACAGACGATGCTCGAATACTTCGACCGCCACTACCGGATCTTCCGGGAAGCCGCCGTCGAGGCGAAGACGCTATACGAGCGCACCGACTGGCACGGCCTGCAGCGGCTGGCGCGCGAGCGGATCACGTCGTACGACGATCGCGTGCAGGAATGCGTCGAGGTGCTGGAGGACGAATACGACGCGGAGAACATCGACGACGAGGTGTGGCAGCAGATCAAGCTGCACTACATCGGCCTGCTCACGTCGCACCGCCAGCCCGAGTGCGCGGAGACGTTCTTCAATTCGGTGTGCTGCAAGATCCTGCACCGCTCGTATTTCAGCAACGATTTCATCTTCGTGCGGCCCGCGATCTCGACCGAATACCTCGAGAACGACGAGCCGGCCGCGAAGCCGACCTATCGCGCGTACTACCCGGGCACCGACGGGCTCGCGGCCACGCTCGAGCGCATCGTCACGAACTTCCAGCTCGAGCCGCCGTTCGAGGATCTCACGCGCGACATCGGCTGCGTGATGCAGTCGATCACCGACGAATTCGGCGAGTTCGACGCCGCGCCGAATTTCCAGATCCACGTGCTGTCGTCGCTCTTCTTCCGCAACAAGAGCGCGTACATCGTCGGCCGCATCATCAACGCCGATCGCGTGCTGCCGTTCGCGGTGCCGATCCGCCACGTGCGCCCGGGCCTGCTCGCGCTCGACACCGTGCTGCTGCGCCGCGAGCAGCTGCAGATCATCTTCAGCTTCTCGCATTCGTATTTCCTCGTCGACATGGGCGTGCCGTCCGCGTACGTGGACTTCCTCTGCACGATCATGCCGGGCAAGCCGAAGGCCGAGATCTACACGTCGGTCGGCTTGCAGAAGCAGGGCAAGAACCTGTTCTACCGCGACCTGCTGCACCATCTGTCGCATTCGAGCGACCGCTTCATCATCGCGCCCGGCATCAAGGGCCTCGTGATGCTCGTGTTCACGCTGCCGTCGTTCCCGTACGTGTTCAAGATCATCAAGGATCACTTCCCGCCGCCGAAGGAAACGACGCGCGCGCAGATCATGGAGAAGTACCAGCTCGTGAAGCGCCACGACCGTCTCGGGCGGATGGCCGACACGCTCGAGTATTCGAGCGTCGCGCTGCCGCTGTCGCGGCTCGACCATGCGCTCGTGCGCGAGCTGGAGAAGGAAGTGCCGTCGCTGCTCGAATACGAGGACGACAATCTCGTGATCAAGCACCTGTACATCGAGCGCCGGATGACGCCGCTCAACCTGTACCTGCAGAACGGCACCGACGCGGACATCGAACACGGCGTGAAGGAATACGGCAACGCGGTGAAAGAGCTGATGAAGGCCAACATCTTCCCGGGCGACATGCTGTACAAGAACTTCGGCGTCACGCGCCACGGCCGCGTCGTGTTCTACGACTACGACGAGATCGAGTACCTGACCGACTGCAACGTGCGGCGCGTGCCGCCGCCGCGCAACGAGGAAGACGAACTGTCCGGCGAGCCGTGGTATACCGTCGGCCCGCACGACATCTTTCCGGAAACCTACGGACCGTTCCTGCTCGGCGACCCGCGCGTGCGGACGGTCTTCATGAAGCATCACGCGGACTTTTTCGACCCTGCGCTGTGGCAGTCCAGCAAGGACAAGCTGCTGCAGGGCGAGTTGCCCGATTTTTTCCCGTACGACGCGTCGCTGCGCTTCAGCGTGCGCTACCCCGCGCGCTTCGACGCGACGCCGGGCGCCGATGACGCCGGTGACGATGCAGGCGACGCGCAGCGCGCCGCCTGACGCGCGACCGGATCCGATCGAATCGAACCCGTTATCGACCCGCTTTCCGCCAACGGAATCCACACCGATGAATACCCAAGACAATCCGCTTTCACATCTGTTCGACAACAACGACGCCTGGGTCAAGCGCCAGCTCGCCGAAGATCCCGACTTCTTCGCGCGTCTCGCCGATCAGCAGGCGCCGGAATATCTGTGGATCGGCTGCTCGGATTCGCGCGTGCCCGCGAACCAGATCATCGGCCTGCCGCCGGGCGAAGTGTTCGTGCACCGCAACATCGCGAACGTCGTCGTCCATAGCGACCTGAACTGCCTGTCGGTCATCCAGTTCGCGGTCGACATCCTGCGCGTGAAGCACATCATGGTCGTCGGCCACTACGGCTGCTCGGGCGTGAACGCGGCGCTCCACAACCGCCGCGTCGGCCTCGCCGACAACTGGCTGCATCACGTGCAGGACGTGCGCGAGCGCCACGCGGCGCTGCTCGACGAATGGCCGGTCGGGGAGGCGCGCTATCGCCGCCTGATCGAGCTGAACTCGATCGAGCAGGTCGTCAACGTGTGCCGCACGACGATCGTCAACGACGCCTGGGCGCGCGGCCAGTCGCTCACCGTGCACGGGCTCGTGTATGGCGTGCACGACGGGCGGATGCGCAACCTCGGGATGTCCGTGTCGAACTTCGACGCGCTCGATGCGACCTACAAGCGCTGCGTCGCGGCGCTGACCGCGCGTGGCCAGCACGCGCCCGACAACGACATGGTCGCGGCGGATGCCGCGCGGCTCGACGACGTCGCGCAGGCGGTCGCCGCCACGCTGAAACCGTGCGGCGACGCGAAGTAACGTCCGCCGGCGCGGCGCGCACGCGCCGCGCGGCACCCGGCCGAAGACGCATCACGCGCCTGGCCGCGACGGGCATCGCATTGATCTGACACCGACACTGCCGCGACGGCGGTGCACTGAGAAGGAGCGGCGAACATGAAAACCGTATTGATCGTCGGCGCATCGCGCGGCCTCGGACGCGAATTCGTCCGGCAATACCGGCGTGACGGCTGGAACGTGATTGCGACCGCGCGCGACGACGCGTCGCTCGCCGCGCTGCGCGAACTCGGCGCGCACGCGCACGCGCTCGACATCGCGCGGCCCGAACAGATCGCGGCGCTCGGCTGGAAGCTCGACGGCGAACGGCTCGACGCCGCGGTGCTCGTGTCGGGCGTGTACGGGCCGCGCACCGAAGGCGTCGAAACGATCGGCGCCGAGGATTTCGACGCGGTGATGCATACGAACGTGCGCGGGCCGATGCAGTTGCTGCCGATCCTGCTGCCGCTCGTCGAGGACGCGCGCGGCGTGCTCGCCGTCGTCTCGAGCCGGATGGGCAGCATCGCCGAGGCGACCGGCACGACCGGCTGGCTGTACCGCGCGAGCAAGGCCGCGCTGAACGACGTGCTGCGCATCGCGTCGCTGCAGACGCGCCACGCCGCATGCATCTCGCTTCATCCCGGCTGGGTGCGCACCGACATGGGCGGCGCGCAGGCCGCGATCGATCCGGAAACCAGCGTGACCGGCATGCGCCGCGTGATCGCGGAAGCCGGCGCGGACGTGTCGCGGTCCAACGGCCGTTTCTTCCAGTACGACGGCGTCGAGCTCAGCTGGTGAGCCGACATCACAACCCGGCGTCGTTAATTCACGATTCGCATGATTTTGAACCGACCTGACGCGTGCCCATGCGGCGGCGCGTCCCCCGCGCCTGCCGGCAAAGCCCCGGCACCGCGCTATGCGGCCTGCTGCGGCCGCTTCATCGACGGCGGCGAAGCCGCGCCGACCGCGCTCGAGTTGATGCGCTCGCGGTACAGCGCGTACGTGCTCGGCGCGACCGACTACCTGCGCGCGACCTGGGACGCGCGCACCTGCCCGGCCGATCTCGATGCGGACCCGGATGCGCCGGACGCGCCGCGCTGGCTCGGCCTCGCGATCAAGCGCCATGCGCCGCTCGACGAACGGCACGCGGAGGTCGAATTCGTGGCCCGCTACAAGGTCGGCGGGCGCGCTTACCGGCTCCACGAGACGAGCCGGTTCACCCGCGACGAGCACGGGTTCTGGCGCTATGTCGACGGTGAAGTAAGTGAACGCTGACAAATAGTTGCTGTGTCAGACGCCGGGTAATTCCCGCATTGCACAACCTGAATTTGTCGGGCTAGGATGGCCCTCAGATTGGTCATGTTGCATGGCAGGGCTTACGAATGGCGTTCAGCAAGGTATTGGTGGGATGGATGGCGGCCTGTGCGCTGTCGGCCGCTCAGGCCGGTGCGCTGCCGAACGTCGGCGCGGCCACGGCAAGCGGCTCGCTCGCTCACGCCGAGCGCTTCGATTACGGCGATTCGGGCCTTCCGCAAGTCGCCGCGAACCTCAACGAACAAATCATCAGCATTCCGGCCGATGCCTCGGGTTCCGTGATGCTCGAGGCCACGCTGTTCAAGCCGAACGGCCCCGGCCCCTTCCCGCTCGTCGTCTTCAACCACGGCAAGAACACCGGTGACCTCCATCAGCAGCCGCGCAGCCGGCCGCTCGCGTTCGCGCGCGAATTCGTGCGCCGCGGCTATGCGGTGATCGCACCGAACCGCCAGGGCTTCGCCGGGTCGGGCGGCTCGTACCAGCAGGAAGGCTGCAACGTCGGCAAGAACGGGCTCACGCAGGCCGCCGACGTCGACGCGACGGTCCGCTACATGTCGCGTCAGTCGTACATCGATGCGTCGCGCATCGTCGTCGCGGGCACGTCGCACGGCGGCCTCGTGTCGGTCGCGTACGGCACCGAAGCGGCGCCCGGCGTGCGCGGCATCATCAACTTCTCCGGCGGGCTGCGCCAGGATCTTTGCGACGGCTGGCAGCGCAATCTCGTCGATGCGTTCGACCAGTACGGCGCGCATACGGCCGTACGTTCGCTGTGGCTGTACGGCGACAACGATTCGGTGTGGACCCCCGCGCTCGTCGCTCAGATGCACGACGCGTACGTGTCGCACGGCACGCAGGCGCAGTTCATCGATTTCGGCCGCTACAAGGACGACGCGCACCGGCTGATCGTCGATCGCGACGGCGTGCCCGTGTGGTGGCCGGCCGTCAATGCGTTCCTCGCGGAACTGAACCTGCCGACCTCGGTGCGCTACGCGGTCGCCAACCCGCACGAACCGAAGGCGACCGGCTATGCGTCGATCGATGCGATCGACGCGGTGCCGTTCCTCGACGAGGCCGGCCGCGAAGGCTATCGCCGCTTCCTGAGCCAGCATCCGAGCCGTGCCTTCGCGGTGTCCGCCGAAGGCGCGTGGTCGTGGGCCGAAGGCGGCGACGATCCGATGGCGCTCGCGCTCGACAACTGCTCGAAGCAGGGTGCGGGCGCATGCCGGCTGTATGCGGTCAACGACCGCGTCGTGTGGAACGCGAACGCGACGCAGACGGCCGACGACGGCAACGCCAACTCGCGCGCACTCGCTTCGCGCTGACGCGCGAGCCGCGGCGCTCCGGGGCGGGCGCGGCCTGCGTCTGCCCTTCTCCCTTCTCCGTTTCGTGAACGCTCGCGCGGCCCGTGGCGGCGTTCGCACGCCCGTTCCCACGCCCGTTCACGCGGCCGCATGAGCCGCCGAAGAGCGCCCCGCCCGCCAAGCCCTCCGGGGTCGCTTTCCGGTCTTTCCTGAACCGCGGCCGCGCCTGAGTCCGCACGCCATTCGCCTACGACCGCGCACATCGCATCGCGCTTCCGCCCCTTTTTATTCGTGCCCCGATTTTTCGCCCATCGGCAACCGCCTGCGCCGCGATTTTTTTCTGTCGGGGGGTGTCACTCGAACGTCGTCATCTGCGGTCATTTCTGGGCATCTGGCGCGTACCGTCCCGAGCACCCCGTATCTGCGCCGAACTCCCGTCCAGCAAGGCTTTGCGGTGTTTGTAACCGGTAGTGCAACGTGCGGCGGAACACGCTAATCTCACCGCGTTTTCCGTCTGTCGCCGCGCGGCATCCCGTTCGATGCCCGCCGCCGTTTTACCCCCGGAGTTGCCTTGAGTACGCCAGCCACCGACGACTGGGTCGCGCGCAGCCTGCGCGCGGTCTGGCATCCCTGCACCCAGATGAAGCACCACGAGCGCATGCCGCTCATTCCCGTCGCGCGCGGCGCGGGCCTGTGGCTGTACGATCGCGACGGGCGCCGCTACTTCGACGCGATCAGCTCGTGGTGGGTGAACCTGTTCGGCCATGCGAACCCGGACATCAACGCGGCGCTGAAGGACCAGCTCGACACGCTCGAGCACGCGATGCTCGCCGGCTGCACGCACGAGCCGGCGATCGAGCTCGCCGAGCGGCTGCATGCGCTCACCGCGCGCACGCTCGGCCATGCGTTCTTCGCGTCGGACGGCGCGTCGGCGGTCGAGATCGCGCTGAAGATGAGCTTCCATGCGTGGCGCAACCGCGGCCGCGCGGACAAGCGCGAATTCGTGTGCGTTGCAAACAGCTATCACGGCGAGACCATCGGCGCGCTCGGCGTGACCGACGTCGCGCTGTTCAAGGATGCGTACGACCCGTTGATCCGCCACGCGCACGTGGTCGCGTCGCCCGACGCACGCGGCGCGCTGCCGGGCGAGACGGCCGCCGACGTCGCGGGGCGCGCGCTCGACGACGTGCGGCGCCTGTTCACCGAACGCGCCGACCGGATCGCCGCGTTGATCGTCGAGCCGCTCGTGCAATGCGCGGCCGGCATGGCGATGCACGATCCGTCGTACGTGCGCGGGCTGCGCGCGCTGTGCGACGAATTCGGCGTGCACCTGATCGCCGACGAGATCGCGGTCGGCTGCGGCCGCACCGGCACCTTCTTCGCATGCGAGCAGGCAGGCGTGTGGCCCGATTTCCTGTGCCTGTCGAAGGGCATCAGCGGCGGGTACCTGCCGCTGTCGCTCGTGCTGACGCGCGACGACGTGTTCGCGGCCTTCTACGACGACGACACGACGCGCGGCTTCCTGCATTCGCATTCGTACACCGGCAACCCGCTCGCGTGCCGCGCGGCGGTCGCGACGCTCGACCTGTTCGCGCGCGACGACGTGCTCGCGAGCAACGCACGCAAGTCGGCCGCGATGCGCGCGGCGCTCGCTCCGCTCGACGCGCACCCGCAGGTGCGTCACCTGCGCGAGCGCGGCACGCTGTTCGCCTTCGACGTCGCGCTCGACGGCGACGCGGCACGCGGCTTCTCGCGGCGCTTCTTCGAACGCGCGCTGGAACGCGAGCTGCTGCTGCGCCCGATCGGCACGACCGTGTACCTGATGCCGCCGTACGTGATGAGCGACGACGACATCGCGTGGCTCGCGCAACGCACGCGCGACACGCTCGACGTGACGCTCGCGGAGGTGGCGCGATGAAGCAATCCTCACGGGAAACGACCATGCCCCTGCTCGACACGCTGCAGCGCGGCCTCGCCGAACTCGATGCGCAGGGCCTGCGACGCGTGCGCCGCACCGCCGACACCGCGTGCGACGCGCACATGCGCGTCGACGGCCGCGACATCGTCGGCTTCGCGAGCAACGATTACCTCGGCCTCGCCGCGCATCCCGCGCTCGTCGCCGCGTTCGCCGAAGGCGCGCAGCGCTACGGCTCCGGCAGCGGCGGCTCGCATCTGCTCGGCGGCCATTCGCGCGCGCACGCGACGCTCGAGGACGAACTCGCCGGCTTCGCGGGCGGCTTCTCCGATGCACCGCGCGCGCTGTACTTCAGCACCGGCTACATGGCGAACCTCGCCGCGATGACGGCGCTTGCGGGCAAGCACGCGACGATCTTCTCGGACGCGCTGAATCACGCATCGCTGATCGACGGGATCCGGCTGTCGCGCGCGACCGTGCAGGTCTACCCGCATGCGGACATGGCCGCGCTCGCCGCGCTGCTCGATGCGTCGGAGGCCGAAACGAAACTGATCGTCAGCGACACCGTGTTCAGCATGGACGGCGACATCGCGCCGCTCGCCGAACTCGTCGCGCTGGCCGAACGCCACGGCGCGTGGCTCGTCGTCGACGACGCGCATGGCTTCGGCGTGCTCGGCCCGCAAGGCCGCGGCGCGCTCGCGGCCGCCGCGCTACGCTCGCCGAACCTTGTGTACGTCGGCACGCTGGGCAAGGCCGCCGGCGTCGCGGGTGCATTCGTCATCGCGCACGAGACCGTGATCGAATGGATGATCCAGCGCGCGCGCAGCTACATCTTCACGACGGCCGCGCCGCCGGCCGTCGCGCATGCCGTCTCGGCGAGCCTGAAGGTCATCGCCGGCGACGAAGGCGACGCGCGACGCGCGCACCTCGCAGCGCTGATCGAGCGCACGCGCGCGCTGCTGCGCATGACGCGCTGGCAGCCGGTCGACTCGCACACGGCCGTGCAGCCGCTCGTGATCGGCAGCAACGACGCGACGCTCGCGGCGATGCGCTCGCTCGACGCGCACGGCCTGTGGGTGCCCGCGATCCGGCCGCCGACGGTGCCCGCCGGCACGTCGCGGCTGCGCATCTCGCTGTCGGCCGCGCATTCGTTCGACGATCTCGCGCGGCTCGAAGCCGCGCTGATCGAAGCCAGCGAAGGAGCGGACCACCCCGACGCTCACGCGCGTTCGCTGCCCCCCGAGGAGGCTGCAGCATGACGGCCCCGCTTTCCCTCTTCGTCACCGGCACCGACACCGAGATCGGCAAGACCTTCGTGTCGGCCGCGATGCTGCACGGCTTCGCGCGGCACGGGCTGCGCGCGGCCGCGCTGAAGCCCGTCGCCGCCGGCGCGTACGAACGCGACGGCGTCTGGCGCAACGAGGACGCCGACCAGCTCGACGCGGCCGCGAACGTCGTGCTGCCGCCCGAGCTGCGCACGCCGTTCCTGCTGAAGGCGCCGGCCGCACCGCACATCGTCGCCGCGCAGGAAGGCGTGACGCTCGACATCGACACGATCGTCGCGAGCCACCGCGAAGCGCTGACGCGCGCGGACGTCGTCGTCGTCGAAGGCGTCGGCGGCTTCCGCGTGCCGCTGAACGACACGCAGGACACGGCCGATCTCGCGGTTGCGCTCGCCCTGCCCGTCGTGCTGGTCGTCGGCGTGCGGCTCGGCTGCATCAGCCACGCGCTGCTGACGGCCGACGCGATTCGCCAGCGCGGTCTCACGCTCGCCGGCTGGGTGGCGAACCACGTCGACCCGGCCATGTCGTACGCCGACGAGAACGTCGCGACGATCCGCGACTGGCTCGCGCGCGAGCATCGCGCGCCGCTCCTCGGCCGCATCGCGCACCTGCGCCCGGCCGCCCCCGAATCCGCGGCGGCGATGCTCGACATCGCCACGCTCATCGACACGCTGCGCCACGCGCGGCACTGATCTCCCGATCCCCGCATCCACGACAGGAAAACCACCATGACCCAAGCCCAGACCGCCGCCGTGCAACCCGACGCGATCCCCGTGGCCGCCCCGGCATCGCAGCGCTGGCGCGTCGCCGACGTCGTCGCGCTGTTCGAGCTTCCGTTCAACGACCTGATGTTCCGCGCGCAGCAGGTGCATCGCGAGCACTTCGACGCGAACGCGGTGCAACTGTCGACGCTGCTGTCGATCAAGACGGGCGGCTGCGAGGAGGATTGCGGCTATTGCTCGCAGTCGTCGCATCACGAAACGGGCCTGAAGGCCGAGAAGCTGATGGACGTCGACACGGTGCTCGAGGCCGCGCGCGCGGCGAAGGCGAACGGCGCGAGCCGCTTCTGCATGGGCGCCGCATGGCGCAACCCCAAGGAGCGCCACATGCCGGCGCTGACCGAGATGGTGCGCGGCGTGAAGGAGCTGGGCCTCGAGACCTGCATGACGCTCGGCATGCTCGAGGACGAGCAGGCGCAGCAACTCGCCGACGCGGGCCTCGACTACTACAACCACAACCTCGACACGTCGCCGGAGTTCTACGGCCAGGTGATCTCGACGCGCACGTACCAGGACCGTCTCGACACGCTCGACCGCGTGCGCGATGCGGGCATCAACGTGTGCTGCGGCGGCATCATCGGGATGGGCGAATCGCGCCGCGAACGCGCGGGTCTGATTTCGCAGCTCGCGAACCTGAACCCGTATCCGGAGTCGGTGCCGATCAACAACCTCGTCGCGATCGAGGGCACGCCGCTTGAAGGCACCGCGCCGCTCGACCCGTTCGAATTCGTGCGCACGATCGCGGTTGCGCGCATCACGATGCCCAAGGCCGTCGTGCGCCTGTCGGCCGGCCGCGAGCAGCTCGACGACGCGATGCAGGCGATGTGCTTCCTCGCGGGCGCGAACTCGATGTTCTACGGCGACCAGCTGCTGACCACGAGCAATCCGCAGACGCAGCGCGACCGCGCGCTGTTCGAGCGCCTCGGCATCCGCGCAAGCCAGGCCGACGCGCTGGCGGAGAACGCGTAAGCGACTGCGGCGCGTCTGGCTTGCAGACGAAAAAGCCGGGGCATGCCCCGGCTTTTTTTCACCCGATCGTCAGCGCACGGCTTTCAGCACCGCCCGTCACACATGCGCCGCCGCGCCGTCGAGCGCCGCGCGCACGCGCTCGACGCGCTGTTCGTCGACGGGCGCCAGCACCTCGCCGCGCGGCCGCACGCCCGAGCCGAAATGCACCGCGCGCACGCCGGTGGCGCGAATGAAATCACCGACCGCGTCGATCGTGAGCCCCGAGCCGGCCAGCACCGTGCAGGTCGAACCCGCCGCCTGCCGCACCAGCCGCGTGATCGTCGCGACCGCATCCAGCACCGACGGATGGCCGCCCGAGGTCAACACCGACGTGACGGCCGGCACGCGCAGCAGCGCGTCGAACGCGGCGTTGAGGTCGCGCGACACGTCGAATGCACGATGAAACGTCAGGTCGCGTCCGTCCACGGCTGCCGCGACGCGCTCGAGCGCATCGAGATCGACGTCGCCGCGCGCATCGAGCGCGCCGAACACGACACCGTTCGCACCGGCCGCGACAGCCGCGCGCACATCGCGCTCGATCACGTGCAGGTCGTCGGTGTCGTAGACGAACGATCGGCTGTGCGGCCGCACGATCACGTTCACCGGAATCGCCACGGCAGCCACGACGGCCTCGATCAGGCCGATGCTCGGCGTCAGCCCGCCTTCGCTGATGGCGGTCACGAGTTCGAGGCGGTCGGCGCCCGCGCGGGCGGCGGCCTTCGCGTCGCCGACGGTGGTGGCGATCACTTCGAGGAGGACGGAGGAAGCGGCGGTTCGGCTCATCGGCGGCTCGCGAATCGTCAGGACAATTCGCGCATCCTAGCCGAGCGGCGCGAACCGCGCCAGCGCGACGCCGTGGCTATGCGCCGTCCGCTTCCTCGTCGATCCAGTCGATATCGCCGCACAGCACGTGCTGCGCATCGCCGATGCGCACGGCCACCGACAGCGTCACGCATGGCTGCGCCTCGTTGATCGACAGGTACGGGCGCGTGACCTGCACGCGCCCGGGCTCGGCGATCGCCGTGCGGAAATACGGCCTGCGCAGCCAGTTCGCACCCTGCGCGTCGGACAACGGCGAGAAACGCGCCTCGGCGAGCGCGCGGTCCGCGCGCAGCACGACGTTGCGGCCCGCCTGGCGGCCCCGCGCGTCGAGCAGGAAGCAGCGCGCGGCGGCGTCGAGGGCGAGGAAGTTCCAGCACACCTCGTCGAGCGGCTCGCCGGCCGCCACCCGCTCGGCCGCACGCTCGAACGCGCGCAGGTACGGCGCGAGCCGCTGCGTATCGCGCCGCTCGCGCGCTTCGGTTTGTTGCCGAAAGCGCTCGGTCAGCTCGCCGATGCAGCCGGTCGCCGTCGCGCTGTCGGGCAGCCCGGGCGCCGGGCGGCCGAAGTAATAGCCCTGCACGAAATCCGCCTCGCACGACAGCGCGATCTGCGCGTCGTGCTCGGTCTCGATCCCCTCGACGAGCACGAGCTTGCCGGCCTCGTGCAGCAGCGTGACGAGCCCGTGCAGGATCGCGGTGAGCCCCGTGCGGTGCGCCGCGTGCGACAGCATGATCCGGTCGAGTTTCACGATGTCGGGGTTCAACTGCCAGATCCGCTCGAGGTTCGAGTGGCCGGCGCCGAAATCGTCGAGCGCGATCAGGAAGCCCTGCGCGCGGAATTCGCGCACGGCTTCGGCGAGCCGCTCGATGTCCTCCGCGCGCTGTTCGAGCACTTCGAGCACGACGCGGCGCGGCGGCATGCCGACCCGCTTCAGGTTCGCGAGCAGCGCGGCCGCCTGGAACGGGTCGGTGAGCACGCCGGGATGCACGTTGAGGAACAGCCATTCGCGCTCGGCGCCGAGCAGCGCGAAGTTCTCGAGATGCAGCGCCTGCGCGAGCCGGTCGAGCTGCAGCAGTTCGCCCTGGCGCGCGGCCTCGCCGAACACGTCGAGCGGCGACACCGCCCGGTCGAGCGCGTCATGGGCGCGCAATAGCGCCTCGTAGCCCACCGCACGCTGGTGCGACAGGCTGAAGATCGGCTGGAACACGGTGGTGAGCGTCAGGTCGCGATGCTGCGTCGCGAGGCGTTCGAGGCCGGAGCTCATCTCCCGCTCGAAACGATACGGCGAAGCGGTGGCCGGACGCTCCTGTTGCACGATCGTCATGGCGCCCTCCTGGTGTTGCAGCCGAACGCGGCGAGTGCTTGAAACGGCGCGCGCAATGTCATGGTGGAATCCTCGGTTGTCCGGCCAGTGCCGGACGGTACGCAAGCATCAAGCAAGCTCCGTGCAAGGCCTTGAACCACGCGCCACGCCTACGTGCGGCGCCGCCGCACCAGCGTGGCGCAGGCCGGATGCACCGTTTGCGTGCACCCGCACCGGCGCGCTCGAACGCACCCGTCATGCCGTCACGCTAAACTCCGTACGGTCGTTTCATTCTCCACACTTGCCGTATCGATGGAAATCGTCTTCACAGTCCTGATCCTGCTGCTGACCGTCGCGCTGTCCGGCGCGGTCACGCGCATCCTGCCGCTGCAATTGCCGCTACCGCTGATGCAGATCGCGTTCGGCGCGATGCTCGCGTGGCCGAAGCTGAACCTGCACGTCACGTTCGATCCCGAAATCTTCATGCTGCTGTTCATTCCGCCGCTGCTGTTCGCGGACGGCTGGCGGATTCCGAAACGCGAGCTGTACCTGCAGCGCCGCGCGATCCTGATGCTCGCGTTCGGGCTCGTGTTCATGACGGTACTCGCAGTCGGGTACTTCACGCACTGGCTGATACCCGAGTTGCCGCTGCCGATCGCGTTCGCGCTCGCGGCCGTGCTGTCGCCCACCGACGCGGTCGCGCTGTCAGGCATCGCCGGCAAGGGGCGGATTCCGCCGCAGCTGATGCACATCCTCGAAGGCGAGGCGCTGATGAACGACGCGTCGGGCCTGGTCGCGCTGAAGTTCGCGGTCGCGGCTGCGCTCACCGGCGTGTTCTCGCTGCGCGATGCGTCGATCTCGTTCGTGATCGTCGCCGCCGGCGGGCTCGCGACGGGCGCGGTCGTGTCGTGGGTGTTCAGCGCGCTGTCGACGCGCTTCCTGAACGCCGAGCAGGAAGGCGACCCGGCCCCCGGCATCGTGATGACGCTGCTCGTGCCGTTCGCCGCCTATCTGTTCGCCGAGCACCTCGAGCTGTCGGGCGTGCTCGCGGCCGTGTCGGCCGGGATGATGATGAACTACACGAGCTTCTCCCGCAAAAGCACGGTCGCGTCGCGCGTGCGGGCCGAAAGCACGTGGGCGATGATCGAGTTCGTGTTCAACGGCATGGTGTTCATCATGCTCGGGCTGCAGCTGCCGCACATCATCGGCCGCGCGCTCGTCGACGCGCATCACACGAGCGACGCGCTCGTCGGCCGGATGATCTTCAACGTATGCGCGATGATGCTCGCGCTGTACGCGATCCGCTTCCTGTGGGTCTGGCTGCTGCGCTGGATCGCGAGCCGCCGCGCCGCGCGCCACGGCCTCGCGGGCACGATGGCCGGCGTGCGCACGATCGCGGTGATGACGGTCGGTGGCGTGCGCGGCGCGGTCACGCTCGCGGGCGTGCTGTCGATCCCCGTCGCGCTCGCCGACGGCGCGCCGCTGCCCGGGCGCGACACTGCGATCTTCGTCGCGTCGGCCGTGATCCTCGGTTCGCTGGTCGTGGCGGTGATCGGCCTGCCGTTGCTGCTGCGCGGCGTGCGCTCGACGCGCAACCCGCTCGCCGACGAGGAGCGCACCGCGCGCGCGGCCGCCGCGCAGGCCGCGATTCGCGCGATCGACTCGTCGCACGACGCAATCTCGGCCGATCTCGACGAATCGGGCGCCGCGCGCTGCGCGGACATCTCCGCGCGCGTGATGGACCAGTATCGCCGCCGCCTCGCCGCGCTCGCGGAGGACGGCCCGACGCCGCGCGCGGAAGCCAAGCAGACCGAAACGATGGAACTGCAGATGCGGATCGCGGCGGTGCGCGCGGAACGTTCGGTGTTGTACCGGCTGCGCAGCGAAAGCAAGATTTCCGACGAGACGCTGACGAAGCTCATCCGCGAGATCGATCTGTCGGAAACGGCGCTGTCGACGCGCAAGAAAGGCATTCTCTGACGGGCTGGTCGATGCGCGTAAGCAATCGCCCATAAAAAACGGCGACGCCGAAGCGTCGCCGTTTTCCCATCCGCCCGTGTTCGCGTTACTTCGCGACGACGACCGGAATTCCCTTCAACATGCCGGCGCCCTTCATCTCGTCGAGCGCGTGCTGCACGGCCGCGCTCGTCGCCGCGTCGATGCCGAGCTGCAGCGCGAGCTCGCGCTCCGCGCGCTTCACGCCGGCCAGGTTGCGCACCTTCACGTGACCGAAGCCGCGCACGCGGGCGTGCAGGTCGGCCAGTTGCGTGACCTGCGCCGCATTGCCGGTGGTCGTCGCAGCGAGCGCGCGCGTGAGCGTCGTCTCGTAGTCGTCCGCGAGCGCGCGCTCCATCCTGCGCTCGACGGTGCGGCCGAACGGATCGAGCCACGTGCCGCGCAGGCTGCGCACACGCGCCAGCATGCCGAACACCGGCCACATCCACTGGCCGAACACGCGCTTCTTCGGCACGCTGCCGTCGCGGCCGGCCTTCGCGACCGTCGGCGGCGCCAGGTTGAACTTCACGCGATACGCCTGCCCCGGCACGCCTTCGAACTGCGCCTCGAGCGCCGTGCGGAACGCGTCGTCCGTGAAAAGCCGCGCGACCTCGTATTCGTCCTTCACCGCGAGCAGCCGGTAGAACGTCGTGGCGACCGCGCGTGTCAGCGCGTCGTCGCCCTTCGCGGCGGCCGCGTTCACGAGCGCACGGTACCGCTCGACGTAACGCGCGCCGCCATATGCCTCGAGACGCGCTTCGCGATCGGCGATCAGTTCGGCAAGCGTTTCCGCCGCGGCGTGCGCGGCCACCGCGTGACGCGCGTTCCACAACGCATCGAGGCCCGCCGCATCGCCGGCCGCCATTCGGCCGATCGCGAACGCGAGCTTGTTCATCGGCACCGCGACGTTGTTCAGCTCGATCGCGCGCATCATCGCGGCGAGCGACACCGGCACGAGGCCGAGCTGCCATGCGTAGCCGAGCATCAGGATGTTCGCGCCGATCGAATCGCCGAGGAATTTCGCGGCGAGCGCCTGAGCGTCGCAGCTCGACAGGTAGCCTTCACCGGCCGCATGGTGCATTTTTTCGAGCAGCGCATCCGCGTGCAGGTTCGCGTCGGGGTTCTGCACGAACGACGCGTTCGGAATCCTGTGCGTGTTGACGACGATCCGCGTGCGCTCATGACGCACCGTCTGCAGCGCCTCGGCGCTCGCGCCGACGACCATGTCGCACGCGAGCAGCACGTCGGCCTGCTGCGTGTCGATGCGCACCTGGTTGAGCCACCGGTCGCTCGACGCGATCCGCACGAACGACAGCACCGAACCGCCCTTCTGCGCGAAGCCCATGAAGTCGAGCACCGACGCGCTCTTGCCTTCGAGGTGCGCGGCCATGCTGATCAGCGCGCCGACCGTCACGACGCCGGTGCCGCCCACGCCCGTGACGAGCATGTCGTACGGCGCCGCGTCGAGATGCGTCGCGGGCACCGGCAGCGCGTCGACGCGCACGGCGAGCGCCGCCTCGTCGAACGCCGCGCCCGCGGCCTTCTTCAACGCCGCGCCTTCGACCGTCACGAAGCTCGGGCAGAAACCGTTCACGCATGAGTAATCCTTGTTGCACGACGACTGATCGATGCGGCGCTTGCGGCCGAGCGGCGTCTCGAGCGGCTCGACCGACAGGCAGTTCGACTGCACGCCGCAGTCGCCGCAGCCTTCGCATACCGCGTCGTTGATGAACAGGCGCTTGTCCGGGTCGGGGAACTCGCCCTTCTTGCGGCGGCGGCGCTTCTCGGCCGCGCAGGTCTGGTCGTAGATCAGCACGGTGACGCCCGGCGTCTCGCGCAGCTCGCGCTGCACCGCGTCGAGTTCGCTGCGGTGATGGAACGTCGTGCCCTTCGGGAACAGGCCGTGATGGCCGTCGTACTTCTCCGGTTCGTCGGACACCACGACGAAGCGCGACACGCCTTCCGCCTCGACCTGCCGTGCGATCTGCGGCACCGAGATGCTGCCGTCGACCGGCTGGCCGCCCGTCATCGCGACCGCGTCGTTGTAGAGGATCTTGTACGTGATGTTCGCTTTCGCGGCGACGGCCTGGCGAATCGCGAGGATGCCCGAGTGGAAGTAGGTGCCGTCGCCGAGGTTCTGGAACACGTGCTTCGTGTTGGTGAACATCGCGTGCGCGGCCCAGTCGACGCCCTCGCCGCCCATCTGGATCAGGCCCGTCGTGTCGCGCTCCATCCACGACGCCATGAAGTGGCAGCCGATGCCGGCCTGCGCGATCGATCCTTCGGGCACCTTCGTCGACGTGTTGTGCGGGCAGCCGGAGCAGAAGTACGGCGTGCGCTTCACCGCGTCCGCCTCGTTCGACAGGATCTGCGGCGCGACGAGATCGACGACGCGCTCGCGGCGATCGAGCGCCGGCTTGTGGCGCGCGAGCCAGGTGGCGAACACCGGCAGAATGCGCGACGGGCGCAGCTCGCCGAGCTCGGACAGCAGGCACACGCCTTCGGCATCGTGCTTGCCGAGCACGCGCGGGCGCGCACCGTCCGCGCGGTTGTACAGGTAGTCCTTGATCTGCTGCTCGATCACCGGGCCCTTCTCTTCGATGACGAGCACTTCCGACAGGCCGTCGACGAAGGTTTCGATCCGCGTCATCTCGAGCGGATACGACAGGCCGACCTTGTAGATCCGCACGCCGGCCGCTTCCAGGTCGGCGACGGTGAGGTCGAGCCGGCGCAGCGCTTCCATCAGGTCGAGGTGCGCCTTGCCGCACGTGACGATGCCGACGTTCGCGTGCGTGCTCGGCGCGATCCACTTGTCGATGCTGTTGGTGCGCGCGAAATGGCGCACCGCGTCGAGCTTCGCCGCGAGGCGCGCCTCGATCGTGAGGCTCGGCAGGTCGGGCCAGCGGTTGTGCAGACCGCCCGACGGCGGCGTAAAGCCCGCTGGCGCCGGCCATTGCGTCTGCAGCGCGTCGAGATCGACGGTCGAGCCCGACTCGACGGTCTCCGAGATCGCCTTGAAGCCGACCCACGCGCCCGAGAAGCGCGACAGCGCCCAGCCGTACAGCCCGAACTCGAGCATGTCCGCGATGTTCGACGGGTTCACGACCGGCATGTGCCACGCGATCATCGCGAAGTCGCTCTGGTGCGGCATCGACGACGACACGCAGCCATGGTCATCGCCCGCCACCACCAGCACGCCGCCGTGGGGCGACGAGCCATATGCGTTGCCGTGCTTCAGCGCGTCGCCGGCGCGGTCGACGCCGGGGCCCTTGCCGTACCACATCGCATACACGCCATCGACGGTGCGCTCCGGGTCGGCCTCGACGCGCTGCGTGCCGAGCACCGCGGTGCCGCCGAGTTCCTCGTTGATCGCGGGCAGGAAGCGCACGCCGCTGCCGTCGAGCAGCTTCTTCGCCTTCCATAGCTGCTGGTCGACCATCCCGAGCGGCGAGCCGCGGTAGCCGCTGACGAAGCCGGCCGTGTTCAGGCCCTGCGCGGTATCGGACGCGCGCTGCATCAGCAGCAGGCGTACCAGCGCCTGCGTGCCGGTCAGGAAGATCCGGCCGCGCGTGGCGGTCAGGTTGTCGGTCAGGCGGTAGTCGGATAGCGCGGGCGTGCCGTCAACGGGCAGTCGGGCGGTCATGGGGGATGTCTCCTGATTGTGTGTTCTGGGCTGCGCATCGGGGGCGTCGGGCGACGCCGGCCGGGCCAACTGGATGCCTCTATTTTTTCGCGGGAGGACGAGAAAGTTTTTTCTCATCTTGCTCGAACGGCGCCGGAGCGAGAAAAACTGCGCAGGATTTGGCCGGGAATTGAGAGAGTTTTCGCGCGGAGCGGCGGACGGCTTCTGGAGGCATCTCGGCGTGGGCGATGCGGTTGCCTCGAAAACGCGGGGATAGGCGGGAGGCCGCCCGCGGGCGCGGCGGTGTGCGCTCGCGGGCCGTGCGGCAAGGGTTCGCGCGGCGGAACAGGCGCGTCCTCACCCATCGGATGCACAGCGTTCCGATTGGTCGCAGATGCGGGATGTCCACAATGCCGGGGACTGCGAGCGAAACGGGCGGGCGCGCTCACCGGTCGATTGCACAGGGTTTCGAGTCGCGTCGGCGGCCGGATGTCCACACCTCGATCGGCCCGCGGTTCGAGCGGATGCCGGCGCTCACCGTTGAAATCCACAGCAAGGCGAGTCGATGTCGGCGGGAGATATCCACACCGCCCGATGCCTGTCCGGCCGCGGCGACGCTCGCTCTCACCTGTCGGATGCACAGATTTGCGACTCGGTTCGGCGGTGCGATATCCACACCGCTGTCCGCCCGTGCGTTGCTCCGGAGCGCGGTCCGCTCGTCGCGGCAATGCAAGCGCGGGTCCTGCGAGCGCGTGTCGGGTGCCGCGGCCGGCTTCGGCGCGGATGGGGGCGTCCGTGCGCGAGCCCTGACGAGGCTTTGGGGTTCATCGATACATGCCGTCGCGCGGCCGAACGAGGCGCAGGTCCGCGTGTGGACATCACCACCACCAGACACTAAAAACCCTGTGAATTTCGATGGTGAGCACCGGCACGCGATCGAACGAGGATGTCGATTCAGGTGTGGACAACCCAACCCGCGACGACTCGAAACGCTGTGAAATTCGACGGTGAGCGGCAATCGTCGACCAAACGAGAGCGCCGATTCCTGTGTGAACAGCGCGATCCACGACGACTCGAAACGCTGTGAATTCCGACGGTGAGCGGTGGCACGGCGATCGAACGAGGACGCCGCCCCGGGTGCGGACAGCCCGACCCACGACCACTCCAAACGCTGTGAAATTCGACGGTGAGCGTCGGCACGCTATCGCACGCAGTCGCCGCACGCAGTCGCCGATTCAGGCGTGAACAGCAGCGCCCGCAGCCCCGCCGAGGCCGCGAGATCCGGCCTCACACCGACGCGGCCGAACAGCACGCGCCCGCCCTCACCGCTGAAATACACAGCACGTCGACTGGTTCCGGCGACCGGATATCCACATCGCGGCACACACTCGAATGAAACGCGCGATCGCGAGTGCGGTTAGAATGCGCGACCCTCGAAGCCGCAGTCGACGATCAGAAACCGGCGCACGAGCCGACGCCCGGTCCGACCGGTCGCCGACGCTCACCATTGAAATACACAGCGATTCGAGTGAAGCCTGCGGCAGGATATCCACACCATGATGCGGGTGCGGACCTGTCGACGATCCGCGCACGCCGTTAGAATGCGCGGCGTTCCGGATTGTGCGCGACGCCCTGAAAGTCCGCACCAGGCAAGTCTCACGTGCAATCGGGCGACGGCGCTCACCGTTCCAGCGCACAGCTTTTTTCGTCGTCGGGAACCCGGTTGTCCACACCCCGCCTCGCGCATCGGGCCGCACGAGGTCGCACTCACCGGTGAAATGCACAGCGTGCCGAGTGGTTCCGGGGCCCGGATATCCACAACCGCCCCGGCGCGAAGATTTGCCGTCGGCGCATCGGCAACGTCGGTTCACGGCCCTGCCGGCGATCGGCGTCAAATGCCGGAAAACCCCGCAAATTCGGCCTCCGGCGGCACGCTCACCGTTCGAATCCACAGCATTTCGAGTGAACCGCGCGGCCGGTTGTCCACATTCGCTCCGCAGCCGGCGGCGCCCGCAAGCGCCCTCACTCGGCAATCGAACGGATGATCCGCGCCGGGTTTCCGCCGACCAGCGTATTCGGTGGAACGTCGCGCGTCACGACGGAACCCGCGCCGACAACCGAGTTCTCGCCAACCGACACGCCGCCGATGATCGTCGCGCCCGCGCCGATCCACACATTGCGCCCGATCGCGATCGGCCGGGCGACGACTGCGTCGCGTCGGCGGGATGGCTCGAGCGGATGGCCCGACGTGATGAGGCTGACGTTCGGGCCGATCATCACGTCGTCGCCAATATCGAGGCCGCCGAGGTCGTAGAATGTGCAGTTCTGGTTGACGAATACATTGCGGCCGATCCGCGTATCGGCGCCGCCCGTTGCGTAGAACGGCGGGATCAGCAGGAAGCCGTCGTCCATCGGCTTGCCGATCAGTTCCCCGAACAATGCCCGGACTTCGTCCGCATCGTCGAACGTCAGACGGTTGAGCCGCGTCGTGATCGCCATCGTCCGCTGGAGCTCCGTGCGCATCGCAGCCGATTGCGGCGTGCGCCGGGGAATGATCGTGGTGCGATCGTCGTTCGCCATTCGTTGATGTGCTCCGTATGCGATCGAACCGGCACGCTGCGCATCACGCAGCGCCTGACTCGCCGAATGCGATCGCCTGGCCTTGAATTCAATCTACTCGTTCGACCCGCTGGGTGGCCGACTTTCGTGTTTCGCGTCCCGTCGACGACCATCGTCCGGGCTCGCGCGACCAGCCGCCGACTCTGCCGTCGGACCCGCGTGGTCGCGGCCGCGTCGGTCGGGCATTCATCCGTCAATTCACGACTAGTTCATTAATAACTAGTTATTTCATGAACTTCGGCAGCACCTGGCTTTGCGCGGAACTCGCTACCAGATTCCAGCTTCCACCTTCCGCCCCTGTCCGAACCTCTCCCGCTCGGGTACGCTTGAGCATCCACCGAACGACACGCACACCGATACGCGGAGGCGCGATGAAGCTCTACTACTGGCCGAAGACCCGGGCATTCCGGGCGCTGTGGATGCTGGAGGAAATCGGCGCCGTCTACGAGCTCGTGCCGATCGACCTGCGTTCGCACGAACAGGGCAGCGACGCGTTCGTCCAGGTCAATCCGATGGCCAAGCTGCCCGCGCTCGACGACGGCAGCGAACCGTTCGCCGAATCCGGTGCCGTGCTGCTCTATCTCGCCGATCGCTGCCCGGGCGCCGGGCTCGGCATCGCGCCGGACGATCCGCTGCGTGGCCGCTTCCTGCAGTGGATGTTCTTCACGTCCACCTGCCTCGAACCCGCGATGGCCGAGAAATTCACCGGCGCGTCGGGCAATCCGGTCGCCTTCGGCTGGGGCAACATCACGCGCGTGCAGCGTGCACTCGCGCAAACGCTCGCTCACAATCGCTGGCTCGTCGGCGATCATTTCACTGCGGCCGACCTGTTGCTCGCCAGCACGCTGAAGACCGCGTTCGACGCGCACCTGCTGCCGCACGAAGGCGTGCTCGGCGACTATGTCGCGCGCGCCGAGGATCGCGACGGCCATCGCCGCGCGGTCGTGGTCGAACAGCGGGAAGCGGCGCGTCTGCTGCATGCGTGACGCATGAACGGCACGGCATTCGGTCGCGACAGCCGCGACCGAATGCCGGCGACCGTTAGCGCCGGTCGCCGACGTCATGCAGCCGACCCGGGCGCCTGCGTCGCCGCGTCGGCCCCGACCACCACGCCCGGCGAGCCACGCTCGTCGGTATCGGCATCGACCGGCACGACTTCGTGAAAATGCGTGTAATCGATGTGCGTGATGCCGCCTTCGTCGTGCATCAGGTCGACATAGCGATGACGCCAGCGGATCTCCGCATGCGCCCATGAGTAGCGCGCCTGCATGACTTGCGCGGTCGTCTCGTCGGAACCTTCGATCGTGATCAACAGCGACGCGTCGCGCGCGGCGAGCGACTCGGCGGTCTCGCCGAACAGCGGGCTCGTTTCGTCGATCACGTGCATCAGGTTCCAGCCGAGCAGGAAGATCGGATGCTCGCTGCGCACGAGCGGCAGGTCGTGGATCTTGCGCAGCGTATAACCCTCGTGCGTGCCTTCGACGCGCATCAGCCGCAGTTTCGCCTGCGCTTCGGCGATCACGTTCTGGCGCGCATTCGCGGCACGCACCATCAGCGTCATCTTGCCGTTCAGCGGGCGCACGATCGCGTAACGCGCGAACAGGATCTTCGCCTGCGGCCGCGAGAACCGCGCGAACACGAGGCCGGTCGCCAGCGCGATGCCCGACATCCCGATGAAGATTTCGAAGGTTGAGACAAGATGCGCATAGACGGTCTGCGGATGCATGTCGCCGTAGCCGACCGTGGCGAGCGTCTCGACGCTGAAGAAGAATGCGCCGACGAACCCGGCCGGCGACTGGTTCGCGATCGGCGCGTCGCCGAGCAGGTAAAGCGTCGCGAAGCCGCCGTTGAGCAGCAGGAACAGCACCGCGAGCGACAGGAAGAATACGGGCCAGCTCACCGTCAGCGCACGGTGATAGAGGTCGCGCCAGCCGAGCGGCGGCATCCCGTAAGCAATCACGGGGCGAGTGCCCGACCAGAGCTTGCGGCCACGGCCGCGGGAAGCTGGAGAGGACGGATCGACGTTCATCGCGCGAGGCCTGAAGCAGGGAGGCGATGAGCGTAGCACGCGAAGGCGGTGGCCGGGAATGCGGAGCGGGCGTGACGCGTGACGCGCAAAAAAAACGGCCGCATGAGCGGCCGGTTTCGCGGTCAGCTTGACCGCACGCGCGCGGCGTGCGGCGTGCTTACTTGCGGTCGACGATCACGCGGTCGAACGTGCCGCCGTCGGCGAAGTGGGTCTTCTGCGCGTTCGCCCAGCTGCCGAAAACCTGCTCGACGCTGAACGTCTTCAGCGGCTTGAACTCGGCCGCATGCTTCTTCAGCACGGCCGCGTCGCGCGGGCGCAGATGGTGCCGCGCGATGATCTCCTGCGCCTGCGGCGTGTACAGGTAGTCGAGATACGCCTGCGCGACCTTGCGCGTGCCCTTCTTGTCGACGACCTTGTCGACGACGGCGACGGGCGGCTCCGCGAGGATGCTCGCCGACGGGTACACGGCGTCGAATTCCGCCCCCGACGCGCCCGTGTCCATCAGCGCGACCTCGTTCTCGAACGTGACGAGCACGTCGCCGATGCCGCGCTGCGTGAAGGTCGTCGTCGCGCCGCGGCCGCCCGAGTCCAGCACCGGCACGTTGCGGAACACCGCCTTCTCGAAGTCGAGCGCCTGCTGATCGGTCGCGCCCTTCTGCTTCTGATAGCCCCACGCGGCGAGGTACGCGTAGCGGCCGTTGCCCGACGTCTTCGGGTTCGCGATGATCACCTGCACGCCCGGCTTCGCGAGATCGCTCCAGTCCTTGATCGCCTTCGGATTGCCCTTGCGCACGAGGAACACCATCGTCGTCGAGTACGGCGAGCTGTTGTCCGGGAAGCGCGCGCGCCAGTCCTTCGGCAGCAGCTGGCCGCGCTCGGCGAGCAGGTCGATGTCGTTCGGCTGGTTCATCGTCACGACGTCGGCCTGCAGCCCCTGCAGCACCGACAGCGCCTGCGCGCTCGACGCGCCGTGCGACTGCTTGATCGTCACGGTTTCGCCTGTCTGCTGCTTGTACGCGGCCGCGAAGCTCGTGTTGATGTCCTTGTACAGCTCGCGCGTCACGTCGTACGACACGTTCAGGATCGACGTGTCCGCGTGCGCGGCCGTTGCCGCCACGACCAGCGCCGCCGCGGCGCCCGTGTGCAGCCAGCGGCCGATCCCGTTGATGCTTGTCATCGTGATATGCCCCGTTTCCAGTGGTGGTGAATGTGCGTGACGGCACGCGTACGCGCTGTCATCCAAACGTAAGCGGGCATTCTAGCGGCCGGACGCCGCGCGCTTTCCAATCTGTCGTGCAAAGCAAATCTCGAATCCTGCTAAACGGGGCGCGCATCGCTCGCGTACGCGCCGGATCCGATGTTAAGATCGCCGCTCAGCCCTTTTCACGGTTCATCCATGTCCGCTGCCCTGCGCTCGCCCTCGATCCTTGCCGCCATCGCGGCAGGTGCGCGCGCGGCCGGGCTGAAACTGAAAAAACGACTCCTCGACTGACGGGGACGTCGCGTCCCGTCAGGCGAATGCCGGACGGGATGCGCGCAGGTCGTTTTCATCTTCTTGCTTGCACGCCTCGCTCCGGCGCACCGCCGGCGGAACGGTTCCTTTCCACTCCGTTTCCACCATGAGGTTTTTCATGCAAGCACGTTTCGAAGGTATCTGGCTGCCGCTCATCACGCCGTTCCACGACGGCGAGGTCGACCACGGCGCGCTCGCGCGGCTCGCGCGTCACTATGCGAAGGCGGGCATCGCGGGTTTCGTCGCGGGCGCGACGACCGGTGAAGGCGTGCTGCTCGACGCGCGCGAACAGGACGCCGTGTTCGCGACGCTGCGCGATGCCGTACCCGGCCTGCCGATTGTCGTCGGGCTCACCGCGAGCGCGACGCTCTTCGCGGCCGCCCGTGCACGCGAACTCGCCGCGCTGCGCCCCGACGGGCTACTCGTCACGCCGCCCGTCTACGTTCGGCCGACGCAGGACGGAATCCGCCGCCACGTCGAAGCGATCGTCGATGCGGCCGACCTGCCGGTGCTCGTCTACAACATCCCGTACCGCACCGGCGTGAACGTCGAACTGGAAACGCTGCAGGCGCTCGCGCGCGATCCGCGCGTCGCGGGCATCAAGGAGTGCGGCGGGACGCTCGACCGGATGAGCCGGCTCGTGCACGACACGCCGCTCGCGATCCTCTCCGGCGACGACAACCAGAACTTCGCCGCGCTGTGTGCCGGTGCGCACGGCGCGATCGCCAGCAGCGCGCATGTGCTGCCCGAATGGCACGTGCGCATTCATGCGCTGCTGCGCGACGGCCGGCTCGCCGACGCGCGGCGGCTGTCGGTCGCGCTGCAGCCGCTCGTCGCGGCACTGTTCGCGGAGCCGAATCCGGCACCGGTGAAGGCGGTGCTGGCCGCGCAAGGGTGGTGCGAAGACGGGTTGAGGTTGCCGTTCGTGCCGGCGAGCGAGGGGTTGCGGGAGCGGCTGGCAGCGACGCTTGCGGCACTCGACGAGATCGAGCCGGACATTGCCGTTGCATAGGCAGCGGCTCGCTGCTCGATTCGGCTCGGCTCGGCAACCAGCGCGTTCTGCACCCGGAGTGTTTCAAGCAGTCGGAACCTGAGACAGGCCGTAGCGTGCAAGCCGGGCGTCGGCCGTCACGCGTTTCTGCGGTTCATGCCGAGCTTGCGCGACGAGCAAGCGATCGAACGGGTCGCGACGATGGTGCGGCAGATCATGCACTGCGGCCCCGTGCACGGCGCGAACCGGCAGTTCGCCTTGCGGGACGCCGAGTCACGCCGCGAGCGCCGCCCCCTCCCCCGCCGTCGCGTCCCGCACCGCCTGCGTGACGATCCGCGCGAGCCGCTCGACGGTCGGCGTCGCCGACGACGTTCGCCGCAGCAGCATCAGCGGCAGGCTCGGCAGCGCCGGCAGCCCGGACGACGCCGCGTCGAGCACGCGCACCGACGCGGGCAGCCCGTAGTGCGAGCGCACCGTCAGCCCGAGGCCGGCCGCCGCCGCGGCCCACAGCCCGGCCAGGCTCGGCGTCGTGAACGCGACGCGCCACGGCACGTCCGCGCGATCGAGCGCATCGGTCGCCGCGCCGAAGAAGCGGCACGGCCGGTCGAACACGACGAGCGGCAGCGGCTCGCCCGACGCGCGCATCGCACGAAGACGCGCGCCGCCGTCGTCATCGGCCTCCGCCGGCCCGTCGCCGTCCGGCATCCCGAAGCCGCTCGCGCCGACCGCCGCGATCCACTGCATCGGCACCTGCGCGATCGCGTCGCTGTCGATGCCCGCGCGCGACACCAGCGTCGCCGACGCCGGGTCGCCCCACACGAGCGCGAGATCGAGCTGGTTGGCGTCCAGCCGCTCGAGTAACTCGGCATTGCGTGCGACGCGCGCCTCGATCCTCACCTTCGGATGTGCCCGCGCGAAACGCCCGAGCACGTCGGGCAGGATCGCTTCGCCGAAGTCCTCCTGCAGGCCGACACGCACCCAGCCGTCGAGATTCACGCCGCGCACCGCCGCGGCCGCTTCATCGTTCAACTCGATCATCCGCCGCGCATAGCGCAGCATCGCGTCGCCGGCGTCGGTCAGCGCGAGCCCGCGCCCGGCCTTCACGAACAACGGCGTGCCGGCCTGTTCCTCGAGCTTGCGGATCTGCGCGCTCACCGCCGACGACGAACGCGCGACGCGATCGGCGGCCTTCGCGAAGCTGCCGAGATCCACGCCCGCCACCAGGCTGCGCAACGCCGCGACGTCGAAGTTCGGCCGGGCCAGCGCGGCGTCGGGTGCGAGCGCCACCGCGCCGTGGGCATTGTCTTGTCCGGACATCTCAATCATCCCGTTTTATCGAACGATTCATCAAAAACTTTCCGATTTTCGGGATGAATGTAGATCGCCACACTGACGATGTCAATTTCCAGAACGGGCCCTGTCGCCATGGATACCTCCTGCCTTGCTTCCCAGCCCTCGCCCGCGCACGCCGCGCGCGGCCCGGCCCACCGCTGGCGCGTGCTCGCGGCCGGCGTCGCCGCGAACATGAGCTTTTCCGCGGCCGCGGCCGGCATTCCGACCACCGCCGTGTGGATGCGCTCGGCCTATCACCTCGACAACGGCGCGCTCGGCCTCGTGCTCGGCGCGCTCGGCTTCGGCGTCGCGCTCTCGGAGTTGCCGTGGGGAATCGCCGCCGACCGTTTCGGCGATCGCCACGTGCTGCTCACCGGCCTCGTCGCGACGGCCGCGATGCTCGCGCTCATGGTGGCCACGATCGTCCCGACCACCCACGCGGTGCCGCCGCTCATGCGCGTCGTCGCGGCGATGTGCTGCGTCGGCCTGCTCGGCGGCAGCGTGAACGGATCGAGCGGACGCGCGGTGATGCGCTGGTTCGGCGAACGCGAACGCGGGCTCGCGATGAGCATCCGCCAGACGGCCGTGCCGCTCGGCGGCGGCGTCGGCGCGGCGCTGCTGCCGTCGCTCGCGTCGCATGCGGGCTTCGCCGCGGTGTACGGCGCGTTGATGCTGCTGTGCGCCGGATCGGCCGCGCTGACGTGGCGCTGGCTGCACGAACCGCCCGACGCGCCGGCCGGCACGCACCGCCCTGTCGCGCAGCAGCAGCCGGCCGCGCCCGTGCGCAGTCCGCTTGCGAGCGGCCGCGTGTGGCGCATCGTGCTCGGCATCGGCGCGCTGTGTGCGCCGCAGTTCGCGGTGCTCACGTTCGCGACCGTGTTCTTGCACGATTTCGGCCGGCTCGGCCTCGCCGGCATCAGCGCGGCGATGGTGGCGTTGCAGCTCGGCGCAATGGTGATGCGCGTGTGGAGCGGCCGCCATACCGACCGGCACGGCAACCGGCGCGCGTACCTGCGCGGGTCGGTCTGCGTCGCGGCCGGATCGTTCGCGCTGCTCGCGGCCGCGACCGCCGGCAGCCCACACGTACCGCTCGCCGCGATCGTCGCGATCCTCGTGTTCGCCGGCATCTGCGTGTCGGCCTGGCACGGCGTCGCGTATACCGAACTCGCGACGCTCGCGGGCGCGAACCACGCAGGCACCGCGCTCGGGATGGCGAACACGATCGTCTATCTCGGGCTGTTCGCGACGCCGCTCGCGATTCCGCCGCTGCTCGCCGTCAGTTCGTGGAGCGTGGTCTGGCTCGCGGCCGCGCTGATCGCGGGCGCGACCTGGCCGCTGTTTGCCCGATAGCGAGCCGTCGCGCGGAACACGCGGACGCCGCGCGGTCCATACCGCGACGCAAGCACGCCGTCGTCCCACCTCGCGGGCCAGCGCGCGCCGAGCGGCGGCTGCGTCGCCCGCACGGCCACCGTGCGACATCCGTTGCGCGTTCGCACGTGATCGCTTCCACTGCGTTGCCCTCCCGTGCAAACGTGGTGGTTGCGTGCGCGGCGCGCACGGCGGCGGCGATGTTCGGGGACGCGCCGCAGCGACACAGGTTGCCGCTCATGCGCTCGCGAATCTTGTCGTCCGACAGTTGCACGGGACGATGCCGCACGTCGCCGGTGGCAGCGCTCGCGGCACCCGCCGCGAACGCGTCGAACAGCGCGGCCGCGCAGCAGGGCTGGCCGGACGTGGAATAGCCGCCCTGAAATGCATCGTGTTCGATGAATGATGCTGCACCGGGCTCGACACGCCGCCGCGTGCGGGCCCTTCGACGGTCGTGATCCGCGCACCTTCGTGCATCACCGCGAGCCCCCGGTCGTCGCGCCGCACGCGCATGCTAATGCGTGCAGCATCTGCATCCGCCGGAAAATTCCGCCATCCGTGGATGCGACTTTCCGCGAAAGCGTTCGGTCAGGTTTGCGAAAGCATTTCGCGATCATGCTCCGGTCGCAAACGATTCACCGAATCGTCGCATCCTCCCGGCATACTCGAAAACGTTTCCCGATCCGCCTGCCAGGAGAGAAGTCATGCGTCGCGCTGCCCTCGTCGTCGTTCTATGTGCCGCCACCCTCGCCGCCGCCTGCAGCGACGACGCGCCGCACGACGCGCACGCGGCCGACGCCTCCCAACAGGCCGGCGCATCGTCCGGCTCCGCGAGCGCGTTCAACAGCGCCGCGGGCGCGAGCGCCGCCGCGTCCGATGCCGCACCGCTCGCGCCGCCCGTCGTCCACTACCCGCCCGACGATGACGACGACACGAAGCCCGCGATGAACCCGGGCGCGTCCGGCGTCGCCGCATCGTCGGCGCATTGATTCCGCCGTTCCTGTCCCTGCCCCCCGATCGCAGAACCGAGGTGAAATAACATGACGTCATCGAGCCGCCGCCGTTTCCTGCATACCGTCGCACAATCCGCGGGCGCCGCCGTCGCGCTCAACGCGTTCCCCGAATCGATCCGCCGCGCGCTCGCGATTCCTGCCGCGCGCGGCACCGGCACGATCCGCGATGTCGAGCACATCGTCGTGTTCATGCAGGAGAACCGTTCGTTCGATCATTACTTCGGACACCTGCGCGGTGTGCGCGGCTACAACGACCGCTTCCCGATTCCGCTGCCGAACGGCAAGCCGGTGTGGTATCAGCCGTCCAAGGAAGACCCGGCGAAGCCCGTGCTGCCGTTCCGGCTCGACACGAAGACGACCAGCGCGCAGTGCCTCGGCGCGCTCGACCACTCGTGGGCGAAGACCCACGCGGCGATCGACGGCGGCCGCTACGACCAGTGGCCCGCGAACAAGACCGACATGACGATGGGCTATCACGTGCGCGAGGACATCCCGTTCCACTACGCGCTCGCCGATGCGTTCACCGTCTGCGACAACTACTTCTGCTCGCTGCCGGGGCCGACGCACCCGAACCGCTCGTACCTGATGACGGGCACGGTCGACCCGACCGGCAAGTTCGGCGGCCCGCTGCTCGACAACGCCGACTACGTCGACGGCGACCTGCCGCCCGCGTACCAGCTGCTGTCGTGGACGACCTTCCCCGAACGGCTCGAGGCGCGCGGCGTGTCGTGGCAGATCTACCAGCAGGGGCTCACGTGGGCCGATCCGTACAACGGCAACTACGGCACGAACATCCTGCAGAACTTCACGAACTTCATCAACGCGAAGCCGGGCTCGTCGCTGTACCAGCGCGCGCAGACGGTACGCACGCTCGACAACCTGAAGGACGACGTGATCAACGACCGGCTGCCGCAGGTGTCGTGGCTGCTGCCGCCCGCCGTGTTCTCCGAACATCCGAAATACACGCCGGCATACGGCGCGAACTACACGTCGCAGATCCTCGACGCGCTCACGGCGAATCCGGACGTGTGGGCGAAGACCGTGCTGTTCATCATGTACGACGAGAACGACGGCTTCTTCGATCACGTCGTGCCGCCGCAGCCGCCGACGTCGGCCGCGCAGGGCGCATCGACCGTGACCACCGACGGCGAACTGCACACGGTCGTGAATCCCGGCCGCGGTGGCAGCTACACGGCCGACGGCCTGCCATACGGCCTCGGGCCGCGCGTGCCGATGACGGTCGTGTCGCCGTGGTCGAAAGGCGGCTTCGTGTGCTCGCAGGTGTTCGACCATACCTCGGTGATCCGCTTCATCGGCGAACGCTTCGGTGTCGACGAGCCGAACATCACGCCGTGGCGCCGGACCGTCTGTGGCGACCTCACCGCCGCGTTCGACTTCCGCTCGTCCGACGCGTCGTTTCCGACGCTGCCCGACACGAGCCAGTACCGCTCGATCGCCGACCAGCAATGCACGTCGCAACCCGCTCCGACCGTACCCGCGATGCCGTCGCCGATCGATCCGCAGGAGCCCGGCGTGCGGCCGGCCCGCGCGCTGCCGTACGAACTGCACGTGAACGCGAGCATCTACGGCGGCAACACGCTGCGCATCGAGTTCGCGAACCGCGGCAACCAGGGCGCGCACTTCCAGGTGTACGCGACGAACCGCACCGACGGCCCGTGGCGCTACACGGTCGGCGCGCGCCGCGTGCTGCACGCGGACTTCGACCTGACGGAGACGAACGGCGCGTATGCGTTCTCGGTGTACGGCCCGAACGGCTTCGTGCGGGTGTTCGCGGGCAACGTGTCGGCCGCGACGGCGCGCCGCCGCAACCATGCGCAGCCGGAAGTGAAGGCCGGCTACGACATCGCGAACGGCAACCTGTACCTGAAGCTGCGCAACCATGGCGCGGGCCACGTGACGCTCACGCTGGCCGACAACGCATACGGCACGCCCGCGCGCCAGGTGACGCTGCACGGCGGCGACGAACACGTCGAGCAATGGGCGCTCGCGTCGAGCCATCACTGGTATGACGTGACGGTGAGCGACGGCGCGAACGGCACGTTCTCGCGCCGCTTCGCGGGCCACGTCGAAAACGGCCGGCCGAGCTACTCGGATCCGGCCGCGGTGCGGCCCGTTTCAGCGTCGTAAGTCCGGCGGCACGACGGTGCGCGGCCCGCGCCGCGCAGCGCGTGCGCGTGAGTGTCAGATCGCGTGCGCGAGCGCACGGTCGACGAGCGCGGCGTCGAAGCCGTCGTCCGCGTCGCGAAAGCGCAGCGGCGCCGCGCAGTGCACCAGCGTGTCGATGAAATGCTTCGCGCGCGGCCACGGCCCGAAGCCGGCCGCGGTGTTGATGTGCCCGGCGTCGCCGAGATTGACGAATGCGCTGCCGAGCCGCTGCGCGAGCGTGCGCGCATCGGCGAGCGGCATCCACGGATCGGTCTCGCTGCCGATCACGATCGACGGCACCGCGAGCCGGCGCGCGTCGAACGGCCCGGCGAACGTGAATTTCTTCGGACTGGCCGGTGCGACAAGCAGCACGCCCGCGACGTCGGCCGCCAGCGGCCATTGCGCGAGCGCATGCGCGGCCGCGAGGCAGCCGAAGCTGTGCGCGGCCAGCACGAACGGGCCGCGCTCGCGCTCGAGCAGCGCGCGCACGGACTGCGCCCAGCGCGCGAGATCGGGGGCATCCCAGTCGGCCTGTTCGACCCGCAGCGAACGCGAGAACTGCCGCTCCAGCCAGGTCTGCCAGTGGGCGCCTTCGCTGCCGTGCAGGCCCGGAACGGTCACGAGCCGCGGCGGCCACGCCGATTTGCTGCATGCGCGCATGATTGCCCTCGCTTGCTTTGCTTGGAGACGAGATTCAATTGTGGCGTGCCGCGCACGGCGGCCGAACCAATATTTTGTGCTTTGCTTTTGCGCGGGACGGCCGCCGGCTCGGGCCGCGCGGTATGGGCTGGCCGCCTCGCGGCGGCGCAACGCGCCGCGAAACCGTAGAATGTGGGCTTCCCGCTTGCCTTGCATCGGATCGAACCGGGCGCCGCCGCGCCGGTTCCGATCGACAGGAGACGCCCGATGTCCGCTACGCCCGCCGGCGCGCTGCGCCCGTTCCATCTCGCCTTTCCCGTGTCGAGCCTCGCCGGCGCGCGCGCGTTCTACGGCGGCCTGCTCGGCTGCCCCGAGGGCCGCAGCTCGGAACACTGGGTCGACTTCGATTTCTTCGGGCACCAGCTCGTCGCGCACCTCGCGCCGGACGAAACCGGCAAGAGCGCGGTGAACCCGGTCGACGGCGACGACGTGCCCGTCCGCCATTTCGGCGTCGTGCTGTCGATGGATGAATGGCATGCGCTCGCCGACAAGCTCAAGGCCGCGCATACGCGCTTCGTGATCGAGCCGCACATCCGCTTCAAGGGCGAGGTCGGCGAGCAGGCGACGATGTTCTTCCTCGATCCATGCGGCAACGCGCTGGAATTCAAGGCGTTCGCCGACATCGGCCAGCTGTTCGCGAAGTAGGCGCATGAAGATCCTGTTCTACTCGCCGCATCAGGAAGCCGACGCATGGCGCGGCGCGATCGCACGGGCGCTGCCCGAGGCCGAGCTGCGCGCCTGGCAGCCGGGCGACACGGGCGCGGCCGACTACGCGCTCGTATGGCGCGCGCCCCGCGAGCTGTTCGCGCCGCGCGACGGCCTGCGCGCGATCTTCAATCTGGGCGCGGGCGTCGACGCGCTGCTCGCGCTCGACCGCGCGCATCCCGGCACGCTGCCGCGCGACGTGCCGCTGGTGCGCCTCGAGGATTCGGGCATGGCGCGGCAGATGATCGAATACGTGACGCACGCGGTGCTGCGCTATCTGCGCCGCTTCGACGAATACGACGCGCTGCAGCGCGAGCGCCGCTGGCAGGCGCTCGAACCGCATCCGCGCGCGAGTTTCACCGTCGCGGTACTCGGTCTCGGCGTGCTCGGCGCGCAGGTCGCGCAGGCGCTCGCGGCGCTCGGCCTGCCGGTGCGCGGCTACAGCCGCAGCCCGAAACGGCTCGACGGTGTCGAGACCTTCGCGGGCGACGACGCGTTCGACGCGTGCATCGACGGCGCGAAGGTGCTCGTGAACCTGCTGCCGAGCACGCGCGATACCGACGGGATCCTGTCGGCACGGACCTTCGCCAGGCTGGCGCCGGGCGCATACCTGGTGAACGTCGCACGCGGCGCGCATCTCGTCGAGGCCGACCTGCTCGACGCGCTCGCGAGCGGCCGGATCGCCGCCGCCACGCTCGACGTGTTCCAGCATGAGCCGCTGCCCGTCGACCACCCGTTCTGGCACGCGCCGCGCATCACGATCACGCCGCACAGCTCGGCCGAGACGCTGCGCGACGAAGCCGTCGAGCAGATCGCCGGCAAGATCCGCGCGCTCGAGCGCGGCGAGCGCGTCGGCGGCATCGTCGACTACGCGCGCGGCTACTGAATTCCGCTTATACAAAACTGGAGACAACCATGACGTTCCCCACCGCCGTCAAGATCGTCGAAGTCGGCCCGCGCGACGGGCTGCAGAACGAAAAGACCTTCGTGCCGACCGACGTGAAGATCGCGCTCGTCGACCGGCTGTCGCGCGCCGGCTTCCGCAATATCGAGGCCGCGTCGTTCGTGTCGCCGAAATGGGTGCCCCAGATGGCCGACGGCGCCGACGTGATGGCCGGCATCGAGCGTCGCGCGGGCACCGTGTATTCGGTGCTCACGCCGAACCTGAAGGGCTTCGAGAACGCGCTCGCCGCGCGCGCCGACGAAGTGGTGATCTTCGGCGCGGCGAGCGAGGCGTTCTCGCAGCGGAACATCAACTGCAGCATCGCCGAGAGCATCGCGCGCTTCGAGCCGGTCGCGAAGGCCGCGAAGGATGCCGGCCTGCGGCTGCGCGGCAGCGTGTCGTGCACGCTCGGCTGCCCGTACCAGGGCGAGGTGCCGGTCGCCTCGGTCGTCGACGTCGTCGAGCGCTTCGCCGCGCTCGGCTGCGACGAGATCGACATCGCCGACACGATCGGCGTCGGCACGCCGAAGCGCACGCGTGAAGTGCTCGAAGCGGTCACCCGCGTGTTTCCGCGCGAGCGGCTGTCGGGCCACTTCCACGACACCTACGGCCAGGCGCTCGCGAACATCTACGCGGCGCTGTTCGAAGGGATCGAGATCTTTCACGCGTCGGTCGCCGGCCTCGGCGGCTGCCCGTATGCGAAGGGCGCGACCGGCAACGTCGCGACCGAGGATGTGCTGTACCTGATGCAGGGCCTCGGCATCGACACCGGCATCGACCTCGCGCAGGTGGTCGCCGCCGGCGACTTCATCTCGAACGCGATCGGCCGCGCGAACGTGTCGCGCGCCGGTCGCGCGCTGCTCGCCAAGGCGCAAAGCGCGGCCGACACGCCGAGTTGCGTCTGACCCCAACACTGACGGATTCTCCATGACGACACCCGCTTCATTCGACTCTCTCCCCGACTCCGCGCGACGCGTCGCGCTGCTGCTGCGCGAACGCGGGCACGCGAAAGGGATCGTGATGCTCGCCGAAACCGGCAAGACCTCCGCCGAGGCCGCGGCCGGGCTCGGCTGCGAGGTCGCGCAGATCGCGAAGTCGATCCTGTTTCGCCGCGAATCGGACGGCCTGCCGGTGCTCGTCGTCGCGAGCGGCGTGAACCGCGTCGACGAGAAGAAGGTCGCCGCGCAAGTTGGCGCGGTCGGCCGCGCCGATGCGAAATTCGTGCGCGACAACACCGGCTACGCGATCGGCGGCGTCTGCCCGATCGGCCATCTCGTCGAACCGGTCACGCTGATCGACGCCGACCTGCTCGAACTGGACAGCCTGTGGGCGGCCGCCGGCCATCCGCACGCGGTGTTCAACCTGTCGCCGCAGGAACTCGTGTCGCTGACGGGTGCGCCGGTCGCCGACGTCGCGCTGCGCAACGACGCATGAGCGAGATGCCGGTATCGGTCGGCACGGTCGCGTCGCCGTGCACCGACGTATGCAGGATCGATCCGCGCACCGACTGGTGCGCGGGCTGCCTGCGCACGCGCGACGAGATCAAGGGATGGCGCGCGTCCGACGACGACGCGAGGCGCGTGTTGCTCGCGCGGCTCGACGCACGGCGGCGCCTGCTCGCGCGGAGCGGCGCATAAAAAAATGCCGTTCGGCCTGCTTGGCGAACGGCATGAGATCGGAATCCTGTGAACGTGATCAACGTCACAGCCCGCATCATACGAGCGACGCTGCGGCGTCGCATCGGGTGTTTCCCTACAACTTCTTACAGCGTTTTTCACGCGCAACCTTCGTTCCCGGGCGCGGCGCCAGCGGGTGTCGGCAACCTGCCGTAGCGGCAAGCCGAATCGCACGACCGTTTCAGTTGCCGGCCGCCGCGCGACGCGCGGGCACGATGCGCCAGCCGAGATTCACGCCGGCCGCCGCGAGCAGGATCAGCAGTGCGCCGAGCACCTGCGTCCACGCGAGCGTCTGCCCGAACGCGATGCGATCGACGATGATCGCGACGACCGGATAGACGAACGACAGCGCGCCCGTCATCGCGACCGGCAGCTTCTGGATTGCACCGTACAGCAGCACATACATCACGCCGGTGTTCACGACGCCGAGCACGACGAGATCGAGCCACTGCGCGGCCGTCGCGGGCAACGTGCCGAAGTGCGCGAACGGCGCGAGCAGCACGATGCCGAGGCCGGCCTGCAGCAGCGCGAGCAGGTGCGGCGGCGTGCCCTTCAGGTGCTTCGTGATGATCGACGACACCGCGTACAGAAACGCCGCGCCAAGCGACAGCGCGACGCCTTCGAGATATTCGCCGGGCACCGCGAGCACGGCCGGCTCGACGCGCACCACGCACACGAGCCCGATGAAGGCGAGCGCGAGCCACGCGATCGTCGACGCGCTGATCCGTTCGCGGAACACGATCGCGCCGAGCGCGACGAGCATGAACGGCTGCGTGTTGTAGACGGCGGTCGCCATCGAGATCGACGCACGCGAATACGCGGCGAACAGCAGCAGCCAGTTTGCGACGATCGCGATGCTGCCGAGCGCCGCGAGCGCGAGCATGCGCGGCGAGAACAGCGCGCGACGCAGGAAGCCGAGCGCCGCGCAGACGATCGCGAGCGTCGCGGCGCCGAACAGGCAGCGGAAGAACACGACGTTGGTAAGCGGCTGCTGCGACGACATCACGAGCCAGCCGATCGTGCCGGACATCATCATCGCGACGACCATCTCGGCGGCACCGCGGCGGGTTTCGTTCGAGGCCATCATGGACTCCGTTTGACGAGAGAAGATGACTTCGATTCTAGGAACTTGCTTTCCGCGCATCCACGACTAAACTGAAGCGAAACCACCGATTCACCTTCGAAAGCAAAGCGATCATGGCGAAACGCCTTTCCCCTCCCGCCGTCGCGTCGCTGGACGCAACCGACCGCGCGATCCTCGCGGCGCTCGCCGAGGATGCGCGCATTGCCACCAGCGAACTGGCGCGACAGATCGGGCTGTCGGCGCCCGCGACCGCCGACCGCGTGCGACGGCTCGAAGCGCAGGGCGTGATCGCGGGTTTCACCGTCGAGCTCGACCCGCGCGCGCTCGGCTACACGCTGCAGGCGATCGTGCGCGTGAAGCCGCTGCCGGGGCAGCTGCATCTCGTCGAGGAAGTGTTGCGGCGGATTCCGGAATTCGTCGAATGCGACAAGGTGACCGGCGAGGACTGCTTCATCTGCCGGCTCTATCTGCGCACGATCGAGCACCTCGACGACATCCTGTCGAAGGTGACGGAGCGCGCGGAAACGAGCACGGCGATCGTGAAATCGACGCCGGTGCCGCGCCGCCTGCCGCCGCTCGTCGACGACGACGACGCCACGCGCCGCTGATCGCCGACGCGCGGCAAGCACCGCGCTGCCCGCGGCGGCCGGCGCCGCTCACGCGGCCGCGTCGCGTGCCTCGAAGAACGCGAGCAGCTCGTCGATCAGCGCGACGGGTGCCTCCTCCGGAATGTAGTGCCCGCAATCGAGCGCGCGGCCGCCGACGTCGCGCGCGACGCGCCGCCACTCGCCGAGCGGATCGAAGCAGCGCCCGACGATCCCGTGCTCGCCCCACAGCACGCGCAGCGGGCACGCGACCTTGTTGCCGCGCTCGAGATCCGCGCGGTCGTGCTCGAGATCGATCGTCGCCGACGCGCGGTAGTCCTCGCACATCGCATGCACGGCGCCCGGCTGCGCGAGCGCGGCGCGATACGCGGCGAGCGCCTCCGGCGCGAACGGCGCGAGCCCGGCGGACCGGTTGCCCATCACGCGCTCGATGTACGCATCGGTGCGGCCTTCGATCAGCGTTTCGGGGAGCGGCGCCGGCTGGATCAGGAAGAACCAGTGAAAATACGCGGTCGCGAACGCGCGGTCCGTCTGCTCGTACATCGCGAGCGTCGGCGCGATGTCGAGCAGCATCATCCGCTCGACGGCCGCCGGATGATCGAGCGCGAGCCGGTGCGCGACGCGCGCGCCGCGATCGTGTGCGCAGACGTGGAATTGCTCGAAGCCGAAATGCCGCATCACGGCAACCTGGTCGGCCGCCATCGCGCGTTTCGAATACGGCGCATGCCGCGCGTCGCTCGGCGGCTTGCCCGACGCGCCGTAGCCGCGCAGGTCGGTCGCGATCACCGTGAAGTGATCCGCCAGCGTCGCGGCGACGCGATGCCAGATCATGTGGGTCTGCGGATGGCCGTGCAGCAACAGAAGCGGTGGCCCCGCGCCTCCTTTGACACCGAAGATGTCGGTGTCCTGCACCGTCACGCGAAACGGTGCAAACGCCTCAAACGACATGGTTTGTTTCTCGTTGGTTTGTTATGGCGGCTATTGTAGGAGCGCGCGGCCGACCGCTGCGCGCGGCAGATGCCCGAATGCGTAGAAAGAGAACACTCACTCGATTGCCGCCATGCCGCGCCGTTTGCTAAGCTCGCGTAGAATCGCACGACCGTTCGTATTAATATGGGCGAATCGCTGCACCGCTACACTCGAAGCACCGTTGGACCGCCAAGCATGGATGCCGGCGTCGGCGCGACCGCGCCGCATCCGGCCGCCCCTCGAGACTGGAGACATCACATGGCATTGCCCGCCGTCCTGCAGAACCTGACGCTGCCCGTCATCGCGTCGCCGATGTTCATCGTCAGCTACCCCGAACTCGTGCTCGCGCAGTGCAAGGCGGGTATCGTCGGATCATTTCCCGCGCTCAACGCCCGTCCGGCCGAACTGCTGGACGAGTGGCTCACGCAGATCCAGTCGGAGCTTGCCGACCACAAGGCGAAGCACCCGGATGCGGTGATCGGCCCGATCGCGGTCAACCAGATCGTCCATCAGTCGAACGTACGGCTCGAGCATGACGTGCGCGTGTGCGTCGAGCACAAGGTGCCGATCTTCATCACGAGCCTGCGCGCACCGGCGCGCGAGATCGTCGACGCCGTGCACAGCTACGGCGGCATCGTGCTGCACGACGTGATCAACCTGCGCCACGCGCAGAAGGCGCTCGAAGCCGGCGTCGACGGGCTGATCCTCGTCGCGGCCGGCGCCGGCGGCCACGCGGGCACGACGTCGCCGTTCGCGCTCGTCGGCGAAGTGCGCAAGATCTTCGACGGTCCGATCGTGCTGTCCGGCTCGATCGCGAACGGCGGCTCGATCCTCGCCGCGCAGGCGATGGGCGCCGACTTCGCGTACATGGGCACGCGCTTCATCGCGACGCAGGAAGCGCACGCGGTCGACGACTACAAGCACGCGATCCTCAACGCGAAATCGTCCGACATCATCTACACGAACCTCTTCACCGGCGTGCACGGCAACTACATCCGCGAGAGCATCGAGAAGGCCGGGCTCGATCCGGACGCGCTGCCGGAATCCGACAAGACGAAGATGAATTTCGGCGGCGACAAGACGAAGGCGTGGAAGGACATCTGGGGTGCCGGCCAGGGCGTCGGCCTGATGGACGACCTGCCGAGCGTCGGCGCGCTCGTCGAGCGGCTGAAGCGCGAGTACGACGACGCGAAGGCACGGCTCGGCATCGCACGCTGACGCAGGCGGCGGGTTGCGCCACCGCCGCGCATGACGTCGGACAAAAACAAAAAGCGCGAACCGCAACGGCTCGCGCTTTTTTCACGTCCGCCCGCGGGCGGCCGACGCCGCTCAGCTCGCGCGCTTGATCCGCGTGATCGGCAGCACGCGCAGGCGCGACTCGATCGACGGGCACAGCGACTGCCCTTCGAAGCGTGCGGCAAGGAAGTCGACGAACGAGCGCACCTTCGCGGACACGTGGCGGCGGCTCGCATACACCGCATAGATCGGCGCCTCGTGCGGCGGCACCGCGTCGAGCAGCACCGGCACGAGGCGGCCGGATTCGATGTCGTCGCCGATCACCTCGGTGCCGAGCAGCGCGATGCCCGCGCCCGCGAGCACCGCCGCGCGCAGCCCCTCGAGGTGGTTCACGATCAGGTTGCCGTTCAGGTTCACGCGCGACGCGGCGGCCGCGTCGATCATCAGCGAATCGAGCATCGTCGAATTCGAATCGCGGCGCAGGTAATTGTGATGCGCGAGATCGGCGATCGTCTGCGGCGTGCCGTGCTTCTCGAGATACTCGGGCGACGCGACCAGCAGGATGTGCGCGGTCGCGATCTGGCGCGCGACCAACGACGACGATTTCAGCCCGTTCGGCGCCGCGCGCACCGCGACGTCGTAGCCTTCCTCGATCAGGTCGACCACGCGATCGGACAGCGTCATGTCGACGGTCACGTCCGGGAACCGGCCCGCATAATCGGTGACGGCCTGCATCACGTGCCGCAAGCCGAACGCGGACAGCGACGTCACGCGCAGGCGGCCCTGCGGCACGACGCTCGCGGCGCCGACCGCCTGTCCGGCTTCGTCGAGTTCCGACAGCGCCTGCACGAGGCGCTCATAGTATTCGCGTCCCGCCTCGGTCGGCGCGACACGTCGTGTCGTGCGATGCAGCAGCCGCGCGCCGAGCTGCTGCTCGAGATGCATCACGTGCTTGCTCGCCATCGCGGCCGACATCTGCATGCGCTCGGCCGCGCCGACGAAGCTGCCCACTTCGACGACGTAGCGAAACACATTCATGCTGACGAGGGTATCCATCGAACTAGCCCGTAATGACGGGGGAATGGTGCAATTACGAGATAGGGTAACAAAGGCGAGGAAACAGAAAGGTCAACAAAAGCAAAACGGCGCCGCGAGTGGCGGCGCCGTTCCGTTCCGTTCCGTTTCGAGAGGGAAAACATGCGGCCGGCACGCGCGATTTTCGCGCGCGGCCGGCGCACCGATCGCACGTGCGCGTCAGAACTTCGCGCGGATACCCGCGCCGAACGTGTTGCCGGTCGACAGGCTGCTGATGTGGTCGTTCATGTACGCGGCGTAGATGTCCGTGCGCTTGGACAGCGGATAGTCGTAGCCGACGGCCCAGGTCTGGCGCGTCTGGTCGAGGCCGCCGGCATCGCGCGAATACGCGTACGACGCCATCGCGTTGCCCACGCCGAGCGGCACCGACACGCCGCCCTGCGCGGTGTTCACGTGCCAGCTGCCCGCGACCTGGTCATTCTTCGTATACATGTACTGGCCGAACAGCTTCACGTACTTCAGGTCGTAGGTCGCGCCGACCAGCGCGATGCCCTGGCTCTTCATGCCCGTCACGAGCGCGCTCAGGTCCTGCGGGCCGTTGTTGAAGTTCACGTACTGATAGACGGCGGTCGCCGCGAACGGGCCGTTCGCGTAATTGAACTGCGCGCTCCATTTCTTCGAGCGGTTGTCGCCGGCCGTGTTGCCGAGCGCGTACATCGCCGCGAAATTCAGGCCGCCGAACGAAGGCGACGTGTACGACAGCGCGTTGTTCCAGCCCGAATCGCCGACCGCGCCCTGGTCGCTCGGATAGGTCGGGAACGTGCCGAGGCCGAGGAACACGTGGTACACCATCGGCGAGAAGGTGTACGAATCGTAGAACGGGTTGAACAGGATCGTCGACAGGAACAGGTGGGTCGTCAGGCGGCCGGCCGTCACCGTGCCGTACGGCGAGCTGACGCCGACGTATGCGTTGCGCGCGAAGAACGTGTCGCCCTGGAAGCGGCCGAACTGGCCGTTCTGCGCACGGAAGAAGCTCTCCAGCGTGAAGATTGCCTTGTAGCCGCTGCCCAGATCCTCTGCGCCGTGCAGGCCCCAGTACGACGTCGACATCCCGCCGCCCGATACGTTCCATGCGCGATCGCCGCCCGGGAACTTGGTTGCGCCGACCCATTCGTCGACCTGACCGTAGAGCGAGACGCTCGACTGCGCGTGGACGGGTACGGTTGCGGCCACGCAGGCGGCCGCGGCGATCAGCTTGACGGACGTGCGCGACGCACGGCGAGCGAATGCTTTCATGGGATCTCCAGGTGTTGTCGAATGTCGATAAGTGGCGCGAGCGTTGTTTTTTGGAGCCGACTGCTTGCGTCGTATGGGGCGCAGCCATCTTTACGGATCGTGCGTCCGGTCAAAATTGCGCACACTTATTGCGGGTATAGCGGCGGCATTAACTTCGCGGAATCGGCACATGGCCAGGCGCGCGGCAGCGGCTGCGCGCAGCGCGCGGCACGCGACGGGACGGCCGCGGGGCGCGCGCGCCGGGCGCGAAAGATAGCGCAATGCGGCGGGAAAATCAGCGGAAATATGCGCGCGACTGTGGCGAATTCGCATCACAGCCGGCGGGGGACGAACGCGCGGGCGCTCAGTTTCGGTAGAACGGGGAGAAAAACGGCGAGTGGGCAGGTTCTTCCTGCGCGCGGGGGGGCGGCATCGGACGGCCGCCGCGCTCCTCGTTGTAGCGCGCGACGTCGGCGCGGATCGAGCCGGCACGCAGCGGAACATTGCCGCCGCCCGGCGGACGCGGCATCTGGCGGGAGTCGGCGCTGATCGGACGATACGGGCTTTGCGCGGCGTAATGGCCGTAGGACGGCGTCGGCCGCAGCCCCCAGCGGGAACCGTAGCCGCTCACGCCGCCGGCACGCGCGCCGCCCGGCGGCAGCGCCCGGCGCCACGCCGGCGCGTTGCCGGCCGGCCGGCCGTACGCGCGCATGTCGCCGCCACCGAAACCATGACCGAAACCGTGGCCGCCGCCGAACGCCGGACCGCCGTGCGGCGGTTGCGCGAGCGCGAGCGGCATCAGCAGCGCGCCGAGCACGCCTGCCACCCATCGTCCGACCCTCAGTTTCACCCGTTCCGTCATCATTCAGTGCCTGTTGCAGCTCGCCGCCGGTTGTTTCCGGCCGACGCAAGCCTTTCAGCAGTAATTTATGAGCGGCCCGAAACTGTGTCGAGCCAAAAAGTGTTAGGTCGCGGGCATGGGTGTAACACCATGTTACTGCTAGGTTTTTTCACTTGAGGGCGTACTCGCGGCAGAACATTCTTCTGCCGTTTTGCGCATCGGTCGCTGCCGCTGACGCTTACCGTCACATGCAACCGATTCATCAATCGATTCACACAATGAATTTGTGTATTGAATGACCTACCGGGACAATATCGGTTTCGTGCGACCTGCGCGCCTGCCGTTTCCGAATCAATATCCCCGATGGTCCGTCCCCGTTTTCTTCCCGACAACTTCACGCTCGCGCTCGTCGGCACCGTCGTGCTCGCGAGCCTGCTGCCGTGCCGCGGCCCGGCCGCCCATGCGTTCAACTGGGCAACCAACATCGCGGTTGGCCTGCTGTTCTTCCTGCACGGCGCGAAGCTGTCGCGCGAGGCTGTCGTCGCGGGCGCGACCCACTGGCGGCTGCATGCGGTCGTGCTGCTCAGCACGTTCGCGCTGTTCCCGCTGCTCGGCCTCGCGCTGAAGCCCGTGCTGCAGCCGCTCGTCACGCCTGCGCTCTACGCCGGCGTGCTGTTTCTGTGCACGCTGCCGTCGACCGTCCAGTCGTCGATCGCGTTCACGTCGATCGCGAAGGGCAACGTGCCGGCCGCCGTGTGCGCGGCGTCCGCGTCGAGCCTGCTCGGAATCTTCGTGACGCCGGCGCTCGTCGGGCTGATGATCACGTCTCAGTCGGCCGCGGCCGCGTCGCCGTGGAGCACCGTCGGGAGCATCGTGATGCAGTTGCTCGTGCCGTTCGTCGCCGGCCAGCTGCTGCGGCCCGTGATCGGCGGCTGGATCGAACGCAATCGCGGCGTGCTGCGCTTCGTCGACCAGGGCTCGATCCTGCTCGTCGTCTACGTCGCGTTCAGCGAGGCCGTGAACCAGGGGCTGTGGCACCAGATGCCGGCGCGCGCGCTCGGCGGCCTGCTGGTCGTCAACGTCGTGCTGCTCGTGATCGCGCTGGTGCTGACCACGTTTGTCAGCAAGCGGCTCGGCTTCAACCGCGCCGACCAGATCACGATCATCTTCTGCGGCTCGAAGAAGAGCCTCGCGGCCGGCGTGCCGATGGCGAAGGTGATCTTCTCCGCGCAGGCGGTCGGCGCGATCGTGCTGCCGCTGATGCTGTTCCACCAGATCCAGTTGATGGCGTGCGCGGCGCTCGCGCAGCGCTGGGGCGCGCGCGACATGCGCGGCGAGCGTGACGGCGACGAGGGGGCGGCCGGTGCCGCACGCGGACGCGGTGCGCTGAGCGCGGGCAAGCGCTGACGCGGGAGGCCGCGCGGCCGGCACGGCTGGCCGCGCGGATGCATTCGCGTCTTTCTCGTTCCGCTTCTTCCGTTTCCTCCGCTTCCTCCGCTTCCTCCGCTTCCTCCGCTTCCTCCGCTTCCTCCGCTTCCTCCGTCGCACCGCCCCCGTCCACCCAACGCGATGCATGCACCATCAACGCGCATCGCGTCACGAAATCTTCATTCAATTCTTCGCACACGCTGCCGTTAAAGTCGGGCGTCCCGTCGCCTCGGCCGCCCTCACCCTCACCCTCGCCCATGCCCGCGCCCCATCCCGACTCGTCCACCGCCCACACCACGCGCCTGATCGTGGAGCGTGCGCTCGCGGCCGTGTTCCAGCCGATCGTCGACCTCGGGTCGGGGACGGTCGTCGGCTACGAAGGCCTGATCCGCGGCCCGCGCGGCACCGACCTCGAGGCGCCCGCCGCGCTGTTCGCGCAGGCCGCGCGCGAAGGCGCGACCATCGCGCTCGAACAGGCCGCCGCGCTCACCTGCCTCGACGCGTTCGCGGCGCTCGGCTGCGACGGCAAGCTGTTCCTCAATTTCAGCGCCGGCACGATCCTGCAGCTCGCCAGCGAACGCGAGCGCGCGCGCGCGCGCCAGTTTCTCGGCCGCGCGCGGATCGGCGCGGAGCGCATCGTGATCGAGCTGACCGAGCAGAACGCGATACTGGATGTCGCGCACATCGGGCCGGCGGTCGCGTCGCTGCGCGACGCCGGCATCCAGTTCGCGCTCGACGACTACGGCACCGCCAACGCGAGCATGAACCTGTGGCTGCGCCTGCAGCCGGACGTCGTGAAGGTTGACCGCTTCTTCATTCACGACATCTCGCGCGACCCGCTCAAGTTCGAGGCCGTGAAGGCCATGCAGCACTTCGCGCAGGCGAGCGGCGCGCGACTGATCGCGGAAGGCATCGAGAACGAATGCGACCTGATCGTCGTGCGCGACATGGGCATCTGCTGCGTGCAGGGCTTCCTGCTCGGCCGGCCGGACGCGCAGCCGTCGCGGGTCGTCGCGCCGGCCGCGCGCGATGCGATCCGCGCGCCGCACATCGCGGTGTTTCCCGGCGCGACGCGCACCGTGCGGCCGGCCGGCACGATCGCCGCGAAAATGCTCGTCGCCGCGCCGCCGCTGCCGCGCGACGCGACCAGCAACGACGTGCTCGACCTGTTCAACCGGATGCCCGACCTGCATGCGGTCGCGCTCGTCGAACACGGGCGGCCGGTCGCGCTCGTGAATCGCCGCGGCTTCATCGACCGCTTCGCGCTGCCGTATCACCGCGAGGTGTTCGGAAAGAAACCGTGCCTGCAGTTCGCGAACGATGCGCCGCTGATGATCGACAACGCGACGACGTTCGAGCAACTCGCGACGCTGCTCGCGAGCCACGACCAGCGCTATCTCGCGGACGGCTTCGTGATCACCGAACACGGCCGCTACGTCGGGCTCGGCACCGGCGAGAGCCTCGTGCGCGCGGTGACCGAGATGCGCATCGAAGCCGCGCGCTACGCGAACCCGCTGACCTTCCTGCCCGGCAACATTCCGATCAGCGCGCACATCGACCGCCTGCTCCAGCGCGACGCCGGCTTTCATGCGTGCTACGTCGACCTGAACCAGTTCAAGCCGTTCAACGACCAGTACGGCTACTGGCAGGGCGACGAGGTGCTGAAGTTTGCCGCGACGGTGCTGGCCGGCGTGTGCGACCCGCAGCGCGACTTTCTCGGGCACGTCGGCGGCGACGATTTCCTCGTGCTGTTCCAGCGCGACGACTGGCACGCGCGCGCGACCGACGCGATCGCGCGCTTCAACGAAGGCGCGCAGCGCTTCTACACGCAGGCCGACCGGCAGGCAGGCGGGCTGCGCGGCGAGGACCGCCACGGCAACCCGGCGTTCTTCGGCTTCGTGACGATGGCGATCGGCGCGGTCGGCGTGCCGGCGGGTGCGCACGGCGCGATGCGCTATGGCAGCGACGAGATCGCGTCGGTCGCGGCGCTCGCGAAGCGGCGCGCGAAACAGCAGCCGGGCGGGCTCGCGGTCGTCGATCTCGATTCAGGCCGCGCGGCGCTGCGCGATCGCGGCGGGCCGCCGCACGCGGCGGCGGGCTGAACGGCGGGCGGTTGCCGCAGGCAAGCGCGCTGCCGGCCGGTGCGGACGGCGGTGCCGGCGCCGCGCACCTGCGCCGGCCCCCAATCGACTCCGGGCAACGGCCTGCCGTTCGTCCGTCGCGGACCGGGCATCCGAACGCGTGCGCCTCGTCCGCCCCGCCGGCATCGCCCCTTTCCATGCGATCACCTTGCCTTTTCCGCGTTTTGTTTAGTATTTTTAGTAACGTCGTTTTCGCAGATTAGCGCGTAAAAACCCGTTATTTCCGGGTATTCCCCGGTTATCCGGCCCGAATTTGGCGCCGTGTTTTACTATACAATCGCCATCATCCTAAACAAACCGGACCCGAACGATGGGCACCACCATTCGCGACGTAGCGCGGGCGGCAGAGGTCTCGATCGGCACCGTCTCCCGTGCGCTGAAAAACCAGCCGGGCCTGTCGGAAGCCACGCGGGCGCGCGTCGTCGAGATCGCGCAGCACCTCGGCTACGACCCGGCCCAGTTGCGCCCGCGCATCCGCCGGCTCACCTTCCTGCTGCACCGCCAGCACAACCGCTTTCCCGCCAGCCCGTTCTTCTCGCACGTGCTGCACGGCGTCGAGGACGCGTGCCGCGAGCGCGGCATCGTGCCGACGCTGCTCACGGTCGGCCCGAACGACGACGTGTTGCGCCAGATGCGCCCGCACGCGCCCGACGCGATCGCGGTGGCCGGCTTCATCGAGCCCGAGACGATCGAAGCGCTCGCCGCGACCGGCCGACCGCTCGTGCTGATCGACCTGTGGGCGCCCGGCCTGCGCTCGGTGAACATCGACAACGCGACGGGCGCGGCGCTCGCGATGCGCCACCTGCTCGCCATCGGCCGCTCGCGGATCGCGTTCATCGGCGGCTCGGCCGCGCACTTCAGCATCGCGCAGCGCGCGATCGGCTACCGCCGCGCGTTCTTCGAGGCCGGGAGGCTGTTCGATCCCGCGTACGAAGTGACGATCGACGCCGGGCTCGACCCCGACACCGGCGCCGCGCGCGCGATGCAGCAGCTGCTCGACGCGCCCGGCCCACGCCCGGACGCCGTGTTCGCGTACAACGACGCCGCCGCGCTGGCCGCGCAGCGCGTGTGCATCGCGCGCGGCGTGCGGATTCCGGAAGACATCGCGATCGTCGGCTTCGACGACATCCCGGCCGCCGCGCACGCGAACCCGCCGCTCACGACGCTCGCCGTCGACAAGGAAGCGCTCGGCCGCCGCGGCGTCGAACTGCTGCTCGCCGAATCGCCCGAGCGCACCGAGATCTCCCTGCCCGTCGAACTGATCGTACGGGCCAGCAGCCAGCCCGCCGGCTCACCGGCACTCGATACCGCCACGGTCACCGAATCATGAACATGCCCCCGGTCCAATCCCGCACGGCCGCGCCGGCCGCTCACGCGCAAGCGGCACCGTTCGTCGCGAGCTTCCGCGAGCCGTCGTTCCTGCTGTCGCACATCGAGGACACGCTGCGCTTCTACGCGCAGAACGCGTTCGACCCGACGGGCGGCTTCTACCATTACTTCCGCGACGACGGCAGCATCTACAACCGCACGTCGCGGCACCTGGTCAGCAGCTGCCGGTTCGTCTTCAACTACGCGATGGCGTACCGGCATTTCGGCGATCCGCGCCACCTCGACTACGCACGCCACGGGCTGCGCTTCCTGCGCGACGCGCACTGGGATGAAGCGCTGCAGGGCTACGACTGGGAACTCGACTGGCGCGACGGCGCGAAACGCGCGACGCTCGACGGCACGCGCCACTGCTACGGGCTCGCGTTCGTGCTGCTGGCGGCCGCGCACGCTGCGATGGCCGGCATCGATGAAGCGCGCGCGCTGATCGCGTCGACCTACGAGCTCGCCGAGCACCGCTTCTGGGACGCGGCCGCCGGCCTCTATGCGGACGACGCGACGCCGAACTGGAACGTGTCGTCGTACCGCGGCCAGAACGCGAACATGCACATGACGGAAGCGCTGCTCGCGGCGTACGAGGCGACCGGCCATCTCACCTATCTCGATCGCGCGGAAAAGCTCGCGACCCACATCACGCGGCGCCAGGCTTCGCTGTCGGGCGGCCTCGTGTGGGAGCACTACCATGCGGACTGGTCGGTCGACTGGGACTACAACAAGGAGGACAGCTCGAACATCTTCCGTCCGTGGGGCTTCCAGCCCGGGCACCAGACCGAATGGGCGAAGCTGCTGCTGATCCTGGAGCGGCACCGCCCGCTCGACTGGCTCGTGCCGCGCGCGGCCGAGCTGTTCGACGCGGCGCTCACGCATGCGTGGGACGCCGATCACGGCGGCCTCTGCTACGGCTTCGGCCCCGACTTCACGATCTGCGACCACAACAAGTATTTCTGGGTGCAGGCGGAAACCTTCGCGGCGGCCGCGATGCTCGGCGCGCGCACCGGCAGCGAGCGCTTCTGGGACTGGTACGACGAGATCTGGCGCTACAGCTGGACGCATTTCGTCGATCACCGCTACGGCGCGTGGTACCGGATCCTCACCTGCGACAACCGCAAGTACAGCGACGAGAAGAGCCCGGCCGGCAAGACCGACTATCACACGATGGGCGCATGCTACGACGTGCTCGCGACCCTCGCGCGCGCGGCGCGCAGCGAGCCGACGCAATGAGCGGCGGCACCTTTCCGGCCTTCGTGTCGGCGGGCGACATCCTGACCGACATGGTGCGCGCGGGCGACGCGCAGTGGACCTCGGTGCCGGGCGGCGCCGGCTGGAACGTCGCGCGCGCGGTCGCGCGGCTCGGCGTGCCGAGCGCGCTCGCGGGCGCGATCGGCGAAGACTGCTTCTCCGACGTGCTGTGGCGTACCAGCGAGGCGGCCGGGCTCGACCTGCGCTTCCTGCAGCGGGTGCCGCGTGCGCCGCTGCTCGCGATCGTCCACGAGACGCGGCCGCCTGCGTACTTCTTCATCGGCGAAGCGAGCGCGGATCTCGCGTTCGACCCGGCGCGGCTGCCGGCCGGCTGGGCCGGACACGTGAAGTGGGCGCACTTCGGCTGCATCAGCCTCGTGCGCGAACCGCTCGCGAGCACGCTCGTCGCGCTCGCGGCCGACCTGCACGCGCGTGGCGTGAAGATCAGCTTCGATCCGAACTACCGGAACCTGATGACGGCCGCGTACCGGCCGACGCTCGAGAAGATGGCCGCGCTCGCCGACCTGATCAAGGTGTCCGACGAGGACCTGCGCCACCTGTTCGGCGGCGACGGCCCCGATGCGGTCGCGGCGGTGCGCGCGCTGAATCCGCGCGCGGCCGTGCTCGTCACGCGCGGCGCGCAGGCGGCCACGCTTTACGCGGACGGCGACGTGCTCGAGGCCAGCCCGCCGCGCGTCGAGGTGGTCGACACCGTCGGCGCGGGCGACGCGTCGATCGGCGGCATGCTGTTCAGCCTGATGGCCGCGCCGCAGCGGTCGTGGCGCGAGCATCTCGCGTTCGCGCTCGCGGCGGGCGCCGCCGCGTGCCGGCATACGGGCGCGCATGCGCCGACGCTCGACGAGGTCGTCGCGCTGCTCGAACGGTGACGGGACGATGACGGCGCGCTGATCGGTCGCCGATTAGCGGCGCTGTACATGCTGCGCCGCAGTGCTACGATGAAGTGTCCTATTGCGGGAGAGGCACGATGGACACGAACACGTTCACGAAAGGCATCTACACGGCCAAGGCGCATACGCAGCACGCCGCCAACGGACAGTTCCAGGGTTACGTGATCCTCGCCCGGGACGACGGCGACGAGACGGAGAACATGCGCTACGACGTCCACACGACGAGTCCGAGCGAGGAAGAGGCGTTCGACGAAGCGAAGGCGCTCGCGCACCGGATCCTCGGCGAAATCGAACTGTAACGCGCCGAACCATCCCACGCGCGCCGCGGCCCGGTCGCGGCGCGCCGCCGCATTCGGCGCGGCTCAGAGCAGCCGCGCCACCATCGACACCAGCATCGTCAGCACCAGCGTCGACATGAACGGGAACGGGTAGCGCCGCCCGCCGAGCGTCAGCGTGACGTCGCCCGGCATCCGCCCGATGCCGAACTTGCCGAGCCACGGCCAGCAGCGCGTCAGGATCATCACCGCGACGAACGACGCCATCAGCCAGCGCAGCATCCCGGGCTCCCCGTCAGAGCGCGTGCGAGCGGTCGCCGCGCGCGAAGGCGTCGAGCGTGCCGTCGATCCCGCGCGAGAACGCGATCACCTTGAACAACTCGCCCATCTCCGCTTCCGAGATCAGCTTCTGCACCGCGTTCGCGGCCGGCAGGAACTGGTGGATGTCGGAAGGATCGATCGCGGCCAGCGCGTCGGTGATGCCTGCGTTCAACAGGAAGCGCGCCTGCGACGTGTAGCCGAGCAGGTCGGCGCCGGTCGCGACGCCCGCGTCGTAGATGCCCGTGAATTCGACGTGTGCGGTGATGTCCTGCAGCCCCGGGTACAGGAATGCGTCGTCATGCGCGTGATGGCGGTAGTGGCACATCAGCGTGCCGCGGTCGCGCTGCGGATGGTAGTACTCGTGCGCGGGGAACCCGTAGTCGACCAGCAGCACCGCGCCACGCCCGAGCATCGTGCACACGGTACGCGTGAACGCCAGCGCGGCTTCGTGCGTCTCGGTCACGTAGCCGTCGTCGACGTCGAGCGTCGCGAGCACCGGCGGCAGGCCGGCCGCGCCGGCGGGCCGGTCGTCGAACACGAACGCGTGCCGCGCGTCGAGCGCGACGCCGCGCTCGAGCCACACGCCGCCCGCCTTCGCGAAGAGGCGCACCGGCATCGCGTCGAGCACCTCGTTGCCGACCACGACGCCGTCGAAGCGCTCGGGCAGCGCGTCGAGCCAGCGCACCTTCGCGGCGAGCGCCGGCGCGGCCGCCGCAATCGTGTCGCGCTGCCGTTCGCGCAGTTCGCCGGACAGGTCGACGATCAGGTATTCGTCGAGCTCGACGCCGAGCGCATCGAGCGCCGCGAGCAGCCCGGCCGCGAGCTTGCCCGTGCCCGCGCCGAACTCCATCACGCGGCGCGTGCCGCTTGCCGCCAGCGCTTGCGCGACGGGATTCGCGAGCGTCTGCGCGAACAGCGGCGACAGCTCGGGGGCCGTCACGAAGTCGCTGCCGTCGTCGGCGCGGCGGCCGAACTTGCGCGCGCCGCCGCTGTAATAGCCGAGGCCGGGCGCATACAGCGCGCGCTCCATGAAGCGGTCGAACGGCAGCCAGCCGCCGGCCGCCGCGATCTCGTCGCGCAGTTGCGCGGCAAGGGTTTCGGACTGCGCGAGCGCGTCAGGGCCGGGAGCAGGTAAACTAGCGGGTTCGTGAGCTTTCGGGTTCATCCCGGCATTGTAAATGACCGTTTCAGCCGATACGTCGCCCCCGCGCATCGCGCTCGTCGCCGGCGCGCTGGGCAGCGCGGCCGACGCCGCGTCGCTCGGTCGCGCGCTCGCGACCGGATTCGCGCAACACGGCTGGGACGTCGCGCTGCAGCGCAGCCCCGGCACGCCGCGCGCGGCCGCCGACGCGCTCGTCGCCGAAGTCGCCGCCCGCGGGCGCCGTGCAGCCGTGCTCGACGCCGATCTGGCCCTGGAAACCGACGCGGCCGCGCTCGTCGCCGCGTGTGCTGCGGCGCTCGGCCGGCCCGCCTGTGCGGTGTTCGTGAGTGCATGCGCCGCCACCGACGACGCGCACACCGTGGACGGCGCATCGCTCGCCGCCGCGCTCGCGCGCAACGTGACGGCGCCGCTCGCGCTGGCCCGGGCGCTTGCCGACGCGACGCCCGACGCCGCGCGTGACGACGAATCGCTGCGCGCCTGCGTGATCCACGTGCTGGATCAGGCCCTGTTTCACCCGGCGCCGGCGCAGTTGTCGCACGCGCTGATGCAGGCCGCGCTGAACCGCGCGACCTCCGCGCTGGCGCTGGCCCTCGCGCCGAAGGTGCGCGTCGCGGCGCTCGTGCGCGGCCATGCGCCGCACGCGAACGACATCGCGGCGGCGGCCTGCTATCTCGCGAGCGCGCCCGGCGTCACGGGCGCGACGCTGACCGTCGACGGCGGCGAGCACCTGGTGCCGCCCGCCGCCGGCCCGAATGAATGAACCGCGCGGATCGCGCGGCGTGATCGCCGCCGCCCGCGCCGCTTTGCGTGCGCGCACGCCAATTTGACTGGGACGACCATGTTTTCCGCTCTCCTGCACCCCCGCCTCGCGGACTGCCGCAGGCTCTACCTGCGCGACTACGAGGTGCACATCAACATCGGGGCCTTCGAACACGAGAAGCGCGGCGAGCAGCGCGTCGTCATCAACGTCGACCTGTTCGTGCCGCTCGCGCTGTCCACCCCCGTCGACGACCGGCTGCATGAAGTCGTCGACTACGACCTGATGAAGCAGAGCGTCGCGCAGTGCGTGGCGCGCGGCCACATCCACCTGCAGGAAACGCTGTGCGACGCGATCGCCGCGAACCTGCTGGCGCACGACGCCGTGCGCGCGGTACGCGTCTGTACCGAGAAACCGGACGCCTATCCGGACTGCGACGCCGTCGGCGTCGAAGTCTTTCGCATCAAGGACGAGGAGCGCGCATGAACGCCCCCCACATGAACGACACGGCGGCCGATGGCGCCGCCATCGAAGCCACCGCCGCCGACACCGGCCGCCGCGTGCTGACGCGCCGCGAGCAGAAGGAAGCGTACGAGAACAACAAGCTGTTCAAGCGGATCGTGCGCCAGGTCGGCCAGGCGATCGGCGACTACAACATGATCGAGCAGGGCGACAAGGTGATGGTGTGCCTGTCGGGCGGCAAGGACAGCTACGCGATGCTCGACGTGCTGCTGCGCCTGCGCGAGCGCGCGCCGATCGACTTCGACATCGTCGCGGTCAACCTCGACCAGAAGCAGCCGGGCTTCCCTGAACACGTGCTGCCCGAGTACCTGACGCAGGTCGGCGTGCCGTTCCACATCGAGAACCAGGACACCTACAGCATCGTCAAGCGGCTCGTGCCCGAAGGCAAGACGACCTGCTCGCTGTGCTCGCGGCTGCGCCGCGGGATCCTGTACCGCGTGGCCGGCGAGCTCGGCGCGACCAAGATCGCGCTCGGCCACCACCGCGACGACATCCTGCAGACGCTGCTGCTCAACATGTTCTACGGCGGCAAGCTGAAGGGAATGCCGCCGAAGCTGCAGTCGGACGACGGCAGGAACGTCGTGATCCGCCCGCTCGCATACGTGAAGGAAACCGATCTCGAGAAATACGCGGAGCTGCGCGAATTCCCGATCATCCCGTGCAACCTGTGCGGCAGCCAGCCGAACCTGAAGCGCGCGGAAATGAAGGCGCTGATCCGCGAATGGGACAAGCGCTTCCCGGGTCGCGTCGACAACATGTTCAGCGCGCTCGCGAACGTCGTGCCGTCGCACCTGATGGATACGACCCAGTTCCCGTTCGCGTCGCTGCGCGCGACCGGCGTTGCCGATCCGCAGGGCGACATCGCGTTCGACGAGGAGCCGTGCGCGTCCGGCGAAGAGACCGCCGCGCCGGGCGCCGCGAAACCGATCTCGATCGTCCAGTTCGACGACCTGTAAGCAGGGTCCGAACACCCGCCGGAACCGGGGCCGCAGCGTCGTTCCGGCGCTGTCGCCCCGCCGCGACAGGCCCGGAACGACGGGGGCCGCATGCTAAAATGGACGGCTTCGAACTCCTCTGACAAGCTGGCGCCATGAATATCGTGATTTTGGCGGCAGGCACCGGCAAGCGCATGCGTTCCGCGCTGCCGAAAGTGCTCCATCCCCTGGCCGGCAGGCCGCTCCTCTCCCACGTCATCGCCACCGCGCGCACGCTGCAGCCGTCGCGGCTCGTCGTCGTGGTCGGTCACGGCGCCGAGCAGGTCCAGGCCGCCGTCGCCGCGCCCGACGTCCAGTTCGCGGTGCAGGCCGAGCAGCTCGGCACCGGCCACGCGGTACGCCAGGCGCTGCCGCTGCTCGATCCCGCGCAACCGACGCTGGTGCTGTACGGCGACGTGCCGCTCACCCGCGCGTCGACGCTGCGGCGTCTCGTCGACGCCGCGCGCGAGGGCCGCTACGGGATTCTGACCGTCACGCTCGACGACCCGACCGGCTACGGCCGCATCGTGCGCGACGCGTCCGGCTTCGTCACGCGCATCGTCGAGCAGAAGGACGCGTCGCCCGAGCAACTGAAGATCGCCGAGATCAACACCGGCATCATCGTCACGCCCACGGCCCAGCTGTCGATGTGGCTCGGCGCGCTGAAGAACGAGAACGCGCAGGGCGAGTACTACCTGACCGACGTCGTCGAGCTCGCGATCGAGGCCGGCTTCGAGATCGTCACGGCGCAGCCCGACGAGGAATGGGAAACGCTCGGCGTGAACAGCAAGGCGCAGCTCGCGGAGCTCGAGCGCATCCATCAGCGCAACGTCGCCGATGCGCTGCTCGTCGACGGCGTCACGCTCGCCGATCCGGCGCGGCTCGACGTGCGCGGCACGCTGCGCTGCGGCCGCGACGTGTCGATCGACGTGAACTGCGTGTTCGAAGGCAACGTGACGCTCGCCGACAACGTGACGATCGGCGCGAACTGCGTGATCCGCGACGCGTCGGTCGGCGCCGGCACGCGCATCGACGCGTTCACGCACATCGACGGCGCCGAGCTCGGCGCGAACACCGTGATCGGCCCGTACGCGCGGCTGCGCCCCGGCGCGCAGCTCGCGGACGAGGCGCACGTCGGCAATTTCGTCGAGGTGAAGAACGCGGTGATCGGCCACGGTTCGAAGGCGAACCACCTCACCTACATCGGCGACGCCGACATCGGCGCGCGCGTGAACATCGGCGCGGGCACGATCACCTGCAACTACGACGGCGCGAACAAGTTCCGCACCGTGATCGAGGACGACGTGTTCGTCGGCTCCGACACGCAGCTCGTTGCGCCGGTGCGCGTCGGCCGTGGCGTGACGATCGCGGCCGGCACGACGATCTGGAAGGACGTTGCCGACGGCCTGCTCGCATTGAACGAGAAGACCCAAACGACGAAGAGCGGCTACGTCCGCCCGGTCAAGAAGAAGAGCTGAACCTTTAGCGGGCGCCCGGACGGCGCCCGCGTCGACTTACAGGACTGACCCATTCATGTGCGGCATTGTCGGCGCAGTTGCGCAGCGTAATATCGTTCCGGTGCTGATCGAAGGATTGCGGCGCCTTGAATACCGTGGCTACGACTCGTGCGGCGTCGCCGTGCTCGAGCCGGGCGCGCCCAAGCGCGCGCGCAGCGTCGCGCGCGTCGCCGATCTCGATGCGCAGGTGCAGGAATCGCATCTCGAAGGCACGACCGGCGTCGCGCACACGCGCTGGGCGACGCACGGCGCGCCCGTCACGAACAACGCGCATCCGATCTTCTCGTCGAACGCGCTCGCGCTGGTGCACAACGGCATCATCGAGAACTTCGAGCCGCTGCGCGAAGCGCTGCGCGCGAAGGGCTACGAGTTCGTGTCGCAGACCGACACCGAAGTCATTGCGCACCTCGTGCACAGCCTGTATCGCGGCGACCTGTTCGAGGCCGTGCGCGAAGCCGTGCAGCAGCTGCACGGCGCCTATGCGATCGCGGTGACGCACAAGGACCAGCCGCACACCGTCGTCGGCGCGCGCCAGGGTTCGCCGCTCGTCGTCGGCCACGGCGACGGCGAGAACTTCCTCGCGTCCGACGCACTCGCACTGGCCGGCAGCACCGACCGCTTCACGTTCCTCGAGGAAGGCGACGTGTGCGAGCTGTCGCTGGACGGCGTGAAGATCGTCGATCGTCACGGCGCGCTCGCGCAGCGCGAGATCCGCGTCGTCAGCGCATACGGCGGCGCGGTTGAGCTGGGCCCGTATCGCCACTTCATGCAGAAGGAAATCTTCGAGCAGCCGCGCGCGATCGGCGACACGGTGCCGCAAACCGAAGCGTTCGACGCGACGCTGTTCGGCGATGCGGCCCCCGCCGCGTTCGCGGAGATCGACAGCCTGCTGATCCTCGCGTGCGGCACGAGCTACTACTCGGGCCTCACCGCGAAGTACTGGCTCGAATCGATCGCGAAGATCCCGACCCAGGTCGAGATCGCGAGCGAATACCGCTACCGCGAATCGGTCCCGAACCCGCGCCAGCTCGTGCTGGTGATCTCGCAGTCGGGCGAGACGGCCGACACGCTCGCCGCGCTCAAGCACGCGCAGTCGCTCGGTCACACGCATACGCTCGCGGTGTGCAACGTCGCGACGAGCGCGATGGTGCGCCTCACGGAGATGCAGTTCCTGACGCACGCAGGCACCGAGATCGGCGTTGCGTCGACCAAGGCGTTCACGACGCAGCTCGTCGCGTTGTTCGTGCTGGCCGCGACGCTCGGCAAGCTGCGCGGGCACGTCGACGCCGCGCAGGAAGCCGAATTCCTGAAGCAGTTGCGCCACCTGCCGGCCGCGCTGAACAGCGTGCTCGCGCTCGAGCCGCAGATCATCGCGTGGTCGGAGGAATTCGCACGCAAGGAAAACGCGCTGTTCCTCGGCCGCGGGCTGCACTACCCGATCGCGCTCGAAGGCGCGCTGAAGCTGAAGGAAATCTCGTACATCCATGCGGAGGCGTATCCGGCCGGCGAACTGAAGCACGGGCCGCTCGCGCTCGTCACTGAAGCGATGCCGGTCGTCACGGTCGCGCCGAACGACACGCTGCTCGAGAAGCTGAAGTCGAACATGCAGGAAGTGCGCGCACGCGGCGGCGAGCTGTACGTGTTCGCGGATGCCGACACGCAGATCGTCAACGACGAAGGCCTGCACGTGATCCGGATGCCGGAACACTACGGGCAGCTGTCGCCGATCCTGCACGTCGTGCCGCTGCAACTGCTCGCGTATCACACCGCGTGCGCGCGCGGCACCGACGTCGACAAACCGCGTAACCTCGCGAAGTCGGTGACGGTGGAGTAAGCAATCGGCGCAGCGCGGTCCGGCGCGCCGACGAGACTGACGGAGAGACCATGGTAAGACTGTTTGGATGCGGATTGCTGGCGCTGACCTTCGCGTCGACGGGCTGGGCGGCCGAGCACTACGTCGAAGTCTGGAACCCGCCCGAGGCGCGGTTGCCGGCGGCGCGTACGCCGGATGCCCGCACGCCGGCAGCGCGCCCAGGTGCCGACGCGCACGCCGGCGTCAAGACCGTGGAAAAGCACGCGAGCGTGCAGCCGAAGGCTGCGGTCAAGCCGCACAAGCGCCGCGTCGCACAAGCCGTGAAAAGCACGCCGCATCGACCGACCGCCGCGACGGTCGATGCGCCGGCCGCACCGCGCCCGGTCGCGCAGCCTACGCCGGGCCGGCTCACGGTGATGCAGCCGGCCATGCCCGACACGCCGCACGCACTCAAGTTCTCGGACATCCCGCGGCAATACACACCGGACGGCAACGTGCTGCGTGTCGGCACGAGCAGCCGCTCCGCGGAGGTGACGCGATAATGGAAGCGCAGACCTATCACGGCTACCAGATCTGGGGCCATTCGATCCTGCAGCAGGATGAAATCCTGCAGCCCGAACGCTTCGCGGCGAGCGGCACGATCACGCAGAACAATCGGCTCGTCGAAGCGTCGGGCGTGCTCGGCGTGTTCGATACCGAGGACGAAGCGCGCGAAGCGGGGCTCGAATGGGCCCGCGCATGGATCGACAACCATCGCTGAACGGGCCGCGCGGCTGCGCGCGAGCCGTCAACGCAAGAAAAAAGGGGCGTCCATGACGCCCCTTTCTGCATTCGGCCCCGGCCCGCTCAGGCAACGGGCCGCGGCGGCGGCACCACCGTCCGGGGCCGGCCGACGAGCCGCGCCAGCACGACGATCGCGACCAGCGTGACGACGTACGCAACGATCTGGATCCCCGCCGGACGCGCGGTATAGCCGATCAGCGTATGCAGCGCCTTGCCGACGATGCTCGATTCCTTGAGCAGCCACGAGGTATCCCAGACCGCATCGCCCCACGACGGCACGAGGCCGGCGGCAAGCAGGAAGCCGACGCACTGGCTCGCCATCCCCGCCGCGAGCAGCACGATCAGCGCGTTGGTGACGGAGAAAAGGCGCTTGAGCGGAATCTGCAGCAGGCCCGCATACATCGCGTAGCCGAGCCCGGCGCCGCCCAGCACGCCGAGCAGCCCGCCGACGATCATCTGCGGCGTCTGTCCCGGATCGCCCGCCGCGATGCCGTACAGGAACAGCACGGCCTCGGAGCCCTCGCGCAGCACCGCGACGCCGACAACGATCGCGAGCCCCGTCAGCGGCCGGCTGCCGGCTGCGACGGCCCGGCCGACCTCGCCCATGTGCAGCGCCATCTCGCGGCCGTGGCGGCTCATCCAGATGCAGTGCCACGCGAGCATCAGCGTCGCGACGAACATCACGCCGGCGTTGAAGACTTCCTGCCCCATGCCGGAGGCCCACTGCGAAATCACGTCGGCGAACGCGGCGATCAGGCCGGCGCCGATCACGCCGCCGACGAGGCCGCCGCCGACCCACCAGCCGCGGCTCGGCACGCCCTTCGTCGCGGCCATTACGATCGACACCACCAGCGCGGCCTCGAGCACTTCACGAAAGACGATCAGGGCGGTAGACAGCATGGCGATATCCGCTTATTTGACGGTCAGGTGCGTCTTCGACTGCGCTTCATGATACTCGTCGTGGAACTCGTAGGTGCCGGCGTTCAGCGGCCCGACCAGGATCTCGACCGACTTGCCGGCCGGCACGACCTTCTCCGCCTTGAAATCGTCACTTTCGAATTCCGCGGGCGTCGCATCGAGGTTCTTCACGACGAACTTCACCTTCTTGCCGGCCGGAATCGTCACGCCGTCCGGCGAAAACTTGTGATTCTTCAGGGTCAGGTTGACGACGTCGTCGGCAGCGAATGCGGACGTTGCCGATGCGCCCAGCAGGGCCAGTGCGAAACCGAAAGCGAAGCGATTCATACGGGTACCGAAATGAAATATCGAGGGGAATCGATAGTAAGATCGATTCGCATTCCCTTCTCCCAGTACCCTTACTTGCGTCATGGACATCGGGCGTCAGTGATGCGACGCGCACCTTGTCGCGCAAGGCTCCGCGAGATTTCGCCGGCAATATGCGGCCGTCAATCGGGAAAAATTCGGACTGACGCACACGGGCAGATTGCGATTCGTCTGACATCAGCTTTACAAATTGCTTGTGCGGTGTCGAACGCGACGAATGGCTTGACCTTCCCACCATGGCAAGCTTCATGCTGGCGATGTTTGTGAATCGCCAATCAACCCAGGAGAACACGATGGAATTCGAAGTCCAGGACATGACCTGCGGCGGCTGCGCCAACGCCATCACGCGCGCCGTGACGGCAGCGGACCCCGCCGCGAAGCTCGACATCGACGTGGCCGCGAAGACGGTCAAGGTCGAATCGGCGCAAGGCGCCGAACGCGTGCAGTCGATCATCGAAGCCGCGGGCTTCCACCCGGCATTGCGCTCGGCCTGACGCGCGCGGGCGCGGCGCCCCTCGGCACCGCGCCCGTACACCGGCCGCGTCAGCGCAGCCGGATCAGCGTCGACTTCAGCTCGGTGTATTTCTCGAGCGCGTGCAGCGACTTGTCGCGGCCGTTGCCCGACTGCTTGTAGCCGCCGAACGGGAAGTTCATGTCGCCGCCTTCGTCGTAGCAGTTCACCCACACCGTGCCCGCCCGCAGCCGGCGCGACACGTCGTGCGCGGTCGTCAGGTTCGACGTCCACACGGCCGCGGCCAGCCCGTATTCGGTGTCGTTCGCGATCCGCACCGCCTCGTCGACATCGTCGAACACGATCACCGACAGCACGGGGCCGAAGATCTCCTCGCGCGCGATCTTCGCATCGGGCTTGACCTCGAACACCGTCGGTTCCACGTAGAAGCCGCCCGTCTCCTCCTTCACGCGCGCGCCGCCCGTGACGAGCGTGCCTTCCTTGCGCCCGGCATCGATGTAGCCGAGCACGCGCTCGAGCTGGATCCCGTCGACGATCGCGCCCATCGATACCGACGGATCGAGCGGGTTGCCCGGCACGTACGCACGCGCGGCCGCCACCAGCTTCTCGATGAACGCGTCCTTGATGTCGCGATGCACGAGCAGGCGCGAGCCGGCCGTGCACATCTCGCCCATGTTGTAGAAGATCGCCCCGGCCGCGGCCTGCGCGGCGCGCTCGAGGTCCGGACAATCCGGCAGCACGATGTTCGGCGACTTGCCGCCGAGCTCGAGCCACGCGCGCTTCAGGTTCGACTGCGCGGCGTACTGCATGATCAGCTTGCCGACCGCGGTGGAGCCGGTGAACGCGATGCAGTCGACATCGCGATGCAGCGCGAGCAGCTTGCCCGGTTCGCCCGCGCCCGGCACGACGTTGAACACGCCGGCCGGGATGCCGGCCTCGTATGCGAGCTGCGCGACGCGAATCGCGGTCAGCGGCGATTTCTCCGACGGCTTCAGCACGACGCTGTTGCCGGCCGCGAGCGCCGGGCCGAACTTCCATGCGGCCATCAGGATCGGGAAGTTCCACGGCACGACGGCCGCCACCACGCCGACCGGCTCGCGCGTGACGAGACCGACGAGATGATGGTCGGCCGGCGCGACTTCGCCGCCGACCTTGTCGATCGCTTCGGCGAACCACTCGACGCAATAAGCGGCGCCCGGCACGTCAACCGTCGTGGTGTCGCCGATCGGCTTGCCCGCATCGAGCGTCTCGAGCAGCGAAAGTTCGTCGAGATGCTCGCGCATCAGCGCGGCCCAGCGCAGCAGCACGGCCTTGCGCGCACGCGGGTTCAGTCCGGCCCACACGCCGGCGTCGAACGCGCGGCGCGCGGCCGCGACGGCGGCGTTCACGTCGGGCTCTCCGCAATCGGCCACCTTCGCGAGCACGCGACCGTCGATCGGGCTCACGCAGTCGAACGTCCTGCCGCCGTGCGCGTCGCGCGACGTGCCGTCGATGAATGCGCGCCCTTCAATCGTGAGCGACGCCGCCTTGTCCTGCCAGTCAGCCAAAGTCAACTTGTTCATCAGGATGCCTCAATTGTCGTGGCATTCGCGCTGCGGCACGCCGCGCAACGGCAAGACTGCCGGCGACGAATGCAGTGATGCGGGCTCAGAAGGTGGCCGGCGAATTCGCCGACACGACCTCGCAGAGCTGTTCCGCGCTGGGATTGCGAAAACGGTGCGGCAAACGGCTTTCGAAGTAGTAGCCGTCTCCGGGGTCGAGCAGCCAGGTCGCGCCGTCGACGGTGAGCTCGAGCCTGCCCGACACGACCACGCCGCCCTCGTGCCCCGCGTGCACGAGCATCTCTGGCCCCGTATCGGCGAGCGGCTGGTAGATCTCGCGCATGATGCACATGTTGCGGTCCTTCACGCCCGCGCCGACGAGATGAAATGCGAGCGCGTCGTTGCCAAGGTTCGGCATCTCGTCGCGGCGCGATACGACCGAGCGCGATTCGACGAGTTCGAACGTGAAGAACTCCGCGAGACTCATCGGAATGCATTCGAGCAGTTTCTTCAGCGAGCCGACCGACGGGCTTACGCGCCCCTGTTCGATCAGCGAGATCGTGCCGTTGGTCACGCCGGCCCGCTTCGCGAGTTCACGCTGCGACAGGCCATGCTTGTTGCGCACGAAACGCAGGCGCTCGGCGACTTCGGTGGACATCGATTCGGTTTCGGACACGATAGAAGTGCGGTGAAAAAGTGAAACGACGCGTGGAGCGGCGTTACGCAGCCGTTGAATATTCTAATCACTTTATGCCGCACATCAGCGGGGAAAACCCTGAAAGGCGTTCGAAATAATGAACACCCAGCGGGTCATTCCATTTACGAATATTTTGTTCGGAGTGCCTCGGGAAAGCCCTGACACGAGACCGTCAAAAAACATTTGACGCCGTTTTTGGCTCGTATATGCTGGCTCTCAGGTCAGCGTCATTGGCCATTCATCGGCACCGAAAAACGTTATTGCAACGTAAAAATTGATGCCCATCGATGTAAATGACGCAGGTCCGGCACCTCGATTATTTTAAACGCCTCGCGCGCCGAAACGATCAGGTGTTCAATACTTTCAACAAATCAGTCGAGTGTAATCGTGAGAGTCCGTGGCCCTCTGGTGAGGTGGGATCGAGGCGATGTGCGAAGTTTGCGCAGCGCTGTTCCCGCTTCCGATGGCAGTTGCGGCTGGCATAGTCCTCGCCTGCTGCATCTGTCGATCTACACCATCCTGTCCCGTCGTTCCGTTCGCCGTCACAACGCCGTTTCCGCACGCGCGTTCGTGGCCGTCGATACCGACGAAGTCGCATCGCTGCTGCCATAGCGCCTCTCCTCCTTTTCTCGTCGTTCGTTTCAACTGCCTGCTCGTCAGCCGCGTCGTCTGCGCGGTGACGGAACGCGTTCGCGCATCCATTGCCGCGTCGCGCAGCGCAACGAAACGAACGACGGCCTGACCGTCGCGCGCAGCGCGGATCGCCATGCGACCCCGTTGCGCCCATTCACCAGCGGCCTTGCGCATTTCGCCAGGCTGCGGGGCCGTGTCGCGCCTGCATTTCGCGATTTTCCCGCGTAACGCACGCCATGGCCCTACGGACAACTGATTGACGTCATGGAAAGGAAACCCCTCGTCGGCATCACCGCCGACTTCACGCAAATCGGCGCACATGCGTCGCACACGGTCGGCGACAAGTACGTCGCGGCGATCGTCGACGGCGCACACGCGCTCGCGATGGTGCTGCCCGCGCTCGGCGATCGCCAGTCGACCGACGACGTGCTCGCCACGGTCGACGGCCTGTTGTTTACCGGCAGCTATTCGAACGTCGAGCCGCACCTGTATGGCGGCGAGCCGAGCGCGCCCGGCACGAAGCACGATCCCGCGCGTGACGCGACGACGCTGCCGCTGCTGCGCGCGGCGATCGCCGCTGGCGTGCCCGTGCTGGCCGTGTGCCGCGGCTTCCAGGAGCTGAACGTCGTCTGCGGCGGCACGCTGCATCAGCGCGTGCACGAAGTGCCCGGCCTCGCCGATCACCGCGAGGACGACGACGCGCCGATGGACACGCAATACGGCCCCGCGCACGTCGTGCGCCTGACGCCCGGCGGCGTGCTGCACACGCTCGCCGGTGGCCGCGACGACGTGCACGTGAACTCGCTGCACAAACAGGGCGTCGCGCAGCTCGGTGCCGGCCTCGCCGTCGAAGCCGTCGCGCCGGACGGCCTGATCGAGGCCGTCAGCGTCGTCGATGCACCGGCCTTCGCCCTTGCCGTGCAATGGCACCCGGAATGGCGGCATGCGCATGACCCGCTGTCGAGCGCGATCTTCCGCGCCTTCGGCGACGCATGCCGCGCCCGCCGGAACGCCAGCGAGCGCACCAGGGCCGCCGCCGCGCTCGCATGAGCGCGTCGAACAACCAACGAGAACGAACATGCAAGACATCGACGAATTTCTGAAGCAGTACCGGATCACCGAGATCGAAGCAATCATTCCCGACATGGCCGGCATCGCGCGCGGCAAGATCACGCCGCGCAACAAGTTCACGTCCGGCGAATCGATGCGCCTGCCGCAGGCCGTGATGGTACAGACCGTCACCGGCGAGTATCCGGAAGACGGCTCGCTGACCGGCGTGACCGACCCCGACATGGTGTGCGTGCCCGACACGTCGACCATTCGCCTGATCCCGTGGGCGGTCGACCCGACCGCGCAAGTGATCCACGACTGCGTGCACTTCGACGGCTCGCCGGTCGAGATCTCGCCGCGCTACGTGCTGCGCCGCGTGCTCGACCTGTACAAGGCGAAGGGCTGGAAGCCCGTCGTCGCGCCGGAGCTCGAGTTCTACCTGGTCGACATGAACAAGGACCCGGACCTGCCGCTGCGTCCGCCGGTCGGCCGCACGGGCCGCCCCGAGACGGGCCGCCAGTCGTATTCGATCGAGGCGGTCAACGAGTTCGACCCGCTGTTCGAGGACATCTACGAGTACTGCGAAGCACAGAACCTCGACATCGACACGCTGATCCACGAAGTCGGCGCCGCGCAGATGGAGATCAACTTCATGCACGGCGACGCGCTGTCGCTCGCCGACCAGGTGTTCCTGTTCAAGCGCACGGTGCGCGAGGCCGCGCTGCGTCACAACATGTACGCGACGTTCATGGCCAAGCCGATGGAAAACGAGCCGGGTTCGGCGATGCACGTGCACCAGAGCATCGTCGACGAGGAGACGGGCCAGAACCTGTTCACGTCGCGGGAAACCGGCGGCGCGACGTCGATGTTCTACAACTACCTCGCGGGGCTGCAGAAATACACGCCCGCCTTGATGCCGATCTTCGCGCCGTACATCAATTCGTACCGCCGGCTGTCGCGCTTCATGGCCGCGCCGATCAACGTGCAGTGGGGCTACGACAACCGCACGGTCGGCTTCCGCATCCCGCACTCGGGCCCGGCCGCGCGCCGCATCGAGAACCGGATCCCGGGCGTCGACTGCAACCCGTATCTCGCGCTCGCGGCGACGCTCGCGGCCGGCTATCTCGGCATGACGCAGCGTCTCGAACCGACCGAACCGCTCGTCAGCGACGGCTACGAACTGCCGTACCAGCTGCCGCGCAACCTCGAGGAAGGGCTCACGCTGATGGCCGCGTGCGAGCCGCTCGGCGAAATTCTCGGCCACAAGTTCCTGAAGGCGTATTTCGCACTGAAGGAAACCGAATACGAAGCGTTCTTCCGCGTGATCAGCTCGTGGGAACGCCGCCATCTGCTGCTGCACGTCTGAGCGTGCGCACGACCGAATACGGAATCACGGAGGAAACATGACTTACCGCAACGAATCTGCATGGATCCAGCCGGCCGCGCCGGCCGCCGCACCGCGCACGACGCAGGCACGCTCGACCGCCGAATACCGCGCGCTCGACGCTGCGCACCACATCCACCCGTTCTCGGACATGGGCGCACTCAACCGCGCGGGCAGCCGCGTGATCGTGAAGGCCGACGGCGTCTATCTGTGGGACTCGGACGGCAACAAGGTCATCGACGGGATGGCCGGCCTCTGGTGCGTGAACGTCGGCTACGGCCGCAAGGAACTCGCCGACGCCGCATATCGCCAGCTCCAGGAACTGCCGTTCTACAACACGTTCTTCAAGACGACGCACCCGCCGGTGATCGAGCTTTCCGCGATGCTCGCGGAAGTGACGCCCGCCGGCTTCAACCACTTCTTCTATTGCAACAGCGGCTCGGAAGGCAACGACACCGTGCTGCGCCTCGTGCACCAGTACTGGCGCGTGCAGGGCAAGCCGCAGAAGAAATACGTGATCTCGCGCAAGAACGGCTACCACGGCTCGACGATCGCGGGCGGCACGCTCGGCGGGATGGGCTACATGCACGAGCAGATGCCGTCGAAGGTCGAGCACATCGTGCACATCGATCAGCCGTATTTCTTCGGCGAAGCGCAGGCCGGCGAGACGCCCGAGGCATTCGGCCTCGCACGCGCGCAGCAGCTCGAGGCGAAGATCCTCGAACTCGGCGCGGAGAACGTCGCGGCGTTCATTGGCGAGCCGTTCCAGGGCGCGGGTGGCGTGATCTTTCCGCCGTCGACGTACTGGCCGGAAATTCAGCGGATCTGCCGCAAGTACGACATCCTGCTCGTCGCCGACGAAGTGATCGGCGGCTTCGGCCGCACCGGCGAATGGTTCGCGCATCAGCACTTCGGCTTCGAGCCGGACCTGATCACGATGGCCAAGGGCCTGACGTCGGGTTACGTGCCGATGGGCGCGGTGGGCATCCATGAACGCATCGCGCGCCCGATCATCGACAACGGCGAATTCAATCACGGCCTCACGTACTCGGGCCATCCGGTCGCGGCGGCGGTGGCGGTCGCGAACCTGAAGCTGCTGCGCGACGAAGGGATCGTCGAGCGCGTCAAGCACGACACTGGCCCTTACTTCCAGGCGCTGATGCGCGAGACCTTCGCGCGTCATCCGATCGTCGGCGAAGTGCACGGCCACGGGATGGTCGCGAGCCTGCAGCTCGCCGAGTCGCCGGCCGAACGCCACCGCTTCGCGAACGGCGGCGACGTCGGCACGATCTGCCGGGACTTCTGCTTCAGCGGCAACCTGATCATGCGTGCGACCGGCGACCGGATGCTGCTGTCGCCGCCGCTCGTGATCTCGCGTCAGGAAATCGATGAGCTCGTATCGAAGGCGAAGAAGGCCGTCGATGCGACCGCCCAGCAACTGGGCCTTTCGTAACGACTTTGCCTACAGGCGTGCGGCGGGTGCCGCACGCCGCCATAACCCAGGGGAATTCCACCATGCGTGCCTGCTTTCTTCGCCAAGCCTGTTCCGTCGCGGCCCTTGCCGCCGCGGCCGCGTTCACTTCGGTCGCCAGCCCGTCGGCGCACGCCGACGAACTGAACGTCTACAACTGGTCCGACTACATCGCACCCGACACGATTCCGAACTTCCAGAAACAGACGGGCATTCACGTCAAGTACGACAACTACGACAGCGACGACACGCTGCAGGCGAAGCTGCTCGCGGGCAGCTCGGGCTACGACATCGTCGTGCCGACCTCGAACTACATGGCCAAGCAGATCCAGGCCGGCGTGTATCAAAAGCTCGACAAATCAAAGATCCCGAACCTCGCGAATCTCGATCCGCTGCTGATGAAGATGATCTCGGATGCCGATCCGGGCAACCAGTACGGCGTGCCGTGGGCGTATGGCACCGACGGCATCGGCTACAACGTGCAGGCAGTGAAGAAGGCGCTCGGCGACAAGGCGCCGGTCGACAGCTGGGCGCTGGTGTTCGACCCGGCCAACATGGAAAAGCTGAAGGGCTGCGGCGTGTCGTTCCTCGACCAGGCCGTCGACGTGTTCGCAGCCACGCTGCAATACATGGGCAAGAACCCGAACAGCACGAACCCCGGCGACTACCAGGCTGCGTTCGAAGTCCTGAAGAAAGTCCGCCCGTACATCACCCAGTTCAACTCGTCCGGCTACATCAACGACCTCGCGAACAACGACGTATGCGTCGCGCTCGGCTGGTCAGGCGACATCGGTATCGCGCATCGCCGCTCGGCGGAGGCCAAGCGCGCGTATGACATCAAGTTCGCGAATCCGAAGGAAGGCGGGCTGCTGTGGTTCGACGTGATGGTTGTCCCGAAAGATGCGCCGCACCCCGAGGCCGCGATGAAGTGGATCAACTACGTGTCGGACGCGAAGGTCAACGCGGCGATCACCAACACGGTGTTCTACCCGACCGCGAACAAGGCCGCGCGTCAGTTCGTGACGCCGGCCGTCGCGCAGGATCCGACCGTCTATCCGCCCGAAGACGTGCTGAAGAAGATGGTGCTGATGAAGCCGATGCCGGCCGACATCCTGCGCCTCGAGAACCGTCTGTGGGCGCAACTGAAAACCGGCCACTGATCGCCATGCATCACGGCGGCGCAGGCATCGCTCCACGCCTGCGCGCCTGAGATACGCGGACCGCCGTCCGCCTGCGCGCGCCGCGCGCCCTGTTCCATCCGGCACGAGCCGTTGTCCGCGAGTCGCGTTGCGCGTCTCGCGCGGGGACGCTCACGCCTGCAATCCGTGAAGAACGAATGGTGACTCCCATGCAATCGATACCCTCTTCCGCTGCTGCACGCCAGACCCAACCGGCCGCCCCGGCCCGCTCGAAGAACGACGCGTTCGTGCGCATCGAAAACGTCGTGAAGAAATTCGGCGACAGCACGGCCGTCGACAACGTGAATCTGACGATCGCGAAAAACGAATTGTTCGCACTGCTCGGCAGCTCGGGCTGCGGCAAGTCGACGCTGCTGCGCATGCTCGCCGGGCTGGAAACGGCCACCTCCGGCAAGATCTTCGTCGACGGCGAGGACCTCGCGTCGCTGCCGCCGTACCGCCGGCCGGTGAACATGATGTTCCAGTCGTACGCACTCTTTCCGCACATGTCGGTCGAGTCGAACGTCGCATTCGGCCTGAAGCAGGAAGGCACGCCGAAGAACGAAATCAAGGAACGCGTGGCCGACGCGCTTGCACTCGTGCAGATGAGCAAGTACGCGAAGCGCAAGCCGCATCAACTGTCGGGCGGCCAGCAGCAGCGCGTCGCGCTCGCCCGCTCGCTGGTGAAGCGCCCGAAGCTGCTGCTGCTCGACGAGCCGATGTCCGCGCTCGACAAGAAGATCCGCCAGAAGACCCAGCTCGAACTCGTGAACATCATCGAGAAGGTCGACGTGACCTGCGTGATGGTCACGCACGACCAGGAAGAAGCGATGACGATGGCGAGCCGCCTCGCGGTGATGAGCGAAGGCAAGATCGTGCAGATCGGCTCGCCCGGCGAAGTGTACGAATTCCCGAACAGCCGCTTCTCGGCCGAATTCATCGGCTCGACGAACCTGTTCGAGGGGCGCGTCGTCGAGGACGAACCCGATCACATCTTCGTCGAGAGCGACGACCTCGAGGCACGCATGTACGTGAGCCACGGCGTGACCGGCCCGCTCGGCATGCCGGTCGGCATCTCGGTGCGCCCGGAACGCGTGCACGTGTCCCGCGAAAAGCCCGGCTCGCATCACAACTGGGCGCGCGGCGTCGTGACCGACATCGCGTACATGGGCGCGTACTCGCTGTACCACGTGCGCCTGCCGAGCGGCAAGACGGTGGTGTCGAACCTGTCGAGCTCGCACCTGATGCACGACAGCGCGCCGGCGTGGAACGACGACGTGTTCGTGTCGTGGTCGCCGGCCAGCGGCGTCGTGCTGACGCAATGAGGGCGACATGATGAGAACTTCCGCTTCCACGCCTTCCGCGCCGGTGCCGACCGGTGCGACCGCTACGACTCAGGCCGCCAAACGCCGCAGCCGCTTCGCCGCGCTGTCGCGCTTCCTGCCGTCGGGCCGCGGCATCGCGATCGGCGTGCCGTTCGTGTGGCTCACGATCTTCTTCGCGCTGCCGTTCGTGCTGGTGTTCAAGATCAGCTTCGCCGACCAGGTGATGGGGATCCCGCCGTACACGTCGCTCGTCGAGATCAAGGACGGCGTCGTGCACTTCGCGCTGCAGCTGTCGCACTACGCGTTCCTGCTGCAGGACGACCTGTACATCGCGACCTACCTCAGCTCGCTGAAGATGGCCGCCGTGTCGACGCTGCTGTGCCTGCTGATCGGTTACCCGATGGCGTACTACATCGCGCGCTCGGAACCGGCCCGGCGCAACGTGCTGATGATGGCCGTGATGCTGCCGTTCTGGACATCGTTCCTGATTCGCGTGTACGCATGGATCGGCATCCTGAAGGATGACGGCCTCCTGAACCACACGCTGATCGCACTGGGCATCATCCACACGCCGCTGCGCCTCTATCACAGCGACGCGGGCGTCTACATCGGGATGGTCTATTCGTACCTGCCGTTCATGGTGATGCCGCTGTATGCGCACCTCGTGAAGATGGATCTGACACTGCTCGAGGCCGCGTACGACCTTGGCGCCAGACCGTGGGTCGCGTTCACGCGCATCACGCTGCCGCTGTCGAAGAACGGGATCATCGCCGGCAGCCTGCTGGTGTTCATTCCGGCGGTCGGCGAGTACGTGATTCCGGAGCTGCTCGGCGGCGCCGACACGCTGATGATCGGCCGCGTGATGTGGGACGAGTTCTTCAACAACATGGACTGGCCGATGGCGTCCGCGGTGACGGTCGCGATGGTGCTGCTGTTGCTGGTGCCGATGGCGCTGTTCCAGTACTACCAGGTCAAGGAACTGGAGGAAGCGAAATGATCAAGCCGAGCAAACCGCTGTCGACAGGCGTCCTCGCCTTCGGCTTTCTGTTCCTGTACATCCCGATCATCAGCCTGGTCGTGTACTCGTTCAACGAGTCGAAGCTGGTGACGGTGTGGTCGGGCTTCTCGCTGAAGTGGTACGCGGCGCTGTGGCAGGACGACGAGCTGCTCACGGCCGCGTGGCTGTCGCTGAAGATCGGCCTCCTGACGGCCACCGCGTCGGTCGTGATCGGCACGTGGGCGGGCTTCGTGCTCGCGCGCTTCGGCCGCTTCAAGGGCTTCACGCTGTACACGGGGATGATCAACGCGCCGCTCGTGATTCCCGAGGTGATCCAGGGCATCTCGCTGCTGCTGCTTTTCGTGGCGCTGGAGCAGATGTTCGGCTGGCCGAAGGGTCGCGGGATGGTGACGATCTGGATCGGCCACGTGATGCTCTGCGTGTCGTACGTGGCGATCATCGTGCAGTCGCGCGTGAAGGAGATGAACAAGTCGCTGGAGGAAGCGGCGCTCGATCTGGGCGCGACGCCGCTGAAGGTGTTCTTCGTGGTGACGCTGCCGCTGATCTCGCAGGCGCTGCTGTCGGGCTGGCTGCTGTCGTTCACGCTGTCGATCGACGACCTGGTGCTGTCGGCGTTCCTGTCCGGGCCCGGCTCGACGACGCTGCCGCTGGTGGTGTTCTCGCGTGTGCGTCTTGGCCTGAACCCTGAAATGAATGCACTCGCGACGCTGTTCATCACCGCAGTGACGATCGGCGTGATCGTCGTGAACCAGATGATGATCGCGCGCGAGCGACGCCGCGTGGCCGACATGAAGGCGGCGTTCGCGGCGGCCTGACTTCCCTCTTCCCGTTCCATCGATAACAAGACCCGCGCGCCGCGTGATGCGGCGCGCAAACCGATCACACATTGACAGGCCCACGACAAGGAGAATCCGCAATGAAGAAGAAACTGATCTGCCTGCTGGTGGCCGGCGCGTTGCCGGGCATCGCGCTGGCCGACTCGACCTCCGCCGAAATCAAGGCACTGCAGGCGCAGGTCGCCGCGCTGCAGAAGCAGATGAAGGCCATGCAGGCGCAGCTCGCCGCGAAACCGGGCGGCGCGCCGGTCGCGCAGGCCGGCGCGACGGCCTCGGCCAAGCCGGCGATGGTGGCCGCCGATCCGTCCTCGCCGGACTACGGCCGTGCCCAGGCGACGCTGACCAACGACGAAGTCAGCGAAATGAAGCAGCAGATCGCGAACCAGCAGCTGAAGGTCGACTCGCTGACGGACGCGGCCAACACCGGGCCGCTCGCGGGCCTGTCGGTCACGGGCTACATCGACCCGACCTACATCTACAACCGCGCGGCCGGCACGTCGTCGTTCCTGTTCGCGAACCACGAGAACGCGTACAACTACTTCAACAGCACGTTCGGCGATCTCTACCTCGACATCAAGAAGACCTTCGGCGTCGGCCCGATGGCGCCGTCGGCGGAGATCACGCTGATGCCGAACCGCGGCAACGGCATCACGCTGCTGCAGAACTCGCGCGGCTCGATCACCGACAACCTGCTGAACACGGCGGTCGTCAACGTGCCGATCACCGCGTCGACGACGCTCGTCGCCGGTTTGATCCCGAGCTTCGGCGGCTACGAGGTGCAGCAGTCGAACCAGATGCTCACGCTCACGCACAACCTGCTGTACGATTTCTCGGATCCGGGCAGCTACGTCGGCGTCGGTGCGAACTACACGAAGGGCAACTGGGCGTGGAAGTTCTTCCTCGGCAACGAGCAGTACCGCACGTACGGCTCGGTCACGCAGACGGGCACCAATGCGCTCGGCGACCCGATCAGCACGAGCAACAAGGTGCCGACCTTCACCGCGCGCGCGGACTACACGTGGTCGAGCGCGCTCGATATCGGCGGGTCGTTCAACATCGGGCGGCAGACGCTGGCGAGCGCGATCGACGACCAGGGCGTCGTCCACTACGGCCCGGGCGGTGCGGCACCGAGCGCCTATGGTTCGTTCTTCTTCGGCGAACTCGATGCGACCTACACGCTCGCCGATATTCAGTACAACGCCGAAGTCGACTACGGCCGGCAGCAGCATGCGGCGTTCAACGGCGGGCTCGCGCAGTGGTACGGTCTGTCGCTGCTCGCGCACCGCAAGTTCAACGCGCCGGTGGTCGGTCGCATGGGCGTGACGCTGCGCTACGACCTGCTCGCCAACACGAAGAACGGCGGCGGCGGTGGCGGCATCGCGCTGAACGGCAACGGGATGGATCCGAACAACGGCTTCGGCGTCGACGCGGACTGCCTCGCGATGTCGAAGGCCGGCGGCGGCCTGGGCTTCGAGTGCAAGGGCGCGGTGCGCCAGGACGTCGCGCTCGATCTGCTGTTCTATCCGACCCAGCAGATCACCGTGAAGGTCGAATACCGGCACGACTGGGCGAACAACAAGGTGTTCCTGCGCAACGACGGCTCGTACGGCAAGTCCAACGACCTGCTCGCGACGCAGTTCATCTATTCGTTCTGATGCTGGCCTCGCGGGACGCCGTGCCGCGTGCATGGCGTCCCGCATCGTTTCACCCGGCCGGATCGCGGTGCGTCGCGCACCGGCGCCGGCCGTCCTCGAGGGAGTCGGTTTGATGACGCAGTCTTTCACCCGCCGCGCCGACGCGCTCGCGCGCGACTCGTACTACGAAGCGACCGCCGCGCGACCCGCGGCCGACGATCCCGTGCTGGAAGACGCGATCGACGTCGACGTGTGCGTGATCGGCGCGGGCTTCGCGGGCCTGTCGACGGCGCTCGACTGCCGCGCGCGCGGGCTGTCGGTCGCCGTGATCGATGCGCACCGGCCCGGCTGGGGCGCGTCGGGCCGCAACGGCGGCCAGGCAATCACGGGCTTCGCGAAAGACGAGGTGATCGAGCGGCAGCTCGGCGCCGCCGGCGCGCGTGCCGCGTGGTCGCTGTCGCTCGACGGCGTCGCGCTGATCGCCGAGCGCATCGCGCGCCACGGCATCGACTGCGACTTCACGCGCGGCTACCTCACGGTCGCGACGAAGCCGCGCCGCATCGACGACCTGCGCGCATGGATGGATGCCGCGACGTCGCGCTGGGGCCATCCGTCGCTGTCGTGGCTCGACACCGGCGCGATTCGCGCGCGCATCGCATCGTCCCGTTATCTGGCGGGCGTCTACGATCCGCTGTCGGGTCACCTGCATCCGCTCAAATATTGCCTGGGCCTCGCCGATGCCGCGCGCCGCGAAGGCGTCGCGCTCCATGCGCACACGCCCGCGCTCGACGTCGTTCGCGGCGCGCGGCCGGTCGTGCGCACACCGTCGGGCGAAGTGCGCTGCCGCTTCGTCGTGTCGTGCTGCAACGCAGGCCCCGGCGGCATCCTGCCGGCCGCCACCGCCGCGCGCATCGCGCCGATCGCGTCGTACATCATCGCGACCGAACCGCTCGGCCGCGCGCGCGCCGACGCGCTGATCGCGCAGCGCGAAGCCGTGTGCGACAACAACTTCTTCCTCGACTACTTCCGGCTGTCGGCCGACCATCGCATGCTGTTCGGCGGCCGCGCGAACTCCGCGGGCGCGTCACCCGACACGCTCGCGGAAACGATCCGGCAGCGCATGGTCGGCGTGTTCCCGCAGCTCGCCGACGTGCGCGTCGACCACGCGTGGGGCGGCTTCGTCGACGTCACGCGCAACCGCGCGCCGGACTTCGGCGCGCTCGATCCGAACTTCTTCTACGTCCAGGGCTTCAGCGGGCACGGCGTCGCGCTGACCGGAGTCGCCGGACGCGCGATCGCCGGCGCGATCGCGGGCGACACGCGCGCGTTCGACCTGTTCGCGCAGCTGCGCCACCGGCGCTTTCCCGGCGGCGACGCGTGGCGGCAACCCGCGCTCGAACTCGGGATGCTGTACCACCGCGTGCGCGAGCTGTTCTGAGTCCCTTCATTCGCTTTCCTGATCATGCAGACATTCGCCAACCAGCCGCACGTCGCGTCTTACTACGCGGCGACCGCCAACGATACGACCCGCCATGCGCCGCTCGCCGGCACGACCGACGCCGACGTGTGCGTGATCGGCGCGGGCCTCACCGGTTTGTCCGCCGCGCTCAACCTCGCCGAGCGCGGCCACTCGGTGACCGTGCTCGAAGCGTCGCGGGTCGGATGGGCGGCGAGCGGGCGCAACGGCGGCCAGCTGATCGGCGGCTTTGCATGCGACATCGACACGTTCGGCAACTTCATGCCGGAAGGCGACGTGAAGCGGATCTGGGACATGGGGCTCGAAACGCTGTCGCTCGTGAAGTCCCGCATCGCGCGGCACGACATCGACTGCGCGCTCGTACCGGGCTACCTGACCGCCGCGAACACCGAGCGCGACGCGGATGCGCTGAAGCGCTGGCGCGACGAGGCCGCGAAGCGCTTCGGCTACGACCGCTTCCATTTCGTGGAGGCAGACGAGCTCGGCGACTACGTGCAGTCGGCGCGCTATCGCGGCGGTCTGTACGACCCCGACAGCGGCCACCTGCATCCGCTGAACTACACGCTCGGGCTCGCGCGTGCGGCCACCGACGCCGGCGTGCGGATCCACGAGGACAGCTGCGTGACGCGCGTGCGCGACATGTCGGGCGGCCACGTCGTCGAAACCGCCCAGGGGCAGGTGCGCGCGCGCTTCGTCGTGCTCGCGTGCAATACGTACGTGGGTACGCTCGCGCCCGCGCTGTCGAAGAAGATCATGCCGGTCGGCACCTACGTGATCGCCACCGAGCCGCTCGGCGAAGCGCGCGCCGCCGCGCTGATGCCCGCGCGCGCGGCGATCTGCGACAGCCGCTTCGTGCTCGACTATTTCCGGCCGGCGCCCGACACGCGGCTCGTGTGGGGCGGCAAGGTCAGCTATTCGACGCGGGAACCGCGCGATCTCGCGGCGGCAATGCGCGCGGACATGCTGAAGACGTTCCCGCAGCTCGCGGACGTCAAGGTCGACTACGCATGGGGCGGCTTCGTCGACATCACGATGAACCGCGCGCCGCACTTCGGGCGCGTCGCGCCGACGATGTACTTCGCGCAGGGCTTCTCGGGGCACGGCGTGAACACGACCGCGCTCGCGGGCAAGCTGATCGCCGAGGCGATCGACGGCCAGGCGAGCCGCTTCGACCTGTTCGGCAAGATCCGGCATCGCGACTTCCCCGGCGGCGCGACGCTGCGCACGCCGGCGCTGGTGCTCGCCATGAGCTGGTACCGGCTGCTCGACGCGTTCGGCATGCATTGAGCGGGCCGCGTCGGAGCGATGCGAGCCGTAAGCGCGTCGCACACCGCGCGTCTCACGCCACACACCGATGCAAAATGAAAAACGGCCGCGCAACCAGCGCGGCCGTGCAATCGATTCGCGTGACATCGGTGCGTCGGGCACATACCGTGCCCACGCACCGCGCACGACATGCACCGATCAGTCCGTCCCGTACTTCGGCGAATGCGGACCGTACAGCAGCCCGTTCGGCGGACCGGCCGACAGCAGCCGCGTGCTGGTGAACGCGGCGACGTCATGGCTCTGGTCGATCAGCGTGTTCGCGATCTGCTTGACCGCTGCCGTCACCAGCATGCCGATCAGGCTGCCGCCGCCGTTGTTGCCGCCCTCGTCGCTGCTCGCGCTCGCCCGGCCCTGCCACAGCACGTCGCCGGTGCGCAGATCGACGAGCTTCGCCGAGGCCGACACGACCGTTGCGCTCGCAAGGATCCGGTAGACGGTGCCGTACTGCGACACCTTCGAATACAGCGCGGCATCCGCACCGAAAATCTCGCGCAGCTTCGCGGGCGACGTCTGCTGGATCTCGGCCGCGTTGGTCAGGCCGTTCTGCTTGAACGTCTCGTCCATCACGGCAACCGGCACCACGTAGTAGCCGGATTCGGCGAGCGGCAGCGTCATCTGCGACAGCATCCCGTAGGTTGCCGCCACGTCGGACGTCTCGTTGAGGGGCGGCAGGACGAGGATCGAGCGCGGCTGGCTCTTCTTGAACGCCGTGTAGTCGGGTCGTTTCACCGGCTGCGCGCACGCGCTCAGCAGCGCGACGATCGACAGCACGGACATCAGCTTGAATGAGAGTGTCTTGAACATGGCGGGCGCGTTACGGTTTGGCGGTGGTCGGGGCAATATCCTTCTGGCCGGCGATCGCCTGGGCGGCTGGCTTCTGATCCGCGGTCTTCGACGCACCGGTCTTCTTCTTCATCAGGAAATCCATGAAGGTCGACGATTCCGGGAACGACTGCTTCTCGGCCTGCAGTTCCTGCTCGGCCTGCTGCTCGTTGCCGACGCTCGCGTACAGCATCCCCAGATGCGCATGGAAGCCCGGCGGCGGCATGTTGCCCTTCGCGCGAATCTCCTGCAGCGCCTTTTCGAGCGCGTCGATCTGCTCCTGCGGCGACTTCTGCCCCTTGAAGTACTCGTACACCTGCGGCTGATAGCCGGTCCACTGATAAAGCGGCGGCGTGGAGCTCGCGCAGCCGGCGAGCAGCAAGGCGGCGGCCGTTGCCGGCAGCCAGTTACCCCGTTTCATGGTCTGTTCTCTTTTGATGTCGTTGTCAATCGGTCCAGCGCGGCGCCGGCCCCGGCGCCGCGCTGCTACATGGGCTGCGACGCTTACTGCGGTACCTTCAGCGTGCCGGCGTCGACCTGGTCGACGAGATGATTCACGGCTTCCTGGATCGCGAGGTCAAGCACCTTGCCGTTGAGCGTCGAGTCGTAACCGGCCGTGCCGCCGAAGCCGATCACTTCCCGGTTCGACAGGCTGAACTCGCCCGCACCCTGGCTCGACGCGACGACTTCCGACGTCGTCGTGTCGACGATGTTCAGGTTGACCTTCGCGTACGCGACCTGCGTCTTGCCGCGGCCGAGAATGCCGAACAGCTGGTGATCGCCGACGTCCTTGCGGCCGAACTCGGTCACGTCGCCGGTCACGACGTAGTTCGCGCCCTTCACGGCCTGTGCCTTCTTCATGAAGCCGGCTTCCTGCTTGATCTCGTCGAGGTTCTCGCGATCGAGCACGTTGAAGCGGCGGCTCTGCTGCAGGCGCGTGACGAGGATCGTCTTCGCCTGTCCGCCGAGGCGGTCGATGCCGTCCGAGAAGATGCCGCGCATGTAGCTCGAGCGATTGTCGAACTTGCCGACCGCGATCGCGACGGGCTTGCCCGCATACGGCTTCTGCGCGCTGCTCACTGCCGGCACGTCGAGCGTGCGCGACGATTCGGTCGCGCAGCCGGACAGCGCCGCGACGAGCGCCGCCGCCACGAGAACGGTGCGTCGTGTCTGAATGTTCACTGCTGGTCTCCTTGCGTGAAAAGATTGCCCGGAACGGGCGCGCCGGCGCGTTGACGAGCCGGCGGTCGATGCGGTGATTGAAACGGTTGGGGCACGCATTGGCGCGCGCGACTTCATCGCCCGGACGGCGACGGAGATGGCGGCATGCGAAGGGAAAGTGCGCGCAACGGACGTGCTGCGGCAAGACGCGAACGCGCGGCGCATGGATCGACCACCCCGCTTGCGCCGGCTACCCCTTGATTTTGTTTACTGCGCTGTTGATCGCGCATGATCGGCCCCGAATATGATTTTGGCCGATGATACCAAGCCTGATTATCGAGACGGGGATTCTTTGGAAGAATTGACGTTCTTTACGAATCATCGCGGATCCGTGGTGCGTCACACGCCAGCCGGGCGCGCGGAACACGCGCGCCGGCCGGCGAGCCGGCGCACCGGTTGCGGTCAGTCGGCCACTTTCTGGCGCATCGTCACGAATTCCTCCGCTGCGGTCGGGTGAATGCCGATCGTGTCGTCGAACTGCGCCTTCGTCGCGCCCGCGCGGATCGCGATCGCGATGCCCTGGATGATCTCGCCCGCGTCGCGGCCGACCATGTGCGCGCCGATCACGCGCTGGCTGTCGCGCGCGACCACGAGCTTCATCAGCGTGCGCTCGTCGCGGCCCGACAGCGTGTGGCGCAGCGCCTTGAACGACGCGCGGTAGATGTCGACCTCCCCGTGCAGGCGACGCGCATCGGCCTCGGTCAGGCCGACCGTCGCGACCTCGGGCTGGCTGAACACGGCCGACGGCACATAATCGTGATCGGCCGCGACACGCGCGCCGCCGAACAATGTCCGCGCGAGCAGTCCGCCGTCGCGCGTCGCCACCGGGGTGAGCTGCGGCCGCGACGTGACGTCGCCGATCGCATGGATCGAGGGCACCGACGTCGCCGAATACGCATCGACGGCGATCGCACCACGCGCGTCGAGCACGACGCCCGCCCGTTCGAGCCCCAGCCCTTCGACGTTCGGCACGCGGCCGGTCGCGTAGAGCACCGCGTCGTACGGCCCGTGCTGCGCGTCGCCGACACGCACGGAGAGCGTGCCGTCGTCCGCGCGCGCGATCGATTCGACCACCGCGCGCGCATGGATCGCGACGCCCTGCCTGGTCATCTCGTCGGTCAGGAATTGACGCACGTCGTCGTCGAAGCCGCGCAGGATCTTCTCGCCGCGATAGAAGAGATCGACATGGCTGCCGACGCCGTTGAAGATGCCCGCGAACTCGACCGCGATATAGCCGCCGCCGACCACCGCGATGCGTGCGGGCAGCGTCGCGAGCGACAGCGCCTCGCGCGACGTGATCGCATGCTCGATGCCGGGCCGCGACGGCAGCGACGGGCGCGAACCGGTCGCGATCGCGATGTGGCGCGCACGGATCGTGCGTTCGCCGATCGCGACGGTATGCGCATCGACGAGCGTCGCGCGCCCCGCGTGCATCGCGACGCCGGATTGCCGCAGCAGGTTGATGTAGATGTCGCTGAGCCGGTTGATCTCGCGATCCTTCGCGGCGATCAGCGCGGGCCAGTCGAGCGTGCCGGCGCCGAAGGTCCAGCCGAAGCCCTTCGCGTCCTCGAGCTCGTGCGGATAGTGCGATGCGTAGACGAGCAGCTTCTTCGGAATGCAGCCGCGCAGCACGCAGGTACCGCCGATCTGCTCTTCTTCCGCTATGCCGACGCGCGCGCCGTATGACGCCGACATCCGGGCGAGCCTCACGCCGCCGGAGCCGGCCCCGATGACGAACAGGTCGTAGTCGAAATCCATCGCAAGCCCTCATCTCGATTCGGATGACGGCACGATAACAAGATTCGGGAATTCGTGTGGACCGTGGCGCCGCAGGACGCGCGCGCCATAAAAAACGGCGAGAGACGTTGCCTCTCGCCGGTCAAACCAGCTGCCGGGTTTGCCATGCGTCACCGATCGACCACATGCCCGGCCTGCCGGCCGCGCGGCACCGGTCCGTCCGGGCGCGCGAGGGGCGCACCCGCGGCGGGACCGGCCGCCATGCTCAGGCCTGCGACGTGTCGCTGCCGTCCGTCGCCTGCGTATCGTCTGCCTGCTGGGGCTGCTCTTCCTTCTTCTCGAGCATGCCTTCGATCGCCTCGGCGCCCTTGAAGCCGGCGACGGCTGCCGCCGCCTTGGTCAGCAAACCCGCATCCGGATCGACCTTCTCGGCCGCCTCGACGGCTGCCACTGCGCCAGCGATTTCACCCACGGTGTTCAGGATACCCATCGTCATCCCCTTTCAAGAAAATCGTGAGCGCATCGTCCCACGAAAAAAACCGGCAGACCGTGTTTGTCATCACCGGATACACAAGTTACGCACGAGGCCGGCCGCACGCGAAACGCACGCCGGAACGACGCCCGCGCGTGCGTTGCGGCACGCGGCGGACCCTGCACGCAGCGTAGCGGAATCGCTTCGCGCGCACTGTCAAAGTATGTTCTGGAATGCCGACGGAATCCTTACGGGCTGGCCGTTCCCGATGGAGCGGTCGCTGAATGGTCGGCCACGCGCATGAAGGTCGCGTGACGAAAAAAAGAGGCTCCCGCAGGAGCCTCTTCGATACGCGCCGAGCCTGGGCCGGCGCATGCATACCGACTTTCGTCAGAAGATATTGCGCAGGCCGATCGCGATGCCGGTCTGGTTGCTGCGACCCGGCAGTTCGACGTTCGCCGCGCCGTTCGTCTTGTTGAAGTCGATGGTGCCGTAGACTTCCGTGCGCTTGCTGAGCGCGTATTCGGCGATGCCGACGATCGCGTAGCGGTTGCCGCTCGCGAGCGTGCCGTTCGTGGTCATCGCGTTGCGCATGTGGTCGTAGTAGAACGCGCCCGTCAGCGTCAGCGGCGTGCTGACCTGCCAGCTCACGCCCGCGAACGGACCGTCGTCGATCCGGCCCGTGCCCTTCGCGACCGGAATCGACTGCTGCGCGAGCAGGCTGTCGACGAAACCGGTGTCGTCCTTCGAGCGCAGGTAGCCGGCATAGACCTTCGCCTTGCTGAACGCGTACACGACGTTCGCGTGGTAGATCGTCTGCTTGCGTGCGGAGTTGTCGCTGTTCTGCTGCGCGCCGGCCGCGATGCTGAGCGGGCCCATCACGTACGACAGCGAGACGCCCCACGCATTGCCCTTGCCGAGCGAGCCCGGGATCTGGCCCGAGAAGCCGCCCGCGCCGGTCGATTCGTAGTTCGTGCCCGTCGAATACATCGCCTTCGCGGTCAGGCCCGCGAAAGTGCCCGAGTACTTGATCTGATTGTCCGCATACAGGCCGCCGCCGAGTGCGACCGGCAGCCAGGCATTTTCGAAGTAGTTGCCGACCGTCAGCGGATCGTAGGTGTCCGACAGCAGGTCGAAGAGCGGCGTCTTCTGGCGGCCGAGCGTCACCGTGCCGTACGGGCTATCCAGACCGACGTATGCCGCACGGTTGAACAGGCGGCCGCTGTCGGAGAATGCGCCGTTCTGCAGGTTCACGCCGCTTTCGAGCTTGAACACGGCCTTCAGGCCGCTGCCCAGGTCTTCCGTGCCGTAGATGCCGAAGCGGCTGTTGGTGATCGCGCCGTTGGTCATCGACAGCAGGCCGTCGTTCTTGGCGTTTGCGTTGGTCAGGTAGCGGACGCTGACGTCGGCGACGCCCCAGAGCGTGACCGAGCTTTGTGCGGCCGCGTACTGGCTGGCGAATGCGAGCGCGGCGCCCCCTGCGATGACTGCGAGTCGGGTGGTCTGCTTCATGAGCTTTCCTATTTGTAGGTGTCTCCGTTCATTGCCGGCCGCGTGCGCAGCCGGGTGGCGATCGCGCACGTTCATGGCGCGCGCGATATGGGCTGAATCATATGACGACTGCAATCTCTGAAAGAAATTGAAACGCGCGGTAATCGCGCGACTGTCGCCCGGGAACAACGTTTCCCGTACCGGGCTTGCCTCGCGCGCCGTCAGGCCGTTCGCGCCACCCCGTCGCCGTCGCGACCGTCGCCGCCGCCGGTCCCCGCGCGACGCCACGCGCGCCGCACGATCTCCGCGAACGCGCCCGCAAGCAGCAGCACGGCGCCCCACAGCGCGACGTCCGGCGCGAGCCGCGTCGCGAGGCCGCCGACCACCGCGCCGGCCAGGAAGCAGAAGCTGATCGTCGCGAGCAGCGCCGAGTCGTGCAGCGCACCCGCGTCGTAGCGCGGGATCAACCCGACGAACAGCTTCTGCGCGGCACGCCGCAGGTTGCCGGTCGTCATCACCGACGTGTACGACAGTTCCTCGAGATGGGTGAACGACAGCGTCTGCAGCGTCGCGACGAACGAGATGCCCGGAATCAGCCACGCGCTCGACGCGCCGACCAGGCCACTCGCGGCGACGCCGAGAAACGCGATCTCGACGATCAGGCTCGCGAACGCGGTGTGCCGCATCCAGCCGCGCTGCGCGGCGAGACCGAGCAGGTGCGCCACGAACACTGCGATCACGAAGCCGACGAGCGGCGGCACGTGATGCAGCGCGGCGGCCCATTCGCCGGCCGACAGGTTGATGCCGAGCAGCGCGACGTTGCCGGTCATCGTGTTCGCGAACACGTGGCCGTGGCCGACGTACGTGTACGCGTCGAGGTAGCCGCCGGACAGCGTCAGCAACGCGGCGACAGTGAGATTGCGGCTGGCGCCGTCCAGATCCATCGATCCTCCCGTGAATATTCGCGCCAGTATGCTGCACGGGAGATGGCTTGTCCTTGGCTCACTGCCCGATGCCCGTGAGCCCGATCAACGCGCCGCCCGCGAGCAGCCACAGCGGATGGAGGCGCGTGCGCCACGCGAGCACCGCGCAGGCGGCCGTGATGCCCCACTGGATCGCCGTGCGGTTCGACGCCTCGGAGATCAGCACCGCGCTGGCCGCGACGAGCCCGACCGTGACCGGCATCAGCCCCTGCTGCACGTAGCGGCGCCACGGCCGGTCGCGAAAGCGCTCCCACGCGTGCAGCGCCAGCACAGTGACGAGCGACGACGGCCCGAACTTCGCGATCGACGCGACCAGCAGCCCGGCCCAGCCGGCCACGTGCCAGCCGACCAGCGACACGATCATCATGTTCGGCCCCGGCGCGGCCTGCGCGAGCGCGAACAGCGCGGTGAACTCGTGCGCGCTCATCCAGTGGTGCACGTCGACGACCTGCCGCTGCATCTCCGGCAGGATCGTGTTGCCGCCGCCAAACGCGAGCAGCGAAAGCTGGCTGAAGATCGTCGCGATCGCGACCAGCGTGTCGTTCATGACTGGCCTCCGTCGCGCGCGGCGGCGTGCTGCGGTGCCGGCGTATCGCGGCGGCGCGACGCGAGCCAGATGCTCGCGGGCGTCAACACCAGCATCGTGGTCAGGAGCGGCATGCGCAGCACCGCGATCGCGACGAACGCGAGCGCCGCGATGCCGGCCGCGGTGCGCGGCGCGTGCCGCAGCTGTTTCGCGACCTTCACGGCCATCGCGACGAGCAGGCCCGCGGCCGCGGCAGCGAGCCCGCCGAACAGGTGCTGCACACGCGGATCGCCCTGCGTCTTCGCATACAGCACGCCGAGCGCGACGACCACGAGCGTTGGGCCCGCGATCAACCCGAGAATGCCGGCGAACGCGCCCGCGACGCCGCGAAAGCGCATGCCGACGGCGACCGACAGGTTGATCACGTTGCCGCCCGGCAGGAACTGGCACAGCCCGAGCAGATCCGTGAATTCGTCGGCGGTGAGCCATTTGCGCTCGTCGACGATCGTACGCCGTGCGAACGGCAGCGCGCCGCCGAACGACATCAGGCCGAGCGACAGGAAACCGGTGAACAGCTCGGCGAGGCGGATCCGGCGCGGGGACGCGACGGGCGGCGGAGAAACGGATTGCATTGGGGTCCTCATCAAACGGTGCCTCGAGGTTACCGCCGTTCCGCACCCCGGCAAAGCGATTTTATCGGCGCGCCTTTGTGACCTAGAATCACAAGCATGGCACGCGATCTCCCTTCCTTTTCCGCGCTTCGGGCCTTTGAAGCAGCGGCACGACACGAAAGCTTCAGCGCCGCCGGCGACGAGCTGCATGTGACTCACGGTGCCATCAGTCGGCAAATCGCCGGGTTCGAGGCGTGGCTCGGCAAGCCGGTGTTCCACCGCTATGGCAAGCGCGTGAAGCTCACCGACGAAGGCCGCCGCTATCTGGATACCGTCCGTGCCGCGTTCGACAGCATCGCGCTCGCCACCGAGCAGCTGCGCAACACCGGTGCCGCACGCGTGCTGCGCATCAATGCGCTGCCGACCTTCGCGATGAAATGGCTGCTGCCGCGCCTGTCGCGGTTCCAGCGCGACGTGCCGAACGTCGAGCTGAAGCTGTCCACGTCGAACGCGCCGCTCGACACGCTCGACGGTTTCGACGTCGCGATCCGCCGCGGCCCCGGCCACTGGCCGAACTGCACGAGCGGCCACTTCCTCGACGAAAGCGTGATTCCGGTCTGCAGCCCGGCGCTGCTCAAGCGCGCGCCAATCGCCCGGGCGGACGATCTCGCGCGGCACGTGCTGCTGCATTCGGATACGCGGCCGGAAGGCTGGCGCGACTGGTTCGCGGCGGCCGGCGTGACGATGAAGGGGCGCAAGCGGCAGTCGTTCGATCACTTCTACCTGGCGCTGCAGGCGGCCGTCGACGGGCTGGGCGTCGCGCTCGGCCCGCTGCCGCTGATCGACGACGAGCTCGCGAGCGGCCGCCTCGTGATGCCGCTGCCCGGGCCGCGCATCGCGACGCGCAGCTACTGGTGGATCGCGCCGGGTGCGCCGGCCGGCGATACGCTCGTCGCGCAGTTCTGCGCGTGGCTGCAGGCGCAGTCGAATATCGGCCCGTAAATACGTGCCGGCGGGCGGCATTGCACCGCCCGCTGCCAGATCAGACCACCGGGCCCGGTTCCTTTTCCTTGCGCAGGATCGCGTACAGGATGATCGCGCCGAACGTCGCCGTGCCGATCCCGCCGAGCCCGAAGCCGCCGAACTTCAGCGAGAAGTCGCCGGCGCCGAGCACCAGCGTGACGGCCGCGACGATCAGGTTGCGGTTGTCGGAGAAGTCGACCTTGTTGACGACCCAGATCCGCGCGCCCGTCACCGCGATCAGCCCGAACACGACGATCGACACGCCGCCGAGCACCGGGCCCGGAATCGTCTGGATCACCGCGCCGAACTTCGGCGAGAAGCCCAGCCCGATCGCGATCAGCGCGGCGACCGCGAACACCAGCGTCGAATAGATCCGCGTGACGGCCATCACGCCGATGTTCTCCGCGTAGGTGGTCACGCCCGTGCCGCCGACGCTGCCCGACACGATCGTCGCGAGCCCGTCGCCGATGAACGCGCGACCGACGTAGCGGTCGAGGTTGGTGCCCGTCATCGCGCTCACCGCCTTGATGTGGCCGAGGTTCTCCGCGACCAGGATCACCGCGATCGGCGCGAGCATCAGCATCGCGTGCGGATCGAAGACCGGCGCACGGAAGCTCGGCACGCCGAACCACGCGGCATGCGCGACGATCGAGAAATCGACCGGCTTGCCGAGGCCCATCCCGTTGGTGGCGATCGCATAGATCACGTAGGCGATCACCAGCCCGACGAGGATCAGCAGGCGCTGCATCATCCCGCGCGCGAACACCGCGACGCCGCCGACGCACAGCACCGTGACGAGCGCCATCACCGAGTCGAAGGTCGACGCCGACACGCCCTTGACCGCGATCGGCGCCAGGTTCAGCCCGATCACCGCGACCACCGCGCCGGTGACGACGGGCGGCATCAGCGTCTCGATCCAGCGCGTGCCGATCGCCTGCACCAGCGCGCCGAGCGCGACGTACACGACGCCGCACGCGATGATCCCGCCGAGCGCGACGGGGATGTTCGGGTTCGGCCCGCTGCCGCCGTAGCCCGTCACCGCGATCACGAGGCCGATGAACGCGAAGCTCGAGCCGAGGTAGCTCGGCACGCGACCGCCGACCAGCACGAAGAACAGCAGCGTGCCGATGCCCGACATGAAGATGCACAGGTTCGGGTCGAAGCCCATCAGCAGCGGCGCGAGCACGGTCGAGCCGAACATCGCGACGACGTGCTGCACGCCCATCGCGACCATCTGCGGCCACGCGAGGCGTTCGTCGGGGCCGACCACGCGCGAGGCGGCGCCGGTCGGTTGCACCCGCCAGCGCGGGAAGTAGGAATCGGACATGGGGAAAAGGGCTCCTGTCGAACGCCGGCTGCGGACGGTGCGCCGGTCTGGAATCTGGCGCGAGTTTACGGAGCGGAATTGGGGCTGGCAAGCGCGAACCGCCGGTGCAGCGGTCGTGCCGTCGGGCGGAGTGCCGGACGGCACGATCGCGCAGATGAAGCCAGATGAAGGCCGACGGAGGCCTGCCGGCGCTCGCCGCGATGCAAGCGTGCGCTCACGTCGCGGCGGGCGCCACGGGGATCACGGATTGATGTACTGGAACAGCGACATGTTCTGCAGCTGCGCGTACGCCTTCTGCGCGCCGCTCAGCGCGTTCTGCACCTGCAGGTACTGGCTGATCGTCGTCACCATGTTGGTGCTGGTCAGGTCCGACAGGTTGCTGCTCGTCTGCAGCGCCGCGGTCTGGTTGACGGCCTGCATCGCCTTGACTTCCTGCTCGCGGCCGCCGACCGATGCCAGCACCGTCGTGACGTTGCGCATCGTGTTGTTGATCTTCGTCGCGGCCGTGCCCATCGTGTTCGACAGCGCGGCGCTCGCCGTCGCGTTGCCGGTGACGGGCGTCTTCAACGCCGTGATCATCGAATCGAGCGTCGAGAACACGTCGACCCCGCTCGCCTGCGGCGCGGGCGTGACCGAAAAGGTGTCGTTGACCGACGGCGTGCCCGACACCGCCACCTTCATCCCGCTGCCGAGCGCGATCGCGGTGCCCGACGTATAGGCCTGCGCGGGCGTGGTCGTCGGCGGCGACGCCGTATTGTCGGTCACCGTGTAGGTCGGCGCGGCCGCCGTGCCGCCGAAGGTGATCGTGAACTGATGCGCGTTCGTCGCGGCCGACGGGTCCGTCACCGTGACGTTGCCGATGGTGGCCGTGCCCGTGTTGCCCACGCCGGCCGCCTGGACAGGCGAGCTGCCCAGCGCCTGCACCGACATGAACACCGAGAGGCCCGAGTCGCCCTGCGGCACGCTGCGCGAATCGTCGATCTGTACCGTGCGCGTGCCCGTATCGCCGACATAGCTGATGCCGCCGGCCGCGTTCTTCGTAAACGGCGCCGCCGCATTCTTGTAGCCGGCGAACAGGTAGTTGCCCGCGCCGTCCGTCGAGTTCGCGAGCGACAACAACTGGTCGCGATAGCCCTCGAGCTGCGTCGCGAGCGCCGCGCGGTCGCTGTCCGCGAGCGAACCGTCGCCGGCGCGCACGATCACCGACTGGACGCTGCCGAGCACGGTGCCGACGTTCTGCAGCGTCTGGTCCTCGGCCTGCAGCGACGCGAGCGCCACGTTCTGGTTCGCCGCGTACTGCGACAGCGTGGCCGACGTCATCGACAACTGCACCGCCTGCGCCGCGCCCACCGGGTTGTCGGCCGGCGTCGTCAGGCTCACGCCGCTCGAGATCTGCTGGTAGAGCTGCGCGAGCTGGGCCTGCTGATCGTTCATCTGGCCAACGTTCAGCTGGTAGAACTGGGTCGTGGAAATCCGCATCGTTTCTATCCTCTCGAATCCGGTCAGCTGAACAGGCCCAGCACGGTCTGGAACAGCGACGACGCCGTCTGGATCACTTTCGCGTTCGCCTGGTAGAGCTGCTGGTACTGCATCAGGTTCGCGGCTTCCTCGTTCTGGTTCACGCCCGACACCGACTGCTGCGCGGACGTGATCTGGCCGACCAGCGCCGTCTGTGCCGTGCTCGACGACTTGAGCTGGCTCGCGGCGTTGCCGATGTTGTTCACGTAGTTCGCATAGGCCCCGGTGAGCGTCGTCGTGCCGCCGCCGAGCGTCTTCGCGTTGACGAGCTTCGACAGCGCGAGCGCGTTGCTGCCGTCGCTCGTGCCGCCCGCGTACGGTCCGATCGTGAACGAATCGCCGTCCGACGGCGTGCCCGACAGCGTGACGGTCACGCCGTTCATCGCCCCGGCGGCCGTCCCGGACATCGTCATCACCGCACCGGTCGACGGGTCGTACGGCACGGAGTCGGTCGGCGTGTTGATCGTCACCGAAGTCGGCGGCGTGCCCGGGATCGTCACCGTGGTTCCGACCGGGAAGCCCGACAGCGACTGCGTCGCCGCATCGTAGGTCAGCTTGGTCGACGGCACCTGGTAGCCGGCGCTCACCCCGCTCAGCGCGATCTTGGCGGTGCCGATGTTGGTGCTCGACGGCGACGTGATGGCCGGCGACGCGGCCGCGATCGCCGAGCCGCTCGTCGTCGCGAGGCCGAAGCCCGACAGCGCGCCGCGCGTCGGAAGCACGGTGAACTGGTCGCCGGCATTCATCGCGCCGGACGAGAACGAGAAGTTCAGCCCGCCGAGCGAAAGCGGCATCGGCCCGGCCTTCTGGTCGACCACCGTGCCGCTCGCGCGGTCGGTCAGCGTGTAGTTCGTGCCGTCGTACGACAGCGTGTAGTCGCTCGTCGTCGGCTGCGACGCGTTGGCGAACGAGACGGAAAGAGACGCGTTGCCGGTATTGCCCTGATTCGAATAGACGTCCGGGGCCGCCACCGTGAACAGGTTGCCGCCCGGCTTGCCCGACAGATCGATGCCGAGCGCGTTCTGCCCGTTGACCTGCGCGGCGAAACTGGCCGCGACCGCGCCGAGTTGCGCCTGCGCGGGGTCGAGCGTCTGGCTGCGGAACGCGAGCAGGCCACCGAGCGTGCCGCCCGACAGCGACGCATCCGGCAGCGCCTGGTTCGGGCCTGGCGGATTCGCGCCGGCGATCCCCTGCGACACGACGGTCAGCTCGCTCGGATCCGACGGCGACGTGACGGTCGCGAGCTGATAGCTCTTGTCGGCGAGAACGAGCGGCTGGCCGCCCGCGAGGAACACGCTGTAGCCGCTGTCGTTGCGCACCACCTGCACGCCTGCGAGGCTCGACAGGTTCGACACCGCGAGGTCGCGCTGGTCCATCAGCTGGTTCGGCGGCTGCCCCTGGCTGCTCGCCGCCGAGATTTGCTGGTTCAGATTCGCGATCTGCGCGGTGTACGTGTTGATCTGCGACACCGTGCTGGTGAGCTGCGTATTCACGCTCTGGCGCAGCGCGTCGTACTGCTGGCCGGCCGCATTGAGCTGATTCGCGAGGATCTGCGCGTTGCTGATCGCGGTCTGCCGCACCGACGGATCGGCGGCGCTGTTCGCCACGTTCTGCAAGCCGGTGAAATAGCCGGTGATCGCCGTCGAGATCCCGGCCGTCGGGCTGCCGACGTAGTTGTTCAGCTGCGCGACGAGCGAATACCACGTCGACAGCGCGCCGCCCTGCGACTGCGCGCTGTTCAGCTGGTCGCTCAGGTACTGGCTGTACTGCCGCTGCACCGTGACGGTGTTCACGCCCTGCGGCATGTAGCCGCTCGACGTGTACTGGCCGCTCGCCTCGGCATAGACCGGGCGTTCGACCGAATAGCCGGGCGTCGCGGCGTTGCTGATGTTCTGACCGGTCGTCGTGAGGCCCCAGAGCGCGGCATTGAGGCCGCTGACACCGAGGTTCATGAGTGTGTTGGACATGCGCGATCCTGATGAGCCGGCCGCGCTGCGGCCGCCGGGTTGCGTAACTCCCGGTATAACGGCCGCGGATCGGAAAAATTGAGGGAAAAATGCGCATGCGACGCGCGCGTGCGCGTCGTCTGTCGAACGGCGCGGCGGACGCTGCCGGCACCGGTGCGAAAGCGGCCCCGGGCGGGGCCGCGAGACGGGAGTACGTCAGGCCCGCGCGAGCGAGCGGCGCTTCATCTCGAGCTGCGTGATCAGGCGCTGCAGCGTGTTCTCCGCGCTGCCCGGCAGCGACATGAAGCGAAAACCGAGCTGGAAGCGGCGCGAACCGTTCGGCATCTGGGTCGAACGCTGCGACACGAGCCGCAGGTCGAGCGACAGCGTGCCGTGGCCGGTCAGCTCGAGCTCGACGTCCGGCAGCAGCGTGCCGACCTCGAGCGCCTCGACACGCTCGTCGGCCGTGCGCAGGCCGACGCCGCCGAGCGACAGGTTATGCACCTCGAACACGAAGCTCTCGCCGTCCGGCAGCTTGCCGCGACACAGGAACGGATCGACGATCGGCGCATCGACACGGAAATACTCGCGGCGCTGGATGCACATCAGCACGTCGGGGAAATCGGCGACGAATGCGGGCAGCCCCTCGTAGCGCGTCTCGCGCGGCGTGCTCGTGGTGAATTCCACGCGCACGCCTTCGGGCGCCGCCGCGAACGTGCAATGCGACGCGCCGAGGATGCCGGCGTTCTGCTCGGACAGCGCGCCCCAGTCGAACGTGAACGTGCGCGCGCCGACGTCGACCTCGAGCAGGCGCGTGACGAGCTGGCCGCCCGGGTACTGGACGGTCAGGAAGTCGCCTCGGTTCACGAGGTTGCGCAACTGCACGCCGATCTCCAGCGGATTGCGGCGGGCGTAGTCAGGCCCGGAATGGCCCGCATCCAGGCTCGGATCGGTCGACGTTTCGATATTCATGGCTAGCCGGTTTTCTTTTCATGGGCGCCCGGGCAACCGGTGCGCAGTAAAACCGGGCCAGAACATGGCCCGGTTGCAGGTCTCACACACTTAGCGGCAGTGCTCACCGAAAGTTTAGATCGAAATGCCGGTTTTTTTCGCGCAAACGTTGAAACCGCGCGCGGCAGGGTGCCGGACGCGGTCCGTAAGACTGCAAGAAACGGGCGGCAGGCGGGGCCGTTCCGGCCCCTGCCCCGTCAGCCGATCTGCTGCATGATCGAGATCAGCTTCTTCGCGTAGTTCGGGTCGGTCGCGTAGCCGGCCTTCTGCATCCCGTGCGCGAAGCCCTCGACGCTGCGGCTCGCGCTCAGCACGCCCGCGTAGCGCGGGTTGTTCTTCAGCAGGTTGGCATAATCGGTCATCGCGTGCTCGTACGAATCGTACGCGCGGAACTTCGCGACGACGCGGCGCGGCGTGCCGTTCACGTATTCGGTCGTCAGCGCCGACACCGTGCGGCCCGTCCAGCCCTTGTTCGCCTTGATGCCGAACACGTTGTAGCTCGTCGAGCCGTCGCTCGCGCGGATCTCGCGCTTGCCCCAGCCCGATTCGAGCGCGGCCTGGCCGACGATGAAGCGCGCCGGGATGCCGGTGGTCGCGCTCGCCGCCTGGGCCGGGCCGGCGAGCCGGTCGACGAACGCGTCGGCGTCCTGCGCGCCGCTCGCGCCCTTCAGCGGCGGCGTCAGCGCGCTGCCGGCCGTGTAGCCGCGCGCGCCGGCGAGCCCGCCGTTGTTCGCCGCGTTCGCGTAGGCCCTCGCCATCGCGTTCATCGCAGCCAGGCTGCCTTCGTTGCCCGACGTGCCCGAGCCGGCCGCACCCAGGCCGACCGCGCCGAGCCCGGCCGCGCCGGCGTCGGCCGCCGTGTCGCCGCCCGCGCCCTGCCCCGCGTTGCGCAGCAGCTGCTTCATCAGCGCGTCGGCCACGCCGATCCCGCGCTTCGACATCTGCTGCGCGAGTTGCTGGTCGAGCATCGACGTGTACATCTTCGACGTGTGCGAATCGAGCAGCCCGCCGTCGGGCGACGCGTCGCGCATGCTCTTGAGCATCATCTGCGTGAACATCGCGTCGAACTGGCCCGCGACCGCTTTCGCGCCGGCCTGCGGCGACTGCTTCGCCTGCGCGCGCAGCGCGTCGAAGCCCTGCACGTCGAGTGCGAAGCGCTGCGTCAGGTCATTCGCGTTCGGGAGGTTCGCTGCCATTTAGATGATCTCCAGATCGGCGCGCAACGCGCCGGCCGCCTTCATCGCCTGCAGGATCGACATCAGGTCCGCCGGCGTCGCGCCGAGCGTGTTCAGCGCCTTCACGACGTCGGCGAGGTTCGCGCCGGCCGTCACCATCTTCAGCGCGCCGTTGTCCTGCTTCAGCTGGATCTGCGATTGCTGCGCGACCACCGTCTGCCCGTTCGAGAACGGCCCCGGCTGCGACACCACGGGCTGCGTGTTGACGACCACCGACAGGTTGCCGTGCGCGACCGCGCAGCTTTGCAGCGTGACCATCTGGTTCATCACGATCGAGCCGGTGCGCGCGTTCAGGATCACCTTCGCGGCGGCCTTGTCCGGGCTCACGTCGAGGTTCTGCAGGCGCGCCATGAACGCGACCTGCTGCGCGGAATCCGCCGGCGCGGCGAGCTGGATCGTGCGGCCGTCGAGCGCCGTCGCGGTGCCCGGGCCGAAGCTCGAATTGACCGCGGACACGATCCGCTGCGCGGTGCCGTAGTCCATGTCGTTCAGTTGCAGTTGCAGCACGCCGTTCATCTGCGCGATCGCGTTCGGCACCGAGCGCTCGACGATCGCGCCGCCGACGATCCGGCCGGCCGCGAGCTGGTTCACCTGCACGCGGCTGCCGTTCGCGCTCGCCCCCGCGCCGCCGACCGCCATGTTGCCCTGCGCGAGCGCGTACACCTGGCCGTCCGCGCCCTTCAGCGGCGTGAGCAGCAGCGTGCCGCCGCGCAGGCTCTTGGCGTTGCCGAGCGACGAGACCGTCACGTCGAGCGCCTCGCCCGGCCGCGCGAACGGCGGCAGTGTCGCGGTCACCATCACGGCCGCGACGTTCTTCAGCTGCATGTTGTTCAGCGACGACGTGCCGCCGTTCGCCGAGCCGTTGTTGATCGAGATGCCGAGGTTCGCGAGCATGTTCGCGAGCGTCTGCGTGGTGAACGGCGTCTGCATCGTCTGGTCGCCCGTGCCGTCGAGGCCGACGACGAGGCCATAGCCGATCAGCGGGTTGTCGCGCACGCCCTGGATCTGCGCGAGGTCCTTCAGGCGCTCCGCGTGCGCGGGGGCCGCGCCGAGCGCGCATGCCGCCAGCAAGAACGCGGCGGCGAGCCGCGCGACGGCAGGCACGCGCGACACACGGGACGACAGGCGATGGAAAAGAGGCTGCTGCATCGTCATCACCACGGTGCGATGTTGAGGAAGAAGCGCTGCAGCCAGCCCATCGTCTCGGCTTCGTTGATGTAGCCCTTCGCCGAGTATTCGATCCGCGCGTCGGCCACCTGCGTCGAGTAGACCGAGTTCGCGCCCGAGATCGTGTTCGGGTTGACGACCCCGGAGAAGCGCACGAACTCGTTGCCCTGGTTGATCAGCATCTGCTTCTCGCCGCTCACGACGAGATTGCCGTTCGGCAGCACGTTGGTGACGGTCACGGTGATCGTGCCGTTGAACGTGTTCGCCGCGCTGGCGCCGCCCGTCGCCGCGAACTTGTTGCTGCCGGCCGCGGAGAGGTTCGCCTTCGCGAACAGCCCGCCGAGGAAGCCGGCCGTCGGCACGTTGAAGTCGGTGTTGCCTTGCCGGTTGGTATTCGCGCCCGACGACTTGGTCGCGTTGATGTTTTCCGCGATCACGATCGTCAGGATGTCGCCGATGTTGCGCGGCCGCTGATCCTCGAACAGCGGCCGGCCCGCGTAGCCCGGGTTGTAGATCGAGCCGGGCGCCTGCATCGACATCGGCATCGGCGGCTGCGCCGTCATCGGCTGCTGGATGATCGGGTCGCGCGGAATCTGCGCGCAGCCGGCGAGCGCGGCCACCGCGACCGCGCACGCGGCGCGGACGGGGGCTGACGGGAGGAGGCGAACCTGCTTCATGGCGACGACGGGACTTTCCGGTTAGCTCTTCATCTGCGTGACGGTCTGCAGCATCTGGTCGGACGTCGTCACGGCCTTGCTGTTGATCTCGTATGCACGCTGCGTCTGAATCATGTTGACGAGTTCCTGCACGACGTTCACGTTCGACGCCTCGACATAGCCCTGGTTGAGCACGCCGGCGCCGTTCAGGCCCGGCTGCGACACGTTCGGCGCACCCGACGACGTGGTCTCGGCGAACAGGTTCTCGCCCTTCGCCTCGAGGCCGGCCGGGTTGATGAAGGTCGCGATCTGCAGCGAGCCGATCTGCACCGCGTTGCTCGAGCCCGGCTGCGTGACCGATACGACGCCGTCCTTGCCGATCGTCAGCGACTGCGCGTTCTGCGGCACGGTGATCGCCGGCAGGATCTGGTAGCCGCTCGACGTGACGAGCTGGCCTTGCGCGTTGGTCTGGAACGAGCCGTCGCGCGTGTACGCGTTCGTGCCGTCCGGCATCAGCACCTGGAAGAAGCCCGCGCCGTTGATCGCGACGTCCTTCGAGTTGCCGGTCTGCGTGAGGCCGCCCTGCGTGTACAGGCGCTCGGTCGCGACCTGCTGCACGCCGGTGCCGAGCTGCAGGCCCGACGGCAGTTCGGTTTGCTGCGTCGAGTTCGCGCCCGGCTGGCGGATGGTCTGGTACAGCAGATCCTCGAACACCGCGCGCGACGCCTTGAAGCCGTTCGTGCTGGTGTTCGCGAGGTTGTTCGAGATCACGTCCATCTGCGCCTGCTGCGCATTCATGCCGGTGGCGGCGATGTAGAGCGATCGGTTCATGTTGAATCTTCTCCTGGTAGCGAGGGCCGTGCCGCTCAGCTGAAGTTGAGCAGCTGGTTCGCCGACTGCTCGTTCTGGTCGGCCGTCTGGATCAGCTTCGACTGCAGCTGGAACGCCCGTGCGTTGTCGATCATCGCGACCATCGCGGTCACCGGGTTCACGTTGCTGCCTTCGAGCGAATTCGGCGTGACGACCACGCCCGGGTCGGCGTCGGCCGGATTGCCGTCGGCGGTGCGGAACAGCCCGTCGTTGCCGCGCGTGAGCGTGGCAGGGTCGGGGTTCACGAGCTTCATCTGGTCGACGATCGCGACCGCCGTCGGCGGGTCGCCCGGCATCAGCGCGGACACCGTGCCGTCCTTGCCGATCGTCACTTCCGCGTTCGGCGGCACCGAGATCGGGCCGCCGTTGCCGATCACCGGCAGGTTGCTCGCGTTGACGAGCTGGCCGTTTTCGTCGACGTGCAGGTTGCCCGCACGCGTGTACGCCTCGCTGCCGTCGGCGGTCTGCACCGACAGCCAGCCGGCGCCCTGCACCGCGACATCGAGCGGGTTGCCGGTGCGCGTGATCGGGCCCGGTGCGTAATCCGCGCCGGGCGTCGACGCGAGCACGTAGGTGCGCGTCGTCGTCGGGTCGATGTTGCTGCCGTCGCCGAAATTCATCGGCACCGCGCGATACGTCGCGAGTTGCGCGCGAAAGCCCGTCGTCGACGCGTTCGCGAGGTTGTTCGCGACGATCGCCTGCTGGTCGAGCGACTGCGACGCGCCCGTCATCGCCGTGTAGATCAGTCGGTCCATGGCTGCCGGTTATCCGCGCATTACAGGTTGATGAGCGTCTGGTCGACGGTCTGCTGCGTCTTGATCGTCTGCGCGTTCGCCTGGTAGTTGCGCTGCGCGGTGATCAGGTTGACGAGCTGCGACGTCAGGTCGACGTTCGAGTTCTCGAGCGCACTGCCCTGCAGCGCACCGTGGTTCGTGCTGCCCGGCGACGAAATCTGCGGCACGCCCGACGCGGACGATTCGGCGTACTGGTTGCCGCCGAGGTTGACGAGCCCGTTGGGGTTGTTGAAGTTCGCGAGCACGATCTGGCCGAGCACCGCCGTCTGGCCGTTCGAGTAGTTGCCGGTCAGCTTGCCGTCGGCGCCGATCGAGAAGGTCGTCAGCGTACCGCTCGCATAGCCATCCTGCGCGAGATTGTTCACACCGTCCTTGCCGCCGTACTGCGTGGTGCCGGTCAGGTCGAGCGTGAGCTGCTGCGGCGTCGCCGAGCCGTCGGTGTTCGGGACGGTGAACTGGAACTGGCCGAGCGATGCGGTCGGGGTGGCCGGCGTGCCCGTCGTCGTGCTCTGGATCGCGCCCGACGAGTTGAACGTCACCGTGCCGAGATCCGTCGTGGCGCCGCCCTGCGTGCCTGCGTAGGCTTCCCACGTGCCGGCCGCCGATTTCACGAAGTACATGTTGACCGCCTGCGAGCCACCGAGCGAGTCGTACACCTGGATTGACGTCGAGTAGTTGTACGTCGTGGTGTCGGTCGCGCTGAACGGCGTCTTGGCCGGCACCGTGTCCTGCGAGTTCAGGTTGAACTGGGCGGAGATCTTGGTCGTCGCGGTCGGCGCGATGTTGGTGGTCGGCGCCTGCAGCGGCACGGTCTGCGCGGTGTTGATCACGCCGCCCGTGTTGGCCGCGTAACCCATCAGGTTGCGGCCTTGCGAATCGACGATGAAGCCGTTCTTGTCGCGCTGGAACGTGCCGTCGCGCGAGTACGTCGTCACGCCGTTGTTCGACATCTGGAAGAAGCCGTTGCCGTTGATCGCGACGTCGAGCGACGAGTTCGTCGTGTTGATCGTGCCTTGGCCGAATTGCTGCTGCACCGATGCGAGCGTCGTACCGATCCCGATCTGCGTGTTGACCGACGTCGCGACCGAGTTCGCGTACATGTCGGAGAACTGCGCGGTGCTCGACTTGAAGCCGACCGTGTTCGCGTTCGCGATGTTGTTGCCGATCACGTCGAGCGCGTTCGATGCGCCGGCGAGGCCGCTCAGACCCTGTTGATAACCCATTTCGGTCTCCGTTTTCGAGAAAGCTGGATCAGTTGGTGGTGGTCGTGCCGCCGGACGACGACGACGCGGTGTTCGGGAAGATCGACGCGACCTGGGTCAAGCCCACCGTCGTGCCGTTCGACAGCACGAGCCCCGCCGTGCCGTCGGCCTGCTTGATCACGCTCTGCACTTGCGCGGCCGCGAGCACGGTCGGCGCATACGTCTTGCCGTCCGAGCCCGTGTACTGCGCGCTCACGGTGTAGTTGCCGTCGGGCAGCGCGTTGCCGGCCGCGTCCGTCGGCGTCCAGTTGAACGGCACCGTGCCGGCCGACTGCTTGCCCGCGTCGATCGTGTTGACGACGGCGCCCGAGCTGTTCTTCACGGTGATCGTCAGGTTCGACACGTCGCTCGTGAGCGACACGCCGAACGGCGACGCCGCGCCGCTCTTCACCGCGACGCTGTTGCCCGGCGCGAGCACGTTCGTGCCGATCAGCAGCGCGGCCTGCGTCTGCTGCCCGGCCGCGAGCTGGGTCGACAGCGACGTGAGCGACGTGTTCAGCTGCGCGATGCCGCTCACCGTGTTGATCTGCGCGAGCTGCGACGTCATCTGCGAGCTGTCGACCGGGCTCGTCGGATCCTGGTTCTGCAGCTGCGTGACGAGCAGCTTCAGGAACGTCGCCTGCAGATCGCTCGCCGACGTGCCGTTCGTCGACACGTTGTTGGTGTTCATCGTGTCGGTCGGCAGGGTCGACACGTTGGTGCCGCTGCCGCCGATCGTCGTGCTGGAGGAAGTCATCCTGGGTGGCCTTGTTTCGGAACTGTCGGGTCTGGGTCTCGATGGGGAAGGACGCTCTGCGCGCGGCTTACGTGCCGATCGTCAGCGTCTTGAGCATCAGCGTCTTCGCGGTGTTCAGCGTCTCGACGTTGGCCTGGTACGAGCGCGACGCCGAGATCATGTTCACCATCTCCTGCACCGGATCGACGTTCGGCATCTGCACGTAGCCGTTCGCGTCGGCGGCCGGGTTCGCCGGGTCGTAGGTCGACTTCATCGGCGACGGATCGTCGACCACCTTCGTCACGCGCACGCCGCCGACGCCCTGGCCGGACGCGGTGCGCGCGCCGCCGATCGGGTCGGTGGCGAACACGACCTGCTTCGCCTTGTACGGCTTGCCGTCGGGGCCGGTCGCGCTGTCGGCGTTCGCGAGGTTCGACGCGGTGACGTTCAGGCGCTGCGATTGCGCGGACAGCGCCGAACCGGCGACGCCGAAGATGTTCATCAACGAGGGCATGGGGGCTCCTTGTGCTCGGATACGGAAGCGGCGCGCGCTTACGAGTTCGTCGAGATCGCGGCGATCATCGCCTTGATCTGCTGGGTCATCACGGTCATCCCGGTTTCGTAGTGCAGCGCGTTGTTCGCGAACTGCACGCGCTCGACGTCGAGATCGACCGTGTTGCCGTCGAGCGACGGCTGCAGCGGCATCCGGTACTGCGCGCGACCGTAGTCGTCGGCCGGGCCGCCCGTCGGAATCAGCTTCGCGGTGCCGGCCATGTGGCCCGGCGCCGTCGACACCATCGTCATCCCGCTCGTCACGCCGGCCGGCTGCGCCATCGGCAACTGCGCGGCGTTGCTCGGCGCGAGGCCGCCGCCGGTCTGCTTCAGCGAGCGCGCGAGGGTCGACGCGAAATCGACGTCGCGGGCCTGGTAGCCGGGCGTGTCGGCGTTCGCGATGTTCGACGACAGCAGTTCCTGCCGATAGGCGCGCACGTCGAGCGCCTGTCGGCCGAACGCGAATTCGGCATCGAGTTTGTCCAGCATGTGTGCGTCTCTCCGTATGAAGCGCTGCACGCCCCCTTGCGCCGGATGGCGACCCAAGGGGCTTTTTTCCATGACAGCGATGGTAGGCGTCGGGCGCAACCGGCAATCGGACGAATAACGCGGCAAAGGCCCCCTCTATTCATCGTTTGCGCGACGGCCCGGCTCCCTAGAATGCGAATCGGATCAACGGCTTCGAGGACACGGCGATGACAGGCGCACTTCGCGGAAACGACGGACGCGGCACGCGCATGGCGCGTGCGTTCGCGCTCGCCGCGGCGCTGTGGCTCGCGGTGCCGCTTGCGCACGCGGACGACGGGATGATCGTGATTCCCGGACGCGGCGAGACGGCCGAGACCGCGCTCGCGCATGCGAACGCGGCGAGCGGCGGGCAGTTCGGCGGGAATGCGGGCACGGCGTCGGGTACGGGCATCGCGATGGCCGGCGGTGCGGGTGGCGCGGGCGGTGGCGCCGGCGTGACCGGCGCGGCCTCGGCCGGCTATGCGGCGCAGCCGGCCGGCGCGATGGTCGTGACGAGCGTCCCGCCGCCGGCCGCCGTGCCGGCGCCCGCGCCGCGCCC